>NZ_CP180549.1:0-1264325 GCF_047778075.1 Neptuniibacter sp. QD57_21 | reverse complement strand
TATTGTCAACGCCTTGTTACCTACCATCATTAACTCGCTTCAGAGTTGCTCTTCTTAGAAACTCCTCAACAGTTATATTTTCACTTTGTGCTGAATTCTTGATAGCTGTATATAGCCCATACTCAAATTTAACTTCTATTTTTTTTGGTCTAAGGTCTGAAATTGCATTCCAAATAATACCTACTCCAACAGCTAATAGAATACCAACAGCGATAACCCTGGGGAGTTTTGTGTGCATAGCTCTTGACGACAATACTAGCTGTCTCGCTAAGAACGACATACCCCAAAGCAACAAGGAGAATATTGCAAATACAGAACAATAGCTTCCATATGCTCTCTCACCCGTACAAAGATATATAATAAAAATTGGAAGGGTAAACCCAAAAGTTATAAAGAATGCTGGAGAAGCAAGCTGTGATAGCCTTCTGGAAAGGTGTCTATTTTGTTTTGATAGAAAGCCAACTTCTTTAGACACAGAGACTGATAACAACTCTAGCATCGCTATTGCTAGAAACAGCGCCCCAATCGTTCCGAATGGAATGTGATCCGAAAATAAACTGGTAAGAAAGCCCCGATTCATTTGATCAGGTAAATCGACTTTGTCTAATAACCACATTGCCGTTGAGATTGCCGCACCCAGCGGGAGAAAGAATGGAATATCTTTAGAGTCCAAAGTTGTAGGGTTACTCAAAATCTGTCCTTAGAATGTAACATTTTTATAAAAGCCTAAGAGTTAGGTCTTGCATCGCGCATATAACCAAAAATATGCAACTAGCTTAAACCTACATATATCCCTGACCTAGATTCAAAGCTTAAGGTTAAGCTTAACTTACAAAAAAGCGGCTCATATAGAGCCGCTTTTTTAGAACCTAATTACTTGATCAAGCACTTAGCTCAAGTAGTAATTTGTTCAAACGCGCAACGTAGCTTGCTGGGTCGTCGAGTTGTGCACCAGCGGCTAGGCCTGCTTGATCGAATAGAACAGAAGCTAGATCACCAAAGCGGTCTTCGTCTGCTTCTTGATCTAGTTTTTCGATCAGTGGGTGCTCAGGGTTTACCTCAAATGTAGGCTTAGTGTCTGGCACTGCCTGACCTGCTGCTTCCATAATCTGGCGCATCTGAAGACCCATATCCTGCTCACCCAACACAAGACATGCTGGAGAATCAGTTAGACGGTTAGTGATGCGAACATCAGCAACTTTTTCACCTAGGCTGGTTTTCAGGCGATCAACTAGACCTTCTAGCTCTTTCGCTGCTTCTTCCTGCTCTTTCTTTTCTTCTTCAGTCGTTGTCTCTTCTAGGTCTAGCTGACCTTTAGTGACATCTTGGAAGGCTTTCTCATCGTAGTTTTGAAGCTGGCTCATCATCCAGTCATCGATACGATCAGTCATCAGCAGTACTTCGATACCTTTCTTACGGAAGATCTCCAAGTGCGGGCTGTTTTTCGCAGTATTGTAGTTATCCGCAACAACGTAATAGATCTTGTCCTGACCTTCCTGCATACGCTCAATGTATTGATCCAGAGATACATTCTGCTCTTCGCTGTCAGCATGAGTAGAAGAGAAACGCATCAACTTAAGGATCTTCTCACGGTTACCGTAGTCTTCCGCAGGACCTTCTTTTAGAACCTGACCAAACTCTTTCCAGAACGCTGCGTATTTTTCTTCATCGTTCTTACCCAGTTTGATTAGCATATCCAGTACACGTTTAGTTAGTGCGCTGCGCAGCTTATCAACGTTGGCATCTTTCTGAAGAATTTCACGAGATACGTTTAGGGATAGATCTTTAGTGTCGATAACACCTTTCATGAATCGTAGGTATAGAGGCAAGAACTCATCTGCCTGATCCATGATAAATACACGTTGCACGTATAGCTTAAGGCCTTTTGGCGCTTCACGGTTCCACAGATCGTATGGTGCACGCTCTGGCACGAACAACAGACTGGTGTATTCCATGTTACCTTCAACGCGGTTGTGCGCCCAAGTTAATGGATTACCAAAGTCGTGAGAGATGTGCTTGTAGAACTCTTGATATTCTTCTTCAGAGATCTCTGATTTGTTACGTGTCCACAGCGCTGTTGCACTGTTTACTGTTTCATCTTCTGGCTCTTCAGCAGCGGCGTCTTTCTCTTCACCCTCTTCACCGAAGCTAGGCATCGCCTCTTTCTGCATGATTACAGGGATAGAGATATGGTCAGAGTACTTACGTACCAAACCACGAAGTGCGAAACCATCTGCAAAGCTTTCTTCACCCTCTTTTAGGTGAAGTACGATGCTGGTACCGCGACCGGCTTTTTCAACTTCACCAATAGTGAATTCGCCTTCACCTTCAGATACCCAGTGAACGCCCTGCTCGGCTGGTAAACCTGCTTTACGCGTGAAAACTTCTACTTTGTCTGCAACGATGAAAGAGGAGTAGAAACCAACACCGAACTGACCAATCAACTGGCTGTCTTTGTTCTGATCGCCGGTTAACTGAGATAGGAATTGTGCTGTACCCGATTTAGCGATCGTACCTAGGTGTTCGATCACATCATCGCGGCTCATACCAATACCATTGTCCGCGATAGTTAGGGTCTTAGCTTCTTTATCAAAGCTGATGTTGATCTTTAGATCGCCATCGTTTTCATAAAGCGCGCCATTTGAAAGCGCTTCGAAACGCAATTTTTCTGCAGCGTCAGATGCGTTAGAAATTAGCTCACGCAGAAAAATATCTTTATTTGAATACAAGGAGTGAATCATCAAATGAAGCAGTTGCTTCACTTCAGTCTGGAAACCGTGAGTTTCTGTACGCGTTTCAGTAGTCATCAACACTTATCCAATATGTCTGTTATTTCTAAAACTACAGCGTCGCCCTAAAGCAACAAAACTGTAGTGGAGAACTTGCTGAACCTTAGCAAGCTCTCCGCCAATAACAGGAATATTGGGACGTGCTAAACCTTTTCAAGCGTAAAAGGAGAGGTTTTTAACTTTTATTCTCCTGCACTCATCATCAATGTTTTGAGGGTAGAAGATTTGAATTCACGACGATACAGAACGAACACAACGCCGGCTGTCAGTCCCATGAAGATCCATGGGTTGATAAACCAGCCTAAGATCGCCAAACAGAAATAGTAGGTACGCAGACCCAGGTTAAAGCTATTTGCCGCCATTGAGGTCATTTTGGCGATACGATTAGAGTGTGCATCCGCCTGCTGCTGGGAGATATGTTCTTCAGGCCCCGGGGCACCGCCAATCATGATTGAAACAAATCCATACTGCCGCAGACTCCAGGTAAATTTGAAGAAGGCGTAAACAAATAACGTAATCAGAAGAAGGATCTTCAATTCCCACTCCGCACGCGTCGCGTGGAAGGTAAACGGGATATCCGCCACAACATCAATCGCTTGTTGAGTAGAACCTAGTATGGTCATCAAGCCCGCAAGGATTAGCATGGTGGTGGATGCAAAGAAGGATACACTACGTTCTAGATTGGCAATCGCCGTTGTATCGGCAATTCGCACATCTCGGGTAAGCATCCGTGTCATCCACTCTTTTCGATACATATGTAAAACACTGGCAAGGCAAGGCGTTTCATAACTGCGTTTACGCGCGTAATACATATAGCCTTTGAAACAGATCAAAAACCATATAAGTGCTAGAAGATTAAGCCAGTTATCCATTACAAACTGGGAGATAGATGACATCTATTCGATCCTGAGTAGAAAATTAATCGTGCAATCTGAAACAACTCATTGTAAAACAAGTCACAATCAAAGGAACCCATAAATCCTTGGAAACAAGAAATCGATGTATATAGATATTGAAGCCCTCTTCTGGATCACCTTAATCATCTTTGCGATGTATCACTGGTGGCAATCGCAAAAGATTAAAGAGGTCGCACTTAGATATACCCGCAGGCAGTGTAAGGAACTTGAGCTACAGCTTCTTGATGACAATATTAACTTGAGAGGTTTTTGGCTTAAACGCGATGCTAAGGGGCAGATCCGCATCTGGCGCTCGTATAATTTCGAGTTTTCCTCAACAGGCGAAGAACGTTATAGCGGAAGGGTCGTAATTTTAGGCAAGGCAATCACCGACTTTCAGCTTGATCCCCATCGTATGCAGTAACCCCGATCAGCTCCAAAGCCCTAGTATTAACATCCATATTACTAGGGCTTTTGAATACATACCTTTATAAACTAGGGTTGTATAAAGCTTCTATCATATAGGTTGATTCAGCCTCGTCTGACATCATTTCTCCCGCCGCAGTTGGATTCATTTCAAACTGCCTATTGATAGAATCCATATCAGTCATCATTCCAGGAGTATAGCTTCTGGAATGGTTAAGCAAATCACTAATAAAGACTTCACTTACAGCAACGTCATTCGCTTCTCTCTCAGGTAGAGCATAGGCCCATAAAAGTGTTCTAGCTTGTGGGTTAAGCAAATTATGAATCATTGCATCGTGCTGAGTATGTGCTGAAGCGACACTAGGGATTAACAAAGAGAGTGCTAGAGTGGTTCCGAGTAAAAGTTTCATAATCAATACTCCGACGCAAATTACGCGCGCTTTATATCGACTTCGTTCCTTCTCCTATTCCATTACATCCAAGGGCATTAGCTGCACTTATATGGCAAGCTCAAGGAAGATTGCAGGAAGACCTACCAACTTCTTTTCCTGAGCGCTTTTATAAATATACGATTTACCGCTTAAATTGGACCATAAAGAGCGGAAATAATTCACACTGAGTAAATTTCAGGCATAAAAAAAGCAAGGCCTTAGCCTTGCTTCTTTTCAAACTGAATATCAGCTAAGGATTAAACCTTAACGATGTTCTCAGCTTGTGGACCTTTCTGGCCTTGAGTTACAGTGAACTCAACTTTCTGACCTTCAGTCAAAGTTTTGAAGCCGTCGCCTTGGATCGCAGAGAAGTGAGCGAAAACGTCTGGGCCGTTTTCCTGCTCGATGAAACCAAAACCTTTTTCTTCGTTAAACCATTTAACTGTACCAGTAGTAGACATATCTATAGTCCTATATCTTTCAGAGTAATTTTTGCCTTTTTACAGGCGGATTGTGCTGGAAGTGCTGTGATTACTTATGAAAAACAGGACGAGGTACTCATAGAACTTCGAAATGGTGTACATAAATATACGGCTTACTTTCAAGCGATCTTCATTCTATAGAGCTTTCTATGCAAAGGTCAACGAATTTTTTCCCTTAAATTCAATCATTTCAATCTTATTATACTGAGATGAATGAATCGTAATATTTGCCTAACATTTTCCCGTTTTACAGGCTTAAAACAGCAAATATTCAGAAGCGTATTTCACTCTTTTAATCTACTTATCTGAAACAGACATTCTCCTATCACAGTTAAGTCCTTAAGATGAACAAGTCAGGCAAATACCACCAGCCCATTCTGGAGTTGCTTCAGCATAGTGTTCAAAAACTGAATTATCCTGCATCGGATTTTTCAGTAAGGCCATCAGATCATTAACTAAAGTAAAATCACCATCCGTCGCAGATCGAATCGCTTCTTCGGCCATATAATTACGTAGAATGAATTGAGGATTAACCGAGCGCATTTGAGCTTTTCGAATTGGTTGACTTGCGGGCTCAATTTCCAAACGCTGTTCGTACTTCAATAGCCAAGGTGTTAAAGCTAATGGATAGCTGATCAGGTTCATCAAAGCAGCAATCGATTCATCACTACCGTCAAAATTAGAGAGAGTTCGGAAGAATCGATTCATATCGACATTTTGTTGAGCAAATAGCTGTAACAACTCTCGCACAAGATCACTATCACTCTGCTCTTCTGTCTGTAAACCTAAACGACGTCTAAACTCAGCAAGCTCAGCTTTTTTATATCGCTCGGGATAGCTATCTAATAGTGCGATTACTTCATCCTTATCAATCAATGTTAATAAGGCCTGACCTAGACAAGACAAGTTCCACTGCACTATTTCTGGCTGACGCTCAAAGGCGTAGCGGCCTTTATGATCATTATGATTACTCACGAGTTTCGGCTTATAAGTATCCAAGAAGCTGAACGGGCCATAATCAAATGTTTCACCCAGCAGCGACATATTGTCAGTATTTAGTACAGCATGAACAAAACCATAAGCTTGCCATTTAGCGACCAATTCAGCGCTGCGCTGAATCACCTCTTCATACATCGCCTGATATGGTTTATCGGCCTCTTTAAACTGCGGGTAAAAACGATCTAAACAGTAATCAGCTAGAACTTTTAACTCATCATGCTGCCGGGAGTAATACAGGTATTCAAAGTGGCCAAAGCGGACATGACATTGAGTCACACGCAAAAGAGCTGCACAGGGTTCCATCATGCCATCACGCATCGCTTGCTCTTCACTTCCAACCAACGCCAACGCGCGAGTGGTTGGAATACCAAGACCAGACATAGCTTCACTGATCAAATACTCGCGGATACTGGAGCGCAATACAGCTCGACCATCACCAAAACGAGAAAACGCAGTTTTACCTGAGCCTTTAAGGTGAAGATCCCAGCGCTCGGCTTTATTGTTTACAACCTCCCCCAGCAATAAACCACGGCCATCGCCCAATTCTGGGTTATAAACCCCAAACTGATGCCCCGTATATTTCATAGCAAGGGGCTCACTGCCCGGTAATAGCGCTTGACCACTGAAATATTTAGCAAGATCAGCATGCTGGACACTGTTAGCATCCAGATCCAGAAAAGTCGCGACATCGGGGTTAAATGCAATTAAAAAGGGACCGTTTAAGGGAGTTGGCTCTATCTGTTGATGAAACAGATTTGGCAACCGCAAGTAGCTGTTATCAAAGTTGAGGTTTTCAAGCGAAGCCATGATGATAGTATCCCTGAACTATTGGTGTAGACTTTCTATTACCCTAGCATTTTACTCAGGTACTATCATCCCCTCTCTTATAAGGTTATTTTCAGTGTTATGACTAACACCTCAAACAGCCCGAGTTACCAAGAGAAGATCTGGCATATCGTTGCCATGATCCCAGAAGGAAAAGTAGCTACCTACGGTCAGGTTGCAGAGCTGGCAGGGTTATCAAAGATGGCTCGTGCAGTGGGCAGAACACTAAGCCAATTACCTAAAGATACACAATTGCCTTGGCATAGAGTTATTAATGCTCAAGGTAAGATATCTTTCCCACAAGATAGTGAAGCTTACTTCCGTCAGAAAGAACGATTAGAAAATGAAGGGGTAAGCCTGATCAACGGTAAGATCAGGCTGAAGGATTATCGCTGGCAACCTTAAAAATGAAGCGCAGCAATCTTTAAGGGATGCTGCCCATCAACTGAAGGGAAATCAATTTCAGGTTGCAGTAGTTCGTAATCCACCACAGGCTGCCCTGCTTTATTAGCGCAGCGCTTAACCAGATCTAGCCACTCATCCATTTCTACTTTTGCAACATTGTTAGTACACACCAAAGTGCCGCCTGGTTTTGTGGATAGGATGGATGGTTTTAATACGCTTTGATAATCACGAATTAGATCTACAGTACCAAAAGGGCTTTTCGCCCAACGCGGTGGATCTAGATAAACCAGATCAAATTGTTGTTCATCAAGCTTAAGATACTGACGAGGTTTCTGACCTCTCTTTACACGTTGCTTGATTGGAATGCCTGCAAACTGTTTTGCTGCGGTAAAGAAGTCACTTTGAATAAACTCAATTCGATCTCCAGATAGCTGATTAAGCTCAGCATTCTCTCTACCTACATCTAAGTTTCGCTCAGCAAAATCAACATTTACCACTTTGGTTGCGCCCGCAGCAGCCGCACAAACACCGACACCACAGGTATAAGAGAATAAGTTCAGGACGGACTTATCTTTTGCATGTTCTTGAACGTAACGACGACCAACACGCATATCTAGAAACAGTAGCGGATCTTGTCCCGCATGTTTACCTCTCACACGGTAATTAATACCCAGCTCCTGACCAACGAGTTCTAATCCACGTTTATTATGCTCATCGTCACGGCGAGAGTTTCGTGCGCTGCGATCGTTATATACCACCTCTTCTATGTCAAATAGAGACGCGTAATGATCACTTATCAGGTCAACTTGATCGGTTGATAAAGCTTCATGAAAAGTTTGAATTAAAAGCTGCGGACCATAACGATCAATGGTTAAACCGGATATTCCCTCATTCGTACCATGAAACAGGCGGTAACAGTTGGTATTTTCAGCATGCAATTCAGGTAACAATTCAGCGCGAGCTAAATCAGCATGCTTTAAAAGGGAAGTAAGATCCGACATTTGAACATCCATAAGCAGTGAAGCACAGCATTGTACCCCTTCACTTGCCTATCAGCTAAATTTTTATCGATCCGTTCGACACCAACACTCAGCTAGATGATCGTCAACTAAACCGGCTGCTTGCATGTATGCATAGATGATTGTTGAACCGACAAAGGACATACCGCGTTTTTTAAGATCTTTAGAAAGCGCATCACTGATCTCAGTGGTCACAGGCACCTCTTCAAATTTATGCCAATGATTCACAATCTGCGTATTATCAACATAAGCCCACAGATAACTTGAAAACGAGCCAAACTCTTTTTGTATTGCACGGAAAGCTAACGCATTTTTACGCGCTGAATAGATTTTAAGCTTATTGCGGATAATCTCTGGGTTTTCACGAAGCGCTTCCAGCTCAGCATCAGTCATGTTCATAACTTTTTCGACATCAAAGTTATAAAAGGCTTTACGATACCCTTCCCTTTTACGCAAAACAGTTTCCCAACTTAGGCCGGCCTGAGCACCTTCGAGAATCAACATTTCGAAGAGTTTTTGATCATCGTCTTCTGGAATACCCCATTCATTATCATGATAATCGGCATAAAACTCTTGCCCTGGTTTATTCCCAAAGCAACGCTTCTTACCATCTCTTTCCGATACTTTCATAAGGGTTCCATGTTAATCGTAATAGGGCTGTTAAAAACGCCCTAGCTCAGCCATCTTGGCAGCGACAACCGCAAATTCGGGTTTATTCTGTAAAATTTCAGCTTGGGTCAAACCTTCAAGTTCATGAGGAAACACTAACCAATCCTGACTTTTATGCACATAGAAATCAGGCTCCGAATCGGTTTGGTTATTTGCAGGTTTGTAATATGGGGTGGCGATTTTGATCTCTGGCGTATTCTTCTTACAGGCCGCTTTTATCTGTTTTATCGTTTGCGCAATGCTGAGACCTGAATCATGTACATCATCTACGATAAGCAGAGAATCCTCAGACTCTAAACGCTTAATCAGATAAGTTAAACCATGTACTTTGATCTGTCGGCTGCGCTCACCTATACCAGTATAAGATGAGGTTCGAATTGCAATATGATCAGACTGAATGCCTAGGCAAGCTAGTACTTCCTGTACCGAGATTCCTACAGGCGCGCCCCCTCGCCAGACTCCGACGATGTAATCGGGGCGAAAACCACTCTCAAAAATCTGCAGCGCCATCTGGGTAGAATCTTCTAACAACTGCTGAGCGCTTATATAAACTTTGTTCATCAGCCCTAGTTCACTCACTAAAAAACATGAGGAGTATCATAGCCTTTCAGAACACGATTTAACAAAGCGGGAATGCTACAGGAAGGAATTTTCAAATTTGATTGGCTTGGCGCTCTTGCCAACGACGACCTTTATGAAATTTTCGTCGATCACGTCCCGAAAACTTACCACTTAGCTGAGCCCCAATTTTTTGGGCCGTAATAATATTATCGATACGCCTTTCATTTTCCGGATCACGACGATCCTCATGATGACGATAACGGCATTCACAATCTTTGGAAGCACTACAACTTGGCAGAGGAATCATTGGAGCTTTATCAGGAAAAAAACGTCGATCACCTAACTGATCAACCGCCGAACAAGGGAACAAGCCCGACTCAATCGACACAGCTCGATAACGTTTATCTGCTTTTTTATTCTGCTCACGATGAGCTTTATAGCGCTTTGTTAAGTAGATAGCCAAAATAGTGACGACCAACAACGCTAGAATCCATTCCATCATATTTCTCCCTAAATAATAAAAGCTACGCGAGCTTAAGTTAACATTAGGATTGGAGCCATTTTATTTACATAAAAACTTCCTAATATTAAGGTAGCACAAACTACTACAATTAAACTTAATATGTAAAGCAATAAGACAGAGGTTAAATATAATTTTTAGCCGCATGCAATTGTCCAAAACAAAAAAAACCACATGAATCGATGTGGCTTTTTACTAGGACTAGAAGCTTTTGACTCAGTTTAACGCTGAATATCTAACTGCCTTAAACGGTCAATTGCTTCAACTTCACGATCAATGTGATCCATCTCCGATTCAACATCAGAGATATAATCAATACTATCACGTACCTGTTGATCAGCTTGTGTGGAGGACTCAACCAAACTCAGCATTTCCGAGCTTAAATTTTTAGAGCTATCCGAGATCTGCACCATAAACTCTTCAGTATCAGTGATTGTTTCGCGGATAGAATTGATAGAGCTTGTAACCGCATCAACTGTTTTACCCGTTTGATCCAAACTTTGCTGGGTATTATGCGAAAGTTGACGAACCTCATCTGCTACTACGGCAAACCCTCGACCCGCTTCACCTGCTCGTGCCGCTTCTATAGCAGCATTCAAAGCCAACAAATTTGTTTGATCAGCAATACCCGAGATCACGCTCAAAATAGATAGTACTTCTTCAGAGTTATGCTTCAGGTCTTCAACCTTAGTGTGTAAAGCTTGACGCTCACTACTCTGGGCTTCGATATTTTGAGAGAAGCCTAAAAATCTACGTTGAATATCATTCAGCACACTACCCGTACTTTGTGCATAACCCGCAACTTGACCAAAGCTATCGACCATCTTACGCAGTAACGGACGGTATTCCCCCATGCATTCAACAAGGTTACTTTGCAGTAAGTTAATCTGTTCCAGACTATTGATACGAGAATTTAAGAAATATTGACGAAAATTACTGTAGTGGAATGGGAACTTATCCGCATACTCATCTTTAAACTGTTCGCCCGGCTGTACTTTAAAAAAGAACAGCGCTGTTAGCGTCTGGTTCATATGTACGCCCAGCAGCTCACCAAAGGTCGAGAAGCCTGCTACTTTTATGTCGTCAAAATCATGAACTTGAGATAAGTTCATCGCGTTGTTTAAACGACGTAAAACACAATCATTTGCCAACATAGCTACAGGCTTACCTGGCTTGCCATGCATAAAGTTGCGGAAAGATTGACTCGTACTTTGCGCAAAATCTTTCGCTTTAACCAAGAATAGGCGATCACCAAAGTCTAAGTCACAAAAGAACGCGATACTGCCATCGGCTTCGTTTATACCTGCGATAGAACGTACGAACAGCTCACCACCAATCTCTACCGCAAATGAATAGCCATTCAAAGCATCACCTAAGTTAGACGCCGAACAGTTAAAGTGTTCACATAACAGATCAACAATGCTGGTTAGCTGATAGTTGCCATCTTTGATAACAGATTTAACTACACGAGAATGTACATCGGATTCTGCAATAACAAAGGAAGTCGGTGTTTTTTCAAAGTTATGTGACTTAAATACGCCATAACGAGTATTTTCAGCTAACTTAACGAAGATCACTACAGCTTGGTTATGTGCGACGCGATCGCCGTCATAAACCAACGCTTGCTGGAAATCTAACTTACCACCAGCTGACCCCCCAACGAAATAACATGGGAATTCACCACTTTCATACAAACCTTGCATGAAAAAGTTTTCACTTGCTGATAAACCATCGAAGAATGTCAGCGCTAACGTATCTTGATAGTTAATGTCGAAAGGTACATTAACGCGACTAAATTCTGCAGCAAGTTTATTTACACGCTCTTTACGCGTCATCGTTACATTGCCAGATCGAATATCTTCACAATGCAGAGGGATAGAGCTGATATGAACATCTGCAAACACAGCTTGGCTGTAGCTTTGGACAACGATGTGATCCCAATGGCTATCTGCTTCGTGATAAAGACTCGCCCCACACGAACTTAATTCCCCTGCGGTCATGATGCCGACTACTTTCGAGACATCCGGCAAAGCCGATTTTAGCTGTCGAACAGTCCCCTCAAAATCTAAGTGAGGTGATATAAATGCCAAAACCAGCGCAGTAGGTGATCCCTCAAACTTCAGTGATTGGAGATTTTCAGCGGAAATTTCTCTGCTACTTAACGACTGGACCTTAATAACATCGTTATCTTCAACGTTACTTTTGGAGGTTTTTTTACGGCCAAACCAAGACATTCTTCATCCACCCTTTGCCATTAAACGCAGTTATTTTTCTTAGAAAGATTGCGTTCTAGCACTATATAACTACAAATCTTTACAGACTATTCTGCTCTTTATCGCATTAAAGCTACTCATGGGCCTTTGAAACAACCGTATCAGGCAAAAACACTACTTAAGCAGCAACAAAACAAAACCAAAGCACTACTATGTTATAGATCCTTCCTTCCCTTTCGTAAAGTAACCCTAAGTAATTAAAGGATTTTATTCATAGAGGGACCTATCAACAAAAAAATGAGTGCTATTGCGACGTCTATATAGGGCTAACTATAGCTGATGCCATTTTCAAACATACCTACTACACGAAAGCGGCAGGGGAAGGAAAGTAAACGAATTTCTATTAGATGAACTGAAAAGCCTCGAATTGTCAGGCAGCTTGAAAAGCTGCCCTATTAACCTGATATCAAATTACCAAAGAAGTAGATACAGTAACTTTTCCCATAATAAGCCTACAAAATAGACATCATCCAAATAACCTAAGTCAGCTTAAACTCTCCAACTAAACGCTTCAAACGGCTACTCAGCTCAGATAAACGCAGATTAGATTCTTGAGTTTGGCTCGCTCCATCGGCATTAACCTGTGCAATTTGATCGATACTCAAAATACTGCGATTAATCTCTTCAGAAACGTGCGCTTGCTGTTCTGAAGCTGTCGCAATCTGAGTATTCATCTCTGTAAGATGATTAACTGAAGTGATAATACGTTCTAGTGCAGCACCGGTCTCCGCTACTTGTTCAACCCCACTGGCAGCTATGACCTTACCTTTATTCATCACATCCATCGAACTACGCGCATAGCCTTGTAGATCGGTAATAATCGTATCAATTTCCTCGGTTGAAGCTTGGGTTCTTTGTGCAAGATTACGCACTTCATCAGCCACAACAGAAAAGCCTCGGCCGCTGTCTCCAGCACGAGCAGCTTCAATTGCAGCATTTAACGCCAATAGGTTTGTTTGGTCGGCAATATCTCTAATGACTTCGAGAACAGTCGTTACAGAATCACTTTGTTTATTCAATCTTTGGATAACTTGGGTGGCTTGCTCGACCTCAGATGCTAATGCATTAATCACATCGATGGTTTGCTCTGTTACTCTTAAACCTGTTTCAACATCATTTTGTGCTTGATGTGTTGCTGCCAGTGCCTCGCTGGTACTGCATGCAACTTGCTGTACCGCTGAGGTCATCTGATTAATAGCTGCTGCCGCTTGGCTAGTGTCTTGTTGTTGCTGATTAATGGAAACCTGAGTTGTGTCTACATTTTGAGAGAGTTGCTCTGTAGCCTCAGCCATCACTTTTGTGGATTCAGCGACATCACTGACGGTCTCTCGAATTTTATTTACAAACGTATTAAAGCGGCTCGATAACAGAGCTATTTCATCGCTGCCTTTCACTTCTAATTCTACCGTTAGATCGCCACTGCCACTGGCAATCTCTTTCATATGCTGGGAAATTCTACTGATGGGGTTTGCAAGCGATCCGGCAAGCTTTAAAGCCACTAGTACAATGATGATTAATGAACTGATTAGTAAAGAGCCCAGCAGCCACTGCAGATCATATATAGGAGCAAACGCTTCGGCTTCATCCACTTCAGCTAATAAGGCCCATTGCAAACCTTTGATAGTGACGGGGGTATAGGAGGATAAAACCGGATTACCGTTGTAATCGATAATAATGTTTGTTCCGGTCTTTTGAGCTAAAGCGTCATTCGCTGCTTGGGTATCAACCTTGCCTTTCTCAGGATTTGCGAAAGATGCCAAAACTGTATGGTGAATAGGGTCCAAAAATGAGTCAGATCGCATTAAATGATCAGGTCCAACCAAATAGGTCTCCCCAGTTTCACCTAAGCCATTACGTTCCCCCATAATGGCGTTGATATCAGTAATCGATAGCTGTAAAGCAACCACCAGCTCTATCGAGTCTTCAGCATTCTTGATAGGCAGTGCTATAAATGCAGCTGCCGCACCATTTGAAGGAGCGTAGGGGGCAAAATCAATAATCCCAAACTTTCCAGAGCCTAAAACCTGCTTAAATAACCGGGCTAAATTTGAATCGGCATAAGTACCATTCATTAGGTTTGTTCCGAAATCAGGTTCCCTCTCGACCGTATAAAAAATATCGCCCTGGGGATTAATCAAAAACAAATCATAGTAGCCGCCTTGTTTTTGAAAATTCGCATATGCCTTATCCGAAGAAGCGGAGACGTGATACGGTTCTAAACTATCTAGCTGACTAGCCTGTCTTAAACGCACAATTTCAGCCAATTGGTTTAGATCAATCTCCCTCTCTGCAAAATAATTCTCTATTTGGCTCTTTTTTATTTCCCTTATACCGGTCAGCTGTTGATAAACAGAACGTTCAAGTGCATCACTGCTATCGATAATCGCCACACTGATAGCAATTAATAAAGGAACGAGTCCCATCAAGAGCAATGACATTAAGATTTTTTTACGAATGGTGAGTGAACGGAACATCACACGGCCCTCCATGGAACAAATTTAATTCAACATCCCTGCACAATTTATGCGTGCTTCAACCACTGTAGACCAAATAAAGTAAACTGCCATTTTTACTAGTCCCACCACTCCAATACCTACTTGAGCAATTTTCATACAAAAGAGCTTCGCCGTTTACCTAAAAGATCTAGGGTCAAAAGGAGTATTGATCAAACAATAAACATGGATTATAAATACATTTATAAGGCGTTTTTTCTACAACAAAAATAAATACAGTGAGGATGTAAAATGAAACTCCTATCCACTATGGCAACAGGCCTGTTAACGACGACTCTATGCTGGGCGGGTCCAGGCGATCAGGTTGATTTTCCTGCAGACTATAAAACCAATTTCACTCCTTATTTGTCCCTTAATCGCACTCAAAATCACGACCAATACATTCGTTTGTATATCAACGATAAAGGTCTGAGCGGTACGCAGGAAAATGGCCAATTACCTTACGGTTCTGTCATTGTGGCAGAAGTGTATAAAGCGAAAAAAGATGACGAAGGTAATGTACTTACCTCTAAACTCGGTCAACGCCTAAAAGATAAATTTGCACTGGTAGCGGTTATGGAACGCCGTGAAGGTGCTGCGACTGAATACCCTAAGGGCATGGGCAATGATGACTGGGATTTTGCTGCATTTAAACCGGATGGCAAACGTGCCAATAAAGATCTAACTGCTTGCGCCGCTTGTCATGCACCTTACAAAGACAGCCATCACTTGTTCTCTTACGAACATATCCTTACAGAACAAGCAATGAAGTAACCTGTCTGGTATAGCTAAACCCTGCTTTAATCAGGCATTATATTTAAAGCAGGGTTTTATTTTTCAATACCATTCAAATTATTGGCAAAACACATGGATGCGAAAAGCGCTCAGGAATACTGTCTATCCCGTCCAGAATCACAACTGGATTTCCCCTTTATGCCTGATGTACCGGTCTTTAAGGTCAAAGGAAAGATGTTTGCCTTGTTAGGGCAGTGTGGAACGACAGGCAAAGAGTTAGGGCCTGAATTTGCAAATTACCACTTCCTTAATCTGAAATGTGATCCTGAAGAAGCGATTATGCTGAGGGATGTTTTCCCTGAAGTACGTAGCGCTTACCACATGTCAAAGAAACACTGGATAAGCGTTGTTTTAAAAGATTCCATTCCTACAAAAGAGATCGAACGCCTTATTGATCGCTCTTATGGCTTAGTCGTGAAAAGTTTAAAGAAAGTAGAACGCCAACAACTTGAGCGCTTATATTCCAAAGAAGAGCTCTATCGTTAACTTCATCTATATACCCTTCCCATGAGAATTTGAGTGTTCAGTTAGCCAAGCAGAATAATCCTCAGGCGCAATTGGGGGAGAGAAATAGTAGCCTTGTGCCATATGGCATCGATGCCGAATCAAAAAACTCAACTGATCAGATGTCTCTACCCCTTCTGCAACCACTTCTATATTTAATGCTGCAGCCATGGAAAAAATAGCATTTACAATCGCGATATCACCCTGCTCAAATGGCAAGGTATGAATAAAAGATCGGTCGATTTTCAAAACATCAACAGGCAACTGTTTAAGATAGCTCAAAGAAGAATAACCTGTACCAAAGTCATCCATCGCAATAGAAACCCCGAGTGTTTTCAGTTTGTTAAGAGTACTTACAGAATGTTCAATGTTTTCTATGACTGCATATTCAGTAATCTCTAGCTCAAGCTGCCCCGGGTCTATATCAAAGCGTGTCATTCTCTCCAGCAGATAATCAAATAGGTTAGCGTCTTTAAGCTGTCTCGGAGAAAGATTGATAGCAACTTTATGTCCAACGATTCCCTCCTCTTTCCATTCAGCTAACTGCTTACATACTTGAAAAATTACCCAATAGCCTAAGTCGCAGATAAGGTCGCTCTTTTCTGCTATCTCTATAAATTGATCTGGGTGATAAACCACCTCGCCATCATCAAACCAGCGAATCAACGCTTCAGCACTGTCATAAACATACTTGCCATCTTGTATTCGAACTTTAGGTTGATAGAACAATTGAAGCTCGTTATTACTCAGCGCTTGCTTGAGCTCTTGTTCAATTCGCTGTTGAGCCTGCCTTTTCAGTTCCAAATCAGAGGAGAAAAAGCGTACTTGCCCTCGGCCAGCTTCCTTGGCCTGGTACATAGCAGTATCCGCCTGAATGATAAGGTCTTTTCCATTATCAGAGTCATTAGGAAAAGTAGAGATACCAACACTCGCTCCCGGTTTTATTACATGACCATCAATAATAAAATCTTCACCGGCTTGCACAACCAGATCATCAGCGAGACCAATGAGGTCAGTGGCATCATCAAAATGGGTTACAATTACAGTGAATTCATCGCCACCAATGCGATATAAATTATCCGAATCCCTTAATCGCTTTTTAAATTTTTCAGCAGCACTGATAAGTAGTTTATCCCCGACGGCATGCCCAAACTGGTCATTTGCCCATTTAAAGTTATCTAAATCTAAATAGAGTAATCCCACTTTAGATTTTTCCCTTCGTGCACGTTTAATCTCTTCATCTAAACGCATCAAGAAAGAATGACGATTAGGCATATCAGTCAACGAATCGTAATAAGCTAAGGCATGGAGCTTTGCTTCCGACTCTTTTTTATCTGCAATATCCGATAAGACACCAACATATGTAACCTCATCGTCTTGGCGCTCTACCCTATTTAGATTTAACCAGCCAGGGAAAGTACTTCCATCTTTTTTCCGCCCAATAACCTCACCCGACCAACTACCTTCGTGAAGAAAGTTATCAGCAACCATTGCTCTAAAATCCACACTACTATCGTCAAGAGGTTGGATATCAGGAAGCAAACCTAAGATCTCGCTTTCTTGATAAAAGGTTATTTTGCTGTAAGCAGGATTAATATCGACTAAGCTGCCATACTCATTGGTTACAAATACAGCTTCATCTAAAGAATCTAAGGCTCGTTGAGCAACTTGAAGTGAGCGCATGGGAGATACAAGCGCAAATCGTAGAATGATATAAAGCGAACCTACAAACAGCAGACTAACTACCGCTACTTGAGTAATTTCAACGATAAGATTTTGGTAGAGGCTTTCGGTTAAAGCTTTATCGCTGTAAATTACCTCCACATTACCGATGCTAACCTCACCACTTTTTATCGGATAGCGGATTCGGTTATCAACGCCAGCCCAAACACCAGCGTACTTTTTCTCCTCAAATTGGCGAATCTCACCATCAATTTTGATTCGTCCCATGTAAAGGTGACCAAAATTCCCGTAGACCTTGATCCCCTCCACAAAGGGTGAAGCCATTTCAGAATCTAAAATAGCGGAGGCTAACTCTACGGAATAAGTACGATCATAAGCTTTTTTATAGACGTTCCAGATTGTAGGCCTAACCGAATTAGCCACGCGCTCTGCAACCGAGTGGCCTCGCTCTTGCAGATTGCTCTGCATTAATTCGGAAGCAACGCTAAATCGCACGATCACAAAAACAGTCATTACCAAGAAAGTGATTAAACTCAGAATGACAAGGAGACGAACGGTCAGTCTACTAAACATTATTTATCGTATGGCCCAAACCATTGATAATAGTTGTTGTAAGCGTCCTTGAACTCTTGTTTTTTCTCAATGATTTTCTTACTCAACGGATCACGAGAAGCGTAGTCTTCTAAGATGCTATCAGACACAAGTCTCCAACGCTCAATATCCTCGGGGCTCCATGTATTGATATTAAAATCATTCGCTAAGAATAGATTAAAGGCCTCAAAATCTTCCGTCTTCGCCTTCAACGTAGTGGTTAAAGTATAGGACTTAATTGCCGTTTCAAGAATAGCCTGCAAATCGGGTGGTAATTCATCGAAGGCCTCTTTGTTGATTAGGAAATCAGCGAGTACAGATGGTTGCCAGATTGCAGGGACAATTGCATGCTTACTGATATCATGCAAACCAAGATTCCAAGCCCCACCTGCGGTGGTCCACTCCACTGCATCAAGATCACCTTTTTCCAGCGCAGGGCGTATCTCCTGGGGCACAGTTGGAAGTGTATAAGCGCCAGCAGCTGCAGCTAAAACTTCTCCCGGTAACCCTGGTCCGATACGAATTTTTTTAGCGTGAAGATCATCTAGACCTGTAATCTCAGTTTTCGACAGTAACCCGAACTCCATTCCAGCCCACCAAGCTGGACGCCACATTATACCATCAGGGTTTGCTAGTTCATTTGCTAGTCGTTGGCCTTCTCCGGCATAAAAAAACATCATCGAGCCATCAAGGTTCATAAAATCAAATGGCCCTGCATTCATCAAAGCCCAAGCTGGATGCTGACCTGACCACCAATTCGGCCAACCATTCCCCATTTCAACTCGACGCTCTTTAACCGCATTATAGATATCTGGGCCACCTGTAATTACACCACCAGGGTGAGCCTTAATAATTAAACGCCCACTACTCATCGCTTTAATATTATCAGCAAAACGCTTGAGTTCTTTGAAATCAATACTGGTTTCAGTCGCCTGTGACTGCAACTGCCATGTATATATCTTTTCTTCTTTCTCAGTGCAGCCAGAAACTCCCAGCAGTAACAACATAGAAGAGAAGGATAAAAGAAGGCACTTTAAGACCTGATGAAACATAATCTACTCCAGACAGACTATAACTTCACAACTGCAATTGGGTTCAAAATTAACTATAGAAACTAATGCGCTTCTGTCTATTCACTATCTTTCTCAAAGTGTAATAGGGATCTAGTTAGCTCCATTGGTATCACAATTCCCTTATTAATCATAGGATTATTAACTTAAAAACCTCTGCAAAACCTTTTCACTTCAATAAGTTAAGATCTAAATTATTTTTAATAATCAACGTTACTATAAAGTACGCAAACATTATCAAATTGAGTTCCTTTAGCATGGAGGTAGGAGGAGACACATGAAAAAAAGTACCGGAAACAACTACAGGCGTCGCTTATGTAAAGTAATCGACTATATCTACGAGAATCTGGATAAGGATTTAGATGTGAACATTCTGGCTGATATTGCCGCTATGTCCCCCTACCATTTCCACCGGATCTATCGAAGAGTCACTGATGAAACCATTAACGCTACGGTACGTCGTCTTCGCCTGCAAAAAGCAGCCTCAAAACTCATTCGGACTGATTTCTCAATACTTACCATTGCGCAATCAGTTTCCTATACCAGCTTAGAAGCGTTTAGCCGTGCTTTTCATAAGCAATACGAAGAGACACCTAGTGCATACCGAGCAGGCCATAAACAGTATTCGCCTCAGGAAAAGAGTTTTCAAGCTAATATCCAACATATAGTGCAGGAGCAACGAAACATGTTTAATGTTGAATTTATTAATCTAGAAAAGCAGGGTCTGATCGGGTACGAACATCAGGGAGACTACATGAATATAGGGCAAGCATTTGAAAAACTGTTTATATTTGCCGGAACTCATGATCTTGTCACAGACAAAACTCGTTCGTTTGGTATCTACTACAATGACCCAGGCAGCATAGAAAAATCTGAACTACGCTCCCATGCCTGCATGACCATAGAAAAACCTCTGAGCGAAGCCGATTCAAACCCACCAGAATATATGGAGATACCCGCAGGCAGATGCGCAACAATTCTATTTAAAGGCCCTTATTCAGAGCTAGAAAAACCGTATGATTGGTTCTTCGGAGAGTGGCTACCACAAAGTGGCATGGAAGCAGCCGACTTTCCTCCCTTCGAAGAGTATCTAAATGATCCCAAAAATACGCCTCCCTCAGAACTACTTACGCGCATATATTGCTTAATAAATTAAATAAACATGTATAGAGCAGGCTCCCCAGTACTTATAAGCCTGCTCCATACTAATTAAAACAACCGTTTACAAAACAGCAAATTAACCTTTATTTTCAAATGGTTATTTACTCCTCAAAGTCCCTCAGAAAGCATCATAAAAACAATACCTTCGGTTACTTATATGATTCCTAATATAAAGTGATCATCGATTGAACACCAATAAGCGGAAATTCGATATAACCTAATTACTAAAGGGTCTAAGTACGATGGTTGTCACTAAGATGTCTGTTACTCACAAGTTAACAGCAATCATCCTGTTATTACTCAGTGTGAGTATCGCTATGAAGGCGTTCGACCTCTGGGAATACAGAGCAGATTTATTACAAGAACGAAAACTTCAGTCCAATCATGCTGTATCTATGGCATACAGTATTATTGATCATTTCCAGCAACAGCAAACTGCAGGTGTTTTGAACCAAACCGCCGCTCAAACTCAAGCACTTTCAGCCCTTCAAGCGATGCGCTATGACAATGACAATTATGTATGGATCAATGATCTTGATGCTCGCATGATCATGCACCCCATCAAGCCTGAACTTGATGGCAAAGATATGAGCAGTTTTAAAGACGGCCAGGGCAAATCCCTATTCACAAATATTGCTAATACTGCACGTCAAAATAACGAAGGCTATGAAGATTATCTATGGCCTCGACCAGGTAAAAGTATCGCGGTAGAAAAGATTTCCTACTTCAAACTTTTTGAACCTTGGGGTTGGGTGATCGGTACAGGCGTTTATGTTGATGATTTAGATGCCAGTTTTTATTCAAGACTAACAGAAGCTTTAGTTTTCCTGGCTGTTGTTATCCCATTCGTCGTTTGGCTATCTAGTATCATTTCACGCTCTATCACTCAGCCACTGAGTCACATGACCAAAGTTATGGAGAATGTCGCTAAAGGCAAACTAATGGCTCGAATTGATATTAAAAACCAAGATGAGTTGGGCGATGTTAGTAAAGCGATAAACCATACCCTTGATATCCAACAACAGCTGATTCAAAAACTGACTAACTCAAGCCACCATATTCTGAGTTCAGCAGAACAAATGGCTTCAACAACTGAACAAACTTCCGCAGGCGTTAAACAGCAACATGGTGAGACTCAGTTATTGGCAACCGCTATGCAAGAGATGTCAGCAACTGCACAAGATGTTGCAAACAATGCCCAACAAACTGCAGAGATAACTGTGCAAGCAGAAAGTACTGCACGCTTGGGAGATGAAATTGTTCGAACCACAATCTCTGCAATTAATGATCTCGCTGCGCAAGTTCAGTCCCAAGCCGATGTGATTACTAAGCTCGAACAAGACACGCTACAAGTAGAAAGCATTCTCAGTGTTATCCGAGATATCTCTGATCAAACAAATTTACTTGCTCTAAATGCTGCGATTGAAGCGGCACGAGCAGGTGAGCAAGGTCGAGGGTTTGCCGTAGTCGCAGATGAAGTCCGAGTTCTAGCAAAGCGCACATCTGAATCAACTGACCAGATTCAATCACTGAACGACCGTCTGAAAAACGCCTGCCAAGGTGCAGTCAGTATGATGAGCAACAGTCATTCTGAAGCGCAAAACTGTATTGATCGTGCTGCCTCAGCTGGTGAACACCTCAATGACATCGTACTCAATGTTCAGCAGATCATGGAAATGAACAGTGCTGTTGCTGAAGTAGTCCAACAACAAAGCCAAGTAGCCGAAGAGATGAGTAACAACCTAAATAACATCTCAATGATTGCGGAACAAACCCAAGGTGGCGCAACACTTACAGCAAACAATAGCGAACAGCTCGCTTCTCTAGCACGAGAGCTACGTCAACAAGTTCAGCACTTCCAAGTGTAATACTTAGCGAGGGGTAATGGTGCAATGCCATTACCACTCCTTATTGTTTAATCCCTATTAATCTATTTCTTCTCTTAAGGTTCTCGAACACATCAACTCCCCTCTATCATTAGCTTTCGAAGGCTGCTATAAAAAAGGCAATACTAATTGAGCCTAATTGAAAATAATAATAACGAGGGTCTGGCATGCGATTCTTTTGGTGTTTTTTTCTATTATTCCTGCCTCTTCAGCTCCACGCTGAAACTATTCAAATGCTCAACTGGGACGCCTACCTAGACCCTAAAGTAAAACAAGAGTGGGAGACCAGCACTGGTCATCATGTTGAAATCATTAAGTTCGATAGCGATGAAAAACGCGACGCCCTACTCCTTGAAGCGCACCAACACAATATCGACATTGCGGTTGTTGACGAGATCGTTGCGGAGCGTTTCGGTGAAGAAGGACGATTTGTAGAGATCCACGAACAGAATTTGCCCAGCATTAAACTGATAGGGAATTTTTGGCGTGAGCGATGCGGAAAATATGCAGTTCCCTATTTTTGGGGAACGTTAGGCATAATCTATAGATCTGATAAGGTCAGCCCTCCTAGTTCTTGGAAAGAAATAATCCAGCCCTCCGAAGAGCTGAAAGGTCATATAGGTATGCTAAATGATTACACCGATCTATTAGCGCCTGTACTCTTTATGAATGGTGATCCGCTAAATACTGACAATTTAGATATTTTAAAAAGAACCTTTAATGCCTTAAAGGACCAAGCTGACTATGTTCTAACATACGATTACCCCATCACCTTTCTTGAATCGTCTCCACAAGCGGACCAGCTTTACATGACCGTTGGATATGGAGGCGATCAATTAGCGATGAATGAAAGGGTTGGAAAAGAAGGTCTATGGAAATACGTTGTTCCTGAAGAAGGTACCGTACTTTGGGTTGACTGTTTGGCAATCCCTTCTAACTCCAAACATATTGATACTGCTCTAAATTTTATTGAATACTTAAACCAACCTAAAGTTGCCGCGGAGAACGCTGAACGCCTCCACTACGCCACTCCTAATAATTCAGCAATGGCAGAATTATCAGAAACATTTAGGAATAACCCCGAAGTATTCCCTAGCCAAGCGATTCAAAATAAAAGCGAACTCTATAAAAAACTAAGCAACGAAAATATTAAACAACGCCTACGAATCACGAATGCTATAGTTAATATTCATGAATCTAAACAAACGCGCTAGCTTTTTAATACTGCCGATTATTTTTATCAGCTATACGCTAGCCGCCTTGGTTGCGTACGAGCAACAAAGCCAATCCATTCAAAGACTAGAACAACACAAACTAAATCTACGTTTAAGTGCACTTCACTCTGAATTTTCAACCTATGATCGCTTCCTTGATGCCTACCTTGTGTCATTACTTGAAGGTGAAACGCTGGAAAACTTCATTAGAGACACGAGTAATATTTACCGGGATCGGATGCTGACAAACAATTTAGAATCGGCTATCGAACGCTATTTCAATAATTTGACTGAGTTCGTGTCCCTAGCGGTTCTAGATGCAAATGATGATGTACTTTTTTACATAGAAAACAGTACTGACCCCTTTTCTACCATTCGAAAAGAACAATTACGTCTAGCAGAAAATATCAGGGCAAAAAAGAAACTGAATATTTGGGAGCACCACTTTCAAACTCAGGGCTCCATAATGCAACAAGGGATTGCGATCGATTCACGTACCCTTACCACCCCATTACTCATTCAACTGGAAGATACATTTAAAGTCATTATCGCGGCAAAGCCGAAAGCATTCGATTCACTGTTGCAAGAAGTACAAGAAGAGTTCCAAGCAATCGTCGTATTTTCCGATAAATATAATCGTCCCCAAGCCAATAAGTTGTACGCTAATGTCCAGCTAAAATCTAACTACTATTTAGGTATAACTCCTTCACCGGCTTATTTAGGCAATCTACTTGCCAACCTTAAACAACGCTTACTCTTCATTGTTATTCTAGGTTCTTTAATAACCTTCACATTACTTCAACTGTTAATCCGGAAATTTATCACAGCCCCTATTTCTCGACTTGATAAGCAGCTGACTGAGATTACAACACACGAAAGACAAAATATTGATCCTCCACAATCAGATGACGAAATTGGCAGGCTTGGTCGGAAATTCCATAACCTTTATGAACAACTGCATCAGTCCTATCAAAAAAGCCACCTGCAATCCCGAACTGATGCGCTTACTGAATTGCCCAACCGCGCAGCCTTCTACGACATTGCATCTCATCAAATAGCAGAAGCTGAAAAAACCAAAAGTTTGATCAGTTTGATCTACCTAGATTTAGATAATTTTAAGTTTGTAAATGATAAGTACGGTCACGAGGTAGGAGATAAATTACTGCAAGCAGTAGCTATACGATTAAACAATATTATCAATATCACCGCCAAAAAATACGACGCGGAAGCTCCCCAAGCCTTCCGTCTCTCGGGGGATGAATTTATTGTACTGTTGCCAAATGTATCAACCGAACAGGCTCTAAAACTATGCGAAAAGATTTTGCACCTTTTTGCCGATGGTTATCATTTTGAATTAGGTCATTTCCCCGTTACAGCCAGTATCGGCTTAGCTACCTACCCTCAAGATGGCCATACACTCTCTCAGCTAATATCAAACGCTGATTTAGCCATGTATCAAGCTAAGAAATCAGGTAAAAATAAACAGGCAGTCTACTCAAAAGAGCTAGCTAAGCGGGATCGTCAAAGGAAAGAGGTTGAAACTAAATTAAAGAACTTAAATCCAGACAAAGAGTTCACGCTCAACTATATGCCAATCATCAATAAGGATGGTTCAATCAAAGGCTGTGAAGCTTTGCTGCGCTGGCACTCTAATGAGTTAGGGTTTGTTCCACCCGACCTTTTCATTCCGATTGCTGAGAGTACTGGAATATTTGAAAAAATTGACCTTTGGGTCGCCTGCAAAGCCCTAAATGACCTATCCGAACTGAATGATCTATTTGGAGAGCACTTTGAACTCTCTATCAATATTTCATCTGCGGAGATCGGTTCTGAACGTTTTATAAAAACTATCAAGAAACTCAGTGCTAACACCCAAATCCCACTCAATAAAATAATTCTGGAAATCACTGAAACTTTTGCCTTAAGCCAAGAGCAGAATGCCTTAGGTTGGCTGAGTGAATTACAAAGTTTAGGTTTTCAAATCGCTATTGATGACTTCGGCACGGGCTATACCAGCCTGATGCAGATGGTGGATTATCCAGTAGACATCATCAAATTTGACCGCGAACTCGTTAATAGAATAAGCATGCCTGAGAAACAAACATTGGCAAAAGCCTTGGTAGATCTATGCCACTTCCAAGATATTACAGTCGTAGCAGAAGGGGTCGAAACTCAAGAACAACACTATCTGCTTAAAGCTGCAGGTTGCGATTTCCAACAAGGCTATTACATCGCAAAACCTATGCCCATAACAGAGTTAGAAAGCTGGTTAACAAACTACAAACTATAATTGCTAGATAAGAATTTTCAGTAAGGATAAATGCCTTCTCCTCCCTACTCGAAGGTATTAATTCAGGTCTCAGTCAAAATGAAGCTGCTATCTCCAATCTTTGTTATTTTTGCAATAACCGCCAATTACGCTGCAGGTTCACAACTCGAGGTAAATCTCACTGCAGGTGAATACCCGCCCTACCAAAGCCAAAAATTAAAGCACTATGGAGTAGTATCCAGAATCGTATCAGAAGCCTTCGCTTTAGAAGGTGTACAAGTCAACTTTACATTTATGCCTTGGAAGCGAGCGTACCCCTCGATTTTAGAAGGGAAACTAGATGGCGTAGGCTACGCGACTAAAAAAAAGGAACGAGAAAAATATTTCTATTTCTCTGAACCGATTTTTCAAAAAACACGTGTTTTTTTTCATCATATAGATCACTCCTTTGACTGGAATACTATTGAAGATCTGAAAGGGCTACAAATTGGGGCGTTATCTGGATATGCCTATAACGACGAATTCGATCTCGCGGCAAAACAACGAATAATTACTGTACAAAGGGTAGAGACGCACCAGCAAAATATTGGAAAGCTAGTATTAGGCAATAGGATCGATCTTGCTATTAGTACCATCAATCAAGGTTATGACGTCCTACAAAGGGCATATCCACAGGCTAAAAAATTTATAACCTACCACCCCAAACCACTGCATTCACCCAATATGCATCTAATGCTTTCAAGGAAGGTAGAGAAAAACAAAGAGCTTATTGTTTTATTCAATAGAGGTTTAAAGAAACTCAAAGAAAGTGGAAAGTTGGAACAGTACTTTAAAGAATCACAGCAGGGTGAGTATTTGCCTTAACTCCCTGCTGATTAAAGATTTTCCGTTTTTAACTTTGAATTTGGATTATTAATACGCCTCTGTTCCCCAGAGCGGTACTGTAGATAGGCTGTGTTTGTAACTACCCGACGTTTCCTTAGTTGAGTAAGATACATACATTAAGGTTTTTGATTTAGGATCGTAAATTCGACGAATCTTCATCGATTTAAAGAAGATACTTTTTGATTGCTTAAAGACCACTTCACCTGATTTAGATTTATCAATCTTCTCAAGCATTTCTTTATTAATCACACCGGTACGGCGGCAGGCGATGGAGGAATCACTTGGATCAGCAAAATCTAAGTCTGCTTCTATACTCGCCACATGACAAGTCACTCCAGTCACTATGGGGTCAACCAA
The DNA here is from genome assembly GCF_047778075.1 of Neptuniibacter sp. QD57_21. GTDB lineage: Bacteria > Pseudomonadota > Gammaproteobacteria > Pseudomonadales > Balneatricaceae > Neptuniibacter. The sequence goes on along the minus strand of NZ_CP180549.1, from coordinate 1,237,123 downwards.
GACACTAATCTTAATATCCTTAGTGGTTAATACACCAAGAGAGACATCGCCCACTTCCTGTTCATCACTACAAGCAACAAGTCCTAAAATACTTAAAAACAAAATTAATTTTTTCATTATCAATCCTTTGTTAGGAACAGCCATTGCTAGTTTACCCAATTATTTTGAACTACAAGCTCTGATTCCCTTCTAACTGAAAAAGGAGCGAGTTATGTGTAACAGGTCACGAGAATCTAGCTGTAATAAACAGCGCTATCTACGCGATAGCCTACTAAAAAGAGTTCTCTATTGGCTAACCCATATTCCCCTTCCGAGCCCAAGTATTCAACCCTGAGCCCAAAAGGGAAACTATTCACAATCTGGGGCAGCTAATTAGTCCGTATGAAAACGCGTCATCAGCTCGTTTAATCTGTTCGCCTGATCATGCATTGATTCAGCAGCTGCAGAAACCTGCTCAACCAATGCTGCATTTTGCTGAGTTGAATCATCAATCGAAATAATAGATCCACTCACAGAGTCGATGCTATCTGCTTGATTTTTACTAGTAGCAGATATCTGACCTACCAATTTTGACATCTGCTCAATGCTCTCATTAATACCTTGAAGAGATTCAGAAGAAAGCTGAACTTGATCCGCCCCTTCTTCAATTCGGTCTTCCGTATCAGAGATCAGTTTCTTAATATCGTTAGCCGCTTGAGCAGATCGCTGTGATAGCTGACGAACTTCGCTTGCAACGACCGCAAATCCTCGCCCTTGTTCACCGGCCCTTGCAGCTTCCACCGCAGCATTAAGCGCTAATAAGTTGGTTTGGAAAGCAATGCTATCGATGAGCCCTGTGATCTCATTAATCCGTTTACTCGAATCTCTGATTTCCGTCATCGCAGCGATAGCCCGAGACATCACTTCCCTACCTCTTTTTGAAAGCTCCTGAGCTTGATCAGTCACCTTATTTGCTTGCTGTGCATCACCCGCAGTAGTTCGCCCAGCGATGCTAATCTGCTCCATACTTGCACTGCTTTCTTCTAAAGCAGCAGCTTGCTGTTGAGTACGTTCTGAAAGATCGTGATTCCCTAATGAGATCTCTTTGGTCGCCCCTGCTACATCTCGTGCAGCATTTCTTACCTCTTTAACTAACGTGCCCATACTTTGTTGACCAAAGTTAATCGAAGCCTGTAACTTTTCAAATCGACCTGAATAGATTCCTTCAACTCTTGCAACTAAGTTACCTTCAGCCTGTTGCGTTGAAACTCTGACGACCTCAGCCGTAGCTGCGCTAATTGTTTCTAAAGAATCATTCAGGTTTTCTTTCAGTGTGTTGAGCTGCCCAGGTAAAACATCGTTTATCCTGCCATCAAAATCACCCTGAGCCATTGCTGCCATGATGCAATTTACACTCACAATCGCACTGCCGATATTGGCCATAGCATCCTGAGTTGTCGTTAACATAACCTGATACTGGCCCGGTAATTCTGTTTCAATTTGACTATCAAATTCACCAGCAGAGAGTTGCCCCATCAACTTACCAATCGCGTGCATACTTGCTTCAGTTTGATCGGCACTCTGATTAATCGCTGTTTTCAGATCGGCAAGATCACCTTTCAAGTTACGCTTAACCCGAGTCGAAAAGTTCCCCTCTGCCATTTGACTCATCACTTGCTTAGTATCAGCTAACGCTTGTTGAGTCATCTCCAATAGATTATTTACAGCAAGGCTGGCCTGACCAATTTCATCTTGTGAATTCACGGGAAGGCGTGCAGAAAAGTCGCCTTTTTCTTCAACCTCCGAAATCGTTTTCGATAAGCGTAGGATTGGTCGCGTGATCCCCGCAGAGATTTTCCACGCAAGAAAGATAATTATGGCGGCACCTAGAACACCGATAATCGCAATAACTAACTTTAGGGTTGATACTGCTGCAAAGGCTTCGGCTTCATCAATCTCTACTAACAGGGCCCAATTAACCCCATCAAGATCCAAACGCGCAAATGACGACAATACAGGGTTACCATTGTAATCTACTATCAACCGGCTCCCCGTTTGACCATTTAATGCAGCCTTCACTGCTTCAGTCTTAACACTTCCTTTTTTAGGGTTGGCAAATGAAGCTTCAACAGAATGGTTGACTGGATCAAGATAGGAATCAGAACGCATAAGATAGTCGGAACCCACCAGATAAGACTCACCGCTTTCCCCCATCCCTTCGCGGATTCCCATTATCTGATTGATCGGATCAAGAGGAATCTGCAGAGCAACAACTTGTAGCAACTCACCAGCATCATTATATACTGGCGCCCCGATAAAGCCCGCAGGTGCGCCATTACTCGGCGCGTAAGGTTCAAAATCGGCAATGGCGTAAGACCCTGTCTCAACCACTTTACGGAACAGATCCCCTAAGTTGGAATCCTGATACTCCCCATCTATCAAATTGGTTTGATAGTCTGCTTCTAATGCCACCGTATAGGAGATAAAACCATCCGGCTCAATCAGGAACAGATCGTAGTAACCGTAACTATCTAAGTACTTTGAGAATAGATTTTTACCTTCGGCATTGACCTCCAACAGGACGTCGGACAATGTATCAGTCTTGATAAATGTAGCTACAACATTGGACAACCCCAATACATCGCGCTTACTGACCTCAAAGAAATTCTTTATCTGTTTAGTTTTAATACCACGAACAGCATCTAACTGCTGATAACTCTGCTCGGATAAAGAGTTACTGGCTTTGTAGATAGCGATCAAAGCCAATACGGCAAATGGGATCAAACCGATCAACAAAAAGTTGATTCTCAGCTTTTTACTAATGCTCATACCACTGAATAACGTTTTACTGCTCATTTCAAAGCTAGCCTTTAGGTCATTAACTACAAAAAATTACACTTAACAACGCAAGTATACTGCACCAATTTGGCGCAATTATTAACGGACAAATTGCAAGGATATAAACCCTGAGGTGATAACTAACTATTTACACTTCATAAAAGAATGTTAGCTATACTGGAAGTAGTTTTAGCTTCTAAGAAAGCCGACTTTCTAGTTCAACTCCGAGAAAAATATGAAGTATTTCCTATCCCTGTTTCTCCTTTTATTCGCACTGTCGCCCTTGGCTAACGCAAATGAGAAAACCATCATTATGGGCTACAAAGCGATTGCTAAACCGCCTTTGATTGGTAGCAACGGGGATAACTCAGGTCTTTATTTAGATCTATTTCAAAAAGCAGCTGAACGTATCGGCTATGAGCTAGTTGTTGTCAGAATCCCAAAAAAACGACTTCACTTTGAACTCGCTAGGGGGACTGTAGATTTCTACCCTGGCTCCTCTTTTTCTCAAAAGAGAACGGGTTATCTGTTCTATTTACCAAACGGTCTACAAACGAAAGAGGTTCTAATAACCCTAGATAACCAAGCTGAAATTGAATCAATGGATGAAATTGAAGGCCGGCTGATTGTTGAACTTTCAAGTAGCAAACTCGAATGGGACCAAATCTACCCCAAGCTAACAATCTCGAAAATGGGCAAGCTATCTATGGAAAAAGTAATAGAAGCGCTCAACACAGGTAGAGGTGACTTCTACATTGCGGATATAGAGATAGTAGATCACTACCAAAAACTGAATGACATAGAAAAATATGAAGATATCGGTATTAAAATTCACCCTAATGCGATCAATCAAACCTTTATACCGATGAACATGGGATTTTCTCGTAAGTCAAAGCTCTTCTCAGAATACCCAAACCCCAGTTTTTCCCCTGACGCAGATATAAGCATTGAGAACTTTTATACCATAGTGGACCAAAATTCAGTTGCTTATCAGTTTTACCAAGCATTAGATCAGCTTAAACAAGAAGGGTACACACAAAATCTATATGACCAGTACTTTAAGAAAGTTCAGAAAGTAAAGTAGTGAGTTAATCTGCATGTACTTTAGAAAAATTCAAATATAAAGCCCCCCCCTTAATAGCTTTTGGGAAATGAATGGCCATAAACTAAGTTTCGTTGATGACCATGTATGAAACCAAAGTAAGAAAGAAATAGATAAATTTACTAAAAATAACTCTGGTTAAAAGTGACTACTTGCCCCTAGGCCATTTGAGTTTTTTAAGTATTTCGATACTTTTATCGGTTATTTCATCGCAATTTCCTGTCATATAGGCCATCGTAATAGCCCCTTCTTGCATAATACAAATTGCATCCAAAAGATCAGGATTACCCTTTCCTAAATACTTCTGGATTAAATTTCTAACCTCTTGTTTGTGGTAACCGCAGTATTGAGAAATTTCACATTCAGCATCACTGAATTCGGCTGATGTATTAATGAAAAAGCAACCTCGAAAATCTCCTAGTTCTGCTTCCAAGCCCTTAAACCAACCATTTAATGCATTAAACACAGCTTCAATTACATCTGTTTCAGATTGAGTAGCAACCAGCTTTTTCTCTAACCAGGCCATAAAGTTGTCATGCCTCTGCTCTAAGGCTGCCAACACCAATGCATCTTTACTTTCGAAATGATTATAAAGGGTACGTTTAGCAACCCCTGACGACTTTAAAATTTCATTTATACCGATGGAGTTAATGCCATTTTTGTAAAAAAGCTTTAACGCAGTATCAATCAGTAACTGCCTCTTTTGACTCATTGTTATCTCCTATCAAAGCCATTTTATCTTGGCAAAAGTAGTACGTTTTGTCTACTTCTAACAAAAAACACCAACTGAGTTTATGCGTCTAGCTCAAATGGTTCTTCTACTTTTTGAAAATTAATTTATAAAAAACGATTGACACAAGTAGACCGATTTGTCTATTTTATTAAGTAGACAAACCGTTCTACCAATTTAGGGAGGGATTTATGAATCAGGTTGTTTCAACTCTATTCTGCGGATTTAACTTATCTTCAGTCAGCACGTTATCTAAATTTGTTAAATCTCGGCTAAACAAGGCAATGACCTTCAGCTTGATATGTAGTGCCTTAATCTCCCCTATTGCAAAAGCAGAATTTCGTAAATCAGTACCCCAACCAAGTTTTGGAGCATCAACTCCATTTACAGGACTGCTAGCGGCTTACTGTTTGCCTGTTCGTCCTAACCTTCTCTCAAAACCCAACATTCAGTTAGAACCAGAATTCGTCGAGGTTCATTTAATGCTGATAGAGGAAAACCAAATGAAATTTACAAAAACACTGAAAATGGCTGCTACAGCGGGCGCACTATTAATGAGCAGTATGAGCTTTGCTCAAGCAATCAATATTGGAACCAACGATTTAGCGATCAAAGGTTACGATCCAGTTGCGTATTTCACACAAAACCAAGCGATTGAAGGCTCAGCTAAATTCACCGCAACGCATGAAGGAGCGATCTATCGTTTCAGTAATGAATCAAACCGCGATCTATTTAAAGCAAATGCAGCTAAATACGCTCCACAATTTGGTGGTTACTGTGCAATGGGTGTAGCACTTAACAAGAAGCTAGACGTGGACCCAAGTGCTTTCTATATCAAGGACCACAAGCTTTACCTCAATTTAAATAAAGATGTGCAGAAAAAATGGCTGACTGATATCCCTGGTCACCTCAAAACTGCAGATCGCATTTGGCGTGGCATTGAAGACTTAACAATCGCTCAAGCAAACGCAGAAGATTAATTAACACTGCCCCGTATTTACATGAGTTCAAAGGAACAGGAGAAAACCAAAATGAACAATAAACAACATGTAGCAACAACCGCTCTAGCAGTCGCTCTTTCAACCATTGCGACCCTTCCCTCTGCTCACGCTGCAGGTAAAGAAAAGTGCTACGGCGTTGCACTTGCGGGCCAAAATGATTGTGGCAATTTAGCCGGCACACATTCGTGTGCAGGCCAGTCCAAAACCGATAACGACCCAGGTGAATGGAAACTTGTCGCTAAAGGTACGTGTAAAGAGATGGGAGGCCTATTGAAAGCTGAAGCTAAAAAACGTTACGCCGAACAGCAAAAATCGTAATGAAATACACTCATTAGGAGAAAAAAGATGTCCTGCCTCTACACGGATAAATTTACCAAAGAAACCTGTAAAGCTATGGTCGGAGTCGGTTTACGCCACCAGCATTATAAGGAGGCATTACTCGGAACATCGTCCATTGATTTTGTAGAACTGCATGCCGAAAACTTCTTTGCCGAAGGCGGCATTATCCCTGAACTATTAAACGATATTGCTCAACAGTATCCAATTAGTTTGCACTCTACATCGATGGGTCTAGGTTCAGCAATTGGGATAAACAGAGAGTATCTGCTGCGCTTAAAGCGCCTGTCACAGCAGATTCACCCCATTTTAATCTCTGATCACGCTTGCTTTACTTGGAGCCACTTAAATGGGAAATCAGTGCACGCAGGAGATCTTTTACCGCTTGAGTTTACGCAAGCAAGCCTAAAGGTTATGGCGGATAATATTGATCAAGTACAACAACTACTCGGTCGGCAAATCCTAGTAGAAAACTTGTCCGCATATATTACTTTTCCACATTCACAAATGAGCGAAACGGAATTTCTCTCACAATTAGTACACTTGACCGGTTGTGGGCTGTTATTGGATCTGAATAACTTACTTGTTAATGCCCATAATTTCAGTGAACACCCCGCTTTAACTAATGCTGAAGACTGGATAGATCAAATTCCCATAAACGCCGTAGGTGAAATTCACCTAGCAGGCTATACCTCGATTAAGCAAGGTGAATTGATCATTGATGATCATAGCCAGCCCGTATCAGACGAATGTTGGGCGTTATACCAAAGCACATTGCAATTAACAGGTCCGGTTACGACCCTTATTGAATGGGATAACGATCTACCCTCCTGGCATGCACTATTAACACAAGCAGAATACGCAAAATCAATCATGCAAAATATCACTCTTCCAAAAGAGGAGTTTGCCCATGCCATCTGAACGCACTGCTTTAGATAACCGCCAAGCAGCACTTATCAATATGATATTCAGCGGCATTCAGTCTTCCACCGTACATCCATTCCACCCTGAGGAACAAGGAATTCAAATCTATAGAAACAACCTATTAATTACCGCAACCAGAGCCCTGTGTATGAACTATCCAGTAATTGAAAAAATGCTTGGACCTAAGACCATGGGGCTTTTAACTCAGCAGCTTCTAGAGATAGAACTACCTAACAGCGGTGACTGGGCGGACTTTGGTAAAAGCTTACCAGCTCTAATAAATAAAGGCCCTTTGCATCAAGAACATCCTTATTTGGAAACAACCGCAAAGCTTGAATGGCATTTAAAGCAAGCGGCAAGAAGCACAGTAACAAATCTTGATATTGCTTCACTTTCTCACCTCTCCGACACCGATTTAGGCGCTGTTTATATCCAACTAGGAGAAAATATAAACCTGCTTACAAGTGCCATTAGAGTTGATGAGCTTTGGCGACTCCATCAGCCAGGCAGAAATAAAGACTTACTTAACAGTGAAAACCTATTAACTGTTCTCATACCTCAAGATAAACCGTACTGGTTTGTGATCTACCAAAAAGACCATCTTCCCTGCATCAAATCAATCTCTGAAGCAGAGTATCGATGGTTCTCAGCCATACAATCTGGCCACAGCCTTTCTGATCTTCTAGAGCAATTCCATCAGTTTGACTTTAGCCAATGGTTATCTGAAGCCATTGAACAACAATGGCTAAAAAAACTCAGCAAACGATAAGATAAGGAGCTCACAATGATTCACTGGATTAGAAGCACATACCATAATTATTTAGACCACGAAAAAGTACTTAATAAAGCTCATATAGTGGCATCTATATTTTCTCGGTTTTACATAGCCCAAGTATTTTTCAATGCAGGTTTAACCAAAATACAGGATTGGGACACTACGCTATTTCTTTTTGAAGAGGAGTATCAAGTACCTTTCCTATCATTTGAACTAGCTGCTGTTCTTGGAACCATGAGCGAGCTAATTCTTCCCATATTATTATTTACTGGATTATTAACGCGCTTTTCTGCCGTAGGGCTATTCATTGTCAATTATGTAGCTGTTATCAGCCTCATCGAAATAGCGCCAGCGGCTCTTTATTTGCACTACATTTGGGGCCTTCTTCTAACTCACATCATCATTTACGGTTCCGGCCCTATTGCACTCGATAATGTGGTCCGAAAAATAAATCCGAAAATGCACATGAATAAAGAAATACTCACCTAGAACGAACTAGGCACAGAGGAAGTAAAAAATCATGCTTCCTCTTATATCCCTACCCAGAACTAAACCATTACACAGGTAAAAAAATTATGCCGCTAGACAGTAGGAGTAACTTTAAAAGTGTAGCCCCTTTCGACAACAGTAAGCTGGCTATAATGACTCCAAATCAACAACAAAGACTACGGGATTTACAAATAAATGTTGGGCAAAAATTAGTAATTAAAAACGGTTTGGAGATCATCGTTTCTTTCAGTACAAATGGCTGGCGCCACTTTAGAAATGCTGATGATGTAAAGCACAGCTATTCTTTAATGACCGATCTAGAGTTAGTCGATAAGCTAAAAGAAAAATACGGTAATTCACTCTCCATTTTTGAATACCCAAGGAATGAAAGACCGACGCTCGCCGAGGTTTATAAATAGTCTGTAATCTCTATTTGTTAGGGCTACCTATGTATCTACTCGAACCTGATTTCGGCCTTCTGACTTCGCAACATATAAGGCCTTATCAGCTCGGCATAAAAACGCTTGGCTATCCTCACCCGAAATATATTCTGCAACACCAAAACTTGCTGTAATCACTAAATTCGGTTCACCTTCGTATTCTCCTATATCCAGTCTGATCTTTTCTGCTAGAACTGTAGCTCCTTGTTGATCAGAGTGAGGGCAGATAATAAGGAACTCCTCCCCACCCCAACGACCGACAATATCACTAGCACGTACTCCCTTTTTAATTAAATGAGCGGTAGCAACAATGACATCATCACCTGTTTTATGGCCGTAGGTATCATTAATCATTTTGAAATGATCTAAATCACACATAATGATAGATAAAGGTTTTTGATAGCGTTTCACTCGTTCTATCTCCAAAAGCATTGCATCATCAAGCTTTCTTCGATTATGTAAACCTGTAAGTTGATCAGTTACTGCCAACTTACTAATCTCATCCGTCGCCTCTAGAATCCTTTCTCTCATACGTCTAAATTCTAGAAAAAGCTCACCGATTTCATCATCCCTTACCAACTCAGGGGAGAGATCACTTCTTGCCTTTTCTAAATTAGAAAAACTTTTCAGCCTCTCTTCAAGCATTCGAATCGGATTCAAAACTAACCACCACAGCACGGCCATTGTACTGAAAGTCACGAAGGCAGAAATAATAAGAACCAAACCCGCTATACGTCCCACATACATTCTTAATTCTTCATCAATAAACCCTACATCTAAGCGCATTGTGATCAGGCGATTGCCAACTTCTGGAACAATCAACTGCCATTGAATATCTAGCCTCTTATACTCTCTATGGAAATGACTTTTACGGCCTGATGAAAAATTGGAGGCTAAAGCCATGCCCTCCAAATCACCTACGTTAATCATTGGCTGTCCATTTTCTTCTAGTTTAAAGCCCAGAATATTATCCGTGGAGAGGGAATGATTTAGGGACTTAACAGACCGAAGATCTAAAGGGATGGTGCTTCGACTGAAAAGGTTCATAACCAATAAGTTAGCCAATTGTTCCTGTTTATAAGCCAGCTCATTTTCACGTTTAAGGTAAGAAGGAATGAGAACCAATATTTCAATAATGACAAGAGAGAGAAAAACAAAGAAGGCAATTTTTCGAGCCAATTTAGATCGTAAAGCAGCTACTACTAAGGAGACTTCAAACCTATTCCTTTCCATTAACAAGCACCCTCTGGAGAAACTCAGAAATGGGGATTACGAACAAATAATATTTAGGCTATTTAGTATAGCCTATAGGGAACAACGCTAAACCAAATTAACCATGAACAGGGTTATCCCCTCCCCTAAGTTTTTGTCTACCTGTTTCGCTCCAACAACGTTAAAAATCCTAAAGCTTAACCAAAAATTGATCTATTTCAGCTTAGTTACATTTGCACCTCACAACAGTACGCAGTGATGCATTGGCTAGGCTAAAGTTAGATCAGCAAGAACCTAGTCGCTAGTTAATCTGAACTGGTACAACATTGATGAAGCAAAGTATAAAAACCATCACGGTTAAGAAAATCTTAGTGTTAGCGTTTTCTTTCTTGGTCTGTACGTTGATTATTATTGGAGTTAATTTTCAGGAATTAATTAATTCCACTATGCGTGATAAAGGCATATCCATCGCTCAATCAATTGAGAACACATTAACTCAACATATGCGTGATGGGTCTTTTGAAATGAAAGAGGAGATTGTCTATACAGCAAATTCCTTACCGGGTATCGAGGATCTCAAAATCGTTCGAACCCCCAAAATGAATTACCAGTTTAGCCTGCCTACACAAAATGACTTACTCTCAATTCCAAGAATCCAACAAACGTTTGATAGCAAAGAGATCTATCTAGAACTCCCTAATCCATTTGAAGAACCTGCTTTAATTAAAATCTCTTACCCCTACTTGGCAACAGCTAAACACGGCTTGAACTGCGTAACCTGTCACGATGCCGAGCACGATGATGTGCTCGCTGTTTTAGATTTTAAAGTGGACACCACTCAATATCGTTGGATGTCTGCAACCTACCTTTACACGCTCATGGCTTTTTACCTATTAACCTTGATAGGCGTCGCACGTCTTTTGTTCTGGGTCCTCGATAAAAACGTGACCGCACCATTACGCTGGTTAGTTAAACAAACCAAAGAGAGCTACGAACAGCATGTCAGCATCGATACACAAAGAATAGAAGCCTTAGAACTCGATTATTTTGCAAACAAAGTAAATGAATTTAATGAACTCGTTTTAAAACGAAACCAAGAACTTGAAGAAATAAACGAGGAGATAATTCTCACACAAAAAGAAATTATTTTAGCCATGGGTAACACCTGTGAAACTCGTTGCCAAGAAACAGCAAGCCACGTAATACGTGTTGCAGCGGTAAGTGCTTTGATCGCAAATAAAGCTGGATTACCACAAGAAGAATGTGAAACGATACAAACTACAGCCCCTATACATGATATTGGCAAAGTCGGTATACCTGACGAAATTTTAAAGAAACCGGGCAAATTCACGCCTGAAGAATACAAAATCATGCAAACCCACTGTCAGATAGGTTTCGATATATTTCGCCATTCAGAACGGCCGTTATTAAAAACAGCTAGTATAATTGCGCTTCAGCACCATGAACGCTGGGATGGTAAAGGCTATCCGCAAGGTCTCAAAGGCGAAGATATTCATATCTACGGAAGAATAGTCGCTATCGCTGACGTCTTCGATGCACTGATATCACCACGTTGTTACAAAACGCCTTGGAGCCCTGAAAAGGTATTCGACTATTTCAAGGAAAAAGCGGGAAGTCAGTTCGATCCTAAACTAACCCAACTTTTACTCGATAATTTCGAGCAAGCACATCAAGTCGTCCTGAAATACCATGAATAGTATTCCCTAAATGATATAACCATAGTTAAACCGGTTATCAATTATTCCGAGGTGAACGAACGCAACAGTTCATGGTAGTTTGGGGCAGACGAAATACTGTTATGCCCTGCAGTTTCAAACTTGTAGAACGACGCTACGCCATCGGTAAAGCTACCAAATAATTTCATCGAACTTGCTTCAGAGATCACAGTATCTCTACCTGCAAGGAGAATAGCTGTACTCGCTTTTACCTTAGGTGCATATTGCCAAGATAAGTATTTATCTTTTAATAACAGCGACACAGGAATGCCCCAATAACGCTCACTCGCTACATCCTCAATACTGCTATAAGGCGTTATCAAAATTAACTGCTGAACTGTTTTTTCAGCTGCTAATCGAGTAGCGATACCCGTTCCCAAACTTCGCCCCATCAGTACAATTTCAGCGTTATCTTTAGCCACTTGTTGGTACAAAGCCAGTGCGTCTTGATAGATTGCTTCTTCTCGCGGAGTTCCATCACTACCATAGCCTCGATAATGCATTAGGTATAATGAGTGTTCTGGAAAAGTTTGCTTAAACTTGGCTAAGCGTTGCGATACATCTTCAGCATTTCCACCGAAATAGATAAGAGCTTTACCTGTGTTTCTTGCTTGAATGGTAACTACCGTATTGCCTACTTCAGTAGGGATCAACAGGGTATGCTCTTTACTATTTACTTTACGTTCTTGTGGAAAATACAGGAGGCTGTCTTGATTAAAATAGAGAAAGGCGCAAAGCAATAGGTAGCCAAAGCCACCTAAAAATATAAATTTTAAGACTGTTTTTTTCATAGTCAAAAATTCGCAATGCGCCCTTAAAAACTTAAGTAAGCTTATTCAACCAGCAACACTTCAATACGACGGTTTTTAGCGCGCCCCTCAACAGTGTTGTTATCCGCAACAGGCTGTTGATCAGCAAACGCTCGAGCCTGTAGACGCTCTTCAGCAACACCGAGTTCAACAAGCTTATGCAATACACTCAATGCTCTTGCAGAAGAAAGCTCCCAGTTGGTTGGGTACTTAGCCGTTAAAGCGCCTTTCACCTGAACATTGTCAGTATGGCCGGCAACAACAATTTTATTCTGATCTTGTTTAATCGCAGCTGCCAATTTTTCGATCAATGCGATACCTTCTTTGGAAAGCTCGCTACTGCCTGATGCAAATAGCACTTGAGAACCCAAAGTAAGCTTAACCCCAGCAGTTGTTTGAGCAACCTCTACGCCTTCCAATTCCTGTTTCAGGTTAGTGAAAGACTTTTGGCTTTTATGACGATATTGCAGCTCAAACACAAGATCATTTACAGAGTCAGCATAGAAGGCAAGACTGTTGTTTCTTTGTACCCACTGCCCTTCACGGTTGGCTTTGTGGCTCACAACCTCCAAGTTTTGCGGCATCACAAACACCATAGCAACCTTATCAAAACCACCGGTATTCCATTTACCGAAGCGGCCTTTCTTATTCTTGGTTTTACCATCCCAATTGCTGATTTGGAAAGTTCCGTTAGCATCCAGAATTAACTGTTTTTCATCCCGGAAATTACCCATTTTCATGAGCGCAAAATCACCACCACTGAAAGTGATAATGTTATGAGAAGGTTTTTTATTAGTATTCCAACGGTACTCTTTAGGGAAAATATACAGGTAATCAGCTAATGCTTTTTCCTCTGTACCGTCATCATCCTCTTGCTTCTTTAACCACAGATTGTAGCTACTATAACGCGTTCGCGTGGTGGTATAGCTAACATAATCTTCGCCGTTTTCTTGAATAAAATAGATTACTTCTGATACCCCAGCAGCCTGCACCTGCATAGCCATTAATGCGCTAGACATTAGAATCAGTAGTCGCTTAAAGACATTACACATGAAAAAATCCTTTACGGTGTTATCATCGATGAAGCAGGGATAGTACCCTATTTGCTCTTGAGCATAAGTATATTTTTCATACAATTAACTCATTAACTAACAATTTCTATGACCAATGTATTTCTCTCTTTAATATCAGTTCTTGTTAATTTATTTCTGCTATTTATCTACTTCTATTTATTAAACTTCCCTGCCAACTTTATTTTAAGTGCACTTAGTATTGGTTTAGCCCTAGCTAATATTTACTATCTCATGACAGTAAAATTTAAAGAGGTATTCTGCGAATATATACGGGCTTTTAAAGCACCCTCTCAGGTATATAACTACTCCGTCCAACTAACAAAACCTGAAAATTCCGCGTTACGCTGCTTTGAATGGAAGCCTTTGCCCGACAATAACTTTTTCACGACTCTTTCTACAGCCAACAACAGTTTTATCACTAAGCGCGTATTTGCAGATCGGGTAAATTCATTGAATATCATAGGCTTAGTAATTATTACCACTGCAATAATTCTTCCTTTTGTTTTAACAGACATCAGCACTATAGATTCAAATGAGGTCGTTTCTATCTTGGGTTTGGCTGCTCTCGCTGGAACCGCTATCTATCTAGCCTATGCTGAGCTACGTCCCAAGCAGCAGTTTCATATCAACAACACCGGCATTTATAAATCCAGCAATTCAAATTTACTCCCTGACAAGCTACAAGCTTCTAACCCAGAAATTCAGTGCCTTCAGGTCATTTCTCACCCCTGTAAAAACAGCCGTTTAGTAATTTATTACCAATTAAATGCTATTAAACATGGTGGTCAAAGAATTCTTTTGTTAGAAAATCAAAGTCGGTCAAGTATCGAAGAAGCATCTAAAAAATTATCAGAACTACTGAGTTGCGAAGTAGTAAAACTTAAATAACCCTTTTTACTAAAACGAAAAAAGGGAGATCAGAGCGATCTCCCGAAACACGCTAAGAAGAACCTTAGCCTGAGGTGGGGATGAATAAAAATACCCGCCAGTTAACCCGCTCTACTTGAGGGAGATAGAGCGAGTTTCAGTTTTAACCGATCATACTGATGCAAAGCGATGTGACATCATCAACACGACCGACTGGCAGCAAAACCCTGGCGAGCAGAACTTCTAGCGATTAAAGAGTCGAGCTTGGACCGAACACTTCGTAATGAAGCTGCTCTTCAGGAACATTTAAGCCCGTTAGCTGTTGATGGATGGCATGCATAAATGGCAACGGTCCACAGAAGAAGAAATCAGCATCTAATGAGCAATACTGCTTAATCTTATCAGCGGTAATATAACCATGGTGGTCATAATCTCTACCCTTCTCGGCACCGTAAATATCTTCATAGAAAGTAGCAGTAGAAAGATTCGACAGATCATTTTTTAGCATGTTGATATGTCCACCAAATGCATGCACATCTTTGGAACGGGTACCGTGCAACCAGCTAATTTTTCGAGAATCTCGTTTTAAAATAAGCTCATTAAGCATGCCTAATACGGGCGTGATACCCACACCTCCGCTAATCAGTACAACAGGCCTGTTATTGTCTTTTACAAAGAACTCGCCACCAGGCATATGAACAGGAACGATATCCCCCTCTTCGACCTTGCTATGTAGATGATTAGAAACCAAACCATCTGGCGTATTTTCATCACCACTAGTTTCTGCTTTTACCGAAATTCGATACACATCTTCACTATGTGCATCAGATAAGCTGTACTGGCGGATCTCGGTAAACTCTAGATCGGGATCCTTGATTTTCACGCTGATAAACTGACCCGCTTTATATTTAGGTAATGGTTTTTCATCTAGAGGCGCTAAATAGAAAGAAGTAATTTCACTACTCTCTTTTACCTTCTTCACTACACTAAAGTCTTTAAATCCTAACCAGCCTTGGTTCTCTTGCGAGCTGTCATACAGATTAGCTTCCGCCCCGATTAAGATACTGGCTAATAACTCATAGGCCTCAGCCCAAGCGTCGATCACTTCATTCGTGGCGATATCCTCACCTAACACTTCTCGAATCGCCTTTAGTAGATTTCGACCTACAATCGGATAATGTTCTGGCTGCACATCCAAACTAAAGTGTTTAGCCGCAATACGATGAACTTCTGGCCCAATGGCTTCCAATTTATCAATATGCGCTGCATACGAAAGAATCGATGATGCTAGCGTTGATTGCTGGCGACCGTTGGCTTGGCTCACCATGTTAAAGACATTTTTAAGCTCCGGGTTCTCTTCAAATAAAAGACCATAAAAGTGCTTGGTCAGATCCGTACCTACTTCTTGGATAAGCGGAACAGTTGATTTCACGATGGCTATTGATGTTGGGTTCACAACTAATACCTCTTTGCCGTCTCTTTAAATGTATTTTTAATACATCTTATAGACGGATCATTAAGATGTAAATACAATACATGTTATCAATTTCAGGACGACTGCAGGACTTATAGATAAAGGTCTTTTAAATCATTAAGTTAACTCGATTAATTATTTAATTTTAATAGTTCAAACACCCTAAACATCTATAGGCAAAGACTAAAAAGGAACTAATTGATCTACGGATGGAGCAGAAATTTCTTGCTTGAAATAACATCATATTGAAGAAGAGGATAGATTCTTGAATAACGTCGACTGGGTTAAACCCACCCTTATAAGATCATCCATCATTGCCATTGTTGTAGGCACGCTACTCAACCTAATTAATCAGGGCGATCAGTTTTTTGCTGGATACTATGTTAATTGGCTCAAAGTGAGCCTGACCTACTGCGTTCCCTTCTCGGTATCGCTATTTAGCAGCTGGTTAATCATCCGTAGTCGGCCAGAACCAAAACCTTGCCCAGAGGTAATAAACCATCAACGCTTAGTTGGGAATGAACTGAACTCATTAACCGACTTTGCCCAAAAAGTGCTAAGCAACGCGACCAAGGTAAATAAAGCCTCCACTGAGCGGCTGGCATTTTTACAGTCACTCTCCACCAGCATTAATTCCTCTATAAAAGAATTAAACGGTATAGGCCAAACCCTAGAAGGGAGTGAAAATGATCTTGGGGGGATTCAATCTAATTTCGGAAAACTCATGGATCAAACCTCTCTACTCGGTAACGAAATCCATCAATTTTCCGATGCCTCGCAATCGCTTAAACATGAGATCGCGCAATTTTTAGCGTCCTTTGAAGGTATCTCCTCGTTAGCGTCTGCAATTACAACCACTTCAGAGCAAACTAACCTACTTGCCCTGAATGCCGCTATTGAAGCAGCCCGAGCAGGAGAAGCGGGTAAAGGCTTTGCGGTAGTAGCTGATGAAGTAAAAGCGCTTGCACAACATTCGCGCGAAAATGCACAGGATATCGATCAGAATCTAGAAAACCTGAAACAACATGAGATCCGTCTTAAAACTCAACTAGAACTGATCGAGCGCACAGTGAACAACTCACTAAACACCGTGAGTAAAGGCACAGAGAATGGCATGTCTTCTTTAACCGATGAAACGCTATCTAAAATAGATACGTTATTCAGCCATATTCAAGCAATCAATGAGCGTACCTCTGAAGAGCTAGAAAACTTCCAAGAGATCTCTCAACAATTTGAAGCGGTAATAGGCGATGCACAAAAAGCAATTGATGGCTCAGCAGCCAACATTACGTTTGGGGCATCGATGGTGGATCTGAGTTCCACGATGTCATCTAAGCTAAAAATCGCTTAGATTGAAGATAACTTAATCTGACAGCGCACATAGGAGTGAGCGACTGTCAGATTAAATTGGGGAGTAAATCAGCCTTAGTCGAAGATGCTAAGGAACAACTCCCACTTACTTGGCTTCGCCTTCTTGTGATATTCCTTACGTAGTTCATCCACTGCTTCAAGCTGCTTCTGAACCTGCTTTAGGTTATCCGCCGTCGCAACTGGAATCCCATTTACCAGCTGTTCTACTTTTTTCAGACCTTCAAGAGAGATCACTTTGCGCTCAGGCGAAAATTCATAAGCCTGCGCGTTTTTTAGATGATCTTTAAAGATATCCATTCGTTGGTTAAAACCCTCTGCCGAGCTACTCACCATCGCTTCTTTATACTGCAGACGCATCTCTTTCATGGTCTGTTTTAAAGTTAGCGGGTTACCTGCACTTACATACCCACTTGTTGTGAACATCACAGCAACTAACAAAGAACTAAATAACGTTTTAAAAGCAGAGAACTTCATAAAAAAATCAACCTACATAACATCAAGATATTTACCGAGCAGGTAATATATCAGATCTGACGATTAGGCTAAATCAAAGCGTAGTCATGTTAAACGCGCTTCGAGATAGTGGGGCTTGAATTATCCTGCGTCCATGCAGATATTATCTGGTTTAGTACAAGGTATTTTTAACCCTATCTTCGATGATCTCTTCTACCTTTTTTACCTCTTCGGCTGATTTAGACGGATCAATCTGTGCCATTAAAATCTTACCCAAGCTTGGCATGATATTCCGATCAACTCTAGATTCTGGCTCCCATAATTTAGAACGCGTAATCGCTTTAGCACAGTGAAAGTAGATCTCTTTGATAGAGATAACGATAGCGGATTTCGGCAACTTACCTTGATGCTCACAGCGCTCTAATACAGAAGCATTCGTAACAATTTTGGCAGTGCCATTAATACGAAGACATTCACTAAACCCAGGCACTAACACCAAAAGTCCAACATGTGGGTTCTCAATAATATTACTTAAGCTATCTAAGCGATTGTTGCCGGGGCGATCTGGGAGAATAATCGTACTGTCATCCCAAATTTGAATAAAACCAGCATGATCTCCCCTTGGCGAGCAATCCATGTTGCCTTGATTATCCGATGTGGCGAGCAACATAAAAGGCGATAACTCTATGAATTGCTGACTAAATTTATCAAGCTGAGTCTTTTGCTTTTTAATCACTAGCTCCATCGGCAGACCATATAACTCTCTAAGTTTTTCTACCGAATCGATCTGTTCAAATTCCATAACCCCCTCCCCTTAATATCTGATTCAGACTAGATAAACCGCTTATCTGCATCTTGATAGTTGACTAGAATACTATGGAATCTTAACATGCATAAAAAATACATTTAATATTATATAAAGGTATTCCTATGTCATCTCTACTAAAAAGCCTGTTCAAGAAAGATAAAGACGTTGCTGAAACTGCAACAACAAAAGAAGCATCCGCTGTAGAAGTAGCTGTTAAAGGTGATGGTAACAGTAAAGAATCGAATGAGAAGAAAGGTAAACATGGTCAGCCAGGTGTGTGCTGCGGCTCATGCTCATAAAACTGTACTAACAATGCGGTAACCTCGGTTCCCTTAGCCGAGGTTACACCCTATAAATAAGATAGATGCAGCGGTAAGACTGCGAGCTACCCTCAGCCTCTTAAAAGAACGCGAGTTAAGATGGACTTACGATAAAGGTTTTCTGGAATTTTATGCTCAATCTTCGCATGTAGTTCCGGCAATCTTGACCAATGTACCCCCTGCTTATGATGATGCGCTGTATGGTAACCAAGGTTTCCAGTCAGGCGATTAAAAAGTGGGTTTAGATTATTGTAGGAAGCTTCAAACTCATTCTCTGTATCCAACCCAGAGTGATGTTCATATGTTACATAGGAGGTAAACAACAAGCTGGTAATCATCGGTAAAACAAACAACAACAAACCCGCAACAGGGTTATACCAAACCAATGCCGCAACAATAGCGAAGGTAATTACTGTATAAGTTAAAAAGGTAGATAACTGTTTAGGATGTTTTTTGCCAACTTGATAACCGCGACTATAGGCCGTTAAAGCAACATTTAATGTGTACTCAATAGCTCCCATCTGCTTACCATCTTTTCGCTTCCAACGACTTTCATCTTTCTCTTGATCAAGAAAGTTAAGGTGATGACCTAAAACATGGTGCAAACGCCATAAATGCGTCGTTACCCCAGTGTGCAAAGCATAAACAAATTCTAATAGGCGATTTAGAAAGTTATTTCTAAAAGTGAAAAGGTGCTGATGGTGGTGATTCCACGCACAGATCACCCCTTTTGGAATGATCATCAATAGATAGTAAAGCGTCAGCGCAACAGGGTCACTCACTGTAAAGTAAAGTACAAAATCAACTACAGTAAGGCTCAAGATAATCAACACTGGCAAGCAGTCTTCTTTATACCTGAACCCGAGTAAACCACTATCTTTCATAAGAGATATCACACCGAACTAAAATTGGCTGACAAACATAAAGGAAACAGCCTTGACTGTATATAATAAAAACTAACAATAATACTTAATAAACTCAGGTATTGATCTGGGCAAAAAAAAGCCCAGTTTTCACTGGGCTTCTGGACTGCTGGAAATCATGCCGTCTCTTTTTCCTTTTTCTTCGCTTCATCATCCTTACCATCAGCGAAGATCACTTCATCATCAGGGTTATGTTTACCCATCAACTTAGGTCGCTCAATCAGGAAGTAAAGTATTAAACCTATTGCAACTGCATACACAGTAGATTTAGGGTCCGGCATTGCTAATGTTACAGCAACAATACCAGCGACACCTCTTTCTGTAGGGTTCTTTAGCTGCTCCATACCGACCATGATGCAAATATAGGCAGTCAAAACCAAAGTCAATGACAGTGCGATTGGTAACACCGGTTTAAAGAGTGTTACCAATGGAAGAATAAATAATGCTACGAGCCCCGTGATCCAGAAAGTACCGCCGCCACTGTAGATAGAATCCATCGCTTTACGACCCATTGCGTAACGTTCGGCAACTGTCGCATGGGCAGCTGTCCATAGAGGACCTGCTAATCCGGGCCATGGAGCAAAGAAAGAATGGATACCATTACGAATCGCTGTCACCAAATGAACACGGTCGACATTGGATTCAATTTTCTCATCATTACGAATATGGTCGACACGCTCTACCAGCGTAAAACCAACGATGATGTCACCAAATGCAATTACATAAGCAATAATCGCTGTAGGTATTGCCAATAGGAAGACATCCCACCCCGGAAAACCCACTGCGAAAACTAGATACTCTGCCATAAGAGCAAAATCTGGTTGCGTAATCCCCCATTCAATTGCAGGTAAAGGGTATTCCCCTACAGACCAGCCAACTATCATCGCTATTAACATCCCCGGAACCATACCGAAGTTAGCTATTTTTTTGGCTAAAGGATTACTATCAACTACGTTTTTAAACGACAGAGAAAATAGAACGTAAGCAGAAATGATAGAGCCTACGATCAATGAGATTGGCGTAGCATCAATGCGGCCTCCCACTTTTAACTCTCCCATCATCGCTGCGATACCAGCCCCAATGATAATACCTGCTTTAAGTGAATTAGGTATAACGTCAACCAGCTTTGAACCCCAACGCGTTATCCCGAGAATAAGGAAAATAATCGTTACCTCAATCTGTAGCGCAAACATCGCTTTGATCGCCTCAGGTCCAGGCTCGAAACCTTTCAGGTAAAGAATAACAACAGGGATAGCTGGCGTAATCCAACCTGGAACAAGGGGAACACCCAATAAAGCAGGAAGAATGTAACCAAGGCCAGCGATAAACGTAAAAGCAAGGGCCGCTTCGTAAGGCATACCCAAGTATTTTTCCAATAATGGAATCATCGCCAAACCAACAACGAACATCACAAGCCCCTGAATAATCTCTGGAGCCTCTAAACGGTAGTGTACGAGCGGTAATCGAATTTTGAATGGACCAAGCCCCCAGTATGGGTGCTCAGCGCCATGATCTCTTCTTATCATTCCCATGTTTTCCACCTTGATAGTTTTAGGCCAGCATCGGCTGATCCTTATTGAGGTGGCGCTACATTAGAATGTTGCAACGCAGTAAGCGAGAAAGAAGAATTGAACTTTAGTCAAAACATATAGCTAAAGTATTAGGGTTTTCCCTAACCATATCAAATTGTAACCAAATGCTACAAACTAATACAAACCTCCGCCATAAAAGTTAGTATTTATGGGCTATGGATAACCATCGCCTCCTTATCCTATTTGGTTTAAACTTTGAATGTTGAAACCATCGTTTTCAGTTCATTAGAGATATCACGTACTTGATCATTTGCATCAGATGACTGCTTCGCACCTGCAGCAGTCTGATCAAAACCGACGCTAATACTATCCAAGTCTCTTGCAATATCATCAGCCACAGCGGATTGCTGCTCAACCGCCCCTGCTACCTGAATATTCATTTCACTTATCATATTAATGGATTCATGAATCCTCTCAAGCGCTTGTGCCGTTTCTTCAGATTGAGCAACTGTTTGTTGAGATTGAGAATAACTTGTTTCTATGGCCCTTACTGTATCTGCGGTACCGGACTGCAAACGTTGGATAATTTCTTGTATCTCTGTAGTCGAAGATTGAGTCCGTTGCGCTAACGTCCTAACTTCATCAGCTACTACAGCAAACCCGCGCCCCTGTTCGCCTGCACGAGCAGCCTCAATAGCAGCATTTAATGCAAGTAAATTTGTTTGTTCAGAAATGTTTTGGATAACCCCAATTACCACCTCTATATCATTACTACTTTGCTCAAGCGTTTTAATAAACTCTACGGCATCCTCTAAATTTTTAGCCAGATTACCTATTTCATTAAGTGTTTTATCAACCGCTTGTTTGCCTTTTTCTACCTCTTCGAGACCTGCATTAGATTGGGTGGATGAATCCGTTGCATGACGCACAACCTCCTGAATACTTGCAGCCATCTCATTGACCGCCGCTGCAATTGAGGAAGTTTTATGTTGCTGCTCATTTATAATTTGAGAAGTTTGTTCTGAAATTTGACTCGCAGAATCAGCATTTATAGATAGAGACTTACTTCTATCGATGATATCCCCGATTAATTTCTTCAACATTACTGACATCACACTAACTGAACGGTAGATGCCTGTATCACTATCTTTGGTTAATAAGTTACGAGACAGATCCCCAGCAGAGATACTTTCCGTAATCGCTGCAATTTCTGCAGGTTCACCACCTATTGGTCTCTTAATAATGCCTGCTATGACATAGGCTAAAACTAAACCAATAACAATCGACAATACAGACAGGATGATAAGTACAACAATCGTATTTTCAGCGAACGCCTGTATTTCTGGACCCAATTTATCCTGATCTTTTTTAACCGATAATTTTACATCTTCTAGGTCGTTAGCAATGATAGGCCCAATCGTATTAAGGGAATCTTTAATGACGATATTTCGCTGTTCAATGATTTTAGCGACAGCATCAAATGCGGCGATATACTGTTCGTGCTGTTGTTTAAAAACTCTGAGCGATTCGCGTCGAGTAGGGTTTTGTAGATTAAAATCTAAATCCGATACGAACGGTGCTATTTTTTCCTTAAGTTCTTCGTTCGCTCGATCCTGATCAGCTTTAGCATTAGTAATCAGGTATTTAGCTACATATAAGCGCCCGAGCAATAAATGCTCCTGTACTTGGGCAGCATAAAATGCAGCTGACGGATCATTATCGGCGTAGGCAGACGTAATAATACTCGACATCTGCTTACGCATTGACAGACCAGAAGGGTCTAGGCGATTCTTAACTATGGCGTTTCGTTCTCGAAAAAAGTCTACAACTTGTCTGAATGCTTTTTTATATTCTTCAATATTTTTAGCCGATTTTTGAACTAACACGGCTCGCTCAGGCTTTTGTATCTCGACCTTCGCTTCTTCCATAAATTGATCGACTTTCTTTAAGCGTGCTTCGTATTGCGTTATGGACTCTTCGCTACGCTCATTTAAAAACTTAATAACGCCGATTCTAACCTTCAGCATATTGGCTTGCAGTCGCCCTGCTAAATTGGTATCTCTAGCAAGCCCTCGATACTCCACTAATCCGGTGTAAACATGGTTGACACCAAACCAAGATGAGGCAGATATAACAACTAATAACAATATGATTGAAGAAAATCCTGCAGTAATTTGCCCTGTTAAACTCAATTTCTGGAACATATCAACACCCGTTTGCTAGGCGCTCATCCTTAAGACTCGTCCCTTTTTGGTTAATCGTATTCCTCAGTGTAGTTCAAGAAAATTGAATAGTTATATTTACTGAAAACAGATAAACAAACTACAACACAACTGCCCACTTGTACGGTTTGTTAGAGAATATTTATGCTTACTTCTATGGTTGGTAAAGAAATAGATCATTAGAAAACGTCAAAAAGATCATTAATGCCTAGTCTCTCTGAACTGCTCTTCTAACCACTTAGAAAAAATATGCACTTGGTGGGTATCTCCAGTAAAAGGCGAGAGCCGGTAAGAATAGTTATAACCCGTAAGTCGCGGCATCCCTTTATCTTCAACCAACCAACCTTGCTGACAGGTACTTTCAGCCAGCACATCACTGATCAGTGCATACCCCTGTCCAGCTAGCGCTGCTTGTAATGCAAACTGCTCCTGATTAAAGCTACGAGCAGTATATGTTAAATCATCGAAATAAGGTCGCCATTCAATATTAGACAGAAAATCATCTTCCCACTCAGTAACAAATAGATTGGGTTTTTCCGTAATCTGATCTAGGAAATCCGGTCTGGCATAGCAAGCTAACTGTTCTTGAGCTAATAGCTGTTCCTGTGGATCATCACTCTCCAAGCCGTAGCGTATCGCTATATCAATCCTTCTATCATGCTCAAGCTCCACCAGCGTATTACTCGCACAGATTTCGATCTCGATATCAGGGTATCTCAGATTAAATTCAGTAAGGCGTGGCGCCAGCCATAAACTCGCAAATGAGGTACAGCAAGAGATCGTCACCCTATTACTTGGTGCTTTAATATCCTCTAAACACAGGTGTAATTGATTGAGTATAGAGAGGGATGTCTCAGCTAACTTCTCCCCCTCAGGGGTCAGTTCTATGCTGCGGACCTTACGCTCAAACAACGTTACATTTAGCTGTGCTTCTAAGCTTTTAATCTGATGAGAAACCGCAGTAGGCGTGACATTCAATACCTTAGCCGCTTGTTTAAAGCTCAAATTTTGCGCAGCAATGGCGAAGGTTTTGATGGCATTTAACGGTGGCAGCTGACCTAGCATGATCTAAACCTGAACTCATAGATGAATAAAACTTACTTATAAGCAGCAACTATTCGTTTGTCAATCTAGCGACTGGAGCGAGAAAATCAACCAAATAAAAAATCACGGAGCTCCAAATGCCAACCATCCTACATATAGATGCCAGCGCACGTGGCTGGCAGCCAAACGGCGAGAAACATCAATCTATTTCACGCTATATAGCCCACCTTGCGGTAACCACTTTTAAAAAGATGATCCCTGATTGTGATGTAATTTATCGGGATTTAGCTAAGAAACCACCAGAATTTATCAACGAACAGTGGATTGCAGCATGTTTCTCCGAATCACCTACAGCTGAGCAGAACAAAGCCCTCGCGCAATCCGACCAATATATAGCTGAGATAGAACAAGCAGATATCATTGTGCTCTCATCACCTATGTATAACTACGGTATGCCCGCGGTATTAAAAGCATGGTTTGATCAAGTCATTCGCATAAATAAAACTTTTTCATTTGATCTAGCTAGAGGTGATTATCCACTTGAACCTATCCTCAGTGGTAAGCAGTTAATCTTATGCACATCCTGGGGCGAATTTGATTTTGCAAAAGGAAAAGAACGAGCGCATTTGAACCACCTTTCACCGCATATTGAGCAGTTAAGTCCTTATCTAGGCGTAGATAAATTTTATGAAATCAGCAGTGAATATCAGGAGTTCTCGGATCAACGTCACAAAGCGTCATTAGAAGCGGCACAACTCAAGGCAGTTGAACTTGCACACTCCATAGCCGAAACCTATGCAACAGCTGTGGCTTAGAGCTTTTCGGAATAGTTTCAATTAACTTTGAACAGCGCCTTTAAACAAGGCGCTTTTTCGGAACAGATACACCGCCACAACTAAATCAAACGAAATACACATAACTGCATACCACTCAGGTGCAAAGTGCCCGCCTGCTCCAACCAGATGCAACCCAACATCCCAAACAGGATGTAACAACCAACCCAGCGCTAAGAAATGAAGCCCAAAGTGTTTAGCCAATAGGTAGGAGCTGCCATATATCAACACGCCAACAGTTTCGATAAATAACCAAGTCGTACTCGCACCATATAGCACAGCAAAACCTATATAAATCAGCGCAGCAATAACTAGTGCTACACCAAAGATATTAATCTGCTCTTGCTCTGCTCTACCCTTTGCGAACTTAATTAAGAGTCCACCGCCCGCTAACCCGAATAGTAGCCACAGAATCGTATCGAAATGCTCCATATAGCACCTACCACCAAACGGTGTATATATTAGATCGGCTAAAACTTAGCTTTAATCTTATTAACAAAGGCTTCTACGCGATCTATAGACGCATCTTCACTTTTATAAAACGACAGCATCTGGAATTTACAGCCTTTGGTACACGCACCTAACAGAGCTATTTTGAGGACCTTCTTAACCGGCTGGCACAAGATAAACAGATCGACCCACCAAGTAGGAAAGATCAGTACGAGGGATTCGGCTTCTTGCAGTTGCTGTATATCTGTTTTTAATCGAGAGTCGTCAAACTGATCAGCGTAGTAACTCCGACGCTCATCTTCTTTAAGCGCGGGCTCAAAATCCGATTCGTAAAGATTAAGTAGTGTGATCTCATAACCCTTTGCCGTTAAATGTTTAACCGTTTCATCACAAAAATGATGACACAAACTATCCTTCAACGGATGGGTCAATACTACCAAGCACTTCACGCGACTCTCCTTAACTTATTACAGCGATGCCCAAACCCTATAGCGATCTGGATTCAATTTAAAGTCGTTAAAGTGCAACAAAAGCGTTAGGAATAGTGACGGGTAGAGAAGAAATAAGGAAAGAGATATTTAAAGGGAATGAATTGCGTTAAACAGTGATAAAAAAACCTTACACCCGATAACTAAACCGGATGTAAGGTATAAGGTATAAGCTATCTAATCAGAGATGATTAAACTCGCTCAAAGATTACCGCGATACCCTGACCGCCACCGATACACATAGTTACCAGTGCGTACTTACCTTCGATACGTTCAAGCTCGTAGACAGCCTTAGTCGCAATGAATGCACCAGAACAACCTACTGGGTGACCTAATGCAATGGCACCACCATTCGGGTTGGTTTTCTGCATATCCAAACCTAGGCCTTTAGCTACCGCAATCGCTTGAGCTGCAAACGCTTCGTTAGACTCGATCACATCCATATCATCCAAGCTCAAACCTGCTTTTTGCAAAGCGAGCTTAGTTGCTGGAATTGGGCCTTCACCCATAATCTCGTTGGATACACCTGCAACCGCGTAAGACTTAATCTTAGCGATCGGCTTTTGACCGGCAGCTTCAGCGGCTTCAGCAGACGCCAATACGAAGAACGCTGCACCATCGTTGATACCCGATGCGTTACCCGCCGTTACCGTACCGTCTTTCTTAAATGCTGGGCGCATACCTGCCAGTTTCTCAGCAGTAGTGCCTGGCTTACCATGCTCGTCAGTATCGAATACAACTTCGCCTTTACGTGTTTTCTGCACGATAGGTACGATCTGAGACTTAAAGCGACCTTCTTCAATCGCAACAGCCGCACGACGTTGCGATTCAGCAGCTAGCTCATCTTGATCTTCACGGCTGATATCCCACTTCTCTGCCAAGTTCTCAGCAGTGATACCCATGTGACCAGCACCAAATGGATCAGTCAGTACAGATACCATAGAATCCAGCATTGTGGTTTCACCCATGCGAGCACCAGAACGCATCGCTGTGGATAGGTAAGCACCGCGAGACATCACCTCAACACCGCCACCGATACCGTAATCGCAATCACCTAGCATGATCTGCTGAGCAGTAGTCACAATCCCCTGTAAACCAGAAGAACATAGACGGTTAACCGACATCGCTACAGATTCCATCGGCAGGCCAGCCTGAATCGCAGCAACACGCGCAACATAAGCGTAGCGAGATTCCGTAGGAATACAGTTACCTACAGTTACATAATTAATTTTCTCTGGATCAGCACCTGAACGATTAACCGCTTCCTTCATTACCTGACCTGCCAGCTCAGCCGGCTCCATAGTACTTAGGCTTCCGCCGAATGCACCGATTGCTGAACGTACAGCACTAAGAACTACAACTTCTTTAGTCATGATTGATCATTCCCCATATTGTTATATCGCCCGTAACTTCACGCAGAAATTAACTACCGGCTTATCGTTGTCCCATCTTTTTGAATAAGTGAGCTTCCGCTCATTTAGGCAAATTGAATAAACACAATATCACGTGGTTATGAACAAAAAACAATCAACCATAGGTATAGGGGCCAGTCCAGTAGGTTTGGTTAGCGAAGCGTAACCCAAAAAAATCAACGAGAATAAGTTCAAAACATGGTGCGATACACTTCGTTATTGCATCCTACTGACTGAATGCCAGTTAGAAGGGAAAATCTGAATTTATAAGTATTTGTCTCTAAGCGCTTCTAATGTATTTTGCGATTGAAGCTTCTTATAGGCTTCATTCAGCTTATCAATAGACAACTTAGCTTTACTCTTTTTCGAGATTTGTACCCAAGGGGTATTTTCTTTGACCACCAGCGGTTTGCCAAACAAACTAAAGTCATCATTGAGTTGTTTAGCTGCGCTTAAAATAGGATCGATCGGTCCGATAATGCCATCAACTCGTCCCCTTTTGAGCATTTTAACGCCTTGTACAAAATCAACTGTGCTGTACTTTCTAATCTCAGGGTCATTATCAATTTGTTCACTGAACTTAGCCCCTCGCAGATAAGCAAGCTCCTTGCCTTTTAAACTCTCAACCGATTCAAATACAGTTCCCTTCAATCCAATCACTACGGTTGGCAAAGCAGGTAAAGGAGCTACATAGATTACATGATCTTTTAACTCTTCATATTTGAACATGATAGTCATATCAGCTTTGCCTGACTTAAGCTCCCTGATTATTCGACTGTACGGCGCTACTGAGTTTTCAGGATGATAGCCAGCCTGTTCGATTAATTTATTTGCCATCTCATAATAGATACCTCCCGTGCTCGAAGGACCTTCAATGCCATAAGGGGGAAAGCCAATAGTCCTAACAACTATTAGCTCGTGGCTTTCAGAAGATAGAGATTTTGGTTCTTCTACTAACGAGCTCTCAGCCCTAGCGGAGCCCTGAAGCAATAGAAAAAGAGAAAAGAAAATGGATACGTATTTCATGCTTTCATTTTAGACCTAATCCAAACGACACAATGAATAGAACTTGTCTAAGTATTAATTAAGGAGTCGGTTTCTCAAGCTCTTGAACCAAGTAACTCGCATCCTCAACTTTTTCCACAAATACGCGGTTTGCATCAGCTAAGGCTTGATTATAAAAATGAGGCCCAATCTCTTTAGCAAAGAACTCGATCAAAAACTCTGCTTCAAAACCGCCAATATCCTGATCCAGCTCCTCAGTAAAATAACGCTTAATCTTACTCACCATGCGATTTTTTTGATCTTGAGATAGCTTTATATCTTTCATAAACCCTTTGCTTTCTGGCTAACAACAACTGGGATAAACGATCTTAAACCATCCAAGGACAATAAGATTCAATATATTCACCTTGCTCCATCAACCAATAACCAAAATCAATTACGCAGTCGCACAAAGGCTTTATATTTAGCGATTATTCTTCATCAATAAGCTAACTAAAGAAACACAAAGGCTGAGAACGGGAACAGGAATTTACCTAGGATCATCAAATATGCATCCAAAGCCTATTTCAGTTTTAGAGCAACACCCACAAAACCCTCTACCAATGACAATCTACAGCACCAAACTTGAGCAAGATCCCCGACCTAGCCCCAGAAAATCGCACCTTCTTAGTGCACCGTAAAAACCATTCTAATTAATTGCTAAAAAACTAATAAAAAATATAGGTTTCTTTGTAAAACTACGCATTTTGCAACAATTATTCTGTTATATTCAAAACAGCTAAAAAGCTAATAAGCCTATGTTTTATAATGATTTAACACTACTTAAACCATACATAAAACAAGGTTTATATAAATTATAAAGTTACAAAAAATTCACAAGTGCATAATTAAGAATGGGAGCGCATTTAGATGTTGCTTAGCTCACTCAAAATTTCTTCGCGGATAGCCCTGTTCGCGGGGATCAACTTAATACTTATTCTCACCCTTGGTGGTGTCGCTACATACCAGATGAACAAGATTGGTATCGAGTTAATCGAAGTAGCAGAAGAAGACCTACCTATAACCAATATGCTTTCAAAAGTGGCTCAGCATCAACTAGAGCAAGCCATTCTTTTTGAGCGTAGCCTCTCTTACGCAACCGCAATAAAGTACGGCGACGATCGTTCACAAGAGATGCTGACAACGACAAAAGCATTTAACTCTTTGGCTGATAAAGTAGATCAGGAGTTCAAGCAACTAGAAGAGCTGCTTGAGCATGCAATTACCAAGGCACATAGCGCAGAAACCAAAGAGCAATTTGAATCCTTACTGACAACCATTTTGGACATAGACAAAAATCACGCCGAATACGACGAGTTAGCTCTATCGTTATTCCAAAAGGTCAAAGATGGATACGCGGCATCTGCTATTGCTTCAGCCGACCATATTATTGAACTCGAAGATAAAATTGATCATGAACTGATTGATGCGCTTGATCAGATTCAAGCCTTCACGCTTGAAGCCACACAGCGTGCCGAGCACGACGAGCTTAAAGCACAAAAGCTGATTATGATTATCTTTGTGGTCGCACTTATTTTGGGTGTTTCCCTAGCCTTGATGATCTCTCGTGCAATTACTGGCCCTGTGAGCAATATGCGTGATCGTCTAAAAGAGATCTCCGATGGTGATGGCGACCTGACTGTACGCCTACCCGTAAGCGGTCAAGACGAAACGGCTGAAGCGGCCGCAGCGTTTAACCGCTTGATGGAGAAGCTGGGTAAGATGGTGATGACTATCCGATCGACATCAACGCAACTGGTTCAACGATCTGAACAGTCGATTGTCTTGATGGACGCTACCCGCGACCAAGTTGAACAACAAAAACGCGAAACAGAACAAACTGCTACTGCTGCCGAGCAGATGTCAGGCAGTATCACTGAGATTGCGCAATCGACCGATCATGCAGCAGAACTTGGCCGAGGAGTGCTAGAAAAAGTTCAATCTGGTTCTGGAATCGCTAAGCAAAATCAGCAAGCGATCGAACAGCTCAATATCAATGTCGAAAGCGCTGCCACTCAGCTTAACTCTCTAGCTACCGAAACAAACCGAATCAGTGAAGTGCTAGACGATATCCGCGGCATCGCAGAACAAACCAACCTACTTGCTCTTAACGCCGCGATCGAAGCAGCACGTGCGGGCGAATCAGGCCGAGGCTTTGCGGTAGTAGCCGATGAAGTACGCACTCTTTCTCAACGTACTCAATCATCCACTGAGGACATTCAAGAACTGCTAGAGAACCTACAATCAGCAACTAATAGTGCGATCTCTGTGATGCAAAAAGGCCAAGAGAATGCTGGCCACTGT
Source organism: Neptuniibacter sp. QD57_21 (assembly GCF_047778075.1). Lineage (GTDB taxonomy): Bacteria > Pseudomonadota > Gammaproteobacteria > Pseudomonadales > Balneatricaceae > Neptuniibacter. The sequence continues at coordinate 1,206,134 of NZ_CP180549.1, read as the reverse complement.
ATCCAACAAGCCAACCATACCGCTGCTGAACTAGAAGAGGCATCTGCAGCAGTAGAAGGAATGGCTGCCATGAATACGCAAATTGCCGCAGCAGCTGAAGAACAGTCGGCAGTGGTAAAAGAGATCCATGCCAGCCTTTCAAGCATTTCGCTTTACGCTAACAGCACCAATGACAGCGCCAACCAGACCTCTAATATAAATAAAGAAGTAAGTAGTGAGTTACTTCAGCTTAACCACTTGGTCTCAGAACTAAGGGCTTAATTTAGTTGCTAGGCAGGTTGTAGGTTGGGTTAGCGAAGCGTAACCCAAAAAATCGATCCCCCTAGGTCACAACAGGGTGCAATACACTTCGTTATTGCACCCTACTTAATAGTAAATCTACCACGTAGGCGTAATTTGCGAAGCGTAACCCAACAATTCCAGAATATTCTCGCCAATAATAATTATGGATACTCACCACGAGTAAGCGCATCCATATACTTATCAAATCGACGTTGGCGAGTCTCTGGTCTCTTAGCGCTATCTAAACCATGCGCGATGACATAACGTCTAGATTTAGTCAGCGTTTCATAAAACGCTTTCGCCTCTAGGTTACTTTCTAGCGCTTTAATGAAATCCTCAGGCACTTCCATTTCGCTGGCGGTATAAGCATTTTCCCAGCGACCATCAGCTTTAGCCGTATTGACTTGGACCATCCCCGATTCAGTCATACGACCTTCACTAATCAAACGCTCGGCATGATCTCGGTTTCGTTTCGACCACACACTTTTCGCTTTCCTTGGTGTAATCCGTTGCAGGTAAGCTTGTTCATCAATCGACTTTTTAATGCCGTCGATCCACCCCCAACACAGCGACTCAATCACTACATCATCCCAAGTCACGCTCGGAATAGCGCTTTTCTTTTTATAGATATTTACCCATAACTCAGTTTCAGAGGCATGGTTATCTCGCAACCATTGCCCCAACTCTTCAGCGGTAGCAAAGGACTTAACTTTCTTGGGATCAGGTTCGGTCATAGGTAAAGCTCAAATATTGAAGAGTTTTGAAAATCAGGATCTTACGGAGTTTCACTATAGAAGTGAAATAGAGTCTAGACACTGAATTTTACTGCCTTCAATACTGCAAACAATGAGTTCAAGCAGATAAGCATTGAGACTAGATATTAAGAGGAATGAACTACCTTAAATCGAATATTACGGCTCTAAATCAAGCGCATCTAATACGGCCTTGAGTTCAAAATTATATTGCGTTATTTCAGGGTTATGGGTTTTAGAAAACGATTTAAAGTTAATTTTCTTCCAATTATTTTTTTCAATCAGAGGAGCATAATCTTCAAAACTTTCTTTCGTAATCAAGCTCATATTTGTTTTCATCTTAAGCCCTTCACTATCCATAAAGTCATGGCCGTTCAAAAAATCATAAACAACGACCAACGCCCAAGCGCCCTCCATAAAGTGACCTCCAGCAGTGGCTTGAATCTGGTTAAGGTCAACACCCTCTACGCCTTGTCTAGACCAATCAACACCGCCCACAAGAATGTTTTGCCTATATGTTGGAGCGAGCGTTGTTAATGCATCAAACACACCTAACGCCATACCGTCACTTGCTGTCCACACTGCATCTACATTGGGGTAACGCAGGATAAGCTTGTTAAATGTCCTACGTGCACGGCCTCTTTCCCAATTAGCCCTCACAATTTGGAGCAAATTTGTTTTCGAATATTCTTCAATCGCTCGTTGCAAGCCTCGTTCTCGTTGAATACTGGCTGAGGTACCGTAAGGGCCACTAATCGCAACCATATTCACCGCACCGTCCTCAGAAGATTTACTGCTACGTTGTATCAGGTATTTAGCTAACTCGTAGCCAGCCATTTCATCATCCGGAAGCATTTCACCAATGTAATTTTGAAAATACTGTCTAGGCGATCCTATGGCCTTATCCAAAATAGCTGAATTTTCGATGAGCACAGGCACGCCCGCCTGTTCAGAAAGTTTAAGAATTCTTGCGCCGCTTTCTTTAACGCTAATAGCGATAATTGCGTCGAGTTGAGGAGTTGGAAACAGTAGTTCCCTCGCCTTCTCATGACCTAATAAATGGTCATCATTGGCTTCTATTATGTGTAATTCAACACCCAAGTCATCAGCAGCAGCCTGCATAAAACCAACAACAGGCCCGTAAAACATATCATCTGCCGTTCGAGAGATGAAATATCCAACTTTGAATGTTTCAGCATAAGTGGCTGGGGCTACTGTGATTAATGATAAGAGCAAGAAAATTAAGCTGAATTTATGTAGTAGCTGGAACATGTCGTGCCTCATATAAAATGAATCACTTCACTGTGAAATGGTGAGGGCTAACCAGCTAAAAAGTAATGATTTTCGGGTTGGAAGCCCTTAGGGCGTATGGACTATAATTGGGAGCTAGATAGACAAGATTGAAATGCAGAGTTCATACCTTTCTATTTTGTGAGTCCTTTACAATTACCCATATCAGTTATACGGCCATCTATAACGTTAAGTATTGTGAGTGACTTCCAGCCTGTCAAAATATTTGAGAGGAGAACTTAAGGGGTAAACGCCACTTCCCCACTATAAAAAAATTCCTTCTCTTACTTAGATACATACCACTATTGCTCTGGGAATTTATAACAAGCCTATTAATAAAGAACCCAGCGCCATAAAAAATAGACTCTGTCCTATTGTTTGGCAGTTAAAAAGCTAAACTTCTAAGAAGCACCGTGCCTATAAATGTTGACCAGAGAGGAACCCCGTTGTGGAAACTGAAGGTTATCGAATTCAGCTACCCGCTGGCGCTGTGATATTTCAGGAAGGCGAAGCCGGTGACCGCGCCTATATTGTAGATAGTGGTCTAGTTGGTGTTTCTACAAAAATTAAAGATCGTGATCTTCGCTTTGCCATCGCTCAACACGGCGATATTCTCGGCGAGATGGCTCTGATCGACGACGGTGTTCGAACAGCTACAGCTACCGTATTAAGTGATGCTGAGTTGATCGTTATTCCAAAAGAGTACATTCACCGCTTAATTGGCACTGCAGATCCAACCGTAAACTTGCTGATGCAGATCGTTCTACAGCGTTATCGAGAGATGAAAGGCCATTTTGATACCGTCTCAGCAGGCGGCTCAATTGACAGCATCGAAGTAAAACCGAAATTAGAAAACGACCGTCTCAAAGAACAAACCGAGATGGCCGTTCGCCGTGTCACTGAAGAGCAACGCTTACGTGAAGCCTTAGATAATGATGAACTTCGCCTGTTCTACCAACCCATTGTCGATCTACAAACAGGTTTAATACTCGGCTGTGAAGCGCTTATCCGCTGGCAAGATCCCGATCGCGGTCTAGTACCACCCATTCAGTTTATCGCCCTAGCAGAAGAAACCGGCCTGATCGAACCTATCGGCCACTGGATCTTTTCCGAAGCGCACCAAGCAGTTAAGGAATTTAACCAGCTTGCTGATAAAGATCACCCCTTCTTTGTTAGCGTAAACCTCTCTAGTCGACAAATTGAAACCGATGCACAAGTTGAAGCACTAACCGATCATCTGTTGGATAACGATATAGAACTCGCTAACTTTAAGATTGAGATTACCGAGACCCTGTTAATGTCAGATCCACTGCGCATCTCGCAGGTACTGACAGATTTCAAACGTTTCGGCTGTAAGATCGCACTTGATGACTTCGGCACCGGTTATTCCAGTTTCAGCTACCTTCACCGCTTCCCAATCGACAGCATCAAGATAGACCGCTCGTTTGTCTCCACTATGGCCGAAAACCCAACCAGTAAAGCCATTGTTCGTACGCTTTGTACTTTGGCTGAATCTTTGGAGATGAGCACCATCGCAGAAGGGGTTGAAGAGGAAAAAGACCAAACCATGCTACAGGCCTTTAATTGTGATTTTGGACAAGGTTATTACTACTCAAAACCTATCCCTAAAGATGAATTTATTGTCTTAATTCAGAAACAGCTCGAGCGCTAACTAAATCAGGCTGAATACGACCTATGAACAAAGATCTGAATAAAGCGATTCTACGTTGTAAATCAGTAATCTCTCTACCAGCGATCTATCAAAAGATCACAGTAAAGATCGATCAAGCAACGACAACCAATAATGAGCTAGCAGAAATCATAAAACTGGATGCGGGTATCGCCACCAAACTGCTAGCGATTGTGAACAGCTCCTTCTATGGCTTCCCAAGTCAGATTTCCACCATCTCCCATGCGATATCACTGGTCGGCCTAAAGGACTTTAAAAACCTAGTTTTAGGTTCTAGCGTGGTTAAACAGTTTGAAGATGTTCGGGAAACAGGCTTTGCAATCAACGAATTCTGGGACTATAGCCTACATGTTGCCATAGCTGCTAAAACACTGGGTAAATACTGGGCTAACCGTAAGGAACAAGAAGAGCTATTTATCGCTGGCCTTCTGCACGATGTTGGTAAACTCGTTATCGCCCAAGCCTGTAAAGACCAGCTAGAAAAGATCCAGAAGATCTGGCCAAACCAAATACCACAACAAGAACAAGATCTAATCGGTTTTGACCATACCGAAGCCGGTGCCGAACTGATCCGCTCCTGGAACCTACCCGAGCTTCTATCTACCGCAGTAAAACAACACCACGAACTCGATCTAACTAAATCGCCAGAGCCGACCGTACTCTGCGTTTATATGGCTAATGCTATGGCCTGCGGAGAGGAAGAAAAGATCAATGCAGCACTAAAACTCTGCAATCAGCATGTGGACAACCCGATTACAGAAGAAGCGTTGCTAGAGATGCAGGAAGCCATCACGGAAGAGAAAAAATCTCTTATTGGGGTTTATCTTTCGAGTTAGTCATCCTTTAAGGTGGGATCAGATTTCTTTTGCAACAATTTGGATTAGAGAAGTCAGCTTTGAATCAATTTTCATGTGCAGGCTTAATATTATAGGTACTTAAAATCGTGCTAATTTCGCCTTTAGCTTTTAGGTAGCGGATACTTTCATTGAATTTATCCACTATGTCTTTACTCGTATTCTCCTTTGAGAACCCTATGTAATAATTAATCTGTTCAACACCTAATGAATACTCAGCCCCATCAATTTCTAATGCTTTAATTTGGTACTCACCCAGATCTCGGTTCAAGTAAACGGCATCAATTCTTTTAGCCACCAGCTTCTTTAGATTCTGACCGTTACTATTGGGTAGCATCTTCACATTAATGGGTTCAAGGCCCTGCTCCTCTAGCTTATTACTTAATCGTTCCAATGAATAAGAGGTGTTAGAAGGCCCAAAAACACCCACCTTCAGACCCGAAAATAACTCAATGGAATTGTATTCTTTATCCTCATTTGTGCGGGTAAAGAACCCGTATTCAGTACTCATCAGCGGCAATGACCAATATAACCATTTATCCCTTTCCTCGTTCCAGCCAAGAGGAAAGTTTGCATTAACATAGCCTTCCTTTAAGAGGGCCTTCGATCTCCGATTTGGGTGTAGTAGGATCTCTATTTCAATCTCAGAATGAACTGAAATTTTCTCTACGATTTCAACAAAAGGTCCTGTAATTTTACCTTGCTCAACCGTGGTAAATGGCGGGAAATCCTGAACACTGATCGTTAACTTATCCGAGATGGCATTAGCCGAGAAAAGTATTAATAGACATAAGACTGAACATTTCTTCAAAAGCATAACTGCCCCTAAACTAGCGGTATCAACTGTATGTTGGTGATCTAGCAAAACAGTAAAATCAGTACATTCCCCCTGATCGATCCCCAAACAGATTTGATTAAACTTTGGCGATAAACACCTAATTTCAGGATAGACGATAACTTAGGGTGGGTTAGATTTTTGCCCCACTTGATAAAGACACATAACTGACCAATAAGCTACCTATAAGACATTATCCCTTACTCTATGCTGATTTATCCTGCCCAGTTTTCCTCAAACCAACGCTCTAAAAAACTAATACACAGCTTAATTTTAGGTGGCGTCAGTCGCCGCGCAGGATACATGGCGTATAGGGTTAAACGGGGTCTTTCTACATTGCTTAACAGCTCTACAACCTGCCCTTGGCGAATTGCATTTCCAGCAATAAAGTCAGGTATAAAACCAATACCTAAGCCGCCTTTCACGACATCAAGCATAAAGGGCGTGCTGTTCACGCGTAGATTACCACCGACCTTTACACCTTCGCCTAGAGGCCAAATATCCTGACCTCTGAAATAGCTATAGATAAAACAGTTATGCTCCGATAGCTCTTCAACCGTCGTAATCGGGCCGTGTTCTTTCAAGAAGTCTTCAGATGCACACACCTTATAGCTAAATTCCATTAGCGGCTTGCCGACATAACCAGAATCAAACGTACGGCTTGCGGCTCTGAAGCCAAGATCGAAACCATTTTCAATCAAATCAACCGGGGCATCATCCAGATGAATATCCAATTCTATTTCAGGATATTCACGCATAAAGTCGGAAAAGACTTGGCTTAGGTGCGAGATACCCAATGCCATTGGCGCATTAATTTTTAGCTTACCGCGGGGTAAATCTTGTGCCCCTTGGACAAAGCTTTCAGCGTCATCAATCCGTTCTAAAATCTCATGACAATGACGCAGATAACCCTCGCCTATAGTGGTTAGCTGTAACGATCGGGTAGATCGGTGAATTAACCGCGCTCCGATTTCCGTCTCTAGCCGACTGATCTCTTTACTCACCATCGACTTAGACAAGCCAAGCTCTTCAGCGACTTCAGTAAAGCTCCCCCGCTCTGCTAAGCGAATGAACAGCGACATTGCCCTAAGTTTATCCATACTAGTTTCCAATATGTGAACAGTACGTTCATATTGTAGATATATATGAAACCTAGCAAGGCATTTATTCTGATTCTGTCTTTTACGATCTGACCTAATCAGGAGAAACCTATGTACACTTTGTATTACCTACCAAATGCCTGCTCACTCGCGACGCTGACTGTTTTGTTAGAGATGGATGAGTCTGTCACCCTGATTAACAAAAATAAGGTTACTGACTTCTCTGCAATAAACCCTGTGGGTAATGTGCCCGTGCTTATAGATGAGGGTAAAACGCTGACAGAAGGTGCAGCCATCATGCTTTACCTCTTGCGCTCTAAAGCCAATCAGCTGTTTCCTCAGGACGGAAATGATCGGCAAAAAGCGATTCAGGACATTATGTTTGCCAATGCGACAATGCATCCCGCCTACGGCAGACTCTTCTTCATCTCTCAAAATATGAGCGAAGGGCCTGAGAAGGATAAAGCCTTAAACGCCGCAGCTAACGCCATCAATACCCTATGGGAATCAGTAGAAGCGCAACTAGAAAACCATAGTTACCTCGGCGGAGAATCCGTATCTGCGGCTGATATTATGCTGGCCGTTTATTCACGTTGGGGTGAGTATTTTCCCGTTGATATCAAACTGGGTTCACGTACCACAGCCATGCTAAACCGCGTTGTTGAAAGACCTGCATTTAAGCAAGCGCTGCTGATGGAGGCCGAAAATGACAACTAACCCTGCAATAGATGATGACTTCGCGATGATTCGTAACATCATCAACAGCTATTTTACCGCTTTGTATCAGGGTGACAGCAGCCAACTGAAAGCGATCTTTCACCCAACAGCCATGCTAAAAAGCCCAGGTAATTTCCGCTCTCTAGAACGCTGGCTGCAAGATGTCGAAACCCGAGCAACCCCCAAGTCTCTTGGTCAGCCATTTAACTTTAAGATCCTATCCATCGAGATCATCCACGATCAAGCGATGGTCAAACTGGAATGCCCATTATTCGATTATTTCTATATCGATTTTTTAGGCTTACTAAAGGAACAAGGACGCTGGTTAATCGTAAACAAGATGTACACGGACATTGCGCAAACAACCAATGTAGCTGCCATATAAAGCACCTACACCGAGAATATTTGACTGACCGAACCCAGCAACTCATCAGCAAGAGAAACTAAAATGCCATACGTGAATATCAAAATTACCGATGAAGGCGTCACCCAAGCCGAGAAAAAGGCCCTGATCCAAGGCACTACAAAGCTGTTACAAGAAGTCCTAAACAAAGATCCCAAATCCACCTTTGTTGTAATCGACGAAGTACAAACAGATAACTGGGGAATCGGCTACGAGACTGTCACAGAGAGAAGAAAGCGATAATGAGGTTTTAGAATTCAACCATAATAAAACCGGCATATAGCCGGTTTTATTGTTTTGGAGGGCTCTGATGAACAGAATTTAATTTTACTCTGACCCCAATTATCTATTTAGAGGGATAAAGTGCAGAGCTAAAATTTACTCTCACCCCATATATCAAGCGCCTACTTGCACAATGCAAGACCTGACCCCGTGGCATTTTGACTTGTTAAGCACTTTCTCTCCATAATTTTATGGAGTCCGATGAATACCAAACCAAATCGTTTTCTTTGCTAATTAGCAAGAATATCAATTCTTCAAGGAATTGCAGAAGAAAGTCTTCAAGTATAGCTTTACACCCTATTGGATAGTTTTCACCTGATATATGAACTTCAGTCTCCTTGTTATGAACAATTGAGCACCTTACTTGATAAACAACACGCGATATAAAATCAAAAAAATTCCCTTGATTTGTATTGTCAATATCATTAATGGATAAAGACCTTAGAAAGCTCTTTACCTCAGCATCAATTGCACTATTTCTTTGCATGAAGTTTTGCCATTGTTGATAAGCAAAAACTTTAAAATCACCATTTTCAAATGGAAGGCTAAACCCCTTTTTAAAAAGGTTATTAACGGCTTTCTTCTCATCAACCTCGACAGACTTATATAACCGTTTAAAGTCTCTGATTGAAAACATTGCCCCAGAAGATGCCCTCTCTAGAGCAACAATAGGCTCTTTAAACATAAAGTTTTCGATGATATGAAATATTGATAAATATTTTGATAAAACATCTTTCCTATTGTTATATTCTCCCAGAACACCAACAACATCTACAAACTGCAAATAAGATTGACTCGGACAGAAGTATTCCAAAGAAGAGTTAGACGGGCTTCTTGAATATTCAACTAGCGGGACTGTACTTAGACCTGACGATGTCATATGAAGCTTCAACAGGGCTGAAATATTCTTACTTGAAACCCCCGCTTCATGATGCTCTTTAGAGTAGAAGATCAACTCTCCACAGTCATGAAAGCTAATCTCACTTGCAGCCTGCAATAATGAATACCAAAGATCTATGCTTGGATTATATTGTACCAATCTGCTTACTGAAGTATCAGATGAGGGTGAAAACCAAGCTACAGCTTTATCTAAACTAGATATCTCTGTTATATAGGCAGGTTCATCAAATTCATGATTAACCTCGACATGATATAGCTGAAGAGCAACATCTTCATCTGGTATAACAGAGCTACTTCTAAAAATTGCTTCAGATATTCTAACTATATATCGTATTTTAGAAATATTAAAACCAGGATAATTAGAGAAGCTTCCATCAAATTCATCAAGAGTATGAAGCAGCAATTCGTAATCGCTATAAATATCACGATCTCTTTTACATCTTGCTAGCTTTAATTTCTCTCTTGTTAAAGCTTCCGTTAAACTATCGAAAACCTCCCTTTCATCACTTTCTAGGGTATTCCAATATGCTTCCGTATGACCAAAATCTTCGCATAATTCGGAAATGGATTCGATCAATGACAAATACAAAGCATCAGACTTCTTCATTCTGACACTCCTGAGAATATATCATCCCAGTCAATGCTTTCAATCATGTCATTTTCAATAAATCTAAAGAAACCCTCGTGTATATTTTTCTTGTTCACATTACCTATATTAACCTTTGCCAAGTCAACATTATTACGGCAGCGCTCATAATCTTCCAATCTAAGTTTACTAAAGTTTTGAACTAGCCTATCGACTATATTTATCAGATCAGACTCATTATCAGAGACTGCTCCAATCGCGGAGAATGTTGAGACCAGTGAAACCTCTCGCCCAATCCATTGGACCCCAACTTCCCCAAAGCTCTCTTTCGCTGCAAAATCTAGCTTATAAACGGATTCGATAAACACCTCTAGAAATGAATAAGATAAAAAGCCTGAAATTTCTTTCATTTTATTATCATCATCTTGAACTTTAGATATAAAGTTCGTATTCGTTGAAACTGGCTTCCCTTCCATGAAGGAAATCAACGAAGATATTAAATGAGAAAAGTGATAAGACCCAGGTTTTCTGTTTTTACTGAAGCTTGCACTAGAAACATCTTTTTCTCGAAAAATTTCTACACTTCCAGATTTTACGGATTCAAAAATTGGCAATAAATTCTGAAAAAGAAGCTCTAGCTGATGCTTAATATTTACTGGTTTATGACCAGCGTTTAGAATCAGCATTTTTTTAACTTCGTCATCTGGTGAAAGGTTATTCCACAGTTCAAACCATTGCGAATTATCCGAGAAGCACTTATTCAGCTCTGTTTCACCATGCTCATCATAAAAGTTTTTTATTGCTATAAAAATATTCCCAGAAGACCCAACTCTAGATAGCTCTTCGCGAAACTGCCTCTTTATTTGAAACTCACTCATTTCGTCGGAAATTCTTGTAATATTTTCAAGTAATATTTTCTTGGTTTCAAATATTATCTTTAGTCTATGGGTGCGCTGCAAACCATCTAGAATTTTAAAGCAGCCTATATCGCCACCCTCAATACTTTCCGTTGATTCTTCTGAAATTAATGTTATTGACGGGATATGCCCTTTTTTTAATACTGTATGTACTAGGCGATCTAGATATGAATTACTGACTATTGACCTCTGCACCTCATAACTATCGTAGTTTGAGGGGATGTTAGTAATAAAATCTTCTAATGAAGAACTGATCAGAAAGCAGCTGCTCTGCCCCTCATTCTTTCTGTCTAATATTTTAAATTCCATTATTTCTTCCGATTAAATTGATGCTTTATATGCTTGCGCATAATGCCGATCTAAAGGGTCAGATCAAGCATAGCTTACGAGGTCCAGCCCATGAAATGAGCGATCTTTAAGCAACTTGTTATAAATATTCACTTTATAAGCAGCCCATTACATAGCTTTGCTAATGTCTTCTTTTTTATTGATAAGGCGAAAGGCCTTATAAGCACGCACCCACGTTTAACTCCATATTTTTCTAAGAGTGGGATTGTAAGCTCAGGAAAAGCCAATTTTTTAATATGCTCTGACTCAAAAAAACGTTTATCACTACAAGAAACGTAATATAAATCCCTCAATAAGGCCTTATGTATCAAAAGAGAATCCGCATCGGGGTATTTTCTGTGTTTGATATCGGCCACAATATCTACAGAATATTTTCGAAACAAAGAAACTCTGTTTTTTCCTTCACCAGCCATATATAAAGGGAACTGTCCAACTTTATGGTAGCTTGGTTGCCCAATACTTTTAGAAGCTGAATTATTTAGTATATTGCACTGTTCTATTGACTGGTTTTGTCCTGAGTGATCATTAAAGTTACCACCCACAACTTCAAAACAATTTACTTTAACTGCTTGCTGCCTGTGACAGATTTCACTATGCCAGAATGGCATAACAGCCTCACCATATTCAATAGGATTGATTGATGCGTTTGGGTCTTTTTCTTTTAATTTAATATCTAATTCGTATTTATAATTTACGATATCTAAACAGAGGCTTCTCATTTTCATTCCGAGTATTTATAACATTTATATATACGGGAGGAATGTATATCTACCCACGCTAAACTTCCATCTATCTGATTTATCTAAATTTTTCTTAATCCAGTATCTCCACCCCCTCCACTCATTCCCAGTACAAAAAACTACAGTTTCACCACTATCTCATTATCCTTTGACCTAAATCCTTATCCTTTAGTTGATACCAACCTTCGCATGTAAGACGTTTAAAAAACTCACCCACAAAAAAACCGGCAAAAAGCCGGTTTTAAAATCTTTTTCTCTAGCGACGCAGTCGCGTCCTCTAGCGGCAGAGCCGCGTCCTAATAGCGAAGCGTTCTCTAGCTGCGAAGCAGCGTCCTATTTATGCGCCAAAGCATCCTCAGCTTTACAAAGCCCTACCTTCGCTTTCTCCTCTTCCAGAATCTCTTCCGGGAACTGAGACATAAAGCAGCAGCAAATGCCTTCGCCGATCATAGTGCGTGGGCCTAGTGGGTGGCCGATATGCTTGTACACACCATGCGAATGACCATGCTCGTGAGAATGGCCGTGTTCATGGCTATGTGAATGCCCATGAGAGTGCCCGTGCGAGTGATCATGATGATGACCGTGCGAATGATCGTGGCTATGATCATGACTGTGGCCATGCTCAGCATCTGGGTTGAATTCAGCATGGTGGTGGTGAACATCTACTTCACCTGCAGCCAGACGACGCTGGAAGGATTCCATCAGGGTTTCATCACCTTGTGGAAGATCATCCAGAATTTCACGCACACGGATCTCAAACGCGTCGATCACTTTGTCGTGATCATTTAGGTAAGGCGTTTTGATAAATTCAATCGCTTGGTTTTCTTCTGCCACTTTATCCACATAGCCGAAGATACGTTTGATCAAACGACCTGTGAATAGGAAGTAAGGTGCCACCACGATCTTCTTGAAGCCTAGCTTCATTAGACGCTCAAGACCTACACCAACCGATGGGTAAGTTACGCCAGAGTAGACTGTATCAGCCCAACCAAAACCCATGTTCTCGTTGACGATACGGGTTAGTTTTGCCGCTTCGGCATTGGCTTCGGTATCCGAAGTACCACGACCAACAACCACCAGCATAGTGTCGTAAAGATTCTCTGGTGGGTTTTCTGGATCTAAACCTAGGGATTCATAGATACGCGCCTGAAAGGCTTCGATCATCGCTGGGTGAAGGCCTAGCTCTTTACCGTAGTGAACATTTACGCCTTCGTTCTTGTCAGCGTAAGTTGTCAGTACAGAAGGGATATCGTTTTTAGCGTGAGTTGCCGCAAATAGCATACCCGGCACGGCGTAGATATCTTCTACACCTTGCTCTAACAGGGAATTAAGCCCCATATGAATATTCGGTGCAGAAAACTCTAAGAAACCATACTCTACCGGCATATCAGGGAAGCGTTTTTTTAACCCTTCCGCAACACGGCCAAACTCTCTTTCTGCATCTTTGTCACGGCTACCGTGACCACACACCATAATACCTTTTTTAGGCACAGGGCTTTCTCCAATCATTCGTAAAACACATTGTTATTGTACGGACTTTTTAATCAAAAATGCGCCCGTTTATAGATCATTCCAGTGTAAGTAATAACTCACTTATAACCCGTTTTAATTTCTCGCACTGGTCTGCATTTTGGGTATCGACTAACCCACTGCGCAGCAAACAGTTTTTGCTATCACTCTGTGCTTTATCAACTGATAAATCACAGTTGAATTCTTCATCCAGAACAAGGCGGATCAGTATGCCCTGCTCGGCTAAAAATTTGTAAATCTGCTTGGCTTTTTCAGCGTCCAATTTAGCGGTTAAAAACAGGCCATCGCACGATAAAAGTTCTGCATCTAATTTTCGAAATAAGGGCTGCCAAAGCTCTCGCGTTGCTTGCGCATTTTGGCAAATCTTCTGCCTAGCCTCGGCCTGCCATTTGGCATCGTTTAGCGCTGCGATGGCCACAGCTTGTGCTGGGCCATTTACCGCCCAAGGGCCAAGTTCAGTTTGTAACTGTTGCAGTATCTGGGGGTTAGCAAAGGCAAAACCCAAACGAATACCGGCTAAGCCAAAGAACTTACCGAATGACCTCAGCACTAGGATATTACCTAGCTGCTTAAACCGATCATAATCACTTAAAGCACTCTGTTCAGGGCTTAGATCAATAAAGGCTTCATCCACAATAAGATAAGCGCCCTGCTGCATCTGCTCCGCCCAGCGATAGGTCTGCTCCGGGGTAAATTTAAGCCCTGTTGGATTATTCGGATTGATCAGTAACAGGTGCATTGCAGAACCTGAATTTAGCTGCTCTTCAATACGTTGCTCAGCTGCTTTCTGATCAGTTGCAGGATAATAATTAATTGCACGGCCATGCTGTTGCCAGCTGTAGCGATGTTCTTGGTAACCACAATCGGGTAGCAGGATCGGTAACTCTTGCGACACTGACGGTAGCACTGCTGGCAACAACTCAATGATCTGTTGGGTGCCATTAGCCGCCACGCCCTCAGCGCCATAGTAGCTTCTAACCGCCGCTTTAAATTCAGCTGATTGATAAGGCAACTGCTGAAAGCAATGTTCGCTTATCTGAGGTACAGGGTAAGGTACTGGGTTGATCCCTGTGGATAGATCCAACCACTCCTCGACCGGAATACCGTATTGCGCGGATGCCGAGATAAGATCGCCACCGTGAATCAAATCACTCAAGAGCTCACCCCTGAAGTAATCGCCACCGCTAATGCCAGTGTTACATAAAGTCCAATACCCCAAAGCATAAGTACGCGGTTTACCAAACCACAGGCATCTTCAATACTCTTTGCCGAAGGTTGATCACCTTCTACAGGACCGAGTGGTGGACGCTGCTGAACTTCACCGTGATAAATAGCTGCACCACCTAGCGAGACATTAATCGCCCCAGCACCTGCAGCCATCACAGGGCCAGCATTTGGGCTCTTCCATGTCGGCGCTTGCTGCTTCCAGCTATCCAGTGCGATTTTGGTTTCACCCACCAGTGCATAACTTAGGGCGGTTAGACGTGCTGGGATAAAGTTCAGCAGATCATCGATACGCGCTGCACACCAACCAAAATGGAGGAAGCGTTCGTTTTTGTAACCCCACATGGCATCCAATGTATTACTCAAGCGATACAGTACTACGCCAGGAATACCCAACAGGCAGAACCAGAAGATAGCGGCAAATATCGCATCGGCACCGTTTTCTAATACCGATTCGGTTGCTGCAGAGGCCACGGCTTTTTCATCTAATTCTGAGGTATCGCGGCTAACAATCATGCCCACAGCGGTGCGAGCGCTATCCAAATCACCTTGCTTCAACGGTTTCGCAATGGCTAAAGCATGACTCAATAAACTCTGCCAGCCGATCGCTAAGTACAGCACTACTCCACCGACTACCGCAGAAAAAACCGCCGAACCTGACAACAACAAATCAATAATTAGCGCGATACAAGATATGGGTATAACAGCCAATAACCACGCAATAATACCTGAACGCTTCTGTCTGTTTGTGGCCGCAGTCCCCTGATTTAATCTCTTCTCTATCGCTATGGCTAAATTGCCAAAGCCCACCAGCGGATGGAATCGCTTAGGCTCTTTGAGGAAGTAATCTAATAGCAGCGCGATCAGTAAACTCAGTGCAATGCTCATGCAGGTTCCCCAGCCTTTACATCTAAGCCGTCTGCTGCTAACTCAAGCAGGCCGAGTATCTTTTCTAATGGCATAACCGCTTCGACTTCATCCGCCAGACGGTTGATCTGCGCTTCACGGAACGCTGGGTAATCAAAGCTATTCTGCTGATCCAAACCAGCCCAATCTAGCCACGCTTGCAGTAGTTCGGGTTGATCAAATACACCGTGTAGATACGTACCAAGCACCTGATCACTTGGATCACGAACACCATCGGTGTGGATAACCCCATCAACATCCAACTCAAATAACGGGTTATCGAGCGCTGCACCGCTACTGATACCGGCATGGATCTCATAACCTGTCACTGGGGTATCAGTGCCACAAAGCACGCCCTTAACATTACGCAGCATTTTATTGCCAGTTAGCGTGGTTTCCATCGGTAGAATACCCAACGCTTCACTAGAACCGGCTGTGGACTCTATCTGCTCTGGGTCGTGAATCCACTCCCCTAGCATTTGATAGCCACCACAAATACCGATCAGCTTGCCGCCAAAACGCAGGTGGCGCTGAATCACTTTGTCCCAGCCGTTCTCTTTTAACCAGTTAAGGTCGCCACGGACATTCTTACTGCCCGGAAGAACGATAAGGTCTGCTCCGGTAAACTGTTGTGGATCACGGATAAACTCGCAATCCACCTGCGGATGCATTCGCAGTACATCAAAGTCGGTATGGTTACTGGCGCGAGGATAGATCGGTACAACCACTTTAAGTTGCTGCTCACCGTTGCTCTTTTGCTGCTGATTAACCGCGTCTTCCGCTTCGATATGCAGATTAATTACGTACGGAATGACACACAAAACTGGTACGCCAGTTTGTGCTTCCAACCAATCCAACCCCGATTGCAGCAGGCTAACATCACCACGGAAACGGTTAATTACAAAACCTTTAACGCGGGCTTTTTCAGAATCGGAGAGCAGCTCATAAGTACCCAACAGATGAGCAAACACACCACCACGATCGATATCTGCAACAATAATCACCGGACAATCCACTGCCTCGGCAAACCCCATATTAGCGATATCGTGCTCACGCAGATTGATCTCAGCAGGGCTACCTGCCCCTTCGACAATCACAGCGCTGTATTTCTGCTGTAACTGGGTGTGGCTTTTCACCACTTCGGTTAGTAGCTTAGGCTTAAACTCGTGGTACTCGGTCGCCTTCATATTGCCGATGGCTTTACCGTTAAGAATCACCTGCGCACCAATATCACTGTTCGGTTTTAACAGTACAGGATTCATCTCTACAGAGGCTGGTAGATAGCAGGCTTCAGCCTGTACCGCCTGAGCACGGCCGATCTCACCACCCTCGGCAGTTACCGCGCTGTTCAGCGCCATATTCTGTGGTTTGAATGGCGCGACAGAGACTTTATGGCGAGCAAGAATACGGCATAACGCGGTAACGACGATGCTTTTGCCGGCGTCAGACGTGGTGCCTTGAACCATCAACGTGTGCGGATTTTTAAAGGTGCTCATTTAATTCTCTTTGTTCCTGTAGGAGCTCACCCTGTGAGCGATACTTTTCGGCCAGAGGGCTGGCCTCCTACATGGCACTTTCTTGTTGTTCATCTAATTCAAGCAATAAATCTTGTAGCTTCTCAGAATATTCCCCCGGCTCTTGCCATAAGCCACGCTGAGTCGCTTCGAGTAACCGTTCTGCCATCTCTTCTAGGGCATGGGGGTTATGTTGCTCTAGGAACTCGCGATTCTGTTGATCAAACACCAGTGCATCACTGACTTTTTCATACTGGTAGTCGGCGATCAGGTTAGTGGTGGCGTCGTAAGCAAACAGATAATCGACGCTGGCGGTCATTTCGAACGCGCCTTTATAACCGTGTTCCTGCATGGCATTGATCCATTTAGGGTTCAGCAAGCGAGAACGGATTACACGGTTCAGTTCTTCTTTAAGGGTGCGAATCTTTGGCTTTTGCGGATTAGAGTGATCGCTGTGATACACCTGTGGTGCTTCGCCACGATAGACTTCCACCGCGTTGCTCATGCCACCTTGGAACTGGTAGTAATCATCGGAATCTAGCAGATCGTGTTCGCGATTATCTTGGTTCTGTACCACCGCTTCCAGTTGCGACAGCTGATGCTGAAACGCCTGCGGTGCAGCCACGCCATCACCTTTTTGATTACCGTACGCGTAACCACCCCAGTTTAGGTAGGCCTCTGCCAGATCGCTTTTTTGTTCCCAACAGCGCTCATCGATCAAGCCCTGTAAGCCAGCTCCATATGCACCCGGTTTACTGCCGAAAACACGGTAGCTCGCCTGACGTTGCGCGTCTTCAGATGACATACCTTGCTCTAACAACTCTTGCTCACGCTTGTGAATATTCTGGGCGATGGTGTTGCTATCACCCGGTTCTTCCAACGCGGCTATGGCTTGCACAGCAGAATCATAAAGCTTCATCACGTTAGGGAAAGCATCACGGAAAAAACCCGATACGCGTAGGGTGACATCGACACGTGGTCGACCTAATAGCTGCGAACTAAGTACTTCAAAATCTACGACACGATTAGAGCCCGGAGCCCAGATAGGTCGAACACCCATTAAAGCAAAAGCCTGCGCAATATCATCACCGCCGGTACGCATAGTCGCTGTACCCCAGACCGATAGGCCCAGCGTACGAGGATAATCACCATGTTCCTGTAGATGACGCTCGATCAGCGCTTGTGCAGAACGTTCGCCAATCGCCCATGCTGCGGGCGATGGGATAGAACGGTTATCCACCGAGTAGAAATTTCGACCTGTGGGCAGGGTATCTAAACGACCACGAGTTGGCGCGCCACTTGGGCCCGGATTTACAAACTCACCACCCAAGCCCGCGATAAGAGATTCGATCTCAAGCTCAGCACTTTGCAATAAGGCCTTGTGGATAGTGGCACGGGCATAAGCCAGTTGTTTTGCGGTTCTTGGTAGATCGCTTAAGGTTTCTAGCGAGTTATCTTCCAAAACATAATCAGTCACTAACTGAGCCGCGAATAGCTCCAAACGCTCACGGGTATCCGCCTCACTGCGCCAATCATCTTCGGTAAGTTCAGCGAGTGGCGCTGGCTTTTTACCTAACCAGTTTTTGCTGCCTGCTTCTAGCGGGTCGAATAAATCGTTATCTACTTGTAGATTCAGATCCTGCACTAAGTTGTGCAGGATGCCCTGACTATCGGGATCATCGCCCCGTGGCAGTCGTAACAAGGCCACTAAAGTGTCTGCTAATTTTTCGCTTTCAGGCAGTTCGCCCAAACGATGCAGACCATGACGAATCTGCGCCTCTTTGATATCGCAGAGGTAAGCATCCAGTTCGTTTAGAACGGCATCTTCATCATCAGAAGTTTGGCCTAGCTCTTCTAACAGGTGAGTATTCTTAACTTGCTTCAGGATCTCATCACGCAGCCATTGCTGACGCTTATCATCCATCCCCATCGCTTGGTAATACTCATCCACCAGCCCTTCCAGTACGGCCATTTCACCGTAGGTTTCGGCACGCGTCATTGGCGGCATAAGATGATCAATAATCACCGCCTGAGTACGACGTTTAGCCTGTGCACCTTCACCGGGATCATTGACGATAAATGGGTAGAAGTGCGGCATTGGCCCTAAAGCGATATCCGGCCAGCACTCTTCTGATAGCGCACTGCCCTTACCCGGCAACCACTCTAAGTTACCGTGCTTACCTACATGCACTACCGCATCCACTTGATAGCATTCACGTAACCAGAAATAGAATGCTAGATAGTTATGCGGAGGGATCAGATCAGGATCGTGGTAGTTAGCCACCAGATCGATATTGAAACCACGGGCTGGCTGGATACCGATAAAGGTTTCACCTAAGCGAATACCGGAAAGCATCAAACGGTCATCACGGTATTTAATATCCTGCTGTGGTTTACCCCACTGATCGATAACTGCTTGTTGGCAAACTTGCGGAAGTTGAGCAAAACAGCGCTGATAAGCCTCCAGCGACATACTCTGCCAGCAAGGCAGGTTGTGTAGGGTATTCGGGTTGTTCGTTACTGCACCTAGCAGTTCCTGAATCAGGGCATCGCCATTTTCAGGAATATCCTGCAGTGGATAACCTGATGCTTCCAACGCTCTTAGAATATTCACCGCGGATGCCGGAGTATCTAAACCTACACCATTGCCGATACGGCCATCTTTGGTTGGGTAGTTCGCCAAAATGAGCGCGATGCGTTTTTCTGGATTGGGCTTGTTTGCTAGCTGAGCAAACCTAAGCGCGAACTTCGCCACAAAGCCTGCGCGCTCTTGATGGAGTTGATAACGCACCACTGAAACTTGGCTGCGCTCATCAAAGTGATCTTCGGTTTTAAAGCTCAACGCACGAGTATGCACCCTGCCATCCATCTCTGGCAGAACCACCTGCATGGCGATATCACGGCTACGTAAACCTTGTGAATGCGTTAGCCAGTCCTCTTCGGTACTACTAGATAGCACTAACTGCAGTACAGGTACTTTACGTACAAATGGCGAGTAGAACTCACTCGGTTGCGAACACAGATCAGGACTCGCCACTGTATTGGAGGCAAACCCCGTGCTGTTGATAATCAGCTTGGCACCGCTTTGTTCGAGAAGCGCATTCACGAGCGCCAGCGATTCCGCATCTTTAAGCGAAGCAATCGCGATCGGTAAAGGCGCTAAACCGTTGCTTTCTAGCTGTTCGATCAGTTGATCAAACATGTGGGTATTACCACTTTGCAGATGGCTACGGTAGAACAACAATAGCGCTACCGGCTTATTGGTATCGCATTGGCGTTGTTGCCATTCTGGGAAAGTTGCCGCCTGAACAGTGCTTTTTTGTCCATCACTACCTTGGGGCAGATAGATCATGCATTTAGGTAGCAGTCTTGGCTCATGCCATAGACGCTCTTGCTGCAAATATTGATCTGTTAAGCAGTTCAGCAGTTGCAAACTGTTATCCACACCGCCTTCACGCAGGTAGCGCCATATCCGCATCGCTTCGCTATCGCTGACCGAACTAGCAGAGAACAGTTCTGGATCGGGAGTATCATCCCCCGGCACAATGATAAGCGTACGACTACTATCCGCTTGCGCCCATGCTTGCAGGCGTTCGAAGCCATATTGCCAGTAACTCGCACCACCTAAGAGTGACAGAACAACCACTTTGGATTGCTCCAGCACTTTATGCTCATACAGATCATAAGCAGCAGGTTTTAGCAGCTGCATCCAGTTAGCCAGACGGACCGATGGTTGCTCTCCACCTTCCTCTTCCCCTTTACCTTCAATCTGCTCATCGGAAAAAAAGCGCGCAGCATCGGACAGCGCGGCAAGCGAGCTGTCGGCTGCAGAGAGAATGATCATATCGGCCGGTGTCTGGTTTAAGTCGATGATGCCTTCATCATCGACAAACCCACCCGGTTGCGCTGCTAATAGGTGCATAAAGTCAGTCGTTAGTTGCTAGAAGCTAGAATTAAACTAGGGCTTCTTCAAGCGCGGCTTTGATGGTTACTTCGTCGATGCCTTTGCCGATAAATACCAACTGAGTTTTCGGCCCATCGTTGCCCCAAGGACGATCGAAATACACATCCAAACGCTTACCTACCGCCTGCATTACCTGACGCATCGGCTTACCCGGAAGTGCGGCAAAACCTTTAGCGCGGTAGATATTAAAGTCGCTTAGCAGACCTTTAAGAATAGCTTGCAGCTTGTCGCTATCGACTTCGCCGATAGAGATTACGAAAGAGTCAAAGTGATCGTGGGCGTGGTCGTGATCATGGCCGTGATCGTGGTGATGATCGTGGTGGTTGTGTACCGCTTCGATACGCTCTTCTGTAGCACAGTCTAGACCCATCAGCATCTCAAGATCCGCTTCACCGTTGCTGATGTAAGAGGTCTTAACTTCAGCAGGCACTTTGGCATTTACAACCGCTTCAACCTGAGTGCGCTGCTCTTCTGCGAGTAGATCGTTTTTGCTCACTACAACCAGATCCGCAGCACTTAGCTGATCTTCCAGTAGTTCTTTCAAGCTTGGATCATGATCTAGGCTCTCATCCGCTAAACGCTGCTCTTGAACTTTAGCTTCGTCGTTAGCGAAACGACCCGCTGCAACCGCAGGACCGTCAATTACAGTGATGACCGCATCAACGGTGCAGTACTCTTTAATACCCGGCCAGTTGAATGCCTGAACTAGTGGTTTAGGTAGCGCAAGACCACTAGTCTCAATCAGGATATGATCGATATCTTCACGACGCTCAACCAACTGCTGCATAACCGGTAGGAACTCTTCTTCTACTGTGCAGCAGATACAGCCGTTCGCTAACTCGTAGAAACCTTGTTCGCCCTGTGCACCACCTTCTGCTGCAGACTCATCTTCACAATCAAGAGGACAGCTACGTAGCAAGTCAGAGTCGATATCCAGTTCACCAAACTCATTTACAATCACGGCAATACGCTTGCCTGCCGCTTGCTTCAAAACGCTAGATAGCAGTGTTGTTTTACCGCTACCCAAAAAACCTGTTACTACCGTGGTTGGAATCTTATTCAGTTGCATAACTATTACTCTGTTGTCTCTTTAACAAGTTTTGCTTTGTGTTCTTTCTTGCGGAATACGTGGGCCTGATCCTTGTCGTACAGATAAGAATCGGCAAATTCATCGGTATCCAATACATGGCCGACCAGAATCAAAGACGTGCGGGTAAAGCCCTTTTCGCGGACTTTAGCGACAATATCACCCAAAGTTCCGGTCACTTTATCCTGATCAGGCCAAGAAGTTCGATAGCACACTGCTACCGGGCAATCTTCGCCATAGTGTGGAATCAGCTCTTCAACTATTTTATGGATACGCGTAATGCCTAAGTGAATCGCTAAAGTAGCGCCACTTTTAGCTAGTTGCGGCAGGCGCTCACGCTCAGGGAACGGCGTTTTACCTTCGTAACGGGTCATGATGATTGTTTGAGATACGCCGGAGAGTGTTAACTCTTTCTTCAGATAAGCCGCCGAAGCTGCCACCGCACTTACACCCGGGATCACATCGTAATCGATCCCTTCGGCTTCTAGACGGCGGATCTGTTCTCCGATAGCGCCATAAAGGGCAGGATCACCACTTTGCAAGCGAGCAACGTCCTTACCCTCTTTGTGCGCTTGAATAATGTGAGCGGTAATCTGATCCAGATCGATCTTAGCGGTATCGATAATTTTTTCCGCCTTGCCTTCAACCCCTTCCACTACTTCGCGCGGAACTAAGGAACCGGCATAAAGCACCACTGGGCACTCTTGTAGTACACGATGACCTTTGAGGGTCATTAGCTCAGGATCACCCGGACCTGCGCCGATAAAGTAGACTGTCATAATTAAATCCAATAATGGTCAAATGCATAATTTTTACTGTGGGAGGCGCATTTTCTATGCCCTTGGGCGCTTGCGCCGATTCTTTTCGCGGCTGGAAGCCGCTCCCACAAGCAACAAATACTTCCAGACCAATTTATAATTTTTTGCTATATCCGCGCGGCGTATACACCCACTCTTTACTGCCATTGACGATATGGCGAGATTCGCTATTACCTACACTCACCAGAGTGAACATATCCACATCTTTAGCATCCAGCTCACCTAGGGTAATAATGCGGATCGACTCATCTTCACGAGTTAACTGACGACCCAGTAACACTGGCGTTTCCGCAGGTCGATATTGCAACAAGATGTCACGGGCATGATTCAGCTGCCAATCGCGCTTTTTGGATACGGGGTTGTAGAAAGAGATTACAAAGTCACCGCTACCTGCACTGTGGATACGTTTCTCGATCGTTTCCCAAGGAGTTAACAGATCAGAAAGTGAGACCGTACAGAAGTCATGACCCAACATTGCGCCAACACGGCTGGCACCCGCCTGCATTGCCGAGATACCTGGGATCACTTCGATATCCACATCTAGCCATTCAGGATGATCTTCTTTGCCCTGTAGCTGTTGATCCAGCAGCTCAAATACCAATGTCGCCATGGCATAGATACCGATATCGCCACTGGAGATCAGTGCGGTTGTTTTACCGCTTGCCGCCAGATCTAAAGCTAAACGCGCGCGACCGATCTCTTCGCCTAAAGGCAGATCATGGTGCTGTTTGTTATCACAAACATCACCCAACAGATCTAGATAAAGACCGTACGCCACTAGATCGGAACTTGCTTTGATCGCTTCCAAAGCTTTTGGCGCTACAAGCTGCGCATCACCCGGGCCTGTGCCCACTACAAATAGTTTTGACATTAAATTCTCTTTCTTCGGCTATTTGCCTGAATAGCTTCTGGCAATTGCACAGGTAGCTTTCTTCGTTTTCTGTTTATTCAAGACCAGCTCAGGTTGTTGCCCAGTTTGCCGCTTGGCACTCAATAGGGCTGCTGATTCTGCTACGCCATAAACACCTACAGTGTTGAACACATACTCGGATCGAGTGCTCAGCAGCGGTTCCATCTCTGATAGCTGGTTTTTATCCCAAGTCTGATAAGGCTTATCGAGCTTTTTAGCCAACTCAAATAAGCCAACCTCATCTGCTTTGATATCAATGCTGCTGATAGAACTGACCTGATCTAAGCTCAGGCTCGACTGTTGCAGACATTCCATCAGCAACCGTTCTAATTCATCCACAGGGCAGCCTCGTTCACAGCCCATGCCAACGCTATAAACTGGATTGAGGTAGCCGTTAGCAGTGGTAATCACCGGCTGGGCATTTAACAACTTCGAGATTTCTAAAGCCCAGTTATTGGCGCCACCTTCGTGACCTGATAACAACGGAATCACAAACTGCCCCTGCTCATCAATCACAAGCACTGGCGGGTCTTGATATTTATCCTGTAGCACCGGCGCTAAACTGCGCATAACAATGCCAGTGGCACAGATAAAGATCAGTCGATCGCCATTTTTAAAGAAGCCCTGAACTTGCTCCGCAAAAGGTTGCGGTTTATACGCCACTTCCGCTTCAATCAAGGACCTGAGACGCTCAGCGAGGCTTTTGCCCGCTTCAGTCAACGCAATAATCTTTGTCATAACGAAAAACCGACTAGCCAAGTCTCGGCCAGGGGCTGGCCTCCTACATTAGCATCCAATGAACTTGTAGGAGCCCACCCTGTGGGCGATGCCGTATCGGCTAGATAATTCATCGGCTATTCCTCTGACTACGGGTAATCACAAACAACGAAAAATAAGGGCCCGCTTCTGCTTCCAGCTCACTAATATCGTTCACAATCCGTTGATTATCACGGCCGATATATTCCAAATACTGGGCATCTTCTGTTCGTCCGCTCTCGGTCAGCAATTTAAGTAAACGAGGGCGAGCCTGACCCGCTTTCATAATCACCAACGAATCATTTTGTTTAAGCGCGGCAAGAATCTGTTCATCAGTATGGCGACCACTCACTACGCAAAACATCTCTTTCAGCATGGTCAGAGGATGAACCAGAGTGGCTGCGGCGGCATTCACCGAGGTAATGCCCGGTACAACTTCGCAGGTAAAGCGATCTTGTAGTCGTTCCAATAGATAACTGAATGAGCCAAAGAACAGTGGATCACCTTCACAGAGGAAGATCACATCTAAGCCCTGCTCTAGCTGTTCAGCAATGGCCGCCGCACCTTGATCATAAGCCTCATTCGCTTTATTGCGATCCGTCGACATCGGCATATAGATAGGGATACCCGATTGCGCTGTTGTCGCTGAATAGATGGCATCGGATGCGATGTTCTTCGCTTGCGATTCGCCTTTGTCATTCACTAGATAGCTGATCACATCAGCGCTCTGGATCAAACGCCATGCTTTCACTGTTAATAACTCAGGATCACCTGGGCCAACGCCAACACCGATAAATCGGCCTTTCACCAGATTCATACAACATCTCCGGTTTTAACAAACTTAAACAAATTAACCGGTAAATTCGGTCGATACATCAACTGCCCTGCTAAGGTTTCACCACGACTAACAGCCACTTGGGTCGTTTCCAATTGGCTATCTTCGGCGAAAGAGCGCTCTTGCCAGAACTGCATCAGTCGCTGTTTGGTATTTTCAGTGACCGCACTGACTACCAGCACACCACCGGTAGGCAATAGAGCCCATACTTGGGCTAGCAACTGTGGCAGTTCGCCATCACTACCACCAATAAACACTTTGTTTGGCGAGGTTAGTCCTTCTAATGCTTCAGGCGCGCGCCCTTCAACAATTTTAAGGTTGCTGACCACACCAAAGCGCTGGCGGTTCGCTTCTAAGCAGCTTAAGCGATCTGGATGATGCTCTATTGCATGCACTGTCGCTAGCGGTTGCCAATAAGCAAGCTCAACGGCTACGCCACCACAACCCGCACCTATATCCCAAACCTGATCATCACGGCTTAACTGCATCAACGAGAGAATCGTAAGTCTGACCTCACGTTTACTAATCATCCCTTTACCCGGTTTGTCCGCATCAGTAATAAAGTGCTGATCAGGAATACCCGGAAACTCAGGTAGGTAACCTTGGTTTGAACCCGGTTCGATAAGGGTCAGATGCAGTGGATCAAACTCATGATCTGCTTCCAGTAACTCCGATGCAGAGAAACGGCGAATCTGCTCGTCTGGATAACCTAAGGTTTCCAATACGGTCAGCTGTGCTTGTGGAAAACCTGACTCAATACAATGTTGAGCAAGCACCTGAGGATAACTTTTACTGTCTGTCAGGATCAGCAACGGCTGGTTCTGGCGTAAACGTGTTTTCAGCTTCTCGACCGGACGACCATGCAGGCTTAATACTTCTAGATCCTGCAGAGCCAGACCCAAACGGTGGCAGGCCATCTGTAAGCTCGAAACCGCTGGATAAAATCTCAAATCTGACTGGGAAAAATAGCGGCTAAACCAGCGACCGATCCCATAAAACAGTGGATCACCGGAGGCTAGAATCATCACTGATTTTTCTACAGCAATAACGCCCTCAACCAGTTTTTTAAGTTCAGCTAGTTTTGGCAGTTCCGTGGTAGCCTTATCTGATGGCATCAGCGCTTTGATGGTCGCCAACTGACGCTCAGAACCGATCACCAGATCAACTTGCGCTAAAGCCTGCTGTGCATCCGAAGACAGCTCAGCCAGATGAGAAACACCTAAACCAACTACGTGGATCATCAGTAATACTCCCCACGATTACAGCGCAGCAGGGCATTACAGCTCGCGGCTGATACAGCACTACCGCCCTGACGCCCCAACAGCGTTATACACTCAATACCTAGTTGTTCGTGAACATCCCACAATGCTTGTTTGGACTCAGCAGCACCGACAAAACCCACCGGCATACCGATAATCAACGCCGGTTTATCTACACCCTGTTCGATCATTTCTAACAAACGAAACAATGCAGTAGGCGCATTACCGATCACCACGACACTACCGGCCAAAGAATCACGCCATAGCTCTACCGCAGCCATAGAACGGGTCTCACCCGTTTGTTTTGCCAGTTCTGTAGTACGTGGGTCATTCAGATAACAGCTAGGTAAACGCTCGATCATACGTTTAGTGATTCCCTGACGTACCATCTCCACATCACAGAGAATTTCGCACTCCTGGGACAGCGCAGCCATACCTGCTTCACAAGCGTTTTGACTGAAGCGCACCTGTTCCGCTAACTCCGGCATACCTAAGCTGTGCACAATACGCATCACAACTTGTTGCTGCTCACGGTCGAAATGGCTTAGCTCAGTTAGCTCGCGAATCTGTCGAAAGCTATCTTTCTCTATCGCCTGTGGATTAATTTCGTACTCAAACGCCACGCTGTTTCTTACCTTCTATCATCTAGACTCGTTAACTAGTGTTCTGACGGCTTCTACACAGCCGTCTATCTCTCGGAATATCCGATCCGCTTCTGGTAGCTCTGGGCGCTCTAACATAAACACTTCTACGCCCAACTCTCTGGCTGCACTCAACTTGGCTTCTGTTGCAGCACCACCACTGTTTTTACTGATCAGCAGATCAATCTGATGATGCGCTAACAGCGCCTTTTCATCCTGATGATTAAACGGCCCAATCGCTTTTAACCATTGCATGTTTTGCGGTAATTCAGCTTGTGCAGGAGCAGCTGTACGGAACACCTGAGTCTGACCATTACGTTGTGAATAAACGCCAAACTGATCGATCACTGCTTGGGATAACTGTCCTGCCGTTAAAAGCACCGACTTATAGTTTTCTGCTGCCGCAACCAGTGATTGCATATCCGCAAAACTATGCCACTTATCACCCTGCTGTGCTTGCCAAGTTTCACGGTGGAAACGCCAGCAAGAGATACCCAATTCTTTAGCTGCACGTACCGCAGTAGTGCTCATCGTTTCAGCAAAAGGATGGGTCACATCTAGAAGAAGATCGATCTGCTCCTCTTTTAGATAAGTCTCCAATCCACTATATTGGCTAAAACCACCCGAGATCACTTCGCAAGGTAGCTGCGGAATTCTCACTAAGCCGGCTACGCTATAAATCACGCGGTTATCACCTAATAGTCCCTGCTGATCTAGGCCTTTAACTACTTTGCGCGCATCTGAGGTGCCCCCTAGAATCAGGATATTCACTGCTGTTCTCCATTCAGGCTACCAGATGTATCTCGGTTAGAAGCTTTACCTTGAGCATGCCCGACAAAGTTGCCTTTTCGATCCGTGGCCCACACTTCGATCTCTACTTGAGGTTGAGTTTTATGCACAACCTCTTCTGCAACCAGCAACGCCTGTGTACAAACCGCTTGTGCCAGATCGATCTCGGCTTCCTGACACAGTTTCAGTACTTCCATACTGGTATTTGCGTTGTGGATCTTCTCCAACAACGGTGCATTAGCACCCAGCTTCTCAGCCAACATCGACATATGTTGAAAATCGATGCTGGAGCTGCGGCTATTCAGATCCATCTGACCGTTCGCCAGTTTGGTCATCTTGCCAAAGCCGCCACAAATACTGAGCTTCTCTACAGGCTCTTTACGTAGATGCTTAAGTAAAGCGCCAACAAAGTCGCCCATCTCAATCAGGGCCATATCATCCAAGTTGTAGTGCGCTTTAATAGCAGCTTCACTGGTACTGCCGGTCGTTGCTGCCAAGTGTTTAGTTCCGTTGGCTTTGGCAACATCCACCCCTTGGCGAATCGATGCGATATACGCGGCACAAGAGTATGGCCGAACAATGCCAGTTGTCCCTAAAATCGATAAACCACCGATAATTCCAAGGCGTGGATTCATGGTCTTAAGCGCAATCTGTTCGCCCTTTTCCACACCTACAGCAACCTCAAAACCGCCTTCGTAGCCATAAACATCAGCAGCTTTTTGTAGATGCTCGGTCATCATCTTCCGTGGTACCGGGTTGATCGCTGGCTCACCCACATCGAGCACTAAACCTTCGCGCGTCACTGTGCCCACGCCTTCTGCGGGTTTAAATACCACACCCGGCTCTTTGGTCAATCGAAGCTCAACAAAGACCGTCGCGCCATGGGTGACATCAGGATCATCACCGGCATCTTTAATGGTTGCGGTGCGAATACCCTGCTCATCATCTAGCGGTTGATAAGCGATGATCTCCAACTCTACCAACTGCCCACGCGGCAACAAGACCTCAACGTTTTCTGGCTGTTTGCCTGCTAACAATGCTTGAGATGCAGCCACACAACACGCAGTCGCACAGCAACCGGTGGTTAAACCGCTGCGCAACTCAGGCTGTTGATTTTCGCTACTCTCAGGCCACACGTTCTTATATTTCCTCTAAATTACCGCTAAAAATTGCAGCGATCGCTTCTGGGTTCGACGCAAAAAACAGGTGTAGATAACTCGCCGTTAATCCTTTCTCTCGGTAGATCGCTTCGCCGGGCGCGGGATGACGTTGGCGACGGCCATGACCTACCGGTTCCGGTGTATCAGAACTACGCGAACGGTGATGAGCATGCGCCTGAACTTCACCTTCCGGTAGCATCGCCGTTTGCATACCTTGGCAACCGCGTTTACCACGCATAGCACCATGGCCTTTCATTATTCCAGCCATTGGACGGCAGTTATCTTCTAGATCGGTGAGATCTTCAAGGCAATAGAGGAAGCCGCCACATTCAGCCAAAATCGGCTTACCCGCTGAGTGGAACTCGCGGATCTGCGCTTGCATGGTTTGGTTGTCCGATAGCGCCTGTGCATGAAGTTCTGGATAACCACCCGGTAACCATAAGCTATCGGCTTCGGGTAGTTGCGAATCATGTAGTGGTGAGAAGAACTTAAGCTCTGCTCCCATCTGCTCTAGTAAACGTAGATTGGCATCGTAGATAAAACTAAACGCTTCATCCTTAGCGATCGCTATACGCTTACCTTCTAGCAGCGGTTCGACCTCAGGCAACTCTGCACTAAAAAACTCTACCGGCTCAGGCAGGTTAGTAATCTGATTGACTGTCTCTAACGGGCCTTTGATCCACTCGGCACCTAAACCAAAACGCTGCTCTAACTCGTCATAAACTTCTGCGGCCTGCACTAAGCCTAAATGACGTTCAGGTAAGGCAACCTCAGGGTCACGCGCCAATGTAGCTAACAGAGGTAAAGATTCAGGCAGTGCATCACGAATCAGTTGAGCATGGCGCTCAGTACCACAGTTATTAGCGATTAAACCGGCAACCGAAATATCAGAACGATAGTTAGCTAAGCCCATCGCAATCGCTGCAGCAGTCTGTGCCATCCCTTTTACATTCATCACGATAGCAACAGGGATATTAAAACGCGCAGCTAAGTCTGCACTGGAAGGTTCGCCGTCAAACATGCCCATAGCGCCTTCAACCAAAATCAGATCGGCTGTTTTTGCTGCTTCATAGAGCTTTTGCTGGCAATAGTTTTCGCCAGCCATCCATAGATCTAGCTGCTCGACATCCTGACCACTCGCCTGAGCTAAGATCTGTGGATCGAGATAATCAGGGCCGGTTTTGAATACACGAACCACTTTGCCCTGATCACGGAAATAACGTGCCAGTGCTGCTGTGATGGTGGTTTTACCTTCACCCGAACTCGGTGCTGTTAGAAACAGCGCGGGGCAAAGTACAGATTGCTGTTCAGCCATTAGAATTCGATCCCAGCCTGCGCTTTGACTCCAAGACGGAATGCATGGCGTTCATCGCGAATACTGCTGATCGTATCAGCGATCTCTTCTAAACCTTCTGGCATAACACGACCGGTAATCATGACGTTCTGATTCTTCGGACGATTCTGTAAAGCTTCGATAACCGGCTCTAGCGGCAGATATTTGTATTTGAACATATAACTCAGTTCATCAAATACCAGCATCTCGTAGCTATCATCTTTCAGGTATTGCTCGGCTAGGGCCCAAGCTTTCTTCGCCGCTTCTATATCCTGAGTTTTATCCTGCGTTTCCCAGGTAAAACCATGGCCCATAACATTCCAGTCGATCAGCTCATGATCACGGAACAGTTTATATTCACCGGTCTCAGTACGGCCTTTTACAAACTGGATAACCGCCGCTTTTTTACCATGGCCGACACAACGTGCCATAGTGCCAAACGCAGAGCTACTCTTACCTTTACCGTTACCTTTTAGCAGGATAAGTACACCGCGCTCTTCAGTGGCTTGAGCGATACGCTTATCGATCACCTCTTTCTTTTTCGCCATGCGTTCCTGATGCGTTTTCATATCGGGTTCTTATGCTCCAGATAAAGATAGGTAAGTTGCATTTAATTCATTGGCGAAACGACGGCCTTTGCCGCGTTTCACTTGGCTGAGTTCGGTATCGATCCAGATTAAATCGCCACCTAAATCAATGCCATTTAAAGAACTACTGCTGCGACCATCGCTTAATACGTAGATAGCGACATCCAGCTCGGGATGTTGTTTACGCAGCTGCTGTAGGTAAGTTCGCGCTTCAACAAAGGCTTCGCGCATAGGTGTACCACCACCGGCACCGAGCTGATCTAACCAACTACGCAGCTCTTTCGGTGCTCTAATTCTAGACAGCAGGTTTTTCACCTCGGTATTGCCAAATCCAAACAGAGCGATCTGCTCACGATTCAGATACGCCTGCTCGGAGATCTGCAGCACAGCAGCTTTTGCATAAGCAAACCCCTGCGCTTGTAGCGTAGAAGCTGAAGTATCTAACAAGACCAGATGTAAGCGATCTGAGCTTTTGCCCTGCTTCTTAAACTGCAGCGCCTTCGGTGGCCAGTTAGGTAGGCTGCTCATTAATGTCTTAAACCAGTCAGGACGACTGCTCAGTTCTGATGTTTGCTTAATGCCCTGCTTTTCGCGATTCTGTATCATCAGATCAGGAAGATCGAGTGCAGTACTCTCAGCCGTCTTCTGTTGTTGCGGCTGCATAGCACCCCACTCACCTTCACCGGACGGTTGTCGATGACTATCGTCAGGGCGTTTAAAGCCTTGTTGATCTTGCTTTGGCGGGGTTGGCGGTTGCTGCGGAGGATTTTGTTCAGGCGTAAATTTACGGCGATGCGCTAAAACTAACTCTTCAACTGCATCGATATTCTGTTTTGTTACTTCCGCTTGCTGATTCAGCGCCGCATGGGTTAACGCCGCTCGGTACCAAACAATATCAGCACGAAGGCCATCAACCTGCGCTTGAGCACATCGCTCAGCAATATCTAAACGCAGCTCATCAGAACAAGTGACTGTTTGTAGCTTTTCTCGAGCCGCCAAAATCTGATCAACTAGTTCAGCTTGCTGATATGAATATTCAGCAATAAAGGCTTCAGGATTGCGATCGAATTGTTCTCTGCGTTTTACAATCTCTACCCGTTCAAGCGGCGCATACTGGTTACTTAGATTTACCGAGAAACCAAAGCGATCGTGTAACTGTGGGCGCAACTCCCCCTCATCTGGGTTCATTGTGCCAACCAATAGAAACTCTGAGCGGTGGCTATGGCTTATACCATCACGCTCTACGCGGTTAACCCCAGAGGTAGAGACATCCAATAATAGATCAACGAGGTTATCAGGTAGCAGATTTACTTCATCGACATAGAGCACTCCACCGTGGGCTTTACTCAATAGACCAGGGCTGAACTGCATCTTTTTATCGTTCAACACCTGCTCTAGATCCAGCGAACCCAACAGCATTTCTTCGCTAGCACCTAACGGCAGCGTCACGAACTCAGCCGCGACTAATTCATCGCCTTCCGCTTGAAGGTGATCAGGCAGAAGATCTGCCATACCACGCGCCAATGTAGATTTAGCACTACCGCGAGGCCCACTAATCACCACCCCGCCAATCGCTGGGTTGATCGCTGTAAGTATCAAAGCAAGCTTAAACTGCGCCTGCCCGCATACTGCTGTAAATGGAAAATGAGGCTTACTCATTCTGCTACCTATTAAATGTCTCTAAATCTAGCAACTACACTCTAGCAACTACAATCTAGCTGCTACAATCTAGCTGCTAGCCACTCACATCTGATTATTGCTTAGGCCAGTGGGCATGATGTTCATCTATGACGAACTTGTGTTTATGCTTCTGCTTCGGATGATAATGGGGATGCACATGTGGCTCAGGCCCCTCCCATCCTTCATGTTCGTGCTGATGATGCTCATCATGTACATGGGGGTGAAGATGGTCCATCTCTGGATGCTCATGCCACAGATCATGCTGATCATCTTTCTTCCACACGATCATCGCTGCAATCAACGCCACTGCGGCCAGCGAAGCTAAACCAAGGAAAGCACCGTCCATACCCAACCGGCTACCGAGCCATCCAGCAAGCAGATAACCTAACAACCACATGCCGTGAGTCAGGGCGAAATTCGCTGAGAAGTAATCATTACGATCACTCTCTTGGCAGGAGTTTCTGACTACTCGCCCTGTAGGAATAAGGATCAAACTTGTACCAAT
Organism: Neptuniibacter sp. QD57_21; assembly: GCF_047778075.1. Taxonomy (GTDB): domain Bacteria; phylum Pseudomonadota; class Gammaproteobacteria; order Pseudomonadales; family Balneatricaceae; genus Neptuniibacter. The sequence continues at coordinate 1,172,940 of NZ_CP180549.1, read as the reverse complement.
ACCAATCACAAACCAGATAGGAAATAATCCCCAATACCCTGGACCACTTAGTCCTGCTAACAGAGCAACAACCAACAACCCTGCACCTATAAACATCACAGGGCGATCATGAACACTCTCAAGCAGTTTAGGCAATCTAAACGCGGCTATCATTGAGCCTACGCCTGCTGAAAGCATCAGCAAAGGCACCTGTTCTTCGGATAAACCCAACACTGCACGTACATAAACAACTGTGTTTACGATGATCATCGCACCTGCTGCAGAAAGCGCTAGATTGAGCAACAACACCGCCTGCAAGCGCGGCGTTTTCAGATAACTACGCACCCCAAAGCTAACCTTTTTCCAAACTCCACCGCTGCGATCACTTACTGTATTTGCTGGAACAACCGCTAGTAGAAGAAACAACGCTGCGATAACAAAACCAACTGCGTTCAACTCGAACAACAAGGCATAGCTAGTAAATACTAATAAGAAAGCCGCTAATGCTGGGCTCAACAAGCTCTCCATCTCCATCGCTAAGCGCGATAAAGATAGCGCTCGGGTATATTCTTTTTCATCGGGCAATACATCGGGCAATAACGCCTGATAGACCGGGGTGTAACCTGCGGCCATCGCATTAAGCAGAAACATCAACAAAAACAGCTGCCACGCTTCCTGACAGAACGGCATTAACGCCACCAACGCTGCTCGGCCAATATTCAGCCCAGCCAACCATCTCTTGCGTGATAACTGACTGGCATAACCACCCACAATTGGCGCCACACAAAGATAAGCGACCATTTTGATTGCTAGGGCTACACCTAAGACCCAGCCAGCATCACTAGGGTTTAGATCGAACGCCAACAGTGCCAAAGCAACCGTAGTCAGCCCTGTACCTACGAGCGAAACTAATTGGCCAAAAAAAAGCCAACGAAACGCAGGGTTACTAAGGGGCTGAAAAATTTCCATTAAGCGCTTTCCAACTGCGGCTCAGCAGCAGTTACAGCGTTCAGTTTCGCATCTTTTAATCGCACTTCACGCGTTGCTAGTTGGGCAATAAAATCTGAATCATGGGAGATGATGATCATCGCTTGTGGTAACCCTAGTAGCGTATCGATCAGCCTCTGGCGTGCATCGGTATCTAAAGCATTACTCGGTTCATCCAGCAACAGCACTTCTGGCTCCATCGCTAATACCGAAGCCAGAGTAATCATGCGTTTTTCACCGCCTGACAGCTGGTGAGTGATACGCTCTTCGAAGCCTTCCATACCTAAAGACTCCAACGTATCGCTGGCTATTTTTAGTGCTTCTTCACGGCTTTTGCCAAGGTTTAGCGGACCGAAAGCGACATCTTCCAGAACCGTTGGGCAGAACAATTGGTCATCAGGATCTTGAAACAAGAAGCCTGCGCGCGCACGTACATCGATGAATTGCTTTTCTTCGATACGGGTTTCGCCAAACGCCCAGATCTCTCCGGCTTTAGCTTTCTTTAAGCCTACAAGTAGATGCAGCAAGGTGGTTTTGCCTGCACCGTTAGGACCGGTTAAAGCCACTCGTTCCCCTGCATGAAGGGCAAAATCGACGTTATCTAACACCACTCCACGACGTGGATAGCGATAACTTAAACCGGTTACTTTAATTAGTGCGTTTTGCTCACTCATAAGAAATTCAATCCGGTCAAAATGCAAAGAAAAGGTACAAACACCGCTAAGAAGCGGTAATCTTCACTGCCCAAGCGCATATCATCAAACAGGTAAAACTGGCCTTTGTAACCACGGCACTTCATCGCATCCATAATTCGCTCAGAGCGCTCTAAAGAATGCACTAATAACATGCCAATTAGGTAACCAATCGAACGCCAAGTATGCATATCGGTACGAAGCACAAAGGCACGTGCCTGCATGGCTCTACGCATCCTTTTGTACTCCTGCCCGATCACTTCAAGATAGCGCACCGTGAACAACATAAGGTGTACAAGTTTATCGGGGACTCTAAGGTGCGCTAATGCATGTCCTAGTGTGGTAGCACTGATAGTTCCCACTAAAGCAAGCAGCGCTAATACCACAGCATGGGCCTTCAATAGAATCATGAGGGCATGAAAAAAACCCTCTTTACTCGCCGATAAACCAAACAAGGTAAACCAGGTTTCTCCGGGAGTGGTGAATGGCAGCAGGATGATCAAAAAGATCATAAACATATCCATCGCGATCACACGTCGAAGGGTACGTTTAACATTTAACTGAGCGAGCACCGCCAACATAAAACCAGCGATAACGGCTGTAGTTAAAACAAAGAAGTTGTGAGAAAGCACTGTCGCAAATGCAAACAGTGTCACTAAGATAACGCGCATGCGCGGGTCAAGACGATCAATTATCGATTGATCGTGCTTAACCTTCTGCCCCTTCCATGAGGTGCCGCTGTGCTCAAGAAACTGAGGCATGTTCCTTTTCCTGCTGCTTCTCTTTCTGACGTTGGCGCCACCAGATACCTAAACCACAAAGCCCAAAGATATAACCGATACCACCCATCACATCTTGAAGACCCGCTTTCTCTTTATAGGCAGCCAATTCCTGACGCAATGGTTTAACCTGTTTAGCTACCGCTTTTTCGATCATCGCCTGCAGTGCTGCTTGATCACCATTGAACTGTGGAGTTTCACCACTATTGCCCGAAACGCTCATTACGACATTACCGCCGGGTAAGCTATCTGGCAGCTCATCAGCCGGCAGAGAGATTTCAAGTACATGACCTGCACTCAGATTGGCAAAGAAATGATGATCAATTCGCTGCTGAGCTCTAAATACAAACAAGCCATCAGCATCAGTTACGGTCTTACCGAGTTCATTACCGGCCGCATCAGATACGACAATTTCCGTACCCTCTTGGGCCATATCACCATTAGAAAAACCGACTTCGCCTTCAATGGTATTGCCAATAGCATAAACACCACCGACAACATTATGGGCATGCGCTAAGCCCGGTATCAAAATCAGCAGAAGAAAGATGTAGGAGGTCAGCCTTCTGACCGAAAGAGAATCGGCAGACATCCTAGATTCGCTCGCGGGGCAAGCTCCTAAAAATACATCAGCCATAAGCGCGTTCCTCATCGAGACCAAAGAATTCAGGCTTTACCTTACGAATCAGTAACACAGCTGCCGCAGTGACAAAGCCTTCTACTATCATGACCGGAATATGGGCAACAAAGGTCGCTTTAGCTGCGAGCAAGAAAGCCTCGCCCGAAAGCATTAACGAAAATGCCACCATGATAGTAGTTATCACAATCGAGCCTGCGCCACCGATAGCACCCCACGTTGCTGCCACTTTAGGTGACTGCGAACCAATTCCATGCCGGCAGAGGTAATACACCAACACCGCAGGTAACGCGATATTGACCGCGTTCACCCCTAAGACAAGGAATCCGCCAAAGCCAAAGAATACAGCCTGTAGAAACAGGGCAACTAAAAGCGCAGGGAAAGCGGCCCAGCCTAGCGCTAAGCCGATCAATCCATTTAAGATCAAATGCACACTGGAGAAACCAATAGGCAGGTGGATATAAGAAGCGATAAAAAAGGCGGCTGAAAGTACGCCTACTTGAGGAAGATGATCATAATCCATCTTCTTCAAGCCCAAAGCGACTCCTGCGACTGTCAAAGCAGCACCCGTTGCTAATACCGAACCCGACAAAGCGCCATCTACAATGTGCATCTTGGTGTACCTAAATTATTTAACTGAGTGAGCCTGAACCCAAATTACAGCATCTTGGGAAAGTTCTTTACCTTTATGTTCTTTATCAGAACCTACACCCAAGGCACAGAAACCCCACTGACCCGCTTTAGGGATACCAAAGGTAAAGGTACCGTTCGCGTCAGCAAAGATTGTTTGTGTGATAAATGCATCAGCTGGAACTTCCATATTAGCCTCTTTAGCGAAAGCGTTAGCTTTCATATCAGGCTCATAGTTTACGTATTCCACTTCAATTTCTGCGAATGGAACTGGCTTGCCTTCACTTTTAACAACACCGGTAAACGTTCCACCTTCATAGATAGCATAAGGCTTAGTTAACGGAACAATCTCAGCCTTCAAGCCAAAATCTTCATTCCAATCTGTTGGCAAGCTACCCACATTAACAATGGATTTTGTGATCTGTTGAATATAGATATCTTCAGATTCTTCAAAATAAGGCGCCATTTTATGAACAAACACGTAGTCGCCTAGACCGCGTAGTTTCACATCAGCTTCGAAAGAGGTGCCTGTATTATCAGCGCTGGTCCACTGAGATGGTTTAACAGAATCTAGTAACTCTGTTTTCTTACCTTTTTTGATTACATAGAACTGTTCAGGCGCTTCAACCTGCATCACATGACCACTTTCCGCAGGGTGGGTAAAGGGCATTTTTAGGTTGATCTGACCGCCACGCTCACGTAGTAATTCTGGTGTATAAACCATTTGGAAGTGAGCTGATGCAATAGAAGAATAAAGCGCAGCGCCTGCTGCAACTGAAAACGCTAATTTTTTAAGCACAAAAAATCTCCAACATGAAATATTGTCGGAGTTGGGAGGATAAGTATGTTTAGACAAACCAAACAATTACTCGGTGAAGCCCTCCGCAACACCACGGTAAACAATTATTAGGCTGGTATCCGGACTCATCAGCGAAGGACTTAACCTTCAATCAACTTACCTTCCCATATCCAAGATACAGTGGCATAAAAGCTGATATAACCAATTTACCGTTGCGGGGGCAGTGTTGGGATCGCTATTGAATCCTGGCTCATAAGCTCACCAACTTCCCGGGCTAACAAAATTGCTACCCATGACCTCATTTGGGCATCAATTTCAGCCTGTACAAATGTACGACCTAATAAGCGCACAACTCTACCCGCCATACCCCTTATTTGCAATTGAGTTCTATTCCAGTGGTCATGAATAACGTAAATATATAAATCCCAACTACACTAGGGTTTAAGCACCTTCTTTTCGGAACTAAAAATAAGAACGCCAAGCATTAAAGAGGGCTCCAGAATATGTGTGCGCTTAGATCCTCCGTTCTCATTGCGGTAACAACCCTACTAACCGGCTTATCCATACATACACAAGCCGACTGGTACGCCAGTTTTTCTACCGAATACCAACCAGAAGCCCAAAGCGGGCACTATGCCTACAAACCTTTATTGCAATACACAGAAGGCAATTTTGGTACTTATCTTGAGTACGTATATGTTCCAAGGAATGGGTTAGATAATGGGAAGAATTTAACCTGGCAAGTGGAATATAAATGGAAACTGAGCGAAAACAGCTCGTTAAAACTCGTACATGAATTTGATCGAACGATAGATACCAACACAGAGAGCGCAGAACTGACGCCAAAGTTTTACACCTCGTTTGATAATGGCTTAAAGGCAGGATTTGAACTGGAGATCGATTACTACCTCGATGGTGATTTTGATATCTATGAGATCGAGATTGAACCCACACTAAAATGGAGCCGAAGCCTAGGCGAAGGCAAACTCAACCTCGAGCTTGAAGCACCGACAATGCGCTTATATAGCAACGACGATTCAATTAAGGATTTTGAATTCGAAGAGGTACTCCCTATTATTGGCTACGATCACCCTCTCTCTAAAAACTTAACCTTACATACCCTGCTAGAACTTCCCTACGACCTTCAGGAAGATGATTTCGACACGATAATCACAATTGGGCTTGGAGTTACCTTCTAGCCCTATTTGCCTTTATAATCCGTTTTTTTGATCCGGATAAGGCATCTTCCATGCTCTATGTACTTCCTGAAACAACAGGCGACATCATCGTCCTGCAAGCGAATGACACTCTGACAGCAAGCGATTACACCGAAACATTCTTGCCACTGTTTGAGCATGTAAAAAACACCCACCCTGAAGTTCGCCTGCTGATTACTTTTGCTCCAGATTTTTCAGGTTTTGAAGCCGGTGCTTTATGGGAAGATCTAAAATTCGGCACGAAACACGCTAACGATTTTTACCGTATTGCGATCGTTGGCGATCCTAAATGGACTGAGTGGATGACCAAAGTGGGCGACCTGCTAACCCAAGGTGAAATGCGCCACTATAGAATGACTCAACTACTTGAAGCGCTTCGTTGGATTAACGATGAAGATGAAGACGATGAGGAAAAAACACTTTACCCATTCGGCGGATAACGAAGCAGCTTGAACAATAAGGGCCATCTCATAACGGCCCTTTTTTAAGCTTAAGAACTAGTGCACCGTCAGCATCCCGCTAGAAACCATTTGCGAATACAGGGCATCGCGCAGCTCTTGCGGCATATCGACAAAGTCCAGATTCCCGTACAGAAACACCTCTTCTAAATCTATTTCGATCACTTGGGTATCAGGCGCTACCTCAGCTTGAGGTTTGGCATCGTCTAATCCAGAGGCTTTTATAATTTTATATATGGTTTTACCGTCTTTCTTTTCCATCTTGGCCTCACTTACTACATAGAACTATTCACACAGTATACGCCCATAAGGCAAAAGCCAAACGCTATAAAGCAAAAGACCGGGCAATGCCCGGTCTTTTTAGTTACAAAATAAAGAGCCTGACTTATTTTGTTTCTAACGATGAAGCGACTTGTGCTTCAAAGTATTCGCGAGTCAACTTGAATACAACTGGGCTCAATAGCGCCAGAGCAATCAAGTTTGGAATAGCCATCATCGCGTTTAGCGTATCCGCTAATAACCATACGAAATCCAAGCTGATCATCGTGCCTACAGGCACTGCAATGATCCAAAGGATACGGAAAGGCATAATTACTTTCACACCAAATAGGTATTCAGCACAACGCTCGCCATAAACACTCCAACCTAGGATTGTAGTGAAAGCAAAGATCGCTAGAGAGATAGCAACAATGTAGTTACCTACACCCGGTAACGCATCAGCGAAAGCGGCAGATGTTAGGGCTGCACCTGATACACCGTCAGTCCATACACCCGAAGTGATGATAACCAAACCAGTAATAGAACAGATGATAATTGTATCTAGGAATGTACCTAGCATTGCGATTAGACCCTGACGAACTGGATCCTTAGTTTGAGATGCAGCGTGAGCAATCGGAGCAGAACCAAGACCGGCTTCGTTAGAGAATACACCACGTGCCACACCGAACTGGATCGCAGCCCAAACAGCAGCACCAGCGAAACCACCTTCAGCAGCGTGTTCAGTAAATGCATAAGTAAAGATAAGATCTAGAGCAGCAGGGATCGCATCAACGTTAATTGTCAGAACAACTAGACCTGCGACAAGGTAACTGATTGCCATCAATGGAACCAAAGCACCCGCAACCGCACCGATACGCTTAATACCACCCAGCAATACAGCTGCAGTAAGTACCATTAAGATTACACCAGTCACCCATGCTGGCATCTGGAAGTTTGCTTCAAGAACATCAGCAACCGAGTTAGATTGAACTGTGTTACCAATACCGAAGCCTGCGATCGTACCGAAAACCGCGAAAGTTGTACCCATCCACGCCCATTTTTTACCTAGGCCATTTTTGATGTAGTACATTGGACCACCAACGTGGTTGCCATTCTCATCAACCTCACGGTATTTAACCGCCAATACAGCCTCAGAGAACTTAGTCGCCATACCTACTAGTGCAGTACACCACATCCAGAACAGAGCACCTGGACCACCTAGGAATACAGCTGTAGCAACACCGGCAATATTACCAGTACCTACCGTTGCAGACATTGCTGTCATCAAGGCTTGGAAAGGTGAGATTTCACCGGAGCCTTTTTCGGACTCAGCCGTATTTCGGCCGCTCCACATTAATTTAAAACCAGTGCCCAATTTTAAAATTGGCATTAGTCTCAAACCTAGCTGTAGGAACAAACCTACACCTAAAATTAGTACCAGCATCATTGGACCCCAAACGATGCCGTTAACCGCACTTATAAATCCGGTCAATGCTTCCATCATGATTCCTCTATATTGTTTTTTTCTACGAGGGAAAATAACTGCTCTGTTATTTTTAATTTTCAGTTCGCTAATTCCCAAAGGCGTTAGCGATTTCTTAAACACAGCAACCTGCTCTTATTCTTTTCGCAGCGAGACGGGGCTTAGTGTGCTCGCCTGGCTCTTTGATACAGAGGAGATGTATACACACCTGGCCAAAGATCAAACAACCTTATCCTGCCAAGGGTAAGTAGCCCAGCAGCCCCCGCCTCCATGCTACGAATAGAACTGCGCACTACGATATTAGAAAGAAGCCAGAAAATGGCTTTGAATTAAAAAAATATTCAGTGATAAAAACTGCTTAATTGAATATTTGCAGTGAAATAAACTAAAACAGAGACAAGAAGGGCTATCAGGGACGTATACCCACAGAAAACGGCATAAAAAAAGGTGCAAATCAGATCACTGATATTGCACCTTCTTTAAGAGGTTACGAAAAACTTAAGTTAACGATTAACATTAAACTTAATTGGCAGCTCCAGTGTTTCTCTTACCTCTTCCATCACGATATAACTCTTAGAGTTCTTAACTCCTGGAAGAGTCAAAAGCATATCACCCAATAAAGCACGGTATTCAGACATGTCATTAATACGCGCCTTAAGAAGGTAGTCTGCATCACCCGAAACTAGGTGGCACTCCAATATATAAGGCAGCTGTTCAACCGCCTTATTAAACGTCTGGAATGCATCTGGTGTTTGATAAGAGAGAGATATCTCTACAAATACCAACATATTGTATTCAAGCAACTGTGGGTTTAAGCGGGCATAGTATCCTTCTATATACCCTTCTTTTTCCAATCGCTTCACACGCTCTATGCAGGGCGTCGAACTTAAGCCGACTTTCTCTGCAAGATCAACGTAACTAATTCGCCCATCGTTTTGCAAAGTACGCAAAATGCTTACATCTAAGCGATCTAGCGTACGCTTCTTACTATTTGTCATGCATTGATATCCACTATGAAAGTAAAATATGCAGGTTATTATTCTTTATTATAGCCAAACTTTAGCGCCTTACACTGGCAAAAACCAAATAAACTAGTGTTTTCTCATTAACATAAAAAATACGAAAATGAGGTCACATTATGCAGGTACTGGTTTTAGGTGCAGGAGTGGTTGGCGTAACGAGCGCTTGGTATTTAGCCAAGGCTGGCCATAAGGTAACTATAATCGATCGACAGGTCGATGTCGCGTTAGAAACAAGCTACGCCAACGCTGGCCAGATCTCTCCTGGCTACTCTGCTCCTTGGGCCGGACCCGGTATTCCCCTAAAAGCTGTTAAGTGGCTAATGCAAGATTTAGCTCCATTTATGATCAGCGGACGCGATGTTGATACCCAAACACTCGCGTGGATGACCAAAATGTTATCCAACTGCACAGAAAGCGCTTACCACACTAATAAAGCCCGCATGGTTCGCCTAGCTGAATACAGCCGTGATTGCTTTATCGATCTGCGCAATGAATTAAATATAGACTACGACCAGCGCACTAAAGGTACCTTGCAAGTGTTTAGAACAGATAAACAGATGCAAGATGCCCAGAAAGATATCTCTGTTCTAGAAGAGAGCGGCGTAGATTTCCAAAACTTAGATCGCGATGGCTGTATCGAATATGAACCTGCCCTCGCGAATGTTAAGGAAAAAATCGTAGGTGGCCTTCGCTTACCAGGTGATGAAACAGGCGATTGCTTCAAGTTCACCAACGCCTTGGCTGATGAGTGTAAAAAGATGGGTGTCGAATTCATTATGAAAACCGACATTCTGAATATAAACACTGAAGGCGATCAGGTTGTAAGCGTTTCCACTTCGCGCGGCACCATGACAGCCGATTCTTATCTTGTTGCACTAGGCAGCTACTCTACCCCTGTGCTGTCTAAGATCGGTCTAAAAGTGCCTGTATACCCAATAAAAGGTTACTCACTAACCTTGCCGATCATTGACGAAAGCAAAGCACCAACATCCACAGTGATGGATGAAACTTACAAAGTTGCGGTGACCCGTTTTGATGATCGTATCCGTGTTGGCGGTACTGCCGAGATCGCGTCCTACAACAAAGGGCTGGAAGAGAAGCGTAAAGCCAATGTGGAATTTGTGGTTAACGATCTATTCCCGGGCGGCGGCTGCACAGAGAATGCTGAATTCTGGACAGGCTTACGCCCAATGACACCGGACGGCACACCAATTTTAGGTGAGACTCAATTTGAGAACCTATTCCTTAATACGGGTCACGGCACACTAGGCTGGACCATGTCGCTAGGCTCGGGCAAATACGTGTCTGACATCATCAGCAACACCGCTCCAGATATTGACAAAGAAGGCCTATCGCTAGCGCGCTACGCCTAAATACTTATCACCCTATAACAACTATTTTTGGAGAACCGGCTGCTCCCACTGTCCGGTATCTCCTTTTTTATTACAGGAATAAAATCATGCAGAAAGTTACAGTTTCCACAGACAAAGCACCTGCTGCGATTGGCACTTATTCACAAGCAGTTAAAGCGGGTAACACTGTTTATATCTCTGGCCAGATCCCGTTGAACCCAGCAACAATGGAGATGGTAACTGAGTCATTTGAAAGCCAAGCGGTTCAAGTTTTCGAAAACCTTAAAGCTGTTGCAGAGGCTGCTGGCGGTAACTTAAACGACTTCGTAAAGATCACTGTTTTGCTTTCCGACCTAGAATATTTCGCGCAAGTTAATGAAATCATGGCGAAATACTTTGAAGCCCCTTATCCTGCTCGCGCAGCTTATGCAGTAAAAGCGTTACCAAAAGACGCTGACATAGAAATTGAAGCTGTTATGGTTGTATAAAACCAACCAAACGAAACTATCTGAACCAACAGTCCGGAGTGAGTATGGCTAGAGCAGCCACAGCAACCATTAACTTAGATGCTATTCGACATAACTATCGCTTAGCTAAATCCGCAGCCCCAGATCAAGGAGCATTAGCCATTATCAAGGCTGATGCCTACGGTCACGGCGCAGTTAAAGTTGCACAGGCCCTAGAAGATGAAGCCGATGGTTTTGGTGTTGCATGTATTGAAGAAGCAGTAGAGCTTCGCGAAGCGGGCATCAACAAACCAATCCTTCTATTAGAAGGCTTCTTCTCAGCCGATGAACTGAACTATATCTCTGATAAAGAGCTATGGTGCGCTATTCATAGCGTGGAACAGATCGATATTCTGGCTAAAGCTGACATAGATAAACCTATTAACGCTTGGCTAAAAATGGATAGTGGCATGCACCGCTTAGGTGTGAAGCCAGAAGATTACGCTGCTGCGTTTGAAAAACTGTCTCAGCTAGATCAGGTCAAAGAGGTAGTTCTGATGAGCCACTTCTCATCTGCTGACGAACCTGAGCTTTCAGCCACCAATGAACAGATCCAACGCTTTGATGCAGTAGCCGCAACTCTCAATGCAGCGGTTAGCTTAGCAAACTCTGCAGGCACGCTCGCACATGAAGATGCCCGCAGAGATTGGCAGCGTCCCGGCATTATGCTGTACGGCGCAACGCCATTTGCTGAGTCACAACCACTGGCCGATCAACTGCAACCAGCGATGACCCTAAGCTCTGAAGTGATCGCAGTGCGTGAGCTTGAGGTGGGCGAACCCGTTGGCTACAGCCAAACCTGGAGATGCAGCCGCCCAAGTAAGATCGGCACAGTTGCGATCGGTTATGCCGATGGTTATCCACGTCATGCTAAAAGTGGCACACCAGTTTTAGTCGATGGACATAAAACGCAAATCGTTGGTCGCGTTTCGATGGATATGCTGGCAGTAGATCTGACAGATATCCCGACGGCTAATGTCGGCAGCCATGTGGAACTGTGGGGAGAAAACCTTCCTGCGACTGATATAGCCAAGTGCAGTGACACTATCCCTTACACCCTATTTACCGGCATTACCCGCCGCATACATAAGAAATATATTTGAGAACACAATGAGTATTGAACGTATTGAATCTACTGATCGCATGAGCCGTATTGTTAAGCACAACGGTACCGTTTACCTATGCGGTCAAACCGCTGGCGAAGCACAGTGGGACATTGCAGAACAAACACAACGCTGCCTAGATAAGGTTGACGATCTACTAGCTAAAGCTGGCAGCAGCCGTAATCAGATCCTTTCTGTAACCGTTTATATCCGCGATATGAAAGACTTCGCGGCAATGAACGCTGTATGGGATGCATGGGTTGCTGACGTAGAAAAACCAGCACGTGCATGTGTTGAAGCGCGAATGGCCCGCCCAGAAATTCTAGTAGAGCTATCTGTTACGGCGGCTTACTAATACGCCATAAAAAAGGGGATCAAATGATCCCCAAAATTCGCCAGAAAACTCTACTCCAGCTACTAGTCGCTATTTTTTTATTTTAAAAATCACCTTGCCGTACAAATTATCCAAGCCAAACCATCCCATCTTTTCAGAAGCTAAACTCGTCGGGTTATCCCCTTCCAACAAATAACGTCCATCTAGGTCTATAGCTGCAACGCGTTTAATCATTCTTTTATATTCGGGGTGATCACACACAACCAAATCGCCAACATTGATGCGTTTTAACCTCCGCCATACACAGACGAAGTCTCCAGCGCTTAATGTAGGAAACATACTATCTCCAACGATTTTGACGATGTTTAGCATTCGATAACCTAGTCTGTTTTAACCCAATTTTGGATAAGTAACCTGTTCTGCAGGCGGATAAGGACATGTCGCCGTAAAAGTCTCTACGCCCTTTGTTTTCCAGAAGGCTTCTGCAAATGTATTTACGCGATTCAGAAGATCTAATGCAGCTTCGCGATCAATGTTTTGTTTAACTTTTGATGCCTGCAGCATAATGCCGTGCACTTGATCATGAGCATCTGGAATCTGTTCAAATTGCGGTGCTTTAAAGTAGTCACCCCAAATCACTCGTACTTCTTCTTTCACTTGTAGCGCATGCTTTTCTTTCTCAGAAACCAAACGCGCTAATTGTGCTTGTTGAGCCAAGGTTAGAGGCTCACCCGTATCTAGTTCGGTAATCAGATCGACCATACGAATAACGGTTAATGCCGCAATTTGTGCCGTCGCAGGGTCATAAATCTTACATGGGATATCACAGTGAGCTTTTGCTGTCGTAAACGCTAACTTGCTATCCATTGCACTTAAAATTTTGTGAAGCATGGCACCTATCTCCTTCGGCCTTTCTAAAATTCAAATTGATATGATTAATGGAGATGCAGGCCATTACAGCGCGGCTGCATCTCATGAGGTAATTCGGCGTGGTATTTATGGAAAAAGCGATTCCATTCTGTATGCAAACAATTCCCTGCTCTTAATACAGCGATTTTTTGCAGTTCGCCTAAATGCCGCTCTGCCAACAATCCCTTTAGATAAATAGATGCGTCCTCAAAAACCTCTGCAGCCTGAACCACTTGATCTAATGCGATGTAGGTATCAGCCAAATTAAAGTGGCTAACCATCACCGCAGAAAGCAACTTATCCGAATCTGGGTCAAGCTGACCTTCAAAACATCTGACAGCTTGTCGTAACGCTCGCTGGCATAACTCTAATGCGGTGTAATAACAATGTGTTTCATAGGCCTTATTCGTGGCCTTCATCAACTCTTCCCACTGCTCCATAACGCGTCCCTGCTTGGCTGTGAAGTTTATAAACCGCCTTGGGTTAACTTGGCTGGATCGAGTAATTTCTGTAACTCTTCCACTGATAGATCGGTATTTTCTGCCGCAACTTCAACAACAGGTCGTCCCTCTTTATAAGCTTGCTTCGCAATCTCAGCCGCTTTCATGTAACCAATAATAGGGTTCAGAGCTGTTACCAAAATTGGATTACGAGACAGCGCATGGTTTAGCTGTCCTTCATTCACCTTGAAGCTGGCAATTGCTTTATCCGCCAGTAGACGGCTTACGTTGCTTAGCAGCTTGATGCTGTTGAGCAAATTGCTCGCTACTAAAGGCAACATTACGTTCAACTCAAAATTGCCCGACTGGCCTGCTACGGTAATAGCAGCATCATTACCAATCACCTGAGCAGAGACCATTGCTGCTGCTTCTGGAATAACGGGATTCACTTTACCCGGCATGATCGAAGAACCTGGCTGTAGCGCTTCAAGCTCGATTTCCCCAAGGCCAGCTAGAGGGCCAGAGTTCATCCAACGTAGGTCATTGGCGATTTTCATCACGGAAACAGCTGTCGCTTTCAGTTGACCAGACAGTGCAACCGCGACATCTTGTGAAGCGATATGCGCAAAGAAATCATCTGCGGGAGTAAATTCCAAACCGGTAAGTAGGCTTAGTTCGGCATTAAAGTTTTTAGCAAACTCAGGATGGGCATTAATGCCGGTACCTACAGCAGTGCCGCCCTGCGCAAGACTCTGTAAAGTTGGCTGAATTTGTTTTAGATGACGAATATTTTGCTTAATTTGAGTCGCCCAACCATTAAGTGGCTGACTCATCCGAACCGGCATCGCATCCATTAAGTGAGTACGCCCTGTCTTCACATAACCATCAACGGCTGCAGCTTTATCTTCAATCGCTTTCTGTAGATATTCCAACGCCGGCAGCAGCTGCTCTGATAGTTCAACTGCAGCACTGATATGAATACTGGATGGGATAATGTCGTTACTACTTTGACCACAGTTTATGTGATCGTTTGCACCTACATTGTCGCCATAAATATCAGACGCAATTGCAGCCAATACTTCGTTAGCATTCATATTGGAGCTTGTACCAGAACCTGTCTGGAACACATCTACCGGGAAGTGACGCATCAGGTCATCTTCATTTAGCAATTGCTCAACCGCTTGAGCAATCGCACTACCCATCTTCTCTGGAATTTGATCTAGCGTGACATTGGCTTTTGCTGCCGCAGCTTTAGCTTGTAACAGAGCGCGAATAAATGCCTCTGGCATCGGCTGACCACTCACAGGAAAGTTATTCACAGCACGCTGCGTTTGGGCTGCATATAAAGCATCAACAGGCACTTCTAGCTCGCCCATACTGTCTTTAGCTATACGTGTCTTACTCATCTTATTTATCCTTATTTTTCCTGACTGTGGTTAACGGCTTAGACCTGACAGTACGTAATGACAGGTCATGTTCAGCTCATACTTAAGCTTGCACAGGTAAGCCTGCCCATCCCGATTATTTGCAAACAACCGCGCCAATTGGCCAAGAGGCTTATTGATGTTATCTAGGCAGCAACAACGCCAATGACTAGGTATGAGTTCATCCGCTACCGTATCTAACAATAGACGGAACTGACGTTCATAGTGCTGCTTCAGCGATTCCACACTCTTCTGCCGGCATGTATCTATATCCAAGTAATGACTGATCAAACTTGGATTATCCGGTTCTTTTGCAAAACGTATCTGCTTCTGGACATGTTGCAGATATTCGTTAATTGGCGAATCAAACTGAGCTGTTTGCGACATAAAAACAACCAAATCTAAATGATAATTACTTTCACTATACATTAGATTTAATTTACCGCAAGAAATACACATCAAGAATCCAGAATAAATGAGATTGAAAATGATTCTCAATAATATACTATGTTATGACATAACATTTAAGGGATAGGCAAAAATGAAAAAAGGCATTCACCCTGATTACGACTACGTTATCTTCCGCGACACCAGCTGTGGTCAAGATTTTCGTATCCGCTCAACTGTTAAATCATCTCAGACTGTTGTTTGGGAGGATGGCAATACATACCCACTTGTTACACTAGATATATCCAGCGCATCACACCCTGTTTATACCGGTGAAAAACGTCAGGCGAAATCTGAAGGACGTATTGCTCAATTCAATAAACGCTTTGGTAAACAACAGCGTGCATCTAAATAGGAATAGCAATGCAGGTACTGAGCTCTTTAAAAACAGCTAAGAAACGCCACCCAGATTGTCAGGTTGTGAAGCGTCGCGGAAAACTTTACGTGATTTGTAAATCAAACCCGCGCTTTAAAGCACGCCAAGGAACAGGCAAGAAGAAATAAAACTAGAGAGGATGCAAAAAAACAGGGGCCCTAAGGCCCCTGCGTTCTCAAGCGGGAAAATGCTTAAAGAAGATTGATTGGGTAATCCAAGATCAAACGGATATCACTGATGTTAGGAACAACAGAATCATCACCATTCACCTGCGCAACACGCAGTTGAACACTCAGATCTTTCGCCTTACCACTTTGTACAGTGTATTTAGCATCTAGGTTTGTTTCACGACGCTGACCATCTGTACCACCATCGTAATCAATATCCCAAGCTTCAGTGTGACGCGCCATTAGATGTAAGCCTGGAATTGAAGGAACATCGTAATCTACGCGGAACTGAAGAGCCTGCTCATCATCTGCGTTAAAATCTAGTAGCTGTACTGCACCGTAAGTGAAGTACTGAGTATCATCTTGACCGCCCCACTGAACGTTATAACCATCATTACCACCCACAGTTTGATAGTTAACAGTGTATGCCCAGTTACCTTTAGCAAAACGTGCAGTCAAGCTTGTTAGGTGGCTGTCGTAATCTGCCAATAGGTGGCCATCATCTTCACCACGCATATGGCGCGCATCTAGAGTTACGTCATACTCACCCATCTTAGTTGGGTAAGTAAGGTTTAACCAAGATTGCTTCATGTAATCATCAGCTACAGCGTACTGAACTTCTGCTTTAAGACCATTAGCAAACGTATAGTCACCACCAACAGAAGCAATACCGTAATCTTCGCCGTTTACTTCATACTCATCAAAGCCCTGACGAGTGTTACGTGAAGCTTCATCTGAATAGAACGCATAAAGGTTCATATTATCCAATGCAATATCGCCGTAAATCGCCTGCGTGCTTGGCGCAGATAGGCGTGACTGAAGATCGTTCAGTAGAGGCGTCATCATTACCATGCGGCCTGCACGGATATTTACATTATCCAGAGGCTTCAGTTTAACGTATAGGTTTTCAACTGCTGTATAACCATTACCACCTGCCGCCAACACGTCAGATAGGTTATCGGTCTTATCGTTTTCCAAAGCCACAACTTCAGTAACAGTTGCATCAAAACCAACGAAGCCACCAAAGTATGGAGAAGCAACGTCGAGTTTGAACGCTTGACCCGCAGCAATAGTGTCTGGGATACCCTGATCAAAATCACGGTTCATGTAGAAAGTACGTAAACCTAAATCAACTTTAAAACCGTCATTTTGCGCTTCAGCCGCGATGCTGGAGCCGCTAGCTACTGCACCGAATGCCAGAGCCGCTACGCTTAGTTTTTTCTGA
Organism: Neptuniibacter sp. QD57_21; assembly: GCF_047778075.1. Taxonomy (GTDB): domain Bacteria; phylum Pseudomonadota; class Gammaproteobacteria; order Pseudomonadales; family Balneatricaceae; genus Neptuniibacter. The sequence goes on along the minus strand of NZ_CP180549.1, from coordinate 1,155,719 downwards.
AACATAATAATGTAACAAACCTGAGTTATTATTTGCGAAGGTGGCTATTTTAAGAAAATAAAGGCAGGCTTTTTCTTTGTAATTTTCAGGTTTGCAGGGTTTAACGCTCGAAACTGGTGCGTTCGCAGAAGAATCCATCAAAAATGACAATTTTCGTCATTTAAATATCATTTTCGCTGGTGTTTTTTAGGTGAATGCACCATGAAGGGTGGAACTTTTTCTAACTTTCACAGTCCTTCGCAGCATCAAATAGCGCTTTCAAAACGCATCTAACTATTCTTCTCGCCAATCAGTCATACCGTATTTAGAAAGTATTTCCTGTAACTGACCGCTCTTGCGTAATCGCTCTATTCCATCGGAAAGAATCTGAGCGTATTCCTGAGACTCACCTATAACCGGAGAAAAAGCGATATAGGACTTTTCAAACTCTTTTGCACTACCCGCGACTTTAAAATGATCAGCCTTATTTAGAAGATTCGCGGTGTACCAAAACACAGGTTCAGCTTCGACCAGCATATCGATCCGCTTCAAAGACAGCATCTGTATACCTCGATGAAGGGGCTGCTCGCTTCCCAACATTGTCACACTATCGGAGCTATTATTCTGAATATAATCCCGCAATTCATCGCCATAATCGTAACCACTAATAGCAGCTAGTTGATGGCCTTGCAGCGATTCGACCCCTTGATACTGCCAATTCGAATCTTTATGTACAAAAAAGGTATTACCCAAAATTGCTAACTCTTGCTCAGGTAGAACAAACCCCGGCACATCGCCTTTAAAGGCACCAACTACTGCATTGATATGTCCTTTCTTCGCTTCCTGAATAGCACGAGACCAGTTCATCTCTATGTACTGAACCTCTATCCCCTTCTCTTCGAATACATCTGTAGCTACCTCGATCATAAAACCTGGTAAAGGCGCATTTGCCTCGCAATTAAATGGGCACCAGCGATCCGCAGCAATTACAATCTTTTCCGCTGATAATCCGATTAAGGAATAGACCAATAAAAGGGCTGCACAAAATATCCTAAGCATTTGAGACATCGTCATCCAAAACAAACATCAAGCCTTACAATGTAATACAGAAGAAAGACTCCCTCAATACACCTAATTCCTATAAGGGTTTTACCCACTAAAAACCTCTAAAAGCCATACAAAAAGTCAAAAGGCCCACACAAAAAACTTTAACTTTCATTCAAGAAAAACAGCTACTAGGCTTACTTAAGGTTCTAGGGATATAGGTAGCGCGTGGAAAAACCTGAATTGGAGCAACTACAACAACGGCTCAATCTCTTTGAAGCGATTGCAGATAACGCTACAGCCGTTATTGCCGCTAAAGATTTGGATGGACGTTACCTCTATGTAAACCAAGAATATTCCCGTTTATTCCACCAAGAGAAACATAGTTTCTGCGGTAAGACCGATCATGAAATATTCCCCGAAGATATTGCTACGGCTTTTCGGCAAGCTGATCTACAAGTGATCGAGAGAAAGGAAGTCATTACCGTAGAAGAAAAAGCTCCCGTTGATGGTAACATTCGTGACTACCTATCGATTAAATTCCCCATCACTGATTCTGAAGGAAACATCTTTGCGACTGGCTTAGTCGCCACCGATATAACGGAACGAAAAGCAGCAGAACAAGAAGTCCTGCGTTTATCTCGTGTGGATCACCTAACCCAAGTAGCAAACCGCTCCCTACTTGAACAAAGACTAGGCGAAGCCATTGAAAAAGCAAAAGCCCATAATCAGTTGATCGGTGTAGCCATTGTAGATTTAGATAAATTTAAACCCGTTAATGACACCTACGGTCATCATGTGGGCGATTCAGTTTTAAAACTGATGGCGGAAAGACTAATGCACTCCTGTCGTAGTTCGGACACTGTTGCGCGATTAGGGGGGGATGAGTTTGTCGTAGTTTTAGAAGATCTAGAAACAATGCAGGATGCCATATCTTCACTCCATCGTAGCGTTGAGACTCTCCATGACACTTACCATATAGAATCAAAAACCATCAAACTTAGCGCGAGTGCCGGTCTTGCTTTCTACCCTCAAAATGGCACCGAGATCATCCCACTGTTAAAAGCTGCAGACGAAGCGCTATATAAGGCGAAGAGACAAGGCAGGAACCAAGTACAGGTTGCCACAAATTAATCGATATCACTCAGATAAGTTGGGTTACATTGAGCACAACATACAAATCTGTATGGGAACCTCAAGATTACGCAAGCCCACGATGATTGGTTGAATTTAACCTTGTAATTGATTCAGTTCTGGAGGCTTTTATTGGCTGATCCCTATCTTAAACCTCTCACTTACATGAGCTTCATAACCAGCTAACAACGTTGGAGTAACTACCAGAAAAATCAATTAAGTTGTATAATTACTGGGCAATTGGATTTTGCTCAATACTATATGGAAATAAACGTCGTATCATGATGCCTAACGCAGCTTTAGTTTCAAAGATAACAACGTGGGGGCTAATCGCTCTCTCGGCTGCGCTTTGTGCCCAATTTATCTGGCTTTTGATAGTACCGAGCACCATTTCTTTACCCGATTCACCCTCTATTCAGCAAAAGATCCAATCTGTCGAAAAATCCCACTTCACATACAACGCAATAACAAGTGCCAATTTATTTGGTATCCCGCCAACAACACCGACAAAGAAAGAAACAAAACCTCAAAAAGTAACTCGGCTAAAAATAGAGGTTATTGGCATCATTAGCAGCGAACATGAACGGAATGTCGCACTAATTAAATACAAAGGGAAAAGAGGCTCCGTTCTCGAAGGGGAACCTCTCAGTTACTTTGGATCAACTGACATTATCCTGACAAAAATAAATAAAGATCAAATCACAATAGATAACGATGGAAAAAATGAAATACTTCCATTGAAATCAGGCCAAGACAAAGATATTGGATTAACCCCCATAATCGAGAATAACGCTCAGTCTCCATCGCCAACGAATGTCCAAAATGCCCCACTGGTATCCTCATTTAACTATACCAACAACAGACGATTGCAAAAGTTTATCCATAACTGGAGCACCCGACATTCTAAGCAACCAAACTACCTTTCTCATTTTGTTGTACTAGAAGAAACAAATAAATCTGATACAAAAGGCATCAGGGTTATAGCCGGCAAAGATCGATCGCTTCTAGCACTAACCCCCTTAAAGCCTGGCGATATCATTACACACATAAATGAAAAAGCTGCTGGGAATTACTCCCAAGCCCAATTGCTTGATTTAATAAAGAATTCATCACAGTTCTCTCTTCGTCTCCAACGAGAACAACAAACCCTGACCTTTGAAATTGAAATTTAACTATGAAAAAAACTAGCTTTATTTCAGTACTGCTGACCTGGTTAATCCTATCTTTTGCTCCCCAAGCAACACTTGCAAAAGATTACAACCTGAACATGCAAGACGTCGAGATCCGTGATTTTATAAACACAATTGCAAAATTAGTGGGAAAAACCATCATCATCGATGAAAAGGTTAAAGGCAAAATTTCCATAGAAAGTCCCCAAGCCCTAACCAATGAAGAGCTTTACGAAATTTTCCTAATTCAATTAGGCATTAAAGGCTACACCGTCGTCGATAACGGCTCCGGCATTCTTAAAGTAATTCCCGCTCAAGGAGCAAAACTGCAAGGTGCAGAGGTTGGCTTTGGTATACCGGAAAGCAATAGTGAAAAAATAATCACTCAAGTCATCGAAGTAAAAAATGTAAATAGCAATCAACTAGCAGCAACCTTACGCCCTCTGGTAGATGCGAAGATTGGTGTGATCGCAGCATATGCCACATCTAACGTGATATTGGTGACAGATAGAGCCTCCAACGTAAAACGGATTTCTAAAATTATTCAGGAAGTAGATAAAGCCGATTCACAACGCCTATCTATAGTGAAGCTAAAAAACGCATCGGCAACCGAATTAGAGAGAACGCTTAATTCCTTAACTCAGCAACAGGGAAAAGAGCAAAACCGGACACCTGCCAAAATATCTGCAGATACTCGAACCAATACTTTAATAATTCGAGCAGAACTTCCTGATTGGTTAAAACTAAAGAAAATCATCGAGCAGTTAGATGAAGAGGTTGAGAGTACGGCGAATCACAAAGTCATTTACTTAAAATATGCTAAAGCCGCAGATGTACTGCCAGTATTAAAAGGCGTGAGTAGCAGCATTGTTGAAAACTCTTCTCAAAATAGCTCTGGTAAAGCCTCCCCTGTGGCGATCAAAGATGTGACCATCAACGCTCATGAACAAACCAACTCCATAATCATCTCCGGTGACCCTTCTATCATCAGCGACTTGGAAAACATCGTATCCAGCTTAGATATCCGAAGAGCTCAAGTAATGGTAGAGGCAATCATCGCTGAGATCAGTGATTCCAAAGCTCGTGAGCTAGGTGTGCAGTGGCTCTTTACTAACGACAATAAAGCAATTTCAGCAGTTAATTTCCCAGGCGCAGGGAAAGGGATTGTAAATTTAGCTTCAGCTTACAACGCTGGAGAAGCTACAACGGGTTTTGCTTCCGAAGGCTTTAACCTAGGTGTAGGCAAATTCCGAACCAATGGATTTTCTTTTGCCGCTCTATTACAAGCACTCTCGACTGATCAAGATGCAAATATCCTCTCCACTCCTAATCTAGTCACTTTAGATAACGAAGAAGCTAGTATTCACGTAGGTCAAGAAGTGCCCGTTATCACCGGATCAACAACTAGTTCGGATAACACAAACCCTTACCAAACGATCGAACGTAAAGACGTTGGTATCAAGCTCAAAATAAAACCTCAAATAAATGAAGGTAGTGCAATCCTATTGGAAATCACTCAGGAGGTATCATCTATTTCAGGCTTACAAGCTTCGGATATTGTGACAGATAAACGAGTCATCGAAACGACGGTCTTAGTCGATGATGGTGCGATGCTAGCGCTTGGTGGCCTAATGACCGACGATGTTCAGGAGCAATACTCAAAAGTCCCTCTTCTTGGAGATATCCCCGGTATAGGTAGAGCATTTCGTTCGGACCAAACCAAACGCACTAAACGAAACCTTATGATCTTTATCCGTCCGAAAGTATTAATGGATCAGGCTTCAGCAACTACCGAATCACGTAAAAAATACAATACCTTGTATGCGCAGCAAGAAAGTAAACATAAGCAAGGTATAAACCTAATGCCTGGTGAACAGCGCCCTACGCTCCCTTCTTGGGATGACAATGAGTTAGCGCCTCAGTGGTACCTAAACCAGCCACTTCCGAACCATGTTAATGAGAAAGGGCAAATTCAATATATTCCATCTGATCAATTTTTCTAAAGGTCATTATTAGAGAATGAAGCCATCGACCATGCTCCCTTTTGGCTTTGCCAATAAACACAACATTCTGATAATAGAGTCAGACTCAGGGATCGCGATTTATTATTCTGATGAAACGCCTCTGCAGGCGTTAGGCGAAGTGAATAGACACATTAGTGGTATCCCGGTTTTTGAGAAAAAAGATGCAGATACACTAAAATCGGAAATTACCCAGCATTACAAATCTGCTGACACTAGTCTGGACAGCATTAATGACCTACATGAAACAGTGCAACTGGATGAGCTTAACCTCGACGATAATTCGACTGTAGACCTGTTAGATAGCCAAGACGATGCACCTGTAATTCGAATTATTAATGCATTATTTACCCAAGCGCTAAAGCAAAAAGCTTCCGATATTCATATCGAAACATTTGAAAACTGCATGTCCGTCAGGATTCGTGTAGATGGCGTGTTACAAGAGATCCTACAACCCGATCATCGTTGGGCACCTAGACTCATCTCTCGTATTAAAGTCATGGCCAAACTAGATATTGCCGAAAAGCGAGTTCCACAAGACGGAAGGGTTAGCCTTCGTATGGCAGGCCAAGCCTTAGATGTTCGAGTCTCGACAATGCCATCTATTCATGGGGAACGCGTGGTTCTCCGATTACTGGAGAAACACACACAACAATTAGAACTGACTCAGCTCGGCATGCCAGATGCTACTAGAACAAAGCTAGTTGGCTTACTCAATCAACCCAATGGCATTATCTTGGTAACAGGGCCAACGGGCTCGGGTAAGACAACAACGCTCTATGCTGGGCTCACGCTATTAAATGAAAAGTCTCGCAATATATTAACCGTAGAAGACCCAGTAGAGTACGCGCTAGAGGGGATCGGCCAGACACCTGTAAATACCAAAACAGGAATGTCGTTTGCTAAAGGCCTTAAAGCAATACTTCGTCAAGATCCAGATGTTGTAATGATTGGTGAAATTCGAGATGCAGAAACAGCGCAAATTGCAGTTCAAGCCAGCTTAACGGGTCACTTAGTTCTTTCAACTTTACATACAAACGATGCCCTCGGAGCGATAACGCGTTTAACCGATATAGGTGTGGAGCCTTATCTAATTTCATCATCTCTTAAGGGCGTACTGGCTCAACGCCTAATCAGAACACTATGCCCTCACTGCAAAGAGGCAACGACGCTATCCCCGACTGATGCAGATAGATTAGGTAACACCCAACTAGCAGGGCAACCAGTATATCAACCTAAAGGATGCAACGAGTGCAATCAAACTGGCTATGCTGGGCGATTGGGCCTGTACGAGCTTTTACAAGTAACACCTGAATTAGCACGCGACATTCACTCCAAAGTCAGTGAACACGACCTTAAAGGAACTATAAAAAGTGACCATCGCAGCATGTTAGATGAAGGAATCAGTGCTATTTTAAAAGGCGAGAGCTCCGTCAATGAAGTTTTAAGAATGGTTAAGGACGCCTCGGATCATGCCTTCCTATGAATATCATGCGCTAGATAAAAGCGGCAAAAAACAGCGCGGATTTATTGATGCTGATTCAGAAAGGCAAGCACGTCAGAATCTCCGTGACCAACAACTTTTACCAAACCGTTTAGTTGAAGTGAAAGAAACGAACAGCAAAAAACGCACTCTTTTTGCTGGCAAGGTTTCGATACAGCACCTATCACTGTTTACCCAACAACTTGCTGCACTCGTCCAATCTGGCGTTGCGATTGAAGATGCTCTACAAGCCACGTCTGAGCAAAGCACCCACAAACATTTAAAGGCTGCGTTACAGGGCGTGAAAAGTAAAGTCCGTGAAGGGCATACGATCGCAGAAGGCATGGCAGATTATCAAAACATTTTTCCACCTATCTACCGTGAGCTAATTCGTGCAGGAGAAAAGTCAGGCGAACTCACTCAAGTACTCCTCCAACTTGCAGATTACACAGAAAGAAACCAACGCTTGCGCAACAACGTCATGCAAGCCTCTATTTACCCTATTGTTTTAACCTCGGTTGCGATAACAATTATTAGCCTACTCATGGCCTATGTTGTTCCGAAAGTAGTCGAACAATTTGATCATGTAGGCCAACAACTACCTTTACTGACCAGAGTGATGATTTCTGTATCAGATTTTGTTGTTAACCATGGCGCTTCGCTGATAGCTGGCTTAATCGGCACTATTGTAGTCTGCAGTTATTTTTATAATAAACAGCATATAAAACTCCGCGTACACAAAGTGTTTTTAAAAACACCATTTATCAAGAAAGTAGTGATCAACCTAGAGACCGCCCGCTTACTAAACACCCTAAATATCATGTTGCATAGTGGGGTTCCGCTACTCGATGCGCTCTATACCAGTCAGCAGACCAGTGGGAATTTACATTTTAAAAGCAAGTTACAAACGATTGCGGAAAAAGTGCGGGAAGGTGGCAGCTTAAATAAAGCCATGTCTACAGCGGACTTGTTCCCCCCTATATCCATTTTTATGGTTGCGAACGGAGAGCTCAGTGGTGAATTAGCCACCGCGTTGAAAAAATCGGCAGAACAACAGGAACATCAACTCAACAGTATTATTTCCATTGTGACTAAGCTTATTGAGCCTGTGCTAATCATTGTTTTTGGCTTAATCGTGTTGGCCATAGTGCTCGCGATTCTATTACCAATTATGCAATTAAACGATCTTACCCAATTTTAAAAGGAACTAGACAGATGAGAAAACATTCTCGTAAGGATCAAGGTTTTACCTTATTGGAAATCATGGTTGTCATCGTAATTTTAGGTTTACTTGTTGCAATCGTAGCTCCAAACGTTTTGCAAAACCAAGATATCGCGATGGTCGAAAAAGCCAAAGCGGATATTGCCTCGCTGGAAAACGCCCTAGATATGTACAAGCTAGATAACCACACCTACCCAACAACAGATCAAGGGCTAGAGGCTTTAACTGGCAAACCAAGTACTGGCCCAAGCCCTAAAAACTACAGAAGCGACGGCTATATTAAACGCCTACCTACTGACCCATGGGGCAATGAGTATCAATACCTATCACCAGGTGAGCACGGTAAATACGATTTGTACTCTTTAGGAGCTGATGGCACTCATGGTGGTGAAGGCAACGGTAGTGACATCGCCAATTGGTAACCACCAGCGTGGGTTTACCCTTCTAGAACTGATGGTCGTCATCACCTTAATTGGTTTGATGAGTGGTTTTGTTGTGGCCTACAGCTCCCACTCATCCTACCCAGAAACATTTGAAAGCAGAGTAAAAGCAATTCTCTTTGAAATGAGTGAAAAATCGCTAATAGATCAACGTTGGTACGGCTTACAAATCGATGAACAACGTTTGAGAGTTATATCAATGGGGCCTAATGGTTGGGATACCAAAAGAAAAGATGGATGGATTGATATCCCAACAGGGGTAACACTAGAATTTGAACCCAGCCCCCATGAAGACCTGAAAGGTATCGGTTTATACGCATCACCCGATGGGCTTTTAAGCCCTCATAAACTTATTTATAGCACTGTAGAAGAGCAGTTCGAAATAACTGGGCCTTATGCGATAAATGAAGAATAAGCATGTTACGAAAGGGGGGGCTTCATCACAGAAGCACGCCTCCAAAAGACAATTAGGCTTTACGCTGCTGGAAGTAATGGTTGCTCTATCCATTCTTGCCGTTGCTGCCGCTGCTATTGTACAAGCAACCTCTTCCTCATTAAGACACGCTGGGCACATATCAGACCGCCAGCTGGCTATGTGGGTAGCCCATAATGCCTTAGAAACAGCCATGCTACCTAATCAGATATCAAACAATTCAGGTGAATCTAAATTCGCAGGAAGGGACTTTTGGTGGCGAATTAAAAAAGATAAAACCAGTGTAGAAAACTTCTCTAAACTCACGGTCACAGTCACATTATCAGATAATAAAGACTATGTTCTAGCAACACTGATTGGTTACAGGGATCAATCATAATGCTACAACGTAAATATCAAGCGGGCTTTACGCTAATAGAGCTAATCATCGCCATTGCCATCACAGCTCTCATCGGGATAGCCGCTCAAAGCATGCTGGATGTAATGCTAAGAGGTAAATCCCAGCTAAGCCAACAACAAGAACGTTTGAGTAACTTAGATAACTCGCTCAGAGTCATTCAAAGAGATCTACAACAGATCACCCCAAGAACACTTACTGGGAAAGACTTTATAACACCAAATTTAGGTCTCCTGCTCCGCCCACAAAGCCAGGCTGTCGGCTCAACTTTTATGGAATTCATTCGATTCAGCACCACACCAAAGCCAGATCAAACACACCCTGATCTAATCCGTGTTCGATACAAATTAATTGATGGTGACCTGATTCGAGAACAACAACCCTTTCCACAAAACCCACTAATACCTATTCCATGGCATCGGATCCGCTTACTTCAAGGTCTAGAAGAACTCAACATTAGTCTGTTCCAACAGAATTGGGAGCTGCTATATACAGATTTAAAAAGCGATAACCTTCCACAAGCCATCAAGTTTGAGTTTGGACACCCTAACTGGGAGGTAGCAGAACTCATAGTAGGACTACCAGGGGGTGATCTAATTGAGCCCTAAACGTCAAAGAGGCGCTGCCTTGCTGGTTACCCTAACCCTCGTATCTATTTTAACGATCATCGCTTCCGAGCTGTATAAAATGACACGTGATAACAGTAATCGACTTGCAAGTGTTCAGGATCTAGAGCAAGCACAGTGGTATGCCTTAAGTGGAGAACAACACAGTTATATTCTTGCAAAAGAACTGATTGAGAAACCAGCTGTACATAGTGCAGTACCCGTGCAATTCCCTATTGCACAAGGAAACATGACTATTCAGCTAAACCCTGTGCATAACTGCTTTAACATCAACAGCTTAGATTCACACAAAACAAACAAAGAACAACGAGTACCTAACCCAGAGCGCCCTTTTGCAATCAAAGCCCTACAACAACTTCTAATCAGTCATAATATTGACTCGCTCACGGCTAAATCCTTTACTAGCAGAGCTGCTGATTGGATTGATGCAGATTCAGACCCAATCGATGCCCAAGGCCTAGAAAGAAGCAGCCCAACGACACCATTACCGGTAAACGGGCATCTACAAAATATAAATGAACTGAAACAACTCGATATTTTATCGGATGAACAATTCAGCAATATCTCTGAACTTTTATGTGCAAGAACCGGGGATACGCGCTTAGCGATAAACCCCAATGATTTAGAAGAAAAACACGCGACTTTAATCAGTGCACTCTCTCATGGTGTACTCGATTCAGCAGATGCCAAACAGATTATTCAATCAAAACCGGCGGACGGCTACAGCGATATTAATAGCTTTATTCAATCTTTACAGACCGATGGAAAAAACCTTCCAACTGAAATTAATCAGGCTTTCCATCTAGAAAGAAATTATTTTAAAACTCGCATTCAAGTAATGTACGAACGCTCTCGGGTTGAGCTTAATGCTTATTTTTCAACTGATGGTGAAAAAGCCCAAACCCTATCGCGGTATTACGGAGTTATGCCATGAAAGATCTTTTGGTCATTCGATTCATCGAAGATAGCAATCGATGTGAATGGGGTATTTCATCCCCGCAACAGCCAATGAGATATGGCCAAGGTTCTTTGGAAGAACTAAAGCAAGCTATAGAGCCATTCTCGCAAATAGCCTGCCACTGCTTTTTACCATCAGAAACCGCAACAGTAGTCACTGCTGAGCTACCCAATACATCTAAAGCAGCCTATAGCGGTATCCCATTTCAAATAGAAGAGTTAATCAGTAATCCGATTGAAGATAACCATATTGCTTATTACCCCGAACGCTCCCTATCACCTGAAGTCCTAGTATGTGATCGACAGAAATTATCAACGTGGATAGAAGCACTTAAGACACTGGATATAGATCTAAAACTACTGTCTATAGATTGCTTCTTACTACCTATCAGTGAAGAAACACTTTATATAGAAGATCAACGGGTCATTAGCTTTACAACAGACTTTAAAGGTGCGATTCCGATATCACTGTGTGAACACATGCAAAGTCAAATTGACTCTGAAAACCTTAATATTCAGAACGCCGACGACGATTCGAATCTACTCTTAGCAAGTTATTTAGAATCACCAAAAGGCTTTAAACCAATAAATATTCTTGTTGGTGAGTTCGCTACGTTTAGTGCCTTTGAGCAAAATAAAAAGCTTCTTTTACCTCCCGCTATAGTTGCTCTGTGCGCGCTTATACTCTGGCTTGGCTCTTCGCTATACAACAACCATTTGATGGAAAAACAGATCAAGCACATCGATCAACAGATGGTCCAACTTTATAAGAAAATTTACCCTCAGGCACGTCGTGTAATCAACCCTGTCGGGCAGATGCGAGCTAATTTAAGAGAGCAATCAGGCCAAACAAACAACAGCGCATTTATTCCATTCTTAAGCTCTATCACGCCTTTACTGGCCCCCAAAGAACTCGAAATCACAAGTATTCGATATTCAGAAGATTCAGGCGTTATGAGAATCATATTACAAGCTAGTAGTTTCCCTCCCCTAGAAACCTTAAGAGAGAAATTAAAAACAGTGAGCACTACTGCGCAGCTGGGTGATTTGACACAAACAGAAAATGGCGTCAATGGCACGTTAATCATTAACTCTCCAAGCAAAGGAGAAGCACAATGATAAAAGATTACTTAAATAACCTAAGCTCAACAGAAATCAGAACACTAACCATAGCACTGCCATTTGTAGTCTTAGCACTGTGTTGGCTATTGATCATAAAACCTACACTGAACAGTGAGCAGATGCTCTATCAGCAATTAGACGCAAAACTGCGCGACTACCAATGGATGCAACAAGCGCAATATCAGGTTAGCGCCTCAGTAAATAACGCTGAGCAGAAACAAGCATCCAATCTACGTCAGTCTGTTCACAACGCGTTTAGCAGTCAGCAAATAAAGCTCACACGTATGAATAGCGTTACAGAAGAAGAAATATCATTCACACTCTCTAATGTCGCATTCAACAACGTAATCAAAAGCATTACAGCGCTTGAGAATAAAGGTGTAACCCTCACCCAGATCCACATCACCCCGGCAGAAGATGCGGGGAATATAAATGCCAACCTTACATTTGGTAAATAACCCATGAAAATTGCAATTACCATCTTTATCAGTAGTTTTGTTTTGGCATTTGTTTTAACGACCCCTGCACGTTTCATCGAACAACAATTTGCTGAGCAAGGTTTTCAAGTCTCGCAATTTCGCGGCGACCTGCTTTCGGGGAAAGGCACTCTGGAAAACCAACATTTCAGCTGGAAGCTCAATGGTTTTTCAATAACCTCGCTATCACCGCAGTGGTTAATAACCTTCGACAATCAAAGTCAGATTAGCCTATCTAGCTCCATCTCAATGGATGAAATTTACAGAATAGAATACCAAGCTCCATTGCAAACACTGTCCAATATCCCAGCAGCAATCAAAGGCAATATTTACTTTACTACCGATAGCTGGAACCCCAACCACTGTAATGAAATATCTAACGTTAACTTGGCTCTGAAAGATGTCAGAATTTCGGGAAGCGAACATCCACCAGCAGAGATAGGATTCACTGCCGAATGCACAAACAACAACTGGATTTTGATCCCACAACGCTCTAACGGCAATTTTTATTTAACCGGCTCGATAAGAATGCTATCCCCTACCGATTTTCAATCGCAACTCGCCATATCAGCAAAGAAAAAAGAGAATCTTCAACTGCTAAGCGATGCGTTAGAAATACCGGCTGAAAGAGGGAAAATCCAACTACCAAATATTATTTGAGTAAGTTCTCTATTGCCCTAACTCCATCCATATAACTATGCATGGTGGCTTTGGTGGCTTTGGTTGCATTGCGTTCGGCAATGGCTTCGGCAGCTAGCCTGTATTTCGGATCATCTACTAACCGACGCAATGTTATTAAAATATCTTGTGGAGAAGATTGCGGGGGAACATTCAAACCAATATTTAACTTCTCAATTAAACGCGTATTCTCAACTTGCTCTAACTGCGCAGGTAACACCAACTGCGGCTTACCTTTACTTAAACTCTCTGCAACCAACTCTTTACTCGCATGGTTCACAACAATATCTGCCGTTTTCAGTAGCCCTGAAAGATCTACTGGGTAATCAAGCAATTGAATTTTCGAATGAATATCGGAAGGCATATTGAGTTTCGCTAAGCCATTACAGCAACAAATCACATCAAAACCACTTTCGGCTAACACTCTGATCATGATGCCAGTATTTTTCGCATGCGCTTTTAAATACGCAAAAACTTTAGGTTTTCCGTTTTCGGCCCAATTAGCCTTCGCTGTGAACAAGTTGTTTTTAACCGACTCAATATAATATGTGGTCGAGCGATCGCGCTGATAATGATCGAGCTCGGGCAACGTTGTCATCAATAGGAAATCAGATAAAAAGAGATCACCGAGGTATTTAATAGTCTTCCGTTCCGGATCTAAGATCTTATTTATCGTCTTAACCACCTGTCCTTCGTGCCTAACCGCTATGCGCTCAATTCCATCAACCCAAGGCGTTAAAATTCGGCAAGGTAAGCCAGGTTTTAATTCGGCAAAACCCGATCCAATAATAACTTTCTTACAGTCCATTTTATTGGCTGCAATCAGCGCTGTTGGCGCGTAATCACAAATAAGTAAATCAGGTTTTACCAAGTCAAAAATACTCCGCCAACTCTTTACCATCTGTTCAAGAGCATAGCGATTACTATAACCATACTGCATCAAAATACTTGCAATACAGGCTGTAGCTTTGGGTTTATCTTCTGGGGTTAGCGCATAAGGGACAGGTAATATCTTAAGCTCTTCAGGAAACTCAAAACGATATAAAACCCCAAGCCCCTTAGTAACTAAAGTAACCTGATGACCCCGCTCAATTAGCGTTGTTATAAACGGGGCTAAATGAGTTAAATGCCCTAACCCACCACCAAATTCCCACGCAACTAGAATATTCGCCAAACCGCCACCTTATCTATTAGGTAAGAAATGGTTCGAAGGCAATAACACACGAGAACCATCTTGTAATAGTTTTTCTACCGCTTTTTCATAGGTTACGTCATATTGTTCGCGCTTCAGGCCTTCCAAAGTGTTTCGAATAAAATGACACAGATTAGCGGCATATAAACCTGAGGAATAATGACCATAATATTGCTTCGATAAGCAAGTCCCGCCTAAAACAATATCTCGCATAATATTGGGTGAGAAAAGAGCAGAAAATAGTCACTCGTGACCATGAAGTTTTTCATGGTGAGTACACATTGCTTACTGCCAATTCCTTTTGCTTTAAGTCCATCAAAATTTTGATATTAATGAACAAACACCCGTTTTAACCCGCTGTTTTTTATAGAAATAGCTTCTGAATAGTAGTTTTCACTTCCTGAATTAAATAGAACCTTGTACTCACCTGGATACACAACATAATTGAATCGATCGTATCCGCCATCTTTACCACGAACATATGCTGGCATCACACTTTGTGCATATTCTTTAACATCATCACGAGTAAAATAGTCACTAAGCAACACGCTAGGTGCTGGAGCATCCCCAAGCAAAGACACATCCCCTCCTGTCATTACACGATCGTTATGTAATACCTCAAGAGTCACATTGACCATTAACTCCTGGTAGACTTTTCTGGCAACTTGTTCAATCAAAAACCTAGAGTCTTTATAAGAAACAGGCATCCAATAACTCACATTATCTACGCCTATCTTAATAACATAATCCAAATCCAACTGGGACTTATCCCAACCATTCCACTCTTGCCCTGCTTTAATAGGGGAAATTGGATCAATATCATTAATTTCGTTTAAAAAACTGTCGTGAATTCCATAGCTGCGTTTATTGACCCATCTGAAGTACTTTAAGGAATCTTTCAACTCCACTCGAACAACAATCTGTCCTTGAGCGTCAGTGGTCAAACTATCTGCCTGAGCTCTTAACTCTTTACCAACATGCCGTAAACTCATTGCAAGATTCGGCGCTAAAACCCAGTCATTTTTCTTTTTGCCGTTATCAGGAATTCTTCTTTCAACTTTAAAAAAAGCATTTCCATAACGAAGAAAACGATCAACCTTTTCTAAGCTGATTCGATATTCCCAGCGCTCTTCAGAATCATGTGCCGTGTTATTAGCCTCTTTAACATCCTGACTGACGCAGCCAGATAAAAGCAAAAAAAGTAACACTAAGCTCCTTGTTAGCATGATTACATCCTTTCAATAAATACTAGAAAAATGACTAATCCGATTAAAACCCGCTACCCTTGCGTTCAAAAGCAAATGATTTTAGAGCAGAAACTTTCAATTATTCATAAAACAAAATGAATATGTTAGATCGTAACACGGATTTTAATAGATTCTCATAGGTACAAAAAATACCATCCGATTGCAGTTTCCTATATCGGATAGACTAAGCAAATTATACGTCGCTTCGCTCCTTCCCCTTCGGGGCTATCGTCGCAGGCTCCGATGTAATCTCGCTTCGCTCGGCTCGACTACCTTCGGCAGCTCTCCTCTGCCTACTAAACTCTCGCATCGAAGAATGCAAAAAGCCCGCAGCAAGTGCGGGCTTCTTTGAATCTTGGTAGGACTAAGCCGATTATACGTCGCTTCGCTCCTTCCCCTTCGGGGCTATCGTCGCAGGCTCCGATGTGATCTCGCTTCGCTCGGCTCGACTGCCTTCGGCAGCTCTCCTCTGCCTACTTAATTGTCGCATCGAAGAATGCAAAAAGCCCGCAGCAAGTGCGGGCTTCTTTGAATCTTGGTAGGACTAGGCCGATTATACGTCGCTTCGCTCCTTCCCCTTCGGGGCTATCGTCGCAGGCTCCGATGTGATCTCGCTTCGCTCGGCTCGACTGCCTTCGGCAGCTCTCCTCTGCCTACTTAATTGTCGCATCGAAGAATGCAAAAAGCCCGCAGCAAGTGCGGGCTTCTTTGAATCTTGGTAGGACTAGGCAGATTATACGTCGCTTCGCTCCTTCCCCTTCGGGGCTATCGTCGCAGGCTCCGATGTGATCTCGCTTCGCTCGGCTCGACTGCCTTCGGCAGCTCTCCTCTGCCTACTTAATTGTCGCATCGAAGAATGCAAAAAGCCCGCAGCAAGTGCGGGCTTCTTTGAATCTTGGTAGGACTAGGCAGATTCGAACTGCCGACCTCTACCATGTCAAGGTAGCGCTCTAACCAACTGAGCTATAGTCCTATATCAGTATCGCTAAACTGTTGCGATCAGATGTTGGCGTATTATACGCCGCAACTTAAGTTGATCAAGCTGCTTAATGTACTTTTTTATATCTCAACTAGACTCTAGGTACAGGCTACCTCATTTCCCAACAAGCATAATTTAGTAAACGAGATATGAACTATAAAATGGCTACTATCCAACAAGTTTCAAAAAAAGCCCATATATCATCAATCAAACAATTGAAAATGGGAGGCTAGATCCCGTTGTTTCATCAAGCCTCTGGCACAATTTCATCTTGTTTAGCACGACCACTGTGAAGCTGATAGGCAAGGTATAGTAAAGCTAAAGCCATTGGGGCAAATATTGGTAACACCAGTACTAGATTGATAATATTCAAAATGATTTTGGGCTTCTGATAGTAGTTTCTCACTTCATTAATAGCTGTGTATGGCAAAACAACAAAGGATAAAACTAATAAGCACCACGAAACCTTGATAGCAATAGAGTCATCAGAATGTATATCTCCATACCCATCCAATAAATTCAACGCCACCCCGCCAAGAATCGCGGCGATCACGCCTAATATTATTTCAAATATAAGAACACCAATTAAAAATTTTTGAGTTCCATTCACTTTTACAACCTTCCCTATTTCTTCAAAAGACAATTCCAAGTAAAAAACAGCTTAAGATATGCTATCGATCAGGATAAAACCAAACATTGCTATGTGACCACCGTACATATATGCACAGGCCTTTTTAAAGGATTCAGGCTTTTTAGCCCGATAATAGACAGGCACAACGATTAGCAACACAATGCTAACAATCCATCCACCGATAAGGTACAAGAGAATAAAGACTGCACTAAATTCAGTGTAATTATCAAAATCCCAAGTACCAACTCCGTAGGCATAGGAGCCTGGAAGAAGGAAAAACAGACTAAAAATAAAGCTTAAAGCTTTCTTAAAAGACATAAAAACAATCCTTGTTTAACAAATAAATTTACTCTGACCCCATTTATTCCCACCAAAAACGTAATTCAGTAAACGAGAGATGCGCTATTAAAATGGGTAGTAATCAAACAAGCTTCAAGACCAATACCCTTATATCATCATCCAAACAATGGTGGTAATTGGGGTCAGAGTAAAATATTCAGCATAAATATTGAGAGGAAGAAATTTAATTTACTCTGACCCCGTTAGGGCTAACCTATTCAATATTCAATCCGCTATCTTTAACAAAATAGTTAAGCACTAAAACATGATTACAATGCTAACGACTCAACAAGCGCACTACTACCTTTACAACCACCCAAATTAAACTGTGTTGGAGCATTTTTAGAACTGCGACTACTAATCAAATGTAATAGTTTTCTATACTCTTCCACTTCTATTCCCAATAAATCCCAGTTCATATAAACATAATTAGACCCGCATTTATTTGGTTCGGATAACGATAATTTATCCGCATAAACCAACTGATTTTTTTCATCTATATAACCTGCACCAATGTCAATGGAGGTTACGATTCCATTTACAGAATTCGAACCCAATAATTCTTCTTGTAGGGTTAATAACTCATCAATTTGTGTCCCTTCATACCATGTAATACCGGCATATCCGTAAGAATCTTTAACACCAAGCTTTCTGAGTGAACTCATGGACTCTAATAAAGCTCGATTAATCTTAGCCTTTTTATCAATTACCAATTCTTCTATATATCGATTACCTTTTAAGTAATTCAATTCTGCATCGGCACCATCAACATAGAGACTTTTAATAGTTTTAACTAGTCGTAGCGAGTTTAATCCTCCACCAACCGTGTCTCCATAAACCATACCTGAGTCATACAATTTCACAGAGCCGACCTGTTTATGCTCGGATAGGAATTTATAATCTACCCCTTTCGCTGGCATTTCCAATTTAGAAATCTCTCCAAATTTGGACAGGAAGGAGTAATCTTCAATATTTATATTTAGAAGCAACTTATTTATTTTGGGAATTTCACCTAAACGACTAAAATCGATAGAATCAGGACCAATGAAACTCAAACTATCTAATTTCTTAATTCTAGATAAAGATTTCATTGTAGAATTAAACTTTTTTGGTTTTGAAATAGTAAAACTAGCTTTCATTAAATGCTCAAATTTATCAATTCCTTTTAAATCTATATCTTCAGCATCTATGGATATAACTTTTAGGCAAACCAAACTTCCATAATCAGAGAGCGACACTGTATCAGATGAAGAAAAAAGCAATAATGCACTAGTACGATTAACCCAATAATCCTTTCCTTGTATATTTACCTTATCTCCTTTGGACTCGTATCCACAATCTGCTGAATGAGCTAAACCAGAAAATATAGCTAACAAGAACAAATAATATTTCATATAAAATTCCTTTTAAATATGTCTATAAAAATCACATGTCGTTAAAATACATGCACCGCCAATCCCACATCTATGGAATCGCAGTCCATTAACCGATAGGTTCTTTATTAAATGGCTAGAAATCAGGCAAATTTAAAAAAGAGATCATCAATCAAACAATGAAATGGTTTGACCTGATAATCTCCTAGCCGCCTCCTCAATCAGGTTGCCATTTATTTAATGTTGGAACGATACGGCTTAATTCCCTCGGCCTCTAACCTTTTCTGGATTGCAAACAATACCTTTGTAGCTGATTCCACACTTTTAGCGACTAATTCAACTTCCTCTTTACTGATTTCATCTTCCCTTATTGCTATCTGATGTGCTCCAGCATCATAACGTAGAAAGTACTTACCATCTCGTTGCCAAATTTCTAAATCGCCATCGTCATAAATTTTTTGATTCATTTCTTACCTTTTGAAAGCAGGAGCTACTGTATAATCTCCGACAAGAACAGGGTCTATTACAGCTTCGGGTAAACCTCCAGGATGCGTAAATCCTCCGGGTCTCCAATAATCATCATATGCTGCAAATTCATTACCGGTTGGGATTCTGTAGCCACTAGGACTAGGTATATCTATCAAAACTGGATTATCTCCTAAATAACCATCATCCATCCCAAGTAAATTTTCAAGTTTTCTAGGATTACCGTTAGCTTCTGAGATCGCATCTAACGCTGTACTCCTAGGCATCACCCAAGTTTCTGTTCGGCCAATCTTACTACCTGCTGTAGGAGCTTCAGGTTGTATTCTAGCGACACCATTTTGGAACATCTTTTCATGGGCTTGCATATAATCTTCTGTCAGATAAGTCGATGGTGCAGGTCTATCTCCTTTGGGTATTGAGAGAATTTCATCAACTGTTCCGTTATCAATCGTATTATAATTAATTGGACTGTTATTACGATCAGGACAATTCCCCTTACAACTTGCCAACCCCAGCGGATCAACCCATCCCGTGGGGTTTGGTACATACTGATAGTTATTTAAACCACCCGCAAGACCAATGGGATCTATGGTTGTAAATCGAGCAGCATAGGGATCGTAATAACGGTGACGGTTGTAATATAGGCCTGTTTCTAGATCATGATACTGACCCTGAAAGCGGATTGGGTTTGTGACTTCCTCAACTTCCGCTATAGCTAACTGACCGTATGCACGATAGTGTGCAGACCAGACTATCTTACCTTGGCTATCGGTAAGTTCTTGCGGCGTGCCTAGATGATCAAGCTGATAATAGTAAGCTTTACTTTCTAGACCACTCCCTTGAACCATCGCCATAGGTTTGAAGGTATAGGGCTCATAGATGTAACTGGTATGCTGCTGTGATTGCTCATCAACCTCTGAAACTAATTTGTCGCCTTGCCAAAAGAAGATGGTCTCAGAAGATGAGGAATTATCAGGAGTAAATACTGTTTTGCTGATTCGACGTCCGAATGCATCGTAACAGTATTTAGCTACCGTACCATCAGGCATCTCAGCTTTGATTAACCGATGTTGGCAATCATATTCATAGCAGGTTTTCAGCTTTTGCTGTTTGCCACGGCTTTCTTCAATCAGGTTGCCAAATTCATCATAGCGATAGTGTCTATCGCCCTTAAACTCAACCCGATTACCTTTAACTACTGTGCTTGGCTGGCCTGTTGTATCTAATAAATTACCGGCAGGATCATGAACTAAGTGCTCCTCCAGAGAACCACTGACCTGCTGTAGTCGATTAAGTGCATCGTAGTGATATTCTTTACTGCCTTTACGGCTGTCTTCTAGGCTAATTAGATTGCCGTTATCACTGTAGCCATAACTTCGTTTGTAGAGTTGGTGATGAACCGTTTTGGATGAATCAAGAGCATGTCTTTCACGCTGATTAACGGTATGAGCACTTAATCGCCCTTGATCATCATATTGATAATGAGATGTTAGCTGACCTTGTTGGCGGTATTGTTCTCGTCCTAGCTGATGATGATGATGCGTTAGCATTTCACCATTCAGATCTAACTGAGATAAACGACCTGAGTTGTAGTAGTAATCTAAAGTCTGATGATCAGGCAAACGCATTGCGTTGATGCGTCCCATTGGGTCATATCCGTAATGGAGTGTTCCCCAACCTTGGTGCTCCATTGTCAGCTGACCGTTTAGATCATATTCATAGGCTAATGGCCATTCGCCATCATCCACCTCTACCAGTCGACCATATTGGTCATATTGGTACTCTATCTTGCTGTCATCTGGAAGCGTTTTAACAATCAGGCGGCCTAGAGAATCTCGCTCATAGAATGTTAAAAGCTCTGCACCTTTTAATCCCTGTTCGACCTTTTCTATTAGCTGACCGTTAAGATCATAGTTATATCGCGTAACACGACCATCAAAGCTTGTTTCTTTCGCGATCAGTCCATTTGGATGGTAATCCAATAGACACTCTTCACCGCGCTCGTTACGAATTTGGCTTAGAAAGAGTTTGGCATTGTCATATTTATACTCAACACGACTGCCATCAGGATTGATCTTAGCGGTTACTAGATGAAGAGGTTTGGCGTATTCATATCGTGTAGTGTGCCCATGTTCATCAGTTACAGAGGTAACCTTTCCGTACGGATTATAGGTATAAGTTCGAGCATGTTTATTACCTGGCTCTCGCACAGACACCAATCGATTAGCGCTGTCCCATCCAAACTCGGTGACACCACCTGTAGGCGATTGTTGCCAGATACGACGACCCAACGAGTCATAACGATAACGGGTTATTCCTCCGTCTGGAGAAGTTTCATCGAGCAACTGACCAAGTCGATTCCAGTTATAACGCGATGCACTACCATCAGGGTAATGAATAGCGGAGACTAAACCATTTTCGTTATAGGCATACTGAGTTGTTTGTCCAAGTGGATCTGTCTCGCTCGTTAAATCACCCAACTCATTGTGTTTGTAACGCCAAGTTCGCTTACCTTGATGCTTAGCGGTTAAATGTCCATCTCGATATTCATAACCTATCGATGAACCATCCGGCATTAATACAGCAACAAGTTGCTGATTGAGGTTATATTTGTATTCAGTTTTATTTCCGAGCGGATCTATATCCTCTAACAGCTCACCTTTGTCACCGTATTTCTTTTCGGTAACAGCTCCATCAGGATCAACCTGTTTAATAAGACGAGCGTTATCATCGTGTTGGTAGGATTGGCTGCTGCCATCATGATAGGAAACTAAGACACTGCCATCATCACTCCACTCATAGCGAACATCCATCTGTTCGAAATTCGCCCAGTGACGTATCGCTTTAACGGCTTTTCCTTCTCCTTGCCATTGCCAATAAAACTCTGCCCCACCTGCTAAGCAGCGTTTTTGAATAACGTTCTGTTGATCATATTCATAGGCTTCGGCCTCACCTTGAGCATTTTCAGCTTTTAAGAGCTGATGGGACTGACTGTACTCATACAGAGACAACAAGCTCTGACTACGCCATTGACCATCTTCTCTTTTGAGAAGATCGATCCTACTGATTAATGCAGAAATTCCATGGTATTGAAGACCAAGTGCATAACCTTGCTCTGATTCAACGCGAATAATACGACGATCGCTGTCGTAACGAATTTCTAGGCGATTTTGATAACGATCGCTTATCGCACTTAAATAACCAACATTTCCGTATTTTTTGAAATGGAAAAAATAAGGTGCTGTACTTTCTGAGGTTAGGATATATTCGTCAGCGTCTTTACCCAGATATATAGCACTGCCTGCTAACTTATTAGTTACGGAGCCAAAATACTCTTCTGGATTTGCCATAGGGGTAACCCGCCCCTGATGGTCATGCCATTCGATATTATCTTCTGTGAATTTAAGTTTATGACTAAATGAATGACTCCAACCGAAACCTAAGCCATTACTATTTTCACAATTAGAGGTTCGGTAGGTTCGTACGAAAGGAAGTTCAATTAGACCGGGCAAGCGAGCATCTTCTAATTCTAAAAGCTCTTCACCCGTAACCATGGAAACAGGGCAACTATTAGTGACTGTATTGTCGTTAGAATCAACGGAATCACCGTTGTTGTTATTTCCTTGATTGGACGAATCGTGGGATGAGTCTGACTGTTCTATCGTTGTAGATTTGTCCTTATCGTATCTAACTTCATAGTTATCGCCTTGTTTATGTAGCCGAACACCTCCACCTTCTCTTACGGTTACCTTTTTTAAATGCGCTAAATCGTCCGCATATTTCTTAACCATTTCGAGCATTTCATCGAAAAAGCCTTTAATGGCAGTGATGGCTCGAATAACCCACTGACCAAGATCTTTAAATCTATCTGCTGTTTTAGCTGCTAAGTAAGCAAAGCCCCCCGCAGCACCAAATTTGGCAGTCACTATTCCTAGGGCCAGCCCTATAATAATATCTATGGCAATTGCTGCGACGAATTTGGTGATTTTCTCAGTGACGTTATGAGCAAAATCTGCTGGCGGTAACATCGAAAACCACACCAAAACTCGTTTTACTAACAGAAACATTGCAGCTTCATCAGAAGCAAACAACATCGCTTTTTCAGCTATCTTAGGTGCCGATTCAATTGTAGATTTGACAGATGCAGCTATCTCAGCAAATTCTTCACCTAATTTTTCAGGAATAGATGCTGGATCTTTCAGTAAATCAAAAGCTTGCGTTATACCATCCCAAATTTCCTTGAGAGCTCCCCAGATACCTGAAAAGAAGCCTGTAACAGTTCCTCCGGCTCGTTCTAATGCTCGCCCAACAAAACTGTCATTCCATTCAGGTTTATAAACATTCCATTGCTGTGTTAACCAAGCATGGTTATCAGCGATAAAGCCATCATAGCTAGCAAAGAGCCCATCTAAGTCAGATTCTGTAGCATCCTGATTTATCTCAAATCTATATTGAGAGCCTGGATTTAAATCAGTAAACGTTACCTTGCCTTCTTCATCGACAGTTTTACTCGGTAGCTCTTTATCTAAGTAAAAGAGGCCACCATCAATCTCAATAATTGTCACCTTCACATCTGTAATTGGGACATTGAGTACTGACTCGAATTTAACTTCTAATTCAAGAATGCCATTCTCTGGACAGACAGCAACAACGGATAGATCTTGATTGTGAGTGGCTTGACCTGATTGCCCACCTACTTTCATTGTCCGATCCATTCGCAACGAAGATAGAATTTTACGACCAACAAAACCTTCTTCAGTAAACTCTCGGTAAACCTTGAGGCTATCCGGGTATTCTCTAAGATCTTTTTCAATATCTGCGATAGGGTCAGACATTCTTCAATTCCTTTTGGAGATAAGTTTCTATGCCAGCATAACTAGTAATTGAGGCCTGTAGCTGATCAAGCCTTATCAGCCTCTGCACTTTACGCTTCAATATTTCAGATGGATAAGCTTCAAATAAAATAGGATTACGATTACTTAATTGCTGCAATAGATTCGCTTCTAAAGTGGCAGAATTAGCTTCAAATAATTTACTCTGAACTTGCTGACTAAGCTGCCACCATGGGTAAGATTCTCCCACCAAATGAGGTGTTTGCGGATTGCTTATAGTGCCGTTTGCAGAGATAAGTTCAGATATAGGGCCCAGCAAATCAGCTACTGATTCAGCCCCTGACAACTGGTAAATGGGCATCACTTGAGGTGCATCCCAGTAACGGAAAAACACCTCTTTACCACTCGGCATAAACACTTTGGTCAGGCTTTCAAAATGACTGAAAACTTCATCAAAGCCAAAAGAGCTAGCAACTAAAAGTCCCCAATCTGGGAATACGGGCTGTTCCTCTTCAAGCCAATCTAAAAATGGGCTGTCACTTTCGATATTTACGAGGTAAGGCATGACCTCTTCCCAATCGGCATAAGGGGTATTCAGCCATAAAGGCTTCGCACCACTGCCCCCTAACTTATAGAAATTTTCTAAACCATTGCTCTTAGACGTTCCACTCAGTACACAAAAGTAGTTGAGCTGTTCTGAGCTTTCTTCTTCTAACTGATCAATTTGATCTCGAAGTGAGAGTACTTGTTCAGATTGCACAGCTACCATCCTTACAAGCTTCACACTCTTCACAGAAAGGTGCTGGTGTTTCCATAGTCATTAATTGCGCAGGGCTTATTGGTGCAGCTTTTTTACCACTACCCCCGCCCCCCATATTTAGGGTGACTTGCGGGCCTTTAAAGGTCACACCGCCGGGGTTAATGGTGACTAAGCTGCCACCTGCTTTAAATGAGATTTCCACCCCCGCTTCTAAGGCGTGTTTTACGCCGGTAGTGAAATGCAACTCTTCACCCGCATAGGTATATTGATTCTTGGCAACTTTAAGTTGATGGTCCTGACCGATGATCAGGTGCATATCGCCATTTACGCGGCGGCTATAGCGTTGTTGAGTTTTAACGTGTTCATCACCTTTTATATGGCGATATTCGTTACTCTCAACGATTTTGTGGTGTTCGTTACCTACCCACTCTTTGTGATCGTTTCGGGTTACTTGCTCCATATCTTTTTCGGCATGGGTAAAGATCTGCTCTTCACCCTTTTTGTCTTCGATACGGATCTCATTAAAACCATCTCCGCCCTTGGTGGAGTTGGTTTTAATGGTGCTTTTAGTTTTGTTATCGGGTAGCGGATAAGGGGAGCGGTTTAAACCATGGTACAACCGACCTGTTACGATCGGACGATCGGGATTACCTTCTAGGAAATCGATTAGTACTTCTTCACCAATACGGGGAATAAACATACTGCCACGTTGATTACCGGCAAATAGCTGGCTCACTCGCATCCAGCAGGAGCTGTGCTCGTCTCGTTGACCGATGCGATCCCAGTGAAACTGTACTTTGATCTGACCGTACTGATCGGTATAGATCTCTTCACCTTCAGGGCCACACACAATCGCGGTTTGGCAGCCGTGAACAATGGGTACAGCCGTGGTGATCGGTGCACGGTAAGGCACATCAAATGGAATCGCCTTAATTCTATTGCTGTAAGAGGAACCTTCTGTCGTTGACCCTTGTTCCAACACCTGAGGTTGCGCACATACATGCTCTATCTGAGTAATATAATACTCAGCATTAAGCTCATCTCTTTCGTGCTCATCTAAGGTAAAACTGAAACCGGGAATCAGACGATTAACATCACTCTCTGCAACCGCTATCTTTCTCTCTGCATTAATGGATTGCAAAAGCACTTGGGCATACTGATCGCCAATATCAGTAGTTTGGAATCGTCCCGGATAGGTATAAACCTCCAACATCTCATCCAATTCAGCTTGCTTGTAGGATTCCAGCTTCAACTTTGGCCGTGTGAAATCGTAGTCTCTAATCTGGCTTCTGCCTGACACGACCTCCTCGGTGTAATCAAAGCGAAAGATATGCTGTTCCCGTAATGCACCTTGGGCATCATGGAAATAAGGGATTACCGCTTCATTTGGAATAGGTAGATGAGACGCCGAGCTATCGCTAAAGATAATGCGATGCAGAGATTCTTCATGCTCAAAGTGGTAGTGAATACCTTCTTCTTCCAATAGACGCTGAATAAAATGAAGTTCGGTTTCATTGTACTGAACACAGTATTCACGCGCTGGATGAGGCTCTTGCAGCTTAAATTCAAACTCATCGCTAGAGAAACCAGCCTCTTCGAGTAGCGTGGTTACAATCTCTTGGGTAGATTGTTGCTGAAAGATTCGACAGCCTGATCGGAGGTTAAGCAGTTCGGTTTTAGGCTCTACTACAAAATGATAGGTCGATTGGCGTAGGTTAGTTTCTTCTAGCTCTGCTTCGGTGACGATACCGTGAATGTAACGGGTATAAGGCTCTCCGGCATTAGTCTGATCATGCAGGGTAATTAAACCGGTTTGACCTAGCGTAGGTGTAAGCTCGATGTCAGGGTATTTAGAAACCACTTCCACTTTAAAACGAAAGCTTTGAGATAAAGTTTCTTTTCCTGACATTCTGACAAGGTGAAATTCATCACCCGCGCCATGCGCTTCAAAGAAAAAACGTTCTTCGTTTGATTTTAAAAACACGTTTAGATCGTCCCTGTTCTGTAACAACCATGATCAAATCAATGAGTTAATTCTTAACTCTCAGCCATCAGATAAAGCAATAGCTATGCCAGTGAGAGGTAAACTGACTACCTCCCCTAACTAGTGACAAGCCATTGGATTTTCTCGCAGGTTATAGCGGCTTAACTTTTCAACCAGAGATCGTCTCGAAACCCCTAAGGCTTTAGCTGTACGAGTCTGATTACCTTTATGCGCTTGTAACTTGTCCGCAATCACTTTGGCTTCAAGGCGTTGCATAGTGTCTTTTAAACTATCGCCTTCAAGACAGAACACATCCGGCTGTGGAACCGCTTGGCGTTTGCTTCGAATCATTTCATCTGGAAGGTGTATTAACTCAATCACACCATCATCCGGCGCTAATAAAACCGCACGTTCGATGATGTTACGCAGTTCTCGGATATTCCCAGGTAATGGTTGAGCTTGGATTACATCCAAAACTGCAGGCTTTATTCCTGAAATGGATTTGTTGTATTGCTCCGCAATATGTCCAACAAAGTAATGAACCAGTGCTGGTATATCTTCTCTGCGATCTTTTAGCGCTGGAAGATCAATTGGGAATACATTTAAGCGATAGTAAAGGTCTTCACGGAACTCACCTTTATCGATAAGCTCGGCCAGATTTTGGTGAGTAGCAGCAATCACGCGAATATCGACTTTCACAGGGTGCAATGCACCTAGTGGTCGTACCTCTCGCTCCTGTAAAACCCTTAATAGCTTGGTTTGTAACTTAAGCGGCATATCGCCGATTTCATCAAGGAAAAGTGTGCCGCCGTTGGCTAGTTCGATAAGGCCTTTTTTATCGCTAGATGCACCACTGAATGCCCCTTTTTTGTAACCGAATAATTCAGACTCGAGCAGTTCTTCTGGTAACGCAGCACAGTTTTGAGCAACAAAGGGCTGTTTACTTCTTTGCGCGCTATTACGATGTATACAAGACGCTATAAGCTCTTTACCTGTGCCGGTTTCACCACGGATAAAGACCGTTGCATTGGTGCTGACGATCTTCTCCATCAAGTTGAATACCTTGCGCATCTCTGGGGAATCGCCAATGATATTGTCGACTTGTAGAGTCCCAGCCATGCTCGCTTTAAGCTGCTGGTTTTCGATCTCCAATACCTGTTTAGCTTTATCTAATTGCTCAATCAGAACACGATTGTCTGCAAGTAAACGGGTATTTTCTGCAACCACAACGGCTTGAGCAGCAAAAGCTTTAACTAAGCCTTCGATCTGGTCTGGGAACGCTTCAACTTCACCATTTTCATCAACCCGGCGGTTATAGAGCTTCATTACACCTAAGCTGACGCCTTCAAAATCAGTTAAAGGAACCACCAGCATCGAATTAGTTTTTCGCTCTGCCAACTTATCTAAACGGTACAACTCAGAAAAATCGAAACCACTGTATTGGTAAGCGTCGGCAATGTTTACGATCTGACCTGATAGTGCTGCCCAAGAGACCACGTCCGTATGACCAGATCGTTGATCTATATGTAGATCAACTGGCTTCAGCTCATGACTAACCTTGGCTAAACACTCACCTTGAGTCACTTCTGGTATTAAATAGCGTTTTTTACGATCCAGAATATAAACGCAGCCCGCTTCAGCAGCGGTCAGTTTACGCGCGGCTGTTAGAATCTTATCTAACAGGCGCTTAACATCCTTTTCGCGTGTTATTGAAAGGTTAATCTGTACTAGCTCTTCTAGCGCTAATACAGAATCTTCAATTGAGTAATCCATTACTGCGCTTGACCTTCTTTAAAACTAAGTTCAAATCCACCGGCTTCATTTAGATCCAAATCAAGATGGGTATAGCGGGATTCTTCATTCATATTCTCAAGTAGCTCGGTCGCTAATTGAGGAAGTAAAGATCCATTAATGATGTGATCGATATTACGGGCACCGCTTTCAACCTCCTTGCAACGCGCTGCAATCGTTTCAACCACGGCATCGCTATAGGTCATATCCAGTTTCTGACTGTCCGCAACACGGCTCACAACCTTGTTCAATTTCAGACGGACGATATCCGACATAACGGATGCATCGATCGTATAGAAGGGCACAATTTGCATACGAGCTAATAACGCAGGCTTGAAGTGTTTACTTAAAACAGGACGTATAGCAGCGATAAGTTCTTCAGGATCTGGACGTTTACCATCGCTGCACATATCAGTGATGATGTCTGTCGCAAGATTTGATGTAAGGAAAACGGCTGTATTTCGGAAGTTAACTAACTGCCCTTCACCATCAGAAAGCATGCCTTTATCAAACACCTGATAGAACAGGTTCATTACTTCTAGATCAGCTTTCTCAACTTCATCTAAAAGCACCAATGAATATGGCTTTTGACGCACCGCTTCGGTTAAAACACCACCTTCACCAAATCCGACGTAGCCTGGAGGTGAGCCAATTAGACGAGAAACAGTGTGCTTCTCCTGAAATTCGGACATATTGATCGTTGTTAAAAAGCGTTCACCGCCAAACAACATATCAGCCACACCTAAGGCCATCTCTGTTTTACCGACACCACTCGGGCCCACTAACAGGAACACACCCATCGGAGTTTCTGGGTTATTTACACCGGCTTTAGCAGCACGGACACCACGATCAATTGCCGCAACGGCATGATCTTGACCGCGGATACGCTGCTTCAAATTATCTGCCAGTGTTAAAACTGAAGCGGCCTCATCACGCACCATTTTACCCAGTGGAATACCGGTCCAGTCTGCGATAACTCTACCTACAACATCAGGTGAAACCTCATAATGGATCAGAGGATTATCACCCTGAATTTCAGCTAACTTATCTAAATCTTTACGGATCTGCTGTTTAATCTGATTTTCATCAATGGGTTGACTGATCTCTTCATCAGATTGTCCCAAATGTGCTTGAGCTAGAAGCTGGCGTTGATCAAGAATGCGTTCTACCACATCCTTCTCTTTCTGCCATTGATCATTAAGTACGGCTAGTTCGGTCATGGACTTATCTAGCTGTTTGTCTAAGGCATCAAGCTGCCCTTCATTAGCGATCACATCAGAGGCGATATCTCGCTCTAAAGCTGTTCGTTCACGCTGTAATGTTTGGATACGACGCTCGGCATCTTCGACACCATCAGGAACAGAAGAAATACTAATTTTCACCCGCGCAGCCGCTGTATCTAACACATCAACAGCTTTGTCAGGAAGTTGTCGACCCGATATATAACGAGAAGATAAGCTTGCAGCTGCTTCTACGGCATCGTCCCTTACATATACGCCATGAGCCGCTTCGTAAGTCTCACGCAGGCCACGAATAATCGTTACGGCCTGATCAACACTTGGTTCATCTAGCTTCACCAACTGGAATCGACGCGCAAGTGCAGGGTCTTTTTCAAAGTACTTTTTATATTCGGACCAAGTTGTAGCAGCTACTGTACGTAACTCACCACGCGCTAGTGCAGGTTTCAAAAGGTTTGCAGCATCACCACTACCTGCAGCACCGCCTGCTCCAATCAGGGTATGCGCCTCATCGATAAATAAGATAATAGGTGTAGGTGATTCTTTTACCGCAGTAATGACACCGTTTAGGCGGTTTTCAAACTCACCTTTTACACTAGCCCCCGCTTGTAACAAGCCAAGATCTAAGCCATAAAGCTCTACATTTGCCAGTACATCAGGCACTTCACCTTGAGCAATCTTAAGCGCTAACCCTTCTACGACCGCTGTTTTACCGACACCTGCATCACCAACACAGATTGGGTTGTTCTTACGGCGACGACCAAGGATATCGATCATCTGACGGATCTCTACATCTCGGCAGAAGACTGGGTCAATCAAGCCTTCACGTGCACGCTCCGTAAAATGCGTACAGAATTTCTGCAACGGCCCCATGTCGACATCTGACTTCTGCGCGCTAGGCTCTGCTTTAGTAGCCTGCTGCGCAATATGCTCTGGTGATTCAGAAACTATCTGATCGTAATTTCCTAACAGATCATCAAATGAAACATCTGAAAAATGATCGCAATAGCTAGCCATGCCATGACGACGTTGGTTAGACAAAATCGCCAATACCAATACACCACTGCGTATTTCGGGATCGTTTCTTTCCAGAGAAGAGATTAACCACGCATCTTCAAATAAACCCATTAAGGTACGCGAGAACACTGGCTTACCGGTGTTACCTTTATTGTCCGCTTCTACTGCATGTTGTAGATCACGAACAAAGTGCATGACATTAATGTTGTAGTGGACTAAAACCTGCGCTAGATCGTTATCATCCTCAAGCAGTTTAAGTAAAAAATGCTCAACACTGATTTCATAAGCACCGTTAGACACAGCTAAACCCGCTGCAGATTCTAGAGCGCGTGTGCAGTTTTTATTTAAACGCCCCATAAGGGATTTCATTTTTATATTGTCCATTTGTCCTTCTCCGAAATAAGCCAAGCTAATGGCTTAAATATCCGTTTGTCCTTTGTGATGAGGCGTAAAGAAAACACTCTGGTCTTCACCGTTGGTTTTTCCTAACCAGCCTACCCAACCCAACTTGGGCGTATGCGCTGTACCTAGGCCAAAGGCTGGTACTGCATCACCTTTTAAAATCAGTTCAATATCGAAACAAAGTTGCTCGGGCATCAGCACATCGATCAACTCCAGTAACGCTTTATGGTTTTTTCCATCTGGCAAGAAATTCTCGAAAGATGAGAAATCGAGTGGCCCAATACACACTCTAAATTTGCCGCAATAGTCTTTAATTCTTTTACCTAAACAGAGGTCCTCGCCCAGTGTCATATTGGCTCTACCTAACCTATTTCTCTGGTCTTGCGGAATGTTGGCCCAGCGCTCGACATACTCTTTAACGCGCACAGGAACATGGTCAAAATAGCCACTGATTACCGCAGTCATGACACTGACTGAACCAGAATTCATCCCTATAACACCGGCATAGCCTAATAAACGCGGCCAATTTATTGCTGACACTTCTCTTGCTTGCTTATTCGGTGCGCCCATTAGGGCAAATAGACCTTGCGAAAATGGGTCTTCTGCCTGTTTTTGGTATTGCATACCTGGTTGGTATTTAGACCAACCGCGATAAAGTAACGATGTGAAACGGTGATTAAACAGATCGAGAAAATCTCTCTGCCTTGCTGCAGGCGCATCGTATAGCTGGAGTAACATATCCCCATGCTTGAACGCTTGGTAATCCGCTTCACCTAAAATATCTTGCAGCGATTCAATACCACGTAAGCGCTCTAATTCGCTCTCTTTAAACTCCCGTGCTGAAAGCGCACCTGTTTTAACCTGCTTTTTTATTTCCGATGCTTCATTAAGCAGACTAGAGATATCTAAACGGTAATCCCGTAAGCGTTGAAGCTGTTCTTCTCTTTTAATGAAGTAGGTTTGATGATCCTGAGTCTCTACCCTCATCTGTTCGGCGATGATGCTCTCAGTCACATAAACAGGCATTGGAGATGCAGCGCCATACAAGCCCATAAAGTTGGACTCGAGAACCGGCTTACCACTTTGATCTCGACGCGCCTTAGCAATATCGCTGCTAGCAAACGCAAGGGTTGGATGCCCAGCGAAACGAACCCGCTCATTGGCAACAGAACCTTGATAACCTACTTTCACCGACGCATTGTTTTCGAGTAAGCGCACAGCCTGATAGAAATCAAACTGATGAGGTTCTCGAATTAACGCTTGTTCTAAAGGAGAGTTTTCGTACCCGGCTGTATCTTCCACTGATACACCTCCCCATTTTCAAGCCCTTCGACAACCAACTGATGGTGCGAATTAATTGGTGCGTATTGAGCAAAGAATCCACTCAAGACAGAAGCAAACAGAAACATACTACTTTCACCTTGTATGCCTTTTGCCCCAAATTTGCTTTCACGCATTTTCATCGAGGTCTGCAACGCTCTTACAGGTAGCCCTTTGGAAATACGATCAATTGTTTCTGTCTCAATACTGACGATGCCATCCTGTAACTGCTTGCTCGCTCTTTCTGCTTGACGATCAAACATCGCTCTAAGGTCATAACTTGCAAGCAGTGTTTTCAATGAATCTAGATTCGCTAAAGGGCGATAGTGAAGCGCCAAATTCGCAATCACTTGCCAATGCAAACCCTCTCTGACTGGGGGCGGCAGTGCATTGGTTACACGCGTAATGTTTTTAAAGGTGACAAATTCTGGGGAATTCGATGTGGGATAGATCACATCACCAGCGCGCAGCGTTTCTGGCAATTTACGGTTAGTGCAGGTCAGCTCCAAAGATACCGTTTCTGTTACCGGTAAGGCTTTGTGATTATCAAGATCTACAAAGCGTAAATAGTTATCAACGCCTGTTTGTAAAGTTGAGATTTTACGATGCTGCGTATAATAGATCTGACGTTGCTGTTCACTTTGTTGCAGTTCGTGTTCAAAGCTCTCGAAAGGCTTATATTCATAGATATCACTGCGACCACGCTGCTTACCTAGCACATCATCAATGCTATATAGCTCTATATGATCTTGATGTTGGTAGTCAGGCCTTACCAAATACTCCAATTTGCGCTGATCTACCTTAATCGGGTCGGCATCATGCGAAAACAAGTTGATAATTGGCGTACAAAAGAGACGAATATGATTCTGCTTAACGCGTAATTGCGAATCGAATTGACGATTGAAGTTAAAATGAAGCGAAAAGCTTTCAACCATAGGGTCAGCTAGCGCTGGTACATCCGTATTGATATCAACGAATAGGAACTTTTCTGGTAGAGCGAAAAACTCTTGAAGATATCGATAACCTTCAAAAGAACGGTTTGTATAAGGAAGTAAGGCTTCATCTTCTGCAAAACCCACTGGTGAAACAGGCTTTGGGCCTAAGCTATGCCGAGTACTTTCTCGGCCATCGCGATAATTAACTTCAACGGTTACTTTATCTAAATAGCGAAACAACCATAGATAAAGCGCCTGACTGATGTGAGTCTCTCTGTCACCATGTAGAAACAAACGCAGTTTCTTAAGCGCCATCGTTTCTGCAGTCGCTGTTGTTTCTAGATCAAACTTGATGGCCATCTCTGTACCATCACTATTCGCAGTCGTGGTTAATTCAGTTAGCGATATTGGATAGATATCTACGTCGTAGCAGGTCTGAAATTCACATGCAGTTCCTTCCACTTCAACACTTTTAACGAGCTCTCCTCGTTTAACTCTTTTCCCTTCCGTCAAAGCACTGGCGACAGGTTTATACTCCAAAATACTCATTGAAGGTAAAGGACGGAGGTAATGGGGCCAAAGAAGATTAGCTAGCGAGTGGGTAATTTCGGGAAGTTCATCATCGAGCTTTTGTCTAAGGCGACCGGTTAAAAAGGCTACCCCTTCAAAGAGGCGCTCTACATCAGGATCGCTACCTTCTTCTGAAAGGTATTTTGATAAACCTGGATTAAGACGTGAAAACTCTACCCCTAATTCACGGAGGTATGAAAGTTCATCCTGATAATACTTGTTAAATGCCATTCAGTTAG
The DNA here is from genome assembly GCF_047778075.1 of Neptuniibacter sp. QD57_21. Lineage (GTDB taxonomy): Bacteria > Pseudomonadota > Gammaproteobacteria > Pseudomonadales > Balneatricaceae > Neptuniibacter. The sequence continues at coordinate 1,121,203 of NZ_CP180549.1, read as the reverse complement.
CTCTGTACCTTAAACAATCCATCGTTACCCATCATCGTCTCGAATTTGACGCGGACAGGGCTTCCTGGAACGACGAGTCGTGCCACAATTTCAAAACGCAGATCGGTAGGATCATCCTCATTTTGAGTAAATGAGACACGCGTTTGATCTAAGCGCGGTTCATAGAGATCTAAAGCTTGTTTAATCGCTTTACGCATCTCTTTAACCGCCTGCATATAACCGGAGTTGAGATCCAAATCATTAAAATCTGGCAAACCATATTCGGGCAATGACGCGACACTGCCATAACGAACATTAAATAGGTTTTGTAGATGCAAACGGACAGATTGACGAAGCTTATCAACACCCACGTCTAAAGATCGTTGCGCTCCTTCGTCACCTAATGCAACTCGCTGTAACAGCGAATACTCCAGCATTTTTTGCTCTCCATAGCAGGCTGCGGGGGTTTACAACAGAGCAGTCCCCCGCAACCAATCTTTTAGGATTTATCCAATTTGCCCACTAGAGACAATGTGAAATCTGCACCCATATATTTGAAATGTGGACGCACATTCATAGACACACGGTAGAAACCTGGTTCACCTTCCACATCAGATACCGTAATGCTCGCATCACGAAGTGGACGGCGGCTACGCACTTCTGCACTAGCACCATCTTGGTTAGCAACAAACTGACGAATCCAAACGTTTAGTTCTTCTTCTAAGTCGTTACGCTCTTTCCAACTACCGATGTTTTCACGCTGCAGTACCTTGATGTAGTGCGCTAAACGGTTAACGATGAACATATAAGGAAGCTGAGTACTCAACTTGTAGTTCATCTCCGCTTCTTTACCCTCTTTACTCACACCAAAGAACTTAGGCTTTTGCGTAGAGTTAGCTGAGAAGAATGCAGCATTGTCACTGCCTTTACGGAAAGTAAGCGGGATAAAGCCTGCTTCAGCCAATTCAAATTCACGGCGATCGGAAACAAGAACCTCTGTCGGGATCTTAGTTTCGATCTGACCCATTGCTTCATACTGATGAAGTGGAAGGTCTTCTACTGCACCACCGCTTTGCGGGCCAATAATATTTGGACACCAACGATACTTAGCGAAACTCTCAGTTAGACGTGTTGCAAACGCGAATGATGTGTTACCCCATAGGTAGTTCTGGTGGTCGCCATCGATGTTCTCGTTGTAGCGGAATGCTTTAACTGGGTTATCGCGCTCGTGATATGGCAGACGCAGTAGGAAACGCGGTAGCGTTAGACCAACACTTCTTGCATCTTCACTCTCTCGGAATGAACGCCACTTCGCATATTGTGGACCTTCAAAGATGGCAGAGATATCGTTCAGGTTTGGCAGTGATTGAATATCATCAACACCAAAGAACTTAGGCGATGCAGCTGCGATAAATGGCGCATGAGCCATAGTCGACACACTCGCTACACTTTGCAGAAGGCTTACATCTGGAGCACTATGTTCAAAGTCGTAGTTTGCCATAATCGCAGCAACTGGCTCACCACCGTGCTGACCATATTCAGCCGTATAAACCTGCTTGTACAGACCTGATTGAGTGATCTCTGATGCATCTTCAAAATCTACCGCAAGATCTTCTTTAGATACGTTTAGAATCTGAATTTTGTTGTTTTCACGGAAATCAGTGCGATCCACAACGAACTTCAAACCACGCCAAGCAGACTCAAGCTTTTGAACCTTTTCGTTATGTAGAATCTGATCAAGTTGTAAACTCAGTTTCTCATCAATTTCGGCGATCATGTCATCAACGAGCTGCTTACGTACACGCTCAGTTTTTTCACCGGATGTTAAAATCTCAGCAATGAAAGCTTGAACCCCTTTGGATGCAACATCATAGGACTCGTCACCCGCTTTCATGTTTGTTTGTTGTAGGATCTGATCGAGTAAAGAGCCGTGTTCTGCTTCTACAACTGCACCCTGCTCCGCTACCAATTCTTGTTCAGACATATTCTTATTCCTTTGTCTCTAATGCCGCGAAGGCTTAAGATTTTTCGATACCAAGTTCCGCCATTAGCTTTTGACGAGATTCGTCATCGCCTAGCAGCTCATCAATCTGCTTACGGAAAGCAGGTACGTTACCTAGTGGGCCTTTCAAGAATGAAAGCGCTTCACGCAATTCCAGTAGTTTTGCCATTTCAGGTACTTGGCGAACGACTGCTTCTGGTTCGAAGTCTTTCAACGTATCGAAGCTAAGATCCACCGGCATCTCATCGTCTTCTTCACCTGACAGTTTGTTAGGCACGGTCAGTTGAAGATTTAGCTTTTGGCTAGACATAACGTCGTTGAAATTGGCTTTATCAACGTCAATCAGTTCACGATCTTCAACTTCATCATCGTCTTCACGCAGGGTGTAATCACCGACCATCAACATTTTTAGCGGTAATTCGATCTCTTCCTTTGCGTCACCTGTTGCAGGCTTGTAAACGATATTGATCCTTTCCTTAGGGGCAACTGATCCTTCTTTAGCCATTATTTACTTCCTTTATTAGTTTGTTTTAAGAATGGACAGCGCACCCAGTGGATCCATTAAGCACAGGTGTGCTTTAAGCTGGTCAACTTGAGTTAGCTGCTCTGTTGTATATTTTTTCTTTGTTTGCGCTTGGGAATGGCAGTTAATGAGTAACTTCGTTACTTCCAAATGCAGTAAAGGTTCCCATTGCTGCAGCTGCTTTTCTTCGATCATTTGATGAAGATAAGTAAGCTGAGGCTGTGCAATTTCTAGGTGGCCAGCTTCGTAACAAAAACGCGCTTGCTCCAGCTGCCAATAAGCCTGTTCACGTAAGCTGCTAACAGACAATATGCCTTGTTTAAAGAGCGCCAAGCCTTGATCAAATTCGCCATTAATAGCGTGCTTTTTCGCTTCAGCCGCAACTGACTGCCAAGGGGAGCTCTCTTGTGATTCACCGCTATCTGATGCTGCAGTTTCATTACTTTGGGTAGATAAAGAGGCGATCCACGCTTTGGTCATCTCATCCGCAAATCCTTCCCCGCCATCAAACGTACGTGTAAGAATTTCTGGCAAGCGAGAAACCAGCATGGCAACTGAATCTTTTACTGCTTGAGCAGCTTCTTTAGCGCCCATCGCATCTAAAGCATTAGCGACCATTCGATGTAGGGATAACCAAAAGATCTGTCCTGACGCGAATGTTTTTTCGCACTCTTCTATCAGACTTGGCCAATCTTTGTTTTGTTCTAGCTGTTGCAGCGCTGCTAATTTATTGCCCATTGGTGCGGGTAATACCCCATCAGCAGGCACCTCTCTTAACTGCATCCAAATACCTGTACGCAAAAGATAATAGGCATAAGGATCACTCACCTTTTGCCCCCTCACGAGGTGAGCTACTTTGCTCATGGTGGAGTTACAAGAACGTAGCGCCTTTGCGATATCTTCAGCTGAAGAAACTGCGACTGCGACATGGGTTGGGGCTTTAACTGTTGGCTGTGCTTGCTCTTGTTTCTGTTGTTGCACTGGCGCAGTTTGACTAGGCGCTGGATTAGCTTCTACTGCGGGTTTAGCTTGAGATGCAACATGTGCTTCTGGCTGAGGTTCTGCTTCAACCGGCGTAGGAGCAGGAGCCGCTTTCTTTTTCTCTTCTTCCGCAATGAGGTATTCAGCTTCTTGCTTATATCGACCAATGACATTACGGAATTCAAATAAACTGGGCGCTTTATCACCCAGCTTTTCAGCCAGGGCGTTATCTAATTCAACAAATACATTTGCAGCTTCAATTACATCAGTAGCTTGCTCTAACGTTGTTTCAAATTCCGAAAACGGTCGATCAATTTTCTGCAGCGTCCAAGAAACTGCTGCACCTCGGCTTTTAGGCCTTTTAGGGTGAATATCATCCCAGTAAGGTGCATTAACTAAGTCTCTTAATAACTTAAAACCAGCGTTTAACCCCTTAAAACTGTGACGATAGAAAAGCGCAGCCACTAACCTAGAAGCCACCCGAAGGTCTTTACTTTGTTCCTTAAGAATCTTGCCGGAAACAATCTCGACCACAGGCCAGTCGATCGGCTGAATATCGATCCCTTCGCCTTTTCTCAATTCATCCTCTAGCCTTGTAAAATCATCATCATGTTTTACATCTGGCCCAACAGGGCTACCGCCCTCTAAAGGTAATGCGAGACTGAGAATCTCTTGTTGATCCATTAAGCAGCTCCCTCTGCTAAAACTTCGTTAGATTCTGAACATTTTTTTGCAAGAGAGTTAAAGCATTCCAACGAAAATAGATGCTGATAAATCAGCTCTAAAGCACCTTCTTGATGGAGTTCGGCGATAACTTCTTTATCCAGAGCTTCCAAGCGCGCTCTAGAAACCACCATAAAACCAGACAATACTGTTTTAACGTTCTCAGTCTTTTCATTGAGTTGAGCAGGTTCAAGTAGGTCATGCTCTAAGAGAAATGATGAAAGACGTTTGTTTCGTAACATTTCGGTTTCATAAGCTTCAGCTAACTGAAATCTTTGCTTAAGAAATTCGCTCTGATCGCCCTGTTCGTCAAACAGAGCTATGCCTTCATTATTTGTGTTCAGCGTGTCACTTAATGCATCGATACAAAGCGTTGATTCATGCTCTGATGTTCTTACAGAAATAAATGGATAACGACGGACATAAGCGGGTACGTAATCACCAAGCCAATGGCCTTCGGTATCAATCCAAACATTTTGTTGAGGTTGAGTACCAAGAACAGCAACAGGTGCAGCCACGCCGTTTTGAATCACAAAGACAATCGGATATACGCGAGATGCAGCAGCAAATTCACTGACGCAGACAGGCACCGAATTAGTCTCTTGAGCAAAGCGGTAACCGTGAGCATTGTCATAAGCTAAATCGCTATGTTTCTGGCGACTCAGCGCTGTAATTTGCTTATAAAAAAGTGGTTTATTTACACTCATTTTTCAGATATTCCCTTATCTTTCTTTTACATTAACCCAAGATTGTGTTTTGAGTTATCCATCGCCAGTACTGTAAAGATTTCACCATACTTAACCCACATATCATGCAAGTCTTCAAACTTCTCATTCTTATCCACAGACACTAGGTAACGGCCATCATTACTAAACCAAGAAAGCTCTTCTTCTCGCTGATCTTCTGGCAATAACATTCCATCTTCCTGGACATCAAAGATAGTTACGAACTCATTAAATAAAGCCTCATCTACACCTAATAGGTAGCTTAAGAATTGAACTTCTGAGCGCGTCAAAGCAACTAGATTGGCTTCCGAGCGAATAAGAGCATTTGAATTGAATAGCGCAACTTGTCGAGAGAAGTCTGCAGCAGACTGGGTCAAATAAGCATTACGTGCATCAAGTGTAAGGGAGCCCGTTCGATTCAATATAAAGTTAACTAAATTATCTGGACTACCAATGTCTTTATTGGGACCTGCATCCAGTGTTAAGACACTTTTAGCAACAATTTTAGTACCATTGGTATAGATAGCTCCTTTTTCAGAAAACAACTCTACGACATCACCTTTAGCACGATGGATCATCATCGAGTCTTCTTCAATGACACGTATGTTGTCAGCTTTTAAACTGATGGCTCCAAATTTAGTCACTTCGGATTGACCAAAGGAACCGAGTTCAATGTCGCCTTGAGCATCGACAGTGAGTGTCCCTGAGATCGATAAATCACCATTATCTTTAACGTCTCCAGTACTTCTTAAAGTCAAACTTGAAGCGGTAACGTCTTTTAGCAAAATATCACTATCTTCTCTGATAGTTACTCCCTTACTATCAAGCGTGATCGCGCCAAAATTCACATTGTCGCCCGCTACTTTACCAAGACTAATATTTCCAGAATTTGAAACGACAAAATCATTATTCACCTGGATATTACTCGCTACTGTATTGCTCACCGAACCAGAAACATTCAAAAAGAAATTGTTTAAATCGATATTTCTTAGTTCAAGGTTTGCGGCATTCGTAAGCTCAGCATTGGTCCCCGAAAGCGCAACAGAATTGATCTTATTGGCTTGATTTAGAACGATCTGATTTGCCGTTACAGTTAGACGATCACTTGCTTTGATCGTTGTACCAGAAGACTGAGTAAGCGAATCATCCACAGCAATGCTTAAATCGCTAACATTCACTCCCATGAGTTCAAGGCTTCCATTATCACGAACTCGCGCTTGGTTACCTCTAACACTTATGCGATCGAGCCGGTTACCAGCGTTAGTCAATGTCAGGTCATTTGAGCCTGTATTGATAAATAACTCTGGCACCATCAGTACACCATTTTGAGTTACATCCCCTGCTACGGTTAAATCAAGTGAATTGGTTAACGTTACATTCTGTACTGATAGATTACCTGTAGATACGAGCGTGGCATCATCTGCTTGCAATGACACTGCACCCAGCTGGTTATTAGCGTTAGAAAGCTCAACGGTCTGACCTACAGCTGTAACGTCCAACAAGCCAGTATTAAGGGCCGCTGTCTGAGTAACACTTCCATTTGCTGTTAAATCAAATTCACTTGTAACCTGAGACGCGGCAAGAGAAATACCATTTTGATCAACAATAGTGGCTGTGTTGGCTGTTACCGCAAGTGAGTCAAAATCATTATTACTATTGGTTAGATTTACATCGAATCCAGATGCATCTATTTCAAAAGTTGAAATATCAAGAGATTCCGACTGAGTAACATCGCCTGTTGCTGTAATACTCAAACTTTGACCGATGGTACTCGCAGCGATCTCAAGATCAGAAGAGTTACTTACTGCTACTGTTTCAGCATTAACCGCAAAAGAGTCAAAATCGTTATCAACATGATTCAACTCTACATTGTGACCTGTAGCATTTAACTCAATATGATCTGCAATTAACCCACCCGATTGGGACACAGAACCTGCTGTAGTAATAGAAGCAGTTCCTGTTAGAGAAGAAGTAGCTATATCTAATTGATTAATATCGTTAACTTCAATGCTTCCGCCATTAATAGATAAGCGATTAAAGTCATTAGCCTGATCTAGTGCCGCACTATCAACATGAACCTCTGCCAGATTGGCAACGGTAAACGCCCCCGTTTGAGTTAATGTTCCATCGGTGCGAAGGCTTAATTCATCAACCGTTAGAGAATCGACCGAAATATCATTAGTATCACGTAGATACACTTCAGAGGCTGTTGCAGAAAAAGTATTAAAGTCATTATCTGCATGCTGCAGATTAACCACAGCAGCAGTGATATCCGTATTTCCTAGAACAGTCGTAGATGCTCCTTGGGAGACTGTACCTACTGCTGTAACTGTCATATCACCAGATAAATTAGTCAGTCCTAAACTTAGGTCATTAATGTCATTTACAATCGCCTCTCTACCTTGGAGAGCCAATTCATTAAAGTCATTACCTAGATTCAAATTGATAACTGAAGCCGAAATATCTGAACCATTAGTAACGCTTATCTCACCTGTTTGGCTGAGTGTATCTGCAGCATCAAGCATCAGTTGATCAACGATAACTGAACTTACGATTAGATCATTACTATCGCTCAATCTGGCATCAATGGCGGTCAGTTCTATTGTCGAAAAATCATTCGCAGCATTTTGCAAAATAATTGCATTACCTGATGCGTCAATATTCGTGTGACCAGCAACATTTATCGCAGCAGTTTGCTCAACATCCCCCATAGCAGTGATAGTTAAAGCCCCTGCTATAGTTGAATCTGTGAGTGTAAAACCATTAATTTCATTAATGGTTGCCGTTGTCGCGTTTAGGCCTAACTTATTAAAGTCATTAAGCAGATCAAGATTAATCGTAGCAGCTGTTAAGTCAGCTTGATCCGTCACAACAAAGGCACCGGTTTGAGTTAAGTGCCCATCTATATCAATGGTTAAAGTGCTTACATCCAAACTTGGTAAAGCAAGATCCCCTTGATCTGTAACACTTACATGGCCACCGATGATACTTAGTGATGCAAAATCATTTCGACGATTATTTAAAATCACATCGCCATCAGTCGATTGAATTATTACGTTTCCAGTAAAAGAAAGTGCTTCTGACTGCGTAATATCTCCACCTGCAGTTAGCGTGAAGTCACCCGTAATAGATTGTGAAAGTAGATCAATATCATTTGCTTCTTCTATAAGAGCGGATGAAGCTGTAATAGTGATCTGATTAAAGTTGTTTGGCTGATCTAAGAAAACGGTATTAGCACTAATATCAGCCAGATCATTAACAGTAATACCGTCGGTTTGAGTCAGATCACCCGTAATATCCAGATCCAATGAATTTACAAATGAACCAGCAAACGAGAGATCATTCTTATCAACGAGGTTCAGCTCAGAAGCATTCGCAAAGAAGCTATTAAAATCATTTCCGATATTTTGTAGATAAATATCAAAACCAGGTGCTGTAATTGAGGTAGTGCCATCAATCTGGAGTGCATCAGATTGAGTTAGATCCCCACCCAGCATCAGATTTAAATCTCCAGTGACATGACTCCAACCTAGATTAAAACCACCAGAATTAGTAATAGTTGTATCACCCGAAGCCAACTGCAATGTTGCAAAGTCGTTACTCTGGGTTAAAGAAATAGACGATGCGGTTAAATCCGTTGTGCCATCAACGCTCACAGCACCTAATTGCGATAACGCTCCTGCCACATTGAGGGTTAGATTACCGGTGAGATCAGATGCTTCAAGCAATACACCATTTGCCTCTGTGATAGTTGCACTCCCCCCCGCTAATGCCAAAGTATTAAAGTCATTATTCTGCGTAAGAATAGAAGTTGCAGCTGTTATATCGGCGCTATTTGCAATATCAAACACACCAGTTTGCGTAAGCTGCCCGGCCGTGATGACTGTTAATTCATCAACGTTCAAAGCAGACAAACTTAGATCTCCAGCATCACGAATATGTAGCTCATTCGCTATGACATCAACTGTAGAGAAATCATTGTTCGAATCGAGTAACGTGATAACACCTGAAACATCAAGATCGGTATTTCCATCTACGTTAACAGTACCCGATTGAGAAAGATTACCGCCTGTAGTTAAGGTTAAAGAGCCTGTTAGATTGACTGAATCTAAGTTCAGTTCATCAACCTCATTTACCGTAACATTGCCACCTGCCAAGGCTAACGAATTAAAGTCATTTGCTTGGCCTAAAGTAATTAGGTTACCAGTAATATCAGCAAGATTATTTACAATGAAGGCGCCCGTTTGCGTTAACGTGCCTACGACTGTTACAGCCAAATCATCAACAGTAAGTCCATTCAGGATCAAATCATTACTATCATTCAGGCTCACAGTAGATGCGACCGCTGTCACTGTATTGAAATCATTACTGCTATTTTGGAGATCAATTGACTGACCAACAGATGCAAAAATCGTTGAGCCAGCAACCGTTACCGCGCCATTTTGCGTTAAATCACCGCCAGTATTTACAGATAGGAAACCTGTCAGTGATGATGTATCCAAGCGCAATGCATTGATATCTTTTACTGTTGCATCCTGCGCTGAGAGAGCCAGATCAGTAAAGTCATTGTCTTCAGATAATATAATCGTTGTAGCAGTTAGATCGGTAAGACCGTCCACTTTTGCCTCTGCGATTTGACTCAATGTGCCAACGGTATCAATGGTCAAATCACCTGTTAGATCAGTAGCTCCTAGTGCAAAACCATTGATATCTTTAATCGAAATTGAGCCACCGCTTAACGCTAGTGAATTGAAATCATTATCTAGGTTTAATGTTGCAGTATTAGCTTGGATATCAGCACCGTTTTGAACATCAAAAACACCTGATTGAGTCAACGCTCCCGCCACTACTAATGCAAGATTATCAACGGTCAGCGCCGCAAGACTTACATCATTTTTATCAGCAAGCTCAAGTGTATCTGCCTGAACAGTTACCGTAGAAAAATCATTCGCTACGTTATCTAGAACGATATCGCTGCCAGTTGCCGATAGATTTGCTACACCATCAACTTCTACTATGCCCGACTGCGTTATATTTCCACCGGCAGTAACGGTTAATGTGCCTGAGAGATCAGTCACGCCAAGCTCAATCGCATTGATATCGGTAACATTTGCAGACCCGCCAGCTAGAGACAAAGTAGCAAAGTCATTATCTTGAGTTAACGTCGCGGTATTCGCATCAATTACAGCATTATTAGAAACGACAAATGCGCCTGTTTGGGTTAACACGCCACCAGTGGTCAAGCTGAGATCATCAACGCTTACAGCAGAGACACTTAAATCATTAGTATCTGTGACACTCATGTTAGAAGAAGTAGATGCTGTCACATCTAGGCTAGTTAAATCATTAGCTGTATTCTCTAAAGTGATATCACCTGTAACTGCAAGAACAGTGGCGCCATTCACGTCAATTGCACCGGACTGAGTCAAATCACCAGCAGATGTAACTGTTAAAGCATTAATAATGGTCGTTACTGCTAATTCGAGTGCAGTGCTGTCTTGGACAACGGAATTTACGGCATCCAATGCTAATGATGCGAAGTCGTTACCGCTATTATCTAAAGTAATATCCCCTGCAGCCGTGAGTGAAGTAGCACCATCCACCTCAACGTCACCACTTTGCGTAATATTGCCTGCACTAGTAACAGTTAAATTTCCAGTCAAATCCGTCGTACCCAGTACAACGTCATTAAGATCATTAACCGTTACAGAACCACCATTCAGCGCCAAAGAGGTAAAGTCATTATCTTGCGTTAAAGTGGCAGTAGCTGCTTCGATGTTAGCCGTACTAGAAACAACGAATGCGCCTGTTTGGGTTAAAGCACCACCCGTAGTAATTGTGAGATTAGTAGTATTTAAAGCTGCAACACTCAGATCATTTTCATCACGCACACTAATATTTGTGCCTGAAGCATCTAAAGTGTCAAAGTCATTAGCAGCATTTTCTAAAGTAATATCACCTGAAACAGCAAGTACAGTTGCACCCGCTACATCAATCGCACCCGATTGAGTTAGATTTCCACCAGCAGTGACTGATAAATCGCCTGTGACAGATGAGCTTGAAAGCTCTACTGCATTAACATCAACAACCGTCGCATTCGCCGCTGATACACCAAGCGAGCTGAAATCATTACCGGCATGATTTAAAGTGACATCTCCACTGTTCGACGTAAAACTAGCCGCTCCATCAACTTCAACAGCTGCTGTTTGAGTGATGTTACCTTCTGCAGTTACGGCCAAAGTACCCGTCAGATCAGTTGAAGCTAGAACTAATGCGCTCGCATCTTCAATTTGCGCATCGACTGCGGTAAGAGATAAAGATGAGAAATCATTATTACCGTTATCCAGCGTAATATTATAACCTGTCGCTGTTAACGAGGTTGTACCATCAACATCAACAGCGCCATTTTGCGTAATATTACCTGCACTATTAACTGTTAAACTGCCAGTTAAATCGATCGTATCAAGTAAGATGCCATTAATATCATTAACCGACGCAGTGCCACCACTCAAAGACAAAGAATTAAAATCGTTATCTTGCGTTAAAGTAGCTGTGGCAGCTTGGATATTTGTTTCATTAGATACAACAAATGCGCCAGTTTGCGTTATAGCATTCCCTGCATTGATTGTAAGGTCAGAAGTATTTAAAGCCTCAACGATCAGATCATTCGCATCACGTACACTAATGTTTGTGCCTGAGGCATTTAAAGTGTCAAAGTCATTCGCAGCATTTTCTAAAGTGATATCACCTGAAACAGCAAGTACAGCTGCCCCCGCTACATCAATCGCACCCGATTGAGTTAGGTTATCGCCTGTAATGACCGACAAATCACCTGATAGGGAAGAAGTGGAGAGCGCTAATTCGTCCACATCTTGAATAGTTGCATTAAGTGCAGAAACACCAATAGTTGAAAACTCATTCGAAGCATCACCTAAAATGACATTGCCCGTATTTGAAGTAAAACTTGCTGCTCCATCTACACTAATAGCCGTAGATTGAGTGATATGGCTTTCAGCTGCTACATTCAAAGCACCAAAAATATTACTAGCGCCAAAAGCTAATGTATTGCGATCTGCTAGTTGCGCATTTACAGCGGTCAGCTTCACTGATGAAAAATCATTATTGCTGTCATCTAACACTATGTTGGTAGCACTTAATGTAGCAAAACCATCCACCTCGACAGCAGCATTTTGAGTGATGTTTCCAACAGCTGTGACTGTCAAAGCATGTGTTAAATCTGTATTACCTAAAACGACATTGTTAATGTCATTGATGGTTGCTGACCCACCATTAAGATATAAAACGTTAAAATCATTACCTTCTGTAAAAACCGTAGATGCTGCTTCGATATGCGCTTCATTAGACACAAAAAATGCGCCTGTCTGGGTTAAAGCGCCACCGGTCGTGATTGTAAGATTGTTGGTGTTTAAAGCTGCAACACTGAGAGCATCTAGATCACGCACACTAATATTTGTCGCAGATGCATTAACAAAAGAAAAATTGTTGTTAGCGTTCTCTAATGTGATAGCACCAGCCACGTCTAGGTCGGTTGTTCCACCAACATTAATCGCGGCTGATTGAGTTAAATTCCCAGCTGTTATCACAAACAGATCACCAGCCACATTAGTATCAGATAGTATTAATGCATTGGCATCTTCTACAATTGCATTGAGAGCTGATACACCCAAAGATGCAAAGTCATTTGCTGGATTATTTAAAATGACATTTCCACTGTTAGACGTAAAACTAGCGGGACTATTTAAACTAATAGCCGATGACTGCGTAATATCATTTTCTGCTATTACTTCTAACAAGCCTGTAAGAGTTGTCGCAGCCAGATCTAATGCATTTATATCATTCACCTGAGCATTGACGGCTGTAAGGGATATGGATGAGAAATCGTTATTGCTGTTATCAAGCGTGATATCAGCGCCCGAAGTAAGAGCAGTAGCACTAGCAACGTCTACTACGCCTGATTGAGTAATGTTCCCACCTGCATTCACTGTCAACGAACCAGTAAGGTCCGCAGCGGCCAGATCAACACCATCAACATCTCTGATATTCACAGAGCCACCGCTTAACGAAACAGTATCAAAATTGTTATTCTGGTCAGTTAAATCAGCGCTATTTTTTGCATCAACAACTAAGTGAGTTGCAGTGATTGCCTTACTCTGAGATATATTGCCATTGCCATCGACATCACCATTGGCTCTTAGTGTTAAAGTTGCACCTGTTTTTAACGAAATATCGCCGTCAATATTAATGTCATTTTTGGCATGCAGAGTCAGGTTATTGGTAAAAGCCACATCCCCTGTATTACCTGTCGTATCAATGCTTGTCTTAACATCGATATCAACCTCAGCCTGCAATGAAACATTCGCTGTAGCCAATTGCGAAACTAAGTTATCTACATCTATTTTCGTAGTTGTACTCGTATCGCCATCGAATACCACATCGTCATCGAGTATATAACCACTATTCTTAACAATTTCAATATATCCAGGATCAAGTAAGAGCTCACCAGTAACACCATTTTCAGCAGTTAGATCGACATCACCAGTGAAGCTAAGTGCCTGCTTACCAGATACTTCGGCAAAGCCACCGTCACCGTTTTGTGAGCCACCTTTCGCGCTGATCGAACCTTTGTAATTTGTAAATTCATCGGCCCAAACAATCACCTCACCGCCATCACCAGATTCAATAGCATCGGCTTTTAATGTCGCCGTATCAGCAACATATGTTTTTTCAGCATTGTTTATGTCTGCATCATTACCTTGATAACCGCCGCCGACACGAATATGACCGCCACCATTTTGACCAGATACATCAAGTAGTGCACCATCATCAATGGCAACTCGATCGCCGGTTACATCAATCTGTCCGCCCGTATCGTTCTCACTTGTCGCTATTAACTGACCACTAGTACGAACATCAGCACCTTCACCAATTAAACGTATTTTACCGCCACTGGTATCTATGCCTTTGGCTTCAACAACACCGGTATTATTTACAACATTAGCAAACACATCACGGGCCGCTTTAGCGGTTAAAAGAACAGAACCATCGTCGGCACTGATCATGCCAGCATTCAAAACCGCGGTATCTGTCTTACCTTCTGTAGCTTCACCTGATAGTTTGAACTGAAGCAATCCATCACCATCAAAATCCAGCGTTGCGCTTTCACCTGAGGCTAATACAACAGAACCTTTTACAGCTTGGATAACACCTTCATTAACGACATTATCGCCAACCAGAACTACTGATCCGCCTGTCGCAGCAGTTAATGTGCCGCGGTTAACAATGACGCCTTCATCATCTACATCACGTAATTTGATATTTCCTGACATAAAATCACTGTCAGAAATTTGCTTGGTGGTCGCAACTAAACTTCCAAGGTTTACAGTAGAGTTTTCACCAAAGACAATACCATTCGGATTGACAAGGAATACCCTACCCTTACCTTCCACTCGACCAAGAATTTGAGAGGGATTTTGATCATGTATACGGTTTAGGGTAGAAGCTTTAGCTGATGGGTGGTCAAACTTAACAAGCTCATCCTGAGCTACGTTAAAACTCTGCCAATCCACTACCATTGCTGAAGTAGACTGTTTGATAGTGGTCGTTTTGTTATGCACACTAATACTGCCACTGCCTTGTGAAATAACCCCACCAGCAGGTCCCGCAAAGACTTTATTCGGCAGTAATATAGAACTACTAACGCCCGCCACCATGGCTGACTTTACGAAAGTTGATATTGCTGTTTTTGACCAGTTCATATGCATCCGTTCTTATTTCTGGTGGCTTACGCCTTAATTCGTAAAATGAAAAATCGTTTTTAGATTTGATAAACCTAAGTTTTCTCAGAAAGTCCCTTTAAAACTGGAAAATCAAATCAGCAAAAATTTGCGGCTCTCGGCCATTGCTTGGTTTTTCTGCGCCCGCTTCAGCAACCGAGATGTTTAGCTCTAAATTATCCAGTGGGGCAAATCTAATCCCCAAACCTGAGCCATACAGCTCGGACTCATCTTCCTCAGTCGAAAGCGCTTCGTTCTTATAGCCTTTGCCATAATCGAAGAACGCAGAGAACTGCAGTACATCGCCCCAAGTGCGGTTGCCGAAAGCTGGTTTTTCTGCAATGAAAGGTATCGGTGTAATCCATTCAATACTGGCAAATACGCCTTTATCAGCCATATATTCAGCGCCAGGGTAAGCCCTTACGCTATCCGAGCCCCCAATGGAAAATTGTTCAAGAGATACCAAAGGATCAGCTGAATACTGCATATCCAAACGCATGCGCAGAGAAGTGTTAGCAATAAAACGCTGATAGCGTGACGCACTCAATTTCCACTTAGAGTAATCCATAGGCGCACGACCACTGTCGGTCAATCGACTGATCTGCTCATCCCCATTACTTAAGCTTCCAAACGTACTTTCCAGCCCTCTACGGTAGACAAGGTTTAATGCCGAATACCCTCCTCCAATCAGACCGTCCGTATAATCAAGGCTGTAAGCAAACTGCACTGACGTAAGCTTATCTCTAGACTCAGATTCACCATCTCGAAGGGTTTGTGCATCATTCAGGTTTAAATTAAAACGAACATAGTCGTTAAAAATCCTACTTCTACGCAGCTGTCGCTTTACACCAAATGAAGTACGCTTTGCCTTACCTTCAAATCCAAACTCAGCCAGCTCACGACCAATGTCATACTGATTTCGAGAATGCTCAAAGCTCAATTCATACGCGGGATCAAAAGGGCGAGCCGTATAAGAGATACCACCAAACAAAGCATGATCAACTGATTCATCGCCCTCCGCTTGAGGCTTATTTTGGATCATTCCATCCAGGCGAAGCTGGTCGATCAAGCCGAATGGGTTATTAAAGATTAAACCCGCACCCAATCTCTCTTCACCGGAGTAAAACGAACCTTTGTTATCTAGATAAATGATCCCTGCAAATCGATCTTCACTGTTAACAGACAGATTCAAGTTAGTCGTTCCAACCTCTTCGCCCGGCTCTAAAACACCCGAAACAGAAATTCCGGGGTAATCCAAAACGGTTAACAACGAAGCTTCTGTAGCGTTTTTATCCAGTGTGGTTTGCAGCGAATCCGAAAATGGATGGGTAAGCTGATCGACAGAATAAGACGACTCACCTTGCACACGTACCAAATCTAATTTGCCAGGCAATAAGTGAAAGACAACTTCACCAGAATCAACTTCTTGCGCAGGCAGATAAACAGTCGCAAGAATCCAACCTTGTTGACGATAAAAGTTGGTTACCTGATCAGTTAAACTTTGTAACTGCCCAAGCGTAAATCCATCTACATGCTTATCAATACTATCTTGAATAATCTGGTTAACCTTTTGATTATCCACAAGTACTTGCTGACTTTTATCCTTACCACCAAGTTCATAAAGAGATATCCGTTTCACTTGGATTACAGGTCCAGAATCAAGATCTAGCGGACGATCCTTCTTAGCAGGAATACTTAGTTGAAGATCATTGTTTGGCTTAACTAGAAGATCAGGCTTCGGTTCACTGATTGCACCTGGAGTCGCCGCATCCGGCAGCGTCTGGGCATTAACTGAAAGCGACATGCCTACAAACAATGCAGAGGTATAACAAGTGACTAAATTACGGTTGCTCACTACTTAAAAATCCCTTTTACAGTAAATCAATGCTTCTAAGATTTTGAAAAATTAATCTTGCGAATAACTCGACTCGATCTCTCGAACCTGTTGCTGATAAACCTGAGTAAACTCATCGCCAAACAAAGCGTTAAAATCATCCTCTGCTTCAGAAACAAGTTGCTGGTATGCGTCCTTATACATCTCCCAGTATTTACCTTTCCGGGAAAGGACAAACTTCGAAGTTAATTGCTCTTCGAGTGATTCAGGTCGAAAACGCTCTAGCATAGATACAATCGCGCTCTGCATACCCGACATAACTGCCACTTGATGAGCTTTTGCATCCACAACCCCTTCTTTAACTGCCTCATGTGCAGACATATAACCTTCAGCCTCGGTCAGCAGTTTGATCATCGCTTCACCTGAGTTCTGGCTAAATTTAAGAGGGTTATTCTGTTGAGCACCAATGCGAGTAACATCCATGCCAAACTCTTTTTTTACATCATTACGGCTAAGCAAAATCTCCATAATGCCTTGAGTTAAAACTCGCAGCATCTGACCTGCAGAGAACATAATCTCTTCTTTATTTCGCCCTACAAGATCAGAAGGTTGAACATCTAAACCCTGTAAAAATGCTTTAATCGCTAAACTATCAACATCACTTTTAGGAGCTTGCTGGGCCGGACTTTGTTGAGCTGAAGCCTGCTGAACTATAGCCTCCTGAACTAAAGCCTCCTCAACTACAGCCTCATGAACTGGAGCCTGTTGAACGGTCGAAGGAACCGGCTGCACTTCAGGGATTAGTGCGTCACTGATCTGTGAACTGACATGTGCTGCATTGACCTCAGGCATCACAACAGCCTGATCATAAGCATCCAAATGCTGCTCCATGTAAGGCTGCTCTACTGGGACAGGCGCTACTGGCGCATCATCCATAGTTACAGCTTGCATAGTTACAGCTTGGGCAGCATTCTGCTCAATACTTACGGAGGTAGCTGGATCAGCAAAATGCTGCTCATGCGACTCAACCTCATAGCCATCAACATGTCTAGGAGGCATATTATTTTGCGGCGCTATGGAATCGTAAAAATCTGCAGAGGTCGTGTGGGGAATATTAGGCAGTGGAACTTTATTTACAGGTGCTTCAATTTGATCAGAGGCACCACCATCAGAGAAGAAATCATCGATGGAAAAAGCACCCACTTCTTGGGCAGCTACTGGCTGAGCAGACTCGATAAGATCAACTTGAATCTGACACTCCCCAATATGCAGTAGATCACCACTCACTAAGCGATGACGATGCCCTCGTCCTAAGTGATGCCCTGCATTAACTTGAGTACCAGGAGTGCTTGTATCTTCAACAAAGAATTGATTATCGGCGCGGTAGCAACGGGCGTGGTATCGGGAACAGTAACGCTCAGGATCTTCGACCACAAAGTCATTATCTGGCGCACGACCGATAAGAACCTCGTCTTGATCAAACTCGCGCATTTGAGAAACAGCTGGTGCCAATCCCCTAAACGCAATAAGTCTGAGCTGCAAAATAGCCGACATAAATCATCCCTACATTAAAAACCAACATCCGTATTAAATGAAACAAGGCTACTTACTTAATGTAATTTACTACCATTGGATCAATTTGTGCAGGCAAGATACAGCAATATAAATGAGAATAAAAGCCCCATAAAACCCCTTTTTTTTTGGGTAAATGAGAATTTTTATTCGCAATAACAAAACGAACATTAATTCAAAAATAAATATTATTGCTTTGGCACACAACCTGCTAATAAAAACAATTAACTTATTTAATGCATTAGGTTATGGTGACAAACTTTATTTAGATGCGGGAAGCATCTTTATTTTTACTGGCCCAACCTATAGGAACATAAGAGGGAACTTACATGTTTCTGAAAGCGGATGAAGAACGCTTTTTCTTTAACATTGCAGAGCAAGACGATACCTTTCAACTCGTACGTATGAGTGGTTTTGAGACCCTCTCAACGGCTTTTGAAATATCGTTAGAAGTTGTATCTGAAAACCCAGAAATAGACCTCGTCTCGCTTCTTAACCGCTCAGCAGTGGTAAAGCTTTTGGATCAAAGCTGTGATGAAAATGAGCATACTCGCTACATTCACGGCATCATTTCTACCGCAGAACTAGGTGAAACCGGGGTTAAGCAAACCACCTATTACATCACCCTTGTTCCCAAGTTATGGCCGCTTCGTTATCGAATAAACAGCCGTATATTTCAATTTAAATCTGCACAAGAAATCATTACTCAAACCCTTACAGAATCTGGCCTACAGACTGATGAATTCCGTTTTGAGCTTAGTAATCCCTATACACCGAGAGAATACTGCGTTCAGTACAGAGAAAGCGATAAAGACTTTATTCAACGCCTGTTAGAATTCGAAGGGATTCACTACTACTTCGAACACCACTATGACAAGCATATCCTTGTTTTTACTGATTCATCACTAACTAATCATCCGATTAGCGGCGAAAGAGAGCTGCCCTACTTTCATGATGCTCAAGGTGCAGTCCGCGAACAGCACATCTTCAAATTCCGCTATAGAGAGGCCGTTAAAAGTGGCAAAGTATCCATACGAGATTACGACTTTAAAAAGCCCAATCTCACTCTAACTTCTGATGATAGCCACGAACTAGATACCCCTTTGGAGATCTACGAATACCCTGGTGAGTTTATTGAATCTGATCGCGGTGATGCTTTATCAACGAATTTAAACCAAGCGAATAATAGTTTTAGAAAACATATTATTGCCGAATCAGATATTAATAGATTACTTCCTGGCTATAGTTTTGAATTAACTGATCACGAAGTTGAAACGCATAATATTGAGTATTTAATTACTCACATTGAGCATAATTGCGCGCAACCACAAGTATTAGAAGTTGGCGCAACAACCGAAGGCTCTAAATATACCAACCTTATTCACGGTATACCTTTTACAACGCCTTTTACCCCAGCAAGAAAAACACCTCGCCCCAAAATAAAAGGTACCCAAACGGCAATTGTTACCGGTCCCGAAGGTGAAGAGATTTACACCGACGAACACGGCCGCGTTAAAGTGCAATTCCATTGGGATCGCGAAGGCCAGATGGATGAACAAAGCTCCTGCTGGATACGGGTCAGCCAAAACCACGCTGGTGGCGCTTTCGGCGGCATTTTTATTCCACGTATTGGTGAAGAGGTCATTGTCGATTTCCTAGATGGTAATCCAGATCGCCCTATCATTACCGGCAGGGTCTATCATGGTTTAAACCGCACTCCTTACCCGCTTCCTGAGTGCAAAACCATGAGCACCATTAAAACCAACTCCACAAAAGGCGGAGAAGGCTTTAATGAGATCCGCATCGAAGACTTAAAAGCTCAAGAACAAGTTTTTATTCACGCCCAAAAAGACTTTGATCAACGCGTTAAAAACGATCACAAAGAATGGGTCGGCCAAGATCATCACTGGATACAGATCAACAACGAATACCGTGAATTCCGCGCGAAAGAAAACGCCTTAACGGACGGTAACTTCCATCGCCAAAGCGACAATGATCAGCATCTTATTGTCGATAAAGAACGTCATATCCAGATCAAACAGAATCAAACCACCGGTGCCGGTCAAAATATCCATATCAAAGCGGGTAACAAAATCGTACTCGAAGCTGGCGTTGATATGGTTTTATCCGCCGGTGGCAGCGGCATTAATGTAAACCCGGGCGGCGTAACGGTTAACGGTGCAAAGGTAAACCTTAACTCAGGCGGCTCAGCTCCTTCGGCGCAAAAAGCCTCACCTATTCCACCAACACCACCGCTTGAAGCAGATATAGACAAAGCAGGTAATGTGACGCCGCAGTTGGCTACAGAATCACCTTGGAGTGCATCTGCACTTATGGCCCACCGCATGGAGAGTGATCGCCAAGCGAACCTCCCAATTACCGAAATGTGCCAGCTACAAAAAGATGGTAGCTGCCCGCTAAGCCACTGCCCGTGCGGTAACAACAAATGAAGCTCAATAATCTAATTACTCGGCTAAAAACAGATATCGATAGTTCTCAGCGCCTGTATCTACTCGCAAGCCCTCATAAAGAGATGCTGCGCGATCTCTATGCAAACACTGATACCTATCGAGCGCCTCTATTTGAAACAACTCCACTAGAGTCTTTGAGTCATGCCAGCCCATGGCTGTGCGAAATCAAAGAACAGAGCGCGATTCTAAAAGTGTTTGAACATAACACCGAAACAAAAACAGGTTGGCAAGGGATCTTAATCTATGCGCCAACAGAGGTTAGCTTTTCACAATTGATCACACTGCTCCGTAATCGATTGTTTGTAAAATTTGGAAATGAACAAAAAGGCGTACTGCACTACCAGCTTCCCGCCGTGGCTCACTACCTGCTCTCGGAATCATCTAAAGCCGACACCCTTGAATGGATGAACTGCATCAGCGCCATTATCTGGCATTCACCGTTAGCAAACATTCAAGATGAGATCGCTTGGAGAGTCCAAACTAATGAAGCAGCTGATAATCAGCTACAAGTTGTAAATACCAACCAAGATTACGCGCTAACCGAAACACAACAATCAGCTTTAAAGATTGGGCCGATCGATCAACTGATTCTTAATTGGCAAACAAGTGATGAGATTGAGCTAAGCCTCTCTGAATTCAAAAACATACGAGCACTGACCATACAGGCTGAAACCCTCGACATGTTTAATAACACAGAGATGACCCATCTATTTTTCCAAGCGATCAACCAACACCCTGATCACGCGAAAAAACTATTAGCCCAGCTTAAAAAGTTAGACAACCCCCAACGTTTATCGCTGCTAGAAAGGATGCAACAACAGGACATGGAGTTACACAATGCAGAATAACGGCCATAAAAAAGCAGCCTGTGAAAAAGACCGTTTTCATATTGAAGTCACGGGTATCAACCATGGGGATGAACACCAAATACGCTTTTACGATACATTAGATAAAACGGCTAAAAGCGGTATCGAGGCGACTAAACAAACACTAGTGCTTGATGAAACCACCATTTACGATTGGGATTGGACTGGCGAAGTTTCCAATAACGTCTGGTTAGAAGTTAAAACCGAAAAAGGGGAACCCATTAAACTGCCCCTTTTCCGTTCTGCCTATGAAACCAAGCGTAAAGAAAACCAAGAGCAAGACTACCTCCTCCATGCCTGCCTACCCTCACTATTTATGCAAAGTGTGGATGCAGAATATAAGTTGGATCATATCGCCCCACCCCGTGGAGGCTTTATCTATATCGCTTATAAAGCCCCTTATGGCTCAAGGTTCCAAGTATGGCGTGAAATCGAAGTAATCCCCGGTGACGAATATACATTCCGTGATGTGAATCTACAGTCTTTTCGCGAAACACCCGTAAACCACTTGGAATGGGCGGATAGCCTTAAGTCGAATCCCATCAAAATAGGCAAACGTGACACTACCGGTGTACCACTCACAGAGATCTGGATTCCCGGTAAAAGAAATGGCTCCAAACTTGATGGAAGTGTTTTGATCGCATTCTCAGAAGTACAATGGACGGCTGAGCGCATCAACTATTTAGAGCAAAACCAAGACCAACTTAAGCTCCGTATGAAGCGAAGTAAAATTAGCAAAGTCTCGAATCTACAAGAAATGCGCAACCGCTCACCTGATATAGAGATGCTAGTATCAGATGCTGTCGAATTAACAAGGGACGTTAAAGGCACCTTCCTAAAAGAACGCTATGACGTAGTCAAAAAAGAACAAAAACTACTCGCTGATGATACAGAGTATGTATCCACCGCTTTTGGAGACCTACGCTGCAAAGCAGATTACGCACTACGAGCAACCGCCTGCGCTATCGCCAACGACAAAGAACCTCTGTTTCCAGAAGATATCTGGACATCGGAGCCAGAAAAAGACTGCTGGGCTCAAGCAAAACAAAACCACCTACGCACATTTACAGCTGAAGACCCTTTATTTAAAGTGCGAAATCACGTACACCTAATCCAATCAGCCAGCGCTTATTTTCAACAAATAAAACAACTCTGTGAAGACAAAGACCACTTCCTTAGCGCCGAACTTATCTCACGCCTAATTCTGGCAGAGAACCATAATGGCAAGCGGAACGAGCTGCGTAAGTACAGTAAATATATGGACTTAAGCAGCAACGGCACCTTTCATCGCACCTTACGCACAGCAGAACGCAGCCAATACACAAAAGAGATTCCAGCAATGCAGTATGGGCTATCAAAACTGCTGAGCGATAAAACCTTAGTACAAAGTATCCGTGACATGGGTGCCCTAAACGGCGTAAATGCTGCCACATCTCACCTCTTCTGTTGCCCTGCTATCAATGCCCTACTGATCGATGCAGAAATGGATAACCCTCTGATTGCGCCAGAAGAAAGGAAAAAACACGCGGCAACTAACACACTAATAGCAATCATCGAAGAAGACAGCAGTCACCCTCTACACCCAGTACTGTTTCCTAATAAAACAGAAGTCCCCTTAGACGCTGCCTATATCCCACCCGCACCCAAAAATGATGGTTCAGGCCTAGCAACAACAGCAAATTTAACGCGCTGGAACGAAACTAATCTGAACCTAGATGAAGAACTACATACCGTAGAAATAGGTATGGCTGCAGCAATTTTTAAAGCCACCGATACAGAAACTGACGAGGGATTCGGAGTTGTTCGCCGCGCGATCTTATTTACTGATGAAATTATCTCTATATACAGTAATGCCGTTCTTAAAGTGATCAGCTCAGACCAGCTCAAACAAGTTAGCTATAAGACCCAGTTTGAAAAGGTTTTTGTTAGTAACCTAAGACAACTAAAGGCAATCGCTAACGAAACCCTTAAAGAACTGCGTTTTGATGATGTAAGTAATGTTATATCTGGGAAGCATCTAATCATTGGCGTGGAAGGCGATGGTTTAAAGTGGGGATTAACTGGTTTAGAAAAAGATAAATATGAGAGGAAACAAAAAGCGGCCTTTAAAATACACAGCCCTGATACTAATCAGACAGTTAACCTCAATTCAAACCCAAAGACAGTTAAACAAGGGCTCGATACTGACCGAGGCGTTACCGCACTGAAAGGCCTTAAACTGCTTCACATTCCTGTAGATGAGCTTACTGAGCAACAACGACTTGACCTATCACTGGGTTTACGCGCACAAAGAACCATTACGAAATATAGGGTTCCTTATTTTATTGCTGCACTGGAGTTGATTAATCTTTCCAGAGTAATAAAAGCTTTCAACTTTGACGAAAAAGCATTCTCAGGTCTCAATACCCTAAGCGCAACCCTTGATCTTACTGTAGCAAGCCTTCAATTATTAAAATTTATTTCTAATAGCTACACCCCGAAATGGACCCAACAAGTCGTCGCAATGCCTAAGCTAGCAAAGCCCATTGTAGCGCGCCTCAGCCCGACATTAGCAAAAACTATTCCTGGAGCAATCTCAGTATTGAACATAATGTCTTTTGGTGCGGGCGTATTTACGGCAGTAATGACCTATTGGGAGGCTCTAAGGCTTCTTGAAAGGCAAGACAAGGATGCCGCCATCGCCATGGGTGTCGCAGGTACAGGACTATTACTCACCTCATTCTACGGAATTATCACTAAAGCTGCGCTAGGGCCTATAGGCTGGTTAATTATTGCAGGTACTTTGGCAGCTCTTGCTGCCGCAATATTATTAACTGATGAAGAAATAGAGATCTGGTTAAAACATGGTCCTTTCGGATATGGTTCCGATGCAGAAAAATACGTAGATCTAAATAATGATCCAGCCTTTGCGTGGTATCACCTAATTAATATTATGCTCAATACCCAAGTTAAAATTGAGCCCCTGAAACAAGGAAAACTCCCGGCTGAACATTACCAATACCTTAAACAAACCGGCATTGACACCCAAATTACAGTCAATGGGAACATCCAAAGTCTGCTTTCTAATGAAGAACATCAGGCCAACTATCAACTAGATCTACAAGAAGTTGAAATAAAGCGCCAAATGAGCGGTGGTAATATAATGGGAGGGCATCCCATTAAAACAGGCAGGGCCTTCTCAAGCAAAACGCTATACAGTTTTCAGACCGATCATGGCATGATCCATTATTTAAAGTCAGCTACAGGTAAAAGCCACCTAGGAGCAGCCCAAAAGCTCGTTAATAAAACCTATTCTGAGTGGCAACTCAGGTTAAAACTTCAGGTAAACGATTACAGCTTTCCAGCTCCGGAGATGCATAAAGGCAAAGCTTCGCTCAGTAAGATCAGTGACCATCCTGACTTTTCCGACTCCGATCAGCTAGGCTGGCTAAGCGATTACGAAAAAGGGATTGAATATTAATATGGAACAGCACTACGCAGACACCGCCTTAAACTCTACCAAGTTACCAAAGCAAGAAAAATCAGCTCTCGATACAAGCCTACTTAGCAAGTTTAAACTAGCCAATGCCACTAAGCTTAACTTTAACAGGGTAACGAACCAGATACCCGGCTCATTTTCAGGGGACATTGAGTTTAATGAATATAAAGACAGGACCTTGGAAAGCCCTTGGAGCCATAATAGCTATATCAAAGGAAAAGGAAATATTTGGTCAGTTTTGTTCTTTTTTATTGGTTCGTTTACCTATGTTCTTTTAATATCTTTCTTACCCATTACTATCATAGGCCTTTGTTTAATTTATGGTATAGCTATATCTGAGAACGAAAATACAAGCGAATTTAATACTTGGTTTATTGAGTTCTCTCTTTATTGCTTTTCTTTTTTTGTGGTTTGCGCTCTCTATCAGCTTTATTATCGAAAACTCGCCTACATCAACGATACCCCGCCTTTCTTTTTGAAATTCTATCGCGAATTCGAGCTCTGCCGCCAAACTGGCATGGTCCATATTTATAAAAAAGATAAAGAAGTATTCTCTGCACCTTTCTACGAATTCGACTGCTACTTAGCATCAAATCCGGGTAACTACGGTGAACTCTTTTACACCATGCAGTTGGTACATCGATATCAAGGTACAAAGCACACAGTAGATTTAGGTGGAATCATCGGTAATTCTGCCCCGCCAGAAGAGTATTACCAACTTTGGAATATGATGCAGCAGTACATGGATATCAGCCGCCCGATGCCGGATAGCATTATGTCTGAGGCCTATCGCCACCTAGACCCTACGACTGCTGCTTATGACAAAGAAACTGGCCGTGATAGCCACTTTTGGCGCAATATGACTCCAAAAGAATACAAAGCTGAAATAGCCCGTAGAGAAGAAGCGCAAAAGAGCATTCCTTTGGAAGGTGAAGACATCATGCGCTGGAAAAAACCAGACGCACCTTTTGTAGCTTAAACTACAAAAGAACCAAATAGAGCACTAGCCACTATAAGCAAAGCGTCCTAGCCTCTCGCGAGCAAAGCGGTCTATACATACGGAAATACTACATTATGACGGATCAGCACTATTCAGAAACAGCCTATAACTCAAACAATATTCCTGAGACTGGACCTTCCGAGTTAAAACAGACTGTATTTCGAAAATTCAAGCTCGCTAATGCTGATCGCTTAAACTTTAATCAAATCTCAGGACAAGTACCCTACTCACTGTCTGAAGAAATTGAATTAGACGACTATAAAGATAGGAAAATGGCATCTCCGTGGGATCACCAAACATACACTAAAGGCAAAGCTAACTTTGGCTTAGCGCTATTTTATTTTATTGGTGTTTCGACAGAGACCTTCTTAAAATTCTTTCTGCCTGTAACCGTAGTGGGTTTTATATTAATGTATTCAGGGCTTTACTTTGATGGTAATCATAATGATCCTGAGGCCCTTCTAACGTTAAAGATTTTATTGTACTTTTTTTGCCTTTTCTTCGGCTCAAGCGCTCTATTCCAGCTTTACTACCATAAAATCGCTGGCCGAAACGGCAAAGTCCCTTTCTTTATGAAAATACGTAAAGATTATGAGCTAAGCCGCCAAACAGGCATGGTACATATCTATAAAAAAGATAAAGAGGTTTTCGCCGCTCCCTTCCATGAATTTGACTGCTATCTCGCGTCCAACCCAGGCAATTACGGTGAGATCTTTTACACCATGCGTTTAATTCATCGCTACAACGGCTCCAAGCATACTGTTGACCTAGGCGCTTTATTGGGCTTCACAGCTCCTATTGAAGAGTATTATCAGCTTTGGAATATGATGCAGCAGTACATGGATATCAGCCGCCCGATGCCGGATAACATCATGTCGGAGGCCTATCGCCATCTAGATCCTACGACAGCAGCGTATGACCAAGAAACTGGCCGTGATAGCCACTTCTGGCGCAATATGAATGAGGAACAATATCAAGCCGAACTCAAGCGAAGAGCAAAAGAGCAACAATCCATTCCTCTTCAAGCGGAAGATATATTACGCTGGAAAAAACCAGACGAACCTTTCGTAGCTTAAAAATGGAAATGACTTGGACGCTAGCCACCAGAAGCGCAGCGTCCTAGCTACTCGCGAGCGAAGCGGTCTATAAATACGGAAATGCTACATAATGATGGAACAAAAGTACTCAGAAACGGCGTACGATTCTAACAACATACCTTTATCCGAACCTTCTGAGCTAAAACAGACCGTCTTTGGTAAATTTAAACTAGCAAATGCCGACCGCCTTAACTTCAACAGAATTTCAGGGCAAGTGCCTTATTCCTTGTCCGAAGAAATTGAGTTAGACGATTACAAAGATCGGAAAATGGCATCCCCTTGGGACCACCAAAACTATACAAAGGGCAAAGCAAACCTCGGCTTAGCGCTTTTTTATTTCATTGGAGTTTCGACGGAAACTTTTCTAAAGTTTTTCCTCCCTTTGACAATACTCTCTTTAATAATGGGATACACAGTATTGTACTTGGATGGAAATCATAACCACCCTGACGCCCAAATGTCGTTCCAAGCACTCTTTTACTTTTCTTGCATTTTTTACGGCTCAAGTGCTCTATTCCAGCTTTACTACCATAAAATCGCTGGCCGAAACGGCAAAGTCCCTTTCTTTATGAAAATACGTAAAGATTACGAACTCTGCCGCCAAACAGGTCAAGTTCATATCTACAAAAAAGATAAAGAGGTTTTCGCCGCTCCCTTCCATGAATTTGACTGCTATCTCGCTTCCAACCCAGGCAATTACGGTGAGATCTTTTACACCATGCGTTTAATTCATCGCTACAACGGCTCTAAGCATACTGTTGACCTAGGCGCTTTACTTGGCTTCACCGCACCTATTGAAGAGTATTATCAGCTTTGGAATATGATGCAGCAGTACATGGATATCAGCCGACCAATGCCGGACAACATTATGTCTGAGGCCTATCGCCACCTAGACCCTACGACAGCGGCGTATGACAAAGAAACTGGCCGTGATAGCCACTTCTGGCGCAATATGGATGAGGAACAATATCAAGCGGAACTGAAACGCAGAGCAAACGAGCAACAATCCATTCCTCTTCAAGCGGAAGATATATTACGCTGGAAGAAACCGGACGAGCCTTTCGTAGCTTAAAAATAGAAAGGACTTGGGCGCTAGCCACTAGAAGCGCAGCGTCCTAGCCTCTCGCGAGCGAAGTGGTCTATACATACGGATATGCAACATCATGATGGACTATAACTCCTCAGAAATAGCCTCTTACTCTAACAATATTCCTGCACTGATTGGTGAACATACTTTCCCGACCCCGCCGTTAAACAAAGAGAAAGAAGCCGGCAGCCCAAGCACCACCCCAACCTTTACCAAAGGGGAATACTGGTGGGCCGATGAATTTGGCTGGGAACAATGACAGGACTTATGATGAATAAAATTGAAACACCGCAAGGCAAGTATCAAGATAGCGTCTGGGACAGTCAGTATTACAGCAACCAGAAACCCCGTCCCGAACAGGGCGTCCTAACAAAGCTTCTACAGGGCGGCGATCCGCTGCCGTGGAGTCGGGCTAACGAAGCTGTTCCCGTTAGTATGATAGAGGAGCCCACACCAACCGAGATCAAGCAGCGCCTTAAAGAAAATAAAGGCGAAACCCACTGGGATGAGAACCAATACAATGCAGGGTCATTAAATAAATGGGGGTGGATCTATTTTTATTTAACTATGTTTGCTAAAGGTGCAGTAGTAATACTAGGTCCAGTGTTTATTTTAACCATAATTGTCTTACCAATAATTCACGAAACACTTCAATACGCTGACCTTACAAGCACTATATACGTATATACAGTATATATATTCCTCCCTTCAGCCCTAATCTGGGGCTACTTCGAAGCTTCGGGCCGTGGATACTTGCCCATGCCTTGGTTTATGAAAGCAGTTAAACATTTTACCTTCAGCCGTAGCACTGGCAGGGTGACACGGTATAAAAACAATAAAGAGCTTTACAGCCACCCTTTCTCGGAGTTTGACTGTTATCTGGTCAGTACTCCCAACCATCAGGGGATACTCAGCTATCAACTCCATCTGGTACACCGATATCATCGCTACTCCGACAGCATTCCCCTGCATACCTTCACCACCAGCGAACAACCGGATGAGTTAAAGCGAATCTGGAACCTGATACAACGCTATATGGACACCAGCCAGCCGATGTCTGATGTACCGGAACTGGAGCCTGCCCGAGCAAAAGACCCCACCACGGCGGCTTGGGATGCTAACAACAATCGCAAACCAGATTACTGGTTCTCCATGGATGATGTTGAGTTTGAAGAGGCACTACTTGAACTCCAAGCCGAGCAACGCTTTAAGCCTACCCAAGGCCCAGAGATCGATCTGTTTAATGGCGGCACCCAAGCTGGATGAAACCAGCGCAAGAATAAGCGGACTGAATAAAAAGGATTTTTATGCGCGAAATTTACCAATGGATACTAAATTGCTTTGTGCTAACCATGGTCATTCTGATGATTGCTTTATCTCTACCTGATGGAGGAATATTAACAGGTATGTACCTTGTCTATGCAGGCTGGGTTATTGGGCTGTTTTGTCTTGTTATATGTATTGGTGCTAAATCCCGGCGTGTTAAGTTAGTTTCAGGCGCAATCGCAGGAATACATGCGCTATTTTACTTAGCCGTTTTTTTATTCTTCCTATCTTCACCGGTATCACTACCTGGAATACTTTAATATAACTAAGTCAAAATAATTAGAGTCAGAGTAATTTTTAGCATGAATAGCATTAAATTTACTCTGGCCTCGTTCAAGATTGAAAAGACACTGTAAAGGCTTCGGCGCTAGCCACTAGAAGCGCAGCGCTCTAGCCACTAGCTACTTCAACCAATAATCACATCACCCGATCCAGCTGCTATAGAGCCGCCGCAATCAATGCCATCACCCACTCTTGCGGCAGGCTTGCCATTGATAAATACAGTGCCCGAGCCACCGGATATAGATCGGCCATGTGGAGGGCAATTGCCGCAGCCATGAGGAGCTAGTGGATCACCTTGTCTTGCCGCAGGAATTCCGTTGATTACTACATCGCCACTTCCAGCAATGACAGGTGTAGGTGGAAAACATCCATGGCCTGAGCCTATATCGCCTAAACGGGCCGCTTTTGACATGATTCTCTCCTTAGAAAAATTCCAATTCTTTATTTAACGTTTCTTAATACCAATAGATCTTCTTTAAGTAACTGAACCTCTACATCCAGTTCGCTAGCAGTGCCGCCTAGCGGTACAGATAGATAGAGATTCACTGAATCTAAAAGCGCGTGCTGTTCTGGCAGCATGGGGCGATTCTGCGCTTTTATCTGGACTCGGTAGACTCTGAGATCAACGACCTGCCAATCAGGATTATCCAGAAGCAGGTTGGTACTGGTGATTAATGGGTCTTCGACAACAATAGCAGGTCTTTCATCTCGCGTTAGTAACATGGTGCCGGTAATAATTGATGTCACAACTAGGCCTATTAACAACGCTAATAAGATCTTTTTATATGAGACATGCTGTGCTTCAGCAGGTTGATGATTATAGGCCGGTTCAGACTTAGGTTTTGACAATTCCTCAAGCCTTTTCCGTGTATTTAACGTACTGCTCTCTACCAGATTTTCAGATCTCTCGCTGATTGTATAAGCCGGTGTTTGCGGAGGTTCTGGTATGACAGCGGACGAATTCGGATGGCGAAAAGCTGCAGCTTGATTCGCACTTTGCTCATCCGCTGTTTGAGCGGGAGGCAAAGTTGAGTCAACCACTTCGGCCAATTCAGGCTCGTTAACAAAACCTGGCTGCGTGCAATCTTCCACCTGAAAGACCTGTTCATTCACCAGATTACGACGTTGCGCTCGGTAGTCGGCGGTTGAGATTTTTCCAGCCGAATGCTGTCTACTTAATGTTAGAAGTGTTGTTGCCATTCCCTACCCCTATAACGACCGGACAAGTCTAAAACCAGTTTTCGAATCAGCCGAAGCGTTGCGGACTAAATCCACGGAGCAATTCGACATCTTATCGGCGTAATGCCCGCCCGCTGCTTTAGCTACACCTTGATGAATAACCCACTCTTGAACGTTACCTAGATAGTTGATCATGCCCCAGTTGTTAGCTGATCCACTGCGAACAGACACTGGTGCGTGCCCTTTCAAGATGGTGTCACCCTGCATTAAACGACAGTTAAAGTTATTCGGCTGGCGCTTATTCCCGGACAGTGCAGCATGCTTCCACTGCTTGTACTTAGGTAAACGATATTGATGACCGGTTACCTGCGTTAACCATTTTGCATACGCCACTGCTTGGCTCTGACTAACACCCGTAACCGGTGATCGACCACTACCAGAACGCACACTACAACCCGTTTGCTTACAGTACGCGTTGTAATCATCAATGCTTATTTCAAATTTACTTATTGCAAACGGTCCACCAGCACCAGAGGGAATTACAATCATGTAAGGCGCTTTGGTTTGCTGCGAAACCATGTCATAGCAAACCGCTTTAACATTACGACCTAACCCTGCCAGGCTAGGCGAACAGGCTTTACCTGTAGCCGTGACTTTCGGCGGTTGCACGCTTGGCTTTTGCTCGGTTACTTCTGGTTTAGCCTCTTCTGTTTTAACCGGTTCCGGCTTTGGTTCTGGGGGCTCTGGTTCAGGAGGCTTAGTTGCGAGTTTATTAAGTTTGATCTTCTGAATTTCTGCATGGTCAGGGTAAAGCTCTTTGGCTTTCCTGATTAGTTTGTTTGCAGCTTCAGCCCTGCTTCCCTTTAACTGCTCATACCGGTTAAGCACGGCATTGGTCAGGTCGGTATGTAATTTTTTAGCTCTCTCGTCTTCCAGTTCCGGCTCTATTTCGGTCAATTGCTGATGTGCTGATACAAACGAATCATACGAGATACTTCTGATTGCCTGTCCAATACGCCACAATTTAGCATCGCGGTTATAGCCAGCAATTTTTTCATCAATCACGGTAGTATCAACAGAGTACTTCTTAGCCGACTCTAATAACTGCGCCGCCTTAGACAGCCTGGTTTGCCGCGCTAATTGGTCAGCTAAGCGTAAGTATGTTTCAACAAAAGCAGGGTTCGCTTCACTCTGAATATAAGGGTCATTCTCACCCAACATTGTTTGCAGTTGCTTATAACTTTGTTCGGCACGAGGGAGGTCATTCGCTTGAAGCTGGGTTTGTAAGGTTTGTTTCAAGCCCTGAATTTCTGCCTGCAGCTTCTTAATCTGCTTATCTTTTTCCCAAGCTGTTTGGCTCGCCGTTATCTGCTGCTCTAAGCCCTTGAGTGTGCCTAAGCTTGGGTCAAAGGTTTCTGCTTTCGCTAGCAGATCGAGAGCCTCTGAGAAGCGCTTTTCATCCGAATATTGCGAAGCAACTTTTGATAGCTGCAAAGCAATATTGGTATTCAATGAAGCAATCTGATGCTCTGTAGCACCTAATGAACCTATCTCTTTTAAGCTTTGATTGAGCTCAGATTCCCAATTGGCGTTTTGACTAACTTGCGACAACTGCTGAGAAATGTTCTGTTTAAGCTGATTAAAACGTTCTGATTGCGCTTGTTCTGCTAACCCTTGATCAAACGTGTTCAAGGCACTTTCTATTTGAGGGTTATCAGGAAAGGCCGTGTTATATTCAGTAAGTAATTCAGCAGCATCTTTTAAATTGCCTTGCTGTTCAAGTTGCTCAGCTTGGTTTAGATAGCTCGATGCTAAGCGCTGCGGAATATCTTTAAGCAATGGGTTATCTGGTCTTAATTGCTCGACTTTATCCAATGCCTGTTGAACATCATTAAGAAGCGATGAATTTAATGGCTGAGTCAAAAGAACATTCAGCTGCTTCTGATAATCAGCAATTTCTGCGTCCCTGTCCGCTTTAAGCTGCTTCATATCACCTGAACTCGAGGCGTTGCGGTTTTGTTCAATAATCTGCAGTTCTGTATCAAGTAATTGGCTAAAACCGGCGTCAGTATTGATACTACGTGCTTTCTCTATCAATGAGATTGATTGCTCCCATTGACTGTTTTCACGTGCGATACGCGCATCTTTCAAATAGGCTTTAGCTAAACGTGTTGCGACCGTTTGCTTAATTTCAGGCGGAGCCTCAAATTGATCTAACAGCCTTGCGGCTTTGGCCAAATCACCTTGCTCGATCGCCTTAAGAATCGTTTTTTCATTCTCAGCCAAAGAGGTCTGATATGACTGGATACCTTTCTCAATTTTCTGGCTTAAATCATTGGATGCAACATCGCTTAGATAGAGCTGGTATTGAGCAAACTGATCTTTGGCTGAAAACCATTGTGCCTCCGTCATCATCTTAGCTAGATTACTTTCAATTATCGGGGAGGCTTGATTCTTAAACTGGATTAACGTCTTACTTTGTGGCGCTAATCGATTAAGCTCAGATACCGCCTCTTTGAAAGAAGAGAGATCAGAGAGCTGTCTCAGTTCGTCAACAGAGGCTAACTCTTTCTCATAATTTGAAATGAGTTTAGCTTGCTCAAAACGACCTTTTAGCTGCTTCATTTGATTGTCAGCAACGAGAATGGCCTGATTCTCAGGAAAAATCCCTTTAGCCACCCCACTCACTGTTTCAGCACGTTCAAATTGGTTTTGCTCAACTAACCAATCAACCGCTTCTACCATCCTATGAGGAACACGAGGATCTTCAAGCATCGGGTTTTTATAATCGACTCGCTTGATGGAATCAAACAGTTTCGGGAATTGCTCTATCTTTTCAATAAATAGGTTTAGTTCGCTACTCAGATAGTTATTCAGCTCAATATTTAACTCGTTGAGACGGCCTGCTTTACGTTTACTAACCAATTCCCTTTGATCTGATAAACGACGAGAATCCTCATAGATCTGTAATGCTCTTGCTGCAACACGTTCGGCTTCAGCGTATTGATCTTCATTGATTTGGTCATTCATTCGAGTGATGAAGAATTTCGTCAGCGAGCTTTTTACCCGCGTATCGTTGAAGTAACGAATACGTTCTTCTTCAGGCATGCTCTCGACTTCACCCAACCAGTTTAAGATGTCACTTTCTGAGCCATTCTTTAAATCATTGGCTAAATCATCCAGCTCCTTTTCATCCAGAAAATCTCTAACTGGGAAGTAAGCCAAAGCCGATAAAACGGTCGCCGCTAAAGGCCACACATACCATTTGGCCAATAAGCCCGCTTGCTGTGCTTCTGGCAGGAAGCCTTGGAGGAATTGATCTACCGAATGCGTTCTAAGTGCAGGATCAAAGCTTAAACCTTGCTTCAATGCCTTCCACTGTTTGCGCTTTAAACTCTTAATCGGCGCAGGCGCTAGCCCCTTATCTCTTGCCTGATCAGCAGGGACTTTCTTACCTTTTTCAATAAAAGGATGCTTACCGGTTAATAGCTCATAAGTGATACAAGCCAGAGCATAAATATCATCTTTAGGGTCAGCCTGGAACGCACCTTCAAGCATTTCTGGGGATGCATAGTTAGGCGTTAATGCACCTAGTTCACCGGCATCAAATGTATCGGCTTGCCCCTCTTTTGCAGCTCGTGCGATACCAAAATCAAATACCTTGATCGTGTTTTGATCGAGGAAGATATTACTGGGCTTAAAGTCGGAATGAACGATATCCCTTCGGTGCGCATAACTCAGCGCAGCACCCATTTCTGCTACATAGCGAAATACTGTATCAAGAGCTAAACCCTTTGGATTCGCCTTAATGACCTTGTTAAGCGGCTCACCCAACATCAGCTCCATGGTCATATAAACATGGTGCTGATCGCGGTCAAAATCGAATACGTTTACGATATTAGGGTGGGCAAGGTTCTGTGTTTTTCGTGCTTCGCGCTGCAAGGAACGAAGCGATTCTGGATGGTCTCTAAAATTATTATTAAGGACTTTAATCGCGATTAATGTTTCAACGTCCAGAGCATCGATACGGCGTTGGTCCTCAGCTTTAAAGACATCCCCCATACCACCGCAACCAATAAATTCTATTAGTCGGAAGCGGTCTTTAATAATAGAACCAACATTGAGAGTGTGATCTGTTTTATCTGACTCGCCCTCGAAGGGCTTGGACCATTTTGCTGTTGTACTGGTATTACTCGTTCTCGATGTCGGTGAGGTAAAGCCAGAGCGATCTCCAGCTACGTCGATCTTTGTTGCATCATCGCTTCGAACAATTTGTGTAGCATCGTCCCGCTGAGCAATCTGAGTATGGTCTTCATCCTCATTCACCATCACTGCTTGGTCGGTTTTAGCTACAACCGTTTGATCTTCAGAATCGGATGTAGGATTAGCTGATATTTGTGTTTGATCTTCTGCCGCTATTTCAGTGCCATCCTCTGTAACCGCTTCGGGGCTTGGAGCTTTATGACGCGCGACAAAGTAATCAACGGTCTCCGTTAGCTCCTTAGCTACAGCGGCCTCGATATGACCGGCCTTAACTAATTTAGTTAAACCCTCTTTGATACGATCCGCATTTTTAGAATCGCTTATTAGGGTGGTTTGAATAACGGTCTTTAATGACTGTAAATCCGTTTCGCTACGAATATAACGTTGTAGCTCAGCCTTAAATAACTCCATGACTTCTACTTAAAGCTCCACTAGATACTTTCTATTTCTTCAACACTAACCAATACGAGCGTTATATTGTCCTTTGCCGACCGCTCTAAGCATTTCGACATTAAAAGATCGATGCCTTGGTTAATATCGCGCGCTGATTGATTCAGGAGCTGAGTCAATTCGTTCTCACCTATCTCTTTATCCAGGCCGTCGCTGCAAATAAGGAAAAGGTCGCCAGCCTGCAAGGGTCTTAGATCCATATCGATAAAGAGGGAATCATTTGCTCCGACCGCACGCGTAATCACATTCCGTTCAGGATGATTGGGTACATCAACAGGGTTGATTCGTCCCTGCTCTAACATCTCTTGAACAAGCGTGTGATCAACCGTTTCTTGGTTAAGACAACCATTGCGAAGTAGATAAACTCGGCTGTCTCCACACCAATAAACCAAGTACCGATTGGTATCGAAGATAAGACCGGCCACCGTAGTACCAATGACTTTGCCATTGCCACCCGCCATGTTCAGTAACTCTTGGTTTGTAGCAACTAGCGTGTCTTCTAGCCTGTCTATGCGGCAAGCGAGGTTTTCTCCTACTGGGAGTTTACTTAGCCGCTCGACCACCAGCTGACTTGCAACATCACCAGCATGATGTCCGCCCATACCATCCGCAACCGCCCAATGGGCCTGCTGATCACAGGTGTACAGCGCATCTTCGTTGATTTTACGGACATGCCCCGTTTCAGTTCGGGCGACTGAACGCCAGGTAAGCTGTCTAGACATCTGCACACTCCCCAGCATATTCAATACCTGCAATAAAATGCGAAAAGTGCTCAGTAGCCGGTAAGCCCGAGCTCACCAAGAATTGCGGCTCTACACCTTCAGTCCCTTCGCTCATCCATAAAACGGGATATTCCACCGCAGTTACCAGATCTAAAAAATGATACTGATAACGCATAGAGTGAATATTTTGCATCAATGGTAGTTCGCCTTTGACAGCTTGTAGCTCAGTAGGCGGAGAGATTGGTCTCAGCGCTAAAGCATCTACCTGTTCACAAAATTGATCGAAATTAAAATCCAGCTCTAAGGTATCTAAAAGCAGGTCTTCTATTCGTTGATAGACCGTTTCTTGTGCTAATACCTGCTCATAAGTCACTAATCGTTGATGGACTGGCAACGCGATTAAGCAGGGAAACTGACGACCGACTTTGTCGATACTTGGGATAAATACCCCCATCCAAGGGTTTTGGTCGAACACACCCGCAGATATGAAAAAGCGCCAGATAGGAGCAACGGTATAACGCGCATTCCAGTCCTCACCTAAACAACCTTTTGCCGCATGTAACCCCTGTTGAAACCACTGATCAAAGTTATCGACCAACGACCGTGGTAACCCTCTCGTCACAAAGTCGCCACGACACGGCATTTTGCCGTAAAAGCCAGCTCTCTGCTCCATTACAGCGTCTCCGGGCAGTAAAAGCCTGATAACAAATCATGACCAAATGGGTTAATAGCACTCAACGCTCTTAATTCGAACATCGCTTTATGGCCCTGTTCATCGAAGGTCACTTGGTAAATGGCTGGATTGTTGGTTTTATTTAAACTTGCACTATTCAGCACTCGGAACCAAGCCCACGGACCAATTTCTGAACGAGAGGAAAGCATGCCCACCTGACTTTGAAGTGACATCGTTACACTATCGGTACTAGGGGTTGGCCAATTAAGGTTGATTGGACGTCGAGGACCATGACGGTAGGTAATGTTCTGTTCACCTAACGTCATTTCAAACTTTGAAACTCTGGCATCAAGACTTAGCGGTCGCATCACAAAAGGAACAGATAGTTGACCGTTACGGAAGAACAATTCCTGAATTTTGCTGGCTCTTTGAAGCTGCGCTAGAGTTCGATTTGATAAGCCAATAGACTGGCCATCGACTTTGCGTTCGACCCAAGTCCGCCCTTTGGTATCAACAAAATCTCTTAGGTAGTTTTGGAAAAACGTATCCAATGTTCCCTGTGGCGAGAAGAAACGCGAGAAGTCTTCTAATGTCGATTCAGTTGGCGAATTAGAATCAAGTGGGAAACGTCCTGCAACAAAGGCTTTACACTCTTGATACACCTGAGTCTGCCAAAGTTGGTTTAACTCATCTAACGTCCCTTTAAGCATCATCTGCCAGTTTTGAGTACCTAGATCACCTACCCAACCCTGCATCACTGGTGGCAAGCTATGTTGGTAGCTGTTCACTTTGCCTATTGGGTCCTGGCCGCCTTGTGCTAATCGATTTTGTGCTGCATCGAGTGCACCTGTGCTTGAGAAGGATGAATTCGCAACACTGTCCATATACAAACCGAGATTCGCCAAGTCATCACTTAAACGATCAAACAACGTGCTATTACCGCGACGCTCAAGTAGTTTGTGATACGGCGCATAATGACGTTCTACACGCTCACCAAGGTTGCCGCCTAACTTATCTAGCAAACCTGATTTTTTAGCATTTCGTAATAGCTTACTAACGCGTTGTTGCTGAACAGCAGCTTTTTGGTTCAAACTCGCGACAGAACGTGCAAGCTCTTCGCCCCCTTCACCTTGCCCTGCTGCGATATATTTAGTCAGCGTCGTTTGCTCTTTAACCGCTTCTAAAAGATAACGAACTGGGCTATCAATACCGGCTGAAATGCTCACCTGACGAACGCTATCTCGAGCATTGGCTGGACGCTTAACGGTTAGATCATCCAATAAGCCATCCCAGTTTTTAATGTAATCCGCGTAGTAAAGGTTGAGCACTTTACGCTGCAGTGCATCCAGATCGATATTAGCCTGTTGATAGCGCTCACCCATAACCCAGTTGTTTTCAAGGAAGCGTTTTGAGATCTCTACACTGTTCGGCAGGAACAGTTCATAAAAACCTTTTTTGGTAAAGAAACCAGGCATTACAAACTGTTTTAAGTCCTGACCCATTTTGCTTTTGAAGATATCAAAACCATAAGGGCCTAGAACGTCATCGAGAATAAGATCATGCGTCCGGCTCTCTTGTAGCTCCCGTTTAACTGCCTGATAAACCTGCTTTTCCAACGGATCACGCGATAGGTTTTTACGTGCTTCGGTGATGATCTTGTCGTTCATAGCGACAGGGGAAAAGCCATCATTGAGTAGTGTATCTAAATGTACTTCTAGGTGATTTAACTCTTCATCGGTTAGTTCGTTATCAGCTTGCCAATCGAGCATTGCCCAGCTTTTGAGGAGCTCAGTATCGTAGTCACGGACACCACCGTACATCAGATAGACGCGCAGCAGCTCATACAGAGCATTGGTGTCGCGTGGATCATTCGCAATGATCAGCTCTTCTATGCGCGCAATAAGTACAGGTAAGAACTGGCTTTCTAGCCATTTGCGATAGGCACTGTCGGTACCTTGTTTAACCTTATCGCCCTGAAAAAGACCAAAACCATGATCGATCCCAGCAGATGCATAAACATGAGGTAATTTTTGAAGTTTATCTAAGCTTGGCAGTACCGCTCTAAAATCAGCACTCGCCAAAGGTTCGGTTACTTGAAGATTCTGTACTTCTGCTAATTCGGACGCAGATTTTTCGATACTTTGATTGTTATTGAAGTAAGACCACGCCCAAGCACTGCAACCAACACCTACAACGAGCAGCGCTGCAACCGCACTTAAACGTTGAAGCCATGTTTTTCTGCGTAGTAAGCCTTGATCAAGTCCAGCAACACCTGCTTCGCCAATAATGACTTTGGTTAGCAGGTCACGAATGAAGAAGCTTTTCCCTTTACCGGAGCCGCCAACCATTGTTGCACGACCAAAACCGAAGCTGCGCACAAGATTACCCAGCAAGCGATCGATCGGCGATCCAACCTGCGTACCACTCGTGTAGTAAACACCTCTAAGTAATACGGGTTCACTGTAACGGCTACTAGAGAATGTTTCAGCAAGGAACAGAGACACAATATCTCGCAAACCCGCAAACTGACTTGGGAATCCAAGGATTAATCCGCGTTTGTCCGGATCGTGCTCATGGTGTAAACGCTCTAATACTTGCTGTTGCAGACGCGTGCTTAGCTGCTGAAAACGCTCAGGGTATTGCTCAACAGGAAGGTCACATTGTCCGCTGGCATCAATACCAAAAGTTTCACCCCAAACTTGTCCACGCGCATCTTTGTCATAACTGTCAAAGAACTCGCTAAAACCGGGAATCAAATCACACTTGGTAAAGGTGAAATAGATCGGAAATTTAATACCAAGATTGTCTTGTAGCTCTTCTATACGGCGGCGAATGGTTTTAGCGCACTGACGACGCTCCTCGTCTGATTGCTGCATCAGATCGGCCATACTCATAGCGATGATAGCGCCGTTAATCGGTTGCTGAGGGCGGTTAAACTTCAACAACTCCATAAACTTTTGCCATGCAGCTTTATCAACCGATTCATGACTATCTTGAGTCGTAAAACGACCAGCGGTATCTATCATGACCGCTTCATCAGCAAACCACCAATCACAGTGGCGCGTGCCGCCGATGCCCTGAATAGCTTCACTGCCCATTTTATCTGCAAGCGGGAAATGAAGGCCCGAATTAACTAAGGCTGTTGTTTTACCTGAGCCAGGAGGGCCAATGATGACGTACCAAGGCAATTCGTATAAGGCGTACTTTCCCTTTTTACCCTTGGAATTCAGAACTTCTAACGCATCATCAAAACGTTCACCAATAACGCTTTGTTCTTCTGCTGTCGCTTGCTCTTCACGTAGCTCTACTTGATGGTTGCTGGAAAGGTTTTCCATCAACTGCTCATTTTTCTTTTTCGACTGCCAATGCAACCGAGCAACGTTGGCACCCCATAATGCAATAACGATAACAATTGCTAATAATCGAGCAAAATCAGAAGATAAAAAGTACGTATCAGCAATCGCGATCAACGGGCCAACAAACCAGATCAACAGAGCGACACACACCAGACCTAACAGTTGCAGAAACCACTTATTCGTTACAAAACTAACAATCTTTTTCACGACAAAACCTGTTTTTCAATCCCTAGAAAATTCGTTACTACTTGCGTAAAACGATCTCAACACGTCGATTTAGTGCTCGGTTTTTAGCTGAAGAGTTCGGTACTAAAGGCTCACTATCCGCTAACCCTTCTACACGAATCACTTGCTGCGCCGGCAATTTACTTTTCAGTAAGTCGCCTACTGAATCAGCCCTCGCTTTTGAAAGAACCCAGTTTGATGGGAATCGAGCTGAGAAAATTGGAATGTTGTCCGAATGCCCTTGCACTTCAATCGGTGCTGACAGTTCGGGAATGGTTTCACCGATTCTCTCAATCAGTGGAATAAACCGAGGAGATAGCTCAGCCTGACCGGATGCAAACAGTTTGGTATGACGGATGCGAACACGAGTGTGGGTAGCGTCATCAATCAATTCAATCACACCGTTATCTATTTCCGATTTGAGTGCCGGTGTCAGAATTCCAACCAAATCTAACCGTTGGAAATCGAGGACTGGCGGTGGTGCAGGAACATAACGATTAAGTTTATCGATATTTACGGGTGTAACTTGTAACGGATCAGCCTGCCCTACTGCTGCCAAGTTCGCCATAACCTGATCTGATTTTTGGTTTAAATACCAGTTAAAACCAATAAAAGAGGAAGATAAGAGTACTAACGCAACAGACCAAATAACCCATTGAGGAAGATGGCGAACAAAGCCTTGATGAGCGACATCTAATCCCATCCAGGCTGGTGATAATGGCAACGCAGCTCTATTACGATGTCTTGTTATGAGGATATAAAGCTCACTACGGAGTTGATCTAGTTCCCTTCTACCATTAGAGAGGCGACGGTATTTACCTTCAAAACCTAGCGATAAGCAGCAATAGTAAAACTCTAAAACCAACAAACTAGTAGCAGGTCTTTGCATCAATTCTTGAAGGTAGTGGAAGAAGTTCTCCCCACCCCAAGCTTCTTGATGCAGATTGATCAGCATACTGTCCCCAGACCAGCGACTTGTACTTCCCCAAGGGGTATTTAATACAATTTCATCAACAAGAGAGCACATGGCAT
The DNA here is from genome assembly GCF_047778075.1 of Neptuniibacter sp. QD57_21. Taxonomy (GTDB): domain Bacteria; phylum Pseudomonadota; class Gammaproteobacteria; order Pseudomonadales; family Balneatricaceae; genus Neptuniibacter. The sequence goes on along the minus strand of NZ_CP180549.1, from coordinate 1,079,563 downwards.
AACTAATTTGATGAGCTGTATTTGGATCGGCTTGTATACCCCACCCCTGACTGCGGTAGAAATTAAGTTGATCTAACGCGTAACGATGAAACTCATCAAGGTTTGGACACTCTGATGCACTCTGAATTTTACTCGCGAACGTTAACAACGGCGAAACCATAGCGATCAGAGGGTTCTCTTCATACATGGGTACCGCTGATTGATGATGCTGTTGATCATAAGCAGCTGGGCTAGGTTGATACGCTGGAGCCGCTGGTTGAGCAGGCTGCCCAACATGACCTTGATGAGGAGCATATTCATGCGCCGGTTGTCCGTAGCTGGAACTTGATGGGTTTTGAGAATGAGGCTGCTGAGCGGGCTGATACCCACCGGGAGGAACCGCTTGTCCATTATAGGGCTGTTCCGGTGTATATTGAGGTGCCTGTTGTGGGCCCGCATGCCCCTGATTCTGCTGCCCATCTCGCTGCGGTCTTCTGCCGCCTGGTGTAGGCCTAATAATTGTTTGGTCTTCCATGAATAAACTCTCTATTACCGCCGTTTAATCGCCCAAAATTGACACTCTAGTCCCGGAAAATCGCCACCTATGTGGAATGCGATTCCGCCGGACTGTTGCAGGTTTTTCCATAGCGCATTGCTGATATCTAATTGGAAATAAGTGAAACCTGCGTGATACGGAATCTCTCGAGGAGCCACAGGTAGATCGCTAACTGGAATACCTGGTAGCGCACTGCTGATTAATTCGCGAATCTGCTCGACTGGCCCAATTTTCATTTGAGCAGGTAACTGCTTTCGTAATTTTTCTTGCGGTACTTGGGCGCTAACGGCCAGCACGAAGTCTGCACTTTTGAGTAAGGATCTATCGTTGATACGCGCTGCACGAATCCCATATTGCGGTGGTGATAATGGAATAGACTCTGCGATATTTTCCAGTACGGTGCCGAAAGACTCTCTCAGATCGACAAACAGTGGCGAGAACGTTTCAAAGAGTGCTTCATGCTCATATTTGGGATATTCAGGTGAACGCTTATCCTTCTTCATAAACGTTGATAACTCACCTGCCATACCCAGCAATCTCTCGTACAATCCAAGAGGATGTAGCTCTTCCAAATCACGCAGAAGATTAAGCACAGGATCTAAACGATTGAGGATCTGCAGCAGCATAAAATCTGTAACTTCTGCCACGCCACCTTTGCCGCCACCACCAGCAACACGACCCGCTAGTTCTCTTGCACGGGTCATGACTAAGCTGTGAAGCTCGGTTACAAAATCAGTTAATAATGGCGAGGCCTTGGTATGAAGTACCGTAGGAATAAAATCACGACGTAAACGAATTTTTCCGCCCTTAACTTCCTCAATATGAGCAACTGCAATCTGAGTGTACCCTTCAGGCACAACCAGTGAATCATCGCCACGTTCTGGTTCCACAAAAAGACGCATACGTAATTCACCGACTTGAATCGATGAATTTTCGCCGTGCTCATCAGACGAATCTTTTAACTCCAACGATCTCGGTAGATATCTAATGAGACTATTTCTGTGATCACTTTCACCGATCTCAGCCGTACCTTCTTGGCGCAGAGGAATCGCTAAATAAACAACGGCATCTTCAATAGAGTCTGGAACACGAATTGATAGCGGTGGCGCATCGCCCGTCAACGTACTAAAGCTAGTTCCATCCGGAAAAATACCTGCGCACTCTTCAAGCGTAAGCTCGCCAATTTCTAAATGTGATTGATTGATCTTGAGCGCCGAAAAACCCCAAGCATAAGGCGTGAGATCTCGATTACGATTTGTTAATTCTTTTGAGATATAGCGCTCAAACTGTTGAAAATGATGAGGGCGTAGAAACATCCCCTCATGCCAGATAACTTTGTTAGTCAATTAACAGCCCTCTTTAACTAATACATCAAGCAAACCGGCTTTCTTACAATCTTCCAGTTTCATGGGATTAACAGTCACACCACCCTCTTCTACTTTGACACCCTGTGATGCTTGCAGAGACGGTGCAGCTAATGAAGGCGTTACTCCTTGCGCTGCCACATTGCCGTTTGGTGAAACAGTCAGTACATTCGCGTTTAGATAAGCCACTAGCGAAACATCAGCTTGGCTTGGAATCGGGAGAATCTGCTTATGAATAGCGTTATCTGTATTCTGGAATGCTGCCATCACCGCAACGAAATGCGCATCGGGGTCAATAACAGATTGGTGATTTACAAAAGAGCCTGGGGCAACGACATATTCTTCACGAGATAATAGATCTGCAGATAAGAGCGTCTTATCTTGATCGTAAAGATCGAAAAAGCTGGCTTCTTTAAAATCAACTTCTTTACGTAATTGATAAACTCTAACGACCGTAGGAGAAGGCCTACCAGAGAGATCGAGATTAGTTAATGGATGGGCCGATATAGCCAGAGCAAGATTAGAATCCGGTGGCGTATCATCTTTTACTTCAACAGATAAACACCCGCTTAGAGAGAGAAATAACAACATACAGAACATTGCCCTGTAACCTTTCTCAAACCTCAATGACATAATCTAACTCCTTTAGTCTTTTTCCATTTAGAACTGCAACAACGCAAAAGGCTGCCGAATCCGCAAAGCAGATTGGCAGCCCTTAAACTTAATTTAGAGAAATTAAGCTTTAGGTACACGCCAGTCATCAGAACCAGACGTTCCTGCTACTTCATGCGTCCAAGAGATCTTACGGTAAGTTAACGCAATATCTTCCATGTGCGTGAAGTGAGCCATATCTGGATCCTGACAGTTAGGCATTTTCGCCTTAATATCAACGATCATTGCGTCTTCTAGTTCGTGCGTGAAGTAATGTTCTTGCTGACCCGTCATAGACGTGCGGTACCACTTCAACACAACTTTTGGTAGACGCTCACCACTAGTCAACGCTTCATAAAGTTTTGGCGAAGACTTGTCGTAAATCTTTGTAATAACAAACGCATCATGAACACGCTGACCGCTTGGCTGACCACTCTGCGGATCACGTGGGATCAAAATTTGGTGTTCAAAACCTTGAACAGTGATCTCATTTTCATGATCTTCCTGAAAACGGTTACCCATGGATTCCATGCTGTTAGCGCCTTCAGTGATGTTGCCCTGAGTTTCACCCTCAATGGACATATAACCTGGAGTTGGCATATATCTCTCCTTAGATTTAGTGGTTTAAAAATTTCACAACCACCTATTCAATCCGCATGCCAACTTTTAAAAACCCTATTCCTTTGCGGCCTACAGCCAGAATCACTATCCAAGTTACTTAAGGCACACAAGGGCTTAATGAGCACAAAAACGCTCAATTGAGAAAAACTAAGCTAAAACCCCAAGCAATCTCTCTTTCAAATCGAAGGCCATACCTTCCAAACCATCGATATCAACCAACTCTTCAAAGGTAGAACCTCCAGAAAGCTGAGAAACCATAGAAACAAGAGAGTCTTGAGGACGAAACGCAGGAACAACAGATGTGAGAACAACATAAGGAAGATCACCCGACACATCAGGTAGTGCCTCGATGCTTACCTCATACCCCAATCCAGAAAGAATCCTTTGTAGATCTGGGCTTTGCTCAATGAGCAACCAGATAGTCAGCGCTCTTATAACGAAAGGAGAAACTTCTTCATAACGCATCTCCTGACCACCAATACGATCTGAGATAAGCCCAACCAGATCGTAACTACAGTCATAGCCTAAAACCCAGCGCACAGGAGTAGAAAACAGTAACGGTGAAGATAAACCAGACAACTCTTGGGAATAACTCCAAGGGGTTAGCGACAATTTATTGTGAATAGCAGATAAAGGGGTAGAAAGCTTAGCTGACAAGCCAAATGCATCACGCATAACTGACTTATAGCGCTCCTCAAGTAGAGAAAAATTTTTCTCAGCGCCTATCACCTTATCTCGTGAGGCACTCTGCATGTACTCACCCAAAACTTTTCGAGGGGCACAAAGCGTAGTGAGCGTTTTAACGTAACCGTGAAGATCTTCGCTCAATAACGAGCTAACTTTCTTAGATTGATCGCGCAGAGAGGACAAATCCTCAAACTGAATTTCCCTAACTGGTGTCATAACAACGTCCCTATCCACCAAATTCTTTATAAAACTCGAGCCAGTCTACTTATATATTTAAAAAAAACAAATAATTTAAAACCCAAATAAGCGTGTGAGAATATTTATTCTCACCCATAAAAACCCTTTAAATATTCTTTATTCATTATTCAAAAATAAATGGCATAAAACATGCTATTTAATATTTAAACTATCATGGATAACCAAGATGAAAGTATGTAAAGGGAAATACCTTCTTGTCGGATTAATCGCCGCTAGCACACACCAACTCAGCGCAGCAGGAACGCCACCTTCTCACTTACCCGAAGCTCGATATGACAGTGAGATAAAGGAACAAGATTACCTGATAACACAGGAGCAAAAAGGCAAATGGGCGGTCAACTGTCGCCAGAGAATCAATCCTGCATCAACTGATAAACGTTGTAGTGCCACTGATGGAAGGCAGATTCTTAAATTCACAGCTCAGGCCGAAGAACCCGCTCCACCACCAGCCAAAGCTTTTGAACAAGCAGCTAAACTCACTGATGGCTACATACTGCAACTTGCTGCTTTCTCCACCCAAGAAGCGGCACTTAGATTTCAGGCTACACATTCAACTATAAGATCTCGCGTAGTTTCGACCACAGTACAAAGTGTTCAAATGTTTAATGTTATTACACCCGTGATAGAGAACTTTAAACAAGCGCAAGTTTCTGCAGAAAATACGGCTAAAACCCTAGGTTATTTACCCTGGATTCGAACAACAGATTCAATATAACTCACTACATAAACCACAAGGATGACTTATGTATACTCTAGCAAAAATACTTAACTTTTTAATGGCAGGCCTATTTACGATTTTAGGCATAGCTGCGTTATTAATGGGCAACTTCTTTGCACCATTCTTTCCAGTCGATTTAGCGATCGTCATGTCGATTCTACCGTTTCTGGTAACAGCCATGGGCATCGTAGGTCTATGGAGCATCTTTACAAATAACAGAAGCTGGCAAATAGCATTTGCTCTATTTACTGCAATGTTCTGGTACATCGGAACAATTATAGGTGTGTTGAGCCTTATCTTGCTCCTATCGAGCAAACCATCAGAGGAAGAAACGAAAGAACTACCAAACCCTACCGCTTAAATACAAAGACACGGAGTAAGCCTATTGCTCCGTGTCTGATTCTCAGAAGATACCTACTATTTTTAGATTAAGATCAGAGAGTGACTGGGACCTTCCATATCCGTTTTACGTCAACAGTACGACCGGATAGGGCTGTGAATTCGCCTTCTAACTTAATGTACCAATGAGCTATCCCATTTCTACTCTTGGCGAAACTTGGCTCTAGGTCTTTAGAAATCGGGAGATCAAAGAAAACCTCCGAACAGCCCTGAAAGTCACTTTTCACCTGCGGATCGATACTCTCTTTGAATAAGTTTGATTCTTTAAATCCTAATTTTTCGTTTGCTTCTACACGGTATATTTCATTGCAAGAAAGACTTAGAGTTAGTGGTTTTGGTGTTGGAATCCCCTGTATTTTGAAATGACCCGCTATACGATCACCAATACGCCCACATCCATCCTCTAAAAACAGGGTCGATTTGCCTATCTCTTTGTATTCATTTATTTTTTTAAAACCATACTTACAAAAGAAAAAACCAACCAAAGAGAACACCCAGAAGATATAGTGCATCTTATCTGTAGTTCTAATATTAAGCTCAATGAAAATGGGGACTACACCAAAACCAAGCATTACGAAAAAACCAACAAAGGCCATCACATAAGACTGCCCACCAGAAATATCTTCAATTCCAGCACTAGATTCTTTAATTAAATACTTAACATTTCTCTTCTTAGCTGTAAAAATTAACCACGCCCCACTAGCAACACAAATAATTGTTAGGAAGTTGAAAAAATTGCTATCTTCACCAGCAGCAACACTAAACACCATTCCTAATAGGCACAGGATAAAACCATTAAAGACAGCTTTTATAGGGCTACTCGCTGAAGCTCTATTAACATAATCATATTCAAAACGCATAAAAATCCCTTTTATTGGCCAGATAGATAGTTATTTATTAAATTTTCTTTAATCCCAATTATTCACTACATATACTTAGGTTGGAAGTTAAGCAATATTAAACATCTGGTTTAAACATAAACATAAAATCCATTTCATCAAAATTTATTACATGTTCAATACTGTTGAAAAACTCTTCTGATTTTTTATTTAGCTCAGTTATTGTTTTTTTATCAACATTGAATTTCACAACATAGAATTCTTCATCAAACTCTTCACCCGTACCAAGGTGATAAGCCCTATTAAAAATATAAGCTTCTTCGGCTGATATCAATTCATCACTAATTGCCCAATCATAACGCCTTCCGCCATAACCTTTTTTAAGACTATCCATGTACAGATCCCTACGCTTTGCATTGGTCATTCCCTCATATGGGTTATGAACGAAATACATTGCTATCTGAGGATCTTTATTAACATTATCAAGTAGAGCTTGATACATTTCTTCACCCCAATATTCTTGATAAGTCTTTCCGGTGGTCTGCAGACCAACCATTGAACTTGCTAGCGGTCTAACATAGCCTTTTTTAGCCGCATCTAAAAAGTATTTAACCCCTTTACCTGAAAATTTATCGTAAAACTTCTCCAATAATGAACGGTCATGAATCTGATAGAAAAACCCAGCTTTGGCATCTTCTTTTTTAGCTAACTCTTTCCATCGAATAATCGCTTTATCCAAGTTATCTTCACTACATTCCCAACCATTGACTTCGCAAACATCGCCTGTCCCATCAACTCCTGATAATTTGAATAGCGCATAGGGATTACCTAATTCTCCAGCCTGTTCAAACCACTTATAAGCCCCATAACGGTCACGACCAAAATTTTGCTGTTTCATGTAGCCGTACCAGAATAAAGCCTGTGCATCCCCTTTTAGCGCATAAGGTTCAAGCTTAGCCATAGCTTCATCGTACTTTTTGTAGCGAATATCAATCATAATTGGATAAAGGTAATGTCCTTTTTCTACGTAACCAGCATTCGCTAACGAAGTGATTACCAATAAGCTACAAGCGAAAATACGTAAAAAAAACATCATGCTTTTCCTTCTATATCCATAACTGAAACCCGGTGGCAGTTTGGGTTAATATCTACAGCATTTTTACGAGCATTCTGCTCAATAACGTCACTTTTACAATCCCCGATATAGATGGCCGTATAGGAATCACCTAAGTAGCCTTTTTCTACATAAAACTGATAGTCACGTGTAAGCATATTTAATAGCTCCCTAAAACTATAAATTTTATTGGTTCTGCCGGATTGATTCAGTTCTGTATCAGAATCCGCCCAAATTGCTGACTCATACAAATAGATCATTCGGCGCAAATTACCTAAAAGCGCCTGCCATTCAGCCTTGTAGCTACCTGGCTTCTGCCCCTTACCACTCATTCGCGTTAATGTTTCTTCAAAATAACGTCTCTGCTTACCAGACAGTTCCGAAGAATAGGCAATATCATCACCTTTGATATGACCATTGACTAACCACACCAGTATTCTCTCAAAAGCATTTCGTTGCCTAACATCCCGATTTTGATCAAGTACCAATCTTGGATTTCCGCCCATATTCATTAGATCACTGGTTCGCTCTCCAAACGAATACGTCTGCTTATCCGTCAACGTATAAAGCAAGCGCCCCAATGTCTCAGGAGGCATTTTCTTAACCCATGGAAGCGCTACTTCTGCTTCATTGTTGATAAAGTCTGCCAGAACTGGGGCTAGTTTTTCACGTGTCTTTTCGTCATTAAATGCTTGGATTTGTTCGAATGGTAATAGTAAAACATCCGCAGCTTTAAGGCCTGTAACCATAACCGCTGTTAGGAACATATTGAACAGTTCGAAGGAATTTTCACCGCTTTCTGGGTCGATGCTTTCATCAAATAGGCTGATACGACGAAAACCTTCTTGATCCATAATGGTGAGGATGTGATCAATAAAGTCATTAATCGCTAAGGGCGATATTTCGAAACCTACTTTACCGCCCACCCCAGGGCCCAAAGCCAGCTTAGCCGCCATAATAAAGATGATTTTACCGCCACTGACGGTGAGTTTTATTACACCACTCGCTGAGGCGGCAAATGCTCCGGCGGCCTTAGCCGTAAATTCACCAAAGGAGACAAAGCCTTTCGAGTTTGGCCTTTGCCAATTTAAACTGCCGACAAATTCACCGCCAGCTTCAACACCGGCAAAGACTCCGGCTGAAGCTGTAATATCGGCAGCCTTACTCGGTGCAAGTAGCTCTCCATCGGCATTTTTAATCTGTGCGATATCTTTACGGTGTGCATTATATCCTTGGTAACTTTCGGTAAACCCTTTAACCCCAAGGCCACCTTGATCCAGATTACCAAACTCAACACTGGCTCCTAAATTGACCGAAGCACCCACCATACCATAGAGCGTAAATTTCCCCTGTAGCATGATATTACCGCCATCAAAAACGGCATTCTGTTCTTTTCGGTCTGCTCGATAAAAAACTTCTTGCTCGATTTTGAGCGGCTTTGCGGGTAAATAAGCGATATAATGGATTTTAAAAGGATGCCCGGTAGCACTGGGGTACTGTACAGTGAGAGTTGATTGCCCTTTAGCCAAATTTAATTCTGCATTTGCATCAACTAATCCAAACTTAATATTTTTACCCTGAAGCCTTTCTGTTAGTTGAGAGGCTCCTATCTGATCTCCCATACTCACCGCAGACGAAAAGCGAAGAAACTGACATTCGGAACTAACATGATAAGCCGTTTCATCTATTTCGGGTCCATCAGGCTTCCATTCGTAAGCCCATTTTACCATCGCTTTATCAAAGCTCAGCAATTGATTCTTAAAGTTGGCTTTAATTGGAAGTTCATTACTTAGCTTAGCAATATAATCTTTTACTCGATTATCAAGAAATGTATCCCTAGTGGTTTGTTCCTCAGGCTCTGGAATAGGTTCTCCACCCTCGATGTAATTATTCTTAGCCATCGGTCGGCTGGAATCTGCAGCTCTTAAACCTCCCTTCAGATCTAGAAAGTGATCTCCACATTCGATTTTGCTTTGCGAGTCTTCAGGTATTAACCAACTAGGCCCTCGCACATAGGCGACACGCCCTTCCTCACTACTCAAATAGCATTCCACTACGGATAAGTCAGCTTTCCCTGCGTCGGTGTACAAACTGCCTGTTTTCTTAGCGGGCTTCCATTCTTTCTCTTTAAACACGGGTGTGTAGAGCTTATCGTTCGAAGTAAACAAGCGCTGATACTCTTGAGCAGCAGCATTAGTTTTTGCTTTCTCTTGATAATACGTAACTTGTGCAAGTAACGCTTTTTTACAGTGAACTAAGTCACCCAGTACCTCTTTAGGCAGCTTGCCAACCCCAAGCAAATCTTTTAGTTCTACCATTTTTGCTTTCAATGAAGCTTCTAATTTATGGAGCAATGCTACACAAGGGTAGTAACTCCAAGGCAGCGCTTGGCCTGAAACTGTATCCATGGATTCTAATTTGGGGATGAGACTAAAGACTTCATTGATCATCTTTTTCTCTGCTGCCTCATCCAGTTTTTCGTAGTATTTAAAGGTACTCGGATGGTTGGCAAGCAGGTCATCATCTGTCAAGCATTGCTCAATGAGCACCATCAGGTTGGTATTTAAAGTAAAGATTGGTGTGAAGCGACCCGCAAAACGCGCTCTAAACTCATATGGGCTGAGCCTCGAAGCAACGGCACTATCATGCTGCCAAAGTTCCAATCTGCGTTGAATAGATTTGGGGCTGTCAGAACAGATATCCTCTAACTCAAGGCTATACATACCCCGGGCCTTATGGACGTTTGCCAAAGCGTTATGAATGGAATATTGCTGTTTACTGGTGAAGTACCCCATCTTTTCTGAATAAACAAATGGGGTTCCGTCATCAGATGCTTTTTTCTTAGCAGCTAATCGCGCCTTTTTCTCAAGCTTTTCAATTTCGTCCGCCAATTGCTCCATTACATCATCAATGGCTTCTCTGCGGATCTCTTGATACCTGAGCTTTGTATCTTCTTTTGTCGGAGCGTCCACAAATCGACGTAAAGGTGTTACTTGCATTCCCCCTTTAAAAGTTACATTTAGGGCATTAATGCAATGCTGCCAAAGCTTTTCTTTTTCGAAAGCCTCACTGTACTCACCATAAAACTCTTTACCTAGCTCCTCACCGTTCTGTGCTTTATTGAACAATATTTTAGGGACAGTTAAAACTTCGAGCTTCAGAGCCAATTGCAAGATTAATAGGGCTCTATAACGATCTTTATCTTCCTGCTGTTCCAAGAAGCGCTCATGATCACTACTTTGAAACTTGGATAAGATACCGTACTTACTTAACTCCATCATTGCAGCATTAACGTCACCACCCAGCATCGCCTGCATAATTGATCTCATATGCACGATTTCTTCATTTAGCTTGTCTTTGGCTTGTTGGGTAATCGCAAACCATCCTTGCTGACCGGTTTTAGGCATCGATGGGTAGAAGACAACATCTACGTATTCCTTAGGTTCGCAGACATTACCTAATTGCTTTGGCAGCTCTGGTAATTGAATACGCTCGCTACTTACTGCTGAAGGTTTAACTTCATTTTGTGAAGGCTTCGCAGTATTTTGAGTTGTGTCTGAGTCTTTATCGTCAGGAATATTTATTAAATTACCGGCATAGATCAGATCCACGTTTTTAATCTGCTCACTGTTCATCGCTTGTAATTTACCGACTGTTATACCGAGCCGCTTGGCAATCAACTCTAGACAATCACCTTCAATGATCTCATATGTTCCCGACATGATTATTCCATTAATCCTTTGTAAAACTGTTCCGGTAGCTGATAGGCCGTCTGAATTGCTTCAGGGGTTATTTCGCCGTGGTTTCTAAAGCTTCCTTTCGCCCAGATAACCTCTGAGCTGCCACTGATAAAACGCGCAAGTTCTGTTTGGGGAAGCTCCTGTTCCAACGAATCTAAAAGCGCCGGAGAATAAAAACGAAATACCATTGCGTTACCCAATGGAGATTGAGCAAGCGCCCTGCTTTGCACCCAACTCAACAGTTCTTCTTTCGGCTGGTTTGGTGAGCCTATTACCAATGAGGAACCCGCTTGCCAGTACACATTCTGTTCCCACTGTTGCTGAATGACTTCGTTATAGAACAGCTCGGAATCAGATTTAAAAAATACGCACCAAGGCCCTTCTTCTGCGACGCTTTCTAGAATCGTGCCGTCAAATAATCTGGCTACATCTGGAAGCTCTTCATTTTGGAAGATAAGTGCCAATGGATTATCGTGAAAACGGTTATGATCCAGTATCAGGCAGTACAAAGCATCATCGTAGATAGGGATCATGCTAACCCCTTACATGGACAATCCGAACGCGGGCAAGTCGCAATAGACCCGCCGTCTTTCATACATAATCCGATTGCTGGCTGATCAACTAAGGCCATCCGTTTAAGCGTCGGTGCTGGTATCCAAGGTTCAGCAGCCGCTTTACCCTCAGTCACATATCCCGCTTGATCTAAATCGGCTTCTAACGGTGGTTCTGGTGCTACTGGTGCTGCTGCAGCGGCACTACCACCGCCGCCTCCACCGTTTAGGTTTATCGCGGCGCCATTCACTTTTACCCCAGCAGGATTAATCGTGATTGTGCTGCCACCTGCTTTTATAAGTATTTCGGTACCGGCTTCGAAAATGATCTTTTGCCCAGCTTTCCAGTTGCTCTCATTCACTGCATGCTGAAAGCCGCTTTTTCCAATTTGGGCATGATAGTCAGGCGTAATGGTATGGTTGTAGTTGGTTTTAACTTCACGATGGTAATCGCCTTTGGTTAGCGCGTGTTCCTCGTTGTAAAACTCTCTATATTCGTTATGTTCCACCAGCTGTTGATGCTCGTGGCCAACCCATTGTTTATGGGTATCTAGAGTACGTTGATCTAGGTCTTTCTCTGCTCTGATAAAGACCTCTTCTTCACCTTTTTTATCTTCAAAACGGATTTCGTTGTAGCCACCGCCACCTTTGCTGGAGAGGGTCTTAATTGTTGAGCGGGTTTTGTGCTCAGGCAGAGCATAAGGTGGCATATTATGGCCGTGATAAACCCTGCCTGTGATGATGGGCCTGTCTGGATTTCCCTCTAGGAAATCAACAATTACTTCATCGCCAATGCGAGGAAGAAACATGCTGCCGAAAGCCCCGCCTGCACTGTTTTGACTAACACGAAGCCAACAGGAGGTGTTTTCATCATATTCACCCATTCGGTCCCAATGGAACTGTACTTTTACCCGACCATGCTCGTCGGTATAGATCTCTTCGCCTTCAGGCCCTGTCACCGTTGCCGTTTGCGCTCCTTGAATCACCGGCCGTTTATTAAGGTCAACTTTAGGGCGGTAAGGCGTATCCATAGAGACAAGATTAAGTTTATTGCTGTATTTAGAACCTTCGGTCGTAGCACCTGTTTCCAACACCTGCGGCTGAGAACAAACATGCTCAATACGAGAAATAAAATACTCAGAATTTAATTCGCTACGCTCATGATCTAGAACGGTAAAACTAAAGCCCGGCGAACAGCGATTAACGTCACTTTCGGCTTCAACCGTCTTACGCTTTCGATTGGCTGAATCTAATCGGGCATCAGTTAGATGTGAGCCTCTGCCAGATTCCATAAAGTTTGCAGGATAATCGTAGATTTCTAGGGCGGTATCCTGCTGGTGTGAGGCTGTTTCAGTAAGGTCTAAATTCGGTTTGGTAAAGTTAAAATCACGTAAGGATACTTTGCCTGGACGGATCGATTCTGCATATTGAAAGCGGAATATGTGCTGCTCTGAGATAGCCCCTTGGGCATGATGAAAATATGGTATTTCAGCCTCACCACTGATATAGGGTGAAGAGGCAGAAGAATCGCTGAATACGATTGTGTGTTTATCAGCTGAGTGCTCGAAGTAGTAATGAATCCCCTCTTCCTCAAGCAACCGCTCTATAAAGTTGAGATCTGACTCTGCGTATTGAACACAGTATTCACGGGCACTAGCAGGCCTTGTGAGGTCAAAACGGAATTCGTCCGAGGAGAAGTTATGCTCACTAAGCAAGTGAGTGATGATGTCGCGTGTTGTTAAAAACTGAAAAATTCGATTATCTAAACGATGTTTTAACAACCAAATTTTCGGCACTAAAGTAACACGGTAACTGCTTTGTCGAACGCCTTCTTCGCCAATTACCGCACTGGCGACAATGCCGTTGATATAACGCGTTTGTTCGTTTTCATCTCCGGTTTGATCCAGCAAAGTAACGCAAGCAGCCTTCCCTACAATTTGATCGATTTCTATATCTGTTTGCTTAGAAACCAGCTCAATTTCAATACTGAATACTTGGGATACCTGCTCCACTCCGGAGAGGCGTACCAGTGAGAATTCGCTACCGCCTTGCACATTAAAGAGGAAGCGTTCTTCATTTGCTTTTAAAAACATCACTCATTCCTTTGACGTGAAACTGCATCCGATCACGTAGACATATTACATAGCATTTTCATTAAGCATGGTTTATGCCATGTATTGATGGGATCGGGTTATAGCAATTTAAAGCACGAAATCAGTCCAGAGATCGTGCTATACAACAACATTGATTAAGTTATTTTCAGCTGTATTAATCTACCAGATTACTCTCGATTGCATATCGAGTTAGGCCCGCTGCGGTATGGATATCCAGTTTGTTTTTGATATTTTGGCGGTGGGTTTCTACGGTGCGAACAGAGATATCTAACTCGCGTGCGATCTCTTTGTTACTGTTGCCTTCAGCCACCAGCTTAAGTACATCTTTCTCGCGGCCCGTTAATGGCTCTTGTTCCTCTTCAACTGCGACAGGTACCGCTTGTTCAAACTGACTGAACAATGCTTGTGATGCGCCAGAGCTAAAGTAAGTGCCGCCGCGGTAGATGGTTTCGATCGCTGAGATAAGCTCTTCTGAAGAGACATCTTTCAAGACATAACCGGCAGCACCGCATTTGATCAGCTTAACGATGTATTCACGATCATCATGCATGCTTAAGATCAGCACTTTGATGTCAGGTTGTTCTTCACGGAATCGTTCGGTAGCTTCAAAGCCATTCATCACAGGCATGGAGACATCCATAAGCACAACGTCTGGCTTCACTTCGGCAGCGAGCTTGAGTGCCTGTTTGCCATCATTAGCCATACCCACGACTTCCAGTGATTCTTCACCTTCTAAACGTGCACTAATGCCATCTAACACTAATGGATGATCATCTACTAACACGACACGTATTTTCATATTATCCACTGTATTCAAGTTAAAGAATTGTAAACCCTGCACGAATCCGCGTACCTGCCCCTATTTTACTTTTCACACCAAAACGTCCACTTAACAGTTCGGTACGTTCTCGCATATTTAGTAAGCCAATGCCTGAAGCTGTCTTCCCTGGAGAGAACCCTTTGCCATCGTCCGTTACTTCGACCCAAATATACCCTTCTCGCGACCAAATGCGCAGCCCTACTTGAGTAGCCTCTGCGTGTTTTTCAATATTGGTCAGCGCTTCTTGGGCGATACGATACATAGTGATTTCAATATCATCTGGCAGTCGTTGTTCTGGCAGCTCTAAACGGATATTGGTCTGTATGCCGGTACGCTCAGAGAACTCTGCGGTCATACTGTGCAGTGCTGACTCTAAGCCTAGATCATCAAGCTGTATTGGGCGCAGATCGTGGGAGATACGTCGCACTTCTTGGATCGCCATATTCAGGACATCGCAGCCTTTGTTGAGGTCGTTAGCGGCCGATTCATCCTGTTTGAGTAACTTATCTCTCGCAAGCTCCAACCTGAACTTAACCGATACCATTAGCTGGTTAATGCCATCGTGGAGTTCTCGGGCAAAGTTACGACGTTGGCTCACTTGGAACTGCACGTAACTGTGGGCAAGTTCACGTAAACGTTTATCGGCAAGCTGGGAAGCATGCATGTTGATTGCGATACCCACCAAAGCAATTACGATGATCGTTCCTGCCAAAATCACTACGACGGTAAAGAAGGTATTACGAATATTACGGGTTACTTTAAGCCGGATTGAGGCAACCTCTTTGGCAATATCGTCGATATATAAACCGGTGCCCATCATCCAGTTAAACTTGGGGATCTCGACCACATAACTGAGCTTATCTTCCAGATCACCCTTGGAAGGCTTTTTCCACACATAGCGGTAAAAACCACCGCCTTTTTTCGCCACTTCGATGAGATCACGGATCACCATCTTGCCGTTTTCATCTTTAAGATCCATCAGGTTTTGACCGATCAATTCATGTTGAATCGGATGGACCAAGTTAACGCCCTGACGGTCATAGACAAAGAAGTAGCCATCTTCGCCGTAGGTCAGGCCATCGAGAATGTTTTTAACTTTTTCTTCAGCAACTGTATCCCCCGGCTGAGCATCTTTGACTATATGCTCAATTGAGTTCATCGCCAGCTCTACGTAGTTTTGTAGTTCTTGGCGTTTAGAGCGCAGTAAGTTTTCTTCGAAGGTGTGAATCTCTTGCTCAGAGAGATGCTTGGCTTGGGTCAAGCTGATCATGGTAACAGCCACAGTCACCATCACGAGTGGCAAAATGGAAAGCAGTAGGATTTTGGTTTTTAAAGAGGCTGTAACCCGTTTCATTGGTACTAGCTTTCCTGATCATTTCGGCTGATAGTTAAGGTTCCAGTATAAAGGATGCGGGGTATAACACTCCATGGATTTCTCACTATGGTCAAAGGCTGAAGTACTTTACACATCGGCATCTCGCCGCGGCGAGTTAAAGAGCCTGACAACCTCATCACATAAGGTTCAAGAAGGCGAGCTACACTTCCAACTAAGGCAATTATCCAGCTTAAAAGAGAAGGCCAAAGCCAACTCAGCGACATCAAATAATGACCCTTTTCTTCCCCACGAACCGAGTCTTTATGTTGGTCCTGTGGGTGATAATCATAAGTTACTACTGAACAAGTTTAACGTCTTAGAGCAGCACCTGCTGTTAGTAACCAATCACTTTGTACAGCAAAACATTCTGCTTTCGCTCGATGATTTTAGCGCCTTATATCAATGCTTAACCCAAGGCCCGGCGCTCGCTTTTTATAATAGTTCAGCCGAAGCCGGTGCTAGCCAACCTCACAAACATCTACAGTTAATCCAGTTAGATGAAAATTCAGCTGATCTGATCCCCTTTAGTCCACAGTTTGAGGAACTACATGATGAAGTACCAAGGAAGTTAGATTCCCTTCCCTTCGAACATGCCGCCTTAGCTTTGCCAAATGATCTCTTCGACGGGGACACGCCTGAAGATTCAGCAACTCAATTACAGCATTTGTATGATCGATTGCGCACGACACTCTCTCTAGAAAGTTCAGGTGATAAAACCGTGCCACCACACAATCTTCTACTCACTCATGAGTGGATGATGGTCGTGCCACGTAAGCAGGAATCCTTTGAAGGTATTTCACTAAATGCTCTAGCCTTTGCGGGATCTATCTTGGTAGAGGATAAAGCCCAAGCCGAGCTAATTACGCAACAAGGGCTTTGCAAAGCGCTGTCAGAAGTTAGCGGTTTACTTGTATAAAACAGCTAACCCCAGACAAAAAAGCGCCCCGATAAACGGGGCAAATGGGAATGAACCATTAATTGGGCGGTGGCCCGCCCAGAGAGAAGAGTGATAACGGCCACTCAACCGTCTTACGCCAAACCATAGAATCCTGGGAATACTAGGATTGAGATAACAACCGCTACCTGCATTAGGATGAAAGGCATTACACCTTTATAGATATCCATTGTCTGTACGCTCGGCGGTGCAACACCTTTGAGGTAGAACAGACTGAAGCCAAATGGCGGAGTTAAGAAACTTGTTTGTAGGTTCATCGCGATTAGGATCGCAAACCATACCGGCGCTATACCTAGTGCATCAGCAACCGGTGCCAAGATCGGTACGATGATGAAACTGATCTCTACGAAGTCGATAAAGAAACCTAGGATCAAAATCGCAAGCATAGATAGGATCAAGAAGCCCTGAGCACCGCCTGGTAAATCAGATAGAACTTCCTCAACAATGTAGTCACCACCGGTGTAAGTGAACGCCATAGAGAAGGCTGTCGCACCCAACAGGATCGCAAATACCATCGCGGTAACTTTTACCGTTTCAGTTGCAGATTCTAGAACCATTTTCCAGCTGAACTGACGGTACATAGCCGCCAATACGATTGCACCTACGCCACCTAGTGCAGAAGATTCTGTTGGTGTCGCAATACCTGCGAAGATAGAACCCAACACAATCAAGATCAGTGCTAGTGGTGGAATGATCGCTTTAAGCGCTTTTATGTACTGCTCGCGCTTAGAATCAACATCGTCGTCTAGAGGCAGTGCTGGCGCCGCTTCAGGCTTAACAAAGCTGTAGATTAGGATATAAACAACGTAGATACCGATCAACATTAGACCTGGGCCTACCGCTGCTTTAAATAGGTCACCTACAGGGATACCTAGAACATCACCCAAGATAATTAGGATGATCGATGGTGGAATAATCTGACCTAGCGTACCCGACGCACAGATCGTACCGCAGGCAAGTGACTTGTCGTATTTGTACTTCAACATTACCGGTAGCGAGATCAAACCCATTGCTACCACAGATGCACCTACTACACCGGTAGAAGCCGCCAGCAACGCACCTACCAATACAGTAGAGATTGCCAAACCGCCGCGAACACCGCCAAACAGTTTACCCATGGACTCAAGCAACTGCTCAGCCAACTGAGTTTTCTGTAAAACGATACCCATGAAAATAAATAGAGGAACCGCCATCAATACCGTGTTTTCCATAATGCTCTGAATACGGAACGGCATGAAAGCAAACATTTCAGCGCCTTCAGCAAATACACCGAAGAACAACGCTACACCACCAAAGGTAAAGGCAACTGGGAAGCCGACAAGCAGCATCAACAGCGCCACAACAAACATAATAATACCAATCATTACTAAACGCCCCTTAGTGCTGTGGTGGTTGGTAATGATCTTCTTTGGTATTGCCCAAGAAGATGTTTAAAGATTTAAGGAACAAACCGATACCGCTAATTAACATGGCAAAGAAAGCAAAAGGGATAACGGATTTGATAATCCAACGATAAGGAAGACCACCCGGATCGCCCGAGGTCTCACCTAATTCAAATGATTCACGCGCAAAATCGATACCATACCAACCAACTAGGGCACAGAACGGGAAGAGCAGAAATACACAACCCAACATATCGATCATTGCTTTGGTTTTGCCTGATAAACGTTCGTAGATCAGGTCAACACGTACGTGGCCACCGACCCGTAGCGTGTAAGACACACCTAATAGAAAAACTGCTGCATATAGGTGCCACTCTAATTCTTGCATCCCGATGGAGACATCATTAAAGACATAGCGCATTACAACGTCGATAAAGACATTGAACAGCATGATTACAAATAGAACTGCAGAGATCTTGCCCATCAAATCTGAAAAGCTGTTGATCACCTGCTCCAGTCTCACTAGAAACATGATTTCTCCTAGAAGATTAAGAAGTTGGTGCCCCGGATCGGGACAATGTCCAGAGCACCAACGAGGGGGTTCTTACGACTCGATTACTTAGACAAGCTGTTTAGGTAAGCTTTGTCAGAGATATCTGTCCATGCACGTGCTTTTTCCATGTACGCAGACTGAGACTCAAGAATTTTCTTAGCTAGTGGATCAGCTGCTGCTTTCTCAGCAAGTAGCTCATCGTTAGCTTTACGCATTGCGCTGATTACTTCAGCTGGGAAAGATTTAACCTGAATGTTCGGGAATTCAGTTTTCATGCTTGCCCAGTTTTCAGCAGACGCGTGGTAAGACTGGATGTACATATCGTACGCCGCTGTACGCATTGCTGTTTTAAGGATCTGCTGCAGATCAGCTGGTAGACGCTCAAACTTCTTCTTGTTGATCAAGAACTGAAGTTCAGTCGCAGGCTCATGCCAGCCAGTGTAGTAGTAAGGAGCGATCTTGTGGAAACCCATACGTAGGTCAAGTGAAGGACCTACCCACTCCAATGCATCGATAGTACGACGCTCAAGTGCAGTGTAAAGCTCACCTGCTGGAATGTTAGTTGGTTTCGCTCCTAGCTTAGCTAGTACTTCACCCGCGAAGCCAGGGATACGCATTTTCAGACCTTTTAGGTCGTCCAGAGAGTTGATCTCTTTCTGGAACCAACCGCCCATCTGGTTACCTGTGTTACCACCAGGGAAGGACATTAGGTTGAACTTGCCGTAAACCTCATCCATTAGTTCCTGACCACCACCGTAGTAGAACCAACCGTACTGTTCAGGTGCAGTCATACCAAATGGCATAGTCGTGAAGTAAAGCGTATTTGGTACTTTACCCTTCCAGTAGTAAGACGCGGAGTGACCCATATCGTACTGACCAGAGCGAACCATATCGAAAACACCTAGTGGTGCTTTGTGCTTGTTCTTAGAGTCGATTTGAATTTTAAGACGGCCGTTAGACATCTCTTCAGCTAGCTTAGCCATGTTTTTAGTCGCATCACCAAAAACAGGGAAGTTAGTTGGCCAAGTTTCTGCCAGCTTCAGTTTGTAAACCTTGTCAGCAGCCATTGCTGGCGTTGCCAGTACTGCAGTACATGCAGCTGCAGTAATTAACTGCTTAGGAAAAGTCATTTTGAACATTTTTATTATCATCCTCTCTCTATAATCCGCGTTTTTAAACCGTCATATAAGTGTGGTCGCACCTGAAACAATCTCCTGTCCACCCCAACTACGACCACAGCTAACACTGCTAAAACTATAACCATGCTAGCTCTTATAGTCTTACACAGCATGCCATACCCCGATATTGGGATAAATGCGCATAAGTACTAGATAGATTACTTAGATGACGTACGTAGTACTACGTAGAACAGCTAGATTTATCTGCTAGCACAGATATTATGTAGCAACATTCCCAAAAGGCTAATATCTTATGACAGAACAACAGAGAACACGCCGTTTAAGAAAGTATGAAGCCGATCCAGCCAATTCATCCATCAGTTCAACTAATGATAAAATCGAGCTTTTATCACCTTTTGGGCCACTAATCACAAAGGCGAAACTTCCTTTAGATCTCGTAGACAAAATTAATCGTTTCGCTGATCTGCATATTTCCGAAACGGAAAGCTCTGAATTTATGCTTCCTGAGAATATTGTTTTTGGTGGGGTGCCTTCCCTTGCCGAAACAGTCGGCTCATTAATTGGCAATTATGTTAAGGAAGCAGAAGGTAGCCAATTAGATAAAGCTACCTATGAGGTGTTCTGGATCGTCAGCCAGTACCAAAACACACCTAGCCCAGTGCATTTCCATTCTGGTGATATTTCAGGGGTGCTGTACCTAAAAGTCCCTGAAGAGATCGACCCTAGCCAAGAAGAAAGAAACTATATCTCGGGTCGCAAAGCGGGTTATCTAAATTTTATCGAAGGTAATAAGCAGCGTTTTTCTAAATCACTTTTAAGTGTAAAGCCTGAGGTGGGGGATTTTTACCTTTTCCCAGGTTGGTTACTCCATGGCGCTGAACCCTTTATTGGCGAAGGGGAGCGGCGCTCCATGGCATTTAATGCGACATTAGAGGTTAAATAAATTTCTAAGCCTCTCTTATTTTAATAAGGACGTAATCCTCTTTAATAGGGTACCTACCGAAGAAAGTGCATCCCTGCCTTCATATTTTTTAGCTATTTTCCCTGCACTGTCCGTAAAAGAGGTATCGGTCAATAAGCGAGAGAGCACTTTTTTAACGTTCTGCTGATTTATATTTCCAGCTATTGTTAAACCAGAGCCTAAGCTTTTTACTAGCTCCGCATTCATTCTTTGCTCCATATGTGTAGGAAGTAACAACAAAGGGGTCCCAAAAAATAAGCTTTCTGTAATTAGACCTTTTCCTGCATGACAAACAACTAAGTCAGCGGTAGGCAATAGTTCAGGTGCATTGATTGGATCTAAACTAAACTGAATGCCTTTTCGGCTGTAAGTTTCAATCATTTTTGGCGGAAACCCCATGCCGTAACAGATCACTTCACAATTTTCTGCCAATAAAGCGTCTAGTGCTTCAATTACCCCATAGTGCCCCATGGTCAAGTAAACAAAGACACGTTTTTTATTACCGCTCTTCCAGTTTATTGCATTAACACCTTGCTCTGTAATTTCGAAATTAATATAGAGGCTCTTATCAGGATTTCTTTTATAGGGATCCAAATCAGGCAAGGTTGAAATTATTGCTAGGTCGTACTGATAAAGGTCAGATAAAAACTGTACCCGATGGTATCCAAATTGATCACAGATACAGTTGATTAAGCCAACTATTCTACTCTCCATCAATTTGGTTAATTTGGCTGCATCCTTTAGGTCTGTTCGCATCACAGAACATGGAGATCCAGGTACGAGCTCTGAAAATCCACTACCAATAATTACCTTAGGACAAGCCAAGTTTCGGGCAGCTAACATAGCGCTCGGAGCATAATCGAAAATGAGTAAATCAGGTTGAGTTACTTTGAATATGCCATGCCAACTTCTTACTATTCCCCTAAGAACCTTTGGGCCTTGGAAACCTCGATTTTGCAATATGCAGGGTAATGACACAGTTGGTTGCTTTTTCGATGGCAGAGTTTTAAAACTAGGAGCAGGCAAAATCAAAAGGGATTCAGGCAAATCAAACGCATCTAAATTAGAAGGGTCATTCAATACAAGAGTCAAGTTGTGACCAAGAGCATCTAAGCGATTAATCAAAACAGCTAAACGCGATAAATGTCCTAAGCCCGCGCCCAACTCCCATGCGACTACAATATTTGCCATGCATCCTTACCTAAAACAATCAGTGTAAATTACAAATTATGATACCGACTGTTAATGACTTTGTGGAGCTGAGATCAGGGGCAATCAATTAAACTCGCCTAGAGACTAATTACCCCTCGAACTGCACAAACTGAGTAGTATTAAAAGATGCTATCGCCCTGCTGATCGATCATACACTTTGCTTTACGCACCATTTCATCCGCGCATTGAGTTTCATCCATCAAAACATCTGCACGGATAAAGCGATGAGACTGCTCGGCCTTTTCGATCACACCATTGACTCGATACCCCGCATCTTCTGATATCGGCATAGGCTTTATGATATAGCCGTTGTATTCCACCTCGGTACAACTGCTCGTTGTTTCTGGTTCTGTTTTATTTGCTGTGAACAACTCGCTGATTTTTTTAATCAGAGACATTTAAATAACCTTTGAAAGATTGATTACGTATCAATATGAAAATTTTGCTGCGGTATAAATAGCAAATGCCTTTTCCCAGATTCCACCTACTTTACCATTGCCTACAGGCTGTCCATCAAGTTGTGTAACCGGAGCGATCTCTTTAGAAGAGCTGGTGATCCATAATTCATCCGCAGAACGCACCTCATCCATCGTAATAGTTCGCTCCTCAACGGGAATTGTTCCATCTGCTTTTAAGCTATCAACAATAATCCGGCGAGTAATCCCCGGCAGGATCTGATTATCTAACTTAGGCGTCAGTACAACACCATCTTTGACGATGAAAACGTTACACGCACTACCTTCAGTAAGCTGATGATCTGCGTTATACAGTAGCGTTTCATCGCTACCAGCAGAGTAGCCTTGTTGAAAGTGGATTACGTTTCCCAACAGGGCCGTCGATTTAATATGGCAGCGTTGCCACCTTAAATCTTCTGTACTAACCAAACTGTATTGAGTTACTTTTTCTCGATCGACCGGTTCTGGGTCTTTGATCGCGAAAGTGTATGCAAATATGGTCGGCTCTACACCTGCAGGATATGCATGGTAGCGCTTATCGTCCGTACCTCGGGAAACATGCACGTATACCCCTAAGTTATCGGCTTGATCATTGTTTTTATCGATCAGATCATTCAGTAAATTACGCCATTGTTCAGCGGTGAGCGAGCAATCAATTTCGATCTCTGCCAAGCCATTTAACATACGTTGGATATGTAAATCTAAACCAACCGATTGTCCCTGATAGTAAGGTATCACTTCGTAGATACCATCACCGAAGAGGAAACCGCGGTCTAAGGGCGAGATACGTGCTTCTGACAACGGTAGGAAATCACCATTAAGGTATGCAATGCTCATAGAGATATCCTCCACTTATTCTTTTACCAAACCAATAATCTGCCTTAAATCATTGATCACGCTTTGACCTTCGGATGCCGGCAAACCGTCTTCAGTTAACTCATTTTCTCTTGTCACACCGTCGACGCTGCCTAATTTGGAAAGATAGCGAAGTATTTCCAAGGGCTGTATATCGGCAAAGAAATCTCGATGGTTCCAAAAACTTAGAAAAGCAATTATGCCGTAGGCTCCCCAATTAGATACATCTGTAATCAGTAGCTCATCCACTTCGGTAACAGATGCCTTTATATCGAGATTTTGAAGCGCATCTTTGACATTACCCATACCTATTTCATTACCACCATCACCAATACCTATGGTTGGACATTTAGCATTCAGGATAAAAGTATCAAAACAGGCAGTACGAGCGCTGATGTTCTCACCGCGCATATTGTAATAGCGGCCATCTTCAGCCTGACCTGGACGCTCAATAGAGATCACAGCTTCGGGGTTGTATTGATACAACGCTTGGAAAGCTTCCAGTGTCCGCTCTTTATGCTCGCCCACACGAATTTCATGAACTCTATAATCAGGCATCAGCGCCTGAGATACCGGTGGACCACATACTATAACGGGTGTTGCGCCAATTACTTCTAACACTTTATACAGCGCGATCGCACCTACCGGCCCATCCGTTTCAAAAGTATCCACAACGGGGAAGCCCGTTCCAATCAATACATGCCCTCTGCATCGATTAAGCATTTGAGCTGCACGCAGGTAATAGCCAGATTCCAACTCGGGCTGGATCGTTTGCATGCCACGCAAATTTCTAGCAACCAATAGATCTTCGATCTGCTTACTTATCGTGGTTTCATGTGGCATAACGGCACCTATACAACTGATACTTGTGGATCGCTAATTCACTTTATCTGGCTCGGTTCGTTCAAATTTTTTCTGCGTTAATGATTGAATATTGTGCGCATCATCAATCGTTATCTGCTCAAACGAGACTTTGGCACCGGGCATCATTTGCGCCATTTTTGCAGTATCTAATGAGAGCATAGAGCCAATCTTTGGATAGCCCCCAATGGTTTGTCGATCATTCAGTAAAACGATTGGTTGTCCGTCTGCCGGGATCTGTATGGCACCATGGCAGATTCCCTCCGATAAAATCCCATCTACCGACGCTTTAACTTCAGGACCTGATAATCGATAACCCATTCGGTCGGCACGATCAGTAACTTCATACTCGCTACTAAAAAATATGCGCTTATCGTGTTCGCTAAAAAGATGCTGTTGATAACCGCAGATAACCCGCAAGCAGGCATATTCATCGTATTGTGGTCGATGATGCTCCGCTAGACGATAGGCTTTAGCCTCGTTTACTTCTGTACAGTATAGAAAATCATCTTGTTGAAGCTTGCCGCCATCTATACCGCCGACACCTTCTCTCATAACGGTCGCGCTACTGGAGAAATTATGCTCTATCTGAAACCCGCCACTCACCGCTAAATAAGCTCTCGCACCTTTAGTTGCGAAGCCTAACTCGATCCGATCCCCTTGCTGGATTTTCTGGGCATGCCAACACTCTCTTTCTAGCCCATTAACCTTAAACGGGATATCTGCTCCGGTCACAACCATGTAAGTATCAACATGGGATTCCAACACCAATCCGCCAATACTGACTTCTAGTAGAGAGCTATTTAGGTCATTGCCTAATAAACGATTAGCCCATTTAAAGGCCTGCGCATCTAGAGGCCCACCGGTCGTTAAACCAATACGATGGTGACCAAAACGGCCTGCATCTTGAATAAGTGTTAACAGGCCCGGCTGCAATACTTTAAAACCCGTGTCACTCATAACTGTCCGCCTAACGCGAGATATTCGTCTCGGGTAATTGGCTTAAACGTCACTCTATCCCCAACCTTAACCGGCATATTCGGTTTTTTATCCGGCGTAAACATTTCAGTTGGACACAAACCTATCAAATTCCAGCCACCTGGAGATTCAGCTGGATACACGGCGGTCTGCCGATCAGCAATGGCTACCGCACCTTTAGGTACTTTTTGTCTGGGTGTGGATAAACGCGGCGCAGCGATTCTAGGATCGACCTCTCCTAAATAGGCAAATCCTGGGGCAAAACCTATGGCATAAACTCTGTACTCTTGTTGGCTATGAATCTTAATAACTTCATCCACATCCAAATTCGCATTTTGAGCCAACATCTCTAGGTCAGGGCCCGATTCCGGACTGTAATAAACAGGTAAAAAAACTAGATCTCCCACCTGCTGTTCAGCTTGATCGAGCTGAGAGAGTAACTCACGGAGGTGTTTTTTTATTTCCAGATGATCACAGCTAAACAGATCGTAGATCACTAACAAAGACGCATAGGAAGGGACGAGATCGACTAGCTTACCGGCCAACTCTATCTCTAAGACAGAAACAGCCTGCTGCACTTTGGCAGAGGTTTCTGGGCTGGCTTTATCACCAAAATAGATGATCAGCGCATTTTCCCCTGCTACTTCTATTCTCATGACTGGATTAACTCTCGGATCTCTTGGATTGCATTAACGCCCTCCATATTATCCCCATGTACACACAACGTATCGGCCTGCAGTTTAAGTTGATGGCCATTTACGGTTGTGACGGTGCCAATCTCTTTGAGCTGGCGTACTTGAGCCAACATTTTCTCTTTGCTATGAACTGCGCCTGGAAGTGAACGTGACAAAAGCTTGCCATCATCGGCGTAGCAACGATCAGCAAATATCTCAAACCACAGTTCGATACCTATCTGCTTCGCTTCTTCCCGATGTTGTTCCGCCTGTGGAGTACTTTGCAACATCAACCTTAATGGTTTGTGGTAAGCCGCTATAGCACGCATCACATCTTGGCGAATTGAAGTATCCGCCATCATATCGTTATACATCGCACCATGAGGTTTAACATAAGTAAGCTCTAGTCCTACACTGGCTGCCATCCCATCTAATGCAGAGATCTGATAAAGCAGCATCGATGTCAGTTCATCAGAGCTCACTTTTAGACTACGTCGACCAAAGCCAACAAGATCAGGATATCCCGGGTGCGCACCAATCATGACGCCGTTTTGTTTGGCGAGTGCCAATGTTTTCTGCATAACCAACGGATCACCGGCATGAAAACCACAAGCGATGTTTGCCTGATCAATATGCGGCATCACCGCTTCATCTAGTCCCATTTTCCATGAACCGAAGCTTTCACCTAGATCACAATTTAGCTTTAAACTCATTCAGTATTCCTTAAATCAAAACCTTCAATCACACCTTGATCAGAAGATGGCAAGGCGGCTATTGGGTAGGTCTGTCACGATCATATGGCCTGGGCTGTGAGTAATACAGAACGAGGGTTTGGCCTGTTCTATTGCAACTTGCGGCGTTACCCCACAGGCCCAAAAAACGGGCAGCTCGCCCTTTTTAATTGTGACCGCATCGCCAAAATCAGGGTTGTGAATATCATTAATACCGATCTCTGTAGGATCACCCAAATGTAGAGGCGCGCCATGGACCGAAGGGAAACGGCTACAGATTTGAATAGCTCGTATCGCATCTGCCGCCTTCATTGGTCGCATACTGACAACCGTATCACCACTAAAACAGCCTGCGGACTTACAGGGGATATTGGTTCGATACATTGGGACGTTAACCCCTTCAGTGATATTTCGGATCTCTAAACCATCCGCCAATAGCGCTTCTTCGAATGAAAAGGAGCAACCTAGAACAAAGGTGACCAGATCATCTCGCCACAATTCAGATACATCTGGCAGTTCTTCGATTAACTCACCATCCCGATAGACTCGATATTTAGGAATATCAGTACAGATATTTAGATCTTCCCCTAGACTCGGCAACATAAATTCACCCAGTCTTTCAGACATACCAATCAGGGGACAAGGCTTAGGATTTAACTGACAAAACTGTAAAAAATCACCGGCATAATCTTTAGGCAAAATAACCAAATTACCTTGTACAAACCCCGCCGCAACTCCGGAGGTGTTATCTTGAAATTCTCCTCTACGAATCATCTGACGTATCTGCAATGGTGATTTATCTGAATACATAATTGATCCTACTTGCTACTAAGAAACCTTTGAAAAAGCTCTATACGACTCAAGCTAGCTACGTACCAAGTTTAGCCATAGGGTCATAACAAGATGATACGTTTGAACCATTTATCTAAGTATGTACCCGATATAGAAATAAAGTCACTATTGGACTGATTTAAAAGTAATTTACTGTTCTTAATGAAAGGTCTTACTTCTATTTAGTGCTAAGATGATCAAATAGATAACCAATCTTTTAACACTATGTCGCATTCTAAAACCATTTAGATGCATTTTGGATTTTATATTGGAACCTCTATGAGTTACTTAGACACTCAGGAAGTCGTTAAACAATTAGCCGATCTAACAGGCGCTTTAACATCTGAGAAAGATCACTCAAAACTGCTAGATCGTATTATTTTGGGGTGTATGTACCTAACCAATGCGGATGGCGGAACCCTATATACTCTTAATGAAGATAATGAAAACGAGCTAAAATTCTCTGTTCTTCATAACCGTTCTTTAGGCATTCATCAAAAGCCTCGCGACCTCCCTGCGGTAGAGATCCACAATGCTCAACAACAAGCCTCCAAACTAGTTGTGGTTCAAACCTTCGTCCAGAGGGAAACCATCAACATCCCCGATGTATATGACTGCGACGACTATGATTTTTCAGGAACACGTAAGTTCGATAAGCAACTAAATTACCGTTCAAAATCCTTTTTATGTGTGCCTTTACAAGACCATGAAGGGGAAATAATCGGTGTATTGCAGTTACTTAATGCTATGGATAATGATGGCAACATCATTGCCTTCCCAGATACCCAACAGCATTTAGTCGAATCTTTGGCATCACTTGCAGCTGCAGTATTAACTAAACGCCGCTTAATCGATGCTCAAAGAATGTTATTTGAGTCATTCATTAAATTGATTGGCCGTGCAATAGACCATAAGTCACCCGTTACAGGTAAGCATTGTGAACAAGTACCAGAAATAGCCATGTTAATTGCTTCAGCAGTTAACAACGCAACTGATGGAACGTTTGCTGATCTTAGCTTTAATGACCTAGAGATGTACGAGTTGCGGATCGCAGCATGGCTTCACGATTGCGGCAAGATTACCACGCCTGAATACATCATTGATAAAGCAACAAAACTACACACAATGTTTGATCGGATAGATCTGGTTGAATCCCGTTTTCGAGAATACAAACAACATTTGCAAATTGAGTTACTGCAACAACAGATGCAACTATCAACTGAAGAATATGCATCTGCTGAGCAAAAGCTGACCGCTCAACTACAACAGCTAGATATCGATTTCGATTTTATTCGTAAATCTAATACTGGCTCTGAGTTTATGGCTCCTGAAGACAAAGCACGAGTGGTCAGTATCAGTGAGATAAGCTGGATTGATAGTGAAGGCAACGCACGCCATCTACTCTCTAAAGATGAAGTGGATAACTTATGTATCAGTAAAGGCACATTAACCGATGACGAACGTCAAGTGATGCGCGATCACATAAAAGTTTCGATCGACATGCTGGAATCCCTGAAATATCCCAAACAACTATCCGAAGTTCCTGAAATTGCCTGTAACCACCATGAGCATATGGATGGCAGCGGTTATCCTAGAGGGATCACAGCAGAAGATTTATCAACACGTGCGCGAATTATGTGTATCGCTGATATTTTTGAAGCACTGACTTCACCTGATCGCCCTTACAAGAAAGGCATGCTGCTATCGCAAGCAATGACTATCTTGGGTCGGATGGTGGAAGATAATCATCTGGATGCAGATCTATTCAAGCTGTTTGTCGAAAGCGGTACATATTTAGAATATGCTCAATCGCATATGACACCACGTCAGATCGATGAGTTTGATCCAACATCCCTACCCGGCTTAAATTAATCGTTTATTTGCTGGTGTGGCTATAAACGCCACGCCAGTCAGCAGTTGGCGGAACATCTTTGAATTCGGCAATACGGTGAAGATAGATTCGTGTCATCTTGTCATCAGGGTGATCTAAAAGGAATTGCCCAAATCGTTCTTCTGCCAAAACCCACTCTTTTTGAACATAGGCCGCTATCGCTGAAGAAAAGAGTTCGATACTAGATTTCTGTTGAGTAGTGCACGCTTCACGCAAACAGATAGGTTCATAGATATCTACAGGCTCACTACGACCTTTAACCTGTACGCGATCCAGCTTCCGATAACTATACTCCGGCACCAGAGATACTACTTCTCCACTAACTAAAAGTGGTGTTCCATAATATTTGGTCAGCCCTTCCAGCCTTGAGGCAAGGTTTACTGCATCCCCCATCACGGTATAAGCCATACGGAAACTCGATCCCATATTACCCACATTCATTGGACCACTATTAATTCCCATACCTACGTCAACGGTCGGTAAGCCCTCTTGTTCAAGCTGCTTATTCAATTCAGGTAGAGCATCCAGCATCTTCATCGCCGAATTCAATGCATTACGGGCATGATTCTCATCTTTCAGTGGCGCGCCCCAAAAG
This sequence comes from Neptuniibacter sp. QD57_21, assembly GCF_047778075.1. Taxonomy (GTDB): domain Bacteria; phylum Pseudomonadota; class Gammaproteobacteria; order Pseudomonadales; family Balneatricaceae; genus Neptuniibacter. The sequence goes on along the minus strand of NZ_CP180549.1, from coordinate 1,049,704 downwards.
GCCATCACGGCATCACCAATATATTTATCTACAGTGCCACGTTGCTCATGGATTATCTGAGTCATACCTGTGAGGTAAATATTCATCAATCGGGTTAATTGCTGCGGATTAAGCTGCTCAGACAAACTAGTAAAACCACGCACATCAGAAAAGAACACACTCATCTCACGGTTTTCACCGCTGAGCTGTACGCTTTGATCTTGCTCACTCAACTCTTCCACTACTTCCGGGGGAATATATTGACCAAACTGAGTTGCCAATTGAGCTATATTGCGTGCCTCGAAAAAGTAACCTGTGGTTTGCTGAAAGAGATAAAGTACGGATACTAGAATTAAGGTGTACCCTAACGGAATAACCCAAAACATCTGTTGCCAAGCGTAAAGATTCACACCCACCAGCATAGCAACCCAGACTAATGTGAATAACGTCGAAGTTAAAACAGAAACGCGTGGAATGATCAACGAGAGTAAGACACCACTCACTATCAACTGTATAAGCTCAACACCCAAAGTGTAATCCGGTTGGTGTTGGATACGTTCATCCAGCATCCCGGATAATATATTTGCATGCACTTCTACCCCCGAGTAACGGTTACTCATTGGGGTAACTCGCAGATCCAACAAGCCAGCAGCGCTGGTGCCGACAAGGATAATCGCTCCTTCCAACTGTTCTGCATCGGCCGTGCCGCGCATTACATCGGTAGCTGATATATATGGGAAACTACCTTGAGGGCCTCGATACGGTACAAGTACCGCACCATGTTGATCTACTGGAATACGCACCCCTGCAGCATCGACAGCCACTAAGGCGTCTTGCTTGCCAGTGACATCCGACTCAATCACTGCAGTCACAGCTTGCTCTCCAAACAACGCCAAAAGCATAGAAAGCGCTAATGAGGGATAGTATTCATCCGCATAACGTTGCAACACCGGTACACGACGGTAAACACCATCTGAATCCACCATTGGATTATCAAAAAAGCCGTTCCATACGCTTACACTATGAAGTTCATTAAGGCTGGAGATAATTCCACTCGCTTCAGGTATGGGTAACCGATCTAAGCGCTCATCATCACTAATGACCGGACTACCGGGATGACCTATCTGCAGTTTTTTCAAACTTCGGTCAAAAAGATATCCTAACACGACAGGACGATCGGCAATCGCTTTCGAGAAAATAGCGTCAGAATTTAATTTTTCCAGAAGCTGATCTAAAGTTTTCTCTTTTGATTCTGATGCCAGTTGTTTAAGTGCAGATAGATCGACACTTTGATCAGCCTCTGAGAAGACCATATCAAAACCAACAATAGCTACACCGTATTGGTCGAAAAGCTGGTCCAACATTAGCGCCAACTTAGCTCGGTTCCAAGGCCATCGCCCTTCGGCGGCCAAACTTTTCTCATCTACATCGACAATAACAATGCGTGGATCTTTTTCCTCAGACAAAAACTGTCGTAACCGCAGATCATAGAGGTCATATTCAAAACGCTCTAACAGCTCAAGTCGATTCCCCTGAATCACGGGTATTAGCATCACAAAAGTGAGTACTAGCCCTAAAACAGTTCGTATCCAACGTTGTTTCATCGCTTATTCTGCCGTCACTCTGCGCAGTTGATCGAAATCGATGTCGCCTTTAAGTACTTTCTGTATCCCATCCTGCAGTAGGCTACGCATACCATCTGATATCGCTTGTTGACGAATTTCGCCAATTGTTGCGCCTTGGTAGATTTTTTCTTTCATCTCCGGAGTCGAAATCAATAGCTCGTGGATACCTGTGCGCCCTCGATACCCAGTATGGTTACATTCCTCACAACCTACAGCTTTATAAAGCTCCACCTTATTTCCCATAATCAGTTCACCCGCCTGCTCACCGTACCGACGCAGCAAAAAAGCGATCTCATCATTTGAAGCTTTATAGGCTTTACGACAACTTGGACATAGCGTTCTTACTAGACGCTGAGCCAGTACACCTAAGAGAGCATCGGAGAAGCTGACGGGATCTATACCCAAATCAAGCAAACGGGTAATGGTTTCAGGTGCAGAGTTGGTGTGCAATGTTGATAAAACTAAGTGACCTGTTAACGATGCTTCTACTGCCGCATGGGCAGTTTCTTGATCACGCATCTCACCAATCAGAATTATATCTGGGTCAGCACGTAAAAATGCACGCAATGCCGCAGCAAAGGTAAAACCAGTTTTTGGTTGTATCTGGACTTGTTGCAGACCGGGCTGTGTAATTTCAACAGGGTCTTCAGCCGTCCAAATTTTCTTTTCTGGCGTATTCAAAGTAGCCAGCAGCGCGTGCAGGGTGGTAGTTTTACCTGAACCTGTTGGTCCTACTACCAATAAAATACCGTGAGGGTTTTCCAGTAATTCTTTAACTCCGTCTTGAATTGACTGAACAAAATTAAGCTGATCAAAAGCAACGGGGTCACCGCTTTGCAACAAACGCATAACAACACCCTCGCCATTCACGGTAGGTATTGTCGCAACACGAACTTCTAGAGGATGGCCTTGTAAACGCACCGCAAACTTTCCATCTTGAGGTAGGCGTTTTTCAGCAATATCTAGACGAGACATAATTTTGATACGCGATACTGTTGCTTTAGCATGCGTCGCAGGGACCTGAATGATATCTTGGCAAACACCGTCTATACGCATACGAACATTAGTCGGTGTTTTACCTTTTCCTGGTTCAATATGAATGTCAGACGCCCTAAGCCGCTTAGCATCCAGTAATACACGGTTAACTAAACGAACAACGGTTGAATCTTCCTCTGAAACTTCATCGTTTTCCGCAACCGTCTCATCCATATCCATCTCAGCACTATCATCTAACTCATCGAGAATGGTACTGAGGTTGGCGCTATCCTGCTTCCCTCCTGAAGAAACGACCCCTAGATACTGATGAATATCATCTAATAAACCAACACATATATGAGCATCTCTTTGACCTACTACATTTTTAATTTCGATCAGACGCTTAGTATCATTGGGGTCATCAATTAAGATTAAGACCGTCTCACTATTCTGCTCAGACAATAAAACAAGATTACTATTACGCAGATAAGCCTTATTTACCTTTTCACATAAAGGGTGGAGAAAATATCTTTCTGGGTTATAAGCAACAAAAGGGACTTGATAAAAGCACTCTAATGACTGCCCTATTTGCTGGCTAGTCAGTCTGGCATTGTCTCTCAACAATCGTGTCAGTGGCGTTCTAGCATCAGCTTTCTTTTCTAATTGATCAAACACTTTCTGTTCAATTAGGTTTTGCTCTAAAAGGTATTCAAACGGTGTTTCTGTACAACCAAAATCATAACGGAACTTTTGCCCAAGTAGCTCAGCAAATTGCCGCCCTCTTTTTAAATCAATCGCTGAAAAAGATTTACCATCTTGCCGATTTATTATCTGTATGACGCCTAATAGTACATCTTGATACAAAATAGGCAGGACTAACATCGAACGACTAGTGAACTCTATATTTTTCTCGAAGGAGGCATTAAAGCGTAAAGAGGGATGTATTTTTTCGAGTTCCGAAGAGTCTCGTACATCTTTGATTGTTATTGCTTTTTTACTTAGTGCTACAAAGCCTGCGATAGATGATGCTGTAATAGGCACACGAATTTCAGTTAAATCTTCACCTGTCTTAAAGCGGGATACAATATCCTTGCTCGAGCGATTTCGTTGGTATACGGTGATACGCTGAGCATTAAACAAAGCGAGTAATGTCTTTTCGACCAGAGGGTAAGCTTCTTCAAAGCTTTTAGCCTGATGGATCTTACTCAGCACTTTAGTTAAACGAGAATAAAACTGCTGTGTATCCTTTTCTATCGCTTTTGTCATGCTCTACTACCATAATGTCAGTATTATAGTTTTCTAATTAAAGATAGCCGCACCAGAGGTGGGAAGTGAAGCTGGAAATTCTTGGTTGCAGTGGCGGTATCGGCCATGGTTTAAAAACAACAACATTTTTATTAGACGATTCCTTGCTAATCGACGCTGGTACAGGTGTTGAACTGTTAAAAATGGAACAAATGCTCGCAATTCAAGATGTTGTTATAACCCATGCTCATTTAGACCATATTATTGGCCTTCCGCTCATGTTAGCGACTATTTATGACCGACATAAAAGTCCTATTAACGTTTTCGCGTTACCTGAAGTAGTTGAAGCTCTCGAAACACATATTTTTAACTGGACCATCTGGCCTGATTACACCTGTTTACCTGAAGATAACCCAATCATTAAACTTCACTCAGTAAATGTAGGAGATAAATTAACCCTACAAGGAAAAATGATCGAAGTTATCCCTGCAGTACATCCTTCGCCCACTGCAGGCTACTTAGTTTCGGATGGAGAAGCCTCATTTGCCTTTAGTGGTGATACAGGTATCAATGACTTGCTCTGGCCCATTCTTAATACACAAAAGCCCGATCTACTAATTATCGATGTATCATTTACTGATGAAGTAGACGAACTCGCTCGCTTGAGCGGTCATTTAACACCTAGTCATCTCGTCAACCAGTTAGCCCTGTTAAACCATCCTACCCGTATCATGATTACCCACCTTAAACCAGGATTTGAAGATACGATTATGCAACAGTGCCGAAAATTATTACCGAACTGGCAGATAGACCGTTTACATCACGGTGATATCATTAATTTATAAAACACCATTCCTAATTAAGGAGATAGCTTTCCTTCTAACAAAATAGTCCCAGAAATTGTTCCTGTAGTCCCACTTCCAGCATTTTCGCCAGTAGCTCCATAACTGGTTACAGCACCTTCTGCAGCATCGCCAACAAAATCAATTGTCATCCGCCCTGACATATCTGTATTAGCACCACAATCGCCACCTGAACATGTACCGGATATTTTAACGTCATTGCCATTTAGAATATTATTCAAACTCATGTTAGCATTTGCGTCTTCTCGCAATAGATAGTTTCGCCCTGCCACATTTGCTTCTATACCAATTTCTAATAACTGTTGCCTATCAAAGTCTACTCGGAAATACGTACCGCTGTATAAATGACCTCCAGAGCCCGGACTAGTGGAGAAATTATTTAATGAACCGGTAGCTCCTGTTTCAATTTGCGGTGACGTATAACCTCCTGCTGTCGAACTTAGGCGGTAAACATAATCACCTGTTTTGGCTGTAATAACTGAGGCTGGAGTCAGACTATCTGCATACATAAAGTGAAAACTTCCTATAGTTTCCACTTCAGAACCATCTTCTATCACCGTGTAATCAGTCCCCCAACGTCCCCAAGTAACATTTACTCCTCCAACCTTCTTAGTAGCATTGTCCGTAAGGCTTGCAATAGAGGCAGGGCCAGTAAAACTACAAGGTGTGCAGTCATTATCAGAGGATGTACTAGAATCAAAATAGACTAAACCTGTCATCAAATCCCCTGATCCTAGATTACTATCAATAGTAATGGCCGATTGACCGTCAACTAATACCCGACCAGAACTTCCATTTAAACCTTTTAGAGCGTCATACCCTGTAAACGCAACAGCCACCATACTTCCTAAAGGAGCAGCAGTACCAGAACCTGTAGGGTTAGGAGAGGTTAGGGTTGAGTCCTGCGTATTAGCTTCAGACACAGGATCACTTGCTGGAATAGAGCTATCAAGACTGTTACTTGTCGTTGTTACTGTTGTACTTAAATCCAATGTCGTTGCAGAATCATCACTACTTTCCGCTCCGGAAGAATCGCTTGTTTCTGTTTCTTGAGAGTCTCCTGAGGTAGCCTCATCAGTTTCGGAAGTTGCATCACTCTCTTCCTGTCCGTCAGTCTCTTCTTCTGTACCCGAAGTTTCGCTACTTTCTTCGGAACTATCTGCTACTACAAGTGTTTTAAATTCATTAATTTTGCCTTTAGGGCCTAGTAGACTAAAGGATCTACCTGCAGAAATATCTCGGTTATCCCCCTGCTTAGCTGCAACATTTATTTTACCTTGGTTAACAGAACCACTTATTTTTTCACCTACTTTTTCAACGCTAAAGTCTGTGCCTCTAATACCGATTGTCGCAACAACAGCATCCAGTTGATAATCGCCCTTATCCACCTTACCAATTTGACCCGATATAGTTCGCATACCACCTTTCAGTAGCTTATAAATTGCTTTGCCATCTTCGGGGTTTGTCTCATCAAAATGGTAATCATCAATTTTGAATTCGGTATTAGGTTTTAAGGACAAACGAGAGCCGTCTGTGAAGCGAATCTGCAAGCGGCCATTGTGACTGGTTTTTAGTACATCATTACTAAATACTTCAGATTGACGCTTCAAAGCACGCTCGTCACCTGACGAAGAGACCGCAATATTCTGCCCAAAACTAAGAATGACTTTACCGACACTTCCCGTAGCATGAGAAAAACTGCTAGCTATTAGCATGAAAGAGGCAAGTATAAAAAATCTCATAAATTATCACCTCACTGGAAATTGTAACGAAGCCCGAGCATGACCTGCTGTCGGTCATACTCATACAGTTCAATATTTGAATTAGATTTCGTAAAGCTATAGTTTCCTAATAAAGTCCAAGAAGGATCTACAACCCACTCAAAATTTAGATTAGCTAACATGTATTTATCATGACGTTTCACGCCATAAATCCAATCATTGCTAGCATATTCACTTCCTTGATACGTAAAAGAAGGTGTAAATTTCAGATTCTCTTGTGGGCTAAATTGAACGCCTATATTTCCACCAAAAAAGACTCTATCGACTTGTGAATCCGACAATATATTGGACTCTTCAGGTGTTTCATTACCTATGAACCCTCCGACAAAATAAAGAGGGCTCCATGCCCCTGTTCCAGCATAAAGGTAATTAACCCCTGCATTTAATTGCAGAGCATCCTTCCAATCTGCATCATCATAAACAAGTGAATTAGCGCCAACGAAGAATTTAGCAATTGAATTACGGCTAACCTGTGTACTCCACTGACCATTTACACTAAACATATCGCGGTACTGTTTACGGTCTAACAGGTACTTTTGTAGAGAAATATTAATCTGAAACTGCTGATCATCCATTTTCCAAAGGTGACCACCATTAATCGTAACATTCTTGTAATCTTGTTCATCTTCCGCATGATAAAAACGCATATCTGCATGTGCTCCAAATAGAAGAGCAGCGTCTGGGCTATACGCGTGTTCTATAAAGCCACCAAGACGAACCTGATTAAACTGGTCGTCTTTGCCTAATGCATCATTACTTAAAATAACGACATTGGTCTGATCATCAGGTCCTGCGTTCAGATTACTATCGTAACCCGCCCACATTTCAACAAAGCTTGTGAACTTAGTTGGAGGAATTGTTGTTTTCTTATCGATAAGGGAGAGGTACTGCTCGATACGATTGGCAACTACCTTTGGAGGGTTAACCTTTTTCACTTGTAAGAATAGCTGCTCAGCTTTCTCATACTGATTTAAAAGGTAATAACCTCTCGCTAATTCAAGTTTTGCTAAAGAATTATTCGGTTCTAAAAAGATAACGCGTTCAAGTGCAAATACACCTTCACTAACGTGCTCACTATCGATCGCTGCGACCCCGTACTGCATATCGAAAGCAGGGTCACCTTCCAAACTATCTAGGTGAGACAAGGCTAATTGATAGGCTTGATTATACTTACCCTGATCAACTAAATTTTTCAGATCAGTGACTGTATCAGCCACTACAAATGAGGAAAGGCAATATAAGAAAATCGCAGACCCATACTTAGCTAACTTGCCCACTCTTAACACTCTCCCAGTTTAAGAGGATATAAAAATTCAAACAGTATCAATGTTTTGAGATTAGTGCCATCTCATAACCATACTATTCGTAGGAATATAGTATATAGATCAATTAGGGATAGGTTCTTTCATTACGATTTGGCTGAGACGTTTTAGCCCCATCGCCCCTAGGTGTAGTATCCAGATCTATATTAGGCGTAACATCTAAATGCAAATCCGGCGTTTCATCCACGTTCATTGCAGGTATATGACTATTCCCTGTCTCAGACATTAAATCAGGCCCCATATCTTGGAATAATTCAAACAGTTTGAAAGGCGTTTGGCGGATTTTTAAGTTGCTACCGTCTCCACCAAGAAAGAAATAGCGCCCCACCTTAATCGGCGCCTTAATTGAGTTGTTACTGACAACTATTTCCCCTTCTAAGACATACCCATAGAGGCCCATTTGCGCCCTCGTTGTTTCTTGGCAGGTTTTATCACAATAAAACAGGGTGTAGTGAGTCCCTCTAACACCTATGGTAGCTATAGGCGTGTGGACCTTATAATTCTCTTTATTGTTATCACTGATTGCACCCGTCAACGTTCGCAAACCGCCCTTTAAAAGGCGATAAACCGATTTACCATCCTTAGGATTACTCTCACTAAAACGATATTCTTCAACATTAAAAAGGGTATCAGGGCGAAGAGAGAGGCGTGAGCCATCCGTAAAACGAATCTGTAAGCGCCCTTTAGATCCAGTAGCAATACTATCAAGAGAGTAAATTTCAGATTTCCGCTTCAACAGCCTAACATCGCTCTTAGGCAACTGAGCTGTATTGCTACCCACACTTAACAGTACATGCCCAGCTTTTTCTGCAGACATTGCGCTTGGCGAAAACACAACAGCAACAACTATTGGCAGTAGCCACTTAATCATCAATCTAACTCCATTTATAAACTACAAGCTTGTTTTCCAACCAGCTGTCGGTTTAGTAATCAGTGTAGCCAAGCTTTATCCAAATGATAAAACTTCAATCCTGCATCAATATTAGTTAACAAAAGTATGCTGTTTCAGTGTTTGTAGCTCGTCTCTATATTTAGCGGCCAATTCAAATTCCAGATTTTTCGCCGCTTCATACATTTTATCTTCGATCTTAGTAATCGCTTTAGATAGTTCTTTTGGTGATAACTGCGCCGCATCATCCACTTGATATTCGGCAGCCTGCTCCGCTACTTTCTTAGCTGTGCGAGAAGCTTTGCGGCCAGGCACGGTACTCGCCCCTTCCATAATATCAGCCACAGATTTACTGATACTTTGTGGCACAATACCATTCGCTTCGTTAAAGGCGATCTGCTTTTGACGACGACGTTCTGTTTCATCCATAGAACGCTGCATCGAACCGGTAATTTTGTCGGCATACAAAATAGCCCTACCGTTGACATTACGTGCTGCACGGCCGATTGTCTGGATCATGGAAGTTTCTGAGCGTAAGAAGCCTTCCTTATCCGCATCTAAGATTGTTACCAAAGACACCTCCGGCATATCTATACCTTCACGAAGCAAGTTGATGCCGACCAGAACATCAAACTCCCCGATCCGGAGATCACGGATAATTTCGACACGCTCAACTGTGTCTATATCTGAATGTAGGTAACGTACTCGGACATCATGTTCATCCAAATATTCGGTGAGATCTTCAGCCATACGCTTGGTTAAAACGGTAACGACAACACGTTCTTTCTTAGCTACCGTTAACCGTATCTCAGAAAGAAGATCATCCACCTGCGTTGACGCTGGGCGCACCTCAACCACAGGATCAACAAGTCCTGTCGGTCGTACCACCTGTTCCACCACCTGCTGCTGATTTTCTGCCTCGTATTTACTCGGTGTTGCTGATACAAAAATCATCTGCGGCGATTCACGTTCCCACTCTTCAAACTTCATAGGACGGTTATCCAATGCCGAAGGTAGACGGAAACCGAACTCAACTAATGTTTCCTTACGGGAACGATCACCACGATACATAGCGCCAATCTGAGGAACAGTCACGTGAGATTCATCCAAGACCAGCAAAGCATTATCGGGAAGGTAATCAAACAAGGTCGGCGGCGCCGCGCCAGGATCACGACCTGATAGATAACGGGAGTAGTTTTCTATACCCGAGCAGTAACCCAACTCCATGATCATCTCCATATCATATAGGGTACGTTGCTCTAAACGCTGAGCTTCGACGAGTTTGTTATTCTCCCGTAATTGCTCCAGGCGCTCACGAAGCTCATCTTTAATTTTATCCACAGCCGCCAAAAGCGTTTCTCGGGGCGTTACATAATGGCTCTTCGGATAAATCGTTGCCCGTGGCACACGTCGTAATACTTCACCGGTCAAAGGATCGAAGTAACTGATCTCTTCGATCTCTTCATCGAACAATTCAATGCGAACTGCTTCTTTCTCCGATTCTGCTGGAAATATATCGATGACATCACCACGCACCCGGTAATTACCACGGTGAAGTTCAACATCATTTCGTGTGTATTGCAGCTCTGCTAGGCGACGCAGAATCGCGCGCTGGTCAATGATATCGCCACGATCCACATGAAGCATCATGCCTAGATAGGATTTTGGGTCACCTAAACCATAAATTGCAGAAACCGTTGCAACAATAATGGCATCGTCTCGCTCCAACAATGCTTTAGTTGCGGACAGACGCATCTGCTCGATATGGTCATTTATCGATGCATCTTTCTCGATGAAGGTATCAGAAGAAGGTACGTAGGCCTCCGGTTGATAGTAATCGTAATAAGATACGAAATACTCAACCGAATTATCCGGAAAAAACTCTTTAAATTCCCCGTATAACTGGGCAGCCAAGGTCTTATTGTGGGCCATAATAATGGTGGGACGCTGGACCTGAGCGATCACATTCGCAATAGTGAACGTTTTACCTGAGCCCGTTACACCCAAAAGAGTTTGTGAGGCCAAACCACTATCAATGCCATCAACTAACTCTTTAATGGCCTGCGGCTGATCACCTGCGGGCGTAAACTTCGAGTGGACTTTAAATCGTTCTTTCATTCTGCGACCCAATTTCGAGCAAAGCTGAGCATTATATCTCAGCAGCTGCTACTTTTACTTGCATAAATACGTATTAAAAAGACCGCTCTTAAGAGAAAAAAGTTTCCTTTAATCAATTTATTGATCTGAAAAGGTATTTTTTCGCTCAAACAGGATTCATGCGGGCTACTGTTTGCTGTATCATGTGCGGGTTTGGAAACTCCCTGCTAACACAATATTTAAAGCGGGATTTCTGCTGATTAATGTCGGTATCTGCACTGCAGATATTCTTATCGAGGAACTTAGGCTTGAACGTTCAACTTTCAGACCGCGTCAACAACATCAAACCTTCTCCAACGCTGGCGGTTACTAACCGTGCAGCTGAACTGCGCGCGGCAGGTAAGAACATTATTGGCCTGGGCGCTGGCGAGCCCGATTTTGATACTCCGGATCATATCAAACAGGCTGCCATCCAGGCGTTGAATGAAGGTTTCACAAAATACACCGCTGTAGATGGTACACCGGCATTAAAGACAGCCATTATTAACAAATTCAAGAACGATAACGGTCTTGAATATGCTGCTAACCAGATTCTTGTTTCTTGTGGCGGTAAGCAAAGCTTTTTTAACCTATCTTTAGCCCTGCTAAATGAAGGTGACGAAGTCATCGTACCCGCACCTTACTGGGTATCTTACCCAGACATGGTAAAAATGGCGGACGCTGTCCCTGTGATTGTAACGACAACTCAGGAACAACGCTTCAAGATGACTGCTGAGCAACTAGAAGCAGCAATTACAGATAAGACACGCTTAGTTGTACTTAACAGCCCTTCAAACCCAACAGGTGTTGCTTATACACTGGAGGAACTGAAAGCGCTAGCTGAAGTACTACTTAAACACCCGCAAGTACTAGTTGCGACTGATGATATGTATGAGCACATCCGTTTTAACGATGAGCCATTTGTAAACATCCTTAACGCTTGCCCAGAGCTTTACGAGCGCACAATTGTTCTAAACGGTGTATCCAAAGCATACTCTATGACTGGCTGGCGTATCGGCTATGCAGCTGGCCCGCTTGCATTGATTGGCGCAATGAAGAAGATCCAATCTCAGAGTACGTCTAACCCAACTTCGATTGCGCAAGTTGCAGCGCAAGCAGCACTTGAAGGCTCTCAAGATTGTGTAGCTGAGATGGTTGTAGCATTTAAAGCACGCCACGAATATGTTGTTAACACACTAAACAGCATCAACGGCGTGAGCTGCATCCCTGCTGATGGTACGTTCTACGCATTCCCAAGCTTCCAAGAAGTGATCGATAACGATGATCGTTTTGCTAACGATATCGAATTGGCGGAGTTTCTTCTTAACGAAGCGGGCGTTGCTCTTGTACCAGGTTCTGCATTTGGTGCGCCGGGTAATATGCGCCTATCTTTCGCAACTAGCATGGAAGTGCTAGAAGATGCGCTGGGTCGTATCCGCAACGCATTAGAAGCTTAAGCGAACCCTTAATCTAAAAAACCGAGCCTCAGCGCTCGGTTTTTTTTGCCCAATGAAAATTTATTGATATCTGTACTTTTATTAGTAAGAACTTGAACCTTATCATCTGAAGTGACTCAGATATTCGTTCACTGTTTGGGAGACTTGTTAATGTTGGACAAATTAACTTGCCTTAGCCGTTCTGCTTTTTTCTGGTTAAGCTTAATTTTCATCGGCGTCAGCATGGAGGTAATTGCCCTCTATTACCAGTACGCTTTGGACTACTACCCTTGTGTCTTATGCATCCATATTCGCATCTGGCTTTTCGCTCTTATCATCGTCGCTATATTCGGACTGTTTACGCGTAAACATGGATGCCTGAGTAAGCTAAGTCACTTGCTAACACTCGTAGTCGGTATTGGTCTCGTAGAACGCTCATGGAAAACCCTAGCAGTAGAGCGCAACTGGATAGTAGATAGTTGCAGTATGGACAGCGGTCTGCCTAACTGGTTTGCACTGGATCAATGGATCCCATCGGTTTTTGCTCCTTGGGAGCCTTGTGGCTATACCCCTGAACTTCTGTTCGGTATCACTATGGCAGAAGGCTTAATGGCATTTTCTGCACTGTTGACAGCAACAGCAGCCGTATTCTTCGGGCTACAGTTTAGATCAATACAATCTAACTAACTCCCCATTTACTAAAAAGGCGAACACTTAATAGTGCTCGCCTTTTTTATTACTAGCTAAGTGTAAGCTTGGAATTTCTCATCCAAAGGAGTCTGAGCTATGTAATTTACATAGTTACTCATTACCTTTTGCGACAATCCCAAAATAACCCCTAGTAGATGCTTTTGTTCAAAACCAACTGCGAAGAATGATTCAAGCTGCTCATCAGAGATACGTCCTCGCTCACGAACAATCGCTAGTGTTGTGTCATGCAAGACTTGTAATTTTTGCGTAGGTAAGGATGTTTTGTTTCTTAACGCCTCATTGACAGCGGGATCCACCTTCATCATGTCTGCAATCAAGCTATGCGCTGGCACGCAATACTCGCAGCCGTGTTCAACATTAATCGTCTGCCAAACTACTGTTAGCTCAGCTGCATTAAAGTCAGTTTGTTGAAACAGGGTGTGTAACTGCTGATAAGCTTCCAGTACAGCAGGCTCTTCGCCTAGCACAGCATGCAAGTTTGGAATCATGCCAAAATTTTTCAACGAGTTTTCAAAAAGCGCTTTCGTCCCTTGAGGGGCTGATTCCATCGTGTGTAATTTAAACTTACTCATTATATCTCCATTTACTAATCGATTTAGCCTCCGCTAGAACGCCTTCCCCACAAAAACAGATCAAGCCAGCCATATTTGAACAACTGTTCACATTTAGAATCATAACTAGAAATGAACACTTGTTCAAGATAAAATATGAACAAATGTTCAAAAAAATTGATCTCTATGGTTAATACAGTTAAATACGATCGTGAGCAGGTGATTCAAAAAGCAACGCATCTGTTTTGGGCAAAAGGGTTTCACGCAACCTCTATGCGTAATATCCAAGAGTGCATTGATATGCATCCCGGCAGTATTTACGCGTGCTTTGGTAGTAAGGAAGGGCTATTTAAGGAAACTCTAAATTACTATACCAATGCGATGCTGAAGCGACTGGAAAGCTTCGAAGAGGCACAATCATCTCCCCTGTTGGCTCTAAAAAAGTTCATTTTTACGTCTGCGCTAGATAGTAATCAAATCCGTCCGAATGAGATGTGTATGCTGGTTAAAACTATCTCTGAGCTCAACACTGATAATAAAGAGCTCCTTGAGGAAGCACGGAGATTGATGAAGGTAATGGAAAATGCATTTGCGCGCTTACTAAACCAAGCTAAGCAGGAAGGGGAGTTAGAAACTCAACAAGATGCTAACCGACTTGCTCGGTTCTTACAGATGCAACTGATCGGAGTTCGCTCTTACTCAAGGGTTAACAATCAAGCAGAGATTAAAGACCTTATAGAAGATGCATTTAGTTGTTTAAACTAAGCATTTTTGCTGCAGAAAGTAGTACAGAATTCGCTAAGCTCTCAGTATTAAAAGTACCATGAGAGCTTAATTCAAGAGTTTTTAACCCCTGTCGCTAAACGCCAACTTCATACCTAACAAAGTAAAACTGCCGGCAAAAATCTTTTGCATCATCCGGCTAATATTTTCAGACCCAACAACAAATTCGCTAAACCGCCCTGCTAAAAATCCATAAATCACAAACACAGCAAAGGTCATCATCATAAAGATAAGACCCAACACAAACATGTTCATTAATGGCGAGCCAACTTCAGGTGAGACAAACTGTGGCAAAAAAGCGAGAAAGAAGATCGATAGCTTAGGATTTAAGATATTGATTAAAAAGCCTTTCATAGCAATAACACTATATTTGGCCTCTTTCTCTTTCTGATCTAATGCAAGAGATGACGATGAACGCCACATCGACCATGCCAAATACAGAAGATAGGCAACACCAACAAATTTAACGATCTGAAAGGCCACAGCGCTGGCATGAAAAATCGCTGCCAATCCCAAAATACTTGCTAAAAGCGATGGCACAATACCGATCGTACAACCTAACGCCGCAAATAAGCTGGCACGTTTACCAATAAATAACCCAGTGGCTACTGTGTAGAGAACACCGGTTCCTGGAATAAGTACCACAATAAGAGAGGTAATCAAAAATTCAAGTGAGATCATTTTTCTCTGCTTCCTTTTTTGAATACTAAAATTTAGGAATTTAGGATACTCTTAACGCCCAATTGCCGCCATCTTTCCAGAAGTTAGCTTAAGTAAGTCCTCTGCTGACATCTCGATCTCTAAACCTCGACGGCCAGCACTCATACAGATAGTTTCAAAGTTGCCTGCACTTTCATCCAAAATAAGTGGCAGACGTTTCTTTTGGCCTAATGGGCTGATGCCTCCCACAACATAACCCGTTGCACGTTCTGCATCTTGCGGGTTTGCCATAGTGACTTTCTTTGCCTTTAGCGCCGTAGCAATTGCTTTTAGATCTAGCTGACCTGACACAGGTACAACACCGACAGCAAGTTTTTTGTTGTCACCACCGATCGCAACGAGGAGGGTTTTGAAGACTTGGGCAGGATCTAAACCCAGCGCTTGCGCAGCTTCTTCGCCGTAGGATTCTGCACTTGGATCGTGCTGATACTCGTGAACTTGATAGGCTACCTTGGCTTTTTTAGCTGCATTAATCGCTGGGGTCATTCTTTATCTACTCATATCACTCGGGTCGAACAGTGTTTACTTAGCACTGCCGCCCGTTAGGATATCAGCAATATCGATGATGTCGACTACTGTGCCTTCACCTTTGCCCACTTTAATGACTTTATCTTTGAGTTTGATAATCTCAATCGCCGCATCACCTTTGGGTAAACGAGAAAGAAGATCGTCAGGCAGATATTCAGCATTATCTCGTAAGTCTTTATCCAACACTTCTCCACGGGCTACTTTCTTTTGCCAACCTGGAGGGAGTTCACCGCCACGTTCTAACTTTTTCTGCAAACCTTTAGGCAGCTCCTTCATCTTGCCTTTGTATTTACCTGTTCCTGATTTGGCATTTTCATTGTAATAATCTTTGATGGTCTCTTTCTCTTTGTCAGAAAAGAGATCATCCAGAATAGACTTCGTATCACTTACGATGGATTGCTCTTCTTCGGTATCCTTATCTTTGTTTTTGTAGTTTTTAGCCGCTTGCTTGGCCTCTTTTTTAGCTTGATGCTTATCTGCGCCTTGGCCCGCCCACTCAGGCTTGGCAGCGTAAACATTCAAAGCTAAACCACTCATACATAGTGCTAGAAATAGTTTCTTCATCATCTCTTCCTACTGATCTTTGATCCTTCAAGGGATAAGTTATACATCAAGCCTTTATTAGAAAAAATAAAACCAATGATTGGATCTTTAATCGTGCTGGTATCAATTTCGCCACCCGCACCTACTGTTACGACGGCAACACTGCCATCTACACCGGCTTCCCAACCATCACTCCGCTTAAATTGCTTTAAAGCTGCATCAGTCATAAACAGGATAATCTCTGACTTAATTTGAGCACCTAACTGAAACCCAATCGATGCCGCAGCAATGGTGTAATAACCGGTTGTTTTACCTTTTTCTAAAAGCTTTCCTTCACCATATTCACCACCGATGCCTATACCCGCTTTATAAACCTCGGGGAAAACTAAAACCCCTTTGGCTTGCTGGACTAAGCTTTGTCCAGCCGAGCTGTGTTGATAAAACTTTTGTAAAGCTTCTGTGCTTTTAGCGTTGATTTCAGCTTTGGAGGCTGAGTAAGCATTAAAGCTGAATAGTGCTATCCAACATGCGATTAGAAGAGATGATAGTCGTTTAAGCATGAATCCATCCTTAAGCCTATTGAGGTTAACTAAATAATAGTCGCTCAAAGCTATGTTTGGATGGATCGTTGGGGTGATTAAATGTAAAGCAAGCGAATTAAGAATAACGAGTATTTCGTAAAGGCTGTAATACCGATTCTAAACCGTTAATACGAATCTCTAGCATCAACTCTAACAACGAGCCCAGCTCCCCCTTTGGAAAACCTTTCTTGGCGAACCAAAGCAGGTACTCTTCGGGTAGATCGAGTAGTACTCGTCCTTGATACTTACCAAATGGCATCTTCATATTAGCCAGTTTAAGTAGATGACGTTTATCCAGATCCAATGCTTTCCCCTTAACAGCCTGTTATTTCCAGTGAGCAAACAGTATTCTGTAGAAAATAATAAATAGTGGGTTTAGGCCATGGCTGACAAGCAAGCGTATCAACCTATCAATTGCGAAATTCATGACGGCTACGAGTTAGCCTGTATGCGCAACGCTATCCATCTTGTTGAATGGAAAGAAGATGATACCGCATTTAGTCAGCGCTTACGCTTTCTTGATCTGGAATATACTTCTGAAGGGGAGTTTCTGATTGCCGAAGATCAGGAAGGTAACAACTTTAGAGTTCGTTTAGATTCTATCTCTAGCCGCCTACCCTACTAATCCTCTTAAGGGCCGACGACGTGTCAGATATTCAACTCAGTGGTATTAATACTTTCCCCATAAAATCATTAGGCGGCATTAGTTTGTCGGACGCTTTTGTAACTGAGAGCGGACTGTCTTTTGACCGACGCTTTATGTTGAGCGATCCGGAAGGCGAACTACTTTCTGCTCGCCAAGTGCCATCGATGCTACTTTTCGAAACGGTTTTACGTGAAGATGGTTTAGAGGTGATTGCGCCTGATGGCGATCACTTAAGCTTGCGCTATCCTGACTTTTTCCAAAACTACCATCAGGTACGTGTTTGGGGAACCGAGATCAACGCTCAACATTGTGGTGAATGGCTAGATGAATGGTTCAGCGAAAAACTGGGCCGTGAATGCCAGCTTCTTTATTTTGGCGAACAATCAGAACGCGTAACCTCTCGTAGACCCGATAAGCCCGTCGCTTTTGCCGATGGTTATCCTCTACTTGTGATCTCTGAAGCTTCATTGGCTGATCTGAATAGCCGCGCTTCCACACAAGTAAATATGGATCACTTCCGTACCAACCTTGTTGTAAAAGGGTGCGAAGCTTTCGCCGAGGATAGCTGGAAGCGCATCCGTATTGGTGAAGTAGAGTTTGAGATCGTTAAAGATTGCTCTCGTTGCGTACTAACGACTATCGATCCCAAAACTGGACAGCCAGTACCTGCGGGTGAACCAATTAAAACCTTGGCTAACTACCGTAAAGGTGAGGATAACGAAGTCTATTTTGGCCAAAACCTTGTGCCTCTTAACGAAGGCCAGATTAAGCAAGGCGATACGGTTGAGGTATTAGAGGTTAAACAGCCTGCTCAATACCCCGATAATGCGCCCGTTATTAGAGACACTAACGACAGCAATAGCCAAGAAACTTGGGCCGCGACTCAGCAGGTCGATCTAGAATGTATCCGCCGCATTGATGAAACACGCGACGTAGTGACCTTCCGCTTTGCAGTACCACAGGGCCTATCAACAGATTATATCGCAGGTCAGTTTCTAACCTTAATGTTGCCGATCAACGGTGAGACAGTCACCCGCTGTTATACCGTATCTTCTTCACCTTCTAGAAGCGCTGATATCGCAATCACGGTTAAGCGCGTAACCGATGGCATCGCCTCCAATTGGCTCCATGATAATTTACAGGTTGGGGATAAGTTACCTGCCCTCGCTCCACAAGGTGAGTTCCACGAAGGCAATACAGGTAATAAACCACTACTACTGCTATCAGCTGGCAGCGGTATCACTCCTATGCTTTCGATTGCACGCGAACTAACCGATCGAAACAGCCAACGCGATGTAGTGTTTTACCACCAAGCTAGAACCGAAGAAGATCTCATCTGTGAAGACGAGCTCCTTTGGCTAGAACGCCAAAACCCGAACCTAAAGATCATCTTTAGCTTGAGCCAACCAGATGACGATTGGCAAGGCATTAAAGGCCGTATTAGCCGCAAACAGCTCATTGAGCTAATTCCGGATCTGCCAGAACGTACGGTGATGTGCTGTGGCCCTGAGGGCTTTATGGATCATGCTAAAACTTACTGCCGCCAACTAGGTCTAGCGGAGCAACAGTGGTTTGAAGAGAGCTTTGGTGCACCTCCCGGTGTTGATCCAGAAGCAGAAAAGCACAGTGTTCTGCTAACCTTTGGCGAAATTTCATTTGCCGGCGATAGCCAAACCACATTGCTAGAGCAAGCTGAAGATCAAGGAATCATGATTCCTTCCGGCTGTCGTGCGGGTGTATGTGGCGCGTGCAAAGTGACCTTAGCGTCTGGTCATGCACATCGCCAATCGGAAATTCCGCTATCTGAAGATGAGAAAGCTCGAGGCGTGGTTCTGGCGTGTAGTTGCACTCCAGAAACGGATGTCGTGATTGAGGTTTAATTTAAAACGCTAAATCGCAGACACAAAAAAGCCGATGCCCTTCTCTACATCGGCTTTTTATTATTCAGTATGAAACTGAAATTAAGCTACTTTAAGATCAGCAACTTTTTTAGCAGTTTCTTCAGCCATTTCAGTCGCTTTTTTAGCAGACTCTTCAACTGTAGCAACGTAAGCATCTTTAGCAACAGTCATAGCTGCAACGCTTTTCTCTGCAGTTTCAGCAGTTTTAGCTTCAACAGACTTGTAGAACTGAACCTGTAGGTCTAGAGCAGCTTTAGGGTCTTTGCACTCGCATAGAGTTTTGAACTGTTCAACAGAAGCGTTAGCTAGTTCTTCAACGTATGCTTTCTGAAGAGCAACCAAAGTTTCAACAGTCTTAGTGTTAACGTCTACTAGAGACTGAACTGGCTTGAATAGCTCAGCGATTTCGTTAGATAGTAGTTCAGGCTTCATGAAATCAGCGAAAGGGTTGTTAGCAGCGTACATAGTTTTGTCTCCAAAAGTTTCCGTTGCTGCGGTGCAGCAATCCATTTACAGCAAAGATAAATCTTGTACGTTTTTTAGTCAAGAACTTTTTTGTGCGGCGCACAAAAAATTACTTTTTCAGATTTTTTGCTAAAAAACGGTCCAGAGAATTCGCAAACGCTTGGCGATCAGCCTGACTAAAAGCAGACGGTCCACCAGTCTCTACACCCGAGCTTCGCAGGGTCTCCATAAAATCACGCATAGATAACCGCTGACGAATATTTTCCGGAGTATAAAGTTCGCCGCGAGGATTTATTGCCACACCCTTGTTATCAATCACTTCTGAAGCCAATGGGATATCTTGCGTTACCACCAGATCACCCTCTTCCATTTTGGCAACGATATGATTGTCCGCTACATCAAAGCCCTGCGGTACTTGCACTGCATTGATCAACGGTGAAGGAGGTGTACTTAGGAATTGATTAGCCACCAGCGTTACAGGCACCTGTTTACGTTCGGCAGCCCGAAACAAAATCTCTTTGATAACCTTTGGACAGGCATCGGCATCAACCCAAATGTGCATAAACCCTCTCTTTTCTTTTAGCATAAAGCCCAATTATGACTGTTATTCTACATCGCTATGACAATTTAAGCCGAAAGAAATTAAAACTCTTTTAGACAATTTCGATTAATAGATAACGCTCCAGAATAAAGCCCTCGCACTGTCGCAGTGCACAAAGACGAATTAAATCCGTGCGTTTTAAAATTAGCCACCTCTCTCTAACACAACAATATCGGGCATTAGAGTAACCCCATGAAATATCTGGCTTAAGTTTTGCTAAATACCCAGATAATAGATTTTGATGGGGAGCACTAAGATGCTGCTACTAACATTTGGCTACAGCGTATTGAGCCGCTGTTCATTACTCACTTCAGGCATTTTACTGTTGTTGGGTTGGTTGCTGACAATCGCCACATTGGTAACCGGCTATATAGAAGCACTTTGGTTATTAATCCCACTTAGCTACTTTCAGCTCAGCTATATTCTGTTGAGCCAACGTCGCTGGCATAACCTTTCTCTAGTAATCGAAGCATTCTCACAAAAGCAGATGCAGTTCCGTACACGACATACCAGTTCAGACAAGCCGCTTAGAGACGCAGCACAAAACCTCTATGGTTTTGCCCGCGATTACGAAGAACTGAATACCTTAACCGATCAGCTGTGCAACGAGATGAAGTTCTCTACTCATGAATTAGAGAACTTAGCTAAGCACACCGCAAATGCCGCATCAGAACAGCAAAATCAGCTCTTAACAGTTGCCAGTGCATCAGAAGAGATGAGCCAAACCGTCCAACTGATCAGAGATCATGTGCATAACACTCAAAACAGTGCCGAAGACTCGCAGACCTTATGTAATAAAGGAACTCAGCAAGCCTCTGATTTGAGCCACGCGATCAGTGGTGTTCGTAATCAGTTTACTGATACCTGCACCAAGATTTCCCAGCTATCTGAAGAAGCTGAAGCAATCCAATCTTTCGTTAGTACAATCGAAGAAGTTGCAGCACAAACCAACTTATTGGCACTGAACGCAGCGATTGAGGCTGCACGAGCAGGTGAAGCAGGACGAGGCTTCGCCGTTGTCGCAGATGAGGTACGCCAGTTAGCCGGTAATACTGAAAAAGCGACAGGTGATATCACCCTTCTGGTTAACTCCATGCTTGCACGTGTAAATGAAGTCACTGAAAGCATGAACCGAAGCGAGCAAGAGCTACAAACCGGCTCACATACTTGTGA
The DNA here is from genome assembly GCF_047778075.1 of Neptuniibacter sp. QD57_21. GTDB lineage: Bacteria > Pseudomonadota > Gammaproteobacteria > Pseudomonadales > Balneatricaceae > Neptuniibacter. Next base: position 1,028,250 of record NZ_CP180549.1, on the reverse strand, counting down.
AGAGATGCATGACCTCTTGCAACAGATCGAATCTGGTAGCGAGCGTAGCCTTGAACTCATTCAGGAGGTTAACTTCTCCATCGACGAACATGCCTCTGCCAGTAACGAGTTAAGTGAAAAGCTTACCGATATAGGCAACATTCTTCAGCACCACAGTGAACAAGCGCATTCCCTTACGGAGCTCACCGGCTATCTAGAAACACTTGCGCTTAAAGCAGCCACTAAGGAGGTGACATCATGATCGAGATTAGCCTTGTACTGTTTCTTTTCGTCCTAATTGGTTTAGCTAGCTGGTTTAAAAGAAGAAAATTGCGCAAAAAACGTCGCGAAAAGACACTACGCGGAATTGAACAGCTAAGCGCGCTGTTGAATCTAATCCAGAGCCTACAGCGCCACCGCGGCATCTGTGCAAATTTAGATAGCACAAACCAAGCACAACAGCGACAGCTAAGTAATGAGATCAACTCGCTATGGCGGCCACTGCTTGATAAAAGCTACGGCGGCAATGTTAAGCGAGTTAATCTGCAGTTTACCAAGTGGAAGCAGATTGAAGCAGAGCCCGCAGGCAGCTTTATGGAGCACTGTGAACTAATCGAAAAACTGCTCCACGAACTCACCGTTATCGCAGATATCTGCTCGCTAACCGCGAGCAATAATGACCATAATGGTGAAGAGCTATGGCAAAACTTACTCCGCCGTCCCCATTTTGCAGAGTCTCTCGCGCGTTTGCGCGGTTTAGGAAATAAAGCTGCCAATCTTGGTCACTGCCCTGCTGCTGTGAGAGTTCAATTACAGTATATCTTGGTAAATATGCGTGAAAATGAGCTTTGTGATCCTACCGTTCATGATATCGACCAATTGGTCACCCAAGAGATCCTTGAACCCGAAGTAATCAAGATCGAACCACGGGTTTATTTTAGTCATCTCACCCAAGCGATTGATCAACAGATCCAACTAACTCGAGACCATCTACAACAACTGAGTTGATGCACAGTTTAAGGATTGAATGAATCGAGGTTCTATTCTGCAAGCGAGTTCCTTACAATAAATTAACATCGATTAATTCTTGTGGGGCTGGATGGAATCTCAACACACACCAAAACGTATTGGCCAAGGAATGTGGGCCGTCGCATGGGTCCTGTTTTTAGGAATGTTGTGGCTGTTCTTTGAAGAGCAGGTAAACGACAAATACAATCCCAATCGTAATCTCGTCACCAGCGGCAGTAACGAAGTGGTACTGCAGCAAAACAGAGCGGGACACTACGTTGCACCGGGAGAGATCAACGGCCAACCGGTTATCTTTCTATTGGATACCGGCGCGACCAATATCAGCGTGCCGCAAGAAGTAGCCGACCGCATTGGCCTTAGGCCTGGGTTAAAGCGTCAGGTAGATACCGCTAATGGCGTGATTGATGTGTACAACACTGAGCTGAATACCGTCACCCTTGGTGGGATTAGCATGCAAAACGTTCGTGGGCATATTAATCCACACATGGATGGTGAAACGGTACTACTCGGTATGAGCTTTATGAAATACCTTGAGATCATTCAGAAAGGAAACACACTCACACTTAGGCGCTAACCCGCGCCTAAGTTCGTTATGAAAGTTTCTAACGAGATTAGCTAATAAACTTTTTCTAACAACAACGCCGTAATCGACTTCAGTTGGCGCATCATCTGTTTACGCCCCTGCCCTCTAACTTCCAGCTGTTCCCAGTTTTTTTGCTGTAGATTCCGCTCGATTAGCAGGGTAAATTCTTCATTTTCGAGCAACATTTCCAGCTGCTTATCTTCCACCTGATCCAAAAACTGTAAAAGCAGCTTGTGGATAGCAAAAGCACAACCTTCGTAATTACGGTTATGCACAGCAAATGCGATCAGATCAGATTGGTCATGGGCGGTTAACTCGGGAAGATAACCACCATGCTGCAACAATCGACACACTACAGGCAGGTCTAGATCAACCAAGTCATCACTCAAGCGATAATTGAGTTGCTCAATAAAGCGCTGTCTCAGCTGCTTTTCAAGGCTCTGCCCCTGCTCTGTTAAAGGCAATAGAACCAACGCAGCGTGACAACCGCTGACACTGTCTCGAGTAGAGCCCATACGTACGGTTTCAAAACCACAGTGCTGCCAAAAACTGATTAGCTCTGCACTAGCTGCAAAGCTGGCACCCAAGTAATCCCAACCTGCAGACTTCGCACTGTCAGATACAGTGGATAACAGCGTTCGACCTAAACCTTTATGCTGTAGGGCGGGGTGAATCGCTATACGCATAATCCGACCCGCCTTGAGCAAAGCTGCGCCCTTTGCACCTTCTTGCCCTACCAGTGTTTGCGGTAACAGATGGCCACGAGGGCGACGTTTACCCGACCAGATATCATCGACCAACTCTTCCGGCAAAGGGCCTTCTTCGGCGACCAGCGCAGCACCAGCTACTTGACCATCGACCTTCATTAGCCAGATATGTAGGTTGGGGCTATCTAATAACACCCTTAAATCACCGGGTGATGTACGATAGTGAGCCAACACTAACAAACCAAACAACTGCGTTAAGGTCTGATAATCTTCCGCGAGTTGATCACGATCTAACTTCTCTATCTGGCAGTCGGCAATAGACTGGTAAGTACGCTTTAGATCATCTGTCGCAGCAGGCTCAGCATTGAGTAACAGCAGATTAAAGGTCAGCTGTTCTAGGGGATCATTGCTGGTCCAACGGATCGGCTGATTCAGATGAAGCGATTTAGCATTGGGTGCATGCTTTTCCAGAACTTGCTTAAAGCGAACCGCAAAGCCCTGCCCTGTGCCTTCATAACCATGAATGGTGGAAGCAAAAGCAATACGAGGGAAACGTTGTAGTAACTTACTTAATACAGGCACCGGAATCACTGCGGCTTCATCCACCAGCAACACCTGTCCTTCACCTTGTTCTTGCAACGCTTGCTCTGGCGTCACGTAACGGATGCAATGACCTAAATGACAAAGCTTACCCAGTTGATAGTCATAATCAGGCAGTAATTGATGGGCCATGCTAAAGACTTCATCTACCGATGACTGCTCGGGCGCGGTTACTAAGATATCTTGAAAATCTAAGCCTGATAGCTGTGCAGCAGCGATACCTAAAGCAACAGATTTCCCACGACCTCTGTCTGCAGTAATCACTGCAGGACGCCTACCACGACGAAACTGAGATAGGATCAACTCAACCGCTCGTTGCTGATCTTTGGTTTTACTCGGCAGCACCACATTATCATCTGGCTGATCGGCCAATGCTGCGGAGCTTGGCAGCTCGGCTTCAACACCTGCAAGCGCTTGCCCTTCTCTATACACCAGCGTGTAGGCATCATCTTCTAAGATCATCGCTAGACGCGAGATAAATCTGCGACCAGCATCGGAAGAACAATAAGGATGAGCGACTAAGCTTTGATGTTCTGGATCATCAAACTCGGCCCAATGATCTAGATCGGGGCAGAGTAAAACCATCACTCCACCGCCGCTTAAAGTACCGGAGATCTGACCAAAGGCGTTGGGATTAAAACCCGACCAAGCATCAAAGATCACCGCTGAAAGCGACTGGCCTAATAACTGATGACATTGAGTGGCGCGCACAGACTGAGCTTTAATCGGCGCATGATCACTGACCCACAGCCATTCGGCTTCACCATGGGTTTCGCTACTTAGTTCTCTTGCTTGCTCGTAACACCACTTTTGAGTACCACTCACCACCAGTAATCGACGATGCTGTTGTGTTTGTGCATCCTTAAGCAATCGAGAGTACAAGGTTGTTAGAGCAGTCATCAATCAATCCTTTTCGGCTAGGTGGATCTATTAACAATGAGCTTTACGAGTCTTTGAGAAGTTTACGAAGTTCAGCTTTTCGTTCAGGCGAGAGATCACGACAATCAATATCTTCTAAAGCCCCAACCAGCGCCCACAACAGATTGATACTGACCTCACCGCCACGCATAGACTTAATCATCTTATAAGTGACTATTGGGCCAACTTGTTCTAGATCAGCTAAGGAGTAGATTTCGATCTCAGACAGCCAGCGTCGACTGACCGGCCCGATATTTCGCATCAGGCCAATCGACCTATACGTTATAAGTTAAAGGGGGCTCTTTGACACCATCCACAAACGCATGAAACTGGTTACCGCCTTTAGCTTCAGCTTCTTGCAGTTGTTGCTTCGACAATTCAAGAAGATATTCAGGGGTAAGCAAACGTGAAGGCTGCATCGTTGCCACACCGATACTTAGAGTAACGACTTTCTCAATCGACGATGCTTGATGAGGGATGCCGTGATCATAAATTGTGTTACAGCAACGTTCTGCTAATTGAATCACCATCTCATTAGTGGAAGGTAGGATGAAAGCAAACAGATGATTATCAATACGCGCGATCATATCGCCTGGACGACCCACAGAGTTTTTGAGCACACTAGACACTTCTTGAAGCATACCTTCTGCAGCCTCAACGCCATATTCATCACTGAATTCTTTAAAACTATCTATCTTCAACAACATCATGGTGAGTGGTGAAAACTCACGTACCGCACGGCGACATTCAACATCCAAGGCTTCATCAAAGTGTAATTTATTAACCAATCCTGTTAATGGGTCAGCCCAGCTTGTTTCCGCGATCTGTTCAGTCAAATTCGCTTGTTCAGTACGCAACGTTTTAACATGACGCCCCACGCGCTTCAGATAAGAAGCCACCAAGAATGAAAGCAGTAGGCCAGTCATCAAAAATAATGCAGGAGTGAAACTCATACCTGCAGCAATACGTTCTTCAGTAGCAGTGATATCTAGCGTCCATTGCTTATCCAATAGCTGAACAGAACTGGAAAGCATCGCATCCAAGGCAAGTGAAGAGTTATCGTGCGCAAGAATTACCTTCTTGTTTGCATCTAGCAGGGTGAATTGAACTTGACCTAAGGCATTTTGAAGTTGGCTTTGCTCCAGCACAGAGCTAAGTGAAATAACGCCTGCTAGCTGGGCGTTGCCAGCTTGAGCAGAAACCAATACGTAGGTTTCTTGATCTAAAGTCAGTGTCTTAACCTGCTCTGAGGAAAGACTACTTAACGCCCCAACAACTTCAGAAAGGTTAAAAATAGAATCAGTAGTAGGGCCAGCTATACGAACCGAGCTATAGTCACTTTCAATAGCTATCCCTTTCAAAGAAGTATGACGACTAAACAAGCTATTAATCGTTTGTTCAAGTCGCTCTTGATCAACCGTTGGATCTAACTGATAAACGGCCTGTAAGGTTTCTAAGGAGTAGGAATTTTGAGTTAATGACTGCTGGAATGATGCTGCTCCCTGTGTCATTTCAACCTGAAACTGTTGGATCGCTGCATCACGCTCCTGCTTAAACATAAATAGAAAAATAAGCAATGAAAACAGTGCACCGCAGATGGCAAAAACAATCGAAAGATCGATCTTTTTTCTATTCGTTTTCTGAGGGCTTGCAGCGTCTGAAGCAGACATTAAAAAACTCCGAATAATCAACCAGTAACAATCAGTAAAACCTTTTTTACTAACTCTTGCAACGATAGTGCAGACTCGGGCTTTTTTCCAGCTTTTCCGCGGCTTGCAGCAGCATATCTCAACACGAGTCTGATATAGTGCTCATTCTTGAATCATAACAAAGGCTCTATTGTGTCTCGCATTGCTATTTTTGTAGACGTCCAGAACATCTATTACACCACCCGTCAGGCGTTCGGATGCCCGTTTAACTACCGTAAATTCTGGCAAGAGATCAGCAAACAGGGAGAGATTGTTCACGCTTACGCTTATGCGATTGAACGTAAAGATGACGGCCAGAAGAAGTTTCAGGATGCACTGCGCCACATTGGCTTTGATGTAAAACTCAAACCTTACATCCAACGTAAAGACGGCTCTGCCAAAGGCGATTGGGATGTAGGCATTACTATTGATGTTATGGATACCGCACCGAATGTGGATAAAGTGATTTTGCTTTCAGGCGATGGCGACTTTGATCTGCTGTTAGCGCACATCAAAAAACGTTACGGTGTCACCACCGAAGTTTATGGCGTAGAAGCGCTCACCGCTAAATCCTTGATCAACTCAGCGGATCAATATCACTCGATCTTGCCGAACCTATTGGTTTGCTAAAAGGCATTCAATCGAGCCCTCTTGACCACAACCTAAAGTGGCTGACATACTCAGCCACTATGAAAACCACACCTAGCACACAGACTCTTACGACAAATACGTTGCGACGCCGCGTATCGGTTGCCTGTGCCTCTTTGGGTGTTGGATCTCGACGACGCAAATAACTAATAAGCGTTCCAAATTCCCAAAAAGCCGCAGGTAACCCCTGCGGCTTTTTTTTTGCTCTAAATTCTCTCAAGGATATAAAAATGACCTACTTAACTGGGGTAGCTCCCACACAATTAAGCGTTCAGGACGTGTCCATTAACAACTCACTGACCGATAAAGGCTTTGTAATGCCGATCGCACCAAGGCCAGAACTCTGCTTTACCCAAGGTAAAGGGCACTACCTGTTTGATCAGAACGGCAAACAATATCTGGATATGGTGCAAGGCTGGGCGGTGAATACCCTCGGTCACAGCCCAGATCTAATCCAGCAAGCACTAATAGAACAATCACAACAACTGATAAACCCTGGCCCTGGCTTTTTTAATCAACCGATGATTGAGCTGGCCAAGACCCTTTGTGCTAACTCAAGTTTCGATCAGGTCTTCTTTGCCAATAGCGGTGCAGAAGCCAATGAAGGTGCAATAAAACTGGCAAGAAAGTGGGGCCAGAATCACAAACAAGGTGCTTTTAAGATCATTACCTTTGAACAGAGTTTTCATGGCAGAACCTTAGCGACCATGTCCGCCACCGGTAAAGCGACCTTTGCACCATTGTTCGAACCGAAAGTGAGCGGCTTTACTAAAGCGCCCTACAACGACTTAGCCTCAGCTGAAGCTGCTATTGATCAACATACTGTCGCGATCATGCTAGAGCTTGTTCAAGGCGAAGCAGGTGTTATCCCTGCTGATAGCGAGTTTGTCAAAGGCTTAGAAGTCCTGTGTAAAAAGCACAACTTGCTACTGATCATCGATGAAGTGCAAACCGGCATCGGCAGAACCGGTAACCTCTTCGCCTACCAAGATTTAAATATCCAACCGGACATCATGACCTTAGGTAAAGGCTTAGGCGGTGGCGTCCCGATTTCAGCGTTGCTCACCAAAGCCGAGCACAGTTGTTTTGAATACGGCGATCAGGGCGGTACTTATAACGGCAACCCGCTAATGTGCACCGTCTCGCAAGCGGTTGTGAATAAAGTACTGGAACAAGGCTTTCTCGCTAATGTTGAGCAGATGGGCCAGTTACTCAGCCAAAAACTCTCTGAGCTTTCTCAGCAATACTCACTAGGCTCGGTGAGAGGCAAAGGCCTACTGATCGCTCTAGATACCGCTGAGCTATCGGCACCTCAGCTTGTGGATAAGGCAAGAGAGCTTGGCCTACTGCTAAACGCCCCAAATGAACGCACCCTGAGGTTTATGCCTGCGCTGAATCTATCTGAAAAGGAGATTGATCAGTGCTGCACTATTTTGGCTAACGCAATAGAGTCTCTCTAAATGCTTATGTTGCAGGGCAAGATGTGAATAACGCTTGCCTTGTATATAATCCCAGCACTTTAAATTGGATCACCGTAAGGACAACGGATGTTACTCAAACGCTTAGAAGGCGGCGAACTACGTTTTGGCGAAGGCCGTATCAGTGGCTATATCGCCGTTACGCTTGCCCTACTCTCACTACTCGGCGTCTGTGCCTTTCACTTCCCTGAGTATCTAACAACCCCTGAGCTGCGCGCCGCTTATGACGCCAACGTTCTGCGCACGGTGATGTTCGTATCGCTGATAATCTCGGGTAGCTTAGGCCTGCTTAACTTTGTGCGAAATACCAATAAACGCGCAGGACTGCTGGCTTGGGTCTTGATTGTGATTGCGATCGCGCTGGGCGGTCATCGAGTAGAAGTGGGTGATATCCCAACCGATACACCTTATATAGGCTTGGACTGGTTTATTCTCGATCTGCTCGGCTCCACCCTGATCTTTATCTTTATCGAGAAGATCATCCCCCATCGTAAACAAGCAATTCTACGCCCCGAATGGCAAACCGATCTGCACCACTTTTTTGTAAACCATCTCATCGTTGGTTTTGTACTACTGGTCGCGAACCAGTTTGTATCCGGTGCATTTGGCTGGGCAGTAGAACGCGGATCACAAGAACTGATTCAAGGCATTAACTGGTATGTGCAACTGTTCTTAGTGTTGCTAGTCGCTGATCTGGTTCAATACGCTCTACATCGTGTATACCACGAAGTACCTTTCTTCTGGCGCTTCCACGCAATCCACCACAGTGCCAAAACCATGGATTGGCTGGCAGGCTCGCGCCAACATATAGGTGAACTGATTGCGACCCGCTGCTTTGTCTTAGCACCGATATTTGTGCTGGGTTTTGATAAAAGCGTATTGGATGCCTACATCATTATTGTTGGCTTCCAAGCAGTACTCAATCACACCAATGCCCAAATCAACTTTGGCTGGCTGAAGTACATTATCGTGACGCCACAGTTCCACCACTGGCACCACTCATCGGATAAAGCGGCGATTGATCGAAACTACGCAGCACACTTTGCCTTTATCGATTATATCTTCGGGACAGCGGTAAAAGGCCAAAAAGAGTGGCCGCAGGATTACGGCGTGGTTGGCGACTATGTGCCTGAGGGTTGGCTAAAACAGCAGGTTTTCCCGCTTCGCTCTAAAAAATAGTCTAGTAAGAAATGATAGATATTTTACAGCTACAGATCAGATCTGTAGCTGCACATTCTCTTCGATTTTAAGCCGCACTTACGGCGTTCTGATCAGCAATTCGGCTAAAGGCGATTAGCGCTGCTTGCAGCGCTGCAGCAGATGTATCTTCCTTAGTTGCGACACCTTGCGCACTGACACCGTTCACTGTCATAGCAATTGCTGCTTGCGCTTGCGCTGCTGTGCCGGTCGCGATGGCATGTTCATCAAACTGAGTGATCTCTATGGAGCATGCATATTGTTTCTCAAGCGCATCGCTTAGCGCTTCTAGAGCTCCGGTACCTTGGCCGTTAAATACAGTGTTACCAACGCTAAATTTAGCTTCAACTTGTTGGTTGTCAGTGTGCAGATCGTAACGATCAAGCTGCCATTGCTCCGGTACAGCAACAAAGTGCTGTTGATAAAGTTGGTGGATCACCTCAGGAGAGATCTCAATCCCCTTTTGCTCAGCAGCAGACTGCACCACTTTACTTAGCGGGATATGCATCCATTTTGGTAGCTGGATACCGTAATCGCGCTCCAATACCAAGGCTACACCGCCCTTACCGCTTTGGCTGTTAATACGCACAACCGCTTCATATTCACGGTTAATATCGCGTGGATCGATTGGTAAGTAAGCCACATCCCAATGCAGTTGATTATGCTCTTGGTGATAGTTAACCGATTTACGAATCGCATCCTGATGGCTGCCAGAGAAGGCTGTATACACCAACTCACCTGCCCAAGGGTGACGGGCAGAAACAGGTAGTTCGTTACAGTACTCAACCACCTCGATAATCTCTTTGATATCAGAGAAGTCTAACTCTGGATCTACACCCTGTGAGTAAAGATTCATACCCATAGTGATGATATCCATATTACCGGTGCGCTCACCGTTACCCATCAAGGTACCTTCAACACGATCGGCACCGGCCATAACGCCCAACTCTGCTGCCGCAACACCGCAACCACGGTCGTTATGGGTATGTAAGCTGATACGTACTTGATCTCGCTGTTTTAGGTGACGGCAGAAATACTCAACCTGATCGGCAAAAACATTGGGTGTGGACATTTCAACAGTCGCCGGTAGATTGATTACAACCGCCTGCCCTGTTTCTGGTTTCCACTCAGCGATGACGGCATCACAAACTTCAACCGCGTAATCCATCTCTGTACCGGTAAAACTTTCTGGTGAGTACTGGAACTCCCACTCGGTCGCAGGGTATTTAGCCGCATAATCTCGCACCCACTGCGCACCTTGTACCGCGATGCCTTTGATCTCGTCTTTGCTCATGTTGAACACTTGCTGGCGCTGTACAACCGAAGTGGAGTTATACACATGAACATTGGCGCGGCGCACGCCTTCAAGGGATTCAAAGGTACGCTCAATCAAACCTTCTCGTGCTTGGGTTAGCACCTGAATCGTGACGTCTTCTGGGATTCGGTTTTCTTCAATTAGCTTACGCACAAAATCAAAGTCAGGCTGAGATGCAGAGGGAAAGCCGACTTCAATCTCTTTAAACCCCATTTTTACCAACAGGGTAAACATGCGGGTCTTCTGCTCTACATTCATTGGGTTGATCAGCGCTTGGTTACCATCGCGCAGATCTACGCTACACCAATCCGGTGCTTTATTGATCTCTTGATCTGGCCAGGTGCGATCAGCCAAACGGACAGTTTCAAAACGACGATATTTACGATGATCAAACATAGTGCGAACCCATTATTTTTATTCGAGCAGAAAGCCTAAACGGCAAAACCCGCTGTCAGGCGCCTTTGGGGAAGCAATGACAGCGGGAAGTTTTTCAGTAGACACTTGTGGCATCAGTTTTTGAGTTAAAGATTCGATAAACCCTCTTAGGCTGGCAGCGCTCACTCATGATGATTACCCCCTCACATACTGATTGATATGTGATTTGTTACCCCTCAACCGATGAAGAGAAGTTTATAGAGGTACATGCGCAATTACCGATCTAAAAACAACTTTAATTCGCCATTTGCGCAACAAAACAAAAGAAAATAAACTTAATGCACACAATTAATTGCGCACTAAACAAAAACCATGAAATCTACTGTCAATTTGGACCGCTTCGACTTAAAAATATTGCGAGAATTACAGGAAAACGGCGACCTTTCTAATCAGGAGCTAGCCGAGCGTGTTGGCCTAACTGCAGCCCCCTGCTCTCGCCGGGTAAAACAGTTGGAAGAATCCGGCGTTATTCGCGATCGCGTAGTCCGTCTAAATGAACGCGCAATCGATCTCAACCTTATCGCCATCCTGCATATCAGCATGGACAAACATATCCCCGAACGGTTTGAAGAGTTTGAACGCACCATTCAATCCCTGCCGGAAGTAATGGAGTGCTACCTAATCACCGGCCACGATGCCGATTACCAGTTAAAAGTCGCGGTGGCAGATATGGACTGTTACCACGATATCTTGCTCGGCAAGATCACGCGGATTAAAGGCGTAACCGGGGTTAAGTCGGCGTTTATTATGCGTAAAGTTGTGGATAGTACGGCAATGCCTTTGGGGTACGTTGGGGGATAGGACGGCTTCGCCCTAGAGTTTTTAGGACGCTGCGCTAGAGGACGCCACGGAGTGGCTAGAGGGAAGACCCAAGCGGCTAGATGTTAGTTGCTAGTGGTTAGAAGGTGTTCACTGAAACGGGGTCACTCCAGTTTAGACTCGTTGTTTCATCTAGAAAGTTCTGTTCCATAGACTCACCTCTGCCCCCTTTGCTACTATCTTCGCCCCCATCTATGGATAGAGGTAATGGAATGCCAACCATCAAGCGGGTATGGGAGCTAACAAAGGAAGAGCTTCCCTATGTCATGGATCCAAGAAGATTCCTATCAGAACTAAGTAGCCGCCCTGCTGTTAGGTCAGCTAATGGCTACACGCTTTATCATGATATTCAGTACGGAAACATCACGCGTTCAAATATTGTAAACGGCGAATATGTCGCGCTGGACTTTAGGCCGCAATATTATGTGGTTGATAAACAAGGTCAAATGGAACATTTCTTGCCATCTTCTCTCGAATTTCGTGTCCAAAATATATTAGGTATCAGCCGTGGCGGAGGTGGTGGGAATAGCCAAAAGGAAGAACCTGAAGAAAAACCGGATTGGTGGGATGAGGTTAAAGGGGCTGCTAAACAAGTCGTCAATGATGTTGTACGTGCTCAGGCATCCAGTACAGCCGAGTGGATGCAAAAAGAAGGTATAGCTGAGTTTAAGGATAAACAGGGTAAAACCTTAACCCCAGAAGAAGTGACTAAGGCGTACCGCGATACAGGCAAAGAAGCCTTTAAAATACTGGATAATGAGCAGCAGGGGGCCGTTGCCGTTGCTGCATTACCTGCATACCCAGCAGTATTACTGGCACTCGATACGGCTTTAAGCCGTGGCAAAGATCTTATTCGCAACCCTAAAGAATTTTCCAGCGACTTGCAAAACGCTCTCAAAGAGGCTCGCTCTGAGGCAGAAGCCTTAGGAAATTTGGGGATGGAGCAAGCTAAAAAACGACTAGGGCATAATGATGATTCTCGTTATACCAATCGTTATCACGGTCCCGACGGTATAACTCAAGATACGAATGGCAAACTCTCGGAATGGGAAGCTAAAGGAAATCAGACAAGCAGCCGCTCGGTTGCAGAAGATGTTCGAGGTAATAAACAAGGATCAAAAGGGAAAAACATACGAAGAGCTGAAAAAATGATACAGAAACAACCGAAAGTCGATCAGCCATCTAACCGTCAAGGCGGGCCATACAGGCAAGCTGAAATAGACCTATGGCATAACGTATCTGATAAACAAGGTAACAAACGCCACATTTCAAGCCATACCAATACCACTACGGGAGAGACGGTTGTGTTTGAGAGAGATTTGAAAGGTAATATCAGCTCGGAGCTGGATCGATTTAATATCGAGAGCTTTAAGGAAGCAAAAGAAGCAATACAGGAAGTATTTAAATGAGCGTAGTAAAAGTAGAAGATGTTCAATGGTGGATTAAGTGCCATAAAGACCGAATAGAAAGAAGTGAAAAAAACCTTATATCAGGTTTTTATGAACGAGAAGAGGTACCAATTGAGTCTCACTACAAAGGGCAAGGTTCAAGTTATGCCCTCGTAGCGCGGAGTTACGCTTATCTTGGAGAGTTAGATCAGGCCAAATCCTATTTTAAGCAGGCTGCTGAAAATACGGTTAAACCATTTTTTATGATCTATGATTCCAACGATCCGGATCACCACCGTATTAAACCTGATTACTCTGATGTATCAGAGAATGATGGTATAGATGCCATCAATTATGCTCTTTGCGCCAACGACTCCGCTTTAGCAAAACGTGCTGCTGAAATCTGGCAAAATCCAGGTGATGGCGATCTTATGCACGCACCCATAAACCGCTATATCCACGCGCTGACCTACTGCCTACTAGACCGTACCGCTGAAGCGATGCCATTGCTAAAAGAAACCCTCGATTGGTACCAAGCTCGCAAACCCAGCAAGAAGCTTACTTGGCAACTCAACTTTTATACATTGAGCTTGGCTCTGTACGGCATTGCGAAGAAAGACCAAACAATCTTTAACGAGGGTCTCGAGCTGCAACTGGAGTTCCATAAGCGTCATGCTCGTTACGGTGAAATAAACGATACCCCCGAAGCGCTTATCTCAGACCAATGTATTGCCCTTGCCAACTTAGCATTACTACATGGATTAAATGTAGAAATTAACGACCCGATGATTCCTGAAGGGTTGCTTCAGATTACTTAAATTACCTTTCGGGAGTACCGATAACGGAAATTTGGGGTACAGATATTAAAGCTTGCCGAAATGTACAGAGGATTAAAGGTGCCAAAGCCCTTTAATCCTATAAAACCTAGGCCTGCTTGAGTTCGTAATCCTGAACCAAGCTCTCGGTTGGGATATTTAAGCCTTTATGTAGCTTTCTGATCATAGGCAGGGTTAGTTTGCGTTTGTAATTCAACACTTCTGACACCCGTCCTGATCGGCCTAAGTAAGGGATGAGGTCTTTGTCTTGTAGACCATATTGTTCCATACGGAAACGGATGGCTTCGATGGGGTTTGGCGCTGAGATTGGATGATGCTTAGTTTCGTAATGTTCAACTAGCGTAGTTAATACATCAAGCTCATCACCTTCAGGGGTATTGAGTTCCGCATCCATAAGCTCGGCGATACGAGTTAGAGTAGCTTCATAATCAGCTTCAGTTTTGATTGGCTTAATATTCATTACACTGCCTCCGCATCGATCTCATCGTACTGTTTATGGGTTCCAACGAACTTTATAAACACAATTCGATATGGGTAATTAATCGATACAATTAGCCGATAATCATTGCCTTTGATATTAAAAACAACTCGGCTATTTTTCAGGATATTCGCATTTCTGAACTGTGCTTTGACTTCTTGTGGCGTGCTCCAGTCGGCTTTGAGCACTTCTTCGTGCCATGCTTCTAACTGGCCTTTCACATCCAGGTATTTTGTGTCGAATTCCCAAAACTCCCTAAGCGTTTTCTTAGAAATTATTCGCATTAAGTGAAACTCCCTTTCACACACCTCCCATTATGGGAGGAATTGACTATCCTGTCAATTTCTACACTTTTTAAACCAAACGAGTATCAGTCCCTTGATCTCGATTTATGCCGCCGTTGTTTCCTTCTCTTCCCGTTTGCTCTGCTCCAATTTCCGTAGGTAGATCTCAGCTGGAATAAAGGCGAATGGAATGACCGATGTTAGCATCAGGCCTAGCTGTTGCTTTGAGGTCCAATTTTCTTTGTGTGAGATATTCAGCACCTGAATTACGTAGATCATAAACAGGATGCCGTGGGTCATGCCGAGTGTGGATACATAATCTCGGCTGATAAACCCAAGTGTGACACTTAAGATGGCGATGTAAGAGAGGCCTTCAAGAAGGCTGACAATGCGAAGTAGTTTGATCATTAAACAAAGCTCAAAAAGTAGTAAAAATTCTTTTAAAATAGAGTGTTACTGCAGGACATTTATCTACGGCAAGCTTGGGTGATTCTTTCTGCAGGTACACGAAGCTGTTCAATCAGATACACCTTAAACGGTGCTTCGTAAGGCTGTTTATCAACCGCTTTTTGCATGCAGAGAATCCACGCTTCGCTCTCCTCTGGGCCAATAGGAAAATGACTGTGGGCATGAGGAATACGAATAGAGCCGTAATTTTCAGAAAAGAGCTTAGGACCGCCTAACCAGCCGGATAGGAAGTAAGCAAGTTTCTTTCGTGATTCAGTAAGATCGTCTGGGTGCATTTTACGAATGGTCTGCGCCTCTGGCAGTTCATCCATAAATTGGTAAAAGTCATCGACCAACTGCGTAAGGCCAGCTATCTCACCTGCCATTTTGTAGGAGTTGTCGTTTACACCGTATTCACAGCTGGGAGTATCCATCAGTAATCACTCGGGCTCTTGTTTATATTAGTGCTTTCTCAAATTGCGCAGTATTTTAGCAATTTATCCAATCCAAAACCTGTCGCTTATTTTGGAGAGTTAGTAACAAATCTCGATGTATTCCCCTTTTATTTAAAGGGTTACTAAACTTGGAATGCAATTTATCAAAGAGACATATGTAACGCTCTAATACCTTAAGGTTCAAACCTTCATCAATAGAGCTCCCTCCCTCTCTATGCTACCTTGCTCGTTCTACCAGCTTGTAGATGTTATTTTACCGATAAAATGTATCTGTGAATTCAATCCAACACTGATAACTGTGAGATTTAAATGCCCTATGTAAATGTTCAAGTCACCAAAGGTGTCACTCGAGAGCAAAAAGCAGAAATTGTTAAAGACATTACTGGCTCTCTACAAAGGGTACTCGGCAAAAAACCTGAACATACCCATATTGTGATCCAGGAAATTGAAGAAGAGGATTGGGGTTTTGCCGGTATGCTTACAGATGAATGGAAGAAGAGCCAATCATAGTTACTCATTTATCAATCGTCTTAAACCGCCCTACTACAGGCTTTCTGGGCAGATCAGGGGCTCATCACTTTATTAAATTTCAAACACCCTAAATAAAAAAGGTAAGCCCCACTTTAAATCTGATCTCTGCACAGTATTTAAAGTTAGACTTACCAAGTTCGCTGGAAGAATTGTGTTCTGTAGTATTAACCGGTCTCTTTTAAAGAATCACCTTTCATCGCTTCAACAGTAAAGGCCATACCCGTGCCTAATCCAACATCCGCACGTAACCCCAGCCTTGCTGATGCACGGCTTGGATCGCCTAATGAAGTTGCGATATCGCCGGTTCTAGCGGGTTTATGATCGATGTTCACTTCAACTCCAGCCACCATCGATAGGGTTCGTGCCAACTGCAAAATTGAGGTGGATTGTCCGGTGCAAACATTAAACACCGATGCTTCGCCTTTAGTGTTTTCCATGGCTGCGATCAGATGTTTCACCACGTCGGCTACGTAGATAAAGTCGCGGGTTTGTTTACCATCACCGAAGATCGTAATGGGGAGATTATTAAGAATTCGGTCGATGAAGATGGAAATAACCCCAGAGTAAGGTGAAGAGGGGTTTTGACGGGGGCCATAAACATTGAAAAAACGCATCCCCACAGTGGATACCTTGTGATTTAACCAAGCGACTCGGGCATGGTGCTCACTGCCTAATTTATCAGCACCGTAAGCACTGATAGGTCGAGGGGCTGATGTTTCATCTAAAGGAATAGTAGCGTTATCACCATATATAGCAGCTGATGAAGCATAAACTACAGGGATAGAATCTTGGCTGCCGCAATATCGCGCTGCTTCAAAGACGTTCACACTGCCCTGCTGATTAACCTTATGTGTGCCCACCCAGTCAGAATTGGATTGTTCTACCGAGGCAATGGCCGCTAAGTGAAAGCAGCCATCCATCTCTGACATTGCACCTTTAACAATGGCTAAGTCGGCGACATCACCCAATACAAGCTCTACCTGATCGGGTAAATAGTCCACTACACCTGTTGATAAATTATCCAATACTCTGACTTGATGACCTTGTGCTAGTAAGGCATCTACTAAATGTGAACCAATAAACCCACAGCCTCCAGTGACCAGATATTTCATAGTATTTCTCCTTACTATTGAAACCAATTTGCTTGATGTATTGGTTACAGCAAGAAGCCAGCCAAAATATTTATCCTTAAATTTCAACAAGTTAAAAAACAACCAAAAAACACAGCCTCATTTTGTTTCTCAAAATGCGAAACATTTCTGCAAATTGCGTTAATTAGCCTGATTTTAAAGCCCCTCAACCCTGCTCAGAGCTACTGACGCAGCTAAGCAGCTGTTTTTGCTAAAGAAGCTGATGAATGGCCTAGGCCTTGCTGATATCTGGATAAACAATCTCAGCGATACAGGAGGAAGGGATTATGTCTATTCATGACTGGCTTATTTATCAACTGGTTGATAGTCGCCACCAAGGCGGAATCGAGAGCCATATTCTTAACCTCACTCGTTGGTTAAATCAGAACGGCTACCGTAGCGAAGTTATCTTTATGCGAGACTTTGGCGCGCATCCTCTTAAAGATAAGCTAACGAAGGAAGGGCTACCTTATAGATGCTTAAGCAACTACCGAGAGCTGTATAAGCTACTCACCCACTCCCCCTGTATTGTGAACACCCATGGTTATAAAGCTGGGATTATTGGACGTATCTTCGGAAAATTAACCTCTACACCGGTGATCTCAACCTTTCACTCGGGTGATCTGGGGAAAGGGAAATTAAGGTTTTATAGCTGGCTAGATTACAGCACATCGATTTTAGCTGACCGAGTGCTCAGCGTAAGTGATGAAATCTCTTCTCGGCTGCCTATTACCTCTCACCAAATCGCTAACTTTGTTGCCCCTGCCAAACTGCAAACAGAACGCGGTAAGGCTGTCGCTTTTGTCGGCCGACTCTCCAACGAAAAAGGGCCAAAAGCTTTTGCTCGAATTACAAAACAATTACCTAAGGAAATCCCCTGCCATGTTTATGGCGATGGACCACTCAGAGCTGATTTAGAACGCGAGTACCCCCATCTCGACTTCTTTGGTCAAGTAGAGATGGATCAATACTGGGACAATGTAGGCTTGCTCTGTATTTCGAGTAAAAGCGAGGGCCTGCCTTTAGTAGCACTGGAGGCGATGAGCCGAGGCATACCTGTTGCCAGTTATCGGTTAGGTGCTATTCCAGAACTTATCGAAGACCATAAATCTGGCTGGTTAGTGAATACTGGTGATGAAAAGACGCTAGGTAGTGTAATTGCCAACTGGTGGACTCAGTCGGGTACAGACAAGGCCGCAATGTCGATCGCAGCTCACCATAGAATCTGCAAATACTACAGCGATAGTTTTGTCATTCCTTCGATTCTAGAGATCTACGCACAAGCAGCACATCACAAAGGCTTCATAAACCTGAAATTTGACAGGAGAACATTATGAAGAGCTTAGCTGCAACAACTTCTACAAAAACACTGTTCTTTCCGTTACTAACCTACTTAGCGGTGATCAATGCCCTGTTGCCTGAAGTAATTAGGACTCTCTTAAGTGAGCCGTTCAATGCCGCAGTATTTAACGGCTTAGGCCATAGCTTTGTTATTTGGGTCGTACTTTTTATCAGCATGAGGCTGACCTTAGAAGTGCAGTTTAGCAAGGTAAAAACGACGCCGGTTTATATCTATGCTGGCATTTTGTTATGCGGCTTACTACTGATACCTAGCGCCTTATTGAGTTGGCTGGTTGCCGCTGCATCTGCTTGGTTATGGTTACGACACCCTATGCAGGAGAAACACAGAATTGCAGCCACGATCCTTTTTGCAATGGCAATTAGGGAGCCCTGCTGCCAACTCAGTCTGACGTTATTTGCCAATCAGATCTTAACCTTCGATGCCTGGTTTAGCAGTCTGTTCTTACCCCTATTTCAGATAGAAGCCGCTGTTGCAGGAAATACCATCGTGCAAGCCAACGGCTTTAGCTTACTGGTCCTCACAGGCTGTTCGGCATTTACCAATATGTCTCTAGCGCTGTTGCTGTGGTTGACCCTAAGTTTGTTAAAACATGGTGATCTTGAGCGAAGAGATATTAAACATGCAGTTATTTTAGCCTTAGTTGTGCTGACCATTAACGGGCTTCGCCTATCCGCTATGACGATCAATCACGCTTGGTACAGCTTTTTACATGATGGCTTTGGCGCAACCGCCATCGAAATATTCACCTTTATCGTCACATTAATCTGCGTTCGTAGGAGAGATAACTATGAAAATGGCCATTCTACTTCCACTGGTGCTCATTTTATCCACCAGCTTGTCACTCGGTTTAAAAACATTAAAAACCATTAATATCGGTACTCAGGAAGAACAAGCCGGAGCTGTTTCGCTAGATATTCCCTCGCTTCGATACTTGGGTACAATCGAAGCTGCTAACCAAGGCCCATACAAAATCAGCGGTTTTCAGGATCAACAATGTGAAGGTTCAATTGCTCTGCTTCCTCTGTTTAGGAATGCCGAAGGTAGCCATATTCTGAAACGCCTGATTAAGGCTGAAGATAATCGTTTTGGCGTTATTTTCCGGGGGAAAATCTACCCTGAATTCCCACAACTGGATTACACCATCGACCGCATCAAAACTGGCGTCTCCACGTTTATTTATTCCAGCAAATCGTCTGCAAAAGCTCAACCTGCCGTCTTGGCATTTATCGAAATTGGCAGTTGCCAGATTGCCGAAAAGGTCGCGCGCATAATCGTTTAATGCCTTTTTCATAATGCGAAATTTTCTCATTCTGAGAATTACTTTAAGAATGACTAAAAGCCACAATTTCTTTCAAAGCAAACAAAATCAATAAGTTAAAAATTCAAAACATATGGAACAACTCTTGCTGCAATTTAATTAGCTCTATCAGTAATACCTTTAATGCATGCAGGTATGGGAGGAGATATGAAACATCAAATACGAAGTATGGTGTTCACAGGAGTGATGATTTCTATCGCGCAGAATGCCCTGGCCGCTGAGGATGAAACTGATTCCTTAGTAAATATTCAACTTGAAGAAGGACTGTTAACTGAAGTTCAAACTGCACTGCCTGAGAGTACAGTTGCTAATCAAGAATTTTTGGATACATCCTATGACCCTAATTTAACTCTACAAGAAGATGCGCATATCTCTATAACCTTTCTAGATGAAGGAGCTGGATATCGAAATTCTCTAGGTTATTTTACCTTCACCGATGATGCGTTTGATGGCTTAACCTTTGGAGACATCGATTTGGATGGCTCTGGTCATATCGGTATATCTGAATTACAGAATCTATCCGGTATAGACACAGGAATGATCTTTAACAATGTTTCAGAACAAGGAGGGGGAGGTAGTTTACTTTCAGGTGATACTGTCACACTTGGAGGTGCAGAAATCACTAATATCGATGGTACAAATTTTGACATGGAAGGGGGCACTGTCTTTGAAGCAGGTACTAATGTCGGTTTCTTCCTCCTTCAAAACGCCTGGGATGGCAGCCAAGTAAAAGGCTGGGACTATACCAGCTCTGATCCTTTAGCCATGTTCACTATCGATTTCTTAAACCCTGAGAATGATAGCTTTGCAACTATCGATAATGCAGATGAATATTCTCGCCATGTTGCCATGATGAGCAGTCTATCTGCTGAAGATGATCTCATTTTAGGCTTTGAGGATCTTGTAAGACCTTATGGCGACAATGACTTTAATGATGCCGTTTTCAGTATCAGAACAGACCCGGTAACCGCTTTGTATGCAGACGTTCCGACAACTGAAACCGTTATCAGTATGCAGGCGGCACCTGCACCTTCACTGGGCAGTGGTAGTGCGGGTTTATTAACGGCTCTACTCTGTTTTTTCACACTTAGACGTAAACCATTTAAATCAGCATAAGCTGAATACCTTAAAACTACCGAATACGGCCTACGGGCCGTTTTCGCATTTTGCGAATCAAAATTGAAATCCTCTCCTTTTTAAACCGATCAACTGTTCCCCAAAAAACCAAATAGCTGCTAACCAGCTGAATTTAAATACTTTCTCAAATATGGCCTGCAATTCGCTCCAATATTGAGTATCTGAATGAAAGGAGGCTTACCATGTTAAAACGTATAGCTAATTTACCCATCGCAGTTCAGCACAGTCTGATCTACGCTTCAGCCATTGCCCTCTCTAAAGGGTTGGCTTTGATCATGGTGCCAGTCTCTACTCATTTTTTAACTCCTGAAGATTATGGTCGCCTCGATGTTCTGCAAACCTTGGCTGACCTACTAAGTATTGTAATCGGTATGGGACTAGCTGAAACCTTATTCAGGTTTGCTGGCAGTGCCGACAATGAGATCGAAAAACGTAAAGCCAGTGCCAATATTTTTGGTATGGCGATCTGCCTTGGCGGGTTAGCGCTCATTTTAGGGCAGCTATTTGCTGGCCCTATCAGTCGATTGCTTCCAGGGGATATTGCCGAACTGGATACGCGCCTCATTCTCGCTAGCTTATCCATGGTTGGTACCATTTTAATACCCCTCGCATGGCTGCGTATGTCAGGTATGGCTTGGTCGTATCTAATAGGAACGGCAGGTCGAGTAGCATTACAGGTAGCGATTGCTGTACCGCTACTGTTTATGGGTTTCGGCGTGACAGGGGTGCTTTGCGCAACGTTAGCCTCTGCCATTTTGCTGTGTAGCTGGCTGATCCGGAAACAATTGAAAGATACGGGAATTAGCTTTGAGTTTTCACGCTTTAAAACCTATTCCATTTACGGTGGGCCACTGATCTTCGTAGGTATATCTGGCTTTGTTTTAGGTAGCTTTGACCGTTGGATTTTAGCCGATGCTGTAGGTACAGCCGAAATGGCACAATATGCCCTTGCGGCTAAATTCGGCCTGATTACTGCAGTATTGATTCAACCATTTGATCTATGGTGGCATGCCCGTCGTTTTAGTTGCCTCAAAGAAACCGACGGCAAAATCAGATGTGCCAAAATCGGAAGTTTAGGCGTAATGATCGCCATTATTGCCGCACTGTTTATCGCTGCTGCAGGACCAACGATAGTCCGTTTATTAACGCCTTCAACCTATCACGATTCAATTGCTTTTATCCCTTGGCTAGCGGCTTTAGCTGCAGTGCATAACATGACCTCAACACTCGCCTTTGGCGCGATGAGCGAAAACACCACTGTTCGCCCAGCGATGATTGATGGTGCTGCAGCTTTTATCGCACTTGTCGCCTATTTAACCTTGATTCCAATTTTCCATGCTTGGGGTGCTATTGCAGCCACTTGTCTGGCCTTAGGTAGTCGCTTAATCGCAACCTATTATGTAAGCCAGCGGTCATTACAGCTGCCATACCAATTGCGCCGCCTGTTATTCACAGGAACTGTAGGAGTACTCTGTATAAGCCTGATTTCATCTGCACCATTAAGCTGGTCAGTGTTACTGCAAAACTGCGCCATCATTTTTGGCTTTATCGCTACAGCTACTGTAGTGGGGCTGATTCCTATCCCGAAAAAAGTTCTGAGTATGACGACTCAACTACTAGATAGGTCATAGCGATGAATTTTCGAGTAGAGGGCAATGGCTCACAAATTTTAGTAGCACTCACCTGCATAGGTTTGCTGACTGCGGCTTGGTATCTCGTACCTCATCCTGCAGTCAGTGCCATTGCTCTACTACCACTGATGGTCTTGATTGGTTTACGCCTGCCCTTCTTGCTTTGCTTAGCTTTTATCGCTTTCTCTTTCTTTCGATTGCACGAGGTCTTTCCTCAGCTCTATCCACTGAAAATTCCACAACTACTCGCCATCGCAACACTGGGTTCTCTTTCTATTAACCTCATTACAAAACGCATTCAAGTTTTCTGGTGCCAAGAGCAATCTCTGTTTATGTGTTTTTTCTGCTTGGTCGTCATCGGTGCCGTGTTAGCAACCAACAGAGATGCCGCACTTACTTCACTAAACGGAACCTATGTAAAAATTGCACTCATGCTGATAGCGATTAGTTGGCTACTACGACAGGAAGCTCAGTTTAAAGTTCTGATCCTCAGCATGATGTTGTGTGGCATCGCAGTAGGCGTGATGGCGCTTTATAACAAGCAGATGGGACTGGAGCTTGTTGAAGGAACACGTGTCACAATAGGCCGTAGCATCGGCTCTATGCTAGGTGACCCGAATGACCTATCCCTGGTACTTTTATTTCCAGCTAGTTTTGCTTTAGCCAGCTTTATGACCCCAGGCTTTGGTAAAGCGATTAAACTGCTGAGCTTGTGTGCATTTCTTACGGTATTTTGCGCCATTATCGCCACTCAAAGCCGCGGCGGTATGCTAGGCATTTGTGCCGTCGGTGCTGTATTTGCTTGGTATAGAGTCAAAAATAAAATGCTGCTGATTGGTGCTGGTATTTGTGCACTGAGTATTTTATTTGTAATTGCGGGGGTGAGTGATCGTGCTTCAGGTGGTGCCCACGAAGAAGGTATTGATGAATCAGCCATGGGTAGGATCTATGCTTGGCAAGCAGCAATGGGCATGGCGATTCACCACCCAATTACTGGGGTTGGTCTTAATAACTTTATCTCCAACTACTTCGAATACAGCCCCCATTGGGATGGCAAAAACCATGCAGTTCACAGCACCTGGTTTGGCGTCATGGCCGAGACCGGGATACTCGGCTTCATCCTATTTATCGCGATAATTAGCAGTATTGCCAAAATAAGTCTGACAACCGTCCAGCATTTCCGCCCAAAGCCTAACCAACCTTACTCACCTGTTCTTTATGCCTGTGCCCAGTCGGTGCAAGCTGGACTGGCCGGTTTTTGTATTTCTGGCACCTTCCTCACTATGGGTTTTACTTGGCCTATCTACATTCTTTTATCTGTCGCAATCGCCCTTTCTCAATATCAAAAACGTCAATTAACAAAGTGATTCGCATTTTGCGAAAAACAGATTCAAACCCTCTCCACACAACACCTAACTCATTGAATTTAATAGATTTAACAAATGGCACAAGTCCTGCAAAACCTAGATATGACTTTAAAAAATCTGCAGGAGATTAGGCATGTGTGGAATAGTAGGCTCGATTAATCATAACGACATTGTCCCTGAGCTATTACAAGGATTAAGTAACATCGAATATCGCGGATATGATTCTGCAGGTATCTCAATACTTGCACCTAATGGCATCACTACCGTCAAACGAGAAGGGAAACTACAGCAACTCAAAAACCAACTTGATCAGATGCATCTATCTAGTTGTGCAGGAATTGGCCACACCCGATGGGCAACCCATGGTAAACCCAACGAACTAAACGCGCATCCCCACTCCAACAATGATGTTGCGGTGGTCCATAATGGCATTATTGAAAATTACATCGACTTAAAACAATGGCTACAAAGTGAAGGGTTCGTCTTTCAAAGCCAAACAGATACTGAAGTTATTCCTCATCTGATCAGCCTGTTTTTACAACAAGGCTATGAGCCTGAAAAAGCACTTAATCGTGCGCTCTCTCACCTTCAAGGCGCTTTCGCATTAGGCGTACTTTTTAAAGAAGATGAGCAACATGTTTATGCTGCGCGCCGGGGTAGCCCTCTGGTCTTAGGTAAAAGTGAGCAAGGTATGAGTTTAGGCTCAGACTCTATGGCACTCAGTGGTTCTCCAACTCATATTCTGTATTTAGAAGAAGGGGATCAAGCTTGTTTGGATCG
Organism: Neptuniibacter sp. QD57_21; assembly: GCF_047778075.1. GTDB lineage: Bacteria > Pseudomonadota > Gammaproteobacteria > Pseudomonadales > Balneatricaceae > Neptuniibacter. The sequence goes on along the minus strand of NZ_CP180549.1, from coordinate 1,003,709 downwards.
TGAAGGGTTCAGTCTAGTCGACTCATCAGGCCGTATCATTAAACGAGAAATGCAGTTATTCGAAGCAGAAGACCACTCTCAGGATAAGCAAAACTATCGCCATTACATGCATAAAGAAATCCACCAGCAAGCAGATAGTGTACGTAATACGTTCTATCACACCCAGAGAGTACTCCCCGAGGCCCAGATAGATTTTAACCAAGTCGATAGACTCAATGTCATTGCATGCGGCACTTCCTTTTATGCAGCAATGGTCACTAAATACTGGTTTGAAAAGATTGCTAAATTGCCCGTTGATGTCGAAGTCGCATCTGAGTTTCGCTATCGCTCTCCTCTGTTGAGCAAACAAGGTATCTCGCTATTTATCTCTCAATCTGGCGAAACGGCAGATACTTTGGCAGCACTTCGTTATGCCAAGAAACAAGGTCAAAAAACTATAAGTATTGTGAATGTTGCAGAAAGCACCATCGCTCGAGAGACTGACTTCAGTATACAAACTCAAGCTGGGCCTGAAGTAGGCGTTGCATCAACTAAAGCATTTACTGCCCAGTTAACAGTCTTAGCAACCTTAGCCGTCCGTGCTGCTTTTTGCCGAAAAGAAATTGATCTAAATGAAGCCTCCAAATTAAGCCTCGAGCTTTCCACTATGCCCTCACAGGTTGAGCTGGTTTTACAACAAGAATCCTTGTTCGAGTCTATCGGTGCATCGATGCAAGATTGTCAGGATGCCTACTTTATCGGACGCGGCTCTAACTTCCCTATCGCTTTAGAAGGCGCGCTTAAACTAAAAGAGATCAGTTACATACATGCTGAAGGTTTTAGTGCAGGCGAGTTAAAACACGGTCCTATCGCCCTGATTGAAGAAGGTACACCAGTGTTTGTCATCGCACCTAATGACGATCTGCTGGATAAAACCAGAGCCAATATGGAAGAGGTTATGAGCCGTGGAGGACGCTGTATCTTCTTGGGTGATTCTGAAAGTATCCGTTCTCTTCGAGATCTAGAAGTTGAATCAGTCACACTGCCTAATGCTAACTCAATTGTAACCCCCATTCTGTTCACTATCGCGTTACAACTCATCGCTTATCACGCTGCGTTGGCGAAAGGTACCGACGTAGATCAACCTCGTAACCTAGCTAAATCGGTGACAGTAGAATGAACACACTCCAAGGGCTTAAACAGTGGATAAAAGCAGGTAATCATCCACTGGCCCGTACTTTAAAGACCTGTCATTACACACTGCACAATTTCGAAATACCGGCGGTAAATGTGGTGTTTAAACCCATTCGCATGGGGCACACATTGTGTACTGGATTGCTAAGCGGTATCGCACGGGTATTTTACTGGACACCCATGTTTAAAACTCGCTTAAGCCAAGCAGGCCGACAGTTATACATATACGGTGGTATGCCACTCGTCCAAGGTAGCCTTGAGATAAGTATGGGTGATCGCTGCCGTATATCTGGTCAAACAACCTTCTCCGGTCGATGGAGTGGCACAGAAACGCCACAACTAATTATTGGCAACAATGTGGGTATCGCATGGCAAACCACCATCGCTGTCGGTACTAAGGTGGTTCTGGAAGATAACGTCCGTATCGCAGGCCGTGGTTTTCTAGCAGGCTACCCAGGCCACCCAGTTGATGCAAAAGCTCGTGCCAAAGGCCTTCCGGATACAGAAGATCAGATTGGCGACATCATCCTACGTAAAGATGTATGGCTAGGTTCCGGGGTCACGGTAATGAAAGGAGTCACTATTGGTGAAGGAACCATTGTGGCTGCGGGTAGTGTGGTGACTGAAGATCTACCTCCGTTTGTGATCGCTGCTGGCGTTCCTGCAAAAGTGATCAAACCACTGTCTCAACCTAAACCCTGCAAAGTGGCTTAAAGGAGAGCTCTCATGAATATCGATCTATTAGTTTTTGGTGAGGACTGGGGGGGACACCCCAGTAGCACCCAGCACTTAATGAAGCACCTTTTAGCAGACAATGAAGTTTTATGGGTAAACTCTTTAGGCTTAAGAAGACCAAGGATGAACCTACGCGATATGGGCCGTATCTGGAATAAACTCAAAGCCTTACTCAAGGCACCGACACCGAACCTTTCCGGCTTACACCCCTGCTTGGTCAATCCTATGGCGCTGCCATTTCCGGGTAGCTCTCTTGCGAGAACAGTCAATAAAGAGTTACTCACCAACAAACTTCGCCCTTATCTGAAGGATCAAAGCCAAGCTCCGATTTTATGGACTTCGTTACCCTCTGCTGTGGATGTTGTGGGCAAAATGGGCGAACGCGCTGCCATCTACTATTGTGGTGATGACTTTTCTGCCCTAGATGGGGTGGATCACGCGCCAGTCGCCAAGATGGAAGAGGAATTAGTTAAAAAATGTCAGCTAATTATTGCCGCAAGTCCTAAGCTGGCGGAGAAATTCCCTGCTCAAAAAACCTTGGTATTACCCCATGGCGTCGATTGCGAGATGTTCGGACAACCAGCAGAACGTGCATCTGACCTTCCTGATGGTCCGGTCGCTGGGTTTTACGGTGCGCTAGCAGGCTGGTTTGACCAAGAACTATATATTGAAGTTGCTAGACGCCTCCCCCACTGGACCTTCGTTTTGATCGGCCCTGCGCACACCGATATCAGTTTACTGTTAAAACAGCCTAATATTGTTTGGTTAGGCCCTAAGCCTCATCATGAGCTGCCTCGCTATAGTCAGCACTGGGATGTTGGATTGCTTCCCTTCCTTCGCAATGAACAAATTGAGGCCTGTAACCCGCTAAAATTACGCGAGTACCTTGCTGCGGGTAGCCCCGTTGTGAGTACAGAATTTCCGGCTTTAGACGGTTATCGTGATCTAGTGAAAGTAAGCAATGTTGCAGATGGTTTTGCTGCGGCTATCGAAGAGATTGGGCAAACCGAAAAGCATAGAGAACTAATGAAGGAGATCCGACGTAATCGGGTGAACCGCGAAAGTTGGACTCAACGCGCCGAGGACTTAAAAGAGATGCTGAATAATCTCTAAAAGAAAAGCTTATGATTCTTCAGGGGAAAGACCATCGCGTCTAATTCCCCTGAGAAAGGAGAATAACCTTAGACAATTCTAAGAATCTCCCAATATTGTGAACCGGAGACAATATAAGGCTCAAGCTCCTTACTCCATGCTTTGTGAACCTCAATATCCCCTAACTTTTGCCAAGATTCATCAAGCTCAGTTAACCCGGAGATAACCACTTCCGAAATAACAACAGACTCTTTCGCTCCTACAGACCCTGTGACAATTCTTACTTTGTCAGAGGTCCATCCTATTTGGCTACCAATCTCATCAAACCAACGAGACAGTGAATCAATGACTGTTTGTTTGTGTCCAAAACGCGCATCTATATGCCATCTTGCAAGCATCATACTCCTTTCCTCCTTTAGAAAAGGTTCCATAGAACGGCGAGTTAAAATGCATAAGTTATTTAACTATCCGATGGACGATCAACAAACCTTCCTGACACACAAACCATAGTGGCTGATCAGATTTTCAGCGAGAAAGTAGCAGTAATCTCTTCGGAATTATTTTCATAGTGAGAAGCGACCGATTGGCAACGGCCATTTTGAAGTTCAACTGAGACAACTGAAGAAAATTGCTAGTAAATAATAACGCTTATGTTAATGGCATAAGCTATGTTTAGCGGGACAATCTAACGTTGGCTTTTATAACGATTGCAGCCCTATAACCTGCCCTGCCGAGACAATTTTATGAATTCGATATTTTCCCCAGTCGTCATTAGCGGTTTCGGTCTTTGGACCCCTAACTACAGCATTAGTAACGAAGAATTGGTAGAGGCCTATAACCAATACGCCGAGAACTATAACCAGCAAAATGCCGATGAGATTGTTGCTGGCAAGTGCGAAGCCAAACCATTATCAAATGCTGAATTTATCGAAAAAGCTTCGGGCATTAAAAGTCGATTTGTCTACCGCAAAGAAGGCGCACTCGATCCAGAAAGAATGCGCCCTTACATTGAACCTAGAAGCAATGATCAGCTTTCCCATCAAGCAGAAATGGCGGTAGCAGCCGCAAGCAAAGCGCTAGTAAAAGCGAATAAAAGCGCGGCTGATATTGATGCAGTGATTGTCGCTTGCTCCTATACCGAAAGAGCTTACCCAGCTATTTCTATTGAGGTGCAACAAGCATTAGGTATTCAGGGTTTTGCCTTTGATATGCTGGTTGCCTGTTCTTCTGCCACTTTTGCTCTGCAGCGGGGCTATGAGATGTTAACGGCAGGTACGGCGAAAGCGGTTTTGATCATTAATCCAGAATTAACCTCACCCCAGAATAACTGGCGTGATCGAGATAGCCATTTTATTTTTGGTGATATAGCTGTCGCTACGATAATGGAGAACGCCGATAGCTGTACTTCAGAAGAGAGTTACGATGTACTAAGTACCAAATCCGTGACGCTTTTCTCCAACAATATTCGCTCTAATTTTGGTTACCTTGCCTACACCAATGATAGCGATCCCTTTGGGCAGGATAAGTTCTTTATTCAACAGGGTAGGAAGGTGTTTAAAGAGGTCTGCCCTATGGCCGTAGAGCACCTCTCGACCCAACTAGCGTCTTTGGGGATTGAAAACCAGCAAGTCACTCGCTGGTGGCTGCATCAGGCCAATATCAATATGAATCAACTGATCGGTAAAAAGTTATTAGGCCGAGAAGCCTCGCAAGAAGAGGCTCCGATCATCTTAGATCAATATGCCAATACAGCCTCTGCCGGCTCACTTATCGCATTCAACCTATACCAATCCGATCTCAAGAAGGATGATTTAGGCGTTATCTGTTCCTTTGGTGCAGGCTATTCCATAGGTAGCTTAGTGATTAGAAAGCGTTAATTTCGCAAAAGATACCGCTTCCGGAATACCTCTCAAGCTTATTCTCATTTTGAGAATCAGCTTGAGAAAAACCTCAAAAAGCCTAGTTCACCTCGCCTAAACAGCTCTCTCCACAAACAACGAACCCCTAGTATTCATGGGGCTTGTAGATCATTTTATTTAGGTTGGCCTAAAAGCTGCAATTTCTTGAGCAATAACAAAATTTTGCTCAGGAGATAGACCATGTGCTCTAAGTTTATTGCAACCACCCTGTTTACTTGCAGCCTTTTTTCACTGACAGGATGTACTGCAGCACTAAAAACCATGGATATAGGTTTTTTAGGCTCCGAAGACACACCTGTAGCAGAAGAAAGCATCAGCATAGACCAACTTCTCTCCCGTGCCCGCGGCGAGAAAGGTTACGCAGATAACCACGTCCCTCGTGAACTTGTTTTACGCTTCGAGGATGACAGCGTGGCATTAGATGAAAATCAAAAAAATAACCTCAACGAATATGCCAATGCCCAGCCTTCAAAGCTCAGTGTCGAATGCTCACCGAGTGAAAGTTCAGATCGGTTTGTAGCGGTCGGTGTAGGTATCAACCGTTGTAACGCTGTTAGTAACTTCCTGGAAAAGCGCGCTAAGAAAACCGATATGCGCTTATCCCCTTCATTAGCGCCAAATCAGGTGCTGATCAAAAAAGCCAATAACCTAACGGTAGCCAACCATGATTCGTAGCGCATTAGTCAAAAACATCGCGTCCATTCTGTGGGCTGGATGGAGGCGTCGTTATTTAATCGCGCTGCCTATTTTGCTTATGCCATTTATTGGTTTGGCGATCGGCATTCTATCGCCTAAAAAATATGAAACAACCACCACTATCTTGTTTCAAGAAGCCTCTGAACATAATCCATTTCTAGAGGATCTATCGATCGCGACTAACCTTCGCCATCGTATGGAAGCACTCAACGCTCTTCTGCATAGCCGCCATATTCTTGCGGGCGTCGCTTGGCAACGCGAGATGATTACTGAAGAGATGGATGAGAAAGAGAAAGCCTACATCATCGGTCAGCTATCTAAATCTCTTACCGCAAAACTGGTCGGCGACAACCTGATTAAGATCTCTTACAAAGCCGAAGACAAAACACATATGAAAGAGACGTTGTCTGTGGTCAGTATGCGTTTTGTCGAGCGCGTCCTTGCGCCGCAACGTTCATCAATAGTTCAATCTGAAACTTTCCTCGCTAAAGAGCTAGAAACTCGAAAAGCGGATCTTCAAACTGCGGAAAAAGCATTAGCCGAATATAAAAATGAGTTCGCTAGCGAGCTACCGGCATTGCATGGTGCTAATGTCGCGCGCTTATCCAATCTGAAAGCCTATATCGCTGAACGCCGCATCGAGCTTGAAGGCGCTAAAGCCGCTCAAGCAAGCCTAGCGTTGCGCCTATCACAAACGAACCCAGTCGTCGGAAAAATTGAGGAAGCCATCATCAACGTGATGGCAGAGCTGACCCAACTTCGCGCTCGGTACACCGACGAGCACAGTCAAGTGCAGCATGTGCTTGCTCAGTTACAGTCTTTAGAAAGAGAGCGCAGCCGCATTTTAAAGAGTATGAAAGCTCTTAACCAAGGCGACCTCAATAAAGTAAAACTTGAACGCCTTTGGGCGATCGCCACTACCGCAACGACCAATGAATCAGAGCAAGGTGGCAATCAACACCCACTGCTTATTTCCCAGTTAGAGCGCCTTCAGCAAGCCGACGACCATATTGAACGTTTAAGCAAAGAGGTTAGCTCCTTAACTTCTGAGATAGAAAACCTACAAAACCGCGTGAATGGCTACGGCCAGCACGAGCGTCGTTTAAAAGAACTGGAGCGCGACATTCAGGTTCGCCAAAAAATCTATGAAGACTTAGCCGAACGTCATGAGATGGCCAGAGTGACTCGCTCACTTGGTAAAAATGAAGAGAGTGAACGGGTAAAACTGATCGATCCACCTTTTGAACCTTTGGCACCTATCAACCTTCCCCTTATCGCCTTTGTTATTGCCGGCGTTGTTGCGGGCATCGGACTTGGTTTTGGGCTCGCTGTAATCGCAGAAGTCCTCGATACCACCGTTCGTCGTAAAGACACCTTAACAGAGATGTTAAATGTCCCTGTGCTCGTTCGAATTCCGCCGCTTGAGAAAGATTTAAACGATATAGCATTGCAGGAGAGTACATCGTGAATACCGTAATCGTACAAATCGTCCAACATCTCCGCCCTGGCGGAATTGAGACTATGGCTTTAGACCTGTTAAACCAACTGAGCAATAAAGCCGATGTCTATATTTTTAGCTTAGAAGGCAGTTATGAAGAAGCGGTAAAAGAGTGGCCAAGACTGGAACAATACCGATCTCAACTGCAATTTTTCCACAAAAAAGAGGGCATCAGTCCGCGCTTATTTTTGCGTTTAAAAAGCGCATTAAAAGAGATCAACGCTACCGCTATTCATACTCACCATATCGGTCCTCTGCTTTACGGTGGCATAGCGGCGAAATTATTAAAACTACCTCATGTTCATACTGAACATGATGCTTGGCACCTGAATGCCTCCGCGAATAAACGTTTGCAAAATCACCTGATTCGCTTCCTGAAATTCACGCTAGTTGCAGACTGTGAAGCGGTAGCAAACGAGCTGTTACACCACTTCCCTAATAGTCGCCCTGATATTATTCAGAACGGCGTAGATACTACACACTTCAGCCCTCCAACCCCGATCGAAAAATTAAAAAGTAGGAAACATTTAAACCTACCTGTACAAGGAGCCTTGCTAGGCTGTGCCGCAAGGCTGGAAGCCGTAAAAGGTCATGAGCTGCTGCTTAAATCCTTAAGTCATACGCATACTAACTTATCTCTGGTTTTAGCTGGGGATGGCTCCTTACTCGATCATCTAAAAAATGTCGCTTTTGAGCTGGGTATCAGAGATCGAGTGTTCTTCCTAGGCCATCTAGATGACACCCGTCCCTTCTATCACGCGATTGATATTTTCTGCCTCTCATCTCTTAACGAAGGTTTACCACTTTCACCATTAGAAGCCCAGGCCTGTGGTGTACCTGTGATCGTGACCGATGTTGGGGGGTGTAAAACCATTGTCTGTCCAGACTCGGGAGACCTTATTCCTCCCGGAAGCCTCATAGCACTGCAACATGCCATTTTACGCCAATATCTGATGCCTAAGCGCCACAGCCCAAGAGAGTTTGTCTTGAAGAAAGGCAACCTGCATAAAACCGCTGACGCTTACTTCGAACTACTTTCACAACCAAAGGAGGCATAAAATGATTATCTTACTATTGAGCTTATTTGCGTTGAGCTGGGTCTTAATTATCTATCACCATATTGCTTATCCTCTGATCATGAATCAGTTGAATAAGACGCAAACTTCTAAGCAAGAGAAAGAAATAGAAGAAGAACCTAACTACCGAAGCCTTTGCATCTTTGTACCAGCATATAACGAAGCTGACTTCATTGCTGATAAGCTGAGAAATATCGCCAGTCTAGATTACCCAAGTGAGAAGCTTCAGGTCATTATCGCCTGCGATGGCTGCAAAGATAGAACAGCAGAAGTCGCTCGCGAGGCTTTAACAGAACCAGAGCTAGCTCACTTAAACGTAAATATCCTCAACTTCCGAGAAAACCACGGCAAAGTAGCACTAATCAATCAAATTATTCCAAATATTGATGCCGAAATAGTGGCGTTAAGTGATGCTTCCGCGCTGATCTCATTTGATGCTTTAAAACTGGTTAATCACCACTTTAATAACCCTAAAACCGGTTTGGTGGCAGCCACCTACAAACTCTTATCCCCAGGAAGTGAGGGAGAAAAGCAGTATTGGAACTATCAAACTAAGCTCAAGCAAGGTGAAGCACGTATAGGTAGCACGATAGGTGTCCATGGCGCTTTGTATTTTATCCGCCAAACCTTATTCACTCCGTTACAGGTAGATACGATCAATGATGATTTCATTCTGCCTATGCAGATCATTGAGCAAGGTTACGAAGGTAAATATGACAGCGATCTAATCGGCCTAGAATTAGAAGCGTCTTCCCTCGATATGGATCATAAACGCCGTATTCGTATCGCCGCGGGGAACCTACAACAGGTACTCAGACTAACTAAGCTACTATCACCAAGCTTTGGTGGAACAGCCTTTAGCTTCTTTTCCGGTAAAGCGCTACGAGGCCTGATGCCGCTGATCTTGCTCGCTCAGTTTGTATTGTGCGGTTTGCTAGCGCTCTATCTAGATGCTTTTGCTATCTTCACCGCACTACAACTGCTAGGCATTGGACTAGCACGCCTATCCACACTGATTCCCGAAAACAAAACTCCAACTCATATCTTATATAAACCTTTCAAACTCGGATTTTATGTCATAAACGGTTACTACAACGGCCTTACTGGATGCCTTCGCTATCTAGCCGGATTAGAAAAAGGCCATTGGAAATCAGTTAGAGATTAATGCCATATAAGGAGATATCACCATGAACAGTTATATTCCAACACCCGTAATTTTTGCTAAACGTTTGATGGATATAGTGGTTGCAATCACAGGGCTCATTATTTGCCTGCTTCTATACCCTTTTATCGCATTGGCCACTTACATTAGCTCTCCCGGTCCTATTCTGTTTAAGCAGCTACGCATTGGACATGCCAATGGCGAAAAAACAGAGCTCTTCTGGATGTATAAGTTCCGAACCATGCGCTTAGATGCAGAAGCAATTTCCGGGGCCACTTGGGCGACCGAAGATGACCCAAGAGTTACACCGGTAGGACGCTTTTTACGGAAAACCCGCTTGGATGAGCTACCACAGTTTTTTAATGTCCTAAAAGGCGATATGTCGTTGATTGGCCCGCGTCCAGAACGTCCAGGCTTCTATCAAAAACTAGAGCAAGCTATTCCTTTCTTTGCAGAACGAACTTGGGGGATCAAACCGGGTATTACTGGCCTCGCTCAGGTTAATCAAGGTTACGACCGCACCATCGATGATGTGCGCTCCAAGGTTGCCTTTGATCATGCCTACGCACTCAGTCTTGGAAGTTTAGTTGGCTGGCTCCGTTCGGATTTGGGCATCATGTTTAAAACCCTCATCGTAATGGTTTGTGGACGGGGACAATAAGCATGGACACAGGATAAACGCTCAGAGTTAACCCAAACCTTCAGCTCTGAGCTCACCCGATTCCACCAATAGAGCGATCAAAATAGGTTTTACAATTTGATTCTCAAAATGAGAATAGTGAACTACATTCTCATAAAAATAGATCCAAACAATATCAACCCCCCTATAAATCAAAGCGTTAAATCTCTGGCATAGGTATTGCTCCTTCTTAGTTATAACTGACATAAGGAGAATCGTTATGCCAACTTTAGAAGCTGTACAAAATGAACTACACCTAGAGATTGAAGGATCATTAGACGCCCTTGCCGTAGAAATTCTTCGACCAAAATTCGATGAATTAATACAGGATCAATCTGACGTAGTACTTAACTTAGGAAAAATTGAGTTTATCGATTCTTCCGGTATTGGTGCCATTGTCTTCTTATTCAAACGCTTACGTTCAAAAGAACGAACATTAAGCCTTTGTGGTGTTCATGGTCAGCCTCTAGAGCTGCTGAAACACCTACGTATTGATCAATCGATCACTGTTCAGGACTGAGGCCAGAACAATGAAATTGATCTCACTATTACTGTTACACACAACGCTACTGACCTCTTCCGGCTGCTTCTACTTAGTGCCGGAAGGCGAAGGCGGAGTGGCGGAGCGTTTCCCAATTAAAAATGAAGTCCCCACTCTGCAATCTAGGCTAAAAAAGTGCGAAGCGGTCATTAGTGAACACAATTTAGATGGCAAACAAGACCAATACCCAGCGATCTATCAAGAGATTCAATTGCTGGTCACCCGTAGCAGAAGACTGTATGAGGCGAATTACCTTATGCAAGCACAGCTACCTTTAGAGCAAGCAGAAAAGTTACTGCAAATTTTAGAGAACCAAGCTGCTTCCTTAAGAGTGAAAAGTCATTGCAACCAACAGCTAACTCAGGAGGCATGCATATGATCCCTCTAATCAGAACACTCATCTTATTTGTACTTTTCAGCGGTAACCTTTGGGCTGAAACACTTCGCCCAGGAGACATGATTCAGATAAAACTACCGGGTGAAAGCGCATTTGAACAAAGCTTTCAGTTGGACCAACAGGGACAGATCGTTTTGCCTGAGATTGGTGCGATCAACCTCGAAGGCCGCAACTTAGGTGAAGCCAAAGCCCTGCTTAAAAATCGCCTTGGAAGCGTTTATAAGGATCTATCAAAATTTGATATTTCTCTGCAGGAACGCCGCCTTTCAGTCACTGTATTAGGCTATGTAAAAACGCCAGGTGCAGTAGATCTTCCTATTAATTCCAACGTCCAAATGGCGATTAACAAAGCCGGTGGTCTTGCACAAGGTGCACAACTCAACAAATTGCAGATCCGCAGAAACAATAAGCTGATCGAATTTGATTACAAACGTTATTTAGACAGTGGTGATCCTAGCTCCCTACCCGATCTAAATCCTATGGATGTAATCTTTGTGCCAGCATCTCCACTGATCGGTAATGTCCAGGTCGATTTCGATGCCCGCACACTGACTGCATCTGGTGATGCCGGTAAAAACGGTGAATCGGTAAAAGTATTTGGTGAGGTTCATCGCCCAGGTACCTTTGCCTATAAAGAAAAAGCATCAGTAATGGATCTAATAATGCGTGCTGGTGGTGTAACACGTTATGCCGGTATCGAGCAGATTCGTGTTATCCACAACGGTCAGCCTTTCCCATTCAACATGCGTGAATATCTAGATACGGGTAACCCTGCCCTTATGCCTGAAATTCATCAGGGTGATGTGATCTTTATCCCTCAAGCAACCGAGCAAGTTCAGAGTGGCTCTCGTACTGTTTATGTCATGGGTGAAGTTTTCAAACCCGGTGCTATGGAGATGGGTGAAGAAAGTGGTTTCTACGATCTATTAGCGACTGCAGGTGGTCCAACGCGTTTTGCTGAAACCCGTCAGATTCGCATTATCCGTGCTGATGGCCAAGTCGTTCCTTTTGACTTACAAGGCTATGTCGATGGTCAACGTCGCGGCAGTTTGCCTGAAATTCTTCCGGGTGATGCGATCCTTGTACCCGAAAAAACCGATATGAATGAGAAAAGCTGGTTAAAGGTACATCCAAATAGAGCCGTTAAAATTATTGGTGCGGTCAGAAGACCAGGCCGCTATGAGTGGGCATCAGAGATGACCATGATGGATCTGATTGCCCATGCCGGTGGCCCTATTGCCAGTGCCGATACAGCTCACCTACAGATTCTGCAGAATCGTGGTAACGGCGTCACTGAGTCTGTTAGTTTTGACCTAAAACATTTCCTAGATAAAGGTGGTGATATTCGCCAGATCCCACGAATTCGCGCCGGTGATACTGTGGTGATCCCAGAACTACCTAAAGACCCAAATGACAACCGCTCACAGTGGGTAAGACAATCTAGCGACCGTTCTATTTATATCTTTGGTGAAGTCGGTGCGCCTGGCCGTTACGCATTTAACAATGAACTAAACTTCCTTGATATTTTGTCCGCAGCACAAGGCCCTACTGGTTTGGCTGATCTATCTAGTGTGCGTATTACTCACCGTAAGCAGGGTAAAACTGAAGTAAGCCATCTTAATCTACACAACTATTTTCAAACAGGTGATGAAACTCTGCTGCCTACAGTGAAAAACGAAGATGTGATCTTTATCCCGAAACGTGACCGCGCATGGTTAGAAAAGCCAAAAGAAACCGTAGTTAGAGTACTAGGTGCGGTTGCTCGCCCTGGTCGCTATAGCTTTGATGACAATATGACCGTCTTGGATCTGTTAGCCGAAGCCGGCGGTCCACTAAACAGCGCTCTGCAGGATCGAATTATGGTGATTAACCGCATTGATGGTGAAGCACATTCGCGTCTATTTGACCTAGTCGATTTTGCAAAAACCGGTGATTATCGCGACCTTCCAGTTATACGCTCAGGCGACACATTATATGTACCAGGTCGAGAACAAAGTACTTGGTATCGATTTGTTAGCACCTTACAGGAATCAGTCACTGTTATATCGTTTGCCACATTAGTAGGTCTGTAAAGGAGAAAAGGGATGTTAGCTTTGCATAGACATAGTGCAATAGAAACCGTATACGCGAGAGTTCTGCGTCAGAATCTACAACAATTTACCATCTGTAGTACCCAATCTGACGCAGGCAATACCTCCCTAGCCTTAGCCGTAGCCACAAGGGCAGCAAAGGCAGGTAAACGGGTTTTGTTGATAGAGCTCAATCCTAGTAGCCCACAACTAGTTACTTGGCTGTCACTTAAAAATACTGAGTGGTTACCTTTAACCGGTCACTGGGAACATGCTGCACAAGAAACTGACGTACCGGGCTTGATGGTTTTAAACTGCCCGGTGCAATCGAGCCATTGTGTCGAATTTAGGGATCTAGAAACATTGAAACTGTTTTTTAACAGCTGCCTAAATCTGTTCGATATGGTTATCTGCGACAGTGCTCCGGTTCTAACTGAAAAATCACAACTTCAAAACGACAACCATCTGCCAGTAGATATTATCTGTTCAGCAAGCAAAGCAACTCTGTTAAATATTGTGACCGGGCGAACTACTGAATCACAGGTTGATGAAGCAAGAGAAACGTTAAAAAATAGTGGAGCTATTCTGGCAGGGGTCATTATGAATGACCGTTTCGCCCCGTCTCTGCAACAAGAATTAATCCGGGAAACCTATCGGTTTGAAAAAAGATTTCCCAAACTTATGCGTTACTTGCGAGAACGCTTTAGTCACATGACTTTATTGAATCAGGAGCTCTAACTATCCACCCGTTCCAGCAAGATCAGTGTTAGATCATCATTAGGAGCAGACAGGTTCAAACGTGCTTGCAGCAGATGATCAGCCGCTGCCGCTAAAGGTAATTGACGACTACGTTCAATAACTGCTTTTAGCTCTTTTGGCATCTCAACCGCCGCGTCGTTAAAACCATCTGAATAGAGCAAAACCCTATCGCTGACCTCTAGAGAAAAGCACGCTTGTTGATAGCCCTCAATCCCCATACCGAGCATCGGCGACTTAGCCTCAATGTCTTTTATCTCGGTATCACTAAACAAGATAGGGCTCGGATGGCCGGCATTGATAATGGCTACCTCGCCCTCAGGTGATAAGGTCATTGCCGCCATAGTAGCCAAGGTTTCTTTGAGGACCGGATCTTCATCAAAACCTAAAGCTAATTGATTAAACAAGGCGGGTAATTCTATACCCATCGAAGAGTAAGCAGAGCAAAGCCCTCTTAAATAGCCAGCAAGGGCGTAAGAGAACCCTTTCGCTGAAAGGCCATGCCCCATTAAATCGGCAAATAGAAATAGAGATCGATCCTTTTGTGGATAAAACTGAACTAAATCCCCACCTCCTGCTTCTGGATTGACGGTCCTTAACTCGATCTCATAACCTTGGATCTTCTTAGGAAGACTTGGTCGTAATCCTAGCGTGACCTTTTGATCTACCTCTTGATGTATCTGCGCACTCAGGTGCTCGCGCCTGCAAACGACCCTTTGGATCGTACTCAGCAGTTGCTCTCTACTAACCGGCTTGGAAAGCAAATCATCAATTGGACGCCTTAGGGCTTTGTTCAACAGTTCCGGTTCGATACAACCAGTCACATAGATAAACGCAGTATCAGCAACATCGGGGATATGGGAGATTTTGTCGAATAAGGCGGGGCCGTCTGCTTGTGGCATGTGGATATCACACACTACCAGATCAGGTTTATATTTGAGAACAGCTTGAAACGCCTCTGCCACAGAGGCAGCGCTCAGCACTTTATATTGAGATAGTAGGTATTGCTCGATCACTAAGCGATAAGCAGGATCATCATCAACGACTAGCACGGTAAGGGCTGATTCAGCCTGTGGCCTCGATTGACGCAAGACCATAACGTTACAGGCATCATCACGATAACAGGCTGGTACATAGTGCATATCATCAAAGTAATGGGCTAATAGCTTTAACCCCATACCGCTCTCAGCAGCGATTAGATCCTCCGGATCATCAAGCATTTGACTAAACTGACTAAAGCTCGGGCCGTTATCACGCAGTTCTAGCCAGTAATCAAATTGATCACGCATTAATGTCAGAACAACTTCAGTCGGCTTTGGATCGGGGTAACGCGATAGATTAACAATTAACTCTGCAGTCGCTAACAAGAATGCATCTCTGTTTTTACACTCCAATTGCTCCAGCAGCGTACCGAGTTCTTCACGTACTCTACGCGCTTCTTCCAGCTGAGGTTGCAAATGCCATTCGCCTAATAATTCTGTCATTTCCCTGCCCAAACCGATATCGGATAAAATTCAATCACTTGGTGCTTGTAACAGCCTACCCTGTAGCATAGGCTAAAGGTAGGTTTTTGGTTGGAGAGGACGTCCTATGCCCGTACCTGAAGTTAATCGTATTCTGCTAGTTGAAGATGATGTTTCCATGGCGGCGGTTTACCGCAGCTACCTCACTGGTTTGCCATACCAGATTCACCATGAAGAAACAGGTGCAGGAGCATTAGCAGCCTTAGATAATGAGAGCTTCGACGGTATTCTCCTCGATCTCAGTTTACCCGATATGAACGGGATAGAAATTCTCGAAAAGATAAATCAAGAAGAGATCACTACCGAAGTCATTGTCACTACAGGCGATTGCTCGATGAATACCGCTATCGAAGCGATGCGACTGGGTGCGCGGGATTATCTGGTCAAGCCGTTCAGCAAAGACCGTTTAGTTACCACACTCAATAACACCTTCGAAAGCCAAAAACTCAAACGAATTGTTGAAACCTATCGAGAAGAGATTGATCGTCACAACTTCTGTGGCTTTATTGGTTCTTCTCTATCGATGCAGCGGGTCTATCAAGTCATCGATAGCGCGGCGAGCTCAAAAGCTACCATTTTTATCACTGGCGAAAGTGGTACAGGTAAGGAGGTCTGCGCAGAAGCAATCCACCAGCGGAGTGAACGCCAAAAATCCCCTTTTATTGCTCTAAACTGTGGCGCTATCCCAAAAGACCTTATTGAAAGCGAAATCTTCGGTCATAAAAAAGGCGCTTTTACTGGAGCCGTTAGTGATCGAGATGGTGCTGCCAGCGCCGCAAATGGCGGTACTCTGTTCCTTGATGAAATCTGTGAAATGGAGCTTGCTCTTCAATCCAAGCTACTGCGTTTTTTACAGACCGGCACCCTACAAAAAGTCGGCAGTGATAAAACCGAAAAGGTTGATGTTCGCATTGTCTGCGCAAGTAACAAAGATCCGCTCGCTGAAGTTCAAGCAGGTAACTTCCGCGAAGATCTGTATTACCGATTACACGTTCTGCCGATCCACCTTCCGCCTCTACGAGAACGAGAGAATGACGTTATTGAGATAGCCCAAAGCTTCTTAACTCAGTATGCCGAAGAGGAAGGTAAAGGCTTTAAGCGCTTTGAACCTGAAACAGAGCTTATTTTAAGCAACTACGATTGGCCGGGTAATGTGCGTCAGTTACAAAACGTTGTCCGAAATATTGTGGTACTACACAACGGTGATGAAGTTACTCAAGCTATGTTACCTGCTCCATTGGATAGCTGTATCAAACCAGTGCAATCGGCAGCAGTACATAGCATGGCTGCTGCAACCCCAGAACCTATGGCTGCGGCACCCGCATTTGTAGCTTCAGATATATCAAGCCCAGTTCAGGATCAACTGTCAGAGTTAATCAGACCAATGGCAGATGTAGAACGTGAAGCAATTGAACGAGCCATCGATCTTTGTGGGGGCAATATTCCAACAGCAGCACACTATCTGAAAATCAGCGCTGCTACCATCTATAGGAAACGTAATAGTTGGAAAGAAAACGCTTAAGCTTTTCTTTCCAATATAAACTGATCTAAACAATCTAAGCTTTGCTGAGCGAGCGCAAGAAAATCGAGCAACGATCCTCTTGCGCATCCACCCTCTCGACATACCTTCTCAAGACTTCTGGCTTTCTTAGATAGGGCCATCAAGCCGTACAGTGCTGAGCTACTACCGATCGTATGGAGGTTGCGTTCGAGTAATGCATCATCGATATCTGGGTTAGAAAGCTCCTCTAGCCTTTTATCGACATCCTCTTTGAACACATTGACCAGTTGGGGTAGAACTTCTTCAGAGGTATCACGTGCTAACTGATTCACATAGTCAGGTTCAAGCAGCTCTGTGCCATCATCTGTAACCACTGAGTCGATACTCTGTTTACTTGAATCAACCTTGTAAGTAGCCAATAAAGGTGAAATGACCTGAACCAGCACTTTTTTATCTAATGGCTTTTCCAGATAACCTGACATCTCATATTGATTTATCTTTTCTCTGTCTTCAGGCATGACGTACGCAGTAAAAGCGATGATCGGTGTACAGTCCCAATCATCTCGCAAACGCATTTTTTTTGTTGTCTCATAGCCATCCATATCGGGCATGGATATATCCATTAAGATCAATTGGAACCGACCGGGCTGGTAGGCTTCAATCGCCTCAGCACCACTGGATACACAAACCGTTTTAAGTCCTAAGGCTACCAACATATGTTCAACGACAATCCGATTAGTCGCACTATCATCGACCACTAAAACAGAAGCATTAAATCTGACATCACCGGTGACTGCTGCGCTGTTAGCTGGAACTTCTGATTCAACAACAGCTAGAGAGAAGCTAAATGTGCTACCTTTACTCGGTTCACTGCTAAATTGCAGTTCGCCACCCAGTAAATTCACCAGTTTTTGGCTAATTGAAAGGCCTAAACCTGTACCCTCATATGGACGATTTTGCGTATTGCTGATGGTGGTGAATTCAGAAAAAATCTGTCCTTGTTCATCCCAAGGAATACCTATGCCGGTATCAACCACTTTAAAGCCCAAACGGTAGTCAGATTGTAAATTTACTTGGAGGCTGACCTCACCATAATCCGTAAATTTAATCGCATTGCTGAGCAGGTTTAACAGTATCTGGCGCAATCGTTGTTCATCTATTTCAATCCAATCAGGTACTGACGGATCAATCTGAAAATTGAGTACAATAGATTTCTCTTCCACCCGCGGCATCAGTAACTGCTCAAGCTGACTTAGTAGCAAGCGCAAGTTACAAGGCGCTGGAACTATTTCTAGTTTATCTGCTTCTATTTTCGAGAAATCGAGAATATCCGAGATAATAGTGAGTAAGCCTTGCCCCGACGCTAAAGCGCTTTCTACAAACTTAGATTGGGAGCCATCAAGTTGCGTATCTTGTAGTAGTTGAAGTAGCCCTAAAACACCGTTTAAAGGCGTGCGAATCTCATGACTCATCATTGCCAAGAAACGTCCTCTAGCGCTATTTGCACGGTTCGCTTCGGATACCGCTTTTTCAAGAGAAAATTGGGTTTGCTTTAACTCGCTGATATTTAGATGGGAAACGATAATTGCACCGTTATCCGCTTGCGTCTCATGGATCTCAATCCATACATTTGGCTGAAGCTCGTATTGCTTAATGATCGGAAGTGATGCGTGTAACGCTAGCTGATGTTCTATCCACTGTTCAGGGTTGTTCTGAGCTTCGCAAAACAGCCCTTTTTCTACACAGTTTCGAAAAAATGACTCATAGGTGACACTGCCGGAAAGATCGACACCATATTCGCTGTATAGATTTCTAAATTGACGATTAAATCTAAGTAACTTGTCTCCAGCTCCAAACAGCGCAAAACCATCTTGCGCCATTTCTAACGCCCCGATGAGCAGTTCATTCTCACTTTCTGCACTAACTCGACGGCTAATATCTCTGATCATTCCCAAAAATTTTGAATGCCCTTCAATCTCCATTTCCGTGACACTCAATTCTATCGGGAACACCTCACCATTTTTTCGTACACCAACAAGTCTTCTCTGATTCCCTAAAAGCTCTTTTAAACCATCCCCTGTATTGTTAACTAAGTAATAGTCATATTGACTTCGATAAGGCTCAGGCAATAAAAGAGAGAAATCCCTACATCTCAGATCATTTTTGGAATAACCAAAAATCCTTTCAATAGCTTTATTTGCTGATGCAATTTTTCCCAGATCATCAATGGTAACAATACCATCGATAACCGTGTCTAAAATAACCTGTAGCTGGGTAGCAGTAGCTTTGGGAGATAGGTCAGTCGCAGTTGCCAAGACATTATGTTGGACTGAAGGTGACTCAGCTTTCAAATTTGTTTGCGAAAGCGATATATGTAGGTGCTCTACAAGCTCTTGGTTACTCCAAGGCTTCGCTAAGAATTTATGAACAACACCGCTATGAACAGCTTTAAGAACCGTATCAAAATCAGAATGCCCACTCAGTATAATCCGCTTAGTGTCAGGCCATTTAGCTTCCACCTTGGTCAGCATTTCAGTACCTGATAATCCCGGCATCCGATAATCAGATAAAATAACCTCTGCTCTGTTTTCACTAAGCCATTGTAGAGCGTCCTCCCCTGATGAAGCCGTTGCGAAAGTGATATCTGCTCGGCGCATCAAACGCTGTAAAGAAGCCAAGATATGGGGTTCATCATCTACCAACAGTACCTGAACATCCATACATCACCCTTTACTTGGCCATTACTTTTGAGAAACGTATATTTCTAACGCTTCTTCTAAGTTAAATTCCATTTCTCGAATTCGTTCGATGGCGACTTCATCGAGATCCTGATCTGCGCTGAGTAGTAAAATCCCTTCCTGACTAATCAGATCACGGCTTAGCTTCATGCCCTCTCGTAATTGTTCACTGGATACCTGTTTATCATTTAGAACATCACCAGTTTTAGACAACCCCTCTATGACCTCTGACAGAACCTCAACCACATCTTGGTTATAACGTTCAACGGCTGTGGTCTGCATATAACGAATCGCTTCCGATGTACTGTACTGACGCTCATCATATAAGCCAGAAACCATCTCAACATAATCGTTCACTACACAAAGAATTTGCGCACGGATCGAAATTTGATCGCCTTTTAAACCTTTAGGGTAACCACTACCATCAAGATACTCTTTATGCTGAAGAATGATCTGTCCTGCAGGGTATAGAGGCTTCACTAACAACAACGCCGCTTGCGCTAATAGAGGGTATTGTTGAAAAGTTCGCTGTTGCTCCGTTTCCATCGTTAGGTAAGGATTTTTTAAAAGCTCATCAGAAAAACTCAGTTTACCGATCTGACGTAATTGCCAAGCATAATAAAGCTGCTTGAGTTCTTGCCCCTCTAAACCAAATTTTTTCGCAACAGCCACCAGTACCTGATTAAGCTTACGGTTTTCTTTTGTGGCTTTAATACCTAATCGGCGAGCCGTTTGGGTAGAGAACATACGAACAACCGAACGATAGCTATCTTTAATTCGGTCATTTGCCATTTTAAGTTGACGAGTACGCTCTTGGACTTTGCTGTCTAAGGATCGGTTAAGTGCTTCTAACTGTTCATTCTTTTCTTGGGTTTCCTGCTGAAGTCGTTCATTTTCTTGCTGCAAACTCGCTAATCGAAAACCCTTTTCCACCATTTTTATGACATCGCTGTCTTCCCAAGGCTTCAGCAAAAACCGACTCACTTTACCACGATTAATAGCGTCAATAGCGGCTTGTGCTTCGGCATAACCGGAAATAACAATCCGCTCTATATCAGGAAATTCTTTTGCCGCTTTCTCGAGAAACTCTTCACCGCCCATTTCGGGCATACGCATATCACTGACTAAGATATCGACCGTATTTTCACGCAATATTTCCAATGCTTCATTTGGAGAAACTGTAGTAAGGACTTTGCACTTTAAAGGTCTTAATAAGCGTTTAAGGGAATTAAGAACGGCCTGCTCATCATCAACTAGTAAAATTGTATTATTCGGATAGCTCATAACCTATTTTTACTCCTTTACTAGGTCGTGCGATTCAGTCTGCTTCGGCAGGGAAGGTGCCTTAGTTAGTATGGGTAGTGCCAAGGTAAAACAGGTCCCTTTACCTGGCTCGCTGTCCACCAAAATATCACCGTTATGTTCTTCAACAATAATTCCATAAGAGATCGATAAGCCAAGTCCAGTTCCTTCACCCACCTTCTTGGTAGTAAAGAAAGGGTCAAACAATTTATCTATCTGTTCCTTCGCGATTCCATGCCCCGAGTCTTTAATCTTGATCTCAATTCGATCTTGATTAACCTTGGAGCTCACAGCAATCGTACCGGTATCTGTAATTGCCTGTCCTGCATTGACCAATAAATTCAACAGTACTTGCTTAATTTTACCTGGTAAACAATACGTTAACGGAATATCAGCTAAATCAGTTGCTAGTTTGCAGTGGTATTTCAATTCATTATTCACAACCTTTAAGGTTGCTTCAATACAGTCATTCAGATTACAAAGCTCGTACTTTTCAACTGGATCAACATGGGAAAATGCTTTTAACCCCTGGACAATATCTTTAACCCGGGCGGACCCTTCTTTGGTATCTTTTAATAGGTCATCCAGATCTTCATTCATAAATTCAAAATCAAGCTCTTCCTGAAATTCCTTAAGTTGAGCAATAAGACTATCTCGCTTTTCACCCTCGGGGGTCTCTATGATCTCTTGATGTGCAGCAAGTAATTGACGATAGTTATTTGCGTAGAGCTCTAAAGTGCCAATATTACTAATAACAAACCCCATGGGGTTGTTTATCTCGTGAGCAACGCCTGCCGCCAGCACGCCAATAGAGGCCATTTTCTCTGACTGTAGCAATTTAGCTTGCGCTTCTTTTATCTCTTTATTGGCCTGTTCCAACTGTTCGTTCTTAACCACTAACTCCTTAGTCCGTTCATCAACCCTCTCCTCAAGCGAGCGATTAAGTTCTTTGAGTTGTATTTCAAACTCATCTCTTCGCGCACTCGCTTCATGCAGATTACTTGCCATCGCATTAAAAGCGATGGCTACATCTGCCACTTCATCTTGGCCTTTAACCGGTACTTTAATTTCGAAATCACCAACTGAAATAACCTCAGCAGCTTGGGTCAGCACCTTAAGCTGGCGCGTCAGATAAGTTCCTAATATCAAAGAAAACAGAGCCACTAGCCCCATCTCTATCGCCGCAATCAATGCGCTTCGCTGCTCAGCCTCTTCAATCGTCTTATTTAGGCTGTTGATATCTAGCCCTAACTCCACTCGGCCGTAAACTTGCCCCCCTTCAGAGATCTCGGCGTAAGTATCAAAAATACCGTCTTCAACAGTCGAAACGGATTGATCCGAGGAAAAGGGCTTCGACAACACATCTGCACTGCCTTTTTCAGCAAACACTATATTTTCTGGCCCGAGAACTCTTGCGTAAACGAGATCAGGGTTAATCATTACCTCAGAAACAAAGGCTTCCAACGAGGCTAAGTCGTAACTTAGCACTGCGTCTTTAGTCGTCGTCGCAAACAAAGTCGCTGTTGTATGAGCACGCTTACTTAAACCTTCATAGTTTGTGGTACGAAGATAATCTAAGGTCATGCTAATCAGCAGCAACAGCAATAATGCTTCTATGGTGGCGATACCCAGTATCGTTTTGAGTCGAAGAGACACGGCTAATTCCAACTACTACTTCAATAGATGCTCAAGCAACTTAATATCTAATTCCCTGACATCATCCCAATCTTCATTGGCTGCGATTTCCATACCTTTGAAATTGATGGTTTTCAAAAGAGCTTGACCTTCAGGGTCCTCATTCATGCTTAAAAATGCTTGCTGTATTTTCTTCAGTTTTTCATTTCCAACGCGCGGGTGAACAGCAATGGCATGAGGGGTGTAACCTGGCGTTGTCCATAAAACACGTAGATTTTCTCTAACTTTAGGGTCGGTATTATTAAAGGTCCTCATGACCCCTCCCCCAGCAGGAAACAACCCTCTTGATACCGTCAGGTAAACTGAATCATGTGAGGAAACATATTTAGGCTGGAAGCTAATACCCTCTTTATTCATTTTTGCGCGGGGCAATACACTAGCAGCAAATGCAGCAGGAGAAGGAAACGAAAGCGTGCTTGAATCGAGTTCTGACAAACTATTTATTGGATTATCTTTTTGGACAACAACAATCCCTTTAATACGCTTATCTTTCTGTTTTAGAATCGCTTGATACCCTGGTTTTTGACTAAAGACCGTATAGTGATAAGGGTTCATATAAGCGATATCATACTCTCCAGCCAACACCCTTTTTTCGAAGGTTGGGATATCTTGAGCAGTAGCGAACATAATTTTCACACCTGATTTTTCGCTTAGATAAGCACTGATCGGCGTCCATAATTTCGCTAGTTTTTTCGCCGATTGTTGAGGAACGATCCCCAGGGTTAATGTTTCAGCGAAGGACTTAACTGGCATAAAAACGATTAAAATCGCTAAAACCAAAGAGTGTAAGGTTTTCATTCGGTACTCTCCTTAACTGTAATTTCCGCGCAATCCAGAATTTCTTCTGAAAGTTCGTCTAAAGATATATCGCCAGCTGCCAACTGCTTGGCTACAAAAAGCTGGCAAGTCAATTTTGATACAGGCATCTGCTTTAATGGATTGGACTGGTATAAGACGGCATTCACCACTTCGGGAGCAAAACCCCATAATTTAAGTAAATAAGCGCCAATCGCATCACCGTGGGAGGCATCGCCTATATCAACTAAAGATCCAATATCATGAAATAGACCTGCCAAATAAACCTGATATTGGGTGCAATCACTAACTGTCGAAACATTAAAATCCTGCAATATGTTCACAACGGTTTGTGCTCGATTAACATCAAAGTTTTTAGGCTCTTGTTTACATATTCCAAAAAATAAAACCAAGTTCTCTACGAGCCCAACGCCAAGACGCATGAGTGCCTGCTGTAAGCTTTCGGTCTTCGTTTGAAAACCAAAGAAACTAGAATTAGCCACTTGGATAACTTTGGCAGATATCGCTAGATCACATTCTATAATTTCTACTAATTTATTGATTTCAGCTTCATCTGAGCAACCTAAATACTTTTTAAGTTCGGCATAAACTAAAGGAAGTGCAGGTAGGTGCTGTAATGACCCGATCAACTTACGTTGCGCATCAGATATAGGAACCTGTTTTAACGCCTTGGCTCTCTCAAGAACCTCAACTAACTCTTCAGCGTCAAAAGGTTTAGGTAAAAGGAGATGGGCGACATCCGCCGACGCCAACACTGTGTTATCACTGGTATCACCACTGATTAAAATTCGCATCGCTTCGGGCACACTTTCTTGAACAGCCCTTAGCAATTTTTCGCCATCCATTTCGGGCATGCGTTTATCGCAAACAACAATGGAGGGCCTTTGTTCTTTAATTATCTGAAGTGCTCTTATTGGAGATGATTCAAAAACAAAGCTCCATTCACTCGTATACCCTCGCAAGCTTCTCCTTAACGCCCTTAGAGTACTTGCTTCATCATCAATAAATACAACGGTTCCCTGTTTCATAATCAGATTGCTCTCGAAGTTTCGATTATCTGGCTATCAGAGCTATCCATGAGTAGCTCAATCTGTTTCAGCAGATCAGAATTGGCATAAGGCTTCGACAGATAGCAATCCGCTCCATGCTTCACAGCCCGTTCTAATTCAGCTTCAGATGTTCCTGAGATGACTAAAATACGTGTAGATATGAGATGGTCTGAATGTCTAACGTAACTAATAACATCCTCACCATTTAACCCCGGCATATTAAGATCAAGGGTCATAATGGCTGGTTTTAACTGCGTTAATAATGACCCTGCTTCAAAGCCATTGACTGCGATTTGTGTCTCATATCCAGCCCCTCTTAAAACCCGCTGTATCGCTCTAGCTGCCGCCGGCTCATCATCAACAATCAGAATTAAATTATCACCAGGCGCAGCCAGTTCCTCTGGTAACGGAATATCGTGAGCTTTAAGGAACTTTATTAAATTTTCTGCCGATACACGGTTATTGCCTCGACCTGGCAACTTAAACCCTTTCAATTCACCTTTTTCTATCCAACGGATCACCGTGCGCAAACTTACACCGCAGATTTGTGCGACATCACCTGATGTATAAGTTTTCATAACTTAACCTTCCTAACGACTTTTCTCTTAATTAAAAGTAGTCATGGATTTCTCTTTTGTCACAAAAGTCATATAAAAAAGTACGTCTAAATTGCAAAATCAAAGCGTTAACTAATAGAGAAGAGGACATTTATGCCAGATACCATAAAATAGTCTATATTGAAGATCATAACTTTTTTCTGCGAAATGAAGGTGGCTTGTAATGAAAGGGGTTGTTTTCAATATTCTCGAAGAGATGGTGATTGATCAGTGCGGCCTAGAACAATGGAATAATATTCTAGATAAATTATCCCTTGATGGGGTATATACCTCTGGGCAGACCTATCCAGATGATGAGCTCTTTGCTCTGGTTGCTGAGATTTCTGAACAAACAGGTATAGAAGTCGGTACATTAGTCGGCGCATTTGGTGAATTTCTATTTGATAGCTTAGCCCGCCGCTATCCGGTTTTTGTTGAGCAACAACCTGACCTCTGTAGTTTCCTTGAAAGCGTAGATAGCGTTATCCACTTAGAAGTTAAAAAACTATTTGAAAACCCTTCCTTACCCCGTTTTGAATATGAGAAATTGGAAAATGGTGCGCTGCTTATGCGCTATAGCTCTCCAAGGAAATTATGCATATTAGCTGAGGGATTAATTAGAGGTGCAGCTACAAAATATGAGACACCGATCTCTATAACACACGATGTTTGCTGCCATAAAGGCGATCCCCATTGCGACATAATCGTTGAGTTTCACAAATGACCGATACCTCTAACCCTTATAAACAAGCATACGAACGGGAACGCAAAGCTCGACTTGAAGCTGAACACTTACTTGAAGAAAAGTCTCGCGAGCTTTACCAAAAAAATCAGAACTTAGAACAAAGCTACGAACAACTCCAAAAGCAGCAAACCATGATGCTGCAAAACGAGAAGCTAGCCACATTAGGTACGTTATCTGCGGGCATAGCGCACGAAATAAACAACCCTATAGCCTTTATCAAAAGTAATGTTGAATCTCTGAAGCAGTACTTTGATGCCTACAATCTTATTCTTAATGAAATAAAACGCTTACTGCCTTCACTTCCTGCTGATCAAAAAGAGCCTTTAGAAGAACTTCTTAAATCCGAAGATATCGATTTTATTTCTGAGGATATTCCGCAACTCATGGAAGATACACAAGAAGGCTTGATACGCGTTAGAGATATTATCCAAAACTTACGAAGCTTCTCGCGCACACAAGCCAATGACCACGGTAGTTACGATCTCGTAGAAGGCATAAATAGCACTTTAAAACTGTTAAAAAGCGAATTAAAAAACTCCATCACCTTAGACATTTCGCTTGAGCCCTTGCCAAAGATCGAGTGCAACCTAAACGAACTTAATCAGGTATTTCTCAATCTTATTATGAATGCCAAACATGCCACTATAAATTCTCAGGCTCCCTGTATTTCTGTGAGATCCAAATATGATGATCAATACGTATATATCGAAATTGGCGACAATGGCTGCGGTATATCCGAAGAAGTTCAGAAAGATATATTCACCCCTTTCTTTACCACTAAACCTGTAGGACAAGGCACAGGTATGGGGTTAGCCATTTCACATAACATCATAAAAAAACACAACGGTGAGATTCAATTACAAAGCAAAATCGATGAAGGCACTACTTTCACAATCAAACTCCCTATAAACTGAACTTACCCTCTATCTGTGACCAAAAGGACTTCCATGCTCAGCAACGCAATTATCAACATCACCAATCTTCGCTTACGTACTTTTATTGGTTTTAACCCTGAAGAGATGGAAAAACAGCAGGATGTGGTTATTAATATCGAAATTCAGTATCCAGCGAATAAAGCTTTCGCCGATGATGATGTTGATCAGGCTCTCAATTACAAAACCATCACAAAAGAAATAATTAAGCATGTAGAAGATGGACGCTTTTTACTGCTCGAAAAACTCGTTTCTGATGTCTTAGATATATGCACAACTCACCCATGGACGGTTTATGCCAAAGTAACTATTGATAAACCACACGCCCTAAGATTTGCTGACTCAGTCTCTCTCTCTTTAGAGTGGAAAAAGGACACATAAGCAGAAAGCTATACTTAGGATGTACAAAAATCCGTCTTTTCCACTACTTAGTATTGAAAAATTCTCAATTAGTTGGGATCGGTCATTTCTTGAGTTTTAGTTAATCCCGTCTAATCTTCTGAGAGTCCACCCTAACAAGGCAGTAAACAACTCAGGGAGAGAAGTAGATGGATATCAATAGGTTCAATCAACTTATTCGTCAGGCAGTGAACGATAACAATGCTGCTGCGTGGCATTCCGCATCAGATCACCGCGCTTTTTGTGAAAAACTCTTGGGATCATTTGAAGCTCATGAGGTAGTAAAAAATATCCTTATTGATGTCGTTGACGAGTTACTACAACGTAAAGCCGAAGATAAATACGGCAACTACACCATTGGCGACGGCGTAACTATTCTAGAAAGCGGTCACTGCATACCGGCAACGGTCATCAAACAAACTAATAATAGTGAAGACCTAACTGTTCAATTAGATAAAGTTTTTACCGATGGTCATTTCGAAAAAGATAAAACTGGCGAGGTAATTGAATTCCACCGTTCTCATGATCGAGTGTATGTGCATATAGAGGGGCGCACACTTAGTCGCCTAGTTGCCGGTCGAAAGTTTGTAGATTATTCGCCAGAACATCTTAAAGAAGAGATGGAAAGGCTCACTTCAAAAAAGCAGCTAGCCTGTTAATAAGCTAATATTTCCATTCAAAAAGATAAGCAAGCCTAGTCTGAGCTTGCTTATTATTTATTAGCCCTCTTCTAGAAACTCTAGCTTTGGCAACGGACATCCCATGATGGCCGCAATTGTCGTTATCAACTCACGTTCGGTCGTTGTAAGCTTGCCGTCATGCTCAATACAGCGACAAAGCCCAATTAATAAACGACGCTGAAGCAGTGGATAAGCAAGTCCCAACACATTTACCGCTTTGACAAACACCTGAACATCGCACTCTTCAGCCGGTAAAAGGTGGATGTTATACAGAGAAACCGCACCTGCTCCTCGATTAAACGCCCTTTCTGCTGTTTCTTCATCTTCATGACCAAAACGAGCCACAGCAGATAATATTTGCGCATATTCATCACCAATCTGACCCGGTGTTTTATAACGCGGAGCGCTCTTGAGTTCGGGCTCATATTGCCCTGCGAGATAATGCTGAACCAACTGGAATAAGCACCATTCAAATAGATCAGTTTTCTTATCCGCTCTAATCAACTGCATTAATAAGCGTTTAAACTGCTTATACTGTTCCGCTGACATGCACTTCAGTGCAGGAAGCAATAACTCTATCAGAGGTAAACGACAGTGCTCTTGAAGATTATCTACCGACTGAGCCGTTTTAAGTACTTCCTGCTCTAAACCCTGAAACTCCGTTGCCTTGATCATCTCTAACTGTTTCTGGCGTAGCTCACCTTCACTGTGAAGCAGTAAGGAGCAACAGATAGACATCGCGCCTAAGGATTCTTTCGCCTGTTTATACAAAAACTCTGGGATTTGATCTATTTTCTCTCGCGCTGCACTCAAACTATTATCTGTTAAAGCACTCTCCCCAGTACCCGTCATAACCGCTGCACCTATAGCAGCAGCCTCTTGAACTCTTTGACGTTTTTCTTCGCTTTTCTGCTGCTCTTCTTCAAGCTTTCGCTCTCGGGTTTCGTTACCACGATAAAGAAAGTTGCCATCCCAATGGGGATCAACACGAAGAATTCGGTCAACAATTGGAGGGTGCGTTGCAAATAGACTAGAAAGACTAGAGATAGCTTGGCCAAAAAACAGATGGCTAACTTCACTACGATGAGAATTATTAATCTCACTGCCCGGCGAATATCCACCAATCAATTTAAGTGCATTCGCAATACCTTCCGGATTACGTGTGAACTGCACTGCACTGGCATCCGCCAAAAACTCACGCTGTCGACTCACTGCTGATTTAATTAGTTTCCCAAAAAAGATCCCTAACCAACCGACGATCATCAGTCCAAAGCCAAGCAGCGCTACCCGGCCGTCAGAACGACGATCACTGCCACCTCGAGCAAAGAGCTCCCCTACTTGCCCAATAAACACGATGCCATGCAGCAAAGAGATCAAACGCAGATTTAAGCGCATATCACCATTCAGAATATGACTGAATTCATGCGCAATAACGCCCTGCAGCTCATCTCTTTTAAAGTGCTCAATAGAACCTTGGGTGACACCGATAACTGCATCAGCAGGTGTATTGCCTGCAGCAAAGGCATTAATACCCATTTCATGCGCCATTAGGTATACCGGCGGGACAGGCATCCCTGAAGCCAATGCCATCTCCTCGACGACATTAAGTACCAAACGCTCATTCGGCTCTTCGCTATCTGGTAGTATGCGTACGCCGCCTAATGACTCAGCCACCGCTTTACCACCCGAGGATAATTGCCACCATTTGTACAAAATAGCGCACCCAACCACTCCGCCGACAGCTAAACTTATCAGCCCAAAGCTTCGCCAAGAAAATATACCTAGACTTCCGAAGAGAGATGTATCGTAAGCGGGTACTAGATTGGCTGTGTTACTCGATAGAAAATGAAAAGCCAGACCCACCAAAAGATTGGTAATTAGGATTAAGCTAAATACAGCTAAGCAGAAAAGAAAGACAAGCCAGCCGGTATTACGCCTGGCTTTGTCCTGTTGCTCAAAAAAATTCATGAATCAACAACCTCGCAAGTTGTTAAAAACTTACTTTTGGTGCTGCTTGAATCTGTTCG
Source organism: Neptuniibacter sp. QD57_21 (assembly GCF_047778075.1). Lineage (GTDB taxonomy): Bacteria > Pseudomonadota > Gammaproteobacteria > Pseudomonadales > Balneatricaceae > Neptuniibacter. The sequence continues at coordinate 973,913 of NZ_CP180549.1, read as the reverse complement.
CTGTCATCAAACTCAAGCAAAGTAGCATCTTGAGAGTGACCAAACATATTTGCGAAGAAAACGGGTGGGAAAGATTGACGGTAAGTGTTGTATTCAGTCACCGAATCATTAAACGCTTGGCGAGCAAAAGCGACACGGTTTTCGGTGGATGATAGTTCCTCCGACAGTTGCATCATATTTTCATTGGCTTTTAAGTCTGGGTAATCTTCCATGACAAAGTTCAACTTACCCAAAGCCGACTGCAGCTGATTCTCAGCACCTGACAACTGTTGTAATGAGTCCGCACTATGTACAGACGCTGCACCTTTTAACAAAGCGGACGCTTCATTGCGCGCCTGAATGACTGCTTCAAGCGTTTCGCGCTCATGCTTCATATAGCCTTGAGCGACTTCCACTAAGTTAGGAATAAGATCGTAACGGCGCTTTAGTTGCACCTCGATTTGTGAAAAGCCGTTTTCATAACGGTTTTTCAACTTCACTAAGCTATTGTAGATGCTGACTATGTAAAAAATCACACCTAACAGAACAACCAACGTAACAATTAATCCAATGTCCACACCTAACTCCTTAACTATCCATAATCCCTTTAAAAGAGAATCATTCTGATAAAAAGACTATAAGTTAGATTGCGAACAGAAGAAATAGATTGCCCTCTAAAACAAGTTAAAACAGTTAACTTATGCTTTAAAGGCTAGCGACAATTCGACAGTTAAATCCTTTGCAGATATGGCCTTACATCCAAAACGATTTTCCCCTGACCACAAGGGCGTAAAATCACCTAAGCCTTTGCTTTCGGCATAACTGCGCAAAGGGGTTATAGCCTGAGTTGAGAAAGGAAAAGCCAATGCCACTTCTGACCAGTCACCCAAATCTTGCATAACACGATTTCGAATGCCTCTAGCAGGTCGACCTGAGAAAAGATTGGTAATGGCGGTAGGGATATCTGTCCGCTGCAACATCCCCCGATGGATATCGCTAGTCTTAGCCTCATCGCATAACAGATAAGTTGTGCCTATCTGCACTCCTTGAGCACCTAGACCCAACATATCTTTAATATCGCTCTGGTCAGCAATACCACCCGCAGCAATCACTGGAATCGAAAGCTCAGCAGATAATTTTGCTACCAACGTTTTTGTATCTAGCTGGGTTTCCAAATCCTTAGTTAAAAACATGCCTCGATGGCCGCCAGCTTCAACACCTTGGGCAATCACTACATCAGCACCATTTTCAGCTAACCAGATACCCTCTTCGACCGTTGTCGCACTCGAAAGCACTGTCGCTCCCCAGGCTTTTACTCTCGCTAGAAGATCAGGTTCTGGTAACCCAAAATGGAAACTCATGACAGGCGGCGCATATTTTTCGATTGCATCAGCGGCCTCTTTACTAAAAGGCATGCGTGACGCTTTCGCACTGTATTCAGGTTCTAGCCCCGCTTCCTGATAGTAAGGCGATAACTGATCGATCCAAGCAGCTATCTCCTGATCGCTTACTGAAGGGACCTGATGGCAAAAGAAGTTAAGGTTAAAAGGGCGATTTGTATACGCTATAAACTGCTCAATTTCGGCACATATCTGCTCCGTAGATAACATCCCACAAGGAATAGAGCCTAATCCACCAGCATCGGATACAGCAGCCGCCAATCGCCAATCCTGCACTCCAGCCATAGGCGCTTGGATAATAGAGACATCAACACCTAACATTTCATTCATATTCATACATTATCCTTCGACTACAAAGCTAATAGGTTGAGCAGGTACGTGCTTTCCTCGGGAGTCTAACCAGTGGAAGTACGCTTAACTAACGCTTTTTAAAGAACCATTCGTTCACGGAAAGAGAACTAATATCTAACTCTAAGTAAAACTACAGATAATTATGGAACTATCTCACTGTAATATAGGTCTGTAAGAATCACTTAAGTGGTGTAACTGAACCTCCAGATAGAAGGATAAACATGAACAAATTCATCTACGTCATGGACCCAATGTGCAGTTGGTGCTGGGCATTCTCACCGGTGATTTCCCACTTAAAAGATAAGTATCCAGAATTGCAGTGGCAATTGCTGATGGGAGGCTTAGCCCCTGACTCAGATCTGCCTATGCCAGAAGCGATGCAACAAAAACTGATCTCAATTTGGCAGCACATTGAGGAACATACTGGAGCTAAATTCAATTTCGACTTCTGGCGCGAGAACACGCCTAGACGTAGCACTTATCCAGCCTGTCGCGCCGTGATTGCCGCTGAGCATCTTGAGTCAGATGCTGCTTTTGAAATGATAGATGCGATTCAAAAAGCTTATTATCAAAAGGCTTTAAATCCTTCTGATATAGAAGTACTTGCTAACCTTGCTGCAGAGATTGGGTTGGACAAAGACAGTTTCAGCGCACTAATGACTAGCCCTGAAGCCCAAACAGAATTAGAGCAACAAATACAACAAAGCCACGCGCTTGGCGCTCAAGGGTTTCCTTCGCTATTTATTGCAACAGAAGCCGGAGCACATGCAATTAGCTATGGCTATTGTGGAATCGAGGAAGTAACGAGAAGAATTGAAGCGATTTTAGGCAGGTGAGAATTAAAGTGGTGAATACAACGGGGTTACCAGAACAGCAACCCCGTTGGAATGAGCTTAGTCTCTTACAACAGAAACATCTTCCGCCTGAAGACCTTTATCACTCTCACGTACATGGAAGCGTACCTTTTGACCTTCTGCCAAAGATCGGTGACCACGACCACGAATATTACGGAAGTGAACAAATACGTCATCGTCTTCACCACGGGTGATAAAGCCGAAACCTTTAGACACGTTAAACCACTTAACGGTGCCCTGCTCACGGTCATCGTTTTCGTCGATATACTCTTCTTCTGCACCATTTACTACAGAAGCATCTGCTTCAGCATTGTTACCAGACGCTGCAAAGAAAGAAGCAGCAAAAGTCACTACAAACACAACTGCCACAGCAGCAATATTAGATAACTCAACCTCAACACCCGCTACCGAACCTAACAGAACTGGCACTAAAACGGCCGCGATAGCACTCACAATCAGACTACGAATCACTGATTAACCCTCATTGTATTATATTGTCATTTATCACATGAATAGCACTTGTACTGGCGGAATAAAGATTATCCCTACCAAACAGAGAGGTATAGCGAATTTCGTGATTTTTTTCAACAGCTTATATTGTTAATCCCGCAAATAAGCCACATTCGTTTAATATCGTAGTCTGATAAACTATGCTAAATCTCAATCACACGCATGGCTTGGATCCATTCAATGAACGATCAAGAACGCATTACAGAGTTAGAAACCCGCGTGGCGTTTCAAGAAGACACTCTGGATAAATTAAATAACATGGTTGCATCTCAGGAGATTGAACTAGAGCGTTTAAAACGTATGCTCAAGATCATGAACCAGCAGTTGAAAAACCTAACGGTGGACGGAGTTGCTGGCTCTGGCGATAATGAGCCACCCCCTCCACATTATTGAGGCAAAAGGGAAATATGCTGTCGTTGTTACAAAGCGGTTTACATTATTTAGGTCGGCAATTCATCAATATCGTTACCCGCCCTCGCGTGGTAAACCCTGAATTATTACAAGCAAAATCGACCCGTAATGCTTATTACATTCTGGAAAACGACCGCTTAAGCCACCAGCTTCTGTTAAAAAACGTGCTGCAAAAACAAGGTATCCCCTTTATGGAGCAGCAGCTTCTTTTTGCTGATTCCGAAGGGAAAAGTCCGCTTAAAGAAGATTTAACAGAGATCGTAGCAACACAGCAAAGTAACCCTAAACTAAATATTCAGATTATCCCTGTCTCAATTTTTCATGGCCGTCGACCAAACAGAGAAAAATCTTGGCTTAATCTGCTCTGTACTGAAACATGGCATAAAGCTGGCCCTTTAGGCAGCTTTATGCAGCTCCTTATCAATGGCCGCCAAACACTGGTTTCTGTGGATAAACCACTAGATCTGCAACAGTTGATGGTTAAAGAAGGCAATGTTGAGTCCATCGCACGAAAAACAGCGAGGGTCCTTCGTACGCACTTCAGTATTCTTCGAGCATCAATCATTGGTCCTGACCTATCACATCGCCGAACATTGATCTCTTTAGTGCTGAAGCACCCCAATGTACAAAAGGCTATAGATCTGCAAGCAGCTGAGAGAAATACCAGTCGTCATAGAATCGAAAGACACTGTTTTAAAACCCTTGATAAAATCGCAGCGAACTACAGCCCAACAACAATTAGGCTCTTAGACCCCATTCTTAACTGGGTATGGAAACGCCTCTACAACAGGGTAAAAATTCATAACACGGCAGAAGTTCAAGAGATTTCTAAAACCCATCAGATTATCTACCTACCCTGCCATCGCAGTCACATGGATTATTTGTTGTTATCTTGGGCTCTATATCGCCATGGTTTAATGATTCCCCATGTAGCTGCAGGCGAAAACCTAAACATCCCCGTTGTTGGGCCCATATTAAAACGCGGCGGCGCAATCTTTATGCGTCGTAAGTTTCATGGCGACCCGCTTTACGCCTGCTTATATAAAACCTATTTGGAGCAGATGAGCCATAGAGGCCACGCCTTAGAATACTTTATCGAAGGTGGGCGTAGCCGCACCGGTCGATTACTGCCAGCTAAAACCGGCCTCCTCTCTATGACTATCGGTTCTTTCCGTGAAGGTAGCCCTAAGCCCGTTGCTCTGATTCCAGTTTGGATTGGTTATGATCGTCTAGTCGAAAGCCGCAGCTACCAAAAAGAGTTAGCTGGAGCCAAGAAAAAGCGAGAGTCATTTACTGAGTTTTTCTCATCGCTAAAAATTCTAAGACAGAAGTTTGGTGAGACACTGCTGAGTTTTGGTAAACCTATACCGTTGGAAAACCACTCTGATTCTAGCCTTTCCCTAGAAGAGGATGTCACCAATATCTCTCAGCAAGTTATGTGCAATATTAACCAAGCAGCTGGTGTTACCAAAAGCAGCTTGTTGGCCACCTGTTTACTGAGCGGTAGTCAGCTACAATCGGTTGCTGAACTGAGTGATAAAAGCACGCGTTTGCTCAACTTATTAACACAGCTCTATCCAAACACAGCTCTATTACCAGACGGAAAACCTTCTGATTGGATCCAAAGCGCCCATAATATGAGGCAGCTAGAAACCAAACTTAATCTAGTAGAGATCAATCAGGCTCAAGCGCAAGAGATGAGCTTTTATCGTAATAACATTCAACATATGTTGGTGCTCCCCAGCATGTACTTATTACTAGCTCACCGTTTGGAGTCACCACGCGCGCAAAACATCAATCGAACTATTCGTATGCTCTATCCATTTTTACAGGCCGAACTATTTTTGCCTTACAAAATGGAAGAACTCACCGATCAACTAAAACAGATTCGAGATGGACTACTAGAGCAGAACCTACTTGAAGAGTCCGAGCCTCAGATATGGAAAACTACCTCTAACGCATTGGTTAACACGCTTATACTCAACGCTGAACCGATCATTCTGCGTTACTATATTTTGCTTCGAGTACTCACGCGATATGAAGAGATTAGCCGCGACGATCTCATCCATAGCAGCCAGCAGATTGCAGAAAGCATCCACCTAGAATATGGCTACAGCACGCCTGAATATAAGGATGAACAAGTACTAAAATCCTTTATCAAACAGCTGCGTAATTTGGACTTTGTGCGAGAAGAGAATGCCAGGATCAGAGCAAATTTTGATAGCGAAAGTTTATTTAAACAAGCAAACAAAATCCTGCGCCCACATATGATCTCACTGATCGATCACAAACTTAGAGAGCGCTAACCTAAACCAGTAGCCTAAGACAGCTAAGACTCAAGTTTTTTCAAAGGATAGATATCATAGCGACTGGATTTACCCTGGAACTGCAAAGAAGGTTTTCGATCCGCCAAAAAGGGAGCTTTACGCGGACGTTTAACCACAACGCGATTTTCAGCTATCGCTAATGCCGCATCCAATAACTGATCTGCATCCAGATCGTCTCCTACTACTGGGCGAAACGCGCGCATCTCTTTTTTCACTAACGCGCTCTTATCGTTGTGGGGAAACATAGGATCAAGATAGACCACTTGAAAAGTTTTGCCTTGCTTAGCCTGAACCTGCATCCACTCAATACTATTCGCATTATGAAGCTGCATGCGCTCGACGATATCAGCCACTTCACTCTCTGAAGCCCGGTTTAAACCGTCCTCTAAGAGCGCATGAACAATTGGTGATCGCTCTAGTAAAGTCATATCGCAACCCAAGGTTGCCAATACAAAGGCATCTTTACCTAAACCTGCTGTAGCATCCAGCACTTGTGGCGTTATACCGCCTTTAATACCCACTGCTTTAGCAATCATCTGGCCTTTACCACCACCAAACTGACGGCGATGGGCAACCGCACCTGAAACAAAATCAGCGTAAGTTGGACCTGGCGCTTTTTTTCCACAAGGTTGCAGTCTTAAACCTTGCTCAGAAAACTGCAACTCTAAAGAGAAGTCATGGACCTCATCAGGTGATTTGATTGGTAGCTGTAATCTAGTGGCAAGCTGCTCTGCTTGTTCAGCAAAATCAGCATGCATTGGAACAATTACTATATCTGTAAGGGCTGGATTAGACATTCAAAAACCGAAAAGCCTTAAGCGGTGGTAAACCAAATAACTAAAAGGAAGATACCCAGAATCATACGGTATACAACAAATGGCTGCATCCCAATACGGTCCAGCCACTTAAGAAAGAAGTGGATACAGCTGAATGCACTAATGCCCGCAATCAAAGTACCAAGAGCAACCATTAACCAAGGAGCACTCTCACCTTGAGCATAGAGATCTATGCCCTTAACAAGACCTGCCCCTAGAATGATTGGTACAGAGAGCAAAAAAGAGTAGCGTGCAGCAGCCTGCCTTTCTAAACCAAGCATTAAGGCCGCAGAGATGGTGATACCACTTCGAGATGTACCTGGAATTAGCGCTAGGGCTTGAGCACAACCGATCACAAGTGCATCTTTAACTTTCAACGACTCGATCTGACGAGTTTCAACTCTAAACAGATCAGCCCAACATAATAACGCGCCAAAGATCAGCGTGGTTCCCGCAATAACCAACATAGAGCGTAGGTTTTGATCAATAAAATCGTTGAGAAATATACCGACAAACATTGCCGGCACGGTAGCAAGTATAACCAACCAAGCTAAACGAGAGTCTGGTGAGTGGGTGCCAGATATACTGCGCGTCCAAGCATAAAACATCTGCGTTAAATCTTGGCGAAAATACGCAACAACTGCGAATAAGGTCCCTACATGCACACCTACATCGAACGCCAAGCCCTGATCTGGCCAATCTAAAAGCTGCGAAGGTAATATAAGGTGAGCAGAGCTACTGATCGGTAGAAATTCCGTCAATCCCTGAAGTAAGGCCAGAATAATGACCTGAAAAAAATCCATCTATTGTTGATCCTTTTTCTTCCACGCAACTTCATCACGGAGGTAAACAGGCAACGCCTGATCTGCTGCGACCGCTTTTCCTTGCGTCCAATCTTGTTCAGCCAATTTAAGCATGTAAGCTGCGGAGGGATAATAAAGCTCTTCACTCACAGAAATGGCATTCTGAGTGTCTGAACTCATATCTTCAAGATAACGCCAGCCACTGCCTACTGCAAAATAGGAACCTTCACTTAGGCTCAATTCCGCAGGTGCACATACTTTTTCATCTAAAAGTGTTGTTAGCTCACCTGATTTGATTTGGTAGCTCGCCACATAGATCTCATTCATACGAGCATCTAAAGCAGCCACAACGGACGAAACTTGCTCTTTATCAGAAGCGGCTAAAGCAAGCGCAGCCAGAGTAGATACAGGCAGCACAGGTAGATCTGCAGCGTAAGCTAAGCCCTGAGTCACGCCAGTGGCAATTCGAATACCTGCAAAAGAACCCGGACCACGCCCAAACGCGATTGCATCTAACTCAGTGACAGCTAACTGTGCATTTGCCAACATTTCCTGCACCATCGGTAGAAGCTGCTGAGTATGCTGACGAGGGATGACCCGAAAATCTTCCTGAATTTCACCGTTAAGACTCAAAGCTACAGAACAAGCATCAGTAGAAGTATCAAGCGCTAAAATTTTGGACATTAATCAGATCACTTTGGAATTTTAAATTTACCTTTAAAGAGAAACGACTACATCAAGCCATTACATCTCTATTTTAGGGCGCAATTCTACCTGCTAGGTGGCTTTATTGCATCTAAATAAGCTCTTCACCCCAACGAGGTAACAGGCTTTGCTCTATCCCTAACTGATTAAGGATTCGCGCGACCACAAAATCAATCATATCTTCCACTGTTTCTGGGCGGTTATAAAAACCTGGACTCGCTGGAATCATCACGGCTCCCATTCGAGTCAGCTTTAGCATATGCTCTAAATGGATTTCAGAATAAGGGGCTTCTCGTGGCACTAAAATAAGCTGCCGACGCTCTTTCAAGGCCACATCGGCAGCACGTTCAATCAAGTTGTTACTCGCACCCGTAGCAATCGCAGACAAACTTCCAGTGCTACAGGGGCATACGACCATCCGACTCGGCGCACCGGAACCTGAAGCAACAGGCGCCATCCATTGCTCTCGCCCAAATACCTTTAACTGCCCATCTTTGGCTGAGTACAAATTTGCAAGATAAGATTCTTGATCTGAGGGCGTACCCGGTAATTTCAGATCTGTTTCTGTATTAATCACAACTTGAGCAGCACGTGAGATCATTACGAAAACTTGCAGACCTTCAGCCAATAAACACTGTAAAAGCCTTAAACCATACTGCGCACCAGAAGCGCCTGTGATAGCTAAAGTAATTTTCTCTTGCTGAGTAGTACTCATAAATATTAAAACCTAATTTGAATAACTAACCTTCAAAACGCTCACGCAGCTTTGCCAATAAGCGCTGATGAATACCTTCGAAACCACCATTACTCATAATGACTATGTGCGTATCTGGTTCTAGCGTCGGTACCAGTTCATCAATAAGTGTTTGTGTTTGCGTGAATACCTGCGCCGGCACTTGGCATTGTTCTACGACTTTATCGAGAGACCAGTTCAAACCTTCCGGCTGATACCAGCAAACTTGGTCTGCCAACTCGACCGACTCAGCCAACCAAGATTGATGCGTACCTAAGCGCATCGTATTTGAGCGAGGCTCAACCACTGCTACTATTTTAGCATCTCCAACTTGTGCTCGAATGCCCTGCAAAGTAGTGCTAATTGCAGTTGGGTGATGCGCAAAGTCATCATAAACAGAGACTCCTGCAACGGTATCAAGCAGCTCCATACGACGTTTAACACCTGCAAATGCATTTAACGCTTCCACCGCATGATGAGGCTGAACGCCAACGTTTCTCGCCGCAGCAATAGCAACTAAACCATTGTTAACGTTGTGGCGACCTGTCATCTGCCAAGTAACAGTACCCTGCACTTTTCCTTGGTGGAGCACTTCAAACTGACTGCCGTCCTCACTCAGTAATTTCGCCTGCCATTCACTGTTATCAGACTCTAAACTAGTTCTGGACACCTCGGTCCAACAGCCCATCTCGATAACTTCTTCTAACGCACTCTCCCCTTGCGGAAGAATAATCTGACCATTTTCAGGCACGATTCTTACGACATGGTGAAATTGTTTCTGAATTGCCGCTAAATCAGGGAATATATCAGCGTGATCGTACTCCAAATTATTCATAATCAGGGTACGTGGGTGGTAGTGAACAAACTTGGAACGTTTATCAAAGAAAGCGGTATCGTACTCATCAGCTTCAATGACAAAAAAAGGGGAATCACCTACACGAGCTGAAACACCGAAATCCAACGGCACACCACCGATCAGGAAACCAGGCTTCATATCTGCATGATCTAAAATCCAAGCCAGCATAGTTGAAGTCGTAGTTTTACCATGGGTGCCTGATACTGCTAACACCCATTTATCTTGAAGGAGATGTTCTGATAACCATTGCGGGCCAGAAGTATATTTCAGCCCTTTATTCAGTACATATTCAACCGCTGGGTTACCGCGGGACATAGCATTACCCACAACAACCAGATCGGGTTCTGGTGTAAATTGCGAAGGATCAAATCCTTGAATTAGTTCGATACCTTGGGATTCAAGCTGCGTACTCATAGGCGGGTACACATTTTGATCAGAACCCGTCACTTTATGTCCTAGCTGTTTAGCCAATATTGCCAGCGATCCCATAAAGGTTCCGCAAATACCTAGAATATGAATATGCACCCGTATACTCCTTCAAAAAAGCGACCGTCATCATAGCAGTTTTAATAACCGGCCTCACAGCCAAATTGCCTGTTTTGGGTCTCAGATAGCAGCCCGCATACACGACTATTTTTAAGATTGCGGAAAAATCCCTACTCCTTCGCCAAAATACTGAGCATTTCTTAACCGAAATACCTCAACACCCCATGCATTTCATCAAAGTTTCACGTAAAATTCCCAGCCAACTTTCCAACCACTCTATTTGAGAGAAAATACAAGAATGCTTCTGCTGAGCCAGTTCCTGAAACAACAGGAAACCGAAGACAAATTAGTTGATTTGATTGGCACCTTAATGCTTGCCTGTAAAGAAGTTGCGATCCAACTTCGTGAAGGTGAATTAGCTGGAGTTTTGGGATCCACAGACAACACCAACGTTCAGGGTGAAACCCAGAAAAAAATGGACGTGATCGCAAACGATCTTCTGAAAAAATTCTTACTAGATAATCCTCTAGTAGCAGGCTTGGCATCCGAGGAAGAAGACCATCCTGTAGCCGGTAATCCTGAAGGCAAATACCTAGTGATTTTCGATCCACTAGACGGTTCTTCAAATATCGACATTAACGTTTCAGTGGGCACTATTTTCTCCATCCTAGAACTACCAGAAGGTATGGACCCAAGTTCTGACGAAGCCTACCTACAGACAGGCCGCAAGCAGATTGCAGCAGGTTATGTACTATACGGTCAGTCCTCTATTCTTGCACTGACAACAGGCCATGGCGTTAACTTCTTCACATTGGCTCATACAGGTGATTTCATCCTGACTCGAGAAAATGTGACTATCCCGGCAGACACTAAAGAGTTTGCGATCAACATGTCGAACCATCGCTTCTGGGAAGAAGAGATGCGCAACTATGTTGGCGACCTTCTAGAAGGCTCCGAAGGTGTACGTGGCAAAAATTTCAACATGCGTTGGATCGCGTCTATGGTTGCTGAAGTTCACCGTGTACTTACTCGTGGTGGCATTTTCTGCTACCCATGGGATAGCCGTGACGTAACTAAGCCGGGCAAACTTCGCCTAATGTACGAAGGCAACCCAATGAGCATGCTGATTGAGCAAGCTGACGGCATCTCTAGCACTTGCTACAAAAATATCATGGATTTAGAGCCTACTCATATTCACCAACGTAGCGGTGTAGCACTCGGTTCTAAAAATGAAGTAGAGACTCTGCTGTCATACCACGCTGAATCTGGTGACGGTCAAGCAGCTAAACTCAATACTTAAAGTTATACGTTTCAGCTTTAAGTAGTATTCATAACCGCTAAAGTCTGGGACATAATCCCCAGACTTTAGATGTAACCTTTTCAAAACTACTTACAGGAAGACAAACATGGGCTTCGCACAAGTACCAGCAGGTAAAGATCTGCCAAACGATCTGTACGTAATCATCGAAATTCCGGCAGAAAGCTCTCCGGTTAAATACGAGATCGAGAAAGAAGAAGACGCGATCTTCGTTGACCGTTTCATGGCTGCACCAATGTTCTACCCAGCTAACTACGGTTATATCAACAACACACTAGCTGACGATGGCGACGCACTAGACGTACTAGTTCTGACTCCTTACCCAGTAATCGCTGGTTCTGTTATCCGTTGCCGCCCAGTAGGCGTTCTTAACATGACAGACGAAGCTGGTGAAGATGCTAAGCTAGTTGCTGTACCACACGACAAGCTAACTAAAGCTTACCGTGATGTGAACGACATTGAAGATCTTCCGCAGCTAGAACTTGACCGCATCAAGCACTTCTTCGAAAACTACAAAGGTCTAGAAGAAGGCAAGTGGGTTAAAGTTGAAGGTTGGGGCAACGCAGCAGCAGCTAAAGAAGCTATCGTTGCTGGCGTTAAGGCGTACGAAGAAGCTAAATAAGTTTCTCTTTTGCCAATCTTATTCAAAAAACCCCGCTTCGCGGGGTTTTTTTATTACATAAAATTCCCTATCTCATAACCATTCAGCTTTTCGTAAGCTAAAAAAAATATATACTAAGCACAGCTGTCTCAGGAAATTCATAAAAACAGAGGTGAAAAATGACACTTCGAAAGACACTTATTACTGCTTTCGCAATCCTGATCTCCAACAGCGCTTTCGCCGATCAGAACCGTGAGTTGGTACAAAATTACCTCAACTCTTTTGGCAGCCGTGATGCTCAAGGTATTTTTAATCTGATTAACTGGGAAGGTGTCGACAAGGAGTCTCGTCGCTCATTACAGAAATATATTAAATCTGGCTTCAAAGGCCGTCAGATTCGTCGTATTTTCATTGAACCTATTGCTGAGGGAACAAACCCTAGCTATGTTCAAGATGGCAAAACCTATGAGCTGAATTTAAAACCCTCTGGTCAACTTAACATTGTCTTCATCGACAATAAAAACAAGCGCTCCACCACAAAGATGTATGTTGGTGAGCACAAAGGCTCATTACTTATTGGTAGTGCAGTCGTTGCACCAGAAGAGCTAGCTTGTAACGCACCAAAAATAGAAGAGCAAACCTGCTAGGGTTCCCTGCAAGCAAAAAAAGCTGCATTAATGCAGCTTTTTTTATGCTCTACCAAAACTTTTAGTGAGCTAATTCTTCGAATAGCGTCACAAATTCCTGAGTCAGTTTGTGCTTAGGTGCAAAATGGATCAACGGACAAGTGTCGTCGTGAGATTCGCGCATTTTAACCGATGCAGAGATTTTTGTTTCTAGCACAGGTAAATCATCATCCAACAACTCACCCACAATACGCTTAGGTAGACTCGCACGCGGCTGGAACTGATTAACAACGATCCCTTCAACTTCCAGCTTATCATTATGATCTTCACGGGTTTCATGCACATTCGCCAACAAGCTGTATAAAGCCTGACGAGCAAATTCATCGCAATCAAACGGGATCAAACAGCGATCGGAAGCAACTAGCGCTGATAAGGTATAAAAGTTAAATGCAGGAGGTGTATCGATATAAACCACATCGTAATCATCCGCCAACTTATCTAAGGCATCACGCAGTTTATAAATCTTGTGCTTAGACTCCAGCTTGGACTGAAGGTCACCCAGTTCTGCATTTGCCGGCATCACACTCAAATTTTCATAGGGTGTCTGGTGAATAAAATATTCAGGCCCTTCGGGCTTCAACTGAAATGTGAGAGTCTGCTCAAAGAAGTCACGAATATCCGGCGTAACCTCTTGATAATCTTCACCTAAAAGATAATGACTAGAGTTACACTGGGGATCCAAATCAATAACCAAAGTACGCTTACCGCGCGCCGCACTAATCGCCGCCAGGTTAATTGCGATGCTAGATTTACCAACGCCGCCCTTCTGGTTAAATACAACCCGTCTTATCATTATCAGAATCCCTCACTTGCTGCCTTTGTTTAAAACACAACTTCCGCATTGCAATATCCACAATATTGAAGACAACGTCAACAAACTTGTAGCTAAAAACCTCAAACTATAGCCCAAAGAACGAATATTAGAAGAACCAAATACAACAAAGCAGCAAAAATTCATTTTATATTCATGTTTCGTAGGGATTTAGAAGGCATTTTCGGTAAAAATGAAGCAAAACAGCAAAAACTTGCTTAGATGTAGACAAGATAAAGAGACTACGGCAAACTATGGGTTCAATCGTGAAAAATAGCCCACTTTCTGGAAATTAGTCATGGCAAAGATCCTGCTACTAAACGGCCCTAATCTCAACCTTCTTGGGAAGCGTGAGCCTGAAGTATATGGATCAGATACATTGGATGACATTTGCCAAAATTTGGTTGAACAAGCCAAAAAGAGTGGGCACGAGTTGGTTCATTGCCAAAGCAACCGCGAATACGTCCTGATCGAACGCATCCATGCAGCTCAGGACGAAGGTATTGCTTACATAATTATAAATCCCGCTGCTTTTACTCACACAAGTGTTGCCCTTCGCGATGCATTATTGGGCGTAAGTATTCCTTTTATTGAGGTTCACTTATCCAACGTCCACGCTCGCGAAACTTTCCGTCATCATTCTTATCTCTCAGATGTAGCTGATGGCGTAATTTGTGGTTTAGGTGCACAGGGATATGAATTTGCTTTGCAATCTGCTGTTCGAAAGATTGCCGAATAATAAACAATATACTGATAGTTTAGAGAGATATAAGTCAGAATGGACATTCGTAAAGTCAAGAAGCTGATTGAACTGTTGGAAGAATCCAACATTAACGAAATCGAAATTAAAGAAGGTGAAGAGTCCGTACGCATCAGCCGTGGCTCTAGCGTAGTTGCTGCCCCTGTTGCAGCACCTGTTGCTGTTGCAGCTCCAGCTGCAGCACCTGCTCCAGCAACCGAAGCTGCACCAGAAGCACCTCAAACTTCAGGTCACGTTGTTAAGTCTCCAATGGTTGGTACGTTCTACACTGCACCATCCCCAAGCTCTCCAGCATTTGCTGAAGTAGGTCAGACAGTTAAAGTTGGCGACGTAATCTGCATCGTTGAAGCAATGAAAATGATGAACCAAATTGAAGCTGACAAAGCAGGCGTAATCGAAGCTATCCTAGTTGAAGATGGCCAGCCTGTTGAATATGACCAGCCACTGGTTACTATCGTTTAAGCCTCTAACGCAAAAGCAAGGATCTCCATTCGATGCTCGATAAAGTAGTGATTGCGAACCGAGGCGAAATTGCGCTTCGTATCCTTCGCGCCTGCAAAGAGCTGGATATCAAAACCGTTGCTATCCACTCTCAGGCAGATCGCGATTTAATGCATGTGCGCCTAGCTGACGAAGCTGTCTGCATTGGCCCTGCTCCATCGCCTAAAAGTTACCTAAACATCCCATCAATTGTTGCTGCTGCTGAAGTAACCGACGCTGTAGGCATTCACCCTGGCTACGGTTTCTTAGCAGAAAACGCTGACTTTGCTGAACAGGTTGAGCGCTCAGGTTTTACCTTCATCGGCCCTAAAGCTGAAACTATCCGCCTAATGGGTGATAAAGTTTCTGCAATCGAAGCGATGAAAGCTGCAGGCGTACCAACCGTTCCAGGTTCAGACGGTGCATTGTCTGACAACCCTGAAGAAATTCACGAGATAGCTCGCCGTATCGGTTACCCAGTAATCATCAAAGCCGCTGCCGGCGGTGGTGGCCGTGGTATGCGTGTTGTTCACTCTGAAGCGTCCCTAATCAGCTCTATCCATGTAACTCAATCCGAAGCTGCTGCAGCTTTCGGTGATGACACTGTATACATGGAAAAATACTTAGAAAATCCGCGTCACGTGGAAGTTCAAGTACTAGCTGATGGTCAAGGCAACGCAGTTCACCTATACGACCGCGACTGTTCTATGCAACGTCGTCACCAGAAAGTTGTTGAAGAAGCACCAGCCCCTCACCTAGATCCGGAAGCACGCGCTCAAGTACTTCAAGCTTGTGTTGATGCATGTATAGAGATTGGCTACCGCGGTGCAGGTACTTTCGAATTCTTATACGAAAATGGCGGCTTCTACTTCATCGAAATGAACACTCGTGTACAGGTAGAACATCCTGTTACTGAGATGATCACTGGTGTAGATATCGTAAAAGAACAGCTACGCATTGCGTCTGGCTACCCTCTTTCACTGAAACAGGAAGATATTAAAGTACAGGGCCACTCCTTCGAGTGCCGTATCAATGCAGAAGATCCTAAGACCTTCCTGCCTAGCCCAGGTACAGTTAAACACTTCCACGCGCCAGGCGGTAACGGTATCCGTGTAGATTCTCATCTATACAACGGATATACAGTTCCACCTCATTACGACTCTCTGATTGCTAAGCTGATCAGCTACGGCGAAGATCGTGAGACCGCACTTAAGCGTATGGAAATTGCGTTAGGTGAGATGCTAGTTGATGGCATTCGCAGCAATATTCCTTTACAGCAAGATATTGTTCGTGACGCTAAATTCCAAGAAGGTGGAGTCAATATCCACTACCTTGAGAAGAAGCTAGGTCTGTAAGCGAAATCCAATCAAAAAACCCGCCTCGGCGGGTTTTTTATTCTCTAGCGCCAAAACATTCTGTTCTTATCTGCAATTATGACCGATACTATAAATTCATCTAAGCGCTTGATATGGAAGAAAACTAATGCCTTGGTTGCAGATCAAAATCAAAACCAATCCCGATCAATCTGAACCTTACGAAGATTTATTACTCAGTGCTGGCTGCGCTGCCGTCACCTTCGAAGACAGTGAAGATCAGCCTATCTTTGAGCCTGACCTTGGCACTACCCCGCTTTGGAAAAACACAACTATTACCGGCCTTTTCTCAGCGGAGCATGATCTAGAAGAGACACTAAAATATATTAAGCAAGGCCATGAACAGCTATTCCCTGAGCTCCCTGCCCCTTCTATCAAAGCAGAAATTCTCGAAGACAAGGATTGGGAAAGAGAGTGGATGGATAACTACCATCCGATGCAATTTGGGGAACGCCTATGGGTATGCCCGAGCTGGCGAGAACCACCTCAAGCAGATGCGGTTAACCTGATGCTCGATCCAGGCCTTGCATTTGGTACAGGCACACACCCAACTACCGCCTTGTGTTTAGAGTGGCTAGATCAAAATATCAGCAACACTAATTTCTTAATTGATTATGGTTGCGGCTCAGGTATTTTGGGAATTGCAGGCTTGTTACTCGGTGCAAAACGAGCAATCGGCGTCGACATCGACCCCCAAGCGCTGCAAGCAACAAAAGACAACCTCGCCCGTAACCGTCTAGAAGATGACTCTTTGCATGTTTACATGCCAGAAAATACGCCTTCTGAGAAAGCTGAGGTACTAGTAGCTAATATTCTAGCTGGACCATTGGTCCAACTAGCACCTACACTTGAAGCATTGGTGAGCCCTGGCGGTAAACTCTGCTTATCAGGCCTATTAAGCCCACAAGCTACAGAGATCATTAATACTTATAGTGAATGGTTTGACCTTGACCCTATCGCCGAAAAAGAGGGTTGGATTCGTGTTACAGGAACAAAACACAGTTAAATCCAGATGCAAAAAAGCAGCATAATCACTCAATGTCCAAGCTGTGAAACTCAATTTAGAGTTACACCTGGACAATTAAAGGTAGCTAACGGACAGGTAAGGTGCGGTGCCTGTCTAGTTATCTTTTGTGCTATAGAACATGAACTGAAACCGAAAGCCGCAGAACAAGCCCCCCCCCCTAAAGTCACAACCAGGAAAGACGAAACAACAAACACCTTTAATAAATTAGATTTAGACTTAAATCTTACGACAGAAACACCATCAACTGAAAAATCAGTCGATACTGCTAGATCACTCCCTATAAAAGGCCAAGAAGAGCTGATTAAAACCGTCGCACCTGCGGATGTGCCAACCCTGACCATAGAAACAGAACCTGTTGTACTAAATCGCAGTACTAACAATGGCACATCTTCACCTTGGTGGTTCATTGGCTGTGTTTTAGCAGCCTTAACGTTAATAGCTCAGCATCTTTGGTTTAACCGTGGTGACCTATATTGGACTCACACATATAGACCTCTATATGACACAGTCTGCCAACATATTGATTGCAATATTCCCACGCGAGTCGATACCGCTAAAATAACCAATCAACAATTTTTAATTCGCCCGCATTCAGAAATCGCTGATGCAATAACTATTGATTTAGTCCTAATAAATGAAGCGAATCATAACCAGCCTTATCCGGCTCTTCATATAGCATTTTCAGATCTCAAAGGTCGACCTGTTGCAAGTCGAACGCTTCAGCCTGAATCCTATCTAGATCGATCAGCTGTTAACCTGAAGTCCATGCCTACTCATCAACCCATTCAGATCTCCCTAGACCTAATGTCTCCCGGCATGCGTGGCATAAATTACCAACTTGAACTACTAGCGCCAGCGCTATAAAAAATCAAGGTAAATTGTTCAAAAAATCATCAAAAAAATCCTTGGAGACCCTAGCGCTAAGGAGTATGATTGTTCGCCTCCCTAATCACTCAACTAACAGTGTCATTCGTGACGCTGCGGGTGTTTATTAACTATTTTTAAGGCTCGCTATGTTCCAGATCGGTTCATACATCATTGACAGTCAGGTGATTCTTGCACCAATGGCTGGCGTGACTGACCAACCATTTAGGCAGTTATGCAAACGTATGGGCGCAGGTCTAGTAGTCTCGGAAATGGTTACATCTGATACTCGCTTATGGAAATCACGAAAGTCTGCTTTTCGTCTAAATCATAGCGGTGAAGCCGAACCTCGATCTGTTCAGATCGCGGGTGGCGACCCAGAGATGATGGCCCACGCTGCGGCAATGAATGTAGAACGCGGCGCCCAGATTATTGATATCAATATGGGTTGCCCTGCGAAGAAAGTGTGCAATAAAGCTGCAGGTTCTGCATTACTTAAGGATGAGCCACTGGTTAAAGACATTCTCAATGCTGTTGTTCAGGCAGTGGATGTTCCAGTCACACTGAAAATCCGCACAGGGTGGGATCAAGACAATCGTAACGGTTTAACTGTTGCGAAAATAGCTGAAGACGCAGGTATTCAAGCACTGGCAGTTCATGGCCGCACACGTCGTTGCGGCTATAAGGGAACGGCAGAATACGACACTATCGCCCGTATTGCTGACGCTATATCCATTCCCGTCTTTGCTAATGGAGATATCACTTCTCCTGAAAAAGCAGAATGGGTACTTAAGCATACTGGTTGCTCTGCAGTAATGATCGGTCGTGCAGCACAAGGTCAACCTTGGCTGTTTAGAGAGATTGATCATTATCTGCGAACAGGTACAATCCTGCCCCCTCCATCACTAGTTGAGATTAGAGAAATTCTGTTAGCTCATCTGCAGGAACTACATAGTTTCTATGGTGACTACATGGGCGTTCGTATCGCGCGAAAACATGTAGGGTGGTATCTGCAGAATCAGCCAAACGGAAGTAGCTTTCGCAAGCAATTTAATATTATAGAAACAGCAGCAGATCAGGCCGCAGCTATCGAAAAATATTTCGATGAAGCTTTAGCAAACAACGTTGCGGCCTAGTTTAGATTGGATATTTAGTACTGTGGAATACAAAGAAATTAAGCAACCGGCTCTCGTGTCCGACCCAGCAGAAGCTACTAACCAGACTCTACGTGACAATGTAGAGCAGTCACTGAACAACTATTTTCGTCAGCTTGACGGTCAGCCAGTGACAGACGTGTACCAAATGGTTCTTTCTGAAATTGAAGCACCACTGTTCGAAACAGTGATGACTTACACAAAAGATAATCAGACTAAAGCTTCCCAACTGTTAGGCCTTAACCGCGGTACGCTGCGTAAAAAGCTAAAACAGTACGGCTTGCTTTAATCCACAATTTTTTAAGACTACTCGGAATCCAGACACAATGGCACAGAACATCACTCCCGTTCGCCGTGCACTGATCAGCGTATCTGACAAAACAGGTATCGTTGAGTTTGCACAAGCCCTAAACGCTCGCGGCGTTGAAATCCTTTCTACTGGCGGTACTTACAAACTACTTAAGGAAAATAACATTCCTGCAGTAGAAGTATCCGATTACACAGGCTTCCCTGAAATGATGGACGGCCGTGTTAAAACTCTGCACCCTAAAGTGCACGGTGGTATTTTGGGTCGCCGCGGACAGGATGATGGCATCATGTCTGAGCATGGCATCAACCCAATCGATATGGTTGTTGTAAACCTTTACCCATTTGCTGCAACTATCGCGCGCCCTGATTGCGATCTACCTATGGCGATTGAAAATATCGACATCGGTGGTCCAACAATGGTTCGTTCTGCAGCGAAAAACCATAAAGATGTAGCAATCGTTGTTAACGCTTCAGATTACGACAACGTTGTAGCTGAACTGGATTCCGAAAAAGGTCTCACACACAAAACTCGTTTTGACCTTGCAGTAAAAGCATTCGAGCACACTGCTGGTTATGACGGCATGATTGCAAACTACCTAGGTGCAATCGTTGAAGGCGAAGATGAGAAGCCTGCTGACTTCCCACGCACATTCAACACTCAGTTCGTTAAAGCACAAGATATGCGTTACGGTGAAAACCCTCACCAACGTGCTGCTTTCTACGTTGAAGAAGAGCCAGCCGAAGCATCTGTTTCTACAGCTCGTCAACTGCAAGGTAAGGCACTGTCTTTCAACAATGTTGCAGACACTGACGCAGCGCTAGAATGCGTTAAATCTTTCAAAGAGCCAGCTTGTGTTATCGTTAAGCACGCTAACCCATGTGGTGTAGCGGTTGGTGCTGACATTCTAGAAGCTTACAACCGTGCCTTCCAAACTGACCCAACGTCTGCTTTTGGTGGCATCATCGCATTCAACCAAGAATTAGATGGCAACACTGCGAAAGCTATCGTTGACCGTCAATTCGTTGAAGTGATCATCGCACCTAAAGTAACTCAAGAAGCATCTGACATCGTGGCGACTAAGCCAAATGTTCGTCTACTTGAGTGTGGTGAGTGGTCAGCTAACCGTGCACACGGTTTCGACTACAAGCGCGTTAACGGCGGTCTACTAGTGCAAGATCTTGATCTTGGCCGTGTAGATGCATCTGAACTAAAAGTTGTTTCTAAAGTACAACCTACAGAGCAAGAGATCCGTGATCTTCTATTCTGCTGGGAAGTAGCTAAGTTCGTTAAGTCTAACGCTATCGTTTACGCTAAAGATGGCCAAACAATCGGCATCGGCGCAGGTCAAATGAGCCGCGTATACAGTGCTAAGATTGCAGGTATCAAAGCTGCTGATGAAGGTTTAGAAGTTAAAGGTTCCGTTATGGCATCCGATGCTTTCTTCCCATTCCGCGACGGTATCGATTCTGCAGCAGCTGCAGGTATTAAAGCAGTTATTCAGCCGGGTGGTTCTATGCGCGATCAAGAAGTTATTGACGCAGCTGACGAGCACGGCATGGCAATGGTCTTCACTGGAATGCGCCATTTCCGTCACTAAGCATTAGATAGCAATAAGCCTTCAATTAGGTTTATCCCCTTTAGGCTTATTGCCCTAAACCCCGATCCAGAGAAACACTGGATGCGGGGTTTTCTACATAGAAGGATTACAGAATGAACGTACTAATTATTGGTTCTGGCGGTCGTGAACACGCACTTGCTTGGGCAGCAGCACAAGACGCAAACGTTGCTAAAATTTTCGTAGCTCCAGGTAACGCTGCGACAGCTCAAGAAGACAAAATGGAAAACGTTGCTATCGATGTGATGGATCTAGATGGCCTACGCACTTTCGCTCAAGAAAACAGTGTAGACCTAACCATCGTTGGTCCTGAAGCACCGCTAGTTGCTGGTATCGTTGATCACTTCCAGAAAGAAGATCTGCGCATCTTCGGCCCAAGTGAAGGTGCTGCTCAACTAGAAGGCTCTAAAGCTTTCACTAAAGATTTCCTTGCGCGTCAACAGATCCCAACCGCTGAGTACGAAAACTTCACTGAAATTGAGCCTGCACTGGCTTACGTTCGTGAAAAAGGCGCACCTATCGTAGTTAAAGCTGACGGTCTTGCGGCGGGTAAAGGCGTAATCGTTGCGATGACGCTTACTGAAGCTGAAGACGCGATCAAAGACATGCTAGCTGGCAACGCATTTGGTGATGCTGGCAGCCGTGTAGTTATCGAAGAATTCCTAGAAGGTGAAGAAGCGTCTTACATCGTTATAGTTGACGGTGACAACGTTCTGCCAATGGCAACAAGCCAAGATCACAAACGTGTAGGCGATGGCGACACTGGCCTGAACACAGGCGGCATGGGCGCTTACTCCCCTGCTCCAGTTGTTACAGCAGAGATCGATCAGCGCATCATGGACGAAGTAATCATGCCAACAGTTAATGGCATGAAAGCTGAGGGCAATGAGTACACAGGTTTCCTATATGCTGGTCTAATGATCCAAGCAGACGGCACACCAAAAGTTATCGAATACAACTGCCGTTTCGGTGATCCTGAAACTCAACCAATTATGCTACGCCTAAAATCCAGCTTGGTTGATCTATGTAATGCAGCACTTGATAAGAAGCTTGCTGACACAACGGCTGAGTGGGATGAGCGTAAATCTGTTGGCGTTGTTATGGCAGCAGGCGGCTACCCAGGTGACTACGGCAAAGGCGATGTAATCTCTTTCCCTGCAGAATGCCCTGAAGGCACTAAAATCTTCCACGCTGGCACTAAGCTTGATGGTGAGAACGTTGTGACTGCAGGCGGTCGCGTACTTTGCGTAACAGCACTTGGCGAAACAGTTACAGAAGCACAGAAACGTGCCTATGAATTGCTAGAGAAAGTTAGTTGGGAAGGCGCTTACTTCCGTAAAGACATTGCTTACCGCGCAATTGCTCGTGAACAAAATAGATAAGCGAAAATAGTCTCTGAAAAAGCCCTGATCATTCAGGGCTTTTTTTTGCCAATAAGAATCTAGCGCCACTCATGATGCTTACCAATACCAGCCCTACCAACATGGGTAAGTAACTGAGCCAATAGCCCACACTAACCATCATCAACGGCACCGTCACCAATATTCCGCCCGTAACAATAAACGATAATTTCAACCAAATTGGCATCGTAACCAAACCAACCAAACCAACACAAAATGTAGCTAAAACCCCTAGAGCTACAGCCCAGATTGGCAACGATGGCGATAGAGCATAGCCTTTATTTAATACAGCAAAATTAAACGCATGGATCTCAGTAGCAGAGAACATTCCCTGAGCTAGGGCTTTTTTAGGTTCGAGTTGAGCATCAGCAATGCCAATAAAAACAGCCTTATTCTTTAAAGTACCCGAATCTACTTGACCAGTAACTAAATCAACCAAGCTATAACGCGGTGTCTGTTGCAGAAACTTATCGACCCCCAAAGGAATCAACACCTCATAATCTCGGCTCCATCGACGACTGAACCCTAAATTAAGATAAGGACTTCTTAATCCAGAAAAATCATCTGCTTTTACAGGCGCATAAATACTTAAAGTCGCTAAAGGGACATTAGGCCAGCGAGGAAAGCCAATACCCGCATGCATATAGTTACGCCTTAACATCTCATCAGAATCTAACGGAAGCTCCGAGTGCGCTACTTTTGCACCACTCAACTTGAGGCCATTGAAGGGCAATAACTCCTGATTTTTCTCTGCGAGCATAGGCAAAATAACTTTGCCATTTTGACTAATTGCACTTAGCAAAGCTTTATCAGAGGCATTTTGAGGACCTCCGTAAGCAATGAAGGCAACATTGTAAGTGACAGAAGAAACTTGAGCAGAACTGAGCTGCTCGATTGCTTGAGCATGAATAGAGCGATCAAGAGGCCAGCCAGAAAACGCCTCTAAACTACGACGATCTATATCGATTAAAACAACTGAACGATCTTGAAAATTAATTGGGGAATAATGCCTGGCCAAAGCATCATAAATAAAGCGATCAAACGTTTCAGGCAGAGAAGACAATCCCGCCATGACTACGCAGAGTAATGGCGGGATTAGCAAGAGTATCTGCTTGAAACGAACCAGCATTACAACAGCAAGAGCAGAGAGAGTGATCCACTAATGATCATTGGCCACCAATTCTCTACCGGCTGAACCACCTCTTGAGGTTCTGTCCATTCACCCGCGTAATTTTCAGCATCTATAGACCTAACGCGTAAATAGTAGGTACCTGCTTGCGGCTTATCTATCGCTAAACTTGCCTGCTCAGTTTTGTTATCAACAACAAGCTGCTTAAACGCTTTATCTTTTGCAAGCTGTAACTGATAGAAACTTACACCCTCCTCTTCCTGCCAACTAAAAGAGATCTCTGATTCACTGCTTACAGGCTCTCTCATCTCCGGCTTTGGAGGAACGGGTTTTACTTTAAACGCACCCGCATGACCAACAGGACCACGCTTACCTTCTGCCGTTACACTACTCACGCGCCAGAAGAAATTACCCGGCTCTGACACAACTGCAACAAGCTGAGTCTCCGTAATATTATCTTGTTTATCGACAATCTCAGTAAAGCTTTGATCTCTAGCAATCTCAAAAACAAAGGAATCTGCCAATTCTGGTTTAGACCAACTAAATTCAATGTCACCAACATAGAGAGAGTCAGAAGGCATAGGTCCCTGACGGACAGGCGGGAAAGGACGCGCTTCAATATTAATCTGCTTTAACGCAGATAATCCCTGCAAACCATCAGCACTGATTGCACTCACACGAATCCAATAGGAGCGATCTTCTAAGGCCGCAGGTAAACCCATTTTTGGATGAGCAGAAATCTGGTCGTATACAATTGCCGTGAATGCTTGGTCCGGAGAGATTTGACTACGGTACTGAGCAGCACCATCCAGCTTATTCCAAGCCAGTTTCCCCGGTAGATAACGGATCACATTATCTATTTCCGGCAATTCAGGCGCTGGTAGAAGCTTTTTCGGTTTTTTAGGGGGCTGATTAGCCCTAGTCAAAGTTCCGTACCCTTGACGGACATTGGTAGCGCCTAACTTGTTACCTACACCAATTAAACCTTGAGTAACCTCGGCTGCTGTACTTTCCCCTTCAGCTCTCACTCGGTAGGTAGTGCCCTTAGTCGTAGCAAAAGCAACTGGCGTATCGATCAAGAAACGAGAACCCGGAACTTTAGCTGGATTGGCACGAATTTCAGCTTCACCTTCCTCTAGGAAAACTTTGATATCGACAACCTTACGCTTGTTTCCGATCACCGTTGCTTGTTCAATACGAAGCACACTTTCGCCCAGTAATAGCACCTGAGTACCATCATCAAACTCTAGTAATACCGAAGCTTGTGCAGCTGTTTTGATCAAGTCACCTTGAGATAAACTCTGACCACGACTCAAAGGAAGTAACGCTTTGGCTTTTCCTTCACGCAATTTAACCTGCGCCGTGACATCTCCATTCACATCCAGGATTTTGATATCAGAGCGCTTTTCTTGAATTAGATTACGCGGAATTTTTAAAACAGTGCCTGGAGACATTTGACGATCATTACGCACATTATTTAGGCGCTCTATCGTTTTCCATTCTCTCCAATCGGTAAGCAGCTCATGCGCCACACTCCAGACTGATTCGCCGGGTTGCATTGCGTAACCCCATTCATTTTTCTGCTCAGCAAATGAAACCTGAGAGAAGAGTATGGAAAATATTAAGGCGTAACTTTTCGTTAGTTTAATCACTCGGCGAGTTCCTGTTTAAACACCAACTCAATGCGTAAGGTTTAGTACCTAATGGGTAAAAAGTTGCCCATAGCACCCTGTATTCTCATGAGAATACATTCTCCCACTTATTAAAAAGTTCGGCCACTATTGAAAACAAC
Source organism: Neptuniibacter sp. QD57_21 (assembly GCF_047778075.1). Classification (GTDB taxonomy): domain Bacteria; phylum Pseudomonadota; class Gammaproteobacteria; order Pseudomonadales; family Balneatricaceae; genus Neptuniibacter. The sequence goes on along the minus strand of NZ_CP180549.1, from coordinate 948,363 downwards.
TGTTTGAATATGACATCAATCGTTATATGCGTATAATCTTCTACTTCATCATCTTATTACTTGCCTTAATCCATGCTGAAATTCGAATTAAACAACGGTAAAAATTTATTACGTACGACCATTGGTACAATCATTTCAGTTTCGCTACTGACCGGCTGTAACACTTCCTCAAATATCAAATCAGATAGCGCGAGCACCGAAGCAGTCAAACCAATCCCTGAAGGCTTCTGCTACAAGGGTGGGCGTACAAACGATTACAGTTGTGATCCGGAAAAAGCAACTGATCAAGCTGACATGCGTACGGCTGAGATCGATGAAGAGTGGATGAAGACTAAACTTGCAGAAGTCAAAAAATGGATAGCTGAAGAGAAAGGAGCCGCACATAGCGGACAACTTCGTCCGCAAGCCAAACCGGTTATCACCGAAGACTCTCGTGAATATATCACTACAGTAAGCGTTACTAAGCCTGCTGCAGCTAGTTCATCACCTGCAATCGAACAAAGCTTAAAATTAAGCCAACAGGGTAACCACCAAGAAGCATTAACCCAAATTAATGCTTTTTTAGCACAGCAACCTAACCTTCCGTCAGCACAACTGACCAAAGGCATTATCCTAAGTAATAAAGGTGATAAAGCGGCTGCCAAGGCTATCTTCCAAAGCCTGATGAAATCTCATCCTGATCGCCCAGAGGCATTCAACAACTTGGCTGTTATCTATTCCGAAGAGGGTAATTTCCCTCAAGCAATAGAAACACTTCAGCAAGCGTTCCAGACTCACCCAAGCTACGCACAAGTGCATGTTAACTTAAAAGAACTTTATGCAACGCTAGCATCACAAGCCTACAATAAGGCATTGGATTTAAATTCAGCTGAGCAAGGGCCAAACCTTGCTATGATTAACCAAACTCCAACAATCCAAGGCAGCCCTTCTAATCCTATGGTGGTGGCAGCACCTCAACAGCCAGTAAAACTTGCTGCAGTAGAAAAAGCTAAAGTGGACGTTCAGGTTATAAAACCTGTTATACCTAAAGAACAGACTCCAGTTGCTACTCTAACAACGATTACTTCGGATCCTGAATCAAAAATAGAAACACCAGCTAAGGCTAAAGATAAGCCAGTTGTTGTCGCTGTGAGCGAGCCAACGATTGTTACTGCCGCCAATGCAGAAGCTCCTGCGAAAGAAGTAGCCAAAATAAAAGAACAAACAAATGCAGTACCTGAAGCGCCAAAACTGGAAACTCAAGTTCTTCCAGAGTCAGAAGTATTAGCACATATCAATAATTGGGCTGATGCTTGGAGCAACAAAAACCATGCGGGCTATGTAAACTCTTACACCGCACTTTACCGCCCAAATGCTAAGCTAAACCACCAGCAGTGGGTTAAACAACGCACTCAACGTTTAAACAAACCTAAGTTTATTCGTGTGGAACTTAATCAGATCAACATCAAAATGCTGAGAGACAATTTAGCTGAAGCACACTTTAATCAGCATTATCAGTCTGATAACTATAAAGATGCGGTTAAAAAGCGTTTAATGTTAGTTAAAGTCGACGATCAATGGAAAATCAGCCTCGAAAGAAGCTTAGGTTTACTGAAGTAATCAAATATAAAAAAGCTCCTCTCTATAGGGGCTTTTTTATCACTTATTTCGACTTCTTAGCGGGTCGGCCGCTTTAAAACAACCGTGCCATTTGCAGCTTCAGAAGCAATCTTCCAACCATCAGATGTTAGAGTCAGCTCTAAACGCTTATTTGTTTCATCTGCATAGCCTGGCTTCTCGAATCGCTGATAAAATTCAATTCTATACCAGTGCGAATTAAGACGAGTGTATTTCGGAGCTTGGATCTCTAACTTTATCCATTTAGGTGAGAGCAAGCGATCTTTACGAAAAGCACGCCACTCTTCGAGGGACATTTTAACGCCATATAGGGTGGTATTCTGTAGATAACTGTTGATGTAGTCATCCCAGTTCTGCTTCTCCCACGCTGTATGCCAAGTAGTGAAAACTTCGCGTACAGCTTTTTCATTGTTTTCTTTAGGGCCAGGTTTAACTACGAATTCAGAAGCCGATTCAGCTGGTCGCTGACTCTCAATTGTAGAAGAGGTCTGGAGCTGCGCTAATGTGTTTGACGGCTCAGAAGCAGCTAACTCTCTCGATCCAGCTTTAGCTACTTTAATTGGCTCATTAATCTTAACAGCTTCTCGCTCTTTAAACCCTGCAACTGTGTTAACTGAGTTTTGCGACGTTTTATCACGCTTCTGTTTTGCTTTTTCCACTGTAGCGGTCAAAGACGCCACCAACTCTGGATTGAGTTTCTTAGGAACCTCAATAGGTTCCGATGGCTTAACAACAGACTCCACCTTTATCGGTGTTTTTTCTTCAACAGCAACGTCAAGCATTACTTCGGTTACCGCCAGTTTAATCTGCTTGTCAGCTTTTAGGTTTGAATCAACTACTGTTTGTTCGTTTTGAGCAAGTTGCCTCACCTTTGCTTCACCAACTTTCTGGGATGAATCATCTGAGTTAGCCACAACTAATTCATGAGCTTTAACACTCTTTTGGCTACCAAACCAATACCATCCGCCAGTGCTTAAACAAACAACTACAAGAGCACCAACAGCAATTAAGGGTTTATTACTACCCACAGATACTGAGTCTGAATTAACATCCTCTTGATAATAGCCATCTAACTTGCTAGCGAGTAATGAAGAAGACTTCAACGCAGAAATCAGTTCCGGAGTACTTAGCAATATGATCGTTACAGCAGGACCTGTTTCATCACAGATAGAAGGAAGACCTAACAAATAAGTAAGAGCGTCAGTACAAACATCATCACTATTAACAATAATCTGCAGACGGCGCCCTTGCTGTAACCAACGTTTTAGTTCCTGCTGAACAAACGACGCTCCAGATTCCACTTGGAGAAATTCAGCCAAATTGTTCTGTACAACATCTAAAGCTAAAGAGCCTTTAATCTCAAATGTATCAGGTTGGGTTTGTTTCACTTGATCAGTTAGGTATTCCATCCACTGGACGGACCCCTCAATGCGAATAACCTGATGATCAGATAAATTACTCAGCAATAGTTCAGAAGAACTTAAACTTGAATCGCTCAACCCTATCTCCCTGATATTTTAAGGTCTGCCTTTTGATGGTTTACCTTCATAAGCGATACGCCAGCGATCTTGATCAAAGGTCCAGTACTGACGCTTAACTGAGCTGCCGGAAAGATTATTACTTTTGTAATCTTGCTGGAATGTAGCCACAACCAGATTTGGATTATCTGGATATCGGTAAATACTTAAATTTTGTAGATTTACATCTACAAACTTTTTAGAACCATTTACACGTTTCTTGTAGCTAGAATACTGTGAATATTGACGTTTGCCATCGTCATAGTTTTGAGAATAGTTCTCTATATAACGCTGATGATCAAGACTTTCCCAATCAGACGCCCAACGCTCAACTAAGTTAGTGAAACGCTTTTTCTGCTCTAACCAATCTGCCTTTTGAATCCAACGAACGTTATGACCAACTAGAACGGGTGTATTCTGATAGTTAATCAAGTTATCCAATTCAATAAAATCAGGGTTGGTTAGAGATATACAGCCTTCACTAGCTTTGGGTGGACGGCTATAAGTTTCCACAGGTGAACCATGTAGCCAAATACCATAGCCTGTACGCCCTAACCTCTCATCCCAAACGTTAGGATAATTAATCGGAAGTGCGCCTGAACCATATCGAGATGGTAAATTTTCATCTTCTAATCGGCTGGTAGTAAAATAAACGCCCAGCGGCGTTTTTAGATCACCCTCAACCTCTTTGCCTGTGCCGCCACGACCATACGAAGCGTAATAATCTTTAACAAGCACAGGGATACCATTCTGATTTTCAAATAGGAAAAGGCGCGATAAGCGAGTATCAACAATAATGACATGCTTTTGATCAGGAGATAGAGTCAACATGTCTGCAGGCAACATATCTGCAGATGGCTTTTCCATTTCCATCAGCAATCTAACTTTAGCTTCAGAAATAAGTCCTTCGATTTTTTGCTGATGGTCACCTCGTTTATGACTGAGGGGAGCACCTTGTGCCTGAGCAGCAAGAATATCAGCATAAACTAACTGAGCTAGACGAAAATCTGGTCGGCGTTCAGTAAGCTCCTGTAGATCTGATAGAGCCGAGTCCAGTTCCTGACTCTTAAGATTATTCAAGCCACTTAAAAGTAACTCTTCATTCCCTTCCGAAATGCCATAGGGAGCAGTTTCTTCAGCATATAAGCTGCTCTGAGGAATGCCCAGTGCGCTCAACATCACTACAGTACAAACGAAACTTTTTTTCATCTATCCAGAAAGCCCCAACCTATTTTTTATTAACCAATGATTATAACTATATTCATCCTGAATGGGACTCTATCGTCCTTTAAAAACCGATTTTTCCACTACTAAATTTAAAACTTTTTGAGTTTTTTTGGTTTCGCAGTAATTTTCTTGCCATACCACCCGTAAATTCAGCGAAAAGACGCACTTCTAGCCATTTCGCACCTGCAAAATGCTTGAGAGACTGTAATTTATTTTGAATTTTTCAATCTGAAATTTGCCTAAAACTGTGCTATTCCAAAAGTGTAGAGATCCAAAAGACACGCTACCGCATACAAAGTTCAGTTAACTGGTAAAAGTGCGACCCACAAATCACCGATTAACTGCACACAATTGATGTTTTCCTGTAGATACAGACGGAGGACCCCGTGATGTTTGAACAGATGGAAAGCAATGGCACACAACGCCTACATTTCTGCCACGACCCTGAAACGGGCCTCAAGGCTATCATTGCCATTCACTCGACTTTGCGTGGCCCCGCGATCGGCGGCTGCAGGTTTATTCACTACAACGATGACGATTCTGCCATAACTGATGCGCTTAGATTGGCTCGAGGTATGAGTTACAAAGCAGCACTTGCTGGACTTCCGCACGGTGGAGCCAAAGCTGTCATCATTAAGCCAAAATCAGACTTCAACCGCGCAGAACTTATGCAGCGCTTTGGTCAATTTGTTGATGGTTTAGGTGGTGAATACATAACAGCAATGGACAGCGGTACTCAGATTAGCGACATGGATCAGATTCAAAAGAGCACCGCCTTTGTAACCTGCACTCAAACCACTGGCGATCCCTCCCCCTATACCGCACTCGGCGTGTTTGAAGGGATTAAAGCTTCCGTCAGATTCAAGTTAAATCGAACGTCACTGAAAGGTGTGCACGTCAGTATCCAAGGCCTAGGACATGTAGGTTACGAAGTTGCCCGCTTACTCCATCAAGCCGGAGCCAAGCTGACAGTTACCGATATTGATCAAGCTCGTGTGACTCAATGCGAGAAAAGCTTTAACGCTGCGAGTGTTGCACCTGATCAGATTTACGCTGTAGATGCTGATGTGTTTTGCCCTTGTGGACTTGGTGCGATTATAAACGACACGACTCTGCCACAACTTCGTGTGTCCATCATTGCTGGCTCAGCCAACAATCAACTAACAGAAGAGAAACACGGCGACCTGCTAGCCGCTCAAGATATCCTTTACGCACCTGATTATCTGATCAACGCGGGCGGTTTAATTTTTGTAGCACTGCAATATTCAAAACAGAACAGCCGAGAGATCCGCCAAAAAGTTATTCAGATAGGTGATTCGCTCACCCAACTTTATCAAAACGCGGCGCAAGCTAAGCAAGGTGTACATCGTCTAGCCAATCACCAGGCTGAACAAATCATCAGTGCATCTAACGACTTCAATTCCGCAGCTTAAGCTAATGATAGCGGTTAGGAGGATGAGTTATGAGTCACACACCACTGCAATATTTAGATAGTGAGGGGAATCCCACACAGCGCTTGCCACAATGGTGCCAATCACCTGATTGGTTTCTACGCTGCTATCACAACATGGTATTGGCTAGACAGTTTGACGCTAAAGCCATCGCGCTACAACGCACGGGTCAATTGGGCACTTACGCATCCCTACTAGGCTCAGAAGGAATCGATGTTCCCACGGCACTCTGCATGAGCGAAGAAGATGTTCTCGTGCCCTACTATCGAAACCATGCCTGCCAGATGATTAGAGGACTCGCCCTTGAAGATATTCTTTTATATTGGGGCGGTGATGAACGAGGCAATGCTTCACCCCATATGAAGAAGGACTTCCCTAACTCAGTCCCAATCGCCACTCAATCATTGCATGCCTGTGGTGTTGCAACAGCGCTAAAAGTACGTAATCAAAAGCACGCTGCTGTGACCTTAATTGGCGATGGCGGCACCTCTAAAGGGGATTTTATGGAATCCCTAAACATCGCTGGGGTATGGCAACTACCTGTAGTCTTTATCATCAACAACAACCAGTGGGCAATTTCTGTACCGCGTAAAATCCAATCCGCTGCCGCTCAGTTAGCTGACAAAGCACAAGCCGCTGGAATTCCCGGTATGCAAGTGGATGGTAACGATGTGATTGCTATGCATGAAGCGGTAACTCAAGCTTTACAGCGCGCTTATGACGGTAAAGGAGCCACCCTAATTGAAGCCATAAGCTACCGCTTAAGTGACCACACTACCGCTGATGATGCGACCCGTTACAGGGATAACGAAGAACTGAAGCAAGCTTGGGAGAAAGAACCAGTAAAACGCTTGCGTAACTTCATGGTTACTCAAGGCTTTTGGGACGAATCGAAAGAACAAGCTCTTCAACAAGAGATCACGCAACTCGTCCAACAAGCAGCAGAAAAGTATTTAGCAATTGATCCTCAAGCTCCCGAGTCCATGTTCGATTACATGTATGCCGAGCTACCCGAGCATCTCATCGAACAGAGGGACTGGGCGACAATCAAGGCGATGCCAAATGCTAGCCATGCTGTGGAGGATGCATCATGAAACATTCAGTATGTCTTCTTGAAGCGGTCAATCTAGCTTTGGCCTCAGAGATGCGAAGGGACGAGGAGATCGTTCTATTGGGAGAAGATATTGGCGTTAATGGCGGTGTTTTTCGCGCTACCGCGAATCTAAGAGATGAGTTTGGCCTTAAGCGCGTAATGGACACGCCATTAGCAGAGTCTATGATCGCAGGGCTGAGTATAGGTATGGCCAGCCAAGGTTTGAAACCAGTGGCTGAGATCCAGTTTATGGGCTTTATCTTCCCCGCATTAGAGCAGATCATCTGTCATGCCGCACGCATGCGAAATAGAACCCGCGGCCGTCTCACCTGCCCTATGGTGATTAGAGCTCCTTTTGGTGGAGGCATTCATGCCCCTGAACATCACTCGGAAAGTACTGAAGCCCTTTTGGCTCACATTCCTGGCCTTAAGGTCGTCATTCCCTCCTCTCCAGCACGTGCGTACGGGCTTCTTTTAGCAGCCATTCGAGATCCAGACCCTGTGCTCTTTTTAGAACCCAAGCGGATCTATCGCAGCCAGCAACAAGAGATTTTAGATAACGGCGAAGCATTGCCTTTAGGCAGCTGTTTTACGCTACGTGAGGGCTCAGATATTACGTTAATTAGCTGGGGTGCAATGATCACAGAAACATTAGCAGCAGCAGAGCATTTCCAAAATAAAGGTGTGCACTGTGAAGTGATCGATGTAGCCAGTATCAGCCCTTTAGATATGACTACAATTCTAGCCTCCGTGAAAAAGACGGGGCGCGTTGTGATTGTACATGAGGCCCCTAGAAATGCGGGTATAGGTGCAGAAATAGCTGCAACCATCGCAGAGAGAGCACTCTTAGATCTACAAGCGCCTATTGCTCGGGTAACGGGTTATGACACTGTTATGCCCTATTTCCGTCTTGAAAATCACTACCTACCTAACACTCAAGACATCATCGACAGTATCAATGAGACATTGGAGTTCGCATGAAATATTTCAAACTACCAGATCTCGGCGAAGGACTTCCTGAAGCAGAAATTGTGGAATGGAATATCAAAGAAGGTGATTCTGTAGAAACAGACCAAGTACTCCTGTCTGTAGAAACAGCCAAAGCGATTATTCAAGTACCCTCTCCGCAAGCAGGTGTGATAGCGCATCTATTTGGGCAGCCAGGTGATGTTATCCACACTGGAGAGCCCCTATTGGAATTTGAAGGTGAAGAAGACAGTGACAGTGGTACTGTTGTCGGTGAAATTCCACAAGCAAACACAGACTCCACTACTCAAGATTCCTTCTTTATTGGTGCCGCTCCAAGCAGCCAAATCAGTGCAACAACACAGAAAGCGACACCAGCAGTAAGAGCCTTAGCCAAACGCTTAAATATCGATTTAAACCAAGTAAAAGGTAGCGGACAACAAGGCAACATCACGCCAAAAGACGTTGAACAAGCCGCTCGACTGGATCAAACCCATGGCAAAGCTGAGCCTTTACGTGGGGTTCGTAAGCATATGGCGCAGGTCATGAGCAAAGCGCATAGTGAAGTCGTGCCTGTCACTATTCATGAAGATGCAGATATTAATAGCTGGCCTAAAGGCACAGATATCACACAACGGTTAATCCATGCCATAGCAGAAGCCTGCACAACAGAACCAGCAATTAATTCGTGGTTTGATGGCAATACCCTCAGTCGGCGAATACATTCCAAAATTGATCTTGGTATCGCGGTTGATACAGAACAGGGATTATTTGTTCCAGTATTACGTGACATTAGTAACCGCTCACCTTCCCATCTACGAGAAGGATTAAATCTTCTCCGTACAGATGTCAAAAACAGAACGATCCCTGCTTCTGAACTACAAGGAGCCACAATCACGTTGAGTAATTTCGGCACTATTGCCGGACGTTACGCAAATCCAATTGTGGTTCCCCCACAAGTGGCAATTATTGGTGCAGGCGTTATTCGCAAACAAGTTGTAGCCGTAGGTGAGGAAATAAAAATTCATCGTATTCTTCCTATTTCACTTACCTTTGATCACCGCGCACTCACTGGCGGCGAAGCGGCTCGATTTCTAGCTACGTTTATCCAAAGCCTTGAACTACAAGAAATATAAGTCCTTATAAATCATAAGATTATTAAACGATGAAACCTTAAGGAAAGTTTTAGAGTCAAATGTTCAGAGTTCAAAAATGTGAACTACACTAACTACAGGTAAGCAAGCAAAACAGCCTGACATAATTATTCAAAAATCCAAATAAGCTTGGCTGAATAAAGGTGATTTGTATGAGTATCTTTGACCACTATAAAGCCCGCTATGATTCTGTTCAGCAGGAAGAATACAGTTTGGACGAATATCTCCAACTGTGTAAACAGGACCCTATAATCTACGCTGATGCGGCTGAACGTATGCTGCAAGCGATCGGTGAACCTGAAATGGTTGATACCGCTGCTGATCCAAGACTAAGTCGTATTTTTTCGAACAAACTGATCCGCCGTTACCCTGCATTTAGCGAGTTTTATGGTATGGAAGATGCGATCGAAAATATTGTCTCTTACTTTAAACATGCGGCTCAAGGTCTAGAAGAACGTAAACAGATCCTTTACTTACTTGGTCCAGTGGGTGGCGGTAAATCGTCCTTGGCCGAACGCCTTAAGCATTTAATGGAGCACATTCCATTCTATGCCATTAAAGATTCACCTGTTTTTGAGTCACCTTTAGGTCTATTCAAACCGGAAGAAGATGGTGTCATTCTTCAAGAAGAATACGGTATTCCTTCACGCTACTTAAAAGGCATCATGTCACCTTGGGCGGCCAAGCGTTTACACGAATATGGTGGGGATATTTCTAAATTCCGTGTAGTAAAACTCTACCCTTCTATTTTGGATCAGATTGCCATTGCCAAAACCGAACCAGGTGATGAAAACAACCAAGATATTTCTAGCCTTGTGGGTAAAGTTGATATTCGTAAATTGGAAGATTTCCCACAACACGACCCTGATGCTTATAGTTTCTCTGGTGCATTATGTCGTGCCAATCAGGGTATGATGGAATTTGTGGAGATGTTTAAAGCCCCCATCAAAGTACTTCACCCTCTACTAACAGCGACTCAAGAAGGTAACTACAATAGTACCGAAGGCATGGGGGCTATTCCTTACGATGGTATTCTCCTCGCCCACTCCAATGAATCAGAGTGGACAACCTTTAAGAACAACAAAACCAATGAGGCATTTATCGATCGTATCTACATCGTAAAAGTACCTTATTGCTGCCGTGTAACCGAAGAGATCCATATCTACGAAAAACTTTTAGAGAATAGCTCATTAAATAACGCACCTTGTGCGCCAGATACGCTAAATATGCTGGCACAATTTTCAGTTCTCTCGCGAATGAAGGAACCTGAAAATTCTAGCCTGTATTCAAAAATGCGTGTGTATGACGGTGAGAATCTAAAAGACACGGACCCTAAAGCGAAATCTATGCAGGAATATAAGGACTCTGCAGGTGTTGATGAAGCAATGGATGGTTTATCAACCCGTTTCGCTTTCAAGATTCTATCCAAAGTATTTAACTTTGACCCTTCAGAGGTTGCAGCTAACCCAGTCCATCTCCTTTATGTACTCGAAAAAGAGATTGAACAGCAGCAATTCCCTGCCGAAATCCAAGATCGCTATTTAGGCTATCTAAAAGAGTTTATCGCACCTAAATATATCGAGTTCTTGGGCAAAGAGATTCAAACCGCTTACTTAGAGTCTTACTCAGAGTACGGACAAAATATATTTGATCGCTATGTCACATACGCTGATTTCTGGATACAGGATCAGGAATATCGCGACCCAGAAACAGGTGACATATTAGATCGTCAGGCGATTAACGAGGAACTCGAAAAAATCGAAAAACCTGCCGGTATCAGTAATCCAAAAGATTTCCGACACGAAATTGTTAATTTTGTACTGCGTGCCCGTGCCAATAACAACGGTAAAAACCCATCTTGGATGGGTTACGAGAAAATGCGTACCGTTATTGAGAAGAAAATGTTCTCCAATACGGAAGACTTGTTACCTGTTATTTCCTTTAATGCGAAAGCCTCTACAGATGAACAAACCAAGCATGGTGAGTTTGTTAAACGGATGATAAAACGAGGCTATACCGAGAAGCAGGTGCGATTACTGTCCGAATGGTATATCCGCGTTAGAAAGTCACAGTAGTTAATCGGCAATAACAGTTGGTGAAGGCATTCATTCGGGCAAAGGCCTGCCCGAATGAGATGAAGAGCCTAAGTGCAGGCCATCTACGGGGATAGAAGTATTATGAGTTACATCATAGATCGCCGCCTGAACTCCAAGAACAAGAGCACGGTTAACCGTCAGCGCTTTCTTCGTCGCTATAAAAAACATATTAAAGATGCAGTAGAAGATGCGGTGAACAACCGCTCCATCAAAGAGATCGAACAAGGTGGCAGCGTTACCATTCCTCGCAGGGACATCTCCGAACCCATTTTTCATCATGGTGAAGGCGGCGTTCGTAATAAAGTTTTCCCTGGCAACAAAGAGTTTGTTGTAGGGGATCAGTTCCAACGCCCGCAAGGTGGCGGCGGTGGCGGCGGCAGCGGTGAAGGCCAAGCCAGCAATCAAGGTGAAGGGGAAGATGATTTCACCTTCCAGATCGATCAGGAAGAGTTTCTAGACTTTATGTTTGATGGTTTGGAACTCCCCTATCTAGTCAAAAAACAGCTAAAAAGCGCAACCCAATTTGAAACCCGCCGAGCTGGATTTACCAATGCTGGTAGCCCCGACAAGATTCATATTGTGCGTTCGTTAAAAGCAGCCCACGCACGTCGCATTGCCTTAACCGGCAAAGACAGACGCAAAATCCGCGAACTCAAAGCGGAAATTTTGAGCTTAGAGCAACGTTTACCCGATGATGATGCAGAGAAACAGATTTCAGCATTAAATTCCGAAATTGAAGAGATTAAACAGCGTTTAAAGCGTGTACCTTTCCTTGATGACTTTGACATTAAATACAACAATTTAATCAAAGTTCCCGTGCCTTCAAGCAAGGCCGTGATGTTCTGCGTTATGGACGTATCAGGCTCTATGACTCAAAGCATTAAAGACATGGCGAAACGCTTTTTTATCTTGCTGTACCTCTTCCTGAAACGGAATTATAAACAGATCGAAGTTGTCTTTGTTCGCCACCATACCCACGCCAAAGAAGTCGATGAACAAGAGTTCTTCTACTCCCGCGAAACCGGCGGCACGATCGTATCCAGCGCTTTAGACCTGACTTCAGATATTCTAGAAGAACGTTATTCCCCAGCAGACTGGAACATCTATGTAGCTCAGGCATCCGATGGCGATAACTGGGATGGAGATTCCAGTAAATGCTACCAGCTCCTTGATGAAAAGATCCTCAAGCAAGTTCAGTATTTCGCCTATGTAGAGATCACTACAGGACCCCACCAAAACTTGTGGCATGAATACGAACGCCTACAAGCAAAGTGGGAAGAATGCTTTGCCATGCAACAGATAAAAACCCCAGCAGATATTTTCCCAGTATTTCGTAGTCTATTTGAGAAAAAGGTTGAGGGGGCAGCATGAAAAAACGCAGTCCAATATCCACCGGAGCTGAGTGGAGCTTTGAACTTATTGCCGAATATGACCGAGAAATCGCTCGCATTGCCAAAGACTTCGGCTTAGACACATACCCCAATCAGATCGAGGTCATTACCTCCGAACAGATGATGGATGCCTACGCCTCCATCGGCATGCCTTTAAACTATAACCATTGGTCCTTTGGTAAACAGTTTGTTGATACCCAACAAAACTATAAGCGCGGCAGAATGGGCCTTGCTTATGAGATTGTAATCAATTCCGACCCCTGTATCGCTTATCTAATGGAAGAAAACACCATGACAATGCAGGCCCTTGTTATTGCTCATGCCTGTTATGGTCACAACTCTTTCTTTAAAGGTAATTACCTGTTTAAAACTTGGACCGATGCCTCAGCGATTATTGATTACCTTCTCTTTGCTAAAAGCTATATCAGCCGATGCGAAGAAAGATACGGTGTAGATACAGTTGAGGAGCTACTGGATTCGTGCCATGCACTCATGAGCTATGGCGTAAATCGATATGTTCGCCCACAACCGCTGACAGCAGATGAAGAAAAAGAGCGCCAGCAAGCGCGGGAAGAATATATCCAGCGTCACTTAAACGACTTGTGGAACACGATTCCAAAAAAAGAGGAAGGAGCAACACCAGTTATTCAGCACTTCCCTAAAGAACCTGAAGAAAACATACTCTATTTTATAGAGAAAAACGCCCCACTTCTTGAACCATGGCAACGAGAGATTGTTCGTATCGTTCGAAAAGTGGCGCAATATTTCTATCCACAGAAACAGACCCAAGTAATGAACGAAGGCTGGGCTTGCTTCTGGCACTACACGCTTCTGCATCAAATGCATGAAGAGGGCTTAGTAACCGATGGATTTATGATGGAGTTTCTTCACTCACATACCAGTGTTGTCTACCAACCGCCATTCGATAGTCCTTACTTCAACGGCATTAATCCCTACACATTGGGATACAACATGATGCAGGACATCAAACGTATCTGTGAAGAACCAACCGACGAAGACCGCGAATGGTTCCCTGATATCGCAGGTTCCGATTGGAAAAAGACATTAGACTACGCCATGCGTAACTATAAGGATGAGAGCTTTATTCTCCAGTACCTCTCGCCAAAACTCATCCGTGAGCTAAAACTTTTCACCATTATGGATAACTCTGAAAAAGCCAATTTGGAAGTCACATCAATCCATGATGAAGCGGGCTATCGTCAAGTACGTGAAGATCTTTCTTCTCAATATAACTTAGGGAACAGAGAACCTAATATTCAGGTCTACGACGTAGATGTCCGAGGAGATCGAAGCCTAACCTTGAGACACTTTATGTATAATAAACAACCGCTCGGCCAATCCACCGAAGAAGTCCTACGCCATATTCATCGCTTGTGGGGTTTTGATGTCCATCTTGAATCAGTACTTCCTGATAATACAGTGACTAAAAGTTACCATTGCCCAGAAATCCTTGCGGAAGGGAAAACAGAATCGCTACTCTAAACCGAGCGACAACTTTGTTTACTAACGGTTATTCAGTATTTAATCCATTGATAACACTGGATATACTGCATTCAAGTATTTATCACAGTGAGGAAAACTGATGGATTGCCTGTTTTGTAAAATCATAAATAAAGAGATTCCGGCCGAAATCATTTACGAAGATGAGCACGTGATTGCCTTCAATGATATTAGCCCTCAGGCACCAACACACGCACTCATTATTCCGCGCAAACATATAGCAACGCTTAATGATATTAGTGCTGAAGATACAGAAGTCGTTGGTCATATGGTCAAAACTGCTGGCACTATTGCTAAGCAGTTAGGAATCGATGAATCAGGCTACCGAACTGTATTTAATTGCAACTCTGATGGGGGCCAAACGGTTTATCATATCCACCTTCACCTTTTGGGTGGCAAACCCATGGGCTGGCCACCATACCAAGAGAAAATGAAAGAAGCGCTTACCTAAGCCCGCTAAGTTGAGATTCAGCTAAAGTGTGGATAATCGCTACGCTTTAGCTATAACTAAACGATATAGCTATCAAAATCCGTAATTGGAAGCGGTATCCTAAGGGAATATAATTACGGCTCTTAAATACTGTTTTATAAAGAGAATAAGCTTCTATCTATGCTACCTGACAACCAGCGCAATGTTGATCATATCAACGGATCAAACGAAACGGATTCGTCATTTACTGGGCCATATAGGCATGCCGGATATAAGCGCGCCCTTAGTTCTTTAAGGGAAGCCCTAAACTTCGAAAATGCAGTAATACTCAAAGGCGTTGAAGGCACAGGTAAAAGCACCCTTATTAATGAATTCATCAGTGAATACCATCATAAAGGGGTTCCTGTTGCTATTTTCAACGAGCCTTTAACAAAAACATCGCAGCTTTATTCTAAGCTAGCCGATACGCTAGAAGTCCCAAAGCAAAAGAAAGAGCTAATACGAGCCCTCAGAAACACTAAAGATGCAGGTCAATTCTGCTTGGTTATTATTGACCAGCAAGCTATTAATTCTGATGACAGCATCGTTAATGCTTTACAGCAATTATGTAAAACTTCAGAAACAACCGCTGGTGCAATCAAATTGGTGGTGATTCGCCAAGATTACATGGTTTTGCACCCAGAAGCAGAAAGTTTTCAACAAGCAGATTTCAGTAACTGGATCAATATAGAAGTCACTTTAGATCCTCTACATATAGACGACATCGAAGGCTACATATATTACCTGTCGGCGATTAAAGGGCTTCCTCCGACCCCTTATGAAATTGGGACCGACTTTATGATGATAGATCAGACAGAAGGTAGAATTGGCCGTTTAAAAGCCCTACTACTTCCTCTGATTCATAAAGACGTTATTACTCGTAAAGACTTCCAAAGCTCGGAAGGACATAATCAACCCTTAACATCCGCAAATTCAGGAGTTTTTGCTTTAGGTCTCGCTATCATTCTAGCCATTGGCATTGGTATCAATCAGTTTTTCCTATCAGATGAGAGTGATGAAACTGCAGAAGTCGTAGAGAACAGCCCTCCTATTTTTGCCGAACCAAAAACAAAAGCTTCGACAGAAAAGACTGAAAATGTAGCGCCGCCAAGCATTACTACCGAAGAAACAGTTCAAACCCCTGAATCATCTTCTGACAACAGTCCTGAACTAGCTAATACTTTACCGACACTTAGCCCTGAATTAGAAAACGACAGCCCTAAATCAGCTCCCCCTCAACAAATAAAAGCGACTACACTCGACATTTCTGAAGTTAAACCGCCCGTATCCAATAAGAAAGATTCTCGCCCAGTCGAGGATCTTGCGTCGCTGCCACCAGCAGAGTTTCAAGCTGAAGTTAACTCCAAGCTAACATTATTGGAAGAACAACTCTCTGCAGCAATTGAAGAAAACAATCGATTAAAGCAAGCACTTGAAAATGCTGAACAAAAGCAGTCTGAAACAGTTGAGCTCGCAGTTGCAATAGAAGCGCCTCAAACGCCTGATGTTGAAGATACCAATTCAATTGAAATTGCAGCGTCTCATACATCCGAAACGACTGATGCAGTCACAAATCAGTCATCAGAAACACCTGACGTGACTACAATAAGCCCTGAAGTTAATATTGAAGAAACGCAAACTGTCGAAGAACTTACTAAAACGGAAGAGATCGTAGTTACAGCCCTTGCCACAGATTCTGAAATAAGCTCAGAAATAGCACCCGCTCTTGTTGAAACTGCTCTTACTACAGAAAAAGCAGCCTCTCCCCAAGATCTAACGACTACCCTAATAGATCGCTGGACAAATGCATGGCAAGCCCAAGACCACGAAACTTATACAGCTAGCTATATATCAGAGTTTAATGGCGCTTATAAAACGCATCAACACTGGTTGAAGAAGCGTTACGATGCCTTAAATCGTCCAGAATGGATCAAATTAACACGTGAAGAACTACGGAATATCAAACAGCACGAGAATGAGATTCGAGTAGACTTCTGGCTCAAATACGAAGCAGCCAATGGCTACAAAGATAGGACCCTTAAGCGACTTACTCTTGTCTTTAAAGGCGATGAATGGCTAATCGCTAAAGAACAAAACATTAAAGTGGAACCCTATTTCTAAATAGTACTAGATATTGGATCAGTGCACGTTCTGTGGAAACTCATGAGCGTGTTCTGAAATCCACTCGATTGCCGCCTCCTCAGAATTGAGCTCTCGCCCCTCCTCTTCAAGGATTTTCTGACGATACTCTTCGATGTAACATATCTGCTCGACCATACGAACTGCATAAGCTGTTGCAAGATCAGAAAAGCCTATTCCGACCAAAAAGCCACTGCCTTTACTTTTACACCAAACAACATGACCAATGGTTTTAAAAGGCGGTGTCTCTAGTGAGATCTCAACTTCTACCGCATCACCTGGAGTCATCAAACTTTCCGTTTCACAGGACAAACCGCCTGCACTTACATCTTGCGTGGTGACTTCAGTAACGTTTTCGTTTTTTGATTGCTGATTACACAGCTTAATAGGGATCGCTGCAGGATGACGAATAAAACGACGAGGCATAACGTTTCTCCTCTACCACTACTATTTAGTGTAGACCCAGAAACAAATAAGGGGCACTAAGCCCCTTAAAGATAAACAAAAATTACTTAATCAACCCTTAACCTTTCGCTAATAGCTCTCGCAAATCGATAATTGCAGCATTAGCACGGGAAATATAGTTCGCCATCACCAAAGAGTGATTAGCGAACAAACCAAAACCGCCACCATTAAGGATCATTGGGCTCCACACGGTCTCCTGAGTTGCTTCCAACTCACGAATAATCTGACGAAGGCTCACACGCGCATTTTTCTTGTCTAGCACAGGCCCAAAATCTTGCTCAACCGCTTTCAAGATATGTAATAGTGCCCAAGCAGAACCTCGTGCTTCATAGAATACATCATCGATTTCCAACCAAGGTGTTTTCACTTCTTTATCAGAAGCTGTTTGCGTAGATTGTTCTGCAGCAGGATCACCCGCTAAATCTGTATTCACACGCTTCTGGCCAACACTTGCACTTAAACGCTGCGACAAACTTCCTAAACGTGTTTGAACATCACCAAGCCAGTTATTCAAATTATCCGCACGCGCATAGAATTGTGCTTCAGATTCAGCAACTTGAGTTAGCTCCGTCTGGTATTTGTGAAGTGCTTCTAGACCTTCCTTGTACTGAGACTCGGAAGAAGGTAATAACCAACTGTTCGCATCAAAGTGGAATTGAGGCTCAGCAACTGTTAACTCTGGATGCTCAACTGATTGTGACTGCGAACGGCTAAAGTCTTTACGTAAGGCACGTGCAAGATCACGAGACTGCACTAATACGCCGTATTCCCAATTGCTGATGTTGTCTAACCAGATACCCGGAGGCGCCACATCATTAGTGATATAACCACCCGGTTTATGCAGCAGAGTATCCATCAATCGATGCAAGGTATAAACCGTTGGATAGCCCGTTGTTACCTTAACGCCTTGCTCCTCTGCATCCGCTTTGGCTTCAGCAACAGGATCAAACGCCGCAGGAGGGCAGCTCCAATAGACACCGAGAGGGACAGAGGTAACTATAACTAGCGTAACAGCACTAAAAATAGCCCGGCTAATTTTGCCTCCTGGCATGTTGTCCCAAAAATCCAAAAACCAATCTATCAATAATCCCATGAGGTTCCTCAACTCTAACAATCCGTCTGGACGAAATAACTGTCCACCTATTATCTATTACCACAGCTTAACTGATCCTAAAGCCATTCGGAACGTTGCAATGGTCGAAGCAAAAAACTTCTTTCACCAACTCACTGAATAACAAGCTCAGAATTCACGTAGACTAAATTTGATAAATCACTCAAAAAAAAATGATTCTTTTGTAATTCAAGTCAGTATTTTTGTTCTTCTTCCTTATTTTAAGAGCTAACATAAGAAGATGATGATGTATCTTTGCTATAGTGACACGAAGTTGCTAACCCATACGATGGTAGCGCTATAGGGAGAACTTAAAATATGGCGGGACAAGAAGGGATCAAACCGTTAAAGCTCTTATTCACGCTACTATCGGTAATTCTTTTATCTGCTTTGACCGTTTTCAGCATTGCCCTATGGGACGATGTAAAAACGAGCCAGTACGATAAGCTTTATAAGCAAAACCAGACACTGATCAGCCAAAGCCGCTCTTTCTTTGATCATCAAACTCGCCTGATCGTCAAAACTGTCCAAGCTCGTTTTATTGATAAAAAATTACAAAAACGCTCGGTATCCAACGTATTCGAATATCTGCTATCAGCAACAGGCGAAGCTGCTGTTTTCTCTCTTATTGATATCAAAGGTAAGGTTTTACTTAGTAAAGGTGATATTAATCCACCGCAATTACCCAGCCAGAATACTGTTTTAGAAAACCTAAAAGTCAGTCAAACGGCTCAGATAGGCTACCTCCATAGAGCAGGTTTACTTGGAGAATCATTACTTCCCTTCTACGTTCCTATTCTTAATAAAGACAAGAAGATCATTGCCGTTGTGGTCGCTTTTTATCGTGTTCAAGGAAAATCATCCCTGATGCAAAACTTTATTAGTCCGGATAACAATACTATCTGGCTCCTAGGGGAACTTGGTCAAGTACGTATGTCCTACCCCGTTCCTAAAGGTTTTGTTTCAGACCTATTTGGTTGGCGTTTAGCCCAAGAAACTGCATCAGAAATCCAATACAACCTGCAATCAGGTAAAACTAAGCAAGGGCTAGAACTTGAAGTAAAAGGTGAACAAGTCCTCGCCAACGTAGGTTACTTACCAGAATATAAACTTATTACACTTAACTCCTACCCAGTGGCTAAGCTCTTTAGCTCATGGCTAGAAAGAATGCGTCCTATAGGCATTGTATTTGTTCTATTTCTTCTCGCAGCATTACTTGCCTACAGAGTTTCACTGCAAATCAGTAAACGCATGTCTGATGCAAAACAAACAGCAGAAGGCAACGTACAAAAACTATCCAAAGCAATTGAACAAAGCCCTGACAGTGTCGTTATTACAGACAACTTATGGAGCATAGAGTACGCCAACAGTCACTTTGACTTAGCAACCGCAAAGCCGAATGCCCATGACGAAGCCCGGGGACATAACATTATTGATTTCCCTCCTTATAATGTTCTTACTCGCGACCTAAAAAAAATTAGTGATGAGATATCATTGAAAGGCAGCTGGTTTGGCGAACGTAAAACGGACTTTGACGGTAAGTGGTATTCTTTCTCTATTAGTCACATAACTAATCCAGACGATGAACTTACCCATTATGTAGTCGTCGTTCAGGATATCAGTAGCCGGAAGCAAGCCGAAGCTAAGCTCTACAAACAGGCAAATTTTGACCCATTAACAGGCCTACCTAACCGCCGTAGAACTAACGAGAATCTAACTAGAGAGCTACAAAATGCTTGGAAAAGCAAACAACAAGTTGCTGTTCTCTATCTAGATATAGATAACTTTAAGACCGTAAACGATACTTTTGGTCACATGATTGGTGATCAATTATTACAATTGGTCGCTGGTAGACTCGTTAAATGCTGTAAAGGCAAAGCGCAGATTTGTCATATCAGCGGTGATGAATTTTTAGTGTACGCTACTTATGACAAGATCCCTGAAGTAGAAAGCCTCGCTGACAAAATACTACGAAACGTAGAAAAGCCAGTGCTAATTGAAGGGAAACAGATCTTCATATCAGTGAGCATCGGTATCTCGTGCTACCCAGAAGACAACAACGAAGTTGCAGGTCTGATTAAATTTGCAGATATTGCCCTATTCGAATCTAAGAAGGATGGCCGCAATCGTTACAGTTTCTTTGACCATGAACTCGATAGACGCTTAAAACGCCGACATACGATCGAAACAGAACTACGCCAAGCACTTGAGCGCGGTGAGATCTACATGGCTTACCAAAGCAAAAACAATATAGATACCGGTCATATTATGGGATTTGAAGCCCTAATGCGCTGGAACAGCTCTGTATTAGGTCCTGTGGGTCCATTTGAGTTTATTGAAATAGCCGAAGAGATTGGGGTTATAAACGAACTTGGTGAGTTCGCTCTGCGCCAAGCTTGCCTCGACCTGATCGAGCTACAGAAATTCAGCGACACCCCTCTGATCATGGCTGTTAACCTCTCAATCAGACAGCTAAACGATGATAGCGTCATCGATATGGTTGATGGAGTGATCAAAGAAACGGGCATTGACCCTAGCAGACTTGAACTGGAGATCACTGAAAGTCTCTTAGCTGAGAATATTGAAAAGCTACTACCCCGTTTAGAAAAACTTTTAGAATTTGGAACATCACTCACCATTGATGACTTTGGTACGGGCTATAGCTCTCTAAGCTACCTAACAACCTTCCCAGTCTCAACCTTAAAAGTAGACCGTGCATTTGTGAAAGATATGGTACACAACCAAGGTGATGCCACATTGACTCATACCATCATCACAATGGCACATGCACTAAAAATGAAAGTAGTTGCGGAAGGGATAGAGGATGAAGATCAGTTAGCCATGCTAAGAGACTTTGGCTGCGATATTGGGCAAGGCTATCTTTTTAGCCGACCATTGATACATAAAGAGATGGAAATTTTGGTAGAAACTGAGAATCTACCGAATACTCGTGCTTTAAATGATAGCCTTACCTAAAAAGGCAAGGCAATTCGTTTCCATTAAGGGAAATGGCTTAGATTAGCTGTGTCTCTCCTTCAGGGAAGTGCGCACGAATGTAATCCAATTTACCTGATTCAACCAGACCTACAAACACCTCTACAAGACGTTTATCAAGATGACTTCCAGCAATTCGTTGAAGCTCATCGGTTGCTTCTTTTTGAGTCCAAGCGTCCTTATAGCTGCGCTTAGATACCAATGCATCGAAAACATCGACAACAGCAACAATCCTAGCAGCGAGCGGAATTTCATCCCCTTTCAAACCTTTAGGGTAGCCACTGCCATCCACTTTCTCATGGTGACCGAGTGCAATATCTCTCGCCATATTGAAGAACGCATTTTTGCCCAGGATCTTAGCCCCAATAGCAGAATGCTGTCGCATAACTTCCCATTCTTGGTTATCCAATGAGCCCGGTTTGTTAAGAATGGCATCAGGCGTGGTAATCTTACCTACATCATGCATCATGCTAGAAAAGCCAAGGCGATTGACCACTTCTTCCGATAAACCAATCGCTTTACCCAACTCTTCTGAATACTCTTTCACTCTGTTAATGTGATTACCTGTATCGTTATCTTTAAAATCACAAACCATGGCTAGTTTCTGGATCGTTTCTAAATTGGCTTCATACAACTCTTGTGTACGCGCTCTGACACGTTCTTCCAAATAACTATTAGCCTCATCCAACTCTCGATTAAGTCGCTGCTGTTCCTTATAAAGGTGACGAGTTCGAAGGTGAGAACCTACACGTGCACGCAGCTCTTCATGACTGAACGGCTTTGTTATGTAGTCACTAGCACCAGCCGTCAATAGATCACATAAAAGCTCTTCCTGGTCGAATTGAGTAACGACAATCACCGGCACTTGATCATACTGAGAGCAGGAACGGATCAAATGATTTAACTCAATACCATCCATCTCAGGCATCTCGACATCGGTCATCACGAGATCAACATCATCGTGTTGCTGAAGTGTCTCCCACGCCTCTTTACCATTTTGGCAAAGCACAGGTGAACAGCCTAATTGCTCAAGCATCTGACCATATAGCGCTAATAAAGCCACACTATCCTCAGCCACTAGCACTTTGAATCGCTGCCCCGCAATATGCTGACTAAACTGCATTGTTTCTTTACGCTCAATCACATTCTTCACTCTTTCAAGTAAGAAATGCTGAGTACAGTTTTTCATAATGAAATCAGTTACGCCCGCCTGAAAGCAGTTACGCTTTAACTCCATAGAGCGAAGTGAAGAGACAACAATAATTGGAACAAGTAAAAACTCAGGACGAGCTTTAATCTTAGATGCAAAGGCGACACATTCTGTATCCGGCAGCTCAGCTCCCAATAGAATGAGATCAGGAATATCAAAACTGAGAGCCTTATAACAGCTTTCACCAGTTTGATGTAGTTTTACGCGATAACCGGCATCTTCGAGTACTGCTTTGTAAAATGTACGAATTGTCGAGCTGCCATCAACCACAAAAATGGTTTGTTGCATCCTTAAATCTCCCAGAGGTTCCGTCCTGCCAGACTGAATAGTCTGAAACTACAAATATGCTCTTACTTATACCACCTTGTATTTTAAGACCCTACTAAACCTTAGGTTATTTTTAGCTTTTTTGTGACTTAACAACATGAATTTTTTAACGCTGAATCACGCCAATGTACGACCTTTGTGTATAAACCTGACATGAATCACTGGCAAAAATGCTGCAGCGCGTCATAATCAGGTCATATACAATTATTACCTTCAGTTCTATCAAATAACGGGTAATACAATTTATTTTCGAGGTTTTGATGGTTATTCAAGAAAAACCACCGCTGCACGACCAGCTAGAATTTTTTATTGAACAAGCTGAAAAGGCTCGCCCTATCCGTACAGCTGTTGCCCATCCAGTTGATGGCAATAGTCTGATTGGCGCAGTGGAAGCAGCCGAGCACGACCTTATTATCCCAACACTGGTTGGGCCTGAAGCAAAGATTAAAGCCGTAGCTGAAGAACAGAATCTGGATATCAGTAATTTTGAGCTAATCAATACAGAACATAGCCACGCCGCTGCAGAGCTAGCTTGTGAACTGATCAAGCGCGGCGAAGCCGAAGTATTGATGAAAGGTCATTTAGGTACATCGGAATTGCTACGCGCAGTGGTTCACAAAACAAAAGGGATCAGAACTGAGCGCCGCTTGAGTCACGTCTTTGTGTTTGATGTACCAAACTATCATAAGCCGCTAATCATCACCGATGCGGCAATCAACATCACACCAGATCTGTACTGTAAAAAAGATATCACCCAAAACGCGATCGATTTCTGCCGTGCACTAGGCGTTCAGACACCGAAAGTGGCTATTTTATCCGCGGTAGAAAAAGTTAAGCCTAATATTCAAAGTACCATCGATGCTGCTGCGCTTTGCAAAATGGCAGATCGCTCACAGATAACAGGTGGTCTATTAGATGGTCCTCTTGCCTTTGATAATGCGATCTCGCAACAAGCCGCTATCGACAAGCATATTGTTTCCGACGTATCCGGTGATGCCGATATTCTGTTAGCCCCTGATTTAGAATCCGCAAATATGATTGCTAAGCAGCTAATTTATTTAGCCAACGCTAAATCGGCAGGCATCGCATTGGGTGCCAAAGTACCGATCATTCTAACAAGCCGTGCAGATAAAACGCTTGCTCGTCTAGCCTCCTGTGCGTTGGCATCTCATATGGTTCATCACAAAGAAAAGTAGGTCGTATGGAAACGATTTTAACGGTTAATGGCGGCTCCTCTAGCTTAAAATGCGCATTGTTTAAGTACACAGGCGCTAAGCTAGAGCTGCTATATAACTTTAAGCTGGGCAATATCCTTAATGATACCGCTCGCTTTAAAGTGAAAGGTGCGTCCGGTGAAGTTCTACTTAAGAGCACGCCAAGCTTTAGCGACGTGCCTAAAGAGCAACGCCACCAAGCCTGCTTAAAAACTATACTCGACTGGCTAAATGCTGAAGTCAGTGACAACTCTCTATGCGCCTTCGGCCATCGCGTTGTTCATGGGGGTAGTCACTTTAGCGCGCCTATCCTGATTAATGATCAGGTATTAGATAAGCTGGCGAGCTTTATTCCACTAGCGCCACTGCATCAGCCTTATAACCTAAGACTGATCGAGGCCTGCAGAAACATAGCTCCAGACCTACCTCAAGTAGCCTGTTTTGACACAATGTTTCATGCCGAGCAATCCTCGTTGGAGCAACACTATGCCCTGCCTCGTAAATACACTGAGGAAGGTGTTCATCGCTACGGTTTCCACGGGCTTTCATACGAATACATTCAGCGCCAACTTGTTGAGCAGAAAAGCGGCCATCTAAAAACCGTAGTCTGTCACTTAGGCGCTGGCGCAAGTATGTGCGCCATCGGCGAGGGTAAATCTGTTGCTTCGTCCATGGGCTTTACTGCGGTAGATGGTCTGCCAATGGGTAGCCGTTGTGGCAATATCGACCCAGGTGTTTTGCTTTACCTACAGCGCCATCACAACCTTTCAGCAGATGATCTGGAAGCGTTGATCTACAAGCAAAGTGGCTGGCTAGGTGTGTCGGGCATCAGCTCTGACATGTTGGAGCTTGAGCAAAGCGACCAACCCGAAGCTGAAGAAGCAATCGATATGTTCTGCTACCGTGCAGCACTAGAGATTGGCCGTTTATCTGCAGCACTCGAAGGTCTAGAGCAGATTGTATTCACAGGTGGTGTCGGCGAAAACAGCGCCAATGTCAGGGAACGTATTCTTAAGCGCTGTGAATGGCTAGGTGTTAAATTTAACCCTCATGCTAATTCAACCAACGACAGCATTATCAATGGTGCCGATTCTAAAGTGACTGTGCGCGTCATCCCGACCAATGAGGAAGCGATGATCGCCATGCACACTAAGGATTTAATGGCTTAATAGTCATTACACAAACATTAAAAAAGGGTACTTACTAAAAGTACCCTTTCTTATGTCTATTCATCCACCGAGCTTACTTCTTCGGCTTTTTCGGTGCTTTCTTCTTGCCACTAACCGGCTTTTTCTTCTTTTTCGTGCCTGCTGCTTTACCCGAGGCTTTCACTTTTTTCGGGCCTTTGTAGCTACCTACCAAGCTTTCGATCAATTTACGTCTAAAGCGAGTCTTCAGGTAACGCTCAATCGAAGACATTAGGTTCCACTCGTGCGGATCGATCAAAGAGATCGCCTGGCCCTCCTGGCCGGCACGACCGGTACGGCCAACACGGTGAAGGTAGAGATCGCCCTTACGCGGCATCTCCATGTTGATTACTAACTCAACCCCTTCCACATCCAAACCACGGGATGCGAGGTCAGTGGTTACCAAAACCTTTGTTGTGCCCTTGCGGAAGCCTTCGATCGTCGCAAAACGACCTTTCTGCTGGACATCACCATGCAATAGTGCCGCTTTGAATTTGTGGTAACGCAAAAACCCATCCAAACGGCGCGCTTCGGTTTTGCTGTTACAGAACACAATCGCCTTATCGTACGATTCGTTTTCTAGCAACCAGCACAGCTGTTTATCTTTATGAGACTGATCATCAGACAGCAAAATGCTCTGCTTGATTCCCTCTTCAACTTCACGCTTTTGACCAACACGAATCCACTCAGGATCGACCAATAGCTTTTGAGCTAACGTACGAACTTGCGTTGGTAAAGTCGCAGAGATCAACAATGTCTGACGTGCTTCTGGGCAAAGGGTTAGAATCTGATCCAAACGCTCTTTAAAACCGGTTTCTAGCATACGATCCGCTTCATCCAGAATCAGCAGATCTAGGCTATCCAACTCAATAGAACGGTTTTCCAAATGCGGTACTAAACGGCCCGGTGTCGCAATCACCAAATCAGCACGCGCCAAGCGCTTTTCCTGCTGTTTAAAATCTTCACCGCCCACCAGCGAAACAGCATCTAGTTCTAGACCTTCAGCCAATTTATTAAACTGTTGTAACACCTGCTCAGCTAGTTCACGCACAGGTACAAGTACGATGGCTTTCGGTTGACGTGTGGGCGATTTACCCGCTGACAGCTCCTGTACCAACGGAATCAGATAAGCTCCGGTTTTACCGCTCCCCGTTGGCGAACTTACCAACAAATCCATCCCTTCCAACAACAAAGGCACCGCCTTTTGCTGAACCTCAGTCGGCTCACTGAAGCCAAGCGTTTTAAGGTTCTCTTCTAACTGTGGATGTAGTGCGATATCAGAAAACATAGTGATTCCATAAACAAAGAAAGCGATGAACATTCATCGCTTTCAAAGATAACGTATAAAGATCAGGCTCGCTGTTTTTACAGTGAACAAGCAGATATGGCTATGATACAGGATTTGAGAATGACGTAGGATTAAATTTACTTAGGCCCAAATTATTTTCCTGCTATTCAGAGATTTCTTGCTCTCTTTTATTAAGTGCTTCTTGGAAAGCGTTGAATGCTTCTAGACCTTCAGCATCAAAGTTAGCTTCGTCAATATCTTGTATTTTTTCTTGGATAGGTGCAACTTCTAGAAAGTTTTCAATATTCTCAAGCTTTATATAGGTTGTAATTGTAACTACATGATCCCCCATAGAATGAGACGAGGATTTACTTACAAATTTTTTCAATAACGTAATACAACCTTCAACTGTCTGTGTCTGCAGTCTCAACCAATCTATAACTTTGCTTTCATCACCCCAGCGGCTCCAACGATACAAGAAAGAAACTAAATGTTTATTAGAAAGTAATTCGGGTGACGAAGTTTCAGACATTTCATCCAATTTCCTTACAAATTCCGCCTTAAGCTGTTCAAATTCACTATTTAGTAGAATTTGGTCTGCATCTGAATTTTCTCTCCGATTTTCATCGCCTTGCAGTATATGCTCGACAATAGATAATCCGCTTGAATCTTTGAAACAATCTAGCAACAGATTCCCTCGTTCTTCCACATTCTCAATTCGTCGCAGGAACCAGACAACAAGTCTTACAGCGTGAGTATTCGAGCTAAACATCGTAAACCCTGTTGATTCATGATCGACAAGGTCACCAATATCTAGAACCCCTTTAATATAAGCCTTCCCATTTTCTAACGGAATTTGATCTGTAAATGATTCAAACTGCGATAGAGCATTTTTGATAATACCCCGCTCCTTAAGGGACAACACAAAAGATGAAAATCTATCAGAATCGGCAGTTAGACTTAGCATTTCTTGAAGGTCCGAGTTGGACAGTTCACCACTTGGGATAGAAAACTGGAAGTACTTGTCGAAATTATTGGGGTGACAAACACGCATCCCTCTTAACCAAGTGCTGGCAAATTCTTCAGAATATGAAGTTCCACCAAGAGCCCATTCAATAGTTGGAAACAGTTGCTCTACCATTTCTTTTACGGCCTCTCGCTTATCAGGATTAGCTTTATCCAAGATGCCATTTATTAAAGCTGCGGTAGATTCCTCACTTCTCCCATATCTATCAGAACCATTCTTCGTGAATATTACTTTCGAACGCGAAAGTTCCTTATAAACATCTGGCTCAAACACTCTTAGACACTCAAGCGCAATTAAGTCTACAGGGTTTACTTCAAAAGCACTTCTACCTTTAAGTAAGGCAAAGTGAAATGACAAGGTAGAGGTAAATCTATAAACACTTCTCAAATTATCAAAGTATGTATTCATGGAACCTTGGAAGATATTGCCCCACCGACCAGGATCAAACATACTTGCTGCGGATTTATCTTGCTCGATTATTTGGTCTAACTTGTTGAATAATAGACCGTGAATTCGTGTATTTTCTATACGAGGTATATCAAAAGGCACTTGTATTATTTTTTCCAAATAATCTCGACCTAGTTGCATGCCATCGCTCATTTTATCTTCTACTAGATCCCTCTGAAATAAAAGAAGAAATACCACATTCGGGAATTCCAAATTTGCTTTTAGAAGTTGAAACACCATTCTCAATTGAGAAGAAGTGAGTCTATCTAAGTCATCCATTACTACTATCAAGGGGCCATTGCGCTTTAGCAGTATGGTTGTAAGCTCCTGCCTAATATCACTTAAGCTCTGCTCCTTATCCTTCGTAGTTGCCTCAACATTACCACTTAATTTTTCAAGTAAACCTTTGCCCCATTTCAATGCTGCAGCCCAACCACCTAAAACAATAAGCATAGAGGTACTAGCATTGTTGACCCATGTTTCGTTGGAAAAATTACCTCCGATACCAATAAGCGTCGCAAGAACGAATAGCGTAGGAAGAGCTAAACTAAGACCTGATACTACAGTCTCCCCCGTATTTAGATAACGTCCATACATTTTCAGAGTAGCCGCTAATTTCTTCCCTTCTCTACTCTTATCTTTTCGACCTATTGATTTTGATACTTCTTGAAAGAATGAAGCAGTAATTTTTTCTTGAGCAGCCCACTCCCATGGAGAAAATTGAATTATATCCGGCTTGTTTTCGGTAATTTTTTCTAATCGAGAAAGAGCCATATTTTTAATGGAAGACTTTCCTGCTCCCCAGTCACCATGCAGAGCCACTACCAAACTATCATTTCCTTGCCAACTTGCCATCGCATCTGCTAAATCAGAGGAAAAACCTGAACGGCCTAACAAGTCATCTTCCACTTTTGTTATTGGCCGATCAGAAGCAAATCCGTGTAAGTCATTTGATTCCATATGAATTCTCTCAGGTGATTCCAACATTTGTATATACGAGGCCTGTATATCTATAAACCATATTTGAATAAAAAGTGGGTGTAACTAATTTGAAAGTTAGGATTAAAACTGGATTGAAAAAGGCTCTTCCATAAAAAACCGCGTAAGCGTTATATCAATTGATATACATTCTTAGAAAAGGGAACTCGTACATCTACTCACGCTAGAGTTCCATCTTTTTGGTTTATTAAATTTTTAAATCAAACTCTAGGACAAAATAAACACAAAAGCATGATCAGTTAAAAGCTAAACCAGCATAGCTTTTAGATCTACAAAGAGATACTGCATAAAATCGCATACTACTTAAACTTGCTGCTAACTGTCTATCAGATATAGTTAGCATGCTTATTTACTGACCTAGGCTTTCACTCTATGAAAAAAGTGCTGTTTTCCCTGATGTTTTTCTATGCGACGTCTGTTTCCGCTGATGAAACTGAGCTGTTTTATTTTGAAGCGGAATGGTGTGGGCCATGCAAAATGGTTGCGCCGGTTTTACAGACCCATAATAAAGAAAACCCACAAATGCCAGTTCAGTTTGTTGATGTGGATAATTCACCAGAGATAGCAGAACAGCATAAAGTAAGAGGTATCCCAGTCCTTCATATCTACACCGCTGGTAAGCATTGTGAGGTTATAGGCGCGCCTGATCTGGTTAACAAACCGGTACAGCAGCTTATCAAAGAATGCCTAAAGTAATTTATTCAGCCTGATTCAATTTCCGCCCACAAAAAAGCAGCCACAAGGCTGCTTTTTAAATGGTTTGCTATAAAAACTGTGATCAACTGCTTCTCTGTCTAACCGCTTCAAACAAGCAGATACCTGTAGCAACGGAAACGTTAAGGCTACTAACTTCACCCGCCATTGGAATTTTCACTAGTTGATCACAATGCTCACGTGTCAGACGACGCATACCTTGGCCTTCTGCGCCCATAATCAGTGCCATTGGACCTGTTAGATTCGCTTGATAAACATTAAGATCGGTTTCACCTGCGGTACCTGTGGTCCAGATACCACGCTCTTGCAGACTTTTTAGTGTACGAGCTAAGTTGGTGACCAGAATGTACGGTACAGTTTCTGCTGCACCACAAGCGACTTTAGCTGCGGTTGCATTGAGTGGTGCTGATTTATCTTTAGGCGCGATGACTGCCTGTACACCGGCTGCATCAGCAGTACGCAGACAAGCACCTAGGTTATGAGGATCTGTTACACCATCGAGTACCAATAGGAACGGTGGTACATCGAGGTTATCCAGCAGTTGATCTAGGAACTTTTCGTTGTGGGTTTGGATCGGTTTACACAGTGCAACGACACCTTGGTGGGAACCACCATCGGCTAGCTCTTCCAGATCACGTTTAGTGACTTGTTCGCATTGGATCTTCAGACCCATCGCCGTTTCGTACAAACGCTGCATGCGGTCATCGTGACGACCTTTGGCAATCAAGATTTTCTGGATACGTTGTGCATCGCGCTTAAGCGCTGTGTTTACGGCGTGAATGCCGAAAAGGTATTCATATTTCATCTTAGCGCTCCCCTACCCAGTCGCCCGCTTGCTCACGTACCAGTGTAGCTAATAGCTCGATAAAGCTATCTTGAGCATTCAGTGCAGGAATATATTGGTAGGATTCGCCACCTGCTTCCATGAACACGTCACGGTTCTCGATAGCAATCTCTTCCAGTGTCTCTAAGCAATCAGCAGAGAACGCAGGACACGCGATCTGTAGAGACTTAACACCTTTCTCGGGTAAAGATTCCAATGTTTTGTCTGTATACGGCTGCATCCACTCAGCAGGCCCAAAACGAGATTGGAATGTCGTCATCCACTCTGTATCAGCAAGGCCTAGCTTAGCCGCTAATAGCTCAGAGGTTTCATGGCATTGTTTTGGATAAGGATCGCCCTTATCCGCGTATTCCTTCGGAATACCGTGGTACGAGAGAATCAATTTATCAGGGCTACTGTTTTCTTCACGGAAGTTTTTAACTTGATCAGCCAACGCAGCAATGTAGTCTGGGTGACTGTAATAAGAGTTAACAATACGAATATCTAAAACTTCACGCTGTTTAAGCTGAAACTTAGCAACCTGATCATAAATAGGCGCAGTGGTGGTCGCAGAATATTGCGGATACATAGGCACCAATAGAATTTTTTGGTAACCGCTTTCTTGTAACTTTTTAAGGCGCGGTGTTAGCCCCGGCTTACCGTAAGTCATCGCAGAGAAAACATCCGGTGCATGCTCACCATGCTTCTGCTGAAGCAGCAGATGAAGGCCCGCTACCTGCTTGTCCAAAATCTTGCGCATCGGGGAATCATCTTCCCAAATGCTGGCATAAGCTTTCGCTACTTTACCTGGACGAACATTAAGGATGATGCCATTAAGAACAGACAACCACAGCATACGCCTTAGGCCTTTGCCTTCAACTACACGCTGGTCAGATAAAAACTCTTTTAGGTAACGACGAACAGCGCCTTTTTCAGCTTTGTCAGGCGTACCTAAGTTAACTAATACAACGGCGGTTTTATCTGTTTGGCTCATTCAGCATCTTTCCTTTTATGTAAGGGGGAGATTATCTCGGATGTGCGACTAAAATCCTATAGTTAGCGCTGATTATAGGCATAAAAAAACCGCACCCGGTGGGGTACGGTTTTTTAAATCTTTTAGATCAATGCTAATTAAGCATTTTCCAAGCCAGCGAATACGCCGTCACGGATATCTTCTACAGAACCAACGCCTGCTACGTAAACGTAAGAAGGTGCAGCAGCTGCGTCTTCTTCAGCCCAGCCTTTGTAGTAAGTGATCAGTGGAGCAGTCTGGTCATGGTAAACTTTCAGACGGTCACGAACAGTGTCTTCTGCATCGTCAGCACGCTGAACTAGGTCTTCACCAGTTACGTCGTCTTTACCTTCAACCTTAGGCTGGTTGAAAATAACGTGGTAAGTACGGCCAGAACCTGGGTGCACACGACGACCAGCCATACGCTTAACGATCTCTTCGTCAGCAACATCAATTTCAACTACTGCATCGATGTTAACGCCAGCATCTTTTAGAGCATCAGCTTGTGGGATAGTGCGTGGGAAACCGTCGAATAGGAAACCATTTGCACAATCAGATTCAGCGATACGCTCTTTAACTAGACCGATGATGATGTCATCAGAAACAAGCTGGCCTGCGTCCATAACTTCTTTGGCTTTCACGCCCAGAGGGGTACCCGCTTTTACCGCAGCACGTAGCATGTCGCCAGTAGAGATCTGAGGAATGCCATACTTCTCAGTGATGTATTGTGCCTGAGTACCTTTACCTGCGCCTGGTGCGCCCAGAAGGATAATACGCATACAGGAAACTCCTAACTAGTAAGTTTAAAATTTTAAAGTTGTCGCCATCCGATCTATGTTGATCGAATAAGCAGAAATCTGTCATAAAAAAATGCTAATGCCGGACGATACCATGACCTTAAAAGCGAACAATTCGACATTAGGACTACCAATACAGGACTTATGGAACCAAGGTATAAGTCCGTTAGTTTGATAGGTTGTCATCGTCAAAGCGGCCACATCTCCAGCAAACTTATTGAAAGTTCGGGAGTTTCAACAGCGGCTTTGAATTAAAAATCTGTATAAGAGACTACGTTATCAAGTCACTACAGCACAAGCAATTATTGCTGCACCGCAGTAACTTAGATCATAAAAACAGCGAAAATCGCTGAAAAATCAGCTTATCCAGTATTTCGCATACCGGCGGAAATACCCGCCATGGTTACCATTAGCGCTTGCTCTAAGCGTTCATTTGGCTGGTTACGATCTCGATGAAGCAATTCTGCCTGCAAGAAATGCAGCGGATCAATATACGGGTTTCGCACATCGATCGACTGGCGAATCACAGGGCTAGCATCCAATAAGCCATCTTGCTCTTTAATCTTATTGATCAGACCAACAATATCACCAAGACGCTGACGTAAACTTGAGCCCAGTACACCTAGCTCTTCAGAAACCAACTGCTCATCATAGTAAGCCGATATATTGCGATCACTCTTTGCCAATACCATCTCAAGCATGTCGATAGTGGATCTAAAAAATGGCCATTTCTGGTACATCTCTTTTACCAGCGACTGACTGCTCTCATTCAGCGCTTCTTGCAATGCTTTATCACTACCCAACCATGCTGGCAGCATTAAGCGAATCTGCGTCCACGCGAAGATCCATGGAATCGCACGTAGACTCTCTACCCCACCATCCTGACGGCGTTTAGCTGGGCGCGATCCCAATGGCAGTTTCGCTAGCTCTTGCTCCGGGGTAGCCGCACGGAAATACGGCACAAACATGGAGTTTTCCCGCACAATGGCACGGTACTCGGTTAAGCCGCGTTTAGCCATAGCTTCCATCTGCTCACGCCACGCTTGCTCAGGCCCCGGCGCCGGACTTAGCGTCGCTTCCAAAACGGCACCTGTGCACAACTCTAAGTTACGAATCGCCAAGTCAGGCATACCGTACTTAAAGCGGATCATCTCCCCCTGTTCAGTTAAGCGCAGGCTGTGATCTACAGAGCCCGGAGGCTGCGCCAAAATCGCTGTATGGCTTGGACCGCCACCACGGCCCACTGTACCACCACGACCGTGAAACAAAGTTAAGTGAACACCATGATCTTTACATAGCTGAGTTAGCCCTTCCTGTGCCTTAAACTGGCCCCAAGCCGCAGCCAATTGGCCTGCATCTTTGGAAGAATCGGAATAACCGATCATCACCTCTTGATGGCCTTGGGTATAGGCCTTGTACCAATCAACGCTTAATAAAGCATCGATACAATCACGGGCATTCTCAAGATCATTCAGGGTTTCAAACAGCGGTGCTACACGCATGTTATGGCTGATGCCCATCTCACGTAGAAGCAAGATAACGGCTAATACATCGGAAGGATGGCTTGCCATAGAGATTACATACGAGCCTAATGCGCTCTTATCGGCTGTCGCGACTACTTGGCAAGTATCTAGAACTTCCTGCACTTCATCTGATGGCACCCACTCATTTGGGAACAACGGACGCTTGCTTTGCAGTTCTTTCAACAAGAAGCTTTGACGGCCCTCTTCAGTCCATCCACTGTATGAACCTAGGCCGTAAAACTGTGATAGCTCTTCAAATACTTGCGCATGACGATCAGAGCTCTGGCGAATATCTAACTTCACCAAGGTTAGGCCGAAGCAAGCAATACGACGGATAATATCTTCCAGCGCATTCTCTGCGATGATGCCCATACCGCACTCTTGTAAAGAGCGATAACAAAGCATCAACGGTTCGAGCAGCTCTTCCTCGTGGACATAAACATCGTAATCGCCATCAACATCACCTTTAAGCTGTCGTGCGACCCAGTTTTTAGTGCCTTGCAGATGATTCCGCACATCACCGAGTAATTTACGATAGGGCTCTGCACAATCACCTACCCGCTCAATTAACTCTTTGCTGGCTTGGTGCATAGACAGTTCGGCACGCAATGCATCCACATCTTTCAGATAAAGATCAGCAGCCATCCAACGGGAAAGCAGTAGCACCTCTTCGGTAACTTTTGCCGTTACGTTCGGGTTACCGTCACGGTCTCCTCCCATCCAAGAGGCAAAGCGAATTGGCGAGCTATCAAGAGGCAAACGCTCGCCCAGCGTTTCATTGAGCTGAGCATCTAGTCGACGCAGAAATTTAGGAACCGCTGTCCAAAGTGAGTTTTCGATTACTGCAAAGCCCCACTTCGCTTCATCGACGGGCGTTGGGCGTTGCTTACGGATCTCATCGGTGTGCCAAATCTGTCGAATCAATTCATCCAAACGAACCTGAGCTTCCTCATCGCCTCGGTCTAAGCGACGTAGGCAGTCAGCAATATCATCGTATTTTTGGATTAAGGTACGGCGGTTAACTTCTGTAGGATGCGCCGTAAGCACAAGATCGATTTGGGTATCACACAAAGAATCAGCAATCTGTTTAGGCGTAAAACCTTTCTGACGCAGTTGTGCAAACAGAGTACAGAGAGAATCGGGAGTACAAACATCGGTGACTTCAAGATAACGACGTACTCGGTGGTGCTCTTCGGCAATATTGGCGAGGTTTAAAAACTGAGTAAACGCACGGGCAACCGGTAATACTTCATCTTCGCCCAGTTCACGTAGCGCTTTGAGTAGCTCTTCGTGTTCCGGGTTTTCTTCCGTACGTCCCTCTTTCGCTAACTGGCGTACCACTTCAATCTTATCAAACAGTTCATCACCAAGGTGTGCTTTTATGGTTTCACCAAGGCTAGAACCAAGCATTCGAACATCATCGCGTAAAGCTTCGTGCAGATTGGTCATATATCCCTCCTGACGCAAAAATTCGCATACCGATGGAGTCGGTTTTCTTCGATGCTAACCCATTAAAAAGAAGAAAAACACAGTAGATTCAGTTAATTATTTAAGGAATAGCGCACTAAAACAGGGCTATCAGAGAGGTATGTAAGGAGGTGTAAAGTGCTTAAACTGCATGCTAAAAGCCTGCTACGAAGCTTTAAAAGCAGTTACAGACCTTTAGCTTTAGCTTGATCCCAAAAAGCATCTAATTCGTCTAAAGAGAAACCATCCCAGTCTCGATCAGATGCGAGTACTTGGTCTTCAACGTAACTAAAACGACGCTCGAATTTTTGGTTGGTTCCACGCACAGCATGTTCAGGGTTTACGCCAAGGTGACGGGCAAGATTGACCTGAGCAAATAGCATATCGCCCATCTCATCAGCGACCGCAGCTTTATCACCGGACTTAATGGCTTCACGAAGCTCTGCTAGCTCCTCTTCCATCTTATCCAATACAGCTTCGGTTTCGTTCCAATCGAAACCCACTTGCGCAGCGCGCTTTTGCAATTTAGCAGCACGAGACAGTGCAGGCAGAGCACGTGGCACATCGTCTAAGACACGGCTGATGCCTTTAGCTTCTTTAGCATCGCGCTCTTGCTGTTTGATCGCTTCCCAATTGCGCTTAATCTCCTCTTCCGAGATCGGATTATCTGCACAATTGGAGTGCAAGGTACCGTCTGGAAAAACATGAGGATGGCGACGAACTAACTTCTCGATCAGGTTGTTTACGACTGTGGAAAAGTCGAATCGCTGATCTTCAGAACCCAGCTGGGTATAAAAGATCACTTGGAACAGCAGATCACCTAACTCGTCGTTTAGATGCTCCCAGTCTTCACGTTCAATGGCATCTGCAACCTCATAGGCCTCTTCCAAGGTATGCGGTACAATAGTGGCGTAGGTCTGCTTAAGATCCCAAGGGCAACCGGTTTCAGGATCACGCAAACGTGACATCAGATAGATAAGATCATCAATTGTGTACTGAGCCATAACGCAAAAACCTACATCCAGCTGATTAGTTGGTGCCACCGCGTTGGCGGTGAACTTCCATTACGTTTGGCACCTGATTGATCTTGTCCATGATACGACCCAAAAGATCCAGACTGGAGATCTCGGTAGTCAGAGTTAGACGTGCAATATTGTCGCGTTTATCTGACAGAGTATTCGCAGCAATAATGTTTAGATCTTCTTCTGCCATCAGCAACATAACGTCACGTAGAAGACCAGAACGGTCGAACGCTTCGATATAAATATCCACAGGATAAGTTGTCTGGCCTGTTTCACCCCAATCAACTTCGATCACCCTTTCAGGCTCACGTTCCTGCAACTGAATCATATTGATACAGTCTTCACGGTGAACAGAAACACCACGACCTTGAGTGATATAACCGGCAATAGGATCACCCAATACTGGCTTACAGCAAGTTGCCATGGTAGTGAGCAGATTGCCTACACCACGAATACGGATTCCTTCTGGCTGACCAGAATCACCTGCACTATGTGCAGGTAGCGCCAGATCAAGCTGCTCTTCCTCTTCACGCAGTACCTGTTTCTGAGCGGCATTGATAATCTGCGACAGACGTAGATCACCCGCACCCAGAGCGGCATACATATCTTCAGTATTCTTGTAATTAACCTGTTCAACGATCTGATTAATATCCAGTTCGTCTAGATCAATTGCCAAGCGTTTAAACTCTTTCGCAACGATAGAGCGGCCGGCATCGGCATTCTGCTCTTTCGCCTGGAACTTGAACCAGTGCGCAACTTTGGCACGCGCTCGTGGCGTCGTTACAAAGCCAAGGTTGATATTTAGCCAATCACGACGCGGGCGCTCTTCGTTACCCGTCATGATCTCGACCTGATCTCCGGTCTGTAGACGACGGTTTAACGGAACGATACGACCATTGATTTTGGCACCGCGGCAACGGTGGCCGATTTCGGTGTGAACGCGGTAGGCAAAATCAACCGGCGTCGCACCTTTAGGCATATCGATAACGTGGCCATCAGGGGTAAAGATGTAGAGGCGATCTTGAACAACATCGCCTCGCAGCATGTCACCAAACTCTTCGCTTTCACCCAAGTCATCGTGCCATTCAAGCACCTGACGCAACCATGCGATCTTATCTTCGTAGGCATCACTGCTTTGCTTGGTATCTGTGCCTTTATATAGGTGATGGGCACATACACCTAGCTCCGCCTCTTCGTGCATATCAAAGGTACGGATCTGAATCTCTAATACTTTACCTTCAGGACCAAATACAGCGGTATGAAGGGAACGATAGCCGTTAGGTTTTGGGGAAGCGATGTAGTCATCAAATTCATGAGGAATATTGCGCCATAGGCTGTGCACAATACCCAGCACCGCATAGCAATCACGGCTTTGCGGCACCAAAATACGTACAGCACGAACATCGTAAACTTGGCTAAACTCGATATTCTTACGCTGCATTTTTCGCCAGATACTGTAGATGTGCTTAGCGCGACCGCTAACCTCACCATCAATATTGACGTTTTCTAGCTCGCTTTCTAAACGCAGAACAACCTTGTCGATATA
This sequence comes from Neptuniibacter sp. QD57_21, assembly GCF_047778075.1. Classification (GTDB taxonomy): domain Bacteria; phylum Pseudomonadota; class Gammaproteobacteria; order Pseudomonadales; family Balneatricaceae; genus Neptuniibacter. Next base: position 910,549 of record NZ_CP180549.1, on the reverse strand, counting down.
GTCCTGACGGTTTAAGCGTTTCTCATCCAGAAGCTTGGCAATGTGTTTATAGTCATTAGGCTTTAGATAGCGGAAGGAAAGGTCTTCCAATTCCCATTTGATATGACCGATACCAAGACGGTGAGCAAGCGGCGCGTAGATATCAAATACTTCACGCGCCACAAGATAACGTTTGCGGCGACTGCCGTCTTTTACACCTCGAATAGCACAAGTACGCTCAGCAATTTTGATCAGCGCCACACGCACATCATCAATCATCGCCACCAGCATCTTACGGACATTATCCATCTGAGTAGTTTCACTACCCAATACGCTTTCATCAATTCGAGGATTTTTACGGCTACCGATAGCAGCCATTTGGAGAACGCCCATGATCAATTGGGCGATGCCTTTATCGAACTGTTTACGAACACGCTCGATAGGCAGTTTACGTTCACGCACTGCGCGATAAAGAATAGCGGCAACGAGGGAATCTTGATCCTGATGCAGATCCGCAAGAATCTGCGCCATTTCTAGGCCTGTGCGGTAGCTGTTATGGCTATTTTCAGCCCAGACATCTTCTGATGCTTCGCTGTTATCCTGCGCTTGTTTTGCCATTTCACAAGCACGACGAATAACATCGATATCTTCAATGTCTGTAAGATCTTGAAGGTGCTCCAACCAAACATCTAGATCTACAGATCCATCGTCTAGAATAGGCTGGTCTTGACGTACCTTAACCATGTTCTACTACTGCTCCCAGAAATTAACCCTACCGTTCACCGGCTATTTTTATTATTTTTTATCTGCACTAAATATATGGGCTAGAAGTGATTAATCAACTTCTGCTCTCTACTCATGCGGCGCATATTCTATTCCTTCAGAAGCCAAAGCGCGAATTTCTTAAGCATTAATGCCTACTAATATTTTATGCCAAGCACAAAAAAAGCCCCATTGGGGCTTTTCTATATTGCAAAAAACATCTTGCGATCAAAACTTAACCGTTAAACACGCCAGTTGAAAGGTAACGATCACCACGGTCACAGATGATACAAACAATCACCGCGTTCTCGACTTGCTCTGCTAAACGCAATGCGCCCGCAACAGCACCACCGGAAGATACGCCGCAGAAGATACCTTCTTTCTGCGCCAATTCACGCATAGTGTCTTCAGCTTCTTGCTGACCAATATCCAAAACTTTATCTACACGGCTTTCATCAAAGATCTTAGGTAGATATTCCTGCGGCCAGCGACGGATACCAGGAATCTGTGCACCTTCGCTTGGCTGCAAACCGACAATCTGAACATCCGCGCTTTGTTCTTTAAGGAAACGAGACGTTCCCATGATGGTACCGGTAGTGCCCATAGAGCTGACAAAGTGAGTCACTTTACCTTGAGTCTGTTCCCAGATCTCAGGACCTGTACCCTGATAATGCGCTTCCGGGTTATCAAGGTTAGAGAACTGATCAAGTACGATGCCTTCACCACGCTCTTGCATAGCTAGTGCTAGATCACGCGCACCTTCCATGCCCTCTTCTTTTGTGACAGGGATAAGCTCTGCGCCGTAAGCCGTCATCGAAGCTTTACGCTCTTCGCTGCTGTTATCAGGCATGATCAACTTCATCTTATAACCTTTGATTGCAGCAGCCATGGCTAAGGCAATACCTGTATTACCTGATGTTGCTTCGATCAAAGTATCACCCGGCTTAATCTGACCACGATCTTCCGCACGCTGAATCATACTAAGCGCAGGACGATCCTTAACTGAGCCTGCAGGGTTATTGCCTTCCAGCTTACATAGAATCACATTGCCGTTGCCCTGACCTATACGCTGTAGACGCACAAGTGGGGTCTTACCGACATAGTCTTCAATTGTTGGAAACTGCACGCTCATAGAATTTTTTCACCGTTATAAGAAACAAATAATAAGTTATAAAAAAGCTGTTTTTTATAGCCTATATAAAGGACACAAAAGTTTACCGAGGGTTCCCTAAAAGCACAAGAAATCTACTCTTCACCAACAAGCATAGCCCAGCGCAATTTCGTTCAATAAATCGGTTTTAAGCACTGCCATAGTAAGCCAATAATTTACGTTAGAAGGTTTCCTATGTTTGCACTCACCCTATCTATGGCTGTATTTGCCCTTGTCGGTGCGATTACCCCCGGCCCTGTGAATATCATCGCAACCAGTTCCGCTGCGGTTTATGGTTTTTTACGTACCCTGCCCCATGTACTCGGGGCGACTATCTCTTACACATTGATTGTTTTACTTGCAGGTGCAGGTACGCATCAGCTGTTTCAAAACAATCCACAGCTATTAGTTATCCTTAAATATCTGGGCAGCGCCTTTCTTATCTATATGGCGTACAAAATTGCTACGGCAACCGGTGAGTCCAATAACCTAGAACAGAGCTCAACACCGCCCACTTTTATGCAAGGCGCACTCAGCCAAGGGCTCAATCCTAAAGCCTGGTTAGTCTCGATCTCAGGTGTGAGTGTATTTGTACTAAACCAGTCCGAGCCTCAACTATATTTAGGTGTGTTTGGCGCAATCTCTTTTGCGGCGTGCCTGATTGGCGTTGGAACTTGGGCTGTCGCTGGGCATCTGATTAAAGATTATCTAGCGCAACCCAAACAGCAAAAGCTATTTAACCGCATTATGGGCATAATGTTATTTCTAACGATTGCACCAATCTGGATAAATTAGCGCCTGAGTTAGCCGATGAAAAAGACCAGCAAACCCAATACACAAAAGCCTGCCGAGTTTTTTGCTCGCTGTGCTTCGCTGCCTTTTATAGAAATGCGCTCAGCTCATCGCTCGGCAGCTTGCTACCAAACTCACTCCCATGATGAGTTTTCTTTCGGCGTGATCGATACCGGTAGCGCCAAATACCACAACCTGAAACAATCAAATCAGATCCATCAAGGCACCACGGTGACGATTAACCCGGGCGATGCTCACTCCTGCAACCCTGATGCAGGTGAATGGTCTTATCGAATGCTGTTTATCGATACTGATTGGATTGGCGAGTTACAGAGCGAGTTATTCAACAGCAACAATCAGGATTACCTCGCGTTTAACCAAGTCCTGCAAAGTACCCCTAGCTTGTTTACGCAGTTCGATAGCCTGTTTAAGCAGCTCAGTGAGAGCGACAATAAACTCGCTGCTGAAACTCTATTGATTGAATATCTGAAAGCGCTTTTTGGTAAAGACCTTAACACCCAAAGTAATCAAAAGGCGCTGGATAACTTCCATATCCACAAAGTAAAAGAGCTAATCATGGACCAACTCGATTCGCCTTGGTCTCTCGATGACTTTTGTGCCGAAACCGGACTAAGCCGCTACCACTTGATCCGCAGCTTTAAACAGCAATACGGCCAAGCTCCTCATGCCTACCAACTCAACCAACGGATCAATAGAGCAAAGCAACTGCTGCAACAAGGGAATGGTTTAGCGGAAACAGCACTAGAATTGGGCTTTGCTGATCAAAGCCATTTTCAGAGACACTTTAAGAAACGCGTGGCAGTAACGCCAAAGAGCTATCAGTCGTTTTTTTGTAGGAAATGAATAACTAAGTCTGCTCCCTCAACATCGAGCATAACCCTTATTAAAGCTGCTCAAAACTCCCCAAAAATAACGCACACCACAAAACAATGCATATCAATGGGATAAAAAATAACGGCTGAAACAAAAAACCAAAGGGAAAGATCAAACCTCCACCAACTATCAGAACCCAGTTAGCTTTCGCCATCAGCTTATTAAACACTAGCTTGTAAACCGCTTTGTGAGAAAGCCCCATTACAGCTAAGAATAACCCTGCTAATCCACCTACCAGCTCTAATGATAAGAAGAAGCCAATAGAAATCATGATCCCGCTAGCCCCACCCGCGGCTAATGACATATCGTGTATATGTTCGCATGAATTATCATCAAATATTGGCATAGCTGAAACCTATAAATCCTGCGCAATAAGCTTCGCTATTACACTCTTGATAAAAACGAATTTTCTTTAACTTGATGAGTCATAAACAAACGAAATATATAAGCAAAGATGCTATTCACTTTCCCTATGAAAGGGCATCCAACATAACAAGATTCTCTGTGGAAGAAAACCAACTAAGTTATCCCATCATTTGCCCACAAACGACAATTTTTACCAAATGAAAAACATCCCCACCTTCTGTGGATAACTCAGTGAATAGTTTTTGGGTAGATCGCTGAAAGGCACTAATTACGTTGAATTCAGCAAATAGTTTAAAATTTAACCCAATAAAAATTAATCCTTTAATTTCAATGAGTTACATAAATCAATAAGATTTTTTAAACTTTTAAAAATTAATTAATGCAATATTGACAAGGAAAAAATTTAGCTGTGCACAAGAATAATGCACAGCGGCGAAATCCACAGATATCGCCGCACATTTTTGTAGCTGTGCATTATTTTTTTGGTGCAAAGAAAGGATTAAGAAGTGCCCACTTACTCGTCAGGCATCTCTAATTCGATATGTGTTTTGGGAATACAGCAGCAGGTCAGAACTTCGTCATCCTGCAGGTCCAATAAGCTCTCTTGAACATATTGAACTTCACCTTCGATCAGGCGAACTTTACAACAGCCGCAGTATCCACCACGGCAGTTGTATGGCGCTGGAATCTCTTGTGCTTCCAGCGCGTCGAGTAAGGTTGGTTCGTACTGATAGTAGAACGTATGGTGATGGTTAACTTTGATGCGTGATGGGCCAGACATGCGCTTGCCTCTTATAGATCAAAGCCGTCGAAATCACCTTCATCTACCTCGTTGTCGATCTGACCTACAAGGTAAGAGCTGATCTCCGCTTCCTGCGGTGCCACTTGAACGTTGTCACTGATCAACCACGCATTCATCCACGGCAGTGGGTTTTGACGTGATGGGAAGATCTCTTCCAAGTTCAGCGCTTTCATACGTACGTTAGTAATGTACTCAACGTAGTCAGATAGGATCTGAGCGTTAAGACCGATCATTGAACCTTCACGGAACAGGTACTCAGCCCAATCTTTCTCTTGTTGAGCTGCTTCTTTAAAGATGGCGTAAACCTCAGGCTCACACTCTTTAGCAATCTCTTTAAAGATAGGGTCATCAGCACCAGATGCCATGATGTTTAGCATATGCTGCGTACCCGTTAGGTGCAGTGCTTCATCACGGGCGATCAGTTTAATGATCTTGGCGTTACCTTCCATGATCGCACGTTCTGCAAAGGCAAAAGAACATGCAAAACTTACGTAGAAACGGATCGCTTCTAGTACGTTGATAGATACTAACGTTAGGTAAAGTTTCTTCTTAAGGTTACGCATAGACGTGTCGTAAACCTTGCCATCAACCGTATGTAGGCCTTCACCGTGAATGCTGTAAACACTGGATAGGTTGATGAACTCATCGTACAAACGTGTCACAGAATCCGCACGGCGAATGATCTCTGGGTTTGTTACGATTTGATCGAATACTTCAGACGGCTCAGTGATGATATTACGAATAATATGCGTGTAAGAGCGGCTGTGAATCGTTTCACTAAACGCCCAAGTCTCGAACCATGTTTCCAACTCAGGTATAGACACGACTGGTAGAAAAGCAACGTTAGGTGAACGTCCTTGAACAGAATCAAGTAGCGTCTGGTACTTCAAGTTGCTCAAGAAAATATGCTTTTCGTGCTCCGGCATATTCATAAAATCTTTACGGTCAGTCGATAAATCGACCTCTTCTGGACGCCAGAAGAACGACAGCTGCTTTTCAATCAGCTTTTCAAAGATTGGATATTTTTGTCTGTCGTAACGAGCAACGTTTACGCTTTTGCCGAAAAACATCGGCTCTTTAGTTGCATCGTGAGTACTGTGACTGAACGTAGTGTACGCCATCGGAGTGTTCGTTCCTGAAACCTGGATAAATCTAATTATATTGCCTGACACATTGTGACAGGCGCTTTACTCTGAGTGGTCAGTGGATTGCGGCAAACCTATTACAGTTTGCACGCACCACCTTCACAACCACCGTCATCTGCTTGGTCAGAAGCACCATCACGGGTGTTATGGTAATAAAGGGTTTTAACACCGTATTTGTAAGCCGTAAGCAGGTCTTGAAGAAGCTGCTTCATTGGTACTTTGTCGTTCGGGAACAACGCAGGATCGTAGTTAGTATTTGCAGAGATGGACTGATCCACAAACTTCTGCATGATACCAACAAGCTGTAGGTAACCAGTGTTGTTTGGAATATCCCAAAGCAGTTCATACTGGTCGCGCAGCTCGGTGTAACCCGGAACAACCTGCTTCATGATGCCATCTTTACTCGCCTTAACCGATACGTAACCACGTGGTGGCTCGATACCGTTAGTCGAGTTAGTGATCTGTGAAGATGTTTCACAAGGCATTAGCGCTGTTAGAGTACTGTTGCGTAGACCAAACTCTTTGATGTCTTCGCGTAGTGTTTCCCAGAAGTAGTGCAATGGCTCTTCACAGAACTCATCTACTTCACGCTTATAAGTGTCGATTGGTAGCAAGCCTTTCGAGTAAACAGTCTCGTCAAACTTAGGACAAGCACCACGCTCTTTAGCTAGCTCGTTAGAGGCTTTCAGTAGGTAGTACTGAACCGCTTCAAATGTTTTGTGTACTAGGCCGTTTGCGGAACCATCGGAGTACTTAACGCCGTTCTTCGCTAGGTAGTATGCGAAGTTAGTCACACCAACACCTAGAGGACGACGATTCATTGTCGATGTATGCGCTGCTGGGATTGGGTAATCCTGATAATCCAATAGGTTATCCAACGCACGAACGATCAGATCAGCTAGGTTATCTAGCTCATCTAGGTTCTCTAGGGCACCTAGGTTAAACGCAGACAGCGTACAAAGTGCGATCTCACCTTCTGGATCATTCACATGCTGCAACGGTTTAGTTGGCAGTGCGATTTCCAAGCAAAGGTTAGACTGCTTAACAGGTGCAACAGCCGGATCAAATGGGCTGTGCGTATTACAGTGGTCAACGTTCTGAATGTAGATACGACCCGTCTGCGCACGCTCTGCAGCAAGGATACCGAACAGTTCAACCGCTTTGATTTTCTCTTTACGGATGTTTGGATCGTTCTCGTATTGAACGTATAGACGCTCAAACTCATCTTGATCAGCAAAGAAGGCTTCGTATAGGCCCGGCACTTCGTGTGGGCTGAACAATGTGATTTCGCCGCCTTTGATCAAGCGAGTGTACATTAGCTTGTTGATCTGTACGCCGTAATCAAGGTGACGTACACGGTTCTCTTCAACACCACGGTTGTTTTTAAGAACCAATAGAGATTCAACTTCTAAGTGCCAAATTGGGTAGAACAGCGTTGCTGCACCACCACGCACACCACCTTGAGAGCATGATTTAACCGCTGTCTGGAAGTGTTTATAGAATGGGATACAACCTGTGTGGTACGCCTCACCATTACGGATTGGGCTACCAAGTGCACGAATACCACCGGCGTTGATACCAATACCTGCACGCTGAGATACGTATTTAACAATCGATGCAGATGTTGCATTGATCGAGTCTAGGCTGTCACCTGTTTCAATCAGTACGCATGAGCTGAACTGACGCGTAGGTGTACGCACACCTGCCATGATTGGTGTAGGCAGAGATAGCTTAAATAGAGAAGTCGCATCGTAGAAACGCTTAACGTAATCCAAACGCGTTTCTTTCGGATAATCCGCGAACAGGCAAGCTGCCACTAGCATGTAAAGAATCTGTGGGCTTTCGTAAACTTCGCCAGTTACACGGTTCTGGACAAGGTACTTACCTTCCAGCTGTTTAACCGCAGAGTAAGAGAAGTTCATATCACGTTTGTGATCTAGGTAGTCGTTAAGAACGCCCCACTCTTGTTCTGTGTAGTCTGCGATTAGATGTTTATCATAACGGCCCGCTTCTACCTGTGTTGCAACATGTTGATACAGGTGTGGTGGCTCGAATTGACCAAATGCACGCTTGCGCAAATGGAAGATAGCCAAGCGAGCAGATAGGTATTGGTAATCAGGTGCATCTTCTGAAATTAGATCGGCAGCGGACTTGATTAGCGTCTCGTGGATATCGAAGGTTTTCATACCCTCGAAGAACTGTAAGTGAGCTTTAAGCTCAACTTCTGACGGTGATACTGCGTTTAATCCTTCTGCGGCCCAGATTACAACTTTGTGGATCTTTTCTAGATCAAGCTGTTCTTGCCGACCATCCCTTTTCGTAACCATCAGATCTTGCTGCATGCGACCTTCCAAATAACACTCAGATATATTTGTAATTATGATCCTGCTTTTAGCCCTGAATTTGCCGTTAAAATCTGGCAAAAGCACGAAAAATAACGCGATCATGCGGGCTGCAGGTTTTAGACTCTACTCTGTCAAGAGGCACAACATGTGGTGCTTCAAGTCATTCAAGACACTAAATATAGTGATATAAGAGGTGAATGCAACTCTTGATTTTGGACTTTTTAGAGTGTAGGCGAGCCCTAAAAAACAGCGAAAACATTGATTTGGCGGGGCTTTCAGGGGAACTAATTATTTTTACCGCAATCCAACTTTTTTTTATTTTTTTGACCCATCGCAAGTCGTCCAATTCCACGCCAAATTTTGGTGCAAATTTAAAGCGCAACGTACGCTTTTGAGCAACACTCCCTGAGTACCGTTCTACAACAAAATCCTGTATGATTTGCAGCCAATTTTAAGCTTAAAGCAGAGGTAGCCTAAATGCGTTTAGCAGAAATGGAAGCAATTGCTCTGAACATTGGTCTTGCAGTATTTGCTGGTTTTATATTCTTTATCATTTACGATCTAGCAAAAAAATCCAACGCCGGTAAATTCGGTACTGCCATTTTATTTTTTGCCCTAGGCTTAGGCTTGGCTGCCTTCTTGGTAAAAACTGTCGTTGTAGAGATGATGGGCGGAGCCGCCTAAGCATCCTCATATCTATTTAGGTTTCGATTCTTTTAACGTTTTCTCGCTAATATGTTCCAGCGATCCGGAGCTCGGATCTACAACATAAGCTTTACCGAAACCTACGACATAACGCCCCTGCTGTGGTTTTAATCTGAACAGATGAAAATCTGGCAGGGAACGTAACATCCCCACAACGTTCCCAAACTTCTCTTCTAAATCATCCAGTATGCTCAGATAGGCATCCTCTTGATTATCAACCCGCTCAGATAAACAGCTAAAGATTAGACGCTCACGCGCAAAGAGATTCTGCGACTGTTCCTCATCGGTAATAAACATAACGGAACATTCATTGTTCGCTAATAAACTCTGGGTATGCGCTGCTAACTCACTAATAAAAATATAAAAGCTCCCCTGCTTATCCTTCACATAGGGCGCATAACTAATTTCAGGGAACCCTTCGGCACTCAGAGTCGACAGCAACAAGGTTTTCTTACTTTCCTGTAATTGTTTGCAGGCTTCATCTGGTGCTGCTTGGCCTTCTTTATGCTCTGACATAAGGTCCCCTCGTATTCACTCCAAAGTCGTACAGTTTCTAACCATTTATTTCTTCAGACTGGAAAACACCAGCCGATAAATAAAATACAACAGTTATGCGAATCATAGCTATACTGGCAGTACTGGTAAGGTGATTATCATGGGCGATTCAAAAGTGCTTATTCGTCATCCCGATGAGTTCCCAATCGAACTCAAGCTCCAAGAGACCCATTCGGTTTCTACACTACCCTCTTCACTCCAACTTATCTGTCACTCACCTACGCCATTCCATTTGGGTGAGAATATTCAAATCAAAATTCCTAGCATTGCTGAAAATCTAGAGGTTTATGGCGTTATCCAAAGCTGTGACGACACCCCTCAGGGTTATGAACTAGGAATAACCTTTAACAACTCTGACGCGCTTATACGTATTCGTATGTTAGAGCAGCTTTGTTATATACAACGCTATAGGAGCCATGTGCTGAATGAAGAGGGCCGCGAGCTCTCAGATCAAGATGCAGCGCTTGAATGGATTGGAAAATACGCACACCTTTTTCCAACAACAAATTAAAAGCCTCTCTGCTAAGAAGCCGTTATAATGCATCTTTCTGACTTTTATGGATGACTACAAAGATGCAACAGAAGAGCGTACAGGTCGCAGATTTTGAAATTGCCAACGACAAACCGATGGTGCTATTTGGCGGCATGAACGTATTGGAATCCCGTGATTTAGCCATGGAGATTGCCGAACACTATGTCACTGTTACTGAAAAGCTAGGCATCCCTTATGTTTTTAAAGCATCGTTCGATAAAGCAAACCGCTCTTCCCTAACCTCTTTCCGTGGTCCCGGTTTAGATGAGGGTCTTAAGATCCTTCAAGAGATCAAAGACACATTCAAAGTGCCTTTGATTACTGATGTGCACGAGCCATTCCAAGCAGCGCCTGCTGCCGAAGTCTGCGATATCATCCAGCTTCCAGCTTTTCTGTCACGTCAGACAGATCTGGTAGAAGCAATGGCTAAAACCGATGCAGTTATCAACATTAAGAAAGCACAGTTCCTAGCGCCACAAGAGATGAAACATATCCTGCACAAGTGTGAAGAAGCAGGTAACGATCGTCTGATCTTATGTGAACGTGGTTCTTGCTACGGCTACAATAACTTGATCGTTGATATGCTCGGCTTCTCTATCATGAAAGAGTTTGGCTACCCCGTTATGTTTGATGCAACCCACGCTCTACAAATGCCCGGGGGCCGTGCCGATTCAGCCGGTGGACGCCGCGCACTTGCCGCCCAACTTTCTCGCGCAGGCTTATCTCAGGGCATTGCCGGTCTATTCTTAGAAGCACACCCTGATCCAGAAAAAGCCAAATGTGATGGCCCTTGTGCGCTACCATTAAGCACGCTTGAAGCATACCTAACACAGATGAAAGCCGTAGATGATTTAGTTAAAAGCTTCCCTCCTTTAGATACATCTATCTGAAGCTGAACAACCTAGTCCTAGGAAGTTTTCCTATATCAAAGCTTCCTAGGCGTTATAAATCAAAGTGTTCCAATAAAAAGTAGCAAAATAGTGCTAACCAAGAAGGCTGGCCTTGTCTATGATATGCACATGGATAAGGAATAGGATCAGTCTTTATGAGCGACTCGCCAGAAACTATTTATGATGCTTTACAAGAAGGGACTCTCCTTGGGCCAGAGCATCATCGTTTTAAACTTATCAAACACAACAGTCCTCATCCGTTTGGACAACTATGGCAAGCGGAAGATGTTGGCGTTGCAGGCAGCCCTTTAGTTACCCTGCTTATTCTTAATCCCAATTTCCTTAAACAAAATAGTTTTGCCGAAAATATCAAAAAGCATGCAGCGCTCAGCAAGCAACTGCAAAACAAGCATATAGCGGAATGCTATGGTTTCTTCAGTCATAAAGGTGGGCTACTTTTCCTTTCCTACGAAAAACTTGATGGCCTGACCCTAGCGGCCCTCATTAAAAAAGGTAATTCACTTCAGCCCAATCAACAGCTGGGTCTGATCAGACAAGTTGCTTATGCTATAGATATGGGCTTTCAAAAGTTACGAAAGCCACATGCCTGTCTAGATAGCGAAACGATCTTTATCAACCGTAAAGGCGGGGTAAAACTAACACTCTTTGCCGTACGTGAATGTTATGAAGCGATTGCGGCTTTTAGCAAAGAGCCTTTCCATTACCAGCAATACCAATCGCCCGAAGCTTTTCACCCTAGTCAGTTAAGCCGCAAAACCGACGTATATTCTTACGCCTGCATTTTGTATGAGTTATTTACCGGCAAACCTGCTTTTAAAAGTACCGAAGGGGAAGCAGATAGAGTTCGTAAACAACTAGATCAACCTTCTGGATTAGATAATGAACAGTGGGAGGTTCTCCAAAAAGCGCTTTCAACCGATTTAGAAGAGCGTCCACCTAACTGTACAGAGCTTGTTAAAGCCCTCTTCCCTCCACAAACAGAAGACGAGACTGCGCCTGCCGAATCTGAAGGCACAGAAGATGGCGAAGCTACAACCGACGCTTCGGTAAACGATGATACAGAGAGCGAAGAACTTACATCAGAAGAGAGCAAGCCTTCTTTAAAAGATAAACTTAAGGTCGGCTTAAAGTTGCCTAAAATACCTAAAACAGCGATCTATACCATAGCAGGCTCTGTGCTGTTTATTAGTGGCTACCTGCTTGGTTGGTTTATCTCTGACTTCATGAACTTCAAAGAGAAAGACTTTCAGGCTCTGCAAATCAAGAAGCAGCAAGAAGCCTTACAGCAAATGTACGATTCTTTACAAGCTCAACAAGAGCTTCACAACAATCAGGAAAAAGAGCTTCGCTCGCTCACAATAAGCAAAGCGGTTCTAGAACATGATTTAGAAGCGGCCTTGAAAAAACTCAACAATCAAGAGCCAGATGAACCGGGACAGCAATTATTTAAAGATCAGATATCCGACACCCTATATGGTCCAGATATGGTCGTACTGCCTTCAGGAAACTTCCGTATGGGCGACCAAGCGGGCATTGGTGACGATAATGAAAAGCCTGTGCATGTTGTCACTATCAAAAAGCCATTTGCCCTTTCTCGATTTGAAGTGACCTTTGCCGAATATGATGCCTTTGCCAAAGCGACCCGCAGAGCCCTGCCCGATGACGGTGGTTGGGGGCGAGGTAATCGCCCTGTGATCAACGTAACTTGGCGCGATGCTGTTGCTTATACCAGATGGCTCAGTGGTGAAACAGGTCAGCCTTATCGCCTTCCGACAGAAGCTGAATGGGAGTATGCAGCTCGAGCTGGCAGCTTAACCACTTATTGGTGGGGAAATGAGCTAAAAGAAAATATGGCTGCTTGTGCAGGCTGCGGAAGTCAATGGGATGGTCAACAAACAGCACCTGTCGGTAGTTTCCCTGCCAACGAATGGGGACTTCACGACATGACCGGTAACGTTGATGAGTGGGTTGCAGATTGCTATCTCGAAAACTACGCTTCTGCACCTATAGACGGATCAGCTTACCAGAAGAGAGCTTGTAAAAATCGGGTTATGCGTGGCGGTTCTTGGTTTGAGATCGAGCGTTTAATTAGACCTGCCAGTCGCTACCGCCACCCGATCGATTCTAAACGCAATAGCTGGGGCTTCCGTGTTGCTTTAGATCTAGACTAGAACAAGTTTCAGGCTTAACTGCTCAGCCTCAGTTAAGCCTGGCGTTGCCTTAATGGAATAAAGATTCAGGGACAATATTGATATGAACAAACGCCAATCATACCTGTGCTTGCTTATAGCGGGCCTTCTACCATTCACTGCGCAAGCAGCGGACGCTCTTCAAATCAGTTCAGAGCAACGCAAGTCACTTAATCTAACGCTGTATAACCAAAACTTGGGTTTAGTTAGAGAAACACGCCAACTTCCACCACTACGTACAGATCAGAAAATCACACTGGAAGATGTCAGTGAACAGCTTCAAGTCGAAAGCTTGCGGATTGATAATGCAGGAAAAATTTTAGAGCAAAACTTAAATACTAATCTGCTAAACCAGCGCAATTTGCTGAAACATTATGTAGGTAAGCAGCTGCAACTAGCGCGCTTAAACCCTGTCTCAGGCCAAGAAGTTATTAGTCAGGTGGAGTTGCTTAACATGGACGGTAACCGCGCTCTGATTAAGCGCAACAACCGTTTTGAAAGTATTCCGCTTAATAATCAGTGGCGATTCATTTTCCCTAGCCTACCGCCACAGCTATTGAGCAAGCCAAGCGTAAACTTCCGCACCGCTGGTACATCGAAGTCACAACTCTCTCGTATCAGTTATCTGACAGGCGGTTTAAATTGGGGCATGGACTACGTTTTAACCCTGAATGAAGCAGGTAATAAAGCCTCCCTAGACGGCCTTGCTAGTTTAACCAACAATACTGGTGCGGATTACAAAGACACACAAATATCTCTCGTTGCAGGCAGCCTAAATAACCCTGGCAGCAATCGCCATGCAGAGATGCTTCAGGCCGATTTTGCAGTCGGCGCGATGGCTCGTTCAGCGCCTAAAACCATGGCACAAGAGAGCTTAGGTGACTTCCACCTATTCGATCTCCCTCGCAAGGTAGACTTGCTAAATGGGCAAGTAAAACAGGTATCTTTCCTTACAGCCAAAGAGATCCCTGTAGCACGTAGCTATAACTATGAATTCTTGATCTACCCAACCTTGGAACGCAATCAGCATCGAGTAAAACCTCAACTGACGTTGACCTTTAAAAACGATAAAAAGAGTAATCTAGGTACGCCATTACCTGCTGGTAAAGTTCGCACGTTTACCCCTGACAGCAAAGGCTCATTGCAGTTTGCCGGGGGCGGTAACATTGGACATACTGGTGAAAACGATGAGGTTAAGATCCAGCAAGGAAAAGCCTTCGATGTATCTATCCACCGTAAGCAAACGTATTTTAGTAAGACCTTTAACGGCTTTATGGTTGCGCAGGAGCTGAAAATCAGTAACAGCCGTACCACCGCCGCAAAATTAGAAATGACCGGTAATTTCCCGCTACAATGGGCGATGAAAGAGAGTAGCCACCCATTTGAAAAAGTGATGGGCGGCAGTGCGCGCTGGAAATTGGAAGTACCTCCTCAAGGCGAAGTAACTCTGAAATTTAAAGTTCAAATGGAAAAACGATAACACTTTGCCCGATTCATTTTGTGAAGGCTGTGGTCTAGCAACTCCCTATTGCTGCTGCAGCCAAATTACACCTCAAGGTAGCCAATTAAAGTTAGCATTGCTGCTACACGAAAATGAGCCGCCACGTCCAACAACCACCAGCAAGATTATCCAAAAGGTTTTGCCTAATAGCTCAATCTATATCTGGAAACGTACCGACCCGCCACAAGAGTTAATCGATCGCATTCAAGATAAGAATACCGATACTTGGCTGCTATTCCCTGCGGACCGCCCCGAGCTTATTAGTCGAAGCAAGAAATTCACAGGGAGTACACCAGATAGAAAAACTCTGATCATTATTCCAGACGGTACATGGAAAGAGGTACGTAAGATCGTTCGCAAAAGCCCGTGGCTATCCGACTTACCATTACTGGCGTTCGATCCAGAAACGCCAAGTCGTTACGACCTACGCCGCAATCCTGATAAAGACCATCTCTGTACGGCAGAAACCGTCACAGAGCTGTTAAAACTCAATAATGAAAACAGCGCCGCAGACGAGTTAGATCGAACCTTTGAGATCTTTATGACTCAATACAAACGATCTAAACAGAACTAGCCGACCAATAGTTAAGGAGAATATGGATGCCAATCACCGGTGAATGTTTTTGTGGCGAAGTGACATACCGTATTGATGGCCATTTAAAAGACGGCCGATCCTGTCATTGCTCCCGCTGCCGCAAGTTATTTAACGCCCAAGCTTCTGCAGTTGCTTTTGTCGAACCGGATCAATTCAAATGGACAAGTGGAGAATCCCTCTTAACCTCATACACCAACCAACAAGGCTTCGGTGTGAAGTTCTGCAAGAAGTGCGGATCAACCTTGTGTACCGTACACAATGACCAGGTATTACAGGTCACTTTAGGCTGCGTAAATGGTGAGCCTGAGATCGAGATTGGTCAACACATATATGTCGGCTCTAAAGCACGCTGGGAAGTTATGCCTGATGGTGTGACTCAGTTTGAAACCATGTCGTCGGAATAATTGAATAACTAAAGCTTTGACTGCTTAGCCTGCCACTGCTTTGCTCGCTCTTGATTAGGTTCTTGATCTAGCTCGCCATCGGTATAGATATCGACCAAGCGACGAACAGCAAGTTGATGCGTCTGCTCGGCTGCTTGTGTGTAAAACTTTAACGCCTTGGTCGGGTCAGGCTGAAAATAATGCTCAAAACCCTCTTCAAAGATTTTACCCATTTGATACTGAGCTTTTGAATCACCCTTTTCCGCCGCCTGCTGGATGTAAATCCCTCCCTGAATGCGGTTCTGTACGCCATCTCCACGGAAATGCAGTAGATGCCCATACACAGACAATGCACGTTTATGACCGTTATCGGCCGCAAAGCGAAACAACTTCATCACAAAGTCATGCTTCTTCTTGGAACGTTGTTTTATCGATGAGCGGAACAACGCATAAGCGATAGCAAAAATAAAAGGCGCTAGAAGTCGATTAAATGCACGCATCATAAGACCCTAAAAAGGCAATTGAGATCGTGAAAATAATACCATCATCGGCCCTAAAGATTGTAAATATCACCAAACATAGAAAAAGCCTTGATCAGCGCAGCAATTCTGAGATACAACTTCTAGACTTGATAACGAATAAAAGACGCGACATATATTCATTTTAGATATATCGCCTAATAAAAAGGATTAAACAGGGTAGCAGAATGAAGATTTACGAAGATAACTCCCTCACTATTGGTAACACTCCGCTCGTTCACCTTAAGCGTTTTGCTCCAGGCCTGAATATTTTCGGAAAGATCGAATCTCGCAACCCAGCTGGCTCCGTAAAATGTCGTATCGGCGCAAACATGATCTGGTCTGCTGAAAAAAGCGGTGCCCTAAAACAGGGTATGACCATGGTTGAGCCGACTAGTGGTAACACAGGCATTGCACTAGCTTTCGTTGCAGCGTCTCGTGGCTACGACATTGTCTTCACTATGCCTTCGTCTATGAGCCTTGAGCGCCGTAAGATCATGAAAGCACTAGGTGCTGAAATTGTTCTGACGGAACCTGCTAAGGGCATGAAAGGTGCGATTGATAAAGCACAAGAGATCGTGGATGCGAATCCAGATACTCACATGATGCTACAACAGTTTGAAAACCCGGCTAACCCAGAAATCCACGAAAAAACAACAGGCCCAGAGATCTGGAACGACACAGACGGCCAAGTGGATATCCTAGTCGCAGGTGTAGGTACAGGTGGTACGATCACTGGTACTTCTCGTTATATCAAAAACACTCAAGGCAAAGCGATCACATCCGTTGCGGTTGAACCTGTTTCTTCACCAGTTATTACACAGACGATTAACGGTGAAGAAGTTAAACCATCTCCGCATAAGATTCAGGGTATTGGCGCTGGCTTTGTACCGAAAAACTTAGACCTAGAACTAGTTGATCAGGTTGAGCAGGTAAGCAACGAAGATGCTATTGAAACAGCACGCCTGCTAATGGAAAAAGAAGGCATCATGGCAGGTATCTCTTGCGGTGCTGCGCTATGTGCTGCACTTCGCGTTGCGCAACAGCCTGAAAACAAAGATAAGAACATCGTTGTTATCCTTCCAGATTCTGGCGAGCGTTACCTATCTTCAGCTCTGTTTGAAGGCATGTTCACCGACAACGAAATGGTGCAATAAGTCTTACTAAAAAGTTCACATAAACGAAAAAGCCAGCATCATAGCTGGCTTTTTTATTAACTAATTTGCAGATCAATTTAATATTTCACGAATCTTTTCATGAGAAGGAAATTCATCTAAGTGTTCGACCTGTATTTTCCGATCACTTGTTTTAATGACATTGAACCAAGACGCCTTTCTTTGCTTACCTTTATAGCATCCATCAATTTCGTAATTTTCCCCATCAACGGTGACAACCGCGATTGCTCTGGTCCTCATATTGGGCTGCATAATATCGACTCTTTTTAAAAGCATACCCTTAAGCTTAGCCCAACATCAGTAAAGCTGCTTAATTATCAGCCAACGATTCTAAAAAGGACACCGATGGAGCAAACAACGAGTGCCCTGTTACCGCACGAGTATATTTCAGAAGGTGATCGGTATGACCATGGCCATCGCCCTCGACCATGCTTTGCAGCATCAGTGTAAAATTCTCCGGTGTCCGACAGTAACTAGCGAAAAGTAACCCGCACGTCTGAGTATCACCGTAAGGCATACTGTGTCTGAGGATTTCGATGGAGTTACCATCAGCATCTTTCAGGGAAGTCCTTTTGGTGTGCGCTGTCAGGGCTTTATCCGATGATGGATACTCAATATTATCCGCTTTAGTTCGCCCGACAGTATCTTCCTGCAGTTTAGTAGGCTGCGCGTTCCAGAATGGCATATTGTGCTCATAACGTTGGATATGAATATAAGAACCACCACTAAACTGGGCATCCTCTTCACCTACAACCGCCACACTGACTCGGTTATCTCCTTCAGGGTTTTCAGTACCATCGACAAAACCAGTAAGATCACGCGAATCCAGATATCTAAATCCTTCGATTTCTTCCACCAGCGTCACCGCATCAGCTAGCTCCTCTCGAAGCTTCTGCGCGACTAAAAAGTTAAGGTCTTTCCCTTGGGACCGGATATGAAAAAATAGATCTACAGGTGTATTAGGAGCAACGTTTTCACCATTTTCGAAATTTGGGAATGGCTTAAGAGCACTCGGTGCAGGTCCAATCTGCAGTTGCGACCAGTAGTGGCTACCGATCGCAGCAACGATATGAATCTCACCATCTGGATGACTTTGGTTGAATTCACGCTCAAGGCTAGGTACCTTTGCTAGTAGCTGTTTTACCCTGCTTAACGCATCTGCTGTTCGAGTTTGATTAAACGTCAGAAAAAGAGCAAATGGGCTTGCCTCTGCAATCACACCCTTTTGATACTGCGCCATAACAATGTCCTCAAAATCCCCTCAATAATTACCATCACAGTATAGAGGGATCTTACCTTTGCCAACATTGATTTAAATTGATCGCTTCGATAAAGCTTTTAAATAGAGCTTTAAAAATATTCTGTGAGGGAATTTTCAGCAATATTCAAAGTCACACTTAAAACATGCTTTTAATGAATAGTAATGAATGATGATAAATAAATTCTTAGCAACAGCCTGCCTATGGCTTTTCAGTACCCTAGCTATTGCAGCCCCAAGTGCCGAACTTTGGGATTTTTGGCTTAAACATGATCAATCAAGCACAGCCACTATCGACCATTCTGCCTGGGACCAATACCTGCAACGCTATGTTAAGCGCTCTTCTGATGGCATCAATCTGATCAACTACGCCAATGTATCTTCAGCAGATAGAACTGAACTTAAAGCTTATCTTCAACGCGTAGCTGCTATTAATATTCATCAATACAACCGCGCTGAACAGCAAGCTTATTGGATCAATTTATATAACGCGCTGACGGTTGATGTGATTCTGGACCATTACCCCGTGAAGTCGATTCGGGATATCGATATTTCACCGGGCTTTTTCAGCGATGGTCCGTGGAAAAAACAACTGCTAGCAGTGAATGGGAAACAAGTCAGCCTAGACGATATTGAACATCGTATCCTTCGCCCTATTTGGAAAGACCCACGCATCCACTATGCCGTTAACTGTGCATCAATCGGCTGCCCCAACCTTCAACCTCAGGCCTTTACCGCAGACAATAGCGAACAGCTTCTAAATCAAGGCGCGAAGGATTATATAAACCACCCTCGAGGCGCACGATTTGAAGGTAATAGCCTGCACCTTTCCAGTATCTATAAGTGGTTTAAAGAGGATTTCGGAAACAACGAAAGTGAGCTGATCGAACACCTAAAGCAATACGCCGATGCTGACTTAAAAGAGAAACTGAAACAAGCTACAGAGGTTTCAGACTATCACTATGACTGGAAACTAAATGAGATTGGTAGATAAATTTAGGACTTAGTCGCAATTGGACGAGCTGGATCTCTGATCCACTCGCTCCAAGAACCACTATAAACCCGGCTACCACTCAATCCCGCAATCTCCATCGCCAATTGATTGTGACAAGCTGTCACACCGGACCCACACATGTGAACCACGGCTTCGACCGATTTACCGCCTAAGACGCTTAACCACTCTTTACGAAGCTGAGCTACAGGCTTAAATTTACCCTCGGCTAAGTTATCCGTCAGTGGACGGTTTAAAGCACTTGGAACATGACCAGCGATTGGGTCGATTGGCTCCACCTCTCCTCGATAGCGCTCGGCTGCACGAGCATCAACAAGATAGATGGACTGAGCATCAAGTGCCTGTTCAACCTCGGCTACCGTCAAATTCTGATTTGGCAGTAACGATAATGTATACGCAGTAGAAGTCGGTTGTGGAATATCATCATTTAACTCACCGCCTAGCGATTGCCAAGCAGATAGACCTCCATCCAACACCGCTACCGCTTTATGCCCCACTAGACGTAACAACCACCAGCAACGCGCCGCCATAGCCCCAGCACAATCGTCATAAACAACGACTTGAGTGTTATTGTTCACTCCCGCCTGCGCTAAATGATCAACCAACTGCTCTAAATCAGGTAGCGGATGACGACCCGTTTCAGGCGTAATCGGCGAGGATAGATCCTGATCAAGATCGATATAGATCGCTTCTGGGATATGCCCTTCAAGGTAGGCATTTTTACCCGCCGAGGTATCCGCTAAATTAAAACGACAATCAAAAACTACCCAATCAGATTCTGATATGTGATTCTGAAGCTGTTCGGCGCTAATAATTGTCGTAAACATATTTAACTTAGCCTTTTTAAATTTATAGGTAAGCTGCTAGCTCTTCTTGAAGTAGATCAAGTTCATTCTGAGCTTTCTGCTTTTGCTTTTTCTTCAAGCCTTCAACCTGAGCCGTTTTCTCAGCGATCACAGATTGCGCAGCCGCTGCTTTGTCGTCCGCTTGCTCAACTTGCTCAAGTAGAGGCTTAAGCTGCATCAAGATACCGCGACGACGGCCTTCTTCAGCACGCGCGATCTCTTCAGCAGATTTTTCTTTTTTCTTTTTAACTTCCGTTTTAGCTTCTGCAACGTAAGTTAGTGGGCGAATACCAGCCGCAATTCGCGCCTTATCCATCAACGGAGAAGTGATCTCACGAGCTTTAGCGGCGCCCTTCTGTAGAACCTCTTCCACTTCACCAAGATCGTTCATCAACTCATTGTAGCGAGCACGTGGAGCAGACAATTTTGCGTCTAGGAACTCAAATAGTTCCTTCTTCGCATCGCCCCAACCGATACCGTTTTCGAACTGCTGGCGCATTGCAGCTGCTTCATTTTCATTAGCAAAGCAGTTGTATAGCTGGAAGATTGTGCTGTTATCAGCATCTTTAGGTTCACCCGGCTCGCGCGTGTCCGTTTTGATTTGCTTAATCAGCTTGTATAGTTCATCAGTAGAAGCAAACAGCGGAATCGTGTTGTCGTAGCTCTTCGACATCTTACGACCATCCAGACCCGGAATTAGCTGAGTCTGCTCATCCACTACCGCTTCTGGCAATGTGAACAGGTTTTCGTAAGTGTGATTAAAACGGCCCGCCATATCACGCGCCATCTCAATGTGTTGAATCTGATCCTTACCTACTGGAATAAGATCAGCATTGAACATCAGGATGTCAGCTGCCATTAGAATTGGGTAGCTGAATAGACCCATTGTGATGCCATCATCCAGATCGCTGCTACCCGCATCGCGGTTAGCATCAACAGAAGCTTTGTAAGCGTGAGCACGGTTCATCAGACCTTTAGAACACATGCAGGTTAGAATCCACGTTAGTTCCGTGATCTCAGGGATATCTGTTTGACGGTAGAAAGTCGCTTTATCCGTATCTAAGCCTAGCGCCAACCAAGTCGCTGCGATCTCACGTGTTGATTGAGCAACACGCTCTGGATCGTGGCACTTAATTAATGCGTGGAAATCAGCTAGGAAATAGCAGTTGTTGTACTCACCTGTCTGACTCATTTCGATGGCAGGCTTAATCGCACCCAAGTAATTCCCAATGTGAGGTGTACCTGTAGTAGTAATACCCGTCAGAACAGTTTTCTTATCCATTATTCACTTCTCTAATCTGCATGGCGTTGCCCGCTATAAAAAATGTGGCAACTCAATATATGTCACTAATTTAATGGCGGTTATAATACCGAAAAAACGTGGAGGTTGCCCCCATAACCCTCACTATTCCTTTGCTGTTTCTTGTATCCACCCAATGTCGAGATGACAGCGCTGCTAGGTTAGGGCTTAATAGGCCTACAACAATAACAATACTGAGAATTTTATGACTGATTCTATCGCTTCTTGGGTTACTTTATCCGCTCTGTTTGCCAGTGCTGGCTGGTACATTTTTCAAAGCCCTGAGCGTAATCTCAATGCAATCGTAATGTGTGTAATGTCGGGCATTTTATGCCTGTTCGGCGGTTTCCTTATTTCTGGTCTTTTAATGAAAATAACCGGCACGTTAGAAAACCCACTGATTCCAGCGCTACTCGTCTGTGTTGGCACAGCCATCTGCACTGTTGCTCATACGCTTTACAAGAAACGAACCGCCTCTTAATTGCAGATGATTCGATCCAGAAAAGGCCATATTAAAAATGGCCTTTTTTGTATCTACAGACAGGGTTATTATCTAGAGACTTTTTACTGCAAAGATAGATTCTTCCTATGCTGATTGTCGTATCACCTGCCAAAACTCTGGATTATGAAACTGCACCTGTCACTGAAACATACAGCCAGCCAGAGTTTCTTGATCATTCCCAACTCCTCATTGATGAACTGAAAAAGCATTCCGTACAGGATATTGCTCAGATGATGAAGTTGAGCGACAAACTAGCCAGTTTAAACGTTGCCCGTTATGAATCATGGACACCTGAATTCAATACTGAGAACGCTAAACAAGCAGTTCTAGCATTTAAAGGTGATGTATACACAGGCTTAGACGCTGAAACCTTATCGGATGATGACCTCACTTTTGCACAGAATCACCTACGTATCCTTTCAGGTCTTTATGGCGTGTTAAAACCGCTCGATCTAATGCAGCCATACCGCTTAGAAATGGGCACAAAGCTGACTAATAGCCGCGGTAAAAACTTATACGAATTCTGGGGCACTCAGATCTGTGAACGCTTGAATCAGGAACTTACTGAACAGAAAGAGCAGGTACTGATTAACCTTGCTTCTAATGAGTACTACAAAGCAGCCAAAGAGAAAAACATCTCCGCACGTATCATCACGCCAGCGTTTAAAGACTGGAAGAATGGGCAATATAAGATGATCAGCTTCTACGCTAAAAAAGCTCGAGGTTTGATGACCCGCTACATTATTCAAAACAAGATCGAAAACCCTGAAGACTTAAAAGGCTTTGATCTTGAAGGTTACCGTTTCGCAGAGAGCATGTCTGAAGGCGATACTTGGACATTCATTCGCGATCACGAAGAGTAAACCTCTTCGCTTATCCCAGATACAAAAAAGCCAAAGCATATTGCTTTGGCTTTTTTAGTGGTGGGTATAAGCTTAGTTTTGCTCGATACCTACGATAAACCAATCCGCATTTTCTTTAGTCATATCACGTGCCAAGTGCCACGTTTCATTAAACTCAGTCGCTTCAGAGGCATTCTCTTTCAACCAACCGTAGAAGTTAATGCTCACAATCACCTCATCTTCTTGAGTGATGAAGTTAGCTAACTCAGACATAACCGATACAACTTCTGTTACCTGATCAGCTGGTGACTTAGCACGCTCTTGCTGAAGCGCATTAAACAACTCTTCAGAAGTATAAGTACGGATTTCGTCCCAATCAGAACGATCCCAAGCCTTTTGTAGGTTTACAAAGTGCTCACGGGAACCTTCCAAGAATGCGTCTTTATTAAACCAAGAAGGAATCTCGATCTCAGCAGAATCACCCCAACCGGAATCATAAGCAGGCATTGGTTTAAACTCCTGCACATTCTCAGTTTGAGCCTCGCGCTGCATTGGCTGTGGCTGTTCTGGCGTATAAGGCTGACCTTGTCCATGACCACCTTGAGTAGCGTAATCTGGACGCTGCGCCTGTTTTCGCATCGAGAAGATTTTGTAAACAATAAAGATCACCGCGGCGATCAGAATCAGATCCATAAACTGTAGACCTTCAAACGCCCCACCGAATAGCAACGCGCCAAAAATACCACCCGCCAACAAACCAGCCATCAAACCACCAAAACCTTTTTTCTTAGGTGCTGTAGTTGTGTTTGTTGTCGTTTTATCAGCTTGCTTTTGTTGCTGTTGAGCAGGCTGTGATTTTTTAGGTGAAGAAAAGCTTTTACCAAATGAAGAACCACCACCAAAGCGTTTAGCTTCAGCTGTCTCAGCGATAGGAAGCGAAATCAAAAATACCGCCATTAAAGTAACCAAAAAAGTCCGCATTGTTTCTCCTACATAACTAGCTTTTACCGGCAACCGTACCGGCGACTACAGCGAGATAAATCCCTGTGAATATTAAAGCGATACCCCATAAATGAAAAGCCTGAACCTGCTCTGCGAGGAAAATCACTGATAATACAATCCCCCACATTGGCACTTGGTGAATAAATAATCCAGCTTTATGAGCGCCTAGCTTTTCAACACCATAATTCCAAAACAGATAAGCCAAGATAGAAGGAAAAATGGCTAAATAGGAGATCAGTAACATCAGATCCGTATCCCAGTGAATCTGCAAAGCTCTCTCGGTTTCCAACAGTGAAAGCGGTACTAGAATAATCACCCCTACGGTTAAAGAAACCGAGAAGAACGCAAACCCACTCATCTCTTTCGGTTTCCAACGCAATGCTAGGCTGTAACAAGCCCAAACAAACATTGCGAGTAGCACCCAAAGGTCGCCACTGTTGAAGTTAAGCGACATTAAAGCCTCTGGGTCACCTTTACTGATCAACGCTAAAACACCTAGTAGCGAAAGCAATACACCCAACCATTGCCGCATGGTCGCAGACTCACGAAGCACTAATGTGCTCATACAGAGGATCATGATCGGCATTGACGATTGCATCAACGTGCCATTCATAGCGGTCGTCGTTTGCAAACCGATATACGCCAAGGTGTTAAAGCCAGCAACACTCAAAGCGCCAAACAGCACTAACCTAGGCCAATACTGACGAATCACATCGCGATACTTATAAATGGTAGGGATAGCAAAAGGTAATAAAATAACGAACGCTAATGACCAGCGAATCAACGCTAGCGTAATCGGGGGGATATCAACAGAAAAAGCACGCGCTAAAACAAAGTTACCCGCCCAAAAAAGCGTGGTAAGCGTCAACAGTAGATAAGCCAAATATGACCTCGAAAGTCTTATTTATTCTTCTGCAAAAAACGCGAAAGTAGACTGTTACTCGCATCATTGCCCGTAATGACATAATGCAGGACATTATAATTATTTACAGTCCATTGCATACGGCGATTGGATTTATTTAAACCACAAATCAGGACTTCATCGCCCTCTTGTAGCTCATCCAACTCGCCAGGCAACATATCAATAAAATCCCCACGCTTTAACATTAGAGGAAAGGCATGTAGATTTTTCTTGCGATTGTGAGGGTCTTTAAAGAACAGAGAGAGCGTTAAGTCGAAGCCTTGTCTCTTTGCTTCCATAAAAGCAGGTGTTTCTTTCTCGCCTACGGTATAGGCCCAGCTATCTAACTCCCTGTCCCCTACCACACTGCTCATTCGATTAATCAATGTGTGTGCCCAGACATCGTCAAACTTATCCCGCATCTCTTCGATAAATATAGGCACTAGCGGCGATTTAACATGCGCAAGGATGCGGTTAGCGATAATACGCCCCGGCTCCATAATAAAATCAGCACGGCTGTTTTTAAAAACCAAGCCATTGGCATGGATGTTTTGTCTAACTACAGTCAGGAGTTTTGGGTTCAATTCTCGAGCGGTCATCATGATGGACAGGTTATCGGCATCATTATTGGTACCCGCAACGATACCCACTGCGTCCATAACCCCCGCTTCCATCAGTGTAACCGCTTCAGTACCAACGCCGGTTACTTGATGTGGAAGGTCTTTTATTTTTTCTGCATCAATATCTAAAACCGTCAGTTCGACATCACTTTCATCAAAATCGCGATACAACGCACGGCCAAAACGACCGTGCCCACAGATGATCCAACGCCCTTTTGTACGCTGATAGACGCTGGAAAGCGGACGATGGAATGGATTGTGAATCCAGTCATAGACCAGATGCATATAAGGCGCATGAGCCGCTAAAGAAAGATACTGTGCATAGGTACGGAACGGGTCCACTACCAGATCCGTACCAAAAGATTTTAGATTGGCAGAGGTAATATCAGATTCGGTACGACTGATCACCATCCGCTCAGGATTTAACAATTTACTAGCGATTGCAATAGAGAGATTAACCTGATCATGGTTCGTTAACGCCATGATGCCAATACATTTGGGATGCTGAAGGCCTGCCGCATCTAAGACATCGGGAAGAGAAGCATCGGCACAAAGCGCGGAAACAGAGACAGGTAACTCATCCATCTCTAACGCATCTATTTTGTCCTGATTGATATCAACAACCACCACGCGGATGTCACGTCGTACTAGCTGTCGAACAACGACACTTCCGGTCACACCGTAGCCACAAATCAGATAAAAGGGCTCGTTCATTTGCCGAACATCTGCAGTGAAGGAGCGCCTGCGCATCATACGGCCAAATACGGGTTCTTGTATCAGAGCCAGTGTCGTACCTATACCGTATAACCAAGCGATTACCGTGGCGTAGATGCAAAAGAGCGTCCACATACGTTGAGCCGAAGTGAATTCATAAGGAATTTCACCAAAACCGATGGTCGACCCCATAAAGGAGACAAAGTAAACCGCATGGAAGAAATCCATTCGGTAAACATTACCCTGATCATCCTCCCCAGGTATAAGTACAAATCCAAGTACTGAGATGGAGTAAACAACAATCAGAGTAATTAACGGTACCCTTAAGCGCCGTAAAAATAGATAGATAACGTTATTCATAAAGAATAATCGCTCAGTGCTTATCGACGCAGCATGGCAGTTTCAACTACCAACAAAATAACCGAGATAACATTGGCTAAGAGCGCGCCTGCACTTAGAGAAACAACGCTCGACATATTAGATGGGTCCATACCAATACCGCTAATCTGCTCTGCGTAACCCCAAATTCCTGCAGCGACGATTAGTTGCAGGTCAGCAACTAATGAGGTAGCTAGCATCAGTGCACCTAGATGTGTTCGGTCACCAAATTTAATGACTGTACAGATCATGCTGACAACTAATGCAGCAAAAAACTCGTAAACGTTATGGTGAGCTGGGTTTTCTATATCCCCAAGAAAGAAGCCAAAGTTGAGCGTCAATGCCAACACAATAAAAAACGCAAAAATCACTTTTTCCTTGTTCATCGCTTCCTTCAACTCCTGAACTTTTTTAACGAAGATCTGGATTGTAACACCCACGCTTACTAAATCCATTGAGTTGGATTAAGGAACCCTAACCGTTATGCTTTGTCACAACATAACATTTTGGTGTTTTTACGATTTAAGGCTTATTTTTATGCTAACTCTTTCCATGCCACGGCTAGTTATTTTTGCTGGTCTATTGTCTGCGGTTTTATCCACATCAGTATTCGCAGACGTCGAAAAAAGTCCCAACGATCCAAATGTATATCGCAGCCTAACCTTAGATAATCAACTGCGCGTTTTATTGATCTCGAATCCTAAAAGTGACAAAGCGGCTGCCTCTATGAATGTAGCGGTGGGATCTAGTGCTAACCCTAAAGATCGCGCGGGTCTAGCCCATTATCTCGAACACATGCTGTTCTTAGGCACCGAAAAATACCCTGCTGCGGATGAATATCAAAGTTTCATCCGTTCTCACGGTGGCGGCCATAACGCTTATACATCGATGGAAAACACCAACTACTTCTTTGATGTCACTGCTGATAATTTAGAACCCGCTTTAGATCGCTTTGCACAATTCTTTATTGCGCCGCTATTTGATGAAAAATACGTAGATCGCGAGCGCCATGCTGTTCACTCGGAATATCAATCAAAGATTAAAGATGATTACCGCCGTAGCTATGCCGTAACAAAATCTTTAATGAACCAACAAAATAGCCACAACTGGTTTGCAGTAGGTAGTTTAGAAACCCTAGCCAATACTCCCGAGCGCCCAATCCGTAAAGAGTTAATCGAATTTTATCAGCGCTATTATTCTGCCAATCTGATGGCACTTGCCGTGCAAGGTAGAGAACCACTGGACCAATTAGAGCAGATGGTAAGAGATAAATTCAGTGCGGTTAAAAACTACGATTCTAAAGCGTTTGAAACCAAAACCTCTCTGTTTAATCCGGAGCAATTACCGCAGTTGGTTAAGATCAAAAGCGTAAAAGATATCCGCTCACTTACGCTAACCTTCCCTACTGCTGAAACTCGCAGTCATTGGGAAAGCAAGCCGCTGTATTACATCAGCAACCTGATCGGCTATGAAGGCAAAGGCAGCTTACTTTCTCTACTGAAAGAGAAAGGCTTGGCAACGTCCCTTTCTGCTTCACAAGGTCATGATTTGGATAACCAAGCTAGCTTTATGGTCAGCATGCGCCTAACCGAACAAGGCCTAGAGCAGTACCAGCAAGTTATCCAAATGGTATTCCAGTATGTTGAATTGCTAAAACAGAGCGGAATTCAAAAAGCGCTATTTGATGAAGAGAAACAACTGAGCAACATCCGTTTTACCTTTCAGGAGCAATCAGAACCCATCCACATGGTGAGCGGTTTGACACGACAGATGCAATTTTTCCCAACGGAGAAAGTCATCTCTGCGAACTATACCTTTAATGAGTTTAAGCCTGAGCTGATTATGCAATATCTAGATCAGATCAAGCCAGAGAATATGCTGGTAACCATTAAAGCGCGTGATGTTAAAGGCAACCAAACAGAACCTGACTACAACGTACCTTTTGAAGTTTCTCAGTTTAACGCGGAAACCTTGAAAAGCTTCACCGTTAAAGCAATTGATCCGAAATTAACGGTTCGCAGCACTAACCCATTTATTGCTCAGGACCTAGATCTTCTAGCAGCAGAAACTAAACAAGCGCCTTATCTGCTGCAAGATAAACAAGGTTTCGAACATTGGCATTTAACCGATGTCAGCTTTAATGTGCCGAAAGCAAATGCCTATTTCACACTGCAAACCCCATTTGCCAATACCAGCGCTAAAAACTGGGTGATGAACAGCCTTTTCACTGAGATGCTGCAAGAGCAACTCAATGAAACACTCTACGATGCTTATCTGGCTGGTCTAGGCACGAATATTTATCCACATATGAAGGGCTTTACGGTTCGTTTATCTGGCTACAACGACAAACTCGATCTGCTAACAAAATATGTGGTTGATGCGATCAACAAACCTGATCTACCAAAAGAGCGCTTTGAGATCCTTAAGCAGAAGTATCTAGATAACTTAGCGAACCAGCTAAATGATAAACCGTACAATCAAACGACGAGCCGTCTGTATGAATTGCTTCTACCTCAATGGAGCAATGCAGAGGAACGTCGTGAAGCAGAAAAACTGACGGTTAGAGATCTTGCCGCTTATGCAGTTAAATTGCAGGAAACGCCGGACATTAAACTACTTACACATGGCAATATAAGCGAAGCAGACGCTAAAACAGTGGCTTCACTGATCACAGATAACCTATGGCAATCAGGCGCTAAAGAAGTGACGCCCATCCAGGTAGTTCAAATACCGCGCCAGCAGCAGCTTACTGATAAGTTAGTGATTGATCATGATGATTCAGCGATCTCTGTTTTGCTACAAGGCGATAACAACAGCAATAAAGAAAAAGCTGAATTCTCTGTATTGAGCGAAATTTTATCCGCGCCTTTCTACAATCAGCTGCGCACCGAAAAACAGCTGGGGTACATAGTCTTCGGTACGCCTTTACAGATGCACAAAACACCGGGTATTGCATTTATTGTGCAATCCCCTGTGGCAGACGGCAAAACGCTGGTAAAAGAGATTGATCAGTTCTTAATGCAATCGAGCAATTTGATCTCGCAATTAAACCAAGAAGAGCTGAACAAATTTAAACGCAGTGTGATTTCAAGAATCACTAAGCAGGATAAAAAACTATCCAGTCGTACCAAGCGATTCTGGCGAGAGCTCGATTGGGGTGAAACAGAGTTTGATACCCGTAAGAAGCTGGCGGAAGCTGTCAAGAAAGTAACCTTAGACGATCTATCCAAACGCTACGCTGGTTTGTTGGATCGCCGTTTAACGGTCTTAAGTACAGGAAAGAAGTTTGAACGCCCTGCAACCGAGCCGACACAATTAACTCGCTTGTTTAAGCAACGTAGAGATCAGGGTAATTTCACTCCTGATGAATAATCATATTTAATGAGAGAATAAAAGCACGGTTATTGGTCTGGATTGATAACCGTGCGCTTTTTAATTTTTTCTTGCTCTAATTCCAACTGTTTTTGCTTTTGCGCTTCTATCGGTCGAAAATAGACGGAGTCTTTCACTTCAGGCTCAACCAGCTCTTCACAGCCTTGCCCGAGAATAAGGCATCGCGCTTTCTTCTCATCCTTACCAATCTGCACAAAGATCTTGTCCTCACCTTTTAGAGGTGGCTTTTTCGGCTTACCTGCAGGTACTTCGTTGACTACAGGTGGAACATAAGGGATCACAACCGGCTCTGGCAAATTACTAGGCAAGTCCTTAGGTTTGATCTCATTCATGCGCTCTTTATCAAAGGTGCCTCTGCGCCAATCTTTATAGGCCGTTTCACCATCTACCGTGCCGTAGAAATAACCTTTAGGTGTGGTTATCTCATAATCGATAGGTACCTCGATATCTTCCTCCGCACTTACTACGCAAGACATAAGGCACAGACCGAAAGCAATCGATCTAATAGGCATCGTCAAAAGCATCTTCCATAGGATAAATAGCCTCAGCGTATACAGCTAACTCTTCTAGAATATGGCGTTTATTATCATCCATTTCAGGCTGACCATAGAGCTCATTCAATCGCTGATAGAATGTATCCATAGTCAAATGACCGCCCTCGCCCTTTAACAACTTACGACGACGGTAATCTTCCCATTGCATCTGCTCTTCGTGGCTTAACACGGAGCTGCAATTACGCGCTTTATAGCGCAACAACATCTCCTCAAGCCGAGGATCTTGGAATGGCAGATCCAGCTCAGCCAACTCCATAGGGCCCGTTTGGCGAATTTGATCCATAGATTTACGATCAGATGGCGTAAAGAAACCGCCACTGTATAGCATCATATCCGGATCGCTTTCTGCCTCAAAAGGGCTCTCACTATAGATATCGGCAATTTTCTGCGACAGACCAGTAAAACTTCTTAGCATCTGCAAATGCGTTCGACACACATCCCCATCAATCTGCAAACGGGCCGCTTCCTCAGTATTCAACATGCCGGCAGGCGCTATGATCGGGCACTTATTTATATGCACCTGCTTTAACGCAATTTTCGGGTCTGCGTCAGTGAGTTCTGAATGCTTGGTATAAAGTAAACGCCTCAACTCTTCGACCGGTAATTGCATCAGAGGTTCTGGATTCACACGCAGATCCCACACTAACACCCCATTTTTATTCACAGGGTGTGTCGCCAAGGGTGCCACAATAGCAGCATTACCATGTTCAACCGGATAACGAGAAGAAACATGCAACACAGGCTTATGACTTTGCGGGTCTAGAAGGTTTTGAATAGATTGCTTACTGCGGTTATTTAGCACGTAATTAAATAACTTAGGCTGCTTATCCCGAACCAGCTTTGCCATCTCAATCGTGGCATACACATCTGATAAAGCATCATGGGCATGACCATGATCAATACCATTAGCGACCGTTAAATCTTCTAGCCTTAGACTTGGAGATCCATCTTCATATTTAGGCCAAGTAATACCTTCGGGGCGCAAGGATCGAGTTAATCGCAACATATCGATAATATCCCAACGGGAACAACCGTTTTGCCACTCTCGGGAATAGGGATCAAAGAAGTTACGATACAAACCATATCGCGTTACTTCATCATCAAAACGAATACTGTTGTAGCCCACACCACATGTGCCAGGGCGAGCAAGCTGCTCATGAATTTGAGCAAAGAAATCCGCTTCACAAACCCCCTCCTCTATCGCTTTTTGCGGTGTAATCCCAGTAATCAAGCATGCTTCTGGATGAGGGAGTTGGTCCTCACTTGGTTTGCAATAAAACATCACCGGCTCTTCGATGATGTTTAGCTGATCATCGGTCCGAATGCCAGCAAACTGAACCGGCCAATCGCGTTTTGGATCTGCGCCAAATGTTTCATAGTCATGCCAAAAGAATGTTAAAGGCGCATTAGCCATAAATTATCCTTGCCAAAAGGGTAAATCTGATAGATATAATGTGGGTATTAGCTATATATATTAAAAGAATAGCCAATAGAACGCTCTGTATTTCAGATTAACATTTCAATGTTAAGGGTTCACCCATGTCTCATAATCAGGATGTAATGAACAAAGTTTGTCCCTGTGGTTCCAATAAACCGTTTGATTACTGTTGCAAACCTATCGTACAAGGGCAAAAACCTGCACCAACAGCGGAAGCATTGATGCGATCCCGCTACACAGCCTTCGCGCTGGGTGCTATAGATTATCTAATCAATACCACTGCGCCAGAAAACCGCGGCGAAGATGATGCCGAAATTTTGGCTGACCAAGTCAAATATACAAACTGGACAGGCCTAACAATTTTAGATACTAACCAAGGCAATCGTTCTGACGAGACCGGCATGGTTGAGTTTGAAGCAAATTTCGAAACAGATGATCAAAGTGGTACTTTGTATGAAAAATCGAACTTCCGGAAAGAAGATGGTTTTTGGATCTATGTTGATGGTGATGTAGAAATTCGAACTTAGTCATAATTCTGCTTATCGCTTTAGAAAGTAAGCTCAGTTATCAATATTTAATTTTTATCTGGGCTCATTCTCTAACACCTTCTATTTCTTAGACTTAGCCGAAATAGTCAGTGCTCTTGCAAACTATCTATGTCTTTCCTTTTGTAAAAGCCACTCAAAAAACATTAAATGCCAGTACATTATCTTAATGTCAACGCTGTCAGTCACTAAATTCTCAGGTAGAATATTGGCCCTTAAAGGTAGCGCGTTCCATCTTATATACGCGTAGCCGTAGAAGTACAGGACACTATGCTAGCAAGATTTTTAAAGCCTAATTGGCAACACGCCAAACCCGAAAAGCGGATCAAAGCGATTGCAAAACTTCGCGAAACTGATGCCGACGCTCAAACTATCCTATCGCAGCTAGCACTGAAAGATCAGGACGAGACAGTACGTTTAAATGCTACTGAAAAACTCTCAGACCTTAACCTATTAGTCCAAATCAGCCAGAACGACAGTTCTAGCAATATCCAGCAATTAGCTCTACACCGAATTAGTCAAATTCTTCTCAGCCAAGAAGAGACACCACTTCAAGAAGAAAAAAGCTCTGCACTTTCCTACATTACAGATGGCGATTTACTGACTCACATTGCACTGAATAGCCAAGACGAACAGCTTCGTGAGCAAGCCGTTATCCAAGTTTCTGACGATCATGATCTTGTTCTTATTGCAGAAAAAAGCCAACGAGCTAGTTTGCGCGTCCTAGCTGCCGGTCAGATCAATAGTGAAGAGATTCTTGAGCAACTCCAAAAGGCAGCTCGTAATAAAGATAAAGGCGTTGTTAAAGTCACGAAAGAAAAGCTTCAAGTCATTCGTGAACAGAAGAAGCAAGAACAAGCTCAACAAGAAGCGATCCAGAAACAGTTAGCTTCTATTCAACAACTCGCAGCAACTGAATTCTTCCCGCTGTATTCTGCGAAGATGACTGCTATTGAAGCGGACTGGGAAAAACTTAGCTCTTCGACGAATGCCGAACAACAAGAGCTTTTCCAAGAAAAGCTAAAAATCTGTTCTGAAACGATCCAGAAGCATGATGCAGAACAACAGGCTGAACAAGAGAAAGAAGCTCAGCTAGAGAAGCAAAAAGCTCAAAGCCATGCAGTCTACTCTGAGCTATGTATTCTTAAAGAACAAAGCAGCACATTACCTGCAGATAAGGCACAGCTAAAAACATTCCAATCTCGTTTGGAATCGCTTTGTGCTGATTGGACAGCAGTAAAGCAATACAGCAGCAAAGATGAGCAGTCTAGCTTCGATAAAATCACCGCTCAATTAAAGAACCTATTGGTTTCTTATTTTCATCTGATTGAAGCCGAAGAAAAAATTAAAGCTCTGTGCGCTGTATTGAATGGTTCACCTGAGATTGAGCCATTGAACAAAGCCGCGCAAGAAGCCACACAGCTAATAAACAAATTTAGCTGGCCTAAATTACAAGAGAAGCCTGCTTCACTAACAGAGCTAGAAGAAGGCTTAGCTTGCGCGAAATTGCGTCTAGACGCCGATAATAATCATGCGCTACAGCTACAAAAAGAGCTTAGCGATGTCTTAGATGGACTAAAATCTGCGATCTCATCCGGTGAAATCCGCTCTGCTGACAAGCAAATTAAAAGAGCAGAACAGCTAAGTAAACGCCTAAATGGCAACCTAACACCAGAGCTTGAACAACGTATTAAAGCACTTGGAGCCGAGCTTCAAGAGATTAGGGACTGGCAAGCTTATGCTGTCGCACCAAAAAAAGAATCTCTATGTGAAGAGATGGAAACACTGAGCCAATCCAATCTTCCAGTACAAGATTTAGCGACCCAAGTTCGTAGGATCCAGAAAGAGTGGAAACTGCTTGATGCAACCGACTCTGTTCATTCGCAACAGCTTTGGAAGCGATTCAAAAAAGCCTCAGACGCTGCGTATGCGCCTTGTGACCAACACTTTGCTCAACAGCGAGATATTCGCAAGAGCAATTTAGAAAAGCGCCAGCAGATCTTAGAAGCGCTAAAAGACCTAAAAGCACCTCAAGAAAAAACTGTCGAAAACTGGAAGGATTACAGTCATCAGATCCATCAAGCGAAAACAGAATGGCGCAATTATTCCCCTGTTGATCGTGCTCCAGGTAAAAAGCTACAAGTTCAGTTTGATCAATTATTAAAAGAACTGGATGCACCGCTAAAAGAGATTCGACAGGCTAACGCCAAAGAAAAGCAAAGTTTAATCGCCGAAACAGAGCAGCTTCTGCAAGCAACAAATCTTCATAATGCGACAGAGCAAGTTAAAGAGCTTCAAAAAGCCTGGAAATTAATTGGCCCTGCTCCTCGCAATCAAGAAAGAAAACTTTGGAATCAGTTTAGAGAAAACTGCAGTCAAGTTTTTGAAATGTATTTCGCTGATAAATCATCATCGAAAGAAGGCAATTCTCAAGCACAAAACAGTAACGCTATAGAAAAACAGTGCTCTGAACTAGAGCAGCTGATTGAAACCGGCGCTAGCTTAAATCATCTGCAGGAACTTCTTGGTTCTATGCAGCAGCTTCTGCCAATTGAAGACGAAACCTTATCCGAGCGAATCGAAAAAGCAATCAACTATGTGCAGCGTCAAAAGCACGAGTTGAAACAATTCGAGTCAGAGCCATACCTAACGATTCAGCGCAAGGCTGAAATTTGCGAACAGCTTGAGCATGCAATATTGGATGAGACTGTAAGTGATTGCATAGCATCGCTACAACATGCTTGGGAGCAAGAACCTGAATCACCTTCTGAAAAATCAGATATCGACCAGCGTTTTGCAGTTCTTCTATCTTTGATCTCTAACCCAGATGAAATGGATGAGATGATCAATACCCAAGAACAACGCTTACGCCACCTTTGTATTCGCCTAGAGATAGCAACATCCCAGCCTTCGCCACCAGAAGACCAAGCGCTGCGTATGGAATATCAAATGGAGCGTTTACAGCAAGCACTTGCTGAACAAAAACAGGGCTTTAATCTCAGTGAGATCAAACAGCTTGAACAAGAATGGCTAGGCATACCTTTTGCCGCTCATTTCGAAGAGTTCAATGAACGCTTTGAAGAAAGATTGCAGCAATTACTCTAAAAAGATTAGAAACAAAAAAACCGCTAAAAAGCGGTTTTTTTATATATAAGCTATTCAGCTTTATGACATGTGCAAGCCGCCATTCACCGACATATCCGCACCTGTGATATAACCAGAATGCTCGCCACACAAGAAATTGCACATGTGACCAATCTCTTCAGGCGTACCAAAACGACCCACAGGGATACCAGCGCAAATCTGATCTTGAATCTCTTGAGCTATCTTCGCCACCATTGCAGTTTTAATATAACCAGGCGAAACCGTATTTACCGTCACACCTTTACGTGCAACCTCTTGAGCCAAGGCTTTAGTGAAACCATGAATACCTGCTTTTGCTGCAGAGTAGTTACACTGACCAAACTGACCTTTCTGAGCGTTTACAGAAGAGATATTGATGATACGGCCCCAACCGCTATCAATCATGCCGTTGATAACTAAACGGGTCATATGGAACATAGAATCAAGGTTAGCTGTTAAGACCTCATCCCACTGTTCCCAACTCATCTTTTTAAACTGACCATCACGTGTGATACCTGCGTTATTTATCAGAATATCAACAGTGCCGCCCGTCAGCTCTTCAACTGTAGCTATACACTGAGCACATGACTCAGCATCAGTCACATCACCGTAAGCTACATCAATCTCATAACCTGCTGCTTTTTGCTCTGCTTGCCAAGCTTGAGCTTTTGAATGGTCTCCACCACTGTTGTAACCAGCAACTACTCGAAATCCACCATCAACCAATTCACGGCAAATCGACGTACCTAAGCCACCTGTTCCACCTGTTACTAGGGCTATTTTTTGACCCATGTTACATCCCCTTTTTACGCATTTGTGCTTTGTAGTAATTATTTATGGTCCATCTTTGCCAAACTAAGAATACCCACCAGCTCGAGGCTTTGAATAAGGTATTTCATAAGTTGGTTATATATCGATCATAATCCGATATCTTCAACGATAATAATATGACTTTGGTTGAAGAGTAATAAGGATAATCCAATACTATGAAGTAAAAGTGACAAACCAATACAATCAAGGAAGTCGACGCAACGCAGCAATAATATCCAAAATGGAATCTATCACAGCAAAAGATATGTATAGAACAGAAAAGAACAGGAATTAAAAACCCTAAATAAACACTTACTTTTCAGCAGGTTAAAAATCTAGACTACATTTGAAATAAGAATTTATTAATAGGTAAGAAAAGCTATTAAGCCATCTTTTTTTTACCGCATCGCAACAACCGCTAGCATTGTAAAATAGTTAACAGTTTTAACGAGTTAGAGCGACGTAAACAGAAAGTTTAAGGGTAAACGCGTATTCAAGCTCCCGCAGCGGGTACAACATCTGACTCTTGTATTTCACAAATCCCCGATTCTGGATCACAAATCGGAAGGACAACAAGGTGGTCAAATTCAATTTTTAACCCGATACGCTCACCTACATCATGGTCATGATGACACGCGGTGATACAAGGTACGATTTCGCCATTATCCAACTGAACTTGGTAAAGATAATGAGAACCTCGGAACCATTTACTGACGATCAGCCCGGTGGTATCACTTTCTTCTTCATGCTGAATATCATCTGGTCGAATTAACAACTCAACTTCAGTCCCTGGCGCATAAACTAGCTTTTCGTCGCCGACCAAAACGCCTAACGATGTCTCAACCGAATAAGCATCTTTGATACGCGCCTTAAGAAACTCCCCCAAAC
The DNA here is from genome assembly GCF_047778075.1 of Neptuniibacter sp. QD57_21. Taxonomy (GTDB): domain Bacteria; phylum Pseudomonadota; class Gammaproteobacteria; order Pseudomonadales; family Balneatricaceae; genus Neptuniibacter. The sequence goes on along the minus strand of NZ_CP180549.1, from coordinate 873,125 downwards.
CGATAAAGTCAGCTACAAAGCGGGTTTTGGGTTCATGATAGATATTAAAAGCCGTGCCCCACTGTTGAATAACACCTTGTTGCATTACGGCAATTTTATCTGCCATTGCAAAGGCTTCCATCTGGTCGTGTGTTACCAGAATAGCGCTCACCTCTTCTTGCTTAAGGATATCTCGAATCTCAGGTACTAGGGTTTCACGCAGGTTAGCATCCAAGCCAGAAAACGGCTCATCCAACAACAGTAGATCAGGCTTTGGTGCCATCGCACGCGCAAGCGCAATCCTTTGTTGCTGACCACCTGATAAAGAGTGCGGGTAGCGCTCCTCTACACCCGGCAAGCCTACTAGCTCAAGCAACTCTGAAATACGTGCGATCTTATCAGCTCTGCTCCAGTTTTTGATACCAAATGCAATATTATCCGCGATGCTCAAATGCGGGAACAATGCGATATCTTGGAAAACCATACCAATATTGCGTTGCTCAGTTGGCATGCAAAATTGCGAAGTGGACAACTGCTGCCCCAACATGGAAATCTCGCCAGATTTAACTGGCTCAAACCCTGCAATCGATCTTAGCAGTGTAGATTTACCACAGCCACTAGGCCCTAAAAGACAACCAATTTCACCCTTTTCTAATCCCAAAGAAACATTATGCACAACCTCAACATCACCATAGGCTAAGGTTACATCATCAATTAAAAGGTGTTTTGCTTGGCTCATAACTTAGTTTCCTGCACGCCCTTTAGATATTGAGCGGCTTAGTAAAATCACCGGTAATAGACCTACCGCTACTATTAATAATGACGCTGGCGCTGCATCGATCAATCTTTCATCTGACGCCAACTCAAACGCTCTAACAGCTAGCGTATTAAAGTTGAAAGGCCTCAATATAAGAGTCGCTGGAAGCTCTTTTAAAACATCGACAAATACAATTAGAAGCGCAGTTAATACAGAACTACGCATCAAAGGTACATGTACCTGTTTTAATACTTGTAACGGCGTACAGCCTAAAGTGCGCGCCGCGCCATCTAGACTTGGTTTTATCTTGCCTAAACCACTCTGAATCGAGCCCAGAGAGACCGCTAAGAAGCGAACAGTATAAGCAAATAATAGCGCGACAATCGTCCCAGAAAGAATCAGCCCTAAATCAACGTCGAACCAATTTTTGGCAGCTGCGATTAGTTGATGATCCATCCATGCAAATGGGATGATAACCCCTATAGCGATAATGGTTCCTGGCAACGCATAACCCATCCCCGCAGTTGCAATAGAGAAACGCACGCCTTTACTTGGCGTTAAACGTCCAGCATAAGCTAATAAGAGCGCAAAACCGACAGCAATCAGGGCAGCCAGAAATGCCAAATAGAAAGAGTTCCATGCTAACTCAAGAAAATCACCATCAGACAGATCCGCCTGCGTAAAACTCCAATATCCAAGCAAGCCTGCAGGAATCAGAAATCCGAATAGAACTGGGAACAAGCACACGATAAATGCAAAGCACGCTTTCCCGCCTTTAAGCTCGATTAGCTTGGCCTTAGCTTTATATTCTGCTGAAGAGTGGTACCTTGCTTTACGACGAGAATATTTTTCGACTAAAACTAGAAGCGCTACAAATCCAAGTAGAAAAGCTGCCAACTGAGCCGCAGCAGCGGAGTCGCCAAAACCATAAAAAGTACGAAAAATACCTGTAGTAAAGGTGCTAACGCCAAAATACTGCACGGTGCCATAATCAGCCAATGTTTCCATCAACGCCAAGGTTAAGCCAGCTATAATTGCAGGACGCGCTAAAGGCAAAGCTAATTTGAACAAGCCTTGCCACTGGTTATAGCCTAGAGTTCTGCTGACTTCCAAAGTACTAGCGGATTGCTCAAGAAAGGCTGCACGGCTTAATAGATATACATACGGATACAACACTAAAGCCAGCATCATAATCGCTCCACCTAAAGAACGAACTTCGAAAAACCAATACTCGCCGTAACCGAGTCCAGTGATATCTCTGATTAGAGTTTGCACTGGGCCAGCATAGTCCAATAAGCCCGTATAAGTGTAAGCAATGATATAGGCAGGGACAGCTAAAGGCAGAAGCAGAGCCCAAGCAAACAATTTGCGCCCAGGGAATTCGCAAACGCTTGTGAGCCAAGCGGTTGGGATACCTAAAAGAAGAACACCAAACCCCACGCCGAGCATGAGTAGTAATGAATTACTGACGTAATCAGCGAGGACCGTGTTATATAGATGAGAGAAAACATCAGCAGAGCCGTTAAAAACAAATCCAACTATTACAGCAAGTGGCAGTAATAGAAGAAAAGTTACGACGAAGCTACTTGTCGCAAGCCAATTTTGTCCAAATTGTTTGAATTTAACTGCAGGCATTATTTTTTTACAGGCTCTGAAAAAACAGAAAACGCCTGTAAGACTTCTCTACAGGCGCTTAGGTCAAGCTATTCTATCACTTAATAAACAATTACTTGATAATAAAATAAATCACTTCCAACCTGCGCGATCCATTAATTCAACTGCGCTACGGTTATTTTCACCCAGTTTGCTCAACACAATATCGTCAGCAGTAAATTCACCCAACCCAGCCAACGTGTCAGACACCTTAGCAGTCGTTACGACAGGATATTCGTTATTAACCTCTGCATACCAAGCTTGAGACTGATCAGAGGCCATAAATTCCATTAGCTTCACTGCATTATCAACATTACGAGCATGCTTAGTCACACCTGCGCCACTAACGTTCATATGAACACCACGGTCAGCTTGGTTTGGCCAAAACGCTGCCAATTTAGCTCCAATTGCTTTCTTTTCAGCATTTTCGCTATTTAACAAACGACCAAAATAGTAAGTATTTGCTATGGCGATATCACATACGCCTGCTGCTGCAGCTTTTAGCTGATCAGTATCACCACCTGAAGGCGGCTTCGCGAAGTTTTTCACTAAACCTTTAGCCCAAGCTTCAGTTTTCTCTACGCCGATAGCATCGATCATAGAAGCAACTAAGGATTGATTATAAATATTATTGGAAGAACGAACACAGATACGCCCTTTCCATTTTGAATCAGCTAGATCTTCATAAGTGGACAACTCTGAAGGTTCAACTTTACCTTTTACGTAAAAGATCGTTCTTGCACGCTGAGACATGCCATACCAATAACCATCAGCATCTTTAAGACTTTGCGGAATCAGTTTACTTAAAGTATCGCTACCAGACACCTGAAGAACACCAGCACTCTTAGCGCGGTGTAAACGACCGGCATCAACAGTCACAAACAGGTCTGCAGGGCTTGCTTTACCTTCTACCTCAAGGCGCTTTAACAACGCATCAGCTTTACCTGTTACAAGGTTTACATTGATACCTGTTTCATCTGTAAAACGATCTAGAAGCGGTTTAATCAAGGCTTCTTTACGTGCTGAATAAACATTTACAACACCGGTTTCTTGAGCAAAAGCAGATGTGGGCAATAAAGCGGATACAGTGACAGCAGCAACAGCACCAACAGAGGAAACAATCTTAGCTAAAGCATTTATCTTCATTAAAAAACCTCAACACTCAACAATACAAAACGTGTCTTAAAGTAAGAATAGAATCATAAACGATAACCGTTATCATTGATATATATCTATTCAATTATCATTTGCTACTTTTGGCTTCGATATTTGCCTTAAGCGACTAAATAGAGATTTAAACGGCTGAAAATAAAGATAGAGAACATTTTGCTCATTCGCCTCTACTTTTCTAGAAATACCAAACTCTAATTCCTGATCTCGTTCAGAATGAACCAAAGTACCTGTCCAGCGATCCCAAATCGCCAAGATAACCCCATAGTTTTTATCAAAATGCTTGGGCAAGGTTGAATGATGGATCTGATGCTGCGCAGGCGAGATCAACCATCGCTCTACTCCTTTCCAATAACCGATCGCTATCTGGGAATGACGTAAATTAGATCCCAGCACATTGAATAGAAAGGTCGTTACAACAACACCGTAAAACATAAATAGATCAACACGATCACCGAACAGGAAGGTAAAGACCGCGATTAAAAAACCTTGAACAAATATCGATCGAAACGAGAACAGAATCCCTTCAACTGGATGAGTACGAAATACTGTGATCGGCGTTAGAACCCGTGCGGAGTGATGGACTTTATGAAACTCCCACAGAAACGGTACTTCATGCAGCAATTTGTGCACAAAGAATCGGGAGAAGTCATTCAAGATAAAGTAACTGAAGGTAAATAGAGCCGTTATCATCCATAACGGCCAGTCATTACCAACAGATTGATAGCCCCACCACTCATACAATTTAAAAAACAGCCACTCGAAAACAACCGCATGTGTTAAAAGCAAAGGCGCTATAAATAAAAAAGAAAATTTGTTGATAACAAAGATGAGATAATCAGCTTTTGCTGATGACGACCACCAAACCTTGGCACTAAAGATAATCAAAATCGCTTTAACAAAAGAGACTCGTTTAGTTTGAACCAACCAAACGACAGCAATAACAAGAGCTGCTAACAAGTAGCCCCAATAGACGCGTTTTTTACTATCGGTAAAGTCCACTAGCACTGAATTATAGAATTCAGAAAAGATCTCGAGCATAGTCCCCTCAAATACAAAAAAGCCAGCCCTGTTAGCAAGGCTGGCTTTTAGCAATTGCTCTGTAGCGAATTAGTCGTTTTCTACGTAACCGCCAGAACCTAGTTTGTCAGCTAGAGCGCCCATGTCACCTAGAACATCTTTGTTACGCGCTTTAACGCCAAACTGATCAACCATCAACTGCTGAACTTTAAGCATGTGTAGCATGTACTGCTTCATGTCGCCAGAAGACGCTTGGATGTAGTTACCTTTGTCGTCTAGACCAACAACTTGCGTATTACCCAGCAATACAGGGCTGAAACCGATCAAACGGTTAAGTTTGACAGCCGTTTCACCAAGGTTTTTATTACCTGTTTGAAGTGCTAGTGCGAAACCTTTCAACTCACCCCAGTGCTTAGCGTAAGCACGGAATGCAGGAGCAACATCACCGTTAGTTTCAACTAGCTTGTTGATCTCTTTAAGATCTTTGTAAGTAGAACCTGCGTATTTGAATACAGCTTCTGCGATAACCATTTCCCAGTTATCAGCGATAGTCGCTGCGTGAGCTTTAAGCTCTGTACGTTGCTTATCAGTTAGTGCTTCACCTTTAGCATCTGTGATCAACTGGCGGCCATCAACGAAAGCTTGCATGATGTCGTGAAGGTAAGTTGTTTTACCGCCTTTATCGAAACCAGCTGCATAGTATGCGTGAGCGTAAGTCATCTCATTGTAAAGAGATACTTTACTGTCTTTATTGAAGTCAGCTTTAACAAGCGCACCTTCTTTCTGCTTAGCAATGTTGTATACATCTTCTGCAGTTAGATTAAGTGTATTCGCTGGTGCACCGAAGTAACCAAAACCTTCATCCCAAGCGTGCTCTTTACCTGTGTAGTGCTTACCTTCTTTGTAAGGCTTGTTGTTTGGCTTTTTGTCAGCATCTAGTTTTTCATCTAGGTAGTTATCTACAGCTTGGTTGTAGAATACTGCACCCATTGCGAACTTAGAGATGAGCTGACGGTAGTCGTAACCTGTTAGAGGGTCATAACCTTTGTCAGAAGCTGCTGCTTTCTCGATCATGAAAGTAATTACTTCAGGACCTGTCATGTTACCAGGCCAGCCTGGTACAGCACCTTTAAACGTTTTACCGGATAGGTTCTTACCTTTGGAGATCTCGTCTACAGAAGTCTCGGCAACTACGAAACCGCCTTTAGTTGCCGGAGAAAGGATCTCACGACCAGCATCTTTACCTTCGTAGTAAGCAAGCATTTTTGCTTTAAGTTCAGCGTTTGGCTGACCGTTACCTTGGCCTGCCAATTTTTTCAAAGAAGTGTGAAGAACCTGACGTGCAGCCTGACCCGTATACGCAACAGAATTAGTAGCATCACCGTTGTAACCTTTTAGAGTTACAGGGAAATTGTCGTAATTTTGAGCCGCATTAGCACCTAGCGCAGTAACCATAGCAACACTAGCAACAAGAACTTTAAGCTTCACAGAAACCCCCTTCATGGATTCACAGAATATTGATCGCTTATACAAGATGGCGCAAAGGTACCACACTCCAAAAGATAACGCTACAGATAAACATTCTCATTTAGATAAACATCTATTTTCTTGATTAGGGTTAAAATTAGCCTTAAATACCCTAGACCGGTACACTTCAGTTTCTTCCCTGTACCTGATAACCCCATGAATCTAATACTAATTAATAAAGCTGACTTTGTTGCGAGCGACACTGCGGTTCTAACAGATCATCGCTTTGAACATATTCGCTCAATACAAAAACCAGAGATTGGAGCCCTACTGAATGTAGGTTTTCTCAATGGAGCTCTAGGCAAAGGAGAAGTATTAGAACTCAATAACAGGTCTGTAACCCTAAAGGTATCTCTAGAAAAAGAGCCTCCTGCAGCATTACCTCTAACCCTAATATTGGCCCTACCCAGACCTAAAATGCTGAAACGGATACTACAAACTGTCTCCGCGATGGGTGTGAAAGAACTTTATCTGATTAATTCTTATCGAGTAGATAAAAGCTATTGGAGCACACCAATACTTAATCAAGTAGAAGAACAGCTCAAGCTTGGTTTGGAACAAGCTGGCGATACAATAATGCCGAAAGTTCATTTACGTAAACGCTTCAAGCCTTTTGTAGAAGATGAACTACCAGAGATCGCGCAAAATACGCGTGCTTTAGTTGCCCATCCCTATAATGCAGAACGATGCTCAACACCCGAATCTATTCCAACAACCTTAGCCATTGGTCCTGAGGGTGGTTTTATAGAATACGAAGTCGATAAACTAAATCAGTGCGGATTCAAATCAATCCATATTGGTGAGCGCATCTTAAGAGTTGAAAATGCAGTACCGGTTTTGCTGGCAAAACTATTCCCCGTCTAATTAATCCAATAGTTTTCGATATCTTTGCCAGTCAAAGGCTGGACCAGGGTCAGTTTTACGCTCTGGGGCTATATCGCAATGCCCAACAATCCTATCTAGCTCTATCTTTGGATAGAGATCGCGTAACTGCTGGGTAAGGGTAACTAAAGCGTTGTACTGCTCATCAGAATAAGGGTCTATATCCGTTCCCTCTAGCTCTATGCCTATCGAAAAATCATTACAATTTTCTCTGCCTTCAAAGATAGACACACCAGCATGCCAAGCTCTACAGCCGGTTGGCACAAATTGGACAATATGACCACTTCGCTCAATTAGGAAATGAGCAGATACCTGAAGATCTTTTATCTCTTCAAAAAAAGGATCGGTCGTGGCGTCTAACTTATTCTGAAAAAATTGTTGAATGTAGCCACCACCAAACTTACCCGGTGGCAAACTAATGTTGTGGATAACCAATAGAGAAATATCGTTAGAGTCTGGGCGCTCATTAAAATTCGGCGAAGGTACAATCTCTACCTCTTTGTGCCAGTTTTGACCTGCAATATTCATTTATCCCCTACCCGCTCTAGATCTATTTCGATAGAATCTGCATATTATCAGAGGCCTATTTGTAAAAGCCAAGCCTCACACATTTTCAATCAGGACCGACTATGTTGACCCGCGCAAAAATTCAGCACCTTATCCCAGACGCCGTTCGTTATGCTTTACAGGAAGATATAGGCAGTGGCGATATTACCGCACAACTCATTCCTGCTGAACAAACTGCAACGGCTCGCATTATCAGTCGTCAAGAGGCTGTTGTTTGTGGTGTCGACTGGGTAAATGAAGTTTTTCGCCAAGTAGACCCTGAACTAGAACTAGACTGGCAAGTTGATGATGGAGATATCGTTCAACGTGACCAAGTACTTTTCTGGGCAAAAGGTTCAGCAAGAAATCTCCTAACAGCAGAACGCGCAGCTTTAAACTTTCTACAAACGCTTTCAGGCACAGCAACTGTTAGTAAGTTTTACGCGGACAAAGTGGCTGGCACAACTGTAAAGTTACTTGACACTCGCAAAACTCTCCCAGGCCTTCGCTTTGCCCAGAAATATGCCGTTGCCTGTGGTGGCTGCTACAACCATCGAATTGGCTTATTCGACGCTTTCTTGATTAAAGAGAACCATATTATGGCCTGCGGTGGTATCGACGCCGCAATTGCCACAGCGAAATCAAATGAGCCTGGCAAACCCGTCGAAGTTGAAGTGGAAACGATGGAAGAACTTCATCAAGCGCTAGAAGCCGGTGCAGACATCATTATGCTGGATAACTTCTCTCTAGAAGCGATGAGGGACTCAGTTAAGCTAACTCGCGGCATTGCCAAGCTTGAAGCCTCTGGTGGCATTACTGACGAAACCTTACGCCCTATCGCAGAAACTGGCGTGGATTATATATCCATTGGCGCGCTGACTAAGCACTGCCAAGCAGTAGATCTGTCTATGCGTTTAATTGAAGATTAAAGCCTAGATCACATTGCTTATAAATCAAAAAAGGCTGCATATGAGCAGCCTTTTTTACATCTAAAACAACACTAAAAGGTAGATTAATTACTGACAACTATCTGCAGCCAGTTGATCCCAATCATCTTCCTTCTGAATTTTAACCACATCATAAATCTCTACAATGGCCGTCGTCACACCTTTGGCTTTAATGATTTCACAAGCCTTAGCTGCCGCATGATGGGGATTAACACTGTCAGGAACAATACCAACAGCCATCACAGAATCATCATGCCACCATACAGGTCGCGCTGGGAATTCTGGCTGTTCGAGAATAGCATTTTCTGCCGCGCTTTTAATTTGAGGAGTTAGCCTTTCAGTAGTATTGGCGATATACCAAGTCACACCAACACAAGCTGCGATTAGAATAATTATTATATTTCGTTTCATTAAAAATGAGTCATTCAAGATTAAAATATGATGGTGTAAGGCTACCACTCTGTGACACATATAGAAATAGATATATAGACAAAGCCATGATAGGAATAGACTTAAGTTTCACAACACACTTTTTGATGTTTATCGTAGAGACAAAATAGGCATACAGCCTAAACGGGATGGGAATAAATATACTTAAGTTCTATAACGATCTTCGGCTGTTTTTCAGTTACCAAACCTTTTTCGACTTGCTCAACCTCAGCCAGTTTAAAGGCAAATAAACGACCTTTTTGTGTATGCTTACTTGTTGAATTCATGACACTTTCCAAAGATGGTTGGAAAAGTGCCAGCCTTTTTAAGGACTAGACAGTATCAACAAAAAGGGCCAACTAAGTTGACCCTTTTTAAATTCAAGAATATAGATTCCAAACTTGACTTAAGTACCTGACGTAACAGTAACCGCAGCAGAGCCGTTGTTATAAGTAAGAGCGGCAGCACTCGCCTGATCATCCTTACATGAACCAGGTAGGTACTGGTAAACATCTTTAGCTGGATCCGCAACACAATCCCACTCAGAGATAGTATCACCTGGTTCAGGAGTAGTTGCTGGCGTTAAGAATACCCAAGCGTCATCAACATCTGTATCGATTGCTCGAGCCTGAACTGCTACAGCACCTGAAACATCAGTAGCAACATTAGCTACGAACTTAGTTGGAGCAACTTCTTCACAGCCCCAGTTACCTGCACCAGGAAAGCTGTCATCCGAACTTTGCACTACTTCAGTGATAGTTGTACGACATGCACTTGCAGCCAAAATAACCTCGGACATTTTAGCTTTAATCGTATAGCTCTGGTAAGCCGGCAATGCAATTGCCGCCAAAATACCGATGATCGCAACCACGATCATCAATTCAATAAGGGTAAAACCTTGTTGTACTTTTTTCATTTTATTTCTCCAGCGAATAAAAATCCTTGGTATCAACCAAGTCCTTTGATTGTAGCGCATTTTTCAGAACGCGCCAGTGACCTATCCGAAATTCTTTATAAACATTATAGTGCGCATTTTCAAACTGTCATGCAAATGCTATTTTAGGTAGATAAGACCTAGCATTAAAAGATAGTAATATAAACCTTAGTGTCATGGATTAAGACGGGAGTTTCATTTTGCAGCCAAGCCAACCTTTAAGTGGACTTGCCAAGCGTTTAGTGAATGAAGGCGTATGTTCTGCAGAAGTTGCAGCTGATGCTTCGCTACAATCCCGAGAGAAACAACAAACGTTTATCTCTTATGTTATTGAACAGCGCTTAGTCAGTGCATATAGGGCTGCAGCTGCAGCATCCGAAGAGTTTGGTATGCCTCTTTTGGATTTGGACGCCTTAGACCCAGCATCTCTTCCTCAAGGACTAATTAACGATTCCCTTATAACTAAACACCATGCGCTCCCCCTGCAGAAACGTGACAATCGCCTATTTGTAGCTATTTCTGACCCCACTAACATACAAGCGTTAGATGAATTTAAGTTTCAAAGCGGCATTACAACAGAAGCGATCATTGTCGAGGAGGATAAACTCACTCGCGCCATAGAGAGTTTCCTTGAAGGCCAAGATTCAGCCTTAGATGAATTAGATGATAGTGATTTAGATAATCTCGAAGTATCAGATGGCTCTACGCCAGATAAAGAAGAGCAAGAAAGCGAAGAAGACGCAACAAAAGATGCACCAATTGTTCGCTTTATCAATAAAATCCTCCTAGATTCTATAAAAAATGGCGCATCTGATATCCACTTTGAGCCCTACGAAAAAAGCTACCGCATCAGAAGCAGGATCGATGGAATTCTACAGGAAGTTGCAAAGCCACCTTCAAACCTTGCTGCACGGCTTTCTGCTCGCTTAAAAGTCATGTCGCAGATGGATATTTCTGAGAAACGTGTACCTCAGGATGGCCGCATTAAAATGAAGATATCCAAGAAACGCGCTATCGACTTTCGAGTAAACACCCTTCCCACCCTTTGGGGAGAGAAAATCGTACTACGTATTCTTGACCCTAGCAGCGCAAAAATGGGGGTAGAAGCCTTAGGTTTTGCCGACTTCCAAAAAGAACTTTACTTAGGCACACTCCACAAACCACAAGGCATGGTATTGGTAACAGGGCCAACAGGTAGTGGTAAAACTGTAAGTCTTTATACCGGTTTAAATATCCTTAATACCGAAGAGCGGAATATTTCTACAGCAGAAGACCCTGTAGAAATCAACTTGGAAGGCATAAATCAAGTCCATGTAAATGCAAAAGTGGGGTTAAATTTTGCTGAAGCTCTACGCGCATTCCTTCGTCAAGACCCTGATGTGGTAATGGTGGGTGAGATCCGAGACTTAGAAACAGCGGAGATCGCCATAAAAGCAGCCCAAACAGGTCACATGGTGCTATCTACACTTCATACAAATAGCGCGCCAGAAACGCTTACACGTTTACGTAATATGGGCGTGCCAGCCTTTAACATCGCTACATCTGTCAGTCTTATCATTGCCCAACGTTTAGGGCGACGCTTATGTGAAAGTTGCAAAAAACCTATCACCCTCCCTGAAGTTACGTTAAGGGAGGAAGGCTTTACTGATGAAGAGTTAAGCTCACTAACTCTATTTGAAGCGAATCAAGATGGCTGCAGCAAATGCAATAGAGGCTATAAAGGACGAGTAGGTATCTATGAAATGCTACCTATGACACCAGAAATTGCTGAAGTAATTATGGAGAATGGTAACTCTCTAGATATACTTAGAGTAGCTGAAACACAAAACTTCCAGAGCCTACGACGCTCTGGGTTAAAGAAGGTCGCGGAAGGAATCACCAGTCTTGAAGAGATGAACCGAGTCATCAAGACCTGATAACAGGAATTAATCTATGGCTAAAGATGCCAAGCTTTACACTTTCACCTGGCAAGGAAAAGACAAAAGCGGTAATAAAAGCAAAGGAAAAATCGATGCAATTAATGCCGCTTCAGCAAAAGCTCATTTACGCAAACAAGGGATCTTAACGTCCAGAATTGCCAAAGAGCGCTCTGCAGGTATGTTCAGCGCCAAAAATAAACCTGTTAAGCCTGTAGATATTGCTTTTTTCACCCGCCAAATGGCTACCATGATGCGCTCCGGGGTGCCTTTACTGCAAGGCTTGGAAATCACTGCTGGCGGTATTGAAAAACAAAAATTAAAAGACATCGTCTATGAAATCAAGAATGATGTTAACAGTGGTACCGATTTCTCCACATCCTTAACCAAGCACCCACAACACTTTGATGATCTGTATTGCAACTTAGTTAATGCTGGCGAGCAATCAGGCGCTCTAGATGCAATGCTTGATCGTATTGCGACATATAAAGAAAAACTAGAATCATTAAAAGCCAAGATCAAAAAGGCACTAACCTATCCCACAGCTGTAATTATTGTTGGTATTATTGTTTCGGCAATTCTTCTGGTTAAGGTAGTCCCACAATTTGAAGATGTGTTTACTAGCTTTGGAGCAGAACTACCCGCTTTTACCCAATGGGTTATAAACCTGTCTGAAATAGCTCAAGAATGGTGGTGGATTATTTTAATAGGCTTTGTCATATTTGGATTCGCGTTTCAGAAAGCTAGAGAGAAGTCTGCTAAATTTAGAGATAGTGTCGACAAAGCCGTACTTAAAATCCCAGTTATAGGCGAAATACTGCACAACGCATCTATAGCTAGATTTGCTAGGACTCTATCCACTACCTTTGCAGCAGGTGTACCTCTAGTTAATGCTTTAGATTCCGCAGCGGGCGCTTCAGGCAATGCATTATACCGAGATGCCATCTTACAAATTAAAAACGGTGTATCTACAGGCCAATCCTTACAAAACGCAGTAACCATGACCGGCATATTTCCCAATATGACTATCCAAATGATAGCGATTGGCGAAGAAGCAGGCTCTCTTGAAATGATGCTAGAGAAGATCGCTGATTTTTATGAAGAACAAGTAGATAACGCTGTAGATAACCTTTCAAGCCTATTAGAACCTTTGATTATGGTTGTATTAGGCGTGCTAGTTGGTGGACTTGTTGTTGCTATGTACCTTCCAATCTTCCAGCTTGGTCAAGTTGTTTAAAGATAAGAATTAATGAATATAATTATTTTTGATCCCGCGTGGGCTATTGCCTGCGCGTTTTTATTTTCTCTATGTGTTGGTAGTTTTCTTAACGTAGTCATTCATCGCTTACCCATTATGATGCAAAGGGAATGGGAAAGGGAAATATCCGCTGATAAAGAGATCGATCCAGAGCCTTACAACCTTTCAGTACCTGCATCCACTTGCCCTAAGTGTCAACACAAAATCAGATGGTATGAAAACATACCCGTTCTCAGCTGGATTTTCCTCCGAGCAAAATGCTCATCCTGCGGATTGCATATCCCTTTCCGCTATCCGTTTGTGGAATTATTTACAGCTATTTGCTCCGCTTATGCCGTTTACGTTTTTGGCTTTAACCTGATCGGTCTCAGTTTAGTAGTCCTTACTTGGGTGCTGGTTTGTCTAATATTTATTGATATTGATCATCAACTTTTACCTGACCGCTTAACCCTTCCTTTGCTATGGCTAGGCTTATTCGTCAACAGTTTTGGGTTATTTGCATCTCTAGAACATGCGGTCTATGGAGCTATGGCAGGCTACCTAAGCTTATGGTCAATCTACTGGGTATTTAAACTACTAACTGGCAAAGAAGGTATGGGGTATGGTGATTTTAAATTGCTTGCAGCTCTAGGCGCTTGGGCAGGTATATATCAATTGCCACTGATTATTCTATTAAGCTCATTAGTCGGTGCGATCATTGGTATAGCTATGATGCTGTTTAAAAACCATTCATCTCAAAACCCTATTCCATTTGGCCCATATCTCGCAATTGCAGGATGGATAGCACTGATCTGGGGCGATACGCTGACAACACTCTACCTTCAACTAATAAGAATCTAATCTATGTACATTGTTGGCATCACAGGTGGCATCGGCTCAGGAAAAAACGCTGTAACTGATCGTTTACAAGACCTCGGAATCACTATTGTTGATGCTGATATTGTTGCACGAGAAGTGGTCGCAAAAGGCGAACCTGCACTAGACAAAATCGCTGAGCACTTTGGCAGTCACATTGTCACTGAAAGTGGTGAATTAAATCGTAAAGATTTGCGCGAAATAATCTTCAGAGATAAAACAGCCAAAACCTGGTTAGAGCAACTATTACACCCGATTATTCGCCAAAGTATCAAACAGCAATTACACGATGCCACAAGCAGCTATGCTGTACTGTCTTCCCCACTATTATTAGAAACAGACCAGCACGAATTAGTTGAGACTGTAATCGTTGTTGATGCATCAGAAGAGTTACAATTAGCTCGAACTGTTAAGCGCGATAGCGCTAGCAAAGAACAGATCAAAGCAATTATGGCCGCCCAGTTGCCCCGCCAAGAAAGACTCAAAAAAGCAGATATTATCATCGATAACAATGCTGATTTAGAAAGCTTGGAAAATCAGGTTATCAAACTGCACACAAAGCTAAGTAAAATCGCAGAAGAGACCAAATAATGAGTAGCACAAAAATTAAATGCCCAACCTGCTCTAAAGAGCAGGCTTGGGACAGCAGCAACCCTTTCAGACCCTTCTGCAGTGAGCGCTGTAAAATGATTGATTTAGGTGCTTGGGCAAGCGAAGAATATTCAATACCTGAATCAAAAACTGCTAGCGATTTTAGTAGTGGCGAAACGGAAGAACAGATTGATAAAGATCAGCCTATCCCTCCGACCATGCACTAATTGCCGCTATACCTTGCGCACCATTCTCCACAGCGAGAGCTAGATCGCCTTTATCCATGCCACCCAATGCAAAAACAGGCACCAAGCTAGACTTAGCTAATTCGGAAAAATCCTTCCAACCTAATGGCTCTACCTCAGGGTGCGATTGCGTATGCTGTACTGGTGACAGCATTATGTAATCGACCCCTTTAGCTATCGCTTCGGACAGTTCATCAGCATTATGACAAGATGCACCCAGCCAACTCCCAGTGAACTCGTCTCTATGATTCAACTTTTCCAGATTACTCACTGAAAGATGAACTGCATCAAGAGCCAACTTATTCGCAATGTCTACCGTAGTGTTTACCGTAAAGAAAACATTTCTTACAGAGGCCGCATCTATTTGAGCATTGATGAAATCAATTGTTTTATCCAATGCTACTGAATCAGCCTCAAACAGCGGAGCTCGAAGGACTACACCTTCAGCTCCAGCCTTTATTGCTCGCATAATAGATACTTCAAGCTGTTGAAGATCTGAAAGATACGGCGTTATAGCAAGTGATTTCGGTAAAAGGCAGGCATCCAAGATCGGTTTATTTGCAGCAGGGAACTCATAGCCATCCAACTCATCAAGCTTCACCCAACGTACTGGCTGCCCTTCCTTACCCCAAGGCTCTCCCTCAAATTCAGTAATACTATAAACATCGAGTAAAACTGATTTATCAGGATAATGATAAGGAACCTCTATCAGCTTTTCTGCTTGGGTAAGTCTGATCCCCAGCTCTTCATCAAGCTCACGGCTTAAAGCATCAAGCACAGCTTCCCCTGACTCAACCTTACCACCAGGGAACTCCCACAAGCCGCCCTGGTGTTTATCATCAGGGCGTTTCGCAATCAGCAACTCACGCTTACTATTCCAGATAGCAGCCGCTGCGACATGAACAACCTTATTAGCCATTAGCTACGGTAATCCGCATTGATGCTGACATAGTCATGGGAAAGATCCGTAGTCCATACCGTCTCTGACACGTCACCACGATTAAGTACGACTCGAATTAGAATCTCTTCCTGGTCCATAACCGCCTGACCAGCTTCTTCAGTGTAAGTAGCGTCTTTTCCACCCTTACTAACGATACAAACATCGCCTAAATAGATCTCCAACGCATTAAGATCTAGATTTTCTATCTCGGCACGCCCAACTACCGCCAATACACGCCCCCAGTTTGGATCTGAAGCGAATAAAGCCGTTTTAACCAGAGGAGAGTGAGCAATATCAAAAGCCGTCTTCAAAGCTTCCTGCTGCGTCTTAGCTGACTCAACTTTTACTGTCACAAACTTAGTTGCACCCTCGCCATCACGTACAATCGCATGCGCCAAATCTTGCATAAGCTGTGTCAATTCAGTTTTGAATAAGGCTAGTAGGGAACGATCTTCCGCAGAAACTGATACACCTGATTTCCCAGTCGCAACCAACATACAAGAATCATTTGTAGATGTATCACTATCAACCGTAATACGGTTAAAGGAGCAATTGGCTGTATCAGTAAGTAGCACTTTCAATAAATCAGCATCAACTTGCGCATCTGTTGCCACATAGCCCAGCATTGTTGCCATATTTGGCTTAATCATGCCTGAGCCTTTTGATATACCAGTCAAAGTTACAACCTTGCCTTGGTACTCAAATTGACGACTAGCGCCTTTAATTCGTGTATCAGTGGTTAAAATGCCTTCTGCAGCCTCATCCCAACCTGATTCCGATAGCACCTCTTTAGCTGCAGGCAAAGCTGAAACTAATTTTTCTACAGGCAACTTTTCACCGATAACACCAGTGGAAAAAGGAAGAACTGCCTCAACACCCGAATCGCAAAGCTTAGCGACCTCTTCACAGGTTGTAATAGCATCATTCCAACCTTCCTCACCAGTACCCGCATTAGCGTTGCCTGTATTAACGATAAAATATCGCGTTGCCGCAGCCTCTATATGTTTTTTAGAAATCTGCACCGGCGCTGCGCAAAAAGCATTCAAAGTAAAAACGCCTGCGACAGTAGCTTCTTCACACAACTCCATCAGCACTACATCTTTTCGACCTTGAGTTTTAATACCTGCAGAAGCTGTTCCTAATTTAAACCCTGCAACTGGGTGCATTTTTTCTGGAAATGTAGCTGGCCCGACTGCCATTTTCTGTCTCCTAAGATGCAGAAAGCAGCTTAAAAGCTGCTTTCTGTGTTGACCAATAAACAGTTCACTCTTACGAAAGCTTACCGTGACACTGCTTGTATTTTTTACCTGAACCACATGGACATGGTTCGTTACGACCTACTTTACGGCCATCTCGAACGAAAGTTTCTGGCTGAGCTTGCTCTTCAGCATTGGAACTTTCACCCTCTTCACCCGACATAGCTGAGCTATTGTCATGTTTAAAGTCCATCTGCTGTCGTTCAGCTTGCTCACGACGCTGCTGCTCCATCGCTTCAACATCTTCTGGCTGCTGAACTTGCACATGACTTAGAATACGAATGACATCACGCTTGATATTTTCCAGCAATTCTTGGAATAGGTGGAAAGATTCACGCTTGTATTCCTGCTTAGGGTTCTTCTGTGCATAACCTCGAAGGTGAATACCCTGACGCAGGTGATCCATAGTCTGTAGGTGTTCTTTCCACAGGGTATCTAGCACCTGAAGCATAACCTGCTTCTCAAAGTTACGCATTGTAGATTCGCCCACTTGCGCTTCTTTCTGCTGATAAACCTCTAGCACTGTATCCTGAACTTTTTGATGCAGGGTTTCTTCATGCAATGAATCATCCTGATCTAGCCACTCTTGGATAGGCATTTTAATGGAGAAATCAGTTTCCAATGCCTTCTCAAGACCCGGAATATCCCACTGTTCTTCAAGGCTCTGCGGCGGAACAAACTCACTAAATTTATTCGCGACAACCTCTTCACGAACAGAATTAACTGTTTCAGAGATATCGTCAGTTGCCATCAAATCATTACGCTGCTCGTAGATGATTGTACGCTGATCATTAGCTACATCATCATACTCAAGCAATGACTTACGGATATCAAAGTTACGGCCTTCTACTTTACGCTGCGCTTTCTCAATCGCATTGCTTACCATCTTATGCTCGATAGCTTCGCCACGCTCCATACCTAGCGCTTGCATCAACTGTCGTACACGATCAGAGGCAAAGATTCGCATCAAATCATCTTCTAGTGACAAGAAGAATCGAGATGAACCTGGGTCGCCCTGACGACCTGCACGACCACGTAGCTGGTTATCAATACGACGAGACTCATGACGTTCAGTACCTACAATATGTAGACCGCCATTTTCCAATACCTGTTCATGGCGCTTCTGCCATGCAGCCGTCAATTCAGCAACTTGTTCTTCAGATGGGTTATCAAGTTCGGCTAGTTCAGCCTCTAACTTACCACCCAACACAATATCGGTACCACGACCAGCCATATTAGTCGCGATAGTCACAGCACCTGGACGACCTGCCTGAGCAATGATTGACGCTTCACCACCGTGGTTCTTTGCGTTCAATACATTGTGCGTAATTTTTTCTTTCTTCAGTAATGAAGAGATTAACTCAGATGATTCGATGGACGCTGTACCTACCAGTACTGGACGTTCAGCTTCCTGACAAGCACGAATCTCTTTGATAATAGCTTCGTACTTTTCTTCAACCGTCAGGTAAACCAGATCGTTCTCATCTTTACGCGCGATCGTTTTGTTGGTTGGAATTACAACAACATCTAAACCGTAAATCTGGCGAAGCTCGAATGCTTCCGTATCCGCCGTACCCGTCATACCGGAAAGCTTGTCGTACAGACGGAAGTAGTTCTGGAATGTGGTTGATGCAAAAGTCTGGCTCTCATTCTGAACCGACACACCCTCTTTTGCTTCTACCGCTTGGTGCAAACCTTCTGACCAACGACGGCCTTCCATGATTCGACCTGTGTGCTCATCAACAATCACAACCTGATTGCCTTGCACAATATAATCGACATCACGTTGGAATAAGTTATGCGCTCTCAATCCCGCTAGCACGTGGTGCAGCAAGTTAAGGTTCTGAGGTGCATACAGGCTATCTCCTTCACTCAGAAGACCTTTTTGCGCCAGCATCTCTTCAACAGCAGTATGACCCGCTTCAGTCAGTTCAACCGTACGGTTTTTCTCATCAACAACGAAGTGCTCGTTAATTTCCTGCTCTTCGTCCTGAGGATCAATTTCACCATCGAATTTCTCTAACGAAGGAATCAACTCATTAATGGTGATGTATAACTGAGAACTATCTTCAGCTGGACCTGAGATAATCAAAGGCGTACGTGCTTCGTCGATTAGGATGGAGTCAACCTCATCGACTACAGCGAAGTTAAAGCCTCGCTGTACTTTTTCAGCAGTACTGAAAGCCATGTTATCGCGAAGATAATCAAAGCCAAATTCATTGTTTGTGCCGTAGGTGATATCACAAGCGTAAGCAGCACGTTTTACTTCTGGATTTTGACCAGAAAGCGCAACACCTACCGTTAAGCCTAGAGATTCATAAAGAGGACGCATCCATTCAGCATCACGCTCTGCTAGGTAATCATTCACTGTGACTACGTGAACGCCTTCAGCAGGCAGTGCATTTAGATATACGGCTAATGTTGCTACAAGGGTTTTACCTTCACCCGTACGCATTTCGGCAACTTTGCCATCATTCAGTGTCATACCACCAATAAGCTGAACATCAAAATGGCGCATACCCATAACACGCTTTGATGCTTCTCTTACCGTAGCAAAAGCTTCAGGAAGGATCTGTTCCAAAGTCGCGCCATCTTCAAGACGCTGACGGAACTCAACCGTTTTAGCTTTTAGCTCTTCATCCGTTAGTTTTTCTAGATCTACTTCCAACGCATTGATCGCCTTTACGATCTTACCCATGCGCTTCAATTCGCGATCATTCTTACTACCAAAAACTTTCTTAAACAGTCCTGTCAGCATATCTCGACTTATACCTGTGAAGTCTAAAACCTGTAGTCCGCTCGATTAGCGGATAAAAATTAACTCAGCATTCTACCTTTATTGGGGGCAGAAAATGAATCTAAAAGGGGAAATAAAAAAAATATGGAAAAAAGATAGAAAAATAGACAAAAAAAAGCCGAACTATATAGTTCGGCTCTTAATTCTTTCGATCTATCAGACTGCTAATACTGGCTTCTGATAAGAGATAGGCGCGCTTTCTTCATTATCTTCGAAAGTCACCACTTCCCAAGCATCTTCTTGCGCCAACAATTCACGCAAAAGACGATTGTTTAGATAATGTCCTGATTTGTTTCCGTAGAACTCGCCGATCAAGCTCTTACCTAGTAGGTATAGATCACCCACCGCATCAAGCACTTTATGCTTAACAAATTCATCGTCGTAACGAAGGCCGTCTTCATTAAGAATACGGTAATCATCGACTACGATCGCATTATCAAAGCTACCACCTAATGCCAGGTTTTGTGAGCGAAGGTATTCATAGTCACTCATAAAACCAAACGTTCTCGCACGGCTAACTTCTTTAACGAAAGAAGTACTAGAGAAGTCTAGGAAAGATTCCATGTTACGGCCTTCAAATGCAGGGTGTTCAAAATCGATTTTGAACCCCACTTTAAAGCCATCAAACGGTTTAAACGTAGCTGACTTACCATCAGCCTCAACCGTTACTTCTTTCTTAATACGGATAAATTCTTTAGGAGCATTCTGCTCTTCTAGGCCTGCCGACTGGATCAAGAATACAAACGGCGCAGCACTACCATCCATAATAGGTACTTCTTCTGCACTTAGCTCAACATAAGCATTATCAATACCTAAGCCAGCCATTGCAGAAAGTAGGTGCTCAACAGTCGCTATACGCGCGCCATCTTTAGCCAGGTTGGTTGACAGTTTTGTATCAGAAACATTGTGCGCGTGCGCAAGGATCTCAACAACTGGATCCAAGTCAGTACGACGGAAAACAATACCGGTATTTACTGGTGCTGGTTTCAACGTCAGATAAACTTTCTGACCCGTATGCAGACCAATACCTGTTGCTTTAATGCTGTTTTTTAATGTTCTCTGTTTAATCATGCTATCTGCCAAAAAATAAAATAGGCCACTCTAGCGCGAGATACTAACAAATAATCGCCCTTTTAGAAAGGACATTCCAATTAATCCGCTTGTTTACGCAGAAAAGTAGGAATATCTAAATAAGCGGACTCGCTCTCAGTACCTGTTGATTTTAACAACTCACTTTCAGGCTCAGCCGGCCCGTCAAGTGCCTCATTTTTTTTGCGACGCAAAACCGTAGGCAGATCGATCTGCTCAAGGTCTAAACTTCCATCCACTTTTTGCATTCCACCAGAAACAGGGCGGACCGTTTCTTCTGGCTTATCCAAACCCGTAGCAACAACTGTCACTTTCAGTTCGTCAGTCATCTCTGGCTCAATGACGGTACCGATGACAATCGTGGCATTTTCAGATGCGTACTCTTCAATCTGATTACCCACTTCGGTAAATTCACCCAAGCTGAGATCCATACCCGCAGTGATATTTACCAAGATACCGCTCGCGCCTTTCAGATCTACGTTATCAAGTAGTGGACTCTTGATCGCTTTCTCTGCAGCTTCAGCAGCTCGGTTCTCACCACGCGCACCACCGGTACCCATCATCGCCATGCCCATTTCGGACATAACAGTCCGCACATCAGCAAAGTCAACATTGATCATACCCGGACGTGTAATAAGATCCGAAATACCCTGAACAGCCCCTTTCAAAACATCGTTGGCAGACTCAAATGCATTCAAAAGGCTGCAATTACGACCTAGTACCTGCATCAGTTTTTCGTTAGGGATAATAATGAGGGAATCAACACTTTCGCGAAGCTCTTTGATACCTTCAATAGCAATACTCATTCGTTTACGGCCTTCAAACGGGAAAGGCTTTGTCACGACTGCGACTGTTAGAATTCCGAGTTCTTTAGCTACTTCGGCTACGATAGGTGCGGCACCCGTACCTGTACCACCGCCCATACCAGCCGTGATAAATACCATATCCGCACCTTGCAACATTTCTGCAATGCGATCCCGATCTTCCATCGCAGCCTGACGACCAACTTCTGGATTTGCACCCGCGCCTAGGCCTTTGGTAAGCGTATTACCAAGCTGGATAACTTTTTGGGACGCCATAGATGAAAGCGCTTGCGCATCTGTATTTGCACAAACAAATTCCACCCCTTCTAGGTCACCACTTTCCATGTGTTTTACAGCGTTTCCGCCTCCACCACCAACACCGATAACTTTAATAACGGCATTTTGCGGAACGCTATCTAACAGTTCAAACATTGTTAGCTCCTTTAGTGCCCTGCCAAGCACTATCCCCTAATAAAGCAGCACGCTACTTTTGCTGCTATAAATCTAAAAACCTTCAGCTTGTTCAGAAGTTGTTCTGAAACCAAGCTCTCATCTTGTCTAAAACACTCTTTTGCGAACCCACAACGACTTCTGGCTCGACGTCTTGCTCAACAGCACCAACATGATCTTGTTGTGCGTATTGCAGAAGCCCCATACCTGTTGCATAAATAGGACTACTTAAAATATCTTCCATCCCACGTACACCGTGTGGTGTCGCCAAGCGAACCGGCATATGGAAGATTTCTTCAGCTAATTCAATGGCACCTTCCATTTTCGAAGTTCCGCCTGTCAGCACAATGCCTGCTGCAACCAAATCTTCAAAACCACTGCGTCTCAATTCGGCCTGAATCAGGCTAAACAATTCTTCGTAACGGGGCTCAACCACTTCTGCTAACGACTGTCTAGAAAGATCCCTAGCAGGCCTATCACCTACACCAGGCACCTTAACGGTCTCTTCACCTGTAGCGAGCTGTGCCAGTGCACACGCATATTTAACCTTGATCTCTTCCGCATGCTGCGTTGGTGTTCGCAAAGCCATCGCGATATCGTTTGTAACTTGATCACCAGCAATCGGAATGACAGCGGTATGACGAATAGAACCGCCTGTAAAAATAGAGATATCAGAGGTGCCACCGCCGATATCCACCATACAAACACCCAGTTCCTTCTCATCTTCCGTCAAAACGGAATAGCTTGAAGCCAATTGCTCAAGAACTAGGTTATCTACATCAAGACCACAACGTCGAACACACTTTTCAATATTCTGAGCGGCATTCACTGAACCAGTAACAAGGTGCACCTTCGCTTCTAAACGCACACCCGACATCCCTAAAGGCTCTTTGATGCCCTCTGAGCTATCAATCTCATACTCTTGAGGCAAAATGTGCAAGATTTTCTGGTCAGCGGGAATAGCCACAGCACGTGCAGCATCAATTACGCGCTCAAGGTCATACTCAGTCACTTCTCGATCTCGAACAGCCACAATGCCATGAGAATTCAGGCTGTTAATATGGCTACCTGCGATCCCAACTGTCACAGAGTGAATCTTACAACCCGCCATCAATTCAGCCTCTTCTACCGCGCGCTGAATCGAGCTCACTGTTGATTCGATATTCACTACAACGCCTTTTTTCAGGCCTCGAGATGGGTGCGAGCCAATGCCGATAATTTCGATGGCACCATCAATACCGATCTCCCCTACAAGGCACAGCACCTTTGAGGTCCCGATATCGAGCGCAACAACCATATTGTTTTCCATCGAACCACTCATTATGTTTTATCCTGCATTTCGCTTTCGGGTTTTTCCCGCCATTTCACCGCCACCCCATGGGTGTAACGTATATCGATTGTTTCTATATCAGCCGCTTGAGCAGCCAATCGTTGTTTATACAAAGTCAAAAACCGTTGTAAACGTGCATTGATTGCTTCTCGACCTACAACTACTTTTATCTGGTTATCTAGCTCCATGGTCCAGGCTCCACGAGCCTCTAAATCCAGTGCGACAACACTAAGCCCCATAGGCTTCAACATCTGATTAAAATCATGAAACTGTGACATGACCCTTTCTGTATCTGGAGCAGGCCCACTCAATCTGGGTAAGCTCCGATACTCTTGAGAAAGTTCAGGCCAAAATATATCGCCCTGATGGTTTAACAAACCTCTCTCACCCCAACGAGCAACAGGCACCTCTTCCTCAACTTCAACAAGCAAAGTATCAGGCCAATCCCGTCGAATAGAGGAAACTCTGACCCACGGTTGCTCACTTACTAGTGATTGAACATATGCAATATCAACCTCTAGTAGATTCGCAGTAAGATCATTAGCGATAATCTTCCCTAACTTTACTCGATCCAGATGTTGGGTTTTACCTTCAATCACTACACTAGTTACCGGGCGGTCCAACCACTGCCATAAGTTATGACCAATACCCCATAACACGCCGATAAAAATAACGAGAGAGGACAACGTCCAAAATGGCTTCCACCAAAACTCAGTATCGTTATTTACTAGGCCATCCTTTTTAGGATTTTTTTTATCCGTTTTCCCTTTTTCAGAATCTTTTTTTACGATCTTTTCACGACTTGCACCGCGAGGTTTAGCAAGTTCTACTCCTTCTTCCTCCAACGGTTCAGTTTGTCGAAAAAATCGTAAAAAGTTCATTCTATTTGGCCGTTTTTAATATTCTAACTACCAACTCGTCAAAGCTAACCCCTTGCTCTCGTGCAGCCATAGGCACAAGGCTATGATCAGTCATACCCGGAGCCGTATTAACTTCTAGTAGCTGGAAGTTTCCATCTTGATCTTGCATCACATCTACACGCCCCCAGCCTTTACAACCGACCGCGGCAAATGCTTGTTCAGCAAGACGCTTAAGTGATGTTAATGTTTCCTCAGACAAACCATGATCGAACTTGTACTGCGTATCGTTCGCTAGATATTTTGCATCAAAGTCATAAAACTCGTGCTGCGTTACTAGCTGAATAGGAGGCAACGCATCACCATCAAGCACAGCTACCGTAAACTCGTCACCGCTCATCCAACTTTCGGCAATCACACTACGATCAAAACCAGTCGCTGTCTCCAATGCGGCTTCTAACTCACCCGCACTGGTAACTTTACTCATTCCAATACTGGAACCTTCGTGTGCAGGTTTAACAATCATTGGCAAACCCAGACGCTCAACGATGTCATCAACCTCAAACTCACCATTGAATGTCGCAAACGTTGGCGTCGGTAAGCCTGCTCCTATCCACACCTGCTTGGTTCTTAACTTATCCATACCGATTGCAGAAGCTGCCACACCACTGCCGGTGTACGGTTTTCCTAGCATTTCCAACGCACCTTGCAAGGTACCGTCTTCACCACCTGGGCCATGTAAAATCAAAAAGGCACGATCAAAGTGATTTTCTTGTAGCTGTTGTAACGGTTGTTGATCGCCATTAGGACCATAGAGATCGATACCAAATGCATCGACACCTGCTCGTTGTAGTCCAGCTAGAACCTCAGCACCACTCTTGAGAGAAACATCACGCTCAGATGAATTTCCACCAAAAATAACCGCAACTCGTCCGAAGTCAGATTTCATTTGAGCATCAATTTGATAACTCATTTTTCCTCCTTATCGGCTACAAGATTGGCCTGTTTTAGCTGATGAGCAAGCGCTGTAATATCACCCGCACCTTGAGTCAGTAATAGATCACCTGGTTCCAAAATATCTTTCAGCACATCGGCAACGGTGTCTTTATCGCTAACAAATACCGGATCTATACGACCACGCTGACGAATGCTTCGACATAAGCTGCGGCTATCAGCACCAGCAATTGGCTCTTCACCCGCGGCGTAGACTTCTAGAAGTAACAACACATCTGCTTCAGAAAGTACTTCCACAAAGTCTTCATACAAATCACGAGTTCGGCTATAACGATGAGGCTGATTAATCATCACCAAACGTTTATCTGGCCAGCCTTCACGAATAGCTTTAACAACGGCATTAACTTCTCTTGGGTGGTGACCGTAATCATCAACCAACATAACGCTACCACCATTGACAGGCACGTCCCCCAGAACTTGGAAACGACGACCAACGCCTTCAAACTTAGTTAATGCTGTACAGATCGCTTCATCACTAATGCCCTCATCGGTAGCCACAGCAATAGTCGCTAAGGCATTCAACATATTGTGATGGCCCGGCATATTCAGTGAAATTTCCAGATCGGCAAAATCCCCTGGGCGCTTAACGGTAAAGCGAGTGTACATACCTTCTTGTCTGATATTTTCAGCACGGTAGTCAGCATCTTCCTCAACACCGTAAGTAAGCACTGGACGACTCACTTCTGGGAGGATTTCTCTGACAACAGGATCGTCGATACACATAACCGCAAGACCGTAGAACGGTAGGTTATGTAGAAACTCCACAAATGTTTTCTTTAACTTAGAGAAGTCATTCTCATAAGTTTCCATATGGTCTGCGTCAATGTTTGTAACAATCGCAACCATAGGCTGTAAGTGAAGGAATGAAGCATCACTTTCATCAGCTTCCGCCACAAGATAGCGGCTCGTGCCCATCTTGGCGTTGGTACCAGCACTGTTTAGTCGACCACCAATCACAAATGTAGGATCAAGCTCACCTTCAGCAAAAATGGAAGCTAAGAGACTTGTCGTCGTTGTTTTGCCGTGCGTTCCAGCTACAGCGATACCGTGACGATAGCGCATCAATTCAGCCAGCATTTCAGCACGACGCACAATCGGAATTCGCTGTTCACGCGCAGCTTTCACTTCTGGGTTTTCTTCGTTAACTGCAGTGGAAACAACAACCACATCCACACCTGAGACATTGGTATCGGCATGCCCAATAAAGATGTTCATCCCCAAGCCTTCTAGGCGTTGAGTCGTCGCGGATACTTTAATATCTGAACCTGAGATTTGATATCCCTGATTCAGTAATACTTCCGCAATACCACACATACCCACACCACCAATGCCGATAAAATGAATTCGGCTGATACGGCGCATTTCCGGTATTTCATAACGGGTGAAAGCATTTTGTTGTTTCATTACTTCATTGCCTCAAGACAAACACTTGCTACCACATCACTTGCTTCAGGTTTACCTAGTGATAGCGCTTTGTTTGCCATTTCCATCAACGTTTCTCGTTGATTTAATTGTTCTGTTAATAATGCTGTTAGCGTTTCTTTATTAAGATCCGCCTGCTGAATTAAAATCGCAGCATCTCTCTCAGCTAGATAATTTGCGTTTTTAGTTTGGTGATCATCAACCGCATAAGGGAAAGGCACTAATACAGATGCCACACCTGCATTGCTCAATTCACTCACCGTTAAAGCACCAGCACGACATAAAACTACATCTGCCCAACTATAAGCTTCTGCCATATCATCGATAAATGGCACAACTTTACACTCAGTTACGCCCAGCGCCTCATAACGCTGCTGAGTTTCTTCAATATTTCGTTTTCCTGCCTGATGCCAAACCTCTGGACGTTGCTCCATAGGTAAATCAGCAAGCACTTCAGGTAGAAGATCGTTAATCGCTTTCGCGCCTAAACTTCCACCTACAACTAAAAGACGCAAAGGTCCTTCACGATCAGAAAAACGCTCTTTAGGTTCAGGTAAATCCAAGATACTTCCGCGTACTGGATTACCCACGGTCTGAGTCGTTAGGCCACTTTTAAATGCACCTTGGAATGCTTCCAGGACGTTTTTGGCTAATTTAGACAAGGCCTTGTTGGTCATTCCAGCAACAGCATTCTGCTCGTGAATAATCAACGGAATTCTTAGTAACCACGCAGCAAGGCCACCTGGACCAGAAGCAAAACCGCCCATACCTAATACAACATCCGGTTTAACAGAGCGAACAACCGATAGCGCCTGCCACAAAGCGATCAACAGTTTAAATGGAGCCAAAAGAAGGCTTAACTTCCCTTTACCTCTTAAGCCTCTTACTTCAATAGAATGCAGTTTTAATCCTGCTGCAGGTACCAAATCAGCTTCTATTCCGTGTCGAGAGCCCAACCATTCAACATGAACACCTTGTGCCTGTAGTTTCTCTGCTGTGGCCAATGCAGGAAATACATGACCACCAGTGCCACCAGCCATAATCAAAGCTACTTTTTTATCAGAAGTACTCATGCGACAGCCTCCTGATTTTTTCCAGCTAATTTCAATTCGTAGTCAACTCTCAAAATAACGGCCAACATGGCGCAACTCACTAATAAACTACTTCCACCGTAACTCACCAAAGGAAGCGTCAAACCTTTTGTAGGCAACGCGCCAACATTCACTCCAATATTGATCAACGCCTGCCCTGCAAAGATAATTGCAAAGCCGTAACAGACATAAGCAGAGAAAAAGGATTTTACCTTTTCAGCTCGACGACCAATACGGAAAATATTCACGATTAATACGGCATAAACCAAGATCAAAGCAATCGCGCCGATAAAACCTAACTCTTCGGCCAATACTGAAAATACAAAGTCAGTATGAGCTTCTGGCAGATAAAATAACTTTTGAACGCTATTACCTAACCCCGTTCCAAACCATTCACCACGACCAAAAGCGATCTGTGCCTGCGATAACTGATACCCAGTTCCAAAAGGATCAGACCATGGATCTAAGAAGCTCTGAAGTCGAGCTACTCGGTAAGGCTGCAATCCTACAACAGCGACCAGCAGACCCACTACACCAGAGATCACCATCAAGAATTGGGAAAAGCGCATCCCACCCAAAAAGATCATTCCCATAACTGTCCCCATCAGGACAACTAAGGCACCAAAGTCCGGTTCGAAGTACAGCAGCACACAAAAAATACCCAGAGGTAGAGTCGGCTTCGCAATCCCTTTCCAGCTGCTACGCACTTCATCCAAGCGTCTCACCAAGTAGCCAGCCATGTACATCACCATACAGAACTTAGCGACTTCAGATGCCTGGAGATTTAAAGGACCTAAAGGTAACCAACGATGACTACCATTTACCCCTTTACCTACGCCAGGGATCAGTACCAAAATCAATAAGACACCGGCAGCCAACATCCACCAGTGCCCGGTCTTCTCCCAAAAGCGCATTGGGATATTCCAAACAACCACAGCACCAATCATCGCCAACATGATAAATATGAACTGACGAATAACGTAAAAATACGCTGTACCGTTATTTTTTAGCGCCACATCTAAAGATGCAGAGCTAATCATTACAAAACCCGTTAGAACCAAAGCAACTGAACAGGCCAGTACCCAAGGGTCAAATGGCAACACTCTTTGTGACGCACAAACAGGCGAAGGCGAAGGAATTAACCCCTCAAACCTCTGCTTAATGTTTGTCATCGCCAAAGAGATCATTAAAGGGCCTCCACCGCATCAATAAAAGCATCACCACGAGCGGGAAAACCAGAGAACATATCAAAGCTCGCACAGGCAGGTGAAAGCAGAACAATATCTCCCTCCTTCGCTTGAGCTTGCGCCTTTGCAACAGCAGCTTGCATATCGTTTGCTGATTCTTTGATTACGCCTTCACAACTGTCAGCTAAACGTGGTCCATCTTCACCGATATAGATCAATGCTCTTGCGAACTGCTGCATAGGTTCAGCTAATTCAGAGAATTCAGCACCTTTACCAACACCGCCAGCAATTAACACAATACGTTGATCTGCAGATAGGGTTTTTCCTAAACCGTTCAGCGCAGCAACAGTCGCACCAACGTTAGTGCCCTTGGAATCGTTGTAGTATTCAATACCGGCTTTTTCAGCTACCCACTGGCAACGATGCTTCAAGCCCGCAAAGTCCTTTAAAGCCGTTAGCATCGCATCCATTGGCAAGCCAACAGACTGGCCTAAAGCTAACGCAGAAAGCGCATTAGCCATGTTATGGCTACCACGTATTTTTAACTCAGATACAGGTATTAATTTGTCCAGACCAACGGCAAGCCAGGTTTCACCCTTCTCTTCAATCAAACCAAAGACTTTCAGATCAGGTTTACCTAAGTGGTAAGCAAGCTGATCAACACCACTCGGCATTAATGGCATTGTCAGTGCATCATCACGGTTAACAACGACCTTTTTAGCTCCGCGGAAAATCCGGTGTTTAGCCTGATAATAACCCTGCATAGAATCATAACGATCTAAATGATCAGGACTAATATTGAGTACAGTTGCAACTGCTGCTCGAAGATCATTGGTTGTTTCTAACTGGAAGCTTGATAGTTCGATAACATACAGATCTTTTTCAGGCTCGTTTAACATCTCGAGTACAGGCGTACCAATATTTCCGCACACTCCAACATTTAAACCGGCAGCAGCAGCCATCTCACCCACTAAGGTAGTGACCGTACTTTTAGCATTTGAACCGGTAATCGCAACAATAGGTGCACTGATCTCATTACAGAAAAGATCAATATCACCACTTAACTTCGCGCCCGCTTTTACTGCCGTTTGAATAGCAGGATCACTTTGTGCAACACCAGGGCTCAAAATCAATTCTGATGCACTACTCAGTAGTTCAGCATCAAAAGGCCCGCAAATCAGTTTAACGTCAGGAAGCTCTGTTGATAGCTCATCCATGCCTGGAGGATTCTCTCGGCTATCAACAACGACAAAACGCTCATCTTTAGACGCCAAATAGCGCGCACATGCCAGCCCGGTTTGACCTAAACCGATGACTACTTTTAATTTATCGCTGGCGATTAAACTCATGCTCAAACTTTACCTTAACGAATTTTCAGAGATGCCAAGCCAATCAGCACCAAAACTACTGTGATGATCCAGAAACGAACAATTACACGAGGCTCTGGCCAACCTTTCAATTCAAAATGGTGATGCAAAGGCGCCATACGGAAGATACGGCGACCTGTTAATTTAAACGATGCCACCTGCAAAATTACTGACACGGTTTCAGCCACAAACACACCGCCCATAATGAACAGTACAAATTCCTGACGGACGATAACGGCAATAACACCAAGCGCAGCACCCAAAGACAAGGCACCGACATCACCCATAAACACTTGAGCTGGATAAGTGTTAAACCACAAGAAACCAAGACCAGCACCAACCATGGCACCACAGAATATAATCAGCTCACCAGAACCCGGTACGTAAGGGATCAACAGATATTCAGCAAATTTGATGTTACCGGACAGATATGCAAACACACCCAAAGCTCCAGCTACCATTACGGTTGGCAAAATAGCTAGACCATCTAAGCCATCAGTAAGGTTTACCGCATTGGAGCTACCTACAATTACAAAGTAGGTAAAGACAATAAAGAAGATACCGAGATCAATCGACACATCTTTTAGGAATGGAATCAGAAGTTCTGTTTCAACAGGTGTGGAAGCCATGCAATAGAGTAATACTGCCGCACCCATACCACCTACTGACTGCCACAGGTACTTCCACTTAGCAGGTAATCCTCTCGGATTTTTCTCAACCACTTTACGATAATCATCGACCCAACCCACTGCACCAAAAATTAGCGTCACGCCCAACGTAATCCACACATAAGGGTTAGTCAGATCACTCCACAAAAGGGTACTAATCGCAATTGCAACTAGGATCAAAGCACCACCCATTGTTGGTGTACCTGCTTTGCTCAAATGCGTCTGAGGACCATCATCTCGTACCGCTTGACCAATCTGATTACTACGTAGTTTGTTGATCATATGAGGGCCGACCCACAAAGCTATCAACAATGCTGTTAATACACCCAAAATCCCACGTAGGGTTAGGTACTGAAATACAGCAAAGCCGCTGTAATATTCCGATAAAAATTCTGCCAGCAGTGGTAGCATTGCCTTCTATTCCCCTTCAGTCAGGTTCTTCACGACCTGATCCATCGCTGCACTTCTCGAGCCTTTAATCAGAATATTGGTATTCTGATCAGCCAGCTCTTTCAATGCAGTTGTTAATTCTTCACGTGTTTCAAAATGCATTCCCTGCCCATCTGCTGCAGCGTTATACGCTGAAACAGAGTGCCGGGACAGCACGCCAGTTGCATAGAAACAACTAACCCCCTTCTGCGCTGCCCGACAACCTACCTGTGCATGCTGATCAGCGGCATCTGCCCCTAACTCAGCCATATCTCCTAAAACCAATACTGATTTACCCGGCAAACTAACCAGCAGATCCACTGCCGCATTTACCGAACCAGGATTGGCGTTATAACTATCATCAATCACTTGAGCCCCAGAGGCTGTCGTCAAGCAACGCATACGTCCAGATACTGCAGTGAAGGATTCTAAACCACTGCAAATTTCCGCTAACGGCATTCCTTTAGCGCTTACAGCAGCTGCCGCAGCTAGGGCATTCGCAACGTTATGCTGCCCCATCACCTGCAGCTGAACCGTTTGAGATTCAGAGCCTCTGTGCAAAACAAAAGAAAAACAGCCATTGCTAGATGGTTTCAAATCCGACGCATAGACGGCAGCTTTCTCGGAGCTAAAAGAGAAGTTTCTCTGAGGCTTTCCTTGGTTTTGATTTAACCAATACTCTGTATGCGGATCATCTAGGTTGATAACAGCCGTGCCTTGAGTTTCATCTAACTGCGAAAAGATCTCAGATTTGGCTTCGACTACACCTTGTAAAGAGCCAAACCCTTCCAGATGAGCACCCATCGCGTTATTCAAAATCGCAACATCAGGTAGAGAGATCGCAGTCGTATAAGCAATCTCACCACCAGCACTGGCACCCTGTTCAATCACAGCAATTTGATGCTGATCACTTAATTCAAAAAGCGTTAGCGGTACACCGATGTCGTTATTCAGATTACCTTTGGTAGCCAATACCTGATTATTCTGAGACAGAATCGCAAATAGCATCTCTTTAACTGTCGTTTTACCGCTACTACCTGTCACTGCGTAAACAGTGCCATCAAAGCGCTGGCGATTCGCTTGCGCAATGTTCCCCAAAGCAATACGCGTATCTTCAACTTGCCACAATGGCGCTTGTACTTCGGGCATAGATCGAGAAACAACCGCAGCGACCGCGCCTTTTTCAAGCGCCTGCTCTATAAACTGATGACCATCAAAATTAGGGCCTACCAATGCTACAAATAGATCGCCCTGCTTAATCGTACGCGTGTCTGTACTGACACCTGTAAATTCAGCATCAGCCGTTATCAGCCCGCCAAAAGCTTGCTGTAACTGCTGCAAAAACCACTGACCAATCATACCGCCACCCCTAAAACTGACTTACTCACATCAACATCACTAAACGGGTAACGTGTACCAGCAATCTCTTGATAATTTTCGTGACCTTTACCTGCGATCAACACGACATCTTCTGGCGAAGCAGCATTGATCGCCATTCTGATCGCTTCTGCACGATCCGCTTCAACATCCGCCTGATGATCATGAATACCACTTTCGATCATCTCAATAATGCTATCTGGCTGTTCTGTTCTTGGGTTATCGCTAGTCACGACCAACCGATCAGCAAATCGGTCTGCAATATTGCCCATGAGCTCTCGTTTACCTGTATCTCGGTCTCCACCACAACCAAATACACACCACAAACGCCCTGACGTATGAGCTCTAACAGCTTGAATGGCTTTCTCTAGAGCATCTGGCGTATGTGCATAATCAATAATTACCAACGGTTTATCTGCAGTGACCAATGCCTGCATTCGTCCCGGCACTGCATCTAACTTGGAAAGCCCGTGCATGACCTGCTCTCGGCTAAATCCCTGTTCGGATAGCAAAGCTGCTACGAGAAGCAGATTGTCCAGATTAAATTCGCCGATAATTTTACTAGCGAAAGCAAAGTTGCCTTGCGCCGTTTTCAGCTCCGCTTCGATACCGTGTAAAGCTAAACGATATGCTGCGATCAGATAATCGCCTTGTGCACGCCCAACCGCTACTTTTTTACCTTTAACTTCGTCATCAGCTAACAGCGTTTGACCAAAAGCATCATCACTGTTGATGACAGAAGCTTTTAGATCAAAGCGTTTAAACAATCTTGCTTTAGCCGCACCGTAAGAAGCCATAGAACCGTGGTAATCCAGATGGTCACGGCTTAAGTTGGTGAATGCGGCATAATCAAATTCCACCCCTGCAACTCGGCCCTGCTGTAAAGCATGGCTAGAGACTTCCATCACAACGCTTTCAGCGCCTGCTGCACGTAATTCAGCGAACAAACGCTGCAAGCCTACAGCATCTGGCGTTGTATGAGTTGCCTGCTCTAGCTGGCCTGGAAAACCATTTCCAATAGTGCCAACAATCGCGGTTTTCGTGCCTATCGCATTCATCGCCTGTGCGACAAAATGCGCACAAGAGGTCTTACCGTTAGTACCCGTAATGCCAATCACATTCAGATGGCGGCTTGGGTGGCCATAAAAATTTGCGGCTACTGGACCAATCTGACTGACTAAATCAGGCACAGCAATCACTGGGATACCAAGCGAAGGGCAATCATCCACTTCGCGACTATCCAACAAAACCGCTACTGCGCCACTTTTTTCAGCCGCTTCAACGAAATCAACACCACGATGCTGAATACCAGATCGAGCAATAAACAAAGTACCGGGCGTAACCGTACGGCTATCTTGCGAAATAGCAGATACGACAAAGCCAGCGTAAGTTTCATCAACCCACTCCGGCGCAATCTCTTTCAATGTTCTACTGATTTCCAACATAGTCACCTCATTCAACGCTGAGCAACCTGCTTATTTACTTCCGGCCAATTATCCGGTGGGATATTCATCAAACGTAAAGCTCCACCTACCGCTCTTGAAAAAACCGGAGCTGCTACCTCACCACCGTAATATTCCTGGCCTTTAGGGTTATCAATCATCACTACTGTTACTAAGCGCGGATCACTTACCGGCGCCAAACCTGCAAATGTAGATATATACTGATCGTCGATATATCCACCACGGCCAACTTTATGCACAGTGCCTGTTTTTCCAGCTACTCGATATCCCTGCACAGCAGCTCTACGACCCGTGCCTTTAACGCTAATCACAGTTTCCATCATTTCACGGACATCAACCGCCACATCCGCAGGCATAACTCGAACAGGTTTACCTGCTTCGTTTTGGCGAATCAGACTAACAGGGCTCACGACACCATCATTAGCCAACGCCAAATATGATTGAGCTAGCTGTAATGGCGTAACTGATAAGCCATAGCCATAAGAAAGCGTCGCACGCTCAACTTGCTGTCTCGAATTCAGATAAGGCAGATAACCTGTACTTTCACCCGGAAAGCCGATTCCTGTTGCCTGCCCTAAGCCTAAATTGTGATACAGATTACGTACCGAACCTTCAGGTAAGCTTAACGACAGCTTGGTTACACCCACATTGCTGGATTTCGTAATAATGGTGGAGATATCTATCTCACCGTAATTACGATGATCTCGAATCGTTTTACCTTTAACCCGCATATAACCAGGTGCAGTATTTACAATCGTTTCCGGCTCGTATTCACCGCTCATTAACGCCGCAGCGACCGTCATAGGCTTAACTGTCGAGCCCGGCTCAAATGTATCGGTTAACGCTCTATTTCTTAAAGCCGTCGAAATTCTCTGTTTTGGATCATTCGGGTTGTAGGATGGCTGATTAACCATCGCCAACACTTCGCCCGTGGATGCATCTAGCATCACAATCGACCCGCCATCAGCTTTATGCGCTTCTACTGACGCTTTTAATTCTCTATACGCTAGATATTGCAGCCTTAAATCGATGCTTAGCTGAATATCGTTACCATGCAAAGCAGGCTTAACTTCCCGAATATGTTTGATCGTTCTACCCAAACGATCTTTCATAACCAGCTGCTTACCAGCGTCAGCCTTTAACCAATCCTCATAAGCCAGTTCCAGACCTTCTTGGCCTTTACCATCCAAATTGGTAAAACCAACCAGATGCGTTGTTACCTCAGCTGCTGGATAGTAACGCTTATATTCACGATCAACATGCACACCCGGTATACGCAAAGCTCTAATTTTTTCAGCTAGCTCAGGTGTAACTTGACGCTGTAAATACAAAAATCTACGACTGCGATTTTCAGATAACTTAGCCAGTAGTTTCTTTTTGTTCGTTTTCAGCAGCACAGCTAGTTTTGACAAACCATCGTGCTGCATATCTGTCATTTTCGGATCAGCCCAAATAGTCGCGACCGGTGCACTCACCGCTAAGGGTTCACCATGCCTATCCGTGATAATCCCACGATGGGCAGGTACCTGAACCGTTCTCAATGAGCGAGCATCACCTTGGGTTTGCAGAAACGACTGCTCTTCAACGTAAAGCGAAAGCATGCGAGCCGTAATCCCACCTGCAACGAGCAATAGAAGAACCAGCACCAACCAAAGGCGCCATCCTCTACCAACTGCTGCTTCAGCGTTATCGCTCATGCTTCACGATCTCTATTTGCTCAACGTCTGGCACTTTCATGCCCAACACGCTCGTTGCTTGTTGTTCAACTCGGTTATTGGCAGCCCATGCACTTTGCTCAAGCAATAGCTGTCCCCACTCAACTTGAAGCTCATCCCTTTGCTGTATCAATTCCTGATGCTGGTTAAATAACTGTCGATATTCAAAGGCACTCATTACTACGCCCAAGCACGACACCAAAAGCACCACAACCAACACAAACACCAATAAAAATGGGCTCAGCAACTCTTCAGCACTATAAAAATTGTCTCGACCAGATGAATTCCCCTTCTCATCCTCCTGATCACCAACCCAATTTTTCAAGAACTTTCCAAGCATCAAGCGACCTTTTCAGCCACTCGCATCACTGCACTTCGAGCCCGTACGTTCTCTTCGGTTTCTGAGGCACTCGCTTTCACAGCCTTACCTACATTCTTCAACCGAATTTTCAACATATCGTTTGTAACCGGAATACCACGTGGAATATGCTCATCGCCTTTAACATGCTGACGAATAAAGCGCTTCACAATCCGATCTTCTAGTGAGTGGAAGCTAATAACTACAAGACGCCCACCCACTTTCAACATTTCTAAAGCCTGATCCAAACAGCTTTCCAGATCTTCCAATTCACGATTAATGTGGATACGAATACCTTGGAAAGCACGTGTTGCAGGGTTCTTACCTTTTTCCCAAGCAGGATTGGCTTCAGCTATGATTTTTGAAAGCTGCGCTGTCGTGGTAATTGGCTCTTCTTCACGCTTAGCCACAATCGCTTTCGCCATACGACGGGAGAAACGCTCCTCGCCATAGGTATAAATCACATCAGCAATCTCTTTCTCTTCGGCGCGAGCGATCCAATCAGCCGCGCTTTCACCGGAAGAGGTGTCCATTCGCATATCGAGCGGACCATCATTTAGAAAGCTAAACCCTCGGGAAGCATCATCTAACTGTGGTGAAGACACACCCAAATCCAGCAAAATTCCATCAACCTGTCCTTGCAAACCACGCTCAGTTACAAATTCTTGCAATTGTGCAAAACTGCCGTGCGCTATAGAGAAACGATCTTCATCTGCAAAACGTTCGTGTGCATGCGCAATGGCGGTTGGATCCTTATCGATTCCCATCAACTGACCATCTTCTGCCAATTGATCCAATACCAATGCAGAATGACCGCCACGACCAAAGGTCCCGTCGACATAGAAACCAGACGTGTCCTGCACTAAAGCTTCTACAGCTTCATTTAACAGCACTGTGATATGTTTAAATTCCTGGCTCATTCGTCGTTACTCGATCCGCTATAGCGATAAATTTTGTAATTCTTCAGGCATTGCCATGCCACCTTCTACCTCTTGAAGATACTCTTCACGGGTAGCCAACCATCTGGATTCACTCCAGATTTCAAACTTCTGCCCTTGCCCAAGCAACACAATTTTTTTATCGAGCTCGGCATACTCTCGAAGTGGAGCAGGCAAAAGCAATCGCCCATTCCCATCCATATCAAGATCTGTTGCATGACCAATCAATAGGCGCTGAATTCGACGCGCTGCAGGATTAAAGCTGGGCAGGCTTTCAATTTTTTCCTGAATCACTTCCCATTCTTCCAGTGGATAAAGCAGTAAACAGCGCTCTTCAGTATCAATCGTAGCCACGAGCTGACCATCGCAACACGTCGCGATTTTCTCGCGATAACGTGCCGGAATCGCCATGCGCCCCTTGGCATCCAGATTGATTTGATTAACGCCTCTAAACATTTTCGGCTCTCAAAACCCACTTAAATTACAGAAAAACCCACTTTTACCCACTTTATCCCACTAGAGCACACTATAGAAAGTAACCCCAACTAAAGCAAGGCTGAAAGCGCCGTAAATGACGGTTATCAGAGATCAAACATTAGAGAAATGCATACAGAGAGAAGCTCTCAAAAACTAAGCATTGAGAGACTGCATATAAAACAATGAATTAGGTGAATCAGACCTTTACAGGAAAAGCAGTGAACACCGCTCTTCCTGAAAAGAAAGAATAATGAGGAGTTTGCCGATAAGCCGGGTTCTGTCGTGGACAATCATTCATCTGGGATGCATATCACTATGCACCTCAAGCAACCTACCGTCTGCCCTCTCTACTGACTTTCATGAAGCTTACGGAAGCATCAATCAATCATTGTGAGGAGCATTCTGCACCAGTCTATGTACCAGTTCAAGCCCCAGAAAAACACCTCAATTATGGATACCGAGGGCTTCAATAACAATCTGTTGACGCAAATAGTTTTTTTACTAGATCTTAGTTACAGCCCCTTCCTACTGCTTACCGTTTGACATAAAGGGGACCGCCTTATTCACGCTTTGACATTCACATGGTCATTCAAGCCAAAAAACATGATCTTTATAACGACGAAAGAGCTAAGCACAGCTTAAACTCCCACCAACATAGTAACCCCTGTAGCGACAATTAAACCTACACCCCTTTATATATCTAACAAGGAAATGACCCCTAAGAAGGAGACTGTTGTATATACTTTTCTCTTTGATGCATCAAAAAGAAACGATTGAGGAGCAAAATTTAAATAACAACTAAGCTAGCTAGCCATCATCAAACCTTGTAACCCACCTATTAAAAAGGCATCTAAGAAGATGCCTTTGGATGAAGCGCCGAACCTTCTAACAGAGCTTATAAAGTTAAGCTGAAGAATCCAGGTACACAGTTACCATTATATCCTGTTGAGTAATCTGCAGCCTTTGGGTCATTCCAATGAACCACTTCACCATTTACATAAATATACTCATCCTTTCCTGAATGAGACGTTCCATGCTCACCAGTATATCGCTGTGTCAATCCTTGGAAACCAAGGGTAGGTGAATTTTTATGGCCAATTTCAGCTCCTATCTGATCCAAAATATACCTTGCAGTATCGTCGCCACCATCACAACGATAATGATAAAGGTAACCACCGTTATTAAATTCAGGTGCACGGCATGTTAGTCCATTCGAATCATGTGTAAGCGAAGAACAGTTTATAAAGTTCCCATTAGCTAACAAAATTTGGTTAGACGCAAAATCAAGGTTAGTCCAACCACCTCCATCAGTTTCCATATCACAATAAACATTCACCGCACCAACATCATCGGAGGCATCAGCATCAATCTGATAATAACCATTAGATGCTGAAGGGTTTGCTTCTAGAATTTGCTGACAACTACCCTTTACGTTCAAACTTTCAACATTTGCCAATCTTGAATCCAGACCTGCTACTGTAATTCGAAGTAAGTCTACGGCAGCAGATAGGGTATCCTGTGATTCTTGCAAAGCTTGTTGGCGCGAAGCCAGATCTTGGAGCTGACTGTTTATTGAAGTAAGTTGAGCGTTTACGGATAGTAACTCTAGTATATTGAGACTGATATCAGCTGTATTTGTATCAACCTGTAATGTCAGAGCCGCAAGCTTCGAGTTTAGATCGTCTGCTAATGCCTGCCTCAAATTATTTAGGTTTGCAATTTCAATCTCTATACTATTGAGTGTTGCTGTTATATTTGCAATATCAAGCAAATGATCCTCAACAATCTGACTTAGCTCTGAAAAGAGAATATCAATTTGCGCATCAGCATCATTAATCCTTCCCATAGCAACAGAAATATCATTGCTGTTGGCAGCGATTAACTCTTCTAGCGTACCGATCTGGATATCAGTTTGATCGAGCCGATTATTTATATCACTTACTGAGACAGTTAAAGTTCCGATAGCTTCTGAATTCGCCTCAATCAAAGCCGTGTTAGCATCTATTTTTTCTTGAAGAGCTTGGAAGGGTTTCCCATTAGGATTCGAACCATTACCAGCCGCACTAACAGAATTAGCAAACAAAGCAGTTGCCAAGGAAATTGCACACGCAAGATATTTTTTATCCATTTCTAAATTCTCCCTATTGAACCTCCACCGAGGTTCAATGATCAGACATTTACTTATGAAAAAACCTCTTCATTGCATCAAAGATGCAATAAAAGAAAGATTATTTTTGCCCAGAAAGCGAGGCACAGGGAGAATCCCCGATCTTTAGACATACAGCTCAACTGTCATGGCTCGACCTCAAGCCAACGACAATTCAGTTATGAAGGGAATAACTGACTCATCCTTAAAAAGACTTACAACCTATTTTGAAAATCATTCCATTACGAGACGATAAACTAAACAAAAAAACATTGATCAACTATTGAACTGTAGTGCAATACAATTTGTTGTAAAGCAATTCAACTAACAGCCGCGAAAGCTACTCAGCACCGCTTCCCCTGACTCCTGTTATTTATCTAGCAGACCACCAAAGGCAGCCTACGAATTACGCACAGCCTCACTATCACCAAACACTTCGACCTCACTAAACAGAATTCCTATACCTTCACTACCAATGCTGCCTAGTCCACTAGCACTACACTCATCTCTTATTCCCTTTGTAGCGGCTCAGTGAAGCCGGACACTGATTTAGGTGGTAATGCTGCCACCTTATAAGAGGTGTTCAATGGCAAGAAAACGTCGATCGTTTTCAATTGAGTTTAAGAAAGAGGCTGCAAGCCGAGTGCTAGATCAAGGCTATTCATTGGCCAAAGCTAGCCATTCTCTGAATGCAGGTAGCAACACGCAGGCACGATGGGTAAAACAGCTCAAACAAGAAAAATCGATATTAAAAAAGACTACAACTCTCTTGATGGCAGAAGATCTCGGTCATACGCGCTGATCGATCAATTAAGTGAGCAGCAACCTGTTGAGCTACTCTGCTCAGCCTTTGGTATCAACCGTTCATGTTTCCATAACTACCGGTATAAACGGGCCCGCATCAACACCGAGCGTCTTCACCTGAGAGCCAAAGTCGGCGAGATATTTGCGCGTAGTCGAGGCTCTGCAGGTAGCCGCGCGATCATAGGAATGATGCGTGAAGCGGGTTTAGTGTCCAAACAACCCGGTTCGCATAACTACAAACATGCAACGGTAGAGAGACCTGATACCCCTAACTCCCTGGATCGTCAGTTCGACGTAACTCAACCCAATCAGGTCTGGTGATATCACTCACATCTGAGCTCAGGGGCGATGGCACTGCCTCGCTGTCGCGCTTGATCTCTATTCTCGCCGAGTCGCTGAGTGGGCAATATCGAGTAAAGCTAATTCTGAATTAGCGGTGAAAGCATTAGAAATGGCGTATGAGCAGCGAGGAAAGCTACAAAGGGTAATGTTTCACTTGGATCAAGGAAGCCTGTACGCCAGCCGTAAGTTTCGCCAGAGACTGTGGCAATACTGCATGCAGCAGAGTATGAGTCGTCGAGGTAATTGTTGGGATAACGCCCCAATGGACCGTTTGTTCAGAAGCTTTAAAATGGAGTGGATACCAGCTATGGGATATACCTCTGGCACTGAAGCGAGAAGAGACATTAGTGAATACCTGATGAATTATTACAACCATCAACGATCTCATCAGCACAGCAACGGATTAGCTCCTTCACGAGCAGAGGAAAAGCAAAGCGGAAATAGTAAGCTCGACCTCGAAGGGCGATGAAGGGATAGCGGTTCTGTACCAGCTTACGC
Organism: Neptuniibacter sp. QD57_21; assembly: GCF_047778075.1. Lineage (GTDB taxonomy): Bacteria > Pseudomonadota > Gammaproteobacteria > Pseudomonadales > Balneatricaceae > Neptuniibacter. Next base: position 831,598 of record NZ_CP180549.1, on the reverse strand, counting down.
ACCATCTTTAATACCTCAACAAGTCATCCGTAACCTGTTGAAATATATCAAGAAATAGCCGAGGAGTTTGCCGATAAGCCGGGTTCTGTCGTGGACAATCATTCATCTGGGATGCATATCACTATGCACCTCAAGCAACCTACCCGGTTCCAGCGCGGGTCACGCCTATAGGAACCCTATTTGGTCTTGCTCCGAGTGGGGTTTACCATGCCGTGGAGTGTTACCACCCACGCGGTGCGCTCTTACCGCACCATTTCAACCTTACCGGCATCCGAGGATGCTTAGGCGGTATATTTTCTGCTGCACTTTCCGTCGACTCGCGCCGCCCAGACGTTATCTGGCACTCTACCCTTTGGAGCCCGGACTTTCCTCCACCTTCTAAAGAAGACAGCGACTGCCTGGCAAACTCCTCGGCACGAATTCTAACAAAAGCTAAATCAGTTAGCGATCTAAAGCCGCCTGATAAAGCACTTTTTTCTTCAAACCGGTAATTTTCGCAGCTAAAGAAGCCGCCTGACTCGCCGGTAGCTCTGCAAGAAGAATATCCAACACCTCTAAAGCCTTAGCATCCAGTTCAGCTGCGCCTTTATTTTCTATACCGTGAACCAAAACAACAAACTCACCGCGCTGCTGATTAGAATCATCCTCCATCCACTCTATGACAGCATCCAACTTATCCACATGGATCGTTTCATATGTTTTAGTCAACTCACGAGCAATCCCCACAACACGCCCACCACCAAAAACTAACTGCATATCTTTCAGAGAAGCCAGAATACGATGCGGGGATTCATAAAAAATCAGCGTTCGCGTTTCATCGACCAACCCCTTAAGCTGCTGTTTACGTCCACTCGACTTATGCGGCAGAAAACCCTCAAAGATAAATCGATCTGTAGGCAAACCTGCAACTGACAGAGCCGCTATAAAAGCCACACAACCAGGAACAGGCACGACCTTAAAACCCTGTTCTCTAACCCCCTGGACTACAACATATCCAGGGTCAGAAATTAGCGGCGTTCCAGCATCAGAAATGAGCGCAACACTGGCACCAGATTGCAACTGGTGTACAATCGTCTCAATTCGCTGGCGTTCGTTATGCTCATGGACGGAAACAAGGCGGGTATTGATACCGAAATGCGCCATCAGACGGGCACTATGACGTGTGTCCTCAGCAGCTATCAACTCAACTTGCTGCAAGACCTCAATAGCGCGAGGTGTCATATCCTGCAGATTTCCTATTGGCGTTGCTACAACGTACAGTGCGGGTTCTAACATTACAGATACCATCTTAAAACGTGGGTTGCGAAGTATATGAAATTTCAGTGGCGCCTGTCTCTTTCAGCAATTTTAATCAGCACAATTATTTCTGGCTGTTCAGTTAGTACGACATCCACGAAACCAACGCTGACTGCAGCTGAGCAAGACCAACAACAAGTAGAAAGCCTGCTTAAAAAAGCAAATTCTGCAAAACCGATTAAATCTGCTCAATATCGAGCAGACGCTGCGAAGATTTTACTTAGCCTAGGCCGCAAGCAGGAAGCTGCTGCCGTACTTAGCCAAATAGATGTTGCCCTCCTAGCCCCATCCCTTCGCTTTGATATCGCCAAACTTCAAGCTGAAGCTTCTCTTGAACAAAACCAACCTGAACAAGCTTTGCAACAACTCAACAGGCTAAATAGCTCATCTGAGCTTAAACTCCTGACTGAGCAAGAGATTCAAATTCTCAAGCTGCGCGCCCATGCCTTCCAGCTACAACAGCGACATTTTAGCGAAGCCAAAGAACTGATCCGACTAAGCCAACTGCTCGATACGGACGAAGCAAAGCAAATCCTGCACGATCAGATCTGGAATAGTTTACTAAAAATTGAAGCAACCCAGCTTTCCGAACTCATTCGCAGTGGCACTAATAGCTATCATGAGCAAGGCTGGTTGGAGCTAGCTTACGAACTAAGCCTGAATACACAGCTAGACACACAAAACCAAGCGCTTAATAACTGGGCCGTATTATGGGAATCTCACCCAGCCCAAAAGCTACCACCTCAATCTCTTGGCGGACTAGGTGCACAGACATTCTCAGCTCAAAAAATAGCAGTACTATTGCCGCTTGAAGGCAAATTAGCCAAACCTGCCAACGCCATCAAAGAAGGCATTATGATGGCTCACCTACGCAGCCAACAACCAGGCAAAACCTCTCCAGAACTTCTATTTCTGGACTCTGAAAAGATAAACACCCCGATTCAGCTGGCTTCAATCGTTAATGAGCAACAAGTCGATATGATCATCGGGCCTTTAGCTAAAGACTATGTTACAACCTTGGCTGCCGATCAGCACTTTCAAGTACCTGTACTCGCCCTAAACTACACCGATTCACCCGCTCGTGAAGGCATGTATCAATTTGGCCTTTCGGCAGAAGATGAAGCCACTCAAATTGCAGAGCGCGCATGGAAAGACGGCATCCGCCGTGCCGCAGTATTAACACCAAACAGTGGCTGGGGCGAAAAAATCAGCAAGGCTTTTGAAGAACACTACACAAGCTTAGGCGGCATGGTTGTTCATTCAAGTAACTTTGGGGATATCAGCGAATTTTCCGAGCATGTGAGTCAATTTTTATCCACAGATAAAAGTAAACAGCGCTACAAGAACCTAAGAAAAGTAGTTTATACCCACAAAATTGAATTTGAGGAGCACCGCCGCCATGATATGGAAGCCATCATCCTCACCGCACTCCCCAATGATGCAAGACAGCTAAACACCATGCTCGCTTTTAACTTTGCAGGCGATCTACCGATCTACGCAACTTCGCACGTTTTCAGTGGCAGCAACAACCCGATCCAAGACCAGGACCTAAATAACGTAACTTTCCTTGGCACCCCTTGGAACCTAAAACCACCATCCCAAGACAAAGTACTTATTTCACAGCAACGCAATGACACAAACAGTCGTTTTGGTCGCTTATACGCTCTAGGTCTTGATGCTTATCGCATCCATCCCTATCTAAAACAATTAAGTGCGGTTCCTGGCACCCAGATCAACGGCGAAACAGGGCAACTTAGTATTAACAACAACGGCCTTGTTTTTAGAACGCTAACTTGGGCCAAATATAAAGACGGCATCCCACAAATTATTGAGTAAACAGCATTCATGGACAGAAACAAGACCGGCAAGGACGCCGAAAAACACGCCGAAAGATTCCTCTCAAAAAACAAACTCACCTTAGTCGAACGCAATTATCATTGTCGCTTTGGCGAGATCGATCTAATCATGTTAGATCGACGCACACTTGTTTTTATCGAAGTCCGTTACCGCAATTCAAAAAAGTATGGCGGTGCAGCAGCTTCAGTTACTACCACCAAACAACGAAAGATCATTAAAGCAGCACAACATTATTTGAGCCATAAAAAGCAATTTTCTAACAATAATTGCCGATTTGATGTCATTGCTTACGAATATGATGCAGCACCAACGGAGCCTCTGTGGTATAAAGATGCCTTCAGAACTTAAGGTAAACGATTAAGGACAGCATGGAACTCGAAGACCGAATTGTCAGCCAGTTTCACAACTCAATGGAAGTTAACGCGATCACCATTGAGCAGTACACTCCACTTATTGCCCATGCTGGCGAACTTTTACTTCATTGCCTTGTCAGTGAGAACAAGATTCTCTGCTGTGCTAATGGAGCCTCCTCATCTTTAGGACAACACTTCACCGCACTATTGATGAATAGATTCAGGCATGAGCGCCCAGGTCTACCCGCAATCAATATTAATTCAGATGGCGCTACCTTAAGCGCGATCTGTGAAGATAGCGGCTTTATGGACGCGCAAGCCAAACAGATCCATGCTTTAGGCCAACCTGGGGACATTTTATTACTGATAACACCTCATGGTCGCTCCAGCAGCCTTGTACAAGCAATACAAGCCGCCCATGATCGTGAAATGACTGTTATCGTCCTGAACGGTTCTGATGGTGGCGATATCACAGCGCTTCTCAGCCCAGAAGAGATCGAGATATGCGTACCTAGCGACGATAGTTCGCTAGTTCACCATGCGCAGTTACTAGTTTTGCACTCTTTATGCGATTTAATTGACTACCAACTTTTTGGAAGCGAATAAACATGATCAACAAAAAGACATTTAGTTTAATTGCAGGGATTAGCTTATCGCTATTAGTTACAGGCTGTTCCGATATCCTAAGTGCCGGAAGAGAAGGTCCTATTCAGGAAGACCCAGGCAATCGAACCGTTGGTTCATACATAGACGATGAAGTGATTGAAACACTATCCATGGTTAACCTTGCCAAGGGTTCAGAACAGATGCAGGCGACTAATATCAGTGTAACAAGCTATAACGGCGTTGTTCTGTTAACTGGCCAAGCACCTGCAGAAAGCGCAAGACAGGAAGCTGAACAGATCGTCAGCCAAGTACGTAAAGTACGCAAGATTCATAACGAAGTAAAAATCTCTGGCGTTTCATCCACTATCGCTCGCACTAACGACACGTGGCTAACCACAAAAGTTAAAGCAGAGCTATTAACAAACGAAGCAGTTGATGGATCTCGCATCAAGGTAGTAACTGATAGCAGCACGATTTACCTTATGGGCCTTGTAAGCCCTCAAGAAGCTGAGAATGCTATCAATATCGTAAGAAATATCGCTGGCGTAGAGAAAATTGTAAAAGTGTTTGAATACGTTAATCGATAAGAGCCACGGTGCGTACTAACCCTTAGTACGCACCTTTAATTCTATAGGTTCAACCCTTCCACTTCCCTCAACTACTTTACAACTTTTAATGACGGCCTTTTTGACTTTGCTGGCTTTTCAGCTTCCTTAGGCTCATCCGCATCCATATCTTCTACGTTATCCAGTATTGCCAACTCCTGCGTATAGCAGTCAACACCTGGCTCACCACCAAAGCCCATACCCTGCCCATTTTCACGTGCATAGATGGCTAAGATAGCCGCCATCGGTACATATATATCCATTGGCTGGCCTGAAAAACGCGCATTAAAAGACAGCGCTCGATCATCGAGATAAAAATCCCGAACCGCTGATGGATTAATATTTAAAACAATCTGGCCATCATCAATAAACTGCGTAGGAACAGTAACATCATCCTGCGTAGCATCTACCAAAAGATGAGGTGTTAAATCACAATCCAATAACCAGTCATACAGTGCTTTAACAAGATAAGGGCGACTCGGCTTCATTTCTTTATCCAAACATTTAACAAATTTACGACATAAAAAAAGGGATGAAACATCATCCCTTTTTTAACTTTACTACGAAACAATTAATCGCGCATTTCACGCTCTGCTTCTGACAAGCTCATTTGGAAAGATTCACGCTCAAATAGGCGTTCCATATACTTAACCAAAGGCTTGCACTGATCTTCTGGAAGATCGATACCCAACAACGGCAAACGCCACAATAGTGGGGCTAGGCAGCAATCAACCAAAGTAAACTCTTCACTCATAAAGAAAGGCTTATCAGCAAAGATCGGTGAAATCGTAATCAAGCTATCACGCAGCTCTTTACGAACCTCTTCTGCTGTATCTTCATCATCAGCCATCGCAGCTTCAATGATTTTATCCGCAAGATCACACCAGTCACGCTGAATGCGATACATGTATAGTCGGCTTTCAGCACGGGCCACTGGATAAACAGGCAATAGTGGCGGATGAGGGAAGCGCTCATCAAGATATTCCATCATCACATTTGGCTCATAAAGAACCAAATCGCGATCCAACAAAGTTGGCAGGCTATTGTACGGATTCATTGAAGTTAGATCTTCAGGAAGATTACCTTCATCACAATCATGAATCTCTACAGCAACACCCTTTTCTGCCAGGACGATACGAACTCGATGGCTATACTGGTCCTCGCCATTAGAGTAGAAGGACATGGAAGAACGTTTTGCCACAACACCCATTAAGAATACCCCTTATTAGAAACAGATACGCGGCCCCTTAAAAAAGAGGCCGCGTTTTAAAGCTCACGATTATATCGTAAAGCTATTAGTGTACATCTCTCCAGAATTCTTTCTTCAGCGCATACGCAAGGAAGAAGAATAGGAACAAGAAGATCAACACGTAAGTACCGATACGCTGAGAATCCAACTTAGATGGCTCACCCATGTAAACCATGAAGTTAACTAGATCATATACTAGCGCATCAAACTCTTCTGGAGATAGCTCACCAGTGCCCTTCTTAACAGAAGTACAGCTAGTTAGCGGCTTGTTAGTTAGAGGATCAATACCCTCACCACGCAAACCGTGAGCGTTCATTTCTTCCCAAGAACAGCTTGCAACAACTTCACCCTGTAGCGGGCCAAGTACGTTTGGCATACCAACGTCTTTAAACACTGCGTTGTTCACGCCCCATGGACGAGACTCATCAGCGTAGAAACTACGTAGGTAAGTGTACAACCAATCTGGACCACGTAGACGCGCTTCTAGCGTTAAATCTGGTGGAGGGTTACCGAACCACTTACCAGCATCGCCTTTATCCATAGAGATAGTCATCTGCTCACCCACTTTGTGATCACCAAAGATCAAGTGTTCAGCAACAAGCTCTGGGTTCATGCCTAAATCTAGCGCAGCACGCTCATAACGTTGGAACTCAGCAGAGTGACAGCCCAAGCAGTAGTTTACAAACGTTTGCATACCACGCTGCAAAGATGCTTGGTTATGCAGATCAACGTCCATCTCATCTAGGTGGCCTTTAGCACCACCTGCAGCACTTGCAGCCATAGGCAGTGCCGCCATTACTAATGCAATAAGAAACTTTTTCATTAGCCTGTAACCCTTTCTGGAACTGGTTTAGTACTTTCCATTTTGGTGTAGATCGGCATCAGGAAGAAGTACGCGAAGTACAGACCTGTACAAATCTGAGCCGCTAACGTACGACCTGGAGTAGATGCAACAACACCTAAGTAGCCCAGAATTACGAAGCACACACAGAAGATCACTAACCACAGTTTGCTCATCCAGCCTTTGTAGCGGATAGATTTAACTGGGCTGCGATCCAACCAAGGAAGCACAAACAAGATAGCAATCGCTGCACCCATCACAACAACACCAGGGAACTGAGAACCTAGGATTGGCGGGATAGCACGTAGCATCGCGTAGAATGGCGTGAAGTACCATACAGGCGCGATATGCTCAGGCGTTTTCAGCGGGTTAGCTGGCTCAAAGTTTGGCGCCTCAATGAAGTAACCACCACCTTCAGGGAAGAAGAAGACTACCGCACAGAAAACAAATAGGAATACAACCACGCCCACAATGTCTTTAACAGAGTAGTAAGGGTGGAATGGGATACCGTCAACAGGTACGCCGTTCTCATCTTTGTTATCTTTAATTTCGATACCGTCTGGGTTGTTAGAACCCACTTCGTGTAGCGCGATAATATGCAGAACAACCAATGCCAATAGAACGATTGGTAGAGCAATTACGTGCAGAGAGAAGAAACGGTTTAGAGTAATACCAGAGATCAGGTAGTCACCACGAATCCATTCAGCTAGTTCTGGACCAACGTATGGTACAGCAGCGAATAGAGATACGATTACCTGTGCACCCCAGTAAGACATTTGACCCCATGGCAATAGGTAGCCCATGAAAGCTTCAGCCATAAGCGCTAGGTAGATTGTCATACCGAATAGCCATACAAGCTCACGAGGCTTACGGTAAGAACCGTACATCATGCCACGAAGCATGTGCAGGTAAACAACTACGAAGAATGCAGATGCACCGGTAGAGTGCATATAGCGCAGCAACCAACCGTATTCAACATCACGCATGATGTATTCGATAGAAGCAAACGCACCTTCAGCAGAAGGATTGTAAGACATAGTTAGCCAGATACCCGTTAGGATCTGGTTAACAAGCACTAGAAGCGCCAATGAACCAAAGAAGTACCAGAAGTTAAAGTTCTTTGGAGCGTAGTATTTAGATAGGTGATCTTCCCACATAGCTGTAGCTGGGAAACGATCATCAATCCAACCCATGATACCTGGGTTACCTTTGTTACGAGAACCAGCCATTATGCAGTCTCCTGATCAATACCTACGATGATCACATTTTCGCTCTCATAGTGATGAGGCGGGATCACAAGGTTACTTGGAGCCGGGGAACCGTTCATTACTCGACCAGAAAGATCAAAACGAGAACCATGACATGGGCAGTAATAACCGCCAACCCAATCTTCACCCTGACCAGATGTAACACCTACTTCAGGAAGATAAGTTGGAGAACAACCTAGGTGAGTACAAATACCAACCAAAACAGCGATATCTTCACGTAGAGAACGCGCAGGGGTTTTTGGAATGTAATCAGGCTGCTGTGCAGGGTTATCCGATTTTGGATCCTGCAAGTTGCTATCTAGCTTAGCCAGATTAGCCAATGCTTCTTCGCCACGACGAACGATCCACACAGGCTTACCACGCCAGCTAGCAATTACCTGCTGACCAGGTTCCAGTTTACTTACATCCACCTTGACAGGTGCGCCGGCAGTTCTTGCCTTCGCACTCGGCGTCCAGGAAGCTACGAATGGGACAGCTGCTCCTACAGCACCAACCGCACCAACTGCGGATGTAGCACCGATTAGGAGACGGCGCCGACCCTTATTCACGCCATCATTGCTCATTAAGTTATCTCCCCTCAATCGACCTTATTTTATATCTCTGCAGGTGCAAAAATATTCTGGCCGCTAAGAATTTTATAGCTACGGAAATCTGTATCTTAAAAATGGCCCAAATAGTAAAGAAATTACCCCTTTCTTACAAGGTGAATTACTTATTTTTCGCCGTACTTTAGGCCAATGTATTGATATAACGCAGTGCAAAAAAAACGCCCACCCCGATAAAGGGGCAGGCGCTTTTTCTGAATCCAAAATCTTTCGAAAAAGATATCGAATTAACGCTTGGAGAACTGTGGCTTCTTACGTGCTTTACGTAGACCAACTTTCTTACGTTCAACCATACGAGCGTCACGAGTAACGTAACCTGCTTCACGTAGAGCTGGACGAAGCGTTTCATCAAATTCCATTAGTGCACGAGTGATACCGTGACGGATAGCGCCAGCTTGACCGAAGCCGCCGCCGCCTTTAACAGTAACAACAACGTCGAACGCTTCAAGATTGTTAGTAAGCTCTAGAGGCTGACGAACGATCATACGCGCAGTTTCACGACCGAAGTATTCTTCGATAGTGCGGTTGTTGATAGTGATAGCACCTGTACCTGGACGCAGGAAAACACGTGCTGTAGAAGTTTTACGACGACCTGTACCGTAATACTGTGTAGTAGACATGATTATCCTTCCCCTTAAACGTTAAGTTCTTTAGGCTGCTGAGCCTGATGCGGATGCTCTGCACCAGCGTAAACTTTCAGCTTCGCATACATAGCGCGACCTAGTGGACCTTTTGGCAGCATGCCTTTAACAGCAAGCTCGATAGTGCGCTCAGGGAAAGTTTCTACCATCTTCTCGAAAGAAGCTTCTTTCAAGCCACCTGGGAAACCAGTGTGGTGGTAGTAAGTTTTATCTTTACGCTTGTTACCAGTAACGCCTACTTTTTCAGCGTTAACAACTACAATGTAGTCACCAGTATCAACGTGTGGAGTGTATTCTGGCTTATGCTTACCACGTAGACGACGTGCAATTTCAGTAGCCAGACGACCCAGAGTTTTACCTTCTGCGTCAACAACGTACCAGTCGCGTTTTACTTCGGCTGGCTTAGCGACGAATGTTTTCATCTGTATAGCCTTTCAACTTTACTCAGATCTCGTTGATTTTATTAATAAAATCGCCCGATCTGACTTATAATTATTTGTTGCTCCAAATTGATTAGAGCAACTCTCTTCTGCCCAAAATTTAAGCAAGCCTAAACTTGGGAGCGCGCATTATATATATGCGCATTCCTTACTGCAAGTAAAAACCAGTTAATAACAGGCCAAAATCAGCAACAACTCAAAACCAGCTTTGCTCCACACCCATATAAAAAATGCGCTATAAAAGCACATCTTTTAAAAACATTATCTACAGCTCAAGCTCTATGCTCTCTAGCCAGATACTCATGCGACTGCATCTCAAGCAAACGACTTTGAGTTCGCTCAATTTCGAATTCCAAACGCCCTTCTGAATAAATTTCATGAATTGGCTTTTCAGCACTGATAATCAACTTAACGCCACTATCATAGAATTCATCGACCATATTGATGAAGCGACGAGCGGCATCATCATTTGAGCGACCCAGCTGCGGCACATTACCCACCATCACAGCATGGAATATCTTGCCCAGCTCAATGTAGTCATTCTGGGAACGAGGACCTTCACAAAGCTCTTTAAAATCAAACCAAACCACGTCTTCACAACAGCGGCGTGTCTGCATATCACGGCCATTAATATCCAGAACCTCGGCTTCAACCACCTCTTCTAGATCTGGCGCAAGACTTTCAAAACTGCGGTTTAAACTCTTATCCGCTTCAGCATCTAACGGATAGTGGTAAAGCTCTGCCTGCTCTAAAGCACGTAAACGATAGTCAACACCACCATCAACGTTCACAACTTCTGTGTAACGATTTAGCATATCAATCGCTGGCAGGAAGCGAGCGCGCTGTAATCCATCTTTGTACAATCCATCAGGCACAATATTGGACGTCGCCACTAGAGTCACACCGTTCTTGAATAATTCTTGCAGCAAGCCGCCCAGAATCATGGCATCAGTGATATCTGTAACAAAGAATTCATCAAAACAGATAATTCGAGCTTCTTGTGCGTACTTTTTGCCAATCTCAACTAGTGGGTTAGCCGTACCATCCAGCTCTTTTAATTCTGCATGTACACGCTGCATAAAACGGTGGAAGTGGGTACGCATCTTCTGTTCGAACGGAAGACTGTCGTAAAAAGTATCCATCAGGTAAGTCTTACCACGACCTACACCACCCCAGAAATACAAACCTTTAACCGGCTCTTTCGGCTCCGGTTTTTTCAGCTTACTCTTCAAACGCCCCATTAAACCGACTTTAGGCTCTTCAGCCTTAACCGCTACAAGATCGTCATATAAACGCTGAAGATGCTCAACAGCCATCTCTTGGGCTGGATCATAAGAGAAATCATCGCGCTTGAGGTCTTGCTTGTATCTTTCTAATGGAGTCATGAGATTTGCCAATTTGATCTACTTTTTAACCTGCGCGAACTTTACCGGCGAAAGGATCATTTAGCAAATGCAACATAAGGAGGGGTGTTACTAGGAAACATTTCAATTCAGTGGATAAAGTACAATACAGCTAGAAAGGTTTTTTTCAGCGCAGATACGACTCCCAGAGATGCTCACTTTTAGGCTGTATCGTAGGATAAGTTTCTAGACTAAATAAATTTCGGTGTAAGATGCACCTCCTCCAATAAAGCTTTCTTTGTAGGAGCGGCATCTTACCGCGATAAGACACTCTTGCAACTACAACCCCAACAAAGGCACCAAAACCGGTAGCATAAACGCAGTAAATGCCCCCGTCATTCCCATAGCCAAGCCACCAAATGCACCTGCAACCATTCCGTATTCAAAAGCAAATGCAGTACCCATCGCATGAGCACCAACACCTAAAACAAAGCCTTTTACAGCCTCATCCTTAATGCCTAGCAGACGATAAACAAACGGTGCGATTAAACACCCCATCGCACCTGTAATAAGAACAAGTCCAGCAGCCAAAGAAGGAAAACCGCCCATTTTTTCTGCTACCGCAATTGCGATAGGGGAAGTAACAGACTTAGGTGCCAAAGTTAATAGCAGCTCATCACTCAACCCAAAAGCAACACCGATGAGAATTGCTGAGCTCGCGGCAACAATAGCCCCAACGACACAACCTACCAGTAAAGGCACAAGCAATCGCTTCACAGTCGCGAGGTTGTCATATAAAGGGACCGCCAATACTACAACCGCGGGACCCAATAACAGGTGAATATACTGCCCACCCTGCATATAGGTCACATAGTCCGTTTCAGTTAGTTTTAGAACAACAATAATCAGTGAGAGTGATACCAATACAGGATGTAAAAACGGCGTTTTTCCTGCTTTTGCATTTATCCAGGACGCACATAAAAAAACTACTAGCGTCACGACAAGCCAAAGTACTGGAAATGTTTGAAAATGAGACCACAACTCAAGCATCATCATCTCCTAAATCCTGCTTAGCACTCGCCTTTTCTTTCGAGAGCACCTTCAACATAAAAGCCACAACAAACATGGTTATCAAAGTACTTACAAATAACGATACCATCAGCTCAAGCCAATAATCGGAAAGCACTCCAAAATAGTTCATCAACCCCACACCTGCTGGCACTAAAAGCAATGGCAGCACTTTCAGCAACCCCTCAGCCGTTACACGCAGCCCTTCTGGCACCTCGCCCCGAATAATCAACCCTACCAGCAACAAAACCATGCCAACCACTGAGCCAGGAATAGGCACACTTGCAGCCGTAACGATGAGTTCCCCAACCAACTGGCATACCAACAAAATAAGAAAACCTTGGATCATATCTACATCACCAATTGTGCTAACTGCCAAAAAGCCACTAAAGCAAAACCAATAAATAACACACCGGCCGTTCGATGAATCCAAATAATGGACAGACGTTTAAGTAAGAATTGCCCCAACCAAACTCCCAGCAACGTCGTAACCAACAACGCAGATGTTCCCGCAAGCCAAACAATCCATGCATTCTCTACAGCAGACATACCCGCTATAGATAACTGCGTTTTATCGCCAAACTCAGCTAGAAATATTAATACAAATACAGACAGAAGCAGGTGCTTACCGATCTTAAGATCACCCTCCTCTTCATCATCCTCAGCACGTAAGGACTGAACACCAAATACCAAAAACAGCGTGCCGACTAGAGCAAATAGTATAGTTTGAGGAAGATAGGCACTTATAGTTGCGCCAAACAAAACGGCCAACAGATTCAAAACTGAAAACGCAGTCACCGCACCTATTAAGACCGGGACAGGCTTATATCTAGCCGATAAGGTCATACAAACCAGCTGACTTTTATCACCAAATTCAGCTAGAAAAATAAGAAGAAACACCTTAAAAAAAGGCTCAATCAGATCCATATTTAACTCTACGATAGAACTAGATTGAGCATCCTAGCATTATTTTAAATCCGGACAATTAAAGAATTGTCAGCAGAAAACTGACTAGAGGGCGTAAAGCTATCTACAAAACCTTTTTTGGTTTTCATCTCTATGCATATACGCACAAATCAGATTGCGTCGTTTATATGCATCTAAGTTAAGCGCCATACCCTTAAAATTATGCTTTAACCCTCGAGAGACATTTGCAGCAATAATATTCTTTTGCTCTACAGACAAATTTGGCCATGACATCGCCCCCGTATGCGCAATTGTAAGATGAACAGATTGCTCCCAAGGGCCATATTTTTCAGCTTTAACTAAGGCCTGATCAAATACCTCATCAAACTCACCAAGATAAGCTTTCATTAAAGCCATATTAGCCCATGTATAGGGCCATCGAGGCCTTAACTGCGCAGCAGTATCATGAGACTGCTTAGCGCTTACAAGGTAAGCCCTCCCTAGGCCATCCACCCCTTTCACTAAGGCCTTATAATATAAGGCTCTAGCCTTAAGCTCATGATACTCAGGGTTTTCACTTTCCCAAGATAAAGCTCGGTCAGCATCGGCGAGAGCCTCGTCTATTACTTTCAAATCAGGCAAGGTCCGCTCCTCTTGCCAAGACTCAATCGCATAACGGGCCTTATAACCATACAAATCACCCATCGCCCAAGACGCAGCCATATAAATACCCATGACACAGAAAAGCAGGCCTATAACAATTGATAATTTTATTAGTGGTGATTTAACTGACATAACCCTTTCAAAATCTAATTTATACCAATGATACGAGCCGGGTTTTCCCACACCAAACGCCGCGCTTCTTCCACACCAATGACTTCAGCTGCAGCTTCCAACGCTTTTGATAAGATCGGCGGCCTATAGTTTGCGTTATGCGCATCACTAGCAAGAACTGTAACCCATTGATTTTCTAGCATCCTCAAAGCTAATTCATGAGCCTTCTGCCCAAAATCAGCAGTCACTGACATAGCCGTCAGCTGAAACAAACACCCCATCTCAACAAAAGGTGCCAATTTACGCTCATCCGCAATAAACCCTTTATTTCGCTCTGGGTGAGCAATCATTGGTAGCACACCGCGATCCAAAAGCCACTTCACTAGGTTATCGGTACCTGGCGGTACATGACTATGCGGGAGCTCCAATAGCATCACTTTTTTTTCATCCCACTCACCAAGGAATGGTAATTGCCCGGAGGTAAACATAGCTAAAACCTCAACGGACAACCGAACTTCTCCTGCTGGCATAACCACTAAAGGAATATCATTATCCACAAGCGCTTGCTGAAATTGCTCAAATACAGGCTGAATAGTTTGAGCATTATTGTCATACCGACCAGGATGAACATGGGGCGTAAAGACCATATGTGTAATGCCATCAGCTACAGCAATACGAGCAAGCGAAAGAGCCTCTTCTAAAGAAGAGGCTCCATCATCGATACCGGGCAAAATATGGCAATGCAGATCAATCATGCTGCGCTCTTGCTTTCCTCTGTATAACCGTAGGAATCGTAATACCCACCATAATCAGCCCCATAATATTTAGACGCTTTTTTGGTATTCACCTGATTTAGCACTACACCGATGAGTGGAGCATTAATATCTTTCAATCGCTTCAAACCAGCTTTGGCTTGTTGATAACTGGTTGAATCAGCCTTAACCACGTAGATCATCGCACCAACTTTTGGAGCAAGCACTAGCGCATCACTTACCGCTTGCGTTGGTGCAGTATCTATAACGATACGATCATACTTAGTTTCAAGCACACTTAGTGCTTTTGCGAAACGCTCAGAAGACAATAATTCAAGCGGGTTTGGAGGAATAATACCTGCAGTCAAAACATCGATACCCGAAGCTTCATGATGATGAATACAATCCTCTAGCTTTGAGGTACCCGCCACAAAATTAGATAATCCTGGTAATTTATGATCAAAACCCAGCGCTTTGGCAAGAGAAGGTCTACGCATATCTGCATCAATAAGCAATACTCGCTCCATTTGCCCTAATGAATAAGCCATATTGATCGCTGTTGATGTTTTGCCCTCACCAGGAATAGTTGAGGTGACAGCCAACACCTTATGTGGATTATCTAAAGCAGACAACACCACACCCGTTCTAATAGTACGAACTGATTCCGCAAAAGCGGATTGAGAGTCCTCCAGATATTCACTATAACTCGGGTGTTTAACATCCTTGCGTTTTAACAATGGTAATAAACCCATCATTGTTTCACCCAACTTACCCTCAATATCGGCTGCAGTTTTAACCGTGTTATCTAACGCTTTCAATAGGAAGGCAAAAACAACACCAAACATAACGCTTACAACAAATGCTAATACTACTATTAATTTCTTGTTTGGCTTTGCTGGCAGCTGAGGCTTTACTGCCGGATCTACTATTCGTGCATTAGCAGTTCTCAAATCACCTGTCGCACTCGTCTCATTAAAGCGAGTAAAGAAAGTATCATACAGAGCTCGCTTGGTATCGACATCCTGCTGCAATTCACGCAATTTAAACTCTTTACGACTCAGATCCTGCATACTGCCTTTAGTCGTTGCCAAAGAATTCTCTAGGGACTTCTCACTAGCCAACGCTGCCTTATATTGGTTTTCGATTCCATTAACCACAGAGATAATTTGCTGATTTAAAGAACGGTAGGCAATATTCAATTCTGAATTCACAGCTACCATTTTTGGGTGCTTGCTACCATATCGCTTAGCTAGTTCAGATTTTTTTAATTGCTTCTCTGCTACAGATTCCTTCATTGTCTGAACCAAAGGATGCTGCAGCACAGCTGGAAGTAACTCTAATTTACGAGGATTGCGTTTACCTATTTTTTGGATTTGGTCATAAACGCCTTGCAATTCCAGACGATCTCTTCGAGATTCAACAAGCTTGGTAGAAACAAGATCTAGCTCTTTAGAGGCAATATCCAAACCACCTTTTTCACCGACAATACCTTCCTGATCTCGGTAATTTTGCAATTGTTTCTCAGCCACTCTTAATTCATCACGCAAGTAACCAAGACGATCACTCAACCAAGTAGAAGCCTGCATAGTCACTTCCAACTTAGCCTCTAGGTTACTTTCTATGTAAGCCTGACCAATTGCGTTAGCGACTTCTGCAGCCATTACAGGCGAATATGACTCATATGTTACTTTTACAAGCTGAGTTTTACGTACCGGAGAGACCGTTATTTTTTGACGGAATAGATCTAATTTTTTCTGAAATATATCTTCTTCAGATGGTTCAATAACCCCACCCGGAAGCTCTAGTGGCAATAATTCTCGCCAATTAAAAGAAAAAGTCGGTTCTTCATTAAATTCAGGATGATTAGCTAGATCCAGCTTGCGCATTACCGATTCAGCAAGCTTTCTCGACTTCAGAATCTCAAACTGAGTCAGAAAATACTCTTGATTCCCGGACTCTAAACCATAAACCTCTTCAATAGAGACAACTTGCGCTTCCTGAGCCTCAATTAACAATGTGGCAGTAGCCCGATATACCGGTTTCATAGAGAAAACCACAAGAATCGTGAGCAAAGTTACCAAAAAGGCAAAGCCTATGATTCCCCATTTATGCCGACTAATCGTTAGCCAATATTCTCGGAGGTCAATAACGTCTTCTTGCATTAAGCGGTCAAATGCAGCGTTTTGCTTGTTATCCATATACAAATCCGTTTGGAAAGCTCACTAGGGAATTAAAAGAAACTTTCTTCGATCGTTATCGTGTCTCCAGGGGTAACCGGATGATTGATATCGATTTTAATAGGGTCTTTATTTGCTTGTTGCTCCGTTACAACAAAAAACTTGTCCGACGAGGCTCGTTCAGTAAAACCACCCGCAAGCGCAACCGCTTTCTGAAGGGTCAGCCCCGGCTGATAAGGATATGCGCCGGGCTCTTCCACCTGGCCATAAATAAAGAATTGTCGGTATTCTATTACTGCAACATTGACACTTGGGTTGACTAAATAACCATCTGCTAATTTAGAACGAATCACTTCACTTAATTCGCCCGTACTCAAACCATTAGTGCTAATTTCTCCCAAAAACGGATATGAAATAGTGCCCGCATCGCTCAAACGCACTTCTAAACTTAAATCCTCTTCACCAAATACGGTGATACTCAAAAGATCCCCCGCACCCAAAGGGTAATCAGACAGATCATTGGCTTTACTAAAGGAAGCACTAAGCAGAAAAAAGGCACAGGCAAAAATTTTATATACGTTTGACACAATTAATCCTTACAACAATTATTCAGGACGGATTACAAAGAACCTTGTACTGTGAAATAAACAGCATTTTTGTCGTAATCAAGACCACTCTGATTCGAAGTCCGATCCGAATAAGAATAATCAAGCCCTAGGTCCAACCAGCGCTGCAGTTGATAAGTAACACCAACACCATAAATTTCCGATTCATCAGAACGGCTACTAGAAACATAATCGCTATCTGACTGACCATATCCCACACGGGAAATAATTCGATTACCCCAATCGTGCTCCCAACCTAGGTTCCAGCTAGTTGTATCTATATAGTTACCAGTACCGTCAGTTTCTTCTTCTTCCCTACTTGTTACAAAACTAACGACAGAATATGTTTTGGGTGCCCAGTTAACGGCCAATTCCCAGCTAATACCATCATCATCTTCACGTGACGCTGAATCAAAATCTTTTTCCGCATAACCTATTTTGAAGATACCCGTGGTTTTTGCAGTTGCATCCCAAGTAGCACCCACCAAATATTCGGTTTCTGAGCTATCTAAAGTCACAGAAGCAAGATCATAATCAATCTCTTCATGCTCAATTTCGAATAATAGAGACGTTTTAGGCATTACCCGATAATAAAATGTGCCGGTAACTTTTGAACTTTCTCGATCTTTAGCTGCAGTCTGGCTTCGAAAATTACTATATTCACGATCATTTAACTCCGCTGCGACTTCGATCCGCCCCTTAGCATCTTGCGCGCCAAAACCATATTTCGCAGATAGAGTAGTTACATCATATTCGACTGGCGCAGCATTAGCTGTAGCATTCGAACCCTGATTAAGACCAGACCCTCTGTCTTCATGGGCCTTTAGGTACCGAGCTAACAATTCCAAACGGTTACGGATATTAAAGTCTAAATAAGCCTGAGCAGACAGATCATGATCCGTATAATTATCTGCAGAATCATTCTCATAAATTCCATGCTTAATAGCATAATTCAAGCTATAAACATCTAGGCCTTTTTCCAAAACAGCTTGAACAGAAGGATTAACCACAGTAATGACTGAATCAACTTTGTTTGAGTCCGTAGAATAAATATTATCATCATGCCCAACCTGGACATTAAACTGAGGAATTACCTGAAGAGGCCCTAGTTTTGCAGGAGCTGGATCAATAGCAAAAGTAGGGGCAGCTGCCATAAAGCTAGCCAAGAGAGTAAATGTACAACCAATAAAGCGATGCTTGCGAGCCAAATTTTCCATGGAATATCATCCCTTTCCTTTTCCACTATCCATCTCTGAGTATTTGCTATTCGCCAAGCCATTGGACTGATGGATAAATTTCGATCATTCTAACACACAATCCAACAGCAAATCTCGCATTCGCACCTGCAAAAAAGAGTAGCAGCTTTAACTAATTATCTTAATTACTGTAACAAAGCCATGTTACTATTTAACATTTATGGAATTAACACTCAGAGGACACACAAAAGGATGTCAAATCAAGTAACCAAAGCTGTAATCCCCGTAGCGGGCTTAGGCACACGAGTACTCCCAGCAAGTAAGGCCATTCCTAAAGAGATGATGCCCGTTGTAGATAAACCTGTGATACAACACGTTATTGAGGAAGCTGTAGCCGCAGGGATTAAAGATATAGTATTGGTTACACGTTCAGGCAAAGCCTCTATAGAAGACCATTTCGATTGCCATTACGAACTCGAAGCCGAATTAGAGCGTAAAGGAAAAACAGCCATCCTAGAATCAGTCCAAAACATTATTCCATCGGATGTTTCCATCAGTGCTGTTCGTCAACACAAAGCTCTAGGCTTAGGTCACGCCGTTCTTTGCGCTGCACCAATCATAGGGAATGAAGACTTCGCGGTCTTACTCCCAGATATGCTTATTAATTGCCACGGTCTGCCGCAAGCCGACCTATCGGCGATGGTAGATACATATAAAAAGACAGGTTGCGGCCAAATCATGGTTGAGCCAGTTCCTATGGAACACGTCGACCGCTACGGTGTAGTTGATTGTTCAGGCATTGATATTTCTGCCGGACAATCCGCGGATATTTCTCGCATGGTAGAGAAACCGCCAATTGATGAAGCACCTTCAAACCTCACAATCAATGGCCGCTACATACTCCCTGCTCGCATCATGGAGCTATTGAAGGACACTAAGCCTGGTGCAGGCGGAGAAATCCAACTAACAGACGCAATGGCTGACTACCTTAAAGAAGGTAAACTGCAAGCATTCCACATGAGCGGGAAAACTTACGACTGCGGGAATAAAGCTGGCTACTTGCAAGCAAATGTTGCTTACGGTCTTCAGCACACTGAAACCGCTGACAGCCTTAAAAGCTTTATAAAAGAGCTTAACCTTTAAAGGCCAACACGAGAGGCGCCTAGCTTTATAAAACAACGCTAGACGCCCACTTACCGAGTAATTAAAAGTAAGGGCCTTGCTTAACCCCTAGGGGACTAAGCTCAAAAAGAAAGATACCTCCAGTTGTATCAGAGATATCCAAGGATATATTTCACCCAAAACAAAAATGATGGGTAAAATACTGGATTAGCGATTAGCACAAACTAAGGAACACTGATGTCATCACCCGAATCCGCGGCATGGGACAGCCTCAAATGCCATGCCAATAATATGTCTCAATCACATATAAGCACACTGTTCACACAGGAGCCGGATCGCTTTAATCAATTTACTTTTGAGCAGCAAGAGTTACTACTCGATCTTTCCAAACAAAGAATCACGCCTGAAACTAAATCATTGCTAATAAAATTAGCTGAGGAAAAACAACTTTCCGATTGGATATCAAAATTATTCCAAGGAGAGCATGTTAACGATTCTGAAGACAGGCCCGCCTTACACACAGCACTGCGGTCTCCAGCGAACTTTTCTATACCTTTAGCAGGTAAAAATATTGTAACCGAAGTGCATGACAACCTAGCTCGAATGGAACAAATCGTTAAAAGAATTCATTCTGGGCAATGGAGAGGTTATACAGGCCATTCAATTGACACTGTTGTAAATATTGGCGTAGGCGGTTCCGATTTAGGTCCATTTATGGCGTGCAAAGCGCTATCGGAGAATAGCCCCAATATTGCTCGCAAAATAAAAGTCCATTTTGTTTCGTCTATGGATGGCAGCCAACTCGCAGACTTACTTGACCAGCTCAATCCTGCGCGCACACTTTTCATCATCTCATCCAAGTCATTCACAACGATAGACACATTGGCTAATGCGCAAACAGCTAAAGAATGGTTAAAACAAGCAAGCAATTCAGGAAGCGAGGAAACTCTGGTAGCACGTCACTTTATCGGAGTATCCGCCAACCCGCATAAAGTATTTGAATGGGGCATTCCAAAAAGCAATCAACTTGAATTTTGGGATTGGACAGGTGGGCGATATTCCATGTGGTCAACTATAGGCCTCCCAATTGCATTAAAGTTAGGAATGTCGGGGTTCAAAGAACTTCTAGCCGGCGCACATGAAATGGATGAACATTTCAGAATTACCGACTTTGAGGAAAACCTACCAGTTTTGCTTGCGATGGTAGGTATATGGAATATCAACTTTCTAAATATTAATGCTCATGCCATCCTTCCTTATGACGGACGACTAAGTCACATACCTGCTTACCTCGAACAGCTTGAGATGGAAAGTAACGGAAAATCTGTCGATAGAAATGGCAACAACGTAAACTATAAAACCTGCCCCATTCTTTGGGGAGAAGTCGGAACAAATGCACAACACGCATTTTATCAACTACTCCATCAAGGAACTGAGGCTGTCATGTGTGATTTTATTGTATCCGCACGCCGGTATCATGAAACCGGCAATTCTGAGTTACAACATCAGCACCAACTTAATTTAGCAAACTGCCTCGCTCAGTCGAGAATCCTTGCGCTCGGAGACTCTGTTCTTCAAGGAGCAGCAAGTGCTCCAGCTTATAAACGCTATAAAGGCAATCAGCCATGCACAACCATCATGCTAGATGAACTAACACCTTTCACATTTGGACAACTGATAGCACTCTACGAGCACAAAGTATTCGTCCAATCCGTAATTTGGAACATAAACCCATTTGACCAATGGGGTGTAGAACTTGGTAAAAAAGTAGCCACTTCTCTGTTAAATGCGTTTGACACCAATAGCGGCAAACCTAACTTTGATAGCTCTACAAACGGCCTACTCAGCCACATTGCGTCCAAGGGAGAGGTAAAATGAAAATCACCATTTGGGGTAACGAACTTCTAGCATGGACCTCTGCGGCAGCTCTCGCAGAAAGCGGCAACAATATCTTATTGGTCCCTAATGAACATGAATTTCCTAACGAACAAGACCTTGAGTTCAAAGTAAGCAATGAACCCAACCTCGAACAACTTATTTCCGATGCTCAACACAGTGGCCGACTCACTATAGGCTCCGATACTGATGGTATTGCTCACGCTTCAAACCATATTCTTGCGCTTAACCCAGATCAATTCAAAACAGCTGAACGATTAGTTAACCGCCTTAGCGATCAACATTCTTCTAATCTCCTGATAATTAACCAATCTAATTTCGGTGTAGGTAGTTCAGATAAGTTACAGAGCCAGCTAAACGAAGCAAACAACCAAGTTATCAGCTACATACCTGACATGCTCGCAGAAGGCTCAGCCTTAGATAATTACAAATCGCCACAAACCATTATACTTGGCTGCACAAATGATTGGGCTTTACTAAATATCAAAGCCCTAATGCGCCCTTTCAGCCAATCGGTAAAACAGTGGATGATCATGTCTTGTAAAGAAGCAGAGTTCACAAAATTTGCGAACACCGGAATGCTTGCTTTACGTTTAGGCTACATTAATGAGCTTGCCAATCTTGCCGATCAACTAGAAGTTGATATAGAAGTTATCCGAGAAGCTATGATTACAGACCCTCGCATAGGGCCTCACTATCTCCATCCTGGTTGCGGGTTTGGCGGTTTACATTTTCAACAATATATTGAAGCGCTATCAGATTTGATGACCGAAGCCCGAAATTCAAAATTGCTTGATACTGTATTGACTGAAAATGAAAAGCAAAAAGAACAACCTTTCCGAAAGCTATGGCGCCATTACTCGTGCGACCTTCAAGGAAAAACAATTACACTCTGGGGCCTCTCATTCAAATCAGGTACGGCAAGTATAGACAACTCTCCAAGCCTCAAAGTAATAGATACGTTACTAGCACAAGGCTGCACCCTGCAGATACACGACCCAGAAGCTATGAATAACATCCGAGAGCACTTTGGCAATCAGTGCAATCTTATTTACTTCGAAAACCCATACGATGCCCTCAAAGACAGCGACGGTCTTCTATTACTGACCGAATGGCCTGAATACTGGTCCCCTGACTATAATGAAGTCCTCAATCAGATGAACCAACCGCTTATCATTGACGGCAGAAACATTTTTGATAAAGAGCTATTAAAAAGCTTAGGGTTCACTTACTACGGTGTAGGCAGATAACAGCAATCACTTCTACTATTTTCTGCGAGGGAGGAACCTACTCCCTCTTCCAAGCAACTAATTAACAGCCAAAAACATTCCAACAAGCCTTTAAAGGCCTAATAGCCCCAAAGAATAGAGAACCAGAAGTGAACAGCGCCTTTATAAAAAAATATAAAACCCTAATCAGAATCTTATTCATACTAGCCCTCACAGCGCTTTTATATGGCATTTTTAGAAGCACCCCTCCAGAAAGATTATTTGAAGACTCAGATAAAGTAGGACACTTTATTGCATTCTTTGTTGTCTCTTTTCTTGGGAGGTTCGCTCTTTACCAAGCGCCACACTTAATCTATTGGAGCGTGTGCTTACTATTATCCTATTCTTTAGAGTATTTTCAGGAAATACTACGCCCCCTTCGTCATTTTTCAGCCTGGGATGCTTTCGCAAATGCTAGCGGAGTAATTTTTGCGATGTTTCTATGCTTTGCACTCACTAAAATAACACTAAAAACAGCGAAAGAAGTATCTCCACGTAAATAAGCTAAGCGAGCAACCACGCTGTAAACAATAAAACCTGATCCTATAGGTACCCCACAAGCTGACACCGACTACCTTCTATATTCACTTGCTCTAACTCATAGGACACATCTGCCTTCATAAGTATATGCATAGAGTAAGTATCAGACTGTTCGACTACTGAATGATCCAGCGTTTGATTTACTGGAACAGGAATTAAATCCCCACTCCGCGCTCTAGCCACCAACTCAGCACTACAACCAACCTTAATTGATTTAAGGTCGGCGCTTTGAAGTAACTCATACTGAAAATGCAGATCACAACCCTGAATTATTTCGGCACCAATAATCTTTTCGCAGGTTAACTCAGCAGCTATTACCTCTAGTTTTAACTTTTCAGGTACTGCCTGCTGCTGCAGCTTGTTTTCTTCTTTTAAAAATGAACTATGCATCCAACCTTCTGTTTTTCCGGTTTTTTCCTCTTTCCCTGTGAAATAGATACGCGTCCACTCACCTTGCTCTTCCATTTTGATAACTAAATGCCCCTTATTAAGCATCAGCATACTACGACCGTTTAAACCGGGTTGTGCACGAACTCTGACGCTGTCACTTGTCACAACCAAATACTCGACAGCAGATACAGATGTAGATAATAAAAGCAGTAAAAAAAGAAGAGGGCTTCGCACAACTAAACCTATCAATTGGTTAAGAATTTCCCGAATTGTATCGACCGAAACTTAAAGACGCAAAGACCTATTAGACAAGTAACACTTTAACCGTCACGGCCTTCAATCAAAGGGGTTACAACCACCCAACAAAAAAATTAGGAATATTTCCTATATATTTACTCGACCGATAAACTTAATATCTTTAACAGCAGAGAGGTCAGGGAAGGCCCTAGCCTTCAGGGATGAAGGCCTCTGCATTCTGATCAGGGAAGATAAGGAGCCGACAAGGATGTCGGTACCCTTTCCCTTTATAAGCTTCAATTCCCCCCCAATGGGAGCAATCTCCCGCTTCATATACCAACCGAGCTTTAACAAAGACAAAGTTAAAACAAAAAGCTCACATTAATACATCTAAAACCTATTAGAATAAAAACACCAATAAAAAAGCCCTCATTCCGAACAACTAAGAAATAGCTATGAGGAAAGAGAGCTCTAGTTAATCTGAATACCTCTAGCCCAGATAACCATTATCTTTGAGATATTGCACTACTTGATCTGCACACTCATCCGCGCTGTAACCTGCAGTACGTAGATCACACTCTGGATTCTCTGGTGCTTCATATGGAGAATCAATACCAGTGAAATTTTTAAGTTCACCCTTTCTCGCTTTTTTATAAAGCCCTTTCACATCGCGTTGCTCAGCCACATCAAGCGGTGTATTGATGAAGACCTCAATAAACTCACCCTCACCAACTAATTCGCGAGCCATTCGGCGCTCAGAACTGAATGGCGATATGAATGCAGTCAAGACAATCAAACCCGCATCAAGCATTAAGCTTGAAACTTCTGCGATACGACGAATATTTTCTACTCTATCACCGTCCGTAAAACCAAGATCTTTATTCAAGCCATGACGCACATTATCACCATCTAACAGGTAGGTATGTCGCCCCATAGCAAAGAGTTTTTGCTCGACCAAATTAGCAATCGTCGATTTTCCTGAACCCGAAAGGCCTGTCAGCCACAAAATACAAGGCTTTTGATTTTTCAGGCCCGCACGCTCTGCCTTATCAACATCCACATGCTGCATCGTAATATTATGACTACGACGTAAAGCAAAATTAATCATCCCGGCCCCAACAGTACCGTTACTCAGACGATCAATTAATATAAAACTACCTGTATCCTGGTTATCCCTATATGGATCAAAGGCAATATCTCTGTCTAAGCTAATCGCACAAACACCAATAGCATTAAGCTCAAGAGCTTTAGCGGCGGTACGCTCCATCGTATTAACGTTCACCTGATATTTGATATCTGTAATAGTAGCCGAACAGGTTTGCGTCCCAGCCTTAATCAGATAAGTACGCCCAGCCAGTAAAGGCTCTTCATTCATCCAAACAATTACCGTTTCAAATTGCTTAGCCACAGAAGCAGGATTTGCAGACTCAACTAGCAGATCACCTCGCGAGATGTCCACTTCATCTTCAAGTGTTAGCGTGACAGACTGGCCAGCTACCGCACGATCTAGATCACCATCCAGAGTAACTATCTTAGAGATTTTGCTTTCATTACCCGAAGGCAGCACTCGGATTTTATCCCCTGGATGGACCACACCACTTGAGATCTGCCCCGAAAAGCCACGAAAATCTAAATTAGGTCGATTAACCCACTGAACAGCCATTCTAAATGGCGCCCGTTCAGCCCTATCAATATCTACCTCAACAGACTCTAGATAACCCATTAAAGTAGTGCCGCGATACCAATCCATGTGTTTACTTGGCGTTGTAATGTTATCGCCTTTAAAGGCAGACAAAGGGATAAAGGTAACTTTGTCAATGCCCACTTCTTTGGCAAACGTTTGATAATCCTCAATAATTTTCTGAAAAACTGATTGGGAGTACTCAACAAGATCCATCTTATTGACCGCCACTACAATATGACGGATACCAATTAAAGATACCAAATAGCTATGACGGCGAGTTTGCGTCAACACACCTTTACGCGCATCAACCATAACAATAGCGACATCGGCAGTTGATGCACCTGTCACCATATTACGAGTGTATTGCTCATGCCCAGGAGTATCTGCAACAATAAATTTACGCTGATCCGTGGAAAAAAAACGATAAGCAACATCAATCGTAATGCCCTGCTCCCTTTCAGCTGCTAGCCCATCAACCAATAGCGCAAAGTCGATTGATTCACCTTGGGTACCGTACTTCTTTGAGTCAGACTCTACTGCCGCTAACTGATCATCAAACAACATTTTAGATTCATACAACAAGCGACCAATTAACGTACTCTTTCCATCATCCACGCTACCGCAAGTAATAAAGCGCAAAAGACTTTTATACTCATGCTCTTGAAGATATTGAGAAATATCATTCTCAATCAGGCCCGATACATGTGCCATTAAAAGTATCCCTCTTGCTTTTTCTTTTCCATAGATGCAGCAGAATCATGATCAATTACTCGCCCCTGCCTTTCAGAAGTTTTAGCCAATAACATCTCTTGAATAATTTCAGGTAAAGTTGTCGCTCTTGACTCAACAGCTCCTGTTAACGGATAGCAACCCAACGTTCTGAAACGAACATGCTTCATCATTGGGATCTCACCTTCATTCAAAGGCATTCGCTCATCATCAACCATAATCAAAGAACCATCACGCTCAACCACAGGACGCTCAGCAGAATAATACAACGGCACAATAGGAATACCTTCCAAATGGATATACTGCCAGATATCTAATTCAGTCCAGTTTGAAATAGGAAAAACTCGGATTGATTCTCCTTTATGCTTTTTAGCGTTATATTGCTTCCAAATCTCAGGCCTTTGTTTTTTAGGATCCCAACGATGATCGCCGGTTCTAAATGAGAATATACGCTCTTTCGCACGAGATTTTTCCTCATCACGACGTGCACCACCGAACGCTGCATCAAAGCCGTATTTATCTAAAGCCTGCTTCAATGCTTCCGTTTTCATAATATCAGTGTGAATTGCTGAGCCATGAGTAAAAGGATTAATCCCTTTTTCTAAACCCTCAGGATTGGTATAGACCAATAATTCCAACCCCAGATCCTTGATCACTTTATCCCTAAAGGTGTACATATCCTGAAACTTCCAAGTTGTATCAACATGTAGCAAAGGAAATGGGGGAAGCGATGGATAAAAAGCCTTCATCGCAATATGTAACATTACAGCACTATCTTTCCCTATCGAATACAGCATCACAGGATTTTCAGTCTCTGCAACAACCTCCCTCATTATCTGAATGCTTTCAGCTTCCAGACGCTGCAAATGTGTTAATGGCATACTTTCTCCTGAAAGCGCACCTTTTTTAAAAGGCTCGCTCTTTTTAACATTTAAAGTCCCTGCCCCCATTAGCACTCCACTTTTATGAGGAACTACTTGCTCATAGGGAATAAATTCTATTTGTTTATTGCGTAACTTAGACCACCTACAAAATTCACTGTGCTTGTGGATGTATGAAAAACGACTAATAACTACAGCTTGCTTGACCGTACCTAATAGCAATTCAAAAAATTCAATCAACTCTTTAGTTGTAGGCTTGTACGAAAAATGGACCCACTGACTACTATTACGTAAATCGGTTATGTAGAGCTGGTAATAACGCTGACCTTCAACAACAATATCACGCAAGCCAGCTATAAAAACCGACACCCTTTTAGGAAACGAAGACGCATTGAGGACTATATCTCGAGATATCTCTGGCTTTTCCTCTTCTAAAAGACCTACTTCACTTAGATATCTACGTACAGACTTTAGAGACAGTGATTCTTTTAAGCTTTCCTCAAACCACTGCTTTACTTTTTCTGTATTCCAGAGCGTTTTTTCCCCACTAAGATCCATATCAAAGTAAGAGTGGGACAATAAATACTGAAAAGCCTCTTCTGCAGTATAATTTTTCAACCCTTTCATACCGATAGGCCGACCACTCTCTTTTGATAAAACTGCCTGCCAACCACCTTCTAAGAATTTTTTATATGCCGAAATAATGGTAGGATGGCTCAGGCCTGTTTCAACATGAATCTGCTCAAGCGTTTGCTTTTGCAACCTCATCAGAACAGCTTTTTTTCTTAACATCTCGGCTGTTTTAGAAGATCGATCTTTGCTACTCATCGCACAAGCTCAAGTTTTAATCAGTTGTAATATTACGTATAACAAGATAGTCCATCAAGGCAGATATAAAACTATTTATGTCCCCAAATGCACATCAACTTCGCCACACCAATTTCTGGATAGAATCTCAACATAATGGAATATGAAGCTTACCTAACGATCGCCACTGTGATACTGGTTTTAGGCACGCTAATATGTACGCGCTTGGCTTCCGATATCATCTTTATGGCTGCCTTATGTTTTTTGATTATTTCAGGCATTTTGACACCAAGCGAAGCGTTGTATGGGTTTGCAAACCCAGGCGTTATGACAATTGCAGTTTTATACGTTGTTGCCGCAGGATTAAAAGAGACAGGGGCGATTCAGTGGATAGCTGGCCGCATTCTCGGGAATCCTAAAACCATACCCAAGGCTACACTCAAAGTTTTCATACCTTCATCCATCCTCAGTGCGTTCATGAACAACACTGCTGTAGTTGCGATGTTTATTCCATCCATCCAAGATTGGTCGAAACGTAAAGGAATTTCAGCCTCAAAATTGCTTCTACCGCTTAGCTATGCAGCAATTCTAGGAGGCACATGCACCCTTATTGGAACCAGTACCAATCTGGTGATAGACGGCTTACTTCAGTCTACCAAAGACCATGCATTGAGTATGTTTTCCCTAACTTGGGTCGGATTACCGCTCGTTATTTTAGGTGGCAGCTTTCTCTATCTAATTGGCGATAAATTACTTCCTAACCGCCAAGGTGCAGTAGAACAATTAGATCTTGTGCGCGAATACAGCGTAAATGTTATTGTCGAAGAAAATAGCCCTCTGGTTAATCAAACAATCGAAGAGGCCGGCTTACGAAATTTAACCTATGGCTACTTGGTAGAGATA
This sequence comes from Neptuniibacter sp. QD57_21, assembly GCF_047778075.1. Taxonomy (GTDB): domain Bacteria; phylum Pseudomonadota; class Gammaproteobacteria; order Pseudomonadales; family Balneatricaceae; genus Neptuniibacter. The sequence goes on along the minus strand of NZ_CP180549.1, from coordinate 802,559 downwards.
TATAGACAATCCCGTATTATTACAGCCGTATCTCCAGACACAGAGCTACTTGCAGGTGACGAATTGGTCTTCGTAGGCGCGCCTGAATGCGCCCGAGAAATTCGTCATTTCCGAGGCCTCATCCCAGCCAATGGCGATGTAGAAATGCTACAAATCACCCACCATGAACGGTGCTTAGTAGAGGCAGTTATCGGCCCCGAGTTCGCTGGCTTAGAACAATCTATCAAAGACTCTCGTTTCCGCACTCGCTTCCAAGCGGCAATTTTATCTGTTTCTAGAAACGGCCAACGTATTGATGGAAAAATTGGTGATATCCGCCTACAGGTTGGCGATACCTTACTTCTGGAAACAAGCCAAGATTTTATTGGTCAATACCGATCCCGAAGAGACTTTTTATTAGTTAGCGCAATCAACGACTCAACGCCTCCTGTTTTTAATAAAGCTCCTACAGCACTTTTAATTTTGATGAGTATGATTTTCTTAAGTGCCAGCGGTCTACTCAGCATATTAGAAAGCGCCTTTTTAGCAGCAGGCGCCATGGTTGTTACCCAATGCGTTTCGATTATTAAAGCCCGCCGTAATATTGATTTTACAGTTATCACAGTTATAGCAGCCTCATTTTCCCTCGGTGCAGCTATGACAAAAACAGGCGCAGCCGATGCAATAGCCAGCAGTATATTGTTCAGTAACGACCTATCACCATGGATAGTTTTAGCACTCCTATACTTACTAACTGTCGTTTTTACAGAGCTAATCACCAACAACGCTGCTGCCATTCTGATGTTTCCTATTGCAATATCAGTGGCAGAGCAATTAGGTGTTAACTATTTGCCGTTTGTGATCGCAATTATGTTCGCAGCCTCAGCAAGCTTTATTACACCTATAGGCTATCAAACGAACCTTATGGTCATGGGCCCTGGTGGATACCACAGCAAAGACTATTTAAAAATTGGCCTACCGATGAGTTTTATCACAGCCATATGCTGCATAACACTAATCCCTCTTATCTGGAATTTTTAGCAAGGAAGACTAATGAACAACCTAGAACAATATGCACAACCTATAAATGAGTTATCCCGCAAAGCAGGACAAGCTGTGTTGGAAATTTATAAAAAAGATTTTGCTATTTATGACAAATCTGACAGTAGCCCGCTAACAGAAGCAGATTTAGCGGCACATACGATTCTAGTTGAGGGATTAAACGCGCTAACACCAGAAATTCCCGTATTATCAGAAGAATCAAACGCCAACGAACAAACAGATCGTTTTAGCTGGGATACTTACTGGCTAATTGACCCTCTGGATGGCACCAAAGAATTCATCAAGAAAAACGGTGAATTCACGATCAATGTTGCGCTTGTCGTATCTGGTCAGCCTGTATTTGGCGTCGTTTACGCACCAGCTATTGACGCTTTGTACTGGGGAGCTGAAGGCGAAGGCGCTTTTAAACAAGAAGGATCAACAGACCCCGCGCCTATCACTGTTAAGGCTGCCCCTTCAGTAAACACAGGCTGGAAGGTTGTAGGTAGTCGTTCTCACCAATCTGAAGAGTTCAAAACCTTCATGGAGAAGCTTCCAGAAGCAGACATTATCGCTATGGGCAGCTCCCTAAAATTGTGCCTGGTTGCTGAAGGTAAAGCCGATCTATACCCTCGCTTAGGCCTAACCAGTGAATGGGATACCGCAGCCGCTCACGCTGTCGTGTTAGCAGCAGGCGGACAAGTACTTAGCACTCAAGATATGAAACCGCTCATCTACAACACGCGCAAAGATACATTGCTAAACCCTCACTTCATCGTATGCTCTGAAGTAAGCCGTTTCTGGGCATAATTCCTACATTTTAGGAAAAAGACCCTTGTAGGAGCCCACCCCGTGAGCGACTGGCCCTTAGGCCTCCTGAAGAGAAACAAATTTCCACGCAGGGCGGCTTCCTACAATCTCAATTACTAGCACTAATAACCTAAGGCCATAAAAGGAAGCCTCCTACTAGCCCCCCCCCTGTAGGAACTCTCCCCGAGAGCTATCACAACAAAAGAATAAATCAAACATCGAACACTGCCCCCCCTAAAAAGCTATCCTTTAGGAACCCAGACCTTAGATTCAAGTACCAACGCCTGCAGCTTCATCCTCAAAGCCTGTTTAGCTTCAGCATCACCATGCACAATCCGTATTTCTTTTGGCATGAAACGCATTCGCTTTACAAAATTAATCAAATCTTTTTGATCTGCATGAGCTGAATATCCACTTATCGTATACACTCCAGCACGGATATTTATCTTTTCATCATCAAGATAAACATACCCACCTCTTGGACCATATTTCTGGATATCCCTACCTGCCGTACCTTGCGCTTGATAACCCACAAACAAAACATCAGTTTTAGGATCACCCAACAATGCCTTAAGGTAATTAACAATCCTCCCTCCAGCACACATACCGCTTGCAGCAATAACGATCGCTGGCCTACCTGATTGCCTAAGATGATTAACTAATCGCTGATGATCATCATGACTATCAATGGTAATCAACTGTTCAAAAGCCAGAGGGTGTCGACCTTGAGATACCTTACGACTAGCTTCTTTATCCCAAAGAGTTTTCAGTGAACGATAATGCTTGGTGAATTCAGCCGCCAAAGGAGAATCCACAATCACATCCAAATTCTTCCAATCAGCAGAACCCTTATAGATAATCTCCTCGATTTCATAAAGTAACTCTTGGGTCCGACCGATACTAAACGCAGGGATCAATACTGTACCTGCATTCGACAAACAACGTTCAAGCACTCGCTTAAGCTCTAAACGCCGCTCTTTGCGACCCTGATGGTTTTTATCCCCATAAGTGCTTTCAATCACTAAGCAATCAGATCGATAAGGTGACTTCGGGGCTGCTAACAAAGGTGAATAAGGAGCACCGAGATCACCTGAAAAAGTCACCCTCTCATCAGGCAACTGAAACTCAACATAAGCCGAACCCAATATATGGCCCGCCATACGAAAACGGCATTTAATCTCAGTTTCTTCGGTAGGAATAGTAAACCATCCATCATAAGGAAACGGTCGCAATAGAGATCGCAACCGACCTATCACCTTATCAATAAGATCACTATCACGACTGATACCCACTTTGATAGCATCTTCAATCACCAACGGTAACAATTGGGCAGTCGCTTCAGTCGCATAAATTGGCTTATTAAACCCTGCAGCAAGCAGATAAGGTATACGCCCCACATGATCGATATGACAGTGAGTAACTACAAGCCCGACTATATTGGATAAAGAAAAATTAATCGCAAGAGAACCTTGCTCAAGATTGGCAGCCTCAGCCCCCTGAAACATCCCGCAATCAATAAGAACCGAATGATCCTTATCAACAAACAACTGATGGCATGACCCAGTCACACCATTAACCGCTCCATGATGAATAATCTTAGCCATTTCAACCTCCCTGTTGATTATTAGCCGTGATCAGCTGATCAATCTACCCCAGCAGAAGTTAATCTATGAACGAATGACAAACTGCTAACTGAAAAAACCTCGTTTCTCACGCAAAAGGGTGACTTCCTACAATACCTACAAATCACTCTGAGGTGACTTCTCCTTCCAAATGAAGCTTACCCTTCATACCCATTAGGATTGTTAGACTGCCAACGCCATGTATCTTCCATCATGTCATCTAGCGTACGCGTAGCTCTCCAGCCCAACTCCTTTTCAGCCTTAGAGGCGTCAGCCCAAAACGCGGGTAAATCTCCCTCTCGCCTATCCGCAAAAGTATATGGAACATCTACACCGGTAATAAGCATAAAAGTCTTAACCATCTCAAGCACAGAAAGCCCATTACCTGTTCCTAGGTTGTAGATATGAACGCCATTCTCATCTAATGAAGAAAGCGCACTCACATGACCATCAGCAAGATCCATCACATGCAGATAATCACGTTCACACGTTCCATCCTCCGTAGGATAATCATCACCAAAGATAGATAGTTCTTTACGTTTACCAACAGCGACCTGACTAATAAAAGGCATTAAATTATTAGGGATCCCCTTTGGGTCCTCCCCAATCAAACCAGTGGGGTGAGCACCAATTGGATTAAAGTAACGCAGCAAAGCAACAGACCATTCAGGATCGGAAGCACACAGATCAGTTAAAACCTGTTCAACCATCGCCTTCGATGCACCATAAGGGTTGGACGTTTTACCTCTAGGCATATTCTCTTCGTAAGGCACAGGAGCATCTTCACCATATACAGTGGCAGATGAACTGAATATCAATTTCTTAACTCCTGCTGCGGCCATAGCCTCACACAGAATAAGCGTCCCACAAACATTATTCTGGTAGTAATCTAAAGGGATTTGAGAGCTCTCACCTACGGCTTTAAGACCCGCGAAATGAATAACTGAATCGATAGAAGAGGCAGAAAAAATTTTATCCAAACATTCTCGATTACGAATATCGCCTTCGATAAAGGTAGGCAAAACACCGCAGATTTTTTCAATTCGACTGAAAACATCCCGGCTACTGTTACATAAGTTATCTAAAACGATTACCTTTTCACCTTGCTCAATCAATTGAACAACGGTGTGTGTACCTATATAACCTGCTCCACCCGTTACCAAAACAGCCACTATTTGGCTCTCCCATATTGGTCTTCAAACCGAACAATATCGTCTTCGCCTAAATAGGAGCCAGATTGCACCTCTATGATCTCAAGCGGTACCTTGCCTGGATTATAGAGTTGATGAAGCTCTCCTAAGGGAATGTATGTTGATTCATTTTCGGAAAGCAGTTTTATTTCATCACCACAACGTACTTCTGCCGTACCTTTCACCACAATCCAGTGCTCTGCGCGATGATGATGCATTTGAAGAGACAACTTCGCGCCTGGATCAACCGTAATATGCTTTACCTGATACCTTTCACCATTATCGATTGAATCATATTTACCCCATGGACGGTAAACTTCTCTATGCTGGAGGTGTTCAGTTCGCCCCTGCTCTTTAACTTGGGCAACAATGCTTTTTACATCCTGAACCCGATTTTTATTAGCTACTAAGAGGGCATCTTTAGTATCCACAATAACTAAATTATCCACACCTAGCGTAGATACCAATCGATCCTCACTATAAACATAACTCGATTGGGTAGATTCCAGAATCACATCACCAGTAGAGACATTGCCAAATTGATCTTTGTCATTAACATCCCAAAGTGCAGACCAACTACCCACATCACTCCAGCCAGCATCCATTGGTACAACTACAGCACAATCAGTCTTTTCCATCACGGCATAATCTATGGAGTCATCAGGACAAGCTGCGAACTTCTCCTTATCCACACGAAGAAAATCCAGATCTTCTGCAGTATGCGACATAGCTCCTTCGCAGGCTGCCAATATATCAGGGCGATGTTCTTTTAACTCTTCGAGGTAGCGATCCGCGCGGAACATAAACATACCGCTATTCCAAAAGTATTCACCACTTCTAAGATAAGCAGTAGCAGTTTCAAGGTCAGGTTTCTCAACAAAGGCTTCAACAGGCATATATTCCTGAGCCCCATCATCCGTTCCTTTAATATAACCGTAGCCCGTCGCAGGTTCAGTTGGAACGATACCGAACGTCACCAAACGCCCCTGTTCCGCTAAAGGCAGCGCGATATTAACCGACTGCTGAAAAGCATCAACATTCTCAATAACATGATCCGCAGCCAAAACCAGCATAACCGAATCACCTTTACCTGCTTTATTAAGCGCTATAGCTGACAATGCTATGGCTGGAGCAGTATTACGCCCCACAGGTTCAAGAATAATTTCCCCTCTGTTATCAACCTGACGTAACTGCTCCGCAACCAAAAAGCGATGTTCCTCATTACAGATAACTTGCAACTCATCCGTACCTAAACCTGATAAGCGCGCAACTGTCTCCTGTAGCATCGTTTTGTCTGATGTAAGAGGTAAAAACTGCTTTGGATACATTTTCCTTGAAAGCGGCCACAACCTAGTCCCCGAGCCGCCAGATAAAATTACAGGAGTAATCATGAATAACCTTTTCCTTCGGTAAAATACCATTTAGTGTGCTCATGCACCTCAGAAGAGCTAAGTAGCTCTTCAACACTAAACCAACGGTAGTCATTATGCTGTTGATCTGGCAACGACAAAACCCGATCAACTTTAAATTCGAACGCATTAACCAGATAGTGTGTGCTTACACCATCCCCCCAGATACTATCAGGGTAAAAATGATCATAAAGGCCTATGTAAGTGGCATCTGAGAATTGAACCTGAATATTGAGTTCATTTAAAACCAAGCGTTCAAAAGCAACATCCACAGATTCATTCTTTAAAATTCTCCCCCCAGGAACAAACCAATCCCCCTTAGCTGGTCGATTAATACGCCTACCAAGAAGAACTCTGCCCTCGGAATTACGAATCACTAAATCAATAGAAACTAGCGGTGTTGAATCGACTATTGTTCGAAAGGTGTCATTATCAAGAAAAGATTCTGTCATACATGGTCCATCGTAATTACAGCATTAGCTAAAATTGAGAAAATGCTGCATAAACCCACAGTGTAGGATGTAGGAGCTCAGCCTCTGAGTGATACGTCAAAACATAAATCAGAGTCTGATTGCGCTCCCTAATAACCTAGCCTCGAAAATCTTCCTGATGCTCAAGGAACCAGTCATAAGTCATTTCCAATCCCTCTTTCAAAGAAATTGAATATTTCCAGCCTAACTGTTCAAGTGTAGAAACATTCATTAGCTTACGCGGAGTTCCATCCGGTTTAGTCGCATCAAACACAACGTCACCTTCAAATCCAACCACCTCAGCCATCGTCAATGCAAGTTCAGCAATAGTGCAATCAACACCTGTACCGACATTGATATGTGAAAGCATTGTTTCAGTGCAATTATCGTACACAGACTTATCTGCATTCATCACGAAAATACTCGCAGCAGCCATATCATCTACGTGTAAAAACTCACGCATTGGCTTGCCAGAACCCCAGACGACCACCTCTTTAGAAGAGGCTAATTTTGCCTCATGAAAGCGGCGCATTAATGCAGGAATCACATGGGAGTTTTCCGGGTGAAAATTATCATTTTCACCGTACAAATTGGTAGGCATTACACTACGGTAATCCACCCCATACTGACGATTATATGATTCACACAATTTAATACCCGCAATTTTAGCAATCGCATAAGGCTCATTGGTCGGCTCTAAGGTCCCTGTCAATAAAGCAGACTCTTTCATTGGCTGCTCAGCCAACTTAGGGTATATACAAGAAGAACCTAAGAAGAGCAGCTTCTTTACACCTGTTTTATAGGCAGAATGAATAATATTGCTTTCTATCATCAGGTTTTCGTATATAAATTCAGCTGGGTATTCATTATTGGCATGAATACCACCTACCTTTGCTGCAGCTAGATAGACTTGATCTATTTGATTTCTAGCAAAGAAATCTGCTACTTGTGCTTGAGATGTGAGATCTAACTGATCCCTCCCGGCTGTAATCACTTTTACGTCTGGCTGAGCCGCCAACTTTCGATAAATAGCTGAACCCACCATGCCTCGGTGGCCTGCAATAAATATATTCATAAACTAAATCCAACTTCCCCATTATGCATCCACTGTTGGAGTAGCGACCTACCAGCAGCATAATCCACTCAAAACAGTGGACACATCGGAGTAACTTTTCATTCCAGAATAGGCATAACGCACTGTGTAACGCTTGGCCACCCACAGAAACAGCTTTATCTTTCTAGTGAAACATTCACGTCATAACCATGCTCTTTCAACAAAGCATGCTGTTTCGCCTGGACAAGATCATTCTGAACCATTTCAGAACACATCTCTTCAACTGTAATCTCAGGTACCCAACCTAACTTAGCTTTAGCTTTAGATGGATCACCTAACAAAGTCTCAACTTCAGCAGGACGAAAATACTTAGGATCTACGCGCACAATTACATCACCAACAGAAAGTGCTGGGGCATTGTCACCATCAATAGCTACAATCTCTGCGTATTCATCAACACCTTCACCTTTAAATTCAAGCGTCACACCTAGTTCTGCAGCTGACATTCGAACAAATTCACGAACAGATATCTGCTTACCGGTAGCAATTACAAAATCTTCAGCTTCATCTTGCTGCAACATCATCCACTGCATACGCACGTAATCTTTTGCATGCCCCCAGTCGCGAAGGGCATCCATATTCCCAAGATATAAGCACTTCTCTACACCTTGAGAAATATTGGCAATTGCACGAGTGATTTTACGGGTAACAAAAGTCTCACCACGACGAGGAGATTCATGGTTAAACAAAATACCATTACAGGCGTACATACCATAAGATTCACGATAATTAACCGTAATCCAATAAGCGTATAGTTTTGCTGCGGCATAAGGAGAGCGAGGATAGAAAGGCGTTGTTTCTTTTTGCGGAATCTCCTGCACTTCCCCATAAAGTTCAGATGTAGAAGCCTGATAGAAACGAGTTTTCTTTTCCAATCCCAAGAAACGGATAGCCTCAAGCAAACGCAGTGTACCAATAGCATCTACATCTGCAGTATATTCAGGTGCCTCGAAAGATACTGCTACGTGAGACTGTGCACCTAAATTATACACCTCATCAGGTTGGATCTGCTGGATAATACGTGTAAGGTTCGAAGTATCAGTCAGATCACCATAATGGAGATGAAAATTAACATTCTCTTCATGTGGATCTTTATAGATGTGGTCTACACGCTCAGTATTAAAGGATGATGCACGACGTTTAATACCGTGAACTTCATAGCCTTTCTCCAATAAAAACTCGGCTAAATATGAGCCATCCTGACCGGTAACACCGGTGATGAGAGCAACTTTTTTACTTTGCATGTATATTTCCTAATTTTTCAGAATTCTTTTCTAAGTGCAAATAGAGATCAGATATAAATCGATCAATTACCTGATCTTTATTTAGATTATCGATAGCATACTTGCGTGCTGTTAGATTGGGAATGCGCGTATCTAAGGTAATAAGTTGTGCCAGAGCATTAATAAAAGCCTTTGAGTTCTCTGGCTCAACAAGCGTGTAGATATTTCGATACTTTTCAGAGATCTTACCCAATTCCGTATGAAGTTCGGCTGTAACAAGTGCGTGCCCACCAACAGAAAGAATGTTCGTTAATTTAGAAGGTAAAACTGCATCAGCAGCCCCTTTCTTTTGTACTACTAAATGAACATCTGCCATGGAGAGGATAGCCGGAATGTCCTCCCAAGGCTGCAAAGGTTTAAACTGTAGATTTTGTAACCCCATATTAGAAGCCATCATTTTGAGTGTATCGGCATAAGCACCACTTCCGATGATAAGAAACTTAACTTTAGGGTCTGATTGAAAATGCTTCGCAGCGTCTAAAACAACCTCCAACCCCTGCTTCTGCCCAATATTTCCTGAATACAAAATTACTTTGTCATCCTGAAAATACCCCCAATCATTTCTAATTGATGATCCATCTACTTCAGGAGTTATAAATTCCGTATCGCTCCAGTTAGGGAAGAAAAGTAATTTTTGCTCTTCTACACCTTTAGAACGAGCATTTTCGAGCATGCTAAATGAAATCGATGAGACTACATCAAAACGCTGGAGTAACCAAGATTCTACATAACGAGCAACGCGCTGAAACAGCCCCTGTTTCCCCATCCCCAAACCAAACATCGCATCTACTTCAAAATCTTGGATATGCATCACAGACAAAGCCCCTGTTAACTTACAGTAGAGTAAAGTAATAGGAGCGCAAAAAAGGGTAGGCTGCACAAGAAAAACAACATGAGGTTTCAACCTCAGATTACTTAACAGCCTCATACCTGAACTAAGGGCGAAACTGGATAAGTGCAAGAGCCTTTTTAGCGTGGAAACACTTTTAGGGACATACAAAGGCGAACGAAGAATCTGAACCCCTGAATCATTAACAGCACTAAACTTATTAGAAAAACCTTCATGCACCTTCCATTCAGGATAATAAGGCGGTGCAGTCATCACAGTAACATTAGCTTTTTTATCCACAAGGTATTGAGCTAAATCACCGTTATATTTACCTATACCTGTAAGTTCAGGTTTGTAATTGAGGCTATAAAGAAGGAATTCCATTTAATCCAACCTTTTCTTAATAGGTTTAGCAGGATTGCCGAAGCAAATCATTCCTTCAGGCATATTACTAAAAACGGAACTGCGGGCACCGATAACTGCGCCCTTCCCTACAGTCACACCAGGTGCTATATAAACATCTGTCGCTAACCAACATTCATCTTCAACAGTAATTTTCTTTGACCAAATAAGAAAATTCGGTTTGTCATAATTATGAGAAGCTGCACAAAGGTAAGATTTTTGTGAAATGACACTATTTGAACCAACCTCTATTTCACCTAAGGTGTACAAAGTAACATCATCACCAACCCACGAATAATCGCCAATTGAGAGTTTCCATGGGTATGGAATCTTCACTGTGGGTCGAATAATAACATTTTTGCCAATCTTTGCTCCAAAAGCTCTCAAGAGAAAACGACGCCATCCATACATGAACTGCGGTGACCAAGCAAAAAAAGTAGACTGTACGAGCCACCAAAGTTGAACATAAAAAGAAGACCTTCCCCTAAAGCCGCTTGGTATAGAGAATGTCGCTAATTTCATAAAATCATTTTGCATTTACTACCTCCAAAATTGAGTAAACATAATGATCTTCTGTATACTTTGCCGCTTCATGTAAGTTGAAATCTGACTTAAGAATGAACTCCTTACGGTTATGTTCAAACTTTTGTAGAGTCTCATTTATTTGCTCAGGGGATTTTATATCAACAAAAAAAGCATTCTGATCACACAATATATCTGGAATTCCTGCATGTTTTGTAGTGATAATCGAATTACCTGTGGTCATAGCTTCTAGTAACGCGATAGGTTGCCCTTCAGAACGGTAGTAAGTAGGGAAGACAAAAACATTCCCCCAAGTCAGAAGCTCTTTCTTTTCAATTCCTTTAACAAGTCCCAAATATCGAACGTTACAACCCAATTCTTGGATATTTTCAAAAACTCTATCTGCTATATTAGGATCAATTCCACCTGCTAATTTCGCCTCAAAGTAAACTCCTTTACTTTTCAATAACCTCAAAGCTTCCAAAAGATCGAAAATTCCTTTTTCCGTCATTAAATTACTTAAATAGACAACCCTCAATCTATCAAATTTTTTTGTAATACTAGGTGCATGCAAATAATTTTCTGCAAAATTAAAAACTGAAAATATTTTAGATCTAGGCAGAAAAGGAGAAAGATTTTTCTCAAGAGATGGCGATAAAACAATCCCTTTAGACGAAGACCCGATCAAAAACTTAATTAATTTCTTTTTGATACCGTTTGATTTTTCATATTCTTGCCACAAATAATTCCCATGCACATGAAAAACAATTTCTTTTCCAAGCATACGAGCAGCTAATATAAAAAGCGAATATTTTACAATACCTAAAAAACTTTGACCTGGAGTTAGATAAATAATATCAGCCCTAAAAACTTTATAGATTGATAAATAATTCTTTAATGCATACGCAGCTTTTTTAAAGGAAAAACTACCAATGTCTTCAGACAGGCTCGTTGCCATATCAATAATTTCAACAGCATACTCTCTTTTTAATAAACCACGTTTCAGAACTTCATTAGCTAAGCTACAACCATGTAAAGGGTCAGGAAAAGGGCCAATAATTAGGATACTTTTTTTCATATTAGCTTTGATCTTTTAAAAATTCATTCATAGAACTCATTAATATTTCGGCCATACTGATTGATGTCAGATTTTGGTATGTGATGTATGAATTTTCAAATATTTCCTTAGCAGAACTTGGATTTGATATAACATAATCAATCGATTCTGCGAGACTAATTACATTATTTCTTTCAAAAAGAATACCATTTATCATATTCTTTATATAAGAAGGCTCTGGCCCCATATGTTTAGTAATATCATTGTGTGCGATTGGTACTAGTGATAAAGACATATAGTGAACTATACTCAAACCGGCATCGCCGGGGTAAACCCCTGCAACTGCACTTTTAGAAATTTCTGAGATAACTTCATCATCAAAAATTGCTCCATGAAAAACAACGTCAATTTCAGCTTTTCTCACATAGGATTTATACTCTTTGATCTTTTCACCATCACCAATTATATCTAATGAGCAAAAAACACTTCTCTTTTTTAGTATTTTCATCGCTTCTAAAAGCAACTCAAGATTAGAGCCTTCTCGTAATCGTCCGATATAGATTAGCCTTTTAGTTTTTACGTTTTTTGTCTCAGGCGTTATAGGGGAACTATTGACGATTGTATTATTCATCACAGCTAACTTATTTGATTGAACACCTATAGCCTCTGCAGTTCGCTTAGAAAAATCCGTATAACATATATACCTTGAACTTAAAATCACAGCAGCTTTGAAAATAATTTTATAAAGTAATTTTGGATTTGGCTTATCATAAAGACCTTGACCGTGCGTAAAAACCGGTATCCTCAACACTTTACTAGAAACCAAGACAGCCCAAAATGAAATTGCTCTAAAATCTGCAGCTATAAATATAGACTTAGGCCTGCATTTGAAAATTTTTTTTACAATCCCTTGCTGGTAATATAATTTCGTACGCTCTCCCAATATAGGCGCATGCAAAATATCTGCAGAAATTTTTTTTAAAGACGCACCGAAATCTTTCTGTTCTTTAATATCAGCCATAATGGTAACTTTATCAAAGAATTGAGAAAGGTCATTAAAAAAAGAAACTCTATATCCAGCAAGAAGAGGCTGAATTATTAACAATTCATTAGATCTCAAAATCATTCACCCTTAGTAAAAACCACCTTACCTTTAATAAAAACAATCACATTTATAAAGACAAGCATAAAAAAAGGCAAAGCAATTACCGCACCAACACTACCCCTAGTAAGTATTGGCAAAGCAGACAGCAAAATTAATCCATTTATATTATTTCCATTTATTAATAGATTCTTCCTAACCAAAAATCTAAATAATAATGAAAACATCAGCGTTCCAAATATAACGCCTAAATATCCAAAGTCATAATACAAGTCTGCCAACACTGGTCCCGAAAGATTCGATGTTCCAACAATTCCGGAATTGTACAAGTCCCCCCCTATGACTAAACCAATTACATGGGGCTTGTCGGGCCAGATATCTCGCGGAATAAAAAATAGAAACAATGCCAAAAGACTTTCCCCATACCCATGACCATATTTATCAACATACTCAAATGTATGAAGAATAATAGTATGTACATCTAAATAGGCTAAGAATTTATCCATTGATAATGAAAAATCAACCAACCCTTCTGCACCGAATCTTGTAGTCAAACTTAAGATTGGCATTAACACTATTAAACCAAACATTATTAATGCTGCAAATTTTCTGTAGTTCAGCATAGAAGGGAATAAGATAATTAACACAGGAAGCCAAGCAATAATCAATGTAAACCTTGCAGTATTTAGGGGGTTAAATAAAACCAAATGCATAAAACACAAAACAAACACAAAAAATAAATTTCTATTATCTTTTAAGCCTGATAGTCCAATAAACAACACAATCATATATATAGCTTCAAAAAGCACCAGATAAACAGGCTTAATAAACTCTTTCTCAAACCTAGGCTTCAACGTATTTTCAATTCCGCCATTCTGAGAAATCAAAATAAAAAACAACACACTTAAAACAATCAATAAAAATGGGATCTTTATATTTATAGCAGTATCTTTAATTGATTTAAGTCCAACTCTAAACGGGATTATTAAACTTGACAAAAAAAGTCCTACGGATACAACAACATACATCTTCAACAAATATTCTTGAGGGTATAAGAAATCAAAATATGGATACTCAACAACAACTCCCATACCAAATAAAAAAGAGTCATTATAAGCAGTTAAGGTTGCTGCTGGCGCTACCACAAAGAATAATGCGGCCATAAACCAAAACATATCAATGACATCAAATTTCTCACCATCATTCAAAGAGACAGAATAAAAAATTATTGACATTACAGGAAAAGCATATATAAAAATACTAATTTCCTTTGCAATCATAAATGCAAAAACGAATAACAGAACCGTAAAAATCAACCTTTGCTTTCTGTAATCATTCACTTTCATTTTTCCGTAGGCTACCCATTTAATTACCAACTAATTAAATATAATTTATTTCAAAAACATAATTATCTTCAACTGAATATAAAATACAAAACCAGACTTACCAAAAAAATTAAACAGAAAGCCACTGACCATTTGGGATATAAGTGTACTAACTGCCGCTCCCACCGCACCATATTGTGGTATTAATATTAAATTAAGTATTAGGTTAACAATTACTCCAAGAAAGCTTCTTTTCAGGATAATATTATTTTTATTATCCGTAATTAGCATTTTAGTCGCCATAGAGCCCAAATACACAAATGGTACACACCAAATACTAATTGCTAGAACACTTGCGGAATCTTTATAATTATCTTGATAAAGTAGTTCAACAATCTCTTCAGACATGAGCATCGTTGTAATAGCCAATACAACTGCTCCCCATACTACAATCCTGCCAATATTAACTATCCATTGAAAATATGCTTCATTGCCAGAGTTCTCTAAAGACTCTAAAAACTTTGGGTAAAACACCGTAATAATTGTTATACCAACAAAAAACCATGCCTCACTCAGCCTTGTGGCCGCCGTGTATACAGCGACCTCATATGAACCAATCATATATCCGAGCATAATTTGATCCATCTTCATATACAGGAGAACTAAGGCACCACTAATAATCAATGGCTTTGCTTCATTTACGAGCCTAAGCCCACGCTCTTTGGATATTTTCAGATGATTAATCTTAATACGGACTCTCTTTATTAATATAAAGTAGACGATCCCAGTTACTATTAGCTCAATACTGTAAGCTGCTGCTAGCCACAAGATATTTTCAATTGATAAAAGAACGATCAATCTGAATAAAAAACCAACAACATGCCCAATTATTAGTCCTATCGCTGCAAAATCACTTCTGCCTTTTACATTAAAAAACCATTCAATTAAATTTATGGGGATAAATAGGTGATAAATCGAGATTATAAAAAGTAAAAGCCTGTCTTCAGCTGATACAAGCCATAACCCAATCACATTTACTAAAATAATACTTATCAAAGCACCTGAGGTTCTTAGAACCCATGCATGATAGAGAAAAGAAAACTGCTTAGTAGGCTGCTGAACTAGTTTTTTTACGAGTAAGGTATCTAAGCCTAGGTTGTTTAAAAAGATGAAAATTGACGCAATTGCTAATGCATACATCAATATCCCAAACTTATCTGCACCAAGTATGTTTGCCATCATTATTAAAATAGCTAGTTGAGAAACCATTTTTATAAACTTCTCTATTAACATAGCTATGGCACCGCATTTATAGTTTTTCACTATAATTTAATCCTTGCCAAACAAGTCACGCGTATATACCTTCTCAACCACATCCGCTATTTCTGGAACAACCCTATTTGCAACGATTACATCTACACTTTGTTTAAACTGATCTAAATCTTTAATTACCCTAGAACCAAAGAAGTCCTCTTCCCCTAACACTGGCTCATAAACAACAACTTCAACTCCTTTCGCTTTAATCCTCTTCATAATTCCTTGAATAGAAGAAGCCCTAAAATTATCAGAGCCAGCTTTCATGATTAGGCGATAAATACCCACCACCTTTGGCTGCCTATTCAATATTGAGAAAGCTATATGATCTTTTCTAGTTGTATTTGCATCTACAATTGCTTTTACAAGGTTATTGGGGACATCTTCGAAATTTCTGAGTAGTTGCTTAGTGTCTTTTGGTAAGCAATAGCCGCCGTAGCCAAATGAAGGATTGTTGTAGTGATCACCTATACGCGGATCTAAACCAACACCTTCAATAATTTGTTTGGTATCTAAACCATGGGTCTCTGCGTATGTATCCAGTTCGTTAAAGTAAGACACCCTCATAGCAAGGTAGGTATTGGAGAATAATTTTACTGCTTCGGCTTCAGTTGCCTCAGTTAAAAGAACAGGAATATCCTCTTTAATTGCACCTTGCTTAAGTAATCCAGCGAACTGTTTAGCACGCTCAGACTTTTCCCCTACGATAATACGAGATGGGTAAAGATTATCGTGAAGCGCTTTACCTTCTCGCAAGAATTCGGGTGAAAATATAATATTTGTACAGCAGAATTTTTGTTTAATCCGCTTGGTATAACCTACAGGCACAGTAGATTTAATTACCATCACAGCGGTCGGATTAATTACCATGACGTCTTTAATTACAGATTCAACTGAAGAAGTATTGAAGTAGTTGGTATCTGGATCGTAATCGGTGGGCGTAGCGATAATTACATACTGAGCATTTTCATATGCTGTACGCTTATCGGTGGTTGCTAAAAAATTAAGATCTTTATTCTGCAGAAAATCTTCAATCTCAGCATCCACAATTGGGGATACTTTGTCATTTAGAAGCTGAACCTTCTTATTGATAACATCAATTGCGACAACTTCATTATGCTGCGCAAGCAACATCGCATTTGATAGCCCTACGTAACCGGTCCCTGCTACAGCAATTTTCATTTCTAATTTTCCAGCTAAGTCTAATAAATATCTTTAGATAACAAACTCATTGGTGTCTTCAAAAGGATCTTCAAATCCAACAGCAACGACCAGTTATTGATATATGCAAGATCGTATTCCACTCGCTTTTCCATCTTATCAATGGTTTCTGTTTCACCACGATAACCGCTTATTTGAGCCAAGCCTGTAATACCGGGCTTAATTCGGTGCCGAGCCAAATAAGCATTAATTTTATCTGAGTAGTAGTCATTGTGAGCTACTGCATGCGGTCTTGGCCCTACCAACGACATACTTCCTTGCAATACATTTAGAAGTTGAGGGAGTTCGTCCAAAGAGGTTTTTCGAATCAGTTTGCCTATTTCAGTAATACGAGGATCTTCTTTGGTTGCTTGGGTAACTTCGCCGTTTTCCTCTACATGAAGTTTCATACTGCGGAACTTCCACACCTTTATAATCTTTCCATCCCAACCGTGCCTTTCCTGCTTAAAAAATACTGGGCCTGGAGAAGACTTTTTAACTTTATAGGCCACCCAAATCATAACTGGTGACAGTAAAACCAAGCCGATTGCAGCTAATGAACGATCCATTAGCTCTTTCATCACCATTGATATTCGAGAAGAGGTAAGTGGACTTTCATTAATTGATATAAGCGGTATACCCGCTACTTCTCGTACTGAGTGATTGATTAGATTAAGTGCAAATATATCTGGCGCCCAGATCACATCGACATTCATGTCTAGCAGGTCAATATTCAACCCATCAATTTGTTCCGACGCTTTCATAGGTAGAGCAATATAGATTCTTCGAATATCATGCTCTTTGATTAAGGATCGTATATTCTCTAGTCCGCCTAAAACTTTCACCCCTGAAACTCTTGCTGTTTCGTCTTTTTCTAAGCTTTTAACACAACCTATTACCTTATCTGGAAGCCAGCGGTTTTTATTCAAGCTTTCGACTAGATGCTGAGCGACTGAGCCAGTACCTATTACAAGGGTCGGCAGGTTACGCTCATAATTTTCTTTGTACTTTTTAGAACAATAGCTCACCAAGCAATAAGATGTATTTTGAGCAAATAGAATCGACATAGCCCAAAGCAACAGTATCTCTCGAGAAAATATTTCGGACGTTTTGGTTATAAAACCTATAAAGGATAGAAGCAGGAGCATCATTGCCCAGGCACCTGTCAGCCTTAGACAACCACGAAAATAATCCGAAGATTGACGATACACGCCGCGTGCGCTGTATATAAACCAGATACAAAAAGAGGCAAGGACCGCAAGCACTCTATACGCCGCGGGAAATTCTTCCATTTTAAAAGAAGCGAACAAGTACAGCAGTACGACAGCTACGATTATGTCAGCTGATAACTGGAAGAGAGCGACTAGAGACTCATGATTTTTAAGTAGGCGTTTACTACGACGATAACTAGCCGTAGCACCCGTACTCGGGGTACTAATATCCATTGTAATATCCTTTACAGTGCCAAACTATCCGTACTCCATAGGCACATGCGGCTATTCTAATTGTTCAGAATACATTCAGCAATCCACATTTATTGCAGTTGCACAACATCAATACCAAGGTATAAATCGGTAATTGGGTCGGTTTCCTTGATGTTTTTTTGAATTAAACATGCTCTTCGTTGGTTGTTTTCATAGCCCATATAGACATGAAGCTCTTATGCTTAATGTAATAGCTCTCTAATTAGCCATAACTAAACAAGAAGTTACTTAGAAACTAATGAAATTGGACGTTTTATAACTTTGTATAGTTGGAACCATAGTTGGTTAACTGTTACTATTGCCTAAAATTCAACCACTCATTCGACAAGGAGTGTTAGATGCGTCGCACAATCATTTCTTTGGCAGTTGGGATCATGCTGCCATTTTCTGCTGCATATGCTGATATCGCATCAGATGTTGAAGCTGGTCTTTCTCCAGCTGAGATCGTCGCAAATGCACAGGCTGAAGGCCTAACCGTTGACCAAATAATGCAACAAATTTCTGATGCAGATGCATCCTTGATGGACGCTATCGTTACTGCTGCTATCGATTCTGGCATGAATGCTGGCGCAGTTGTAAATGCTGCTACTGCGGCAGGTGCAGATAGAGTAGCGATGGAACAAGTTGCAATTCTTGCAGGTGCCGATCCTTCTGAGGTTGGTGAAGCAACAGCTGCAGGTGGGAATAACGCCCAAGGTCAAGGTCAAGGTCAAGGTCAAGGTCAAGGTCAAGGATTGGGCATTGCACCAGGCCAAACAGGAACTCCTGTATCCCCTCCTCCATTCGGGAGTAGCGGCGGTGGTGGCGGTGGTGGCAACCCAAGCCCAACCTAAGTCATTTCAAGAAGCGCCCATATAGGCGCTTTTTTATTGAATTAGCGACTAAGACTATAGGTCAGGTGCTTCACCCTACACAACCCTTTTAAAGAAGGTATCCTGCAAGCTATAAGCGGATATTTATCACTAAACCCACGACATTATCGCTCACGGGGTGAGCTCCTACCAAGATGACCTATGAGGTGCAAAAGGATGAGCTACTATCAAGATGACCTGTGAGAAGCAAATGAGTGAGCTCCAACTTCAAGAGTGGTATGATCATTCAATCAGTTAATAGTCGCATCTAGATGTATTTGTATGGACACAAGTTCTCATAGCCGCCTGTTCTATCTTTACCTGTTTATTCTTGTTTGGGCCCCGCTACCATTGGCTAGTAATCGTCTCTGGTCCATGTCGCTACTGATAGTATTGATTTTTACTTTATTTGGTCTGTTTTTATATAATTTATTAAGAGAACAAACACAGCTATCTCGTCCTTTAAAAAAATCATGGCCTGCCATAGCGTTACTAGCAATTGCTACGGGCTGGACCTCTATACAAGCTATACCGATCAACGGCCTATCAGTTTCACCTAACGATAGCCTCCATCACAGCCTATTTGGCTGGACGTTAGTTTGTTTTTTTATACTCTCCCTACAGCTTCTAAATTCCAGAAAACGACTACTTTACCTTGGTTACACGCTCGTTGGCTGTGGACTATTTCAAGCCGTCTATGGCAGCCTAATGACTTTAAGTGGATACGAATTTACGTTCTTTATACCTAAAGATAGTTATCAGGGCGTTTCCACAGGTACGTTTATTAACCGTAACAGTCAAGCTGGCTATCTGGTTATGTGCGTCTCCATTGGTATCGGCTTGATGATATCTACGCTAAACGATGAAGGCTCTCACAACTGGCGCGAACGAGGCCGCCGTTGGCTAGCAGCCCTATTATCTAAAAAAACAATCCTCAGAATATCCCTTCTTATAATCGTTGCCGGGCTAGTAATGACTCACTCCAGAATGGGTAATACCTCATTCTTTGCTAGTTTGATGATCATTGGAGTTATCGGTTTAATCCTTAGCCGCAAAGCAACACGCGGTATGATCGTTTTATTAACAAGCCTACTTATCTTAGACATATTTGTAGTTGGCACCTTCTTCGGTATAGATAAAGTTGCTGAGCGATTACAAACCACCAGCGTTGAAAAGGAGTCGCGCGATGAGGTGGCACTTACGACTCTTGAAATGGTTAGATTACAACCGCTAACAGGCACTGGTGCAGGTTCCTTTTATACCGCTTTTCCTGAACACAGATCTGAAGACGTAGGTCGCGGCTTTTATGTAAACACCCACAATGACTATTTAGAATTTTTATCTGAATTTGGCGTGATAGGAACCTTGCCTCTCGCGCTATTGATTTTAGCCAGTCTCGGCGCCGGGTTATATGCGCAATACAAGCGGAAAAATAAAGTACTTAGAGGTCTCGCCTTCGGCTCATCTATGTCGATATTAGCCATGCTGATTCATGCAACGGTGGACTTTAATTTACAGATGCCAGCTAATGCCCTGACATTTATTGTAGTCCTTGCTTTAGCTTGGATTGCGGTTTATCAAAAATCCGGTAGAAAGAAAAAGGAAGTTTATAGATAACTACCTCTCGTGCCCGCGGGTACCAGTACGAGGGTTAAAATACTTTTCAGGGACTAATCACCCTTCACTAACCTATCTACAGCAATACAGCTCAGGCTCTACAAAGAAATCTAAGGGAAAGAATGGATAACATAACAAAAGAACCTGCGCAGAAAGACTGGTTCGAAAATGGTCTAATGCAACGGCTACCTGCAGATATACAAGATAGTTTCACGCAAGAGCAGCTTAATGCATTGAAAGTAGCTTTTGGTGCCCGAAAATGGGGAAAACACCCTATAGATATTCGAGGTACTATTAACATCTGGACTTGGCGCTATTATTTTGTATTTCTATTGGGTCGGAACCGACGCAGCCTGAGCCGTCGGGAGCGTCAGATCAACTTAATGGTAAAAACAGCCCTGACGTTTACTTTTATTCTGTTCTCAACATTACTAGGACTATTAATTATATATCTAGTAAAGTCAGCCGCAGGAATTGACCTATTCCCGGGGTTTTCATTAGGTATTTGGGGATGGTTTAAAGAGACTTTCTTGCAATAACCTCTTTCGGGCGCATCTAATCAAGTTATTCGCTTTCAGAGCGCCCCCCCCTACAACGATAAATTCTGATATTTTTCACTCAAGACGTTAAGCGCGCCCGAAGGATAACTACATGCTTGACTCAGCAAGAGCTGGAAAAACCTTTCACTACCTTTACAAGTAAAGATTAGAGAATAAATGCGCCCTTTCAGGCGCGCTTAAAAACTCCCTTTTTGCATCCCCACATCCTTGTGAAATTATGCAGTTAAGATTTAAGGCTGATAATAACCTTTGTACCAATCTACAAACTTATTCATACCATCTTGGATTGATGTACTTGGCTTAAAACCAACCGTTTTCTCAAGATCGGATACGTCGGCATACGTCGCCGGTACATCCCCAGGCTGCATTGGCAGATACTCTTTAACAGCCTCTTTACCCGCTGCACTTTCAATGGCTTGTATGAACTCCATCAATTCGATGGGCTCATTATTGCCAATATTGAAGACACGGTAAGGCGCCTTACTTGATGAAGGATTATCCATCTGCCTTTCGTTATCACGACTCGGCACTACATCTTGAATTCGAATAACACCTTCGACAATATCATCAATATAAGTGAAATCACGGCGCATTTTACCGTGGTTAAACACTTTAATAGGGCGATCATTTAAGATGGCGTCTGTAAACAGAAATGGAGCCATATCAGGACGCCCCCAAGGGCCATATACGGTAAAGAAACGCAGGCCAGTGGTTGGGATATCGTATAAATGCGAATAGGAATGAGCCATTAACTCATTTGATTTTTTAGTCGCAGCATAAAGAGAAACTGGGTGGTCTACACCATCTACCGTTGAGAATGGCATTTTGGTGTTCATGCCATAAACAGATGAGGATGAGGCGTACACCAAGTGCTCTACATTGTTCTGACGACATCCTTCTAAGATAGTCATCATACCCACAAGATTGGAATCAACATAAGCAAAAGGATTTTCTAGCGAGTAGCGAACACCCGCCTGAGCTGCAAGATGAATGACACGGTCAAACTTTTCTTCTTTAAAAAGCTTTTCCATCCCCTCTCGATCAGCAAGATCTAGCTCTAGAAAACGAAAATCTTCGTAAGGTGCCAGCTCCTTGAGACGAGCGTGTTTAAGGCCTACATCATAGTAATCATTTAAATTATCTAAACCAACAACCTGATGCCCTGCTTCACACAAGCGAGCAACCGTATAAAAACCGATAAAACCCGCTGCCCCAGTTACCAAAAATTTCATATTTTATTCCAACAAAAGCTTTCTGCGTTTAATTAGCAAAAAGCGCGGCTGAACCGCGCTTAAGATTAGGCCTGAGCAATGCTTCTACCACGACCAATGCCGTAATATTCAAGGCCGTGTCGCTCCACTTGCTCTGGGTCATACATATTACGCCCATCGACAATAACCGGGTTAACAAGCGCTTCTTTTATTTGTGCAAAGTCAGGCACTCTAAACGCTTTCCACTCAGTACAGATAATCAATAAATCAGCCCCTTGAAGCGCAGCCTCTTTAGTACCGACAAGCTCAAGATCATCTCGAATACCATAAATTCGTTGAGTTTCTTCCATTGCTTCAGGGTCAAATGCACGAACTTTTGCGTTGTTCGCCCATAGATTTTCCATAAGCACTCGACTGGAAGCCTCACGCATATCATCGGTATTTGGTTTAAATGATAATCCCCAAAGCGCGATTGTTTTACCTGCCAAATTACCCTCAAAGTAGTTAAAAACACGATTGAAGAGCACTTCTTTCTGTTGATAATTTACTGCCTCTACAGACTTCAACAGCTTCGCGTCGTAATCAATACCATCTGCTGTGCGTACAAGCGCTTGAACGTCTTTAGGGAAACAAGAACCACCATAACCACAACCTGGATAGATAAAATGATAGCCAATACGCTCATCTGAGCCGATTCCTCGGCGAACGTTTTCAATATCCGCACCTAAACGTTCAGCAAGCTGTGACAACTCATTCATAAAACTGATTTTGGTTGCCAGCATGCAGTTAGCTGCATACTTAGTAAGCTCAGCACTGCGCACATCCATAAAAATCATACGATCATGATTACGATTAAATGGCGCATACAGCTCACGCATTTGAGTTTCTACATGCTGACTATCTGTACCTATAACGATACGATCTGGGCGCATGCAATCATTGACTGCAGCCCCTTCTTTTAGGAATTCAGGGTTTGATACCACGTGATAAGAAAAGTCCTTTCCACGTGCTTCCAAGACTGAAGCTATTTTCGCAGAAACCTTATCGGCGGTTCCGACAGGCACAGTGGATTTATCCACTATGATCTTTGGTGATTCCATATGCGACGCTATAGTCTCAGCTACAGCTAGAACATATTTTAGGTCAGCAGAACCATCTTCATCTGGCGGTGTACCCACCGCTATAAATTGCAGCTCAGCGTGAGCAATGCCTTCTGCAGCATCAGTTGTGAAGTGCAAGCGCCCTTCAGCAAAATTACTTTCTACAATGGGCGTTAAGCCTGGCTCGTATATCGGGATAATACCCTTTTTAAGGTTATATACCTTATCCTGATCTACATCTACACAAACAACATTATGTCCAACATCGGCTAGAATAGCTGCCTGAACAAGCCCAACATAGCCAATACCAAATACAGTAACGTTCATTTCAATTCCCTTCCGCTCTCAAAAGCACTGAGCAGCCTTTCCTTGATGATTAATATGAATTAGAAGATGTGGCGCATTATACCCATTAAAAATGAAAAAGTTATTTCTATGATTCAAACATAAAAAACGGCGACCTCCTGCACAGAGTCGCCGTTTGTTTTTTTCACTCTAAAAAGTCGCCTCCGAAGAGGCGCGAGCCAAGAGAGTGGAAAACTTGCTTATTAGAGAACTAGGCGGCGGATGTCGCTTAGCAAGCCGTTTAGGTAGGTTAGGAACTTACCTGCATCACCACCATTGATAGCGCGGTGATCGTAAGATAGACACAGAGGCAACATCTTACGTGGTTCGAACTCTTTGCCATTCCAGCGCGGTTCAATATCAGCTTTAGACACACCCAAAATCGCCACTTCTGGCGCATTAACGATTGGCGTAAAGCCAGTACCACCAATGCCACCGAGGCTAGAGATTGTGAAGCATGCACCCTGCATTTCATCAGGTTTAAGCTTACGGTCTTTAGCTTTACCAGCTAACTCGATCGCTTCCTTAGAAAGCTCGTAGATACTCTTCTTGTCTGCATCCTTAATTACAGGAACCATCAGACCGTTAGGCGTATCTACAGCCATGCCGATGTTTACATACTTTTTGTAAACAATGTGCTCGCCATCAGCGTGCAGAGAAGCATTGAACTTCGGATGCTCTTTCAATGCGATAGCAATGGCTTTTAGCATAAACGGCAGCGGTGTTAGCTTAACGCCAGACTTCGCTGCCTCATCCTTCATCTCTTTACGGAACGCTTCCAGATCAGTGATATCAGCCTTATCGAACTGAGTCACATGCGGAATGTTCAACCAGCAGCGGCTCATGTTGTCGCGTGTAACTTTAGCGATTTTGCTAAGTTTCTCGACTTCCACTTCACCAAACTTGCTGAAATCCACCTCAGGGATAGCCGGGATACCTGAACCACCCGTTACCGCACCGCCTTTTGGCGCTTCAGCGAGCTGTTTCAGAGCACCTTTAACATATGCCTGAACATCTTCTTTAACGATACGACCACGACGGCCTGTACCAGCTACAAGAGACAGATCAACACCGAATTCACGGGCAACGGCACGAACAGCAGGGCCAGCATGAACTGTTTTGTTTTTCTTCTCTAGCGCAGCAAGATCAACCTTACCCGCAGCAGGCGCAGGCTTAGCCGGAGCTGGAGCTGGAGCCGCAGGGGCAGATGCCGCAGGAGCTGGCGCAGCAGCAGGAGCCGCAGGTGCAGGCGCCGCACCACCAGAAACCTCAAGTTCTAGCAGCAGATCACCTTCGTTTACCGTATCGCCTTCGTTGATCTTCATGGAAACAACCGTACCTGCTTTAGGTGCTGGCACTTCCATAGATGCTTTATCTGTTTCTAGAACGATTAGGCTATCGCCTTCTTCAACGCTGTCGCCGTCTTTTACTAATACTTCAACAACGTCTACATCGCTCGCACCCGATAGATCAGGGATAAGCACGTTCTCTTTACCACCTGCAACAGGTGCTGGCGCAGGCGCAGCTTCCTGAGTTGGAGCTGGAGCAGATTCTTCGGCCAGAAGCTGGCCTCCTACAGGAGAAGCAGCAGAACCACCTACTTGCAGCTCCATCAGAAGATCACCTTCGTTAACTTGATCATCAACGTTGATCTTCATAGAAACCACAACACCATCTTTAGGTGCTGGCACTTCCATAGATGCTTTATCTGTTTCCAGTACGATCAGGCTATCGCCTTCAGATACTGTGTCACCGTCTTTTACTAGTACTTCAACAACATCTACATCAGTTGCACCAGACAGATCAGGGATCAGTACATTTTCAACGGCAGAAGCGGCTGCAGGCGCAGCAGCTGGAGCCGGTGCAGCTTCTGGTGCAGCAACCGGCGCAGGTGCCTCTTCTGCGGCAGGAGCTTCAGATGCAGCAGCACCTGTATCAAGCTCAAGCAGAAGATCACCTTCGTTTACTTGGTCATCAACATTGACCTTCATGGATACAACCACACCGCTATGAGTCGCTGGCACTTCCATGGATGCTTTATCTGTTTCCAGAACAATCAGGCTATCGCCTTCGCTGATGGTGTCGCCGTCATTTACCAGCACTTCAACAACATCAACATCTGTGGAACCTGATAGGTCTGGCACAGTAATTGTGATAATACTCACTTTGAATTCCTCCAGTTCTAAGCTGTTAAGAAGCTCATCGCAGACTTAAACAGTCCACGGTGCCGGTTTAGCCGGGTTGATGTTGAACTTCTGCATGGCTTT
The DNA here is from genome assembly GCF_047778075.1 of Neptuniibacter sp. QD57_21. Taxonomy (GTDB): domain Bacteria; phylum Pseudomonadota; class Gammaproteobacteria; order Pseudomonadales; family Balneatricaceae; genus Neptuniibacter. Next base: position 776,455 of record NZ_CP180549.1, on the reverse strand, counting down.
AGCGACAACTTCGCCTTCAACCTTGCCTTCTTCCTGGAGTGCTCTTAGCGCAGCCAGAACAACGTAGTAACGGTTAACTTCAAAGAATTCACGCAACTTAGTACGTGTATCAGAGCGGCCGTAGCCATCTGTACCTAGCACCTTAAAGTTACGAGGAATGTATTCGCGTAGCTGATCAGCATAAGAGCGCATGTAGTCAGTCGATGCGATAACTGGGCCTTCACCACGGCTTTCGATGCACTGAGTTACGTAAGCTTTCTTCTGCTCAGCTTCTGGGTTCAGCATGTTCTCACGAGCTACTGACATCGCATCACGTCGCAGTTCGTTGATCGATGTTGTGCTCCAGATATCAGACTCAACACCAAACTCTTCGCTTAGAATTTCAGCCGCAGCTTCAACTTCACGAAGGATCGTGCCACAGCCCATTAGCTGAACTTTCTTATCGGAACCCTTACCCTCTTTCAGCAAGTACATACCTTTGATGATGCCGTCTTCAGCACCTTGTGGCATTGCAGGGTGGTGGTAGTTTTCGTTCATTGTCGTGATGTAGTAGAAGCAGTTCTCCTGATCCTGATACATGCGACGTAGACCGTCCTGAACAATCACAGCTAGCTCGTAGCCATAGGTTGGATCGTAGGACTTACAGTTCGGAATCATCTGAGCCATCAGATGGCTGTGACCATCCTGGTGCTGCAGACCTTCACCGTTTAGCGTTGTACGACCAGAGGTAGCACCGATCAGGAAGCCACGAGCCTGCATATCACCTGCAGCCCACGCCAAATCCATCACACGCTGGAAACCGAACATAGAGTAGTAAATGTAAAACGGAACCATTGTGCAGTTGTTGTTTGCATAGGATGTAGCCGCAGCCATCCATGCAGACATCGCACCCGCTTCGTTGATACCTTCTTCTAGAATCTGACCTGTTTTAGATTCTTTGTAGAACATGATCTGGTCAGAATCGTGTGGTACATAGCGCTGACCTTCAGAAGTGTAGATACCCAACTGACGGAACATACCTTCCATACCGAACGTACGTGCTTCATCAGGTACGATTGGCACAACACGCTCACCCATGTTTTTGTTTTTAACCAGCGTGCTCATCACACGGTTAAGAACCATTTGAGTAGAGGCTGCGCGCTTACCACTGTCTTTCAACTGACCATCAAAATCAGACAATGGCGGCGTTTCTAGTTTTTCGAACTCTGTGCGACGCACTGGGTAGAAACCACCCAAGCTTTCACGACGCTCGAACATATACTTCATTTCTGGTGAATCAGGTGCTGGACGGTAGTAAGGCACTTCCTTCAACTGATCATCAGATAGTGGAATATTAAAGCGATCACGGAAATCTTTAAGATCGTCCATCGCTACTTTCTTCATCGAGTGCGTGTCGTTTTTCGCTTCGCCCGATTTACCCGTACCGTAACCTTTGACAGTCTGCGCAAGGATTACAGTTGGCTGACCTTTGTGATTTACCGCTTCGTTGTATGCTGCAAATACTTTGTATGGGTCATGACCACCACGGTTCAGATTCATGATGTCATCATCAGATAGATCTGAAACCATCTCTAGTAGTTCTGGGTACTTACCGAAGAAGTGCTCACGAGTGTACGCACCACCATTAGCCTTGTAGTTTTGCAACTCACCGTCACAAACTTCGTCAAAGCGTTTTTGAAGAAGACCTTTAGTGTCTTTTTCGAACAGGGCGTCCCAATGACGACCCCATAGACATTTGATAACGTTCCAACCAGCGCCGCGGAAGATACCTTCTAGCTCTTGAACAATCTTGCCGTTACCACGGACAGGACCATCAAGACGCTGTAGGTTACAGTTAACTACGAAGATCAGGTTTTCAAGCTGCTCACGACCCGCAAGAGAGATAGCACCTAGAGATTCTGGCTCATCACACTCACCGTCACCTAGGAAAGCCCATACCTTACGATCACCACGATTAATCAATTCACGCGCAGAAAGATAACGCATAACGTGTGCTTGGTAGATCGCCTGAATTGGACCAAGACCCATAGATACGGTTGGGAACTGCCAGAAGTCAGGCATCAACCAAGGGTGTGGATAAGATGAAAGACCGTTGCCATCAACTTCACGGCGGTAGTTATCCATCTGCTCTTCAGTTAAACGACCCTCTAGGTATGCACGAGAGTAGATACCTGGAGAGATATGGCCTTGGAAGAAGACCATATCAGATTCCTGACCGCCTTCATTACCACGGAAGAAGTAGTTAAAACCGATATCGTATAGCGTTGCAGAAGAGGAGAAAGATGAAATGTGGCCACCTAGGCCATCTTCGTTGTCGTTAGCACGCATAACCATTGCCATTGCGTTCCAACGAATGAAAGAACGAATACGGCGCTCCATAAACAGGTCGCCCGGCATACGTGATTCATCTTTAACAGAAATAGTATTGCGATAAGGTGTAGTCAGTGCCGTACCTGAGCTTACGCCCATATCATTGGCTTTTTCACCTAACTTACGCAGTATGTATTTGGCACGATCGTCGCCATCATTCTTTGCAACTGATTCCAGCGCATCCAACCACTCTTGGGTTTCAATTGGATCAACGTCATCAATAATGTCTTGCACTTTGACCTCTCCACTCTAAAAAGTTAACGCAGCATGTATTTTTTGTAATCTGATCTTTGTTAACCAAACCAACTTGTTACATTAAAAGTAGCAGCTGAATGACTAAACAGACCTTATAATATTAGCTTTGTAGTAATACTACATTTAAATTAGTACTTATGTCTACATTTATACTCAAAACGTATCAAAAAACTAAAATGGCCACTTATTTGTGTAGTTTATGTACAAGAATTAAATATTAGCTCGGCGCAGAGCACGCTCTAAACGTGTATTTTCACGCTCACCTTCCAACAACGCCTCTTCGACATAAGCCAGATGGTGATGAGCTGCCTGACGCGCCTTTTCAGGATCACCTTCTAAAATCGCATCCATCAGCACTTTATGCTGATCATGGATCTTTTCGCGGTAATCTGAGTTCGGGTAGATGTTTTTAAGGTTGTCCCAGATATGTTCGCGCAGCAGATTAAACAACGCTCGCATCATATGCAGAAGAACCATGTTGTGAGTTGAGGCAGCGATTGCCAAATGGAAGTCCACATCAGCATATACCTCTTTCTGAATGTCTTTCGTATCATGATAGCGCTGAAGATCGTCGTAACACTTCAAGATCGCCTCTTTGTCCGCAGGCGTACTTCGCAGGGCCGCATAATAAGCTGCAACACCTTCTAAAGCATGACGAAACTCTAGCAGATCATATTGAGCTTCAGGGTGGGTTCGAAATAACTCAAGCAGTGGATCAGAGAAGGAACCACCCAAATCTTCAGAGACATAAGTACCACCGCCCTGGCGACTGATTAGCAAACCCTTAGCCGCCAATTTTTGAACTGCTTCTCTAAGCGAAGGCCTAGATACTTCAAACTGCTTTGCAAGTTCGCGCTCAGGTGGTAATTTTTGTCCTGGCTTTAACGTCCCTTCCAAAATCATGGCTTCCATCTGTTCCATGATTACGTCAGAAATCTTTGGCTGCTTAACCCGGTTGTAACTCATCTTTCACACTCAAATTATATTGGTAAGACCAATATCAATAGTAATTTATTCTACATTAGCAACACAATAGCCTAAGCGGAATAATTTTATTTACCACATTTATCCTATTCACAGAGCCTATATAAATGCTGACTATGAAATAGATTTCACCAATGTTATAAATCTGGACTATAGTCATTTAACAGCAAAAAAACATTGACAGACCTTGCTCAAAAAAAATACAGTAGCATATCTCTTATGGTAAATTGGTATTACCAATTGAGATTACTGCAGCGCAGCAGAGGTCTTATCATCCCAATACCCTCTCCTCCTGCATCTCAATACTAAATATAAAAAAATGAATCTCTTAGAGGATGTGACATGAAAAAGTTCGCCAAGTCTCTGATCTCTGCAGCTGTGGTTACTGCTGCTATTGCAGGTACGACAGCTCCAGCTCAAGCTTCTGACAAACTACTTCTAAAAACTCCAATTGCTTTCGGTTCTCACCTACCAGCGCTAGGCACTCCAATTGTTTGGGTTGCTGATCAGCTTAAGCTTGTAAGTGACGGCAAAATGAAAATGAAAATTTATGAGCCAGGCAAGTTGGTTAGCCCTAAAGAGATTCTGGACGCAGTTTCTACTGGTAAAGTTAACTCTGGTTACTCTACTGCTGGTTACTGGCAGGGTAAAATGCCTGCAGCTGCACTTTTCTCTGCAGTTCCATTTGGCCCAGAAGCTGGCGAATACATGGCTTGGTTGTACTACGGTAACGGTATGAACCTTTACCAAGAGATGTACGACACAGCAGGCTACAACGTTAAAGTTCTTCCTTGTGCGATTATCTCTCCAGAAACATCTGGTTGGTTCTCTAAGCCAATCGAAAAACCAGAAGACCTAAAAGGTCTTAACATGCGTTTCTTCGGTCTAGGTGCTGATGTAATGGAAAAACTGGGCGTAGGCACAGTACAACTTCCAGGCGGCGAAATCTTCGGTGCACTTGAGAAAGGTGCAATCGATGCATCTGAGTTCTCTCAGCCTGCAATTGACCAGCGTCTAGGCTTCCACAAGATCGTTAAGTACAACTACTTCCCAGGCTGGCACCAGCAGGCGACAGTATTCGAACTACTGATCAACAAAGACACTTGGGGCAAGATGAGCAAAGGTCAGAAGGCACTTGTTGAAACAACATGTAAAGCGTCTATGACTAACGCGATTGCTGAAGGTGAAGCGATGCAGTTCCCTGTAATGCAGAAAGCAGCTGACAACGGCGTTCAGATCCGTTACTGGAACGACACAATGCTAAGCACTTTCAAATCTACTTGGGATGAAGTAGTTGCAGAGAAAACTGCTGCTGATCCATTCTTCAAGAAAGTATGGGATGACATGAGCACGTTCCGTAAAGGTTACGACCTTTGGGAAGCTAACGCATTCCTACCACGCGCAACTAAGTAAGACGACTCTCTTCGGAAGGTGCCCAGCCCTCCGAAGAATTTCAGGGCAGCTTCGGCTGCCCTGTTTGCCTGTACATACAGGTAATCTATAAAAATAAATAATTAGATTTTTGAGTGAGCACTACTCGGCAAAGAATCTAATAAGAAGTAGCGAAGGTAAGTTTCAGTGACTGAAAATGAAAAGCTGACCCCAGTGCCCCTCGCAGATGCGATAGATAATTTTATTAAACGCATCGGTCTCACTATCGCTTGGACCTATGTAGTTCTTGTATTAGTGATTATGCTGCAGGTCATTTTGCGCAAAGGATTTGCTAGCGGCTTAATCGCCCTAGAAGAACTGCAATGGCACCTATATTCCATTGGCGTAATGTTTGGTCTTTCTTATGCCCAAACCACAAATTCACATATCCGCGTAGACCTGTTCTATTCACGCCTAAGGGCGAACACTAAGCGCTGGATCGAAGTTATTAGCATCCCAACGATGGTTCTTCCATTTGTTGCAATCATCTTTATGCAAAGTATCGATTTCGTTGCTGAATCCTATCGAGTAAACGAAGGCTCAGAAGCCGCTTCCGGCCTACCGTATCGCTGGATCATAAAAGGTGTTATTCCGGTAAGTTTTGGCTTACTAGCATTAGCACTTATCTCTCGTTTTATTCGTGATTTGACTCTAATTATTAAAGGTGATGACTGATGGATGCGAATGAAGTTCTCGTAATCGCGATGTTCCTGTCGTTCATCGCGCTTCTATTTACAGGTATACCTGTCGCTTGGGTATTAGGCGGCATCGGTATCATTTTTGCCTTTTTAGGGCAATTTACAGACACATACATGGATACCATGACAGGTCTGGACTACACCACACTTGGGCTTGTAGTTAACCGTCTATGGACCATCATGGAAAACTGGATTCTGGTAGCCCTCCCCATGTTCATATTTATGGGGATCATGCTTGATAAATCTGGCGTTGCTGAACGCTTGATGAAATCAATGCAGGAGCTATTTGGTCGTGTTCACGGCGGTCTTGCGATTACAGTAACAGCGATTGGTATCATCCTAGCTGCATCCACCGGCATCATCGGTGCATCCGTTGTACTACTGGCGGTTATGTCACTACCAGCGATGACTAAGCAAGGCTATAACATGCCACTTGCGCTAGGTACGATCGCTTCTGCAGGCACGCTAGGCATCCTAATCCCACCAAGCATCATGCTGGTTATCATGGCCGATCAATTAGGTCTGTCAGTTGGTGACCTCTTTATGGGCGCTGTATTCCCAGGCCTTATGCTTGGCGCGTTTTACATTATCTACATTCTTGCTCGTGGCTTTATTAATCCAAGCCACATGCCGATACCGGATGATGCTAAACCTGTTGATCTAAAGATTTTCTTTAATGTCCTAAAAGATGTTCTTCCGACACTACTTCTTATCATTGTAGTGCTAGGCTCTATCTTTGCGGGTATTGCAACGCCGACCGAAGCCGCTGGTGTAGGTGCATTTGGTGCAACGCTTCTAGCAATGTACAACAAGAAGTTTAGCTTCAAAGTACTGCATGAAGTTGTTGGCGGGACAATGAACACAACTGCCTACATCTTCGCGATCTTCATTGGTGCAACATGTTTCGCTCTTGTTCTTCGTGAACTAGGTGGCGATGAGATGATCGAAGAGTTTCTAACAGGCCTTCCATTTGGCCCTTATGGAATCATCTTCTTCATCCTAGCGGTTATTTTCCTACTAGGTTTCTTCCTAGATTGGATCGAGATCACGCTAATCATCTTGCCACTATTGGCACCTGTAATTTCGGCTCTCGGCTTAGATATTACGGCTCCGGGTATCGATAACCCAGAGTTGGTTTGGTTCGTCATGCTCGTCGCCATGGCCTTGCAGACCTCGTTCTTAACGCCCCCCGTCGGGTTTGCCCTTTTCTATCTTAAAGGGGTATGCCCACCAAACGTTAAGATCACTGATATTTATAAAGGTGTAATTCCTTTCATTATTCTTCAGTTAGCAGCGCTACTGGTACTAGTGTTCTGGCCTCAGATCGTTCTTTGGCTACCAACTATCGCCTACAGTTAAGATAACTGAATAGCACTGGGTATCTAAGATGCCCAGTGCACACATATATAATAATTAGGCCTTAAGGCCATTTAGAGCTAGTAGAGTACTTCATATGTCCAGCCACGATCTTCTCGATCAGTTAAGGTCTATCCTTGGCGAGAACAATGTTCTTACTGGAGAAAACCAGACCGAACACTATCGCACAGGTTTCCGCTCCGGCGAGGGTTCTGCCCTTGCAGTAGTATTTCCAACCACACTGTTAGAACAGTGGAAGGTTCTAGATACCTGCATTAAAGCCGATACGATTGTGATTATGCAGGCCGCTAACACAGGTCTGACAGAAGGCTCCACTCCAAGTGGTGACGACTATGATCGTGAGATTATCGTCATCAACACCACGCGCATGAACAAAATCTACCTGATTGATGAAGGCAAGCAGATCATCAGCTTCCCTGGGGCGACACTATTCACCCTTGAGAAGATGCTAAAGCCTATTAATCGTGCACCCCATTCTGTCATTGGCTCTTCCTGTATCGGCGCTTCAATTGTTGGCGGTATTGCAAACAACTCCGGCGGTGCCTTGGTTCAACGTGGGCCAGCTTATACTGAGCTCTCTCTGTTTGCTCAGCTTAACGATAATGGCGAATTGGAATTGGTGAATCACCTTGGTATTGACCTAGGCGAAACACCCGAAGAGATCCTTACAAATCTAGAACAGAAAAACTTTACCGACGCTGATGTTAAAGCCAGCACTCAAAAAGCATCGGCAAACGATTACCCTGAAATTGTTCGCGATGTAGATGCAGATTCACCTGCACGCTACAACGCTGATACTAGCCGCTTATATGAATCCAGCGGTTGCGCAGGCAAGGTAGGTGTATTCGCTGTGCGCTTAGATACCTTCCCTGTCGCACAAAAAGAACAGGTTTATTACATTGGTACCAATGATGCCAATGAACTGACAGAGATTCGTCGCCATATTCTGCAACACTTCGATAATCTACCTGAAGTTGCAGAATACATGCATAAAGATATCTACGACATTGCTGAAAAATACGGCAAAGATACTTTTATGATGATTAACTACTTTGGCACCGACCCGCTTCCAAAGCTTTTCGCTATGAAAGGTCGTATCTCTGCTGCACTGAATAAGATCAGCTTCTTGCCGAAGGATATTCCAGATCGCGTTATGCAGGTTATGAGCCGATGCTGGCCAAATATTCTGCCAAAACGTATGCGCGATTTCCGCGAGAAGTATGATCACTACCTCGTGCTAAAAATGAGCGACGGTGGTATCCCTGAAGCAGATAAGTTTCTAAAAGAGTTCTTCAGTAACAGTCAGTCTGGCGATTATTTCGAATGCGATGCAGATGAAGCCAAAAAAGCTTATCTACACCGTTTTGCCGCTGCAGGTGCCGCTATTCGTTATCAGATCATCCACCAGAATGAGGTCGAAGATATTCTGGCACTCGACATTGCACTTCGTCGAAATGATCCGGATTGGGTAGAAAAACTACCGGAAGAGATCAGCAAGCATATTGTTCACTCACTCTACTACGGTCATTTCATGTGTCACGTTTTCCATCAGGATTACATTCTGAAGAAAGGCGCTGATGGTAAAGCGGTGAAGAAGATGATGTTAGAGCTTCTTGCACAGAAAGGTGCGAAATACCCTGCTGAGCATAACGTAGGCCACCTATATGAAGCTGAAGAAGGGCTACAGAACTTCTACTTCTCGTTAGACCCGACAAACACGTTTAACCCAGGGATTGGTAAAACACCAAAGTCGCGCTGTGGCTGCGGTACGCCGCATTAAATATAACTAAAAATTTATATATTGAGCTAGGTCTATAGATTGTCGAGTAAATCTGAGCACCGACTTACGAAGTGCTAAACTGACCAAATTCAATACTTTAGTCTAAGACTGTTTTTGAGGAAATGATCATGGCACTTCCAGATATCAAAACTATTCTTTACGCAACATCTTTGGGCAAACACACTCGACCTGTATTCCGCCAAGCGGTTAACCAGGCAGTTCTAAATGATGCCAAGATCGTAATGCTGCACGTTGTAGAGCCGATGGGTGAGATGGGACATGCACTGATCCAAAACTATGTATCTGAAGATCTTATCAAGCAGATGCATGACGAAGGTATCAAAGAGATTCACAACACCATGCAGGAACGTGTTGAAAAATTCTGTGAAGACGAACTGCAAAGTTTAGAAAAGCCTGTAGTGCTTAACATTGAGCACAAGGTTGCTGAAGGCAATCAAACCGATTCTATTCTTGGTGCTGCGCAAGCTGAAAATGCTGATATGATCGTTATGGGCGCGGAAAACCGATTTGGTCACCATAGCCATACAAGCCAGCAAGTGATGCGTAATTCCAAGATTCCTGTACTGATTGTTCAAACAGGAAAAGAGTACGATTAAACGCTCCAAAGTAGGCCACAACTGACATATAAGGTAGTTATTGATGGAAGTACAAGGTCTACTGATTGAACGGATATTCCTTACCGTGTTCCCACTTGTGGCGATTGTCACAGTGGGATTTTTTTATGCCCGCCGCTACCAGCCGGACATGAATGCAGCCAATCAGATCAATATTGATGTTTTTGTTCCTGCGCTGATCTTTGCTGTTTTATCTGCTGAATCATTTGATCTAATTAAGTACCAATCTCTCGCCATTGGCGCCGCTATTATCGTGATTGGCTCAGGTATTCTGCTCTACCCTGCCTGTAAACTGTTAAAGGTACATCCTAAAACGTTCCTACCTCCAATGATGTTCAGCAACAGTGGTAATTTGGGTATACCGCTGATTGTCTTAGCGTTTGGAGAAAACGCGCTGCAAGCCGCTGTAGTCTTATTTCTAGTGGAAAATTTGCTCCACTTTACAGTCGGTATCTACATACTGGATCATAAGACTCGTTTGCTTAATCTACTTCGCATGCCGATGATTTTAGCAACCATTTTAGGCCTTATCTGGAGCGGCTTCGATCTACCGATCCCTAAAGCAGTCCATACCTTTATAGACATGCTGGGTCAGATAGCCATACCATTAATGCTCTTTGCACTGGGCGTAAGAATGACTAGCGTAGACTTTTCTAATTGGAGAATAGGTAGCCTCAGCGCGGTACTCTGCCCTGTCAGCGGTATTATCATCGCTCTGATCTGCCAGCAGTTCTTACAACTGGATGCGACACAGTTTGCCTATTTAGTTGTCTTTGGTGCGCTACCACCAGCCGTTTTAAATTACATGATTGCCGAACGTTACAATCAAGAGCCACATCAAGTCGCTTCGATTGTTTTGCTAGGCAATATGGGCAGTCTCATTTTTATTCCAATCACTCTCGCTTTTGTTATATAAAATCACTTAAATATTCTCAAATAGCATGAGAGAAAAATGGACTACTGTATCGGTATAGATCTTGGCGGCACCAAGATCGAGATTATTGCGCTGACTCCATCTTCAGATGTTCTATTTAGATATCGCGTTCCTACGCCACAAGGGAATTACCAAGCTACCCTAGATGCAATTTTCTCGCTTATAGAAAGAGCTGAAAGCAACATAAAGCATCCAGCTCGCTCCATTGGTATTGGAATTCCCGGTGCCGTTTCGCGAGAAACAGGTTTAATTAAAAACGCTAACTCTACCTGCTTAATCGGCCACCCATTAGATAAAGACTTGAGCGAGCGACTACAAAAGCCTATTCAAATCGCCAACGATGCTGATTGTTTTACACTGTCTGAAGCTATCGATGGTAGCGGCAAAGACTACAACTCTGTCTTTGGAGTAATCTTAGGTACCGGCGTTGGCGGAGGCATTACAATAAATAAGCAACTGCTTAGCGGTCCAAATTCTATTTGCGGGGAATGGGGACACAACCCCCTACCTAGACTGGATGCGTCCGATGGAAATGGGCGAGATTGTTATTGCGGCAAACAAGACTGTATAGAGACGTTCTTATCTGGCCCAGGGTTCACAAATCACTATAACGATTCGACTTTTTCACATTTAGATACCGAATCAATCTGGGAACTCGCTAAAGCTGGAGACAAGTCAGCAGTAGATTATTGCAACTTATACATCGAGCAGCTGGCTAAAGCCCTCTCATCGGTTATAAACATATTGGATCCTGACGTTATTGTGTTAGGCGGCGGGCTTTCAAACCAGAACGATATCTATCAGAAACTTCCAGAGAGGTTAGCCCAATATGTATTCTCTGATTCGATGAATACGCCGATTTTGAAAGCGCAATTTGGCGACTCCAGCGGAGTCCGTGGAGCCGCCTGGTTGTAACACCCAAATCGCTCTGAGCCTTACAACCTACTAGTAGTGCTTAACGCTACTTCTTACTCGCCACTTCTTTCTTTTTATCCACAACCTCTTGAATAGAGATATTTGAGCGATTTTTCTCAACTGTGGCAGCACCAATGCCTTTCACTTCAGTTAATTGATCTACCGATGTGAAAGGACCATTGTTAGTACGATACTCAACAATAGCTTCTGCCTTAGCTACCCCAATACCATTAAGGTTTTGTGCTAACTGTTCGGCTGTAGCGGTATTAAGATCGATAGGAGCTGCAAAAGCAGACAAAGAGAATACACAAGCGAACGCCATGATCAGCGCTCTTAAAGAAGAAAGTTTCATAGTAAATTCCTTTTACTTTATTTTAGGTCTGACCTCATCCATTTAGGCCAGACCTTCTTTATAACTTGCTAAAGCTACGAAAGCAACGGTGCTAATTCAGCATCGATTTTAGCTAGTGCGTCTACAGGCGAATCTGCTTTAGTAATTGGGCGACCAATCACTAGGTAATCACTGCCTGCTTTTAATGCATCAGACGGTGCCATAATACGCTTCTGATCGCCAACATCCGCATCCGCAGGTCGAATGCCCGGTGTTACTAGTTTGAATTCTTCGCCGATCACTTGGCGTAATGGCGTTACTTCCTGCGCAGAACAAACTACACCATGCAGACCACTTTCTTCAGTTAACTTAGCCAAACGCTTCACATGCTCTAACGGCTCAATATCTAACCCTAAATCGCGCAGGTCACTGCGTTCCATGCTCGTTAGTACAGTTACACCGATTAACAACGTCTCAGAACCATGAACTTGCTCAAGCTCGTTGCGAGCAGCTTCCATCATACGGCGGCCACCCGAAGCATGAACATTGACCATCCACACGCCTAGCTCTGCAGCTGCACGAACTGCTTTAGCCGTAGTATTTGGGATATCATGGAATTTCAGATCAAGAAAGACATCAAAACCTAGGGTCTGAAGTGTTTCTACGATAGCCGGACCGCTACGTGTGAATAACTCTTTACCAACTTTTACACGGCATCGAGTCGGGTCCAACTGCTTAGCCATTGCCAAAGCCTGATTTTGATCAGGGTAATCTAATGCAACAATGACTCTTTTTTTATCCAATAACATATAAGTTCTCTAAAATTTATTCGCCTTCCAAACCCTGAATAGGTTTAGTCGTACCCCAGCTTTTACATGACGGACACTGCCAGGAGAGCGTTCTACCTGAAAATCCACAACTATTACATCGGTATACGGGCTTTGAGAGCTCTAACTGTCCAGTCAGACCACGCAATACCTTTAAGCTATCCCTTGCGCTATCTGAGCCATATTCTATATGAAGATCGATCAGACTATTAAACCCTTTTACTGAAGGACGGCGTTTTAACTCTTCAGTAATAAAACTTCCAGCTGCATATATGCCACGCTCTTCCTTTACATGTTCAGCGAGAGCAATAAGCACTGTAGTCGAAGGCGAATTCGCCAAACAGTTACGTAAATATTCTAAATGCCCCTTACTATCCCCCGTTCTTTCATAGCAATCTTTCAATAGGGGAATTGTTTCTGAAACAAACAAGCGATCTTGCTTAGATACTTTTTTAAGATGCTTTATAGCCTGCTTCCACTGCTCAGATTTCATTGCAATTTGAGCTTTTAAAAAACTTACCCGAACATTATCCGAATCGAATTGCTCGGCATCTTTGAGATACTCAGTGGCTGCTTTGATAAGCTTTTGCTGTAATGCCATATCAGCCAGTTCACAACAGTAATGAGCAAGCTCATTATTTAAATCTCGCCTTTCATCAACAGAAAGTTTATCCGCAGTGACTAAAGCTTCTTCCCACTCCCCTTCTTTCTCGTAAAGCTTAATTAACAGATTAAGTGCTTTACTATGAATACGCTTAGGTGGAGATGACTTAATAATTTCCTGCAGCAGATTCTCAGCTCGGTCCAACAATCCCACAGAATAATAGTCATTCGCTAGCGCCATCTGAATCCGCATAAAGTCATCCCGATTCAAATTGGGACGCGCCAATAGATTCTGATGGATCTGTATCGCTCGATCAACATCACCTTTACGGCGAAAGAGCTTTGCTAAAGACAGGTGGGCTGGAATGGTATCTGAATTGATCTCTAAGGCACGGATAAAGCTTTCAATCGCCTCATCCATTTTCTCGTTCAAAAGATAGTCTAAACCGGTAAAGTATTCGTGACTTAGATTCGTTTGAGGAGGCGTAGGTTTTGACTGCTTATCACGCCTGCCTAGCAACCAGCCAATGCCGATCGCCAGAACAAACGGGATTAAAAGAAAAGCGTTGTCGAGATTAAACGGCATCTTTCAGGCTGGATACTCGCAACTGATCTAGCTCTTTTTGTGTACTAGCAATTTTACGACGCGCAGAGCCCAAACGAGTTTTTAACATCACGATAATCATTGTACTTAGCGCTCCACCGATAAGAGCACCCGCAACAAATGTCGCTACTAGCCAAGTACCTAAACTAAATTCTGGTAGCTGCAGAAAAACAAGATTAATCGCAACCTGATCTGTGTTGTTAATCACTAACATTAAACCAATAAATAGTGCCAAAAACGCTAAAACAACGAAGATCAATTTTTTAACTAAACGCACCGGATTAAACCTCAATTACCTAATTTTGAATTGAATCATTTACCTGTTCACGCAACTCTTTACCTGGTTTGAAGTGCGGAACATATTTAGCATCAAGCGCTACAGACTCACCCGTTTTTGGGTTACGGCCTGTTCTAGGCGCTCGATAATGTAGTGAAAAACTACCAAATCCTCTGATTTCTATACGATCACCTTGAGACAAAGATTCTGTCATGTGATCTAGCATCGTCTTCACGGACAGCTCGATATCCTTCACCGACAATTGCTCATGTCGATCTACTAGTACTTCAATCAGTTCAGATTTCGTCATACCTCTACTCCTTTGCTCGTGGACCGTACATTCTGCCTAGTTACTCAGAGTCACTTTTATTCATCTGAGCCTTAATTAAATCACCGATAGTCGTTGGGCCTGATAGCGTCGTTTCAGACTGTTGACTGATTTTATCCAGAGCTTGTTTCTCTTGCTCTGCCTCCATCTGCTTGATGGAGAGCGAAATAACTCTGTTTCTACGATCAATTTGGCTGATCATAGCCTCAACTTCATCTCCAACGCTAAAATGATCTGCTAGATTATCTATGCGCTCTCGAGACACATCGGAGATTCTTAGTACCGCTTCAACACCTTCTGCCACGGTTACACTTACCGCCTTGTCAGCAATGTCAGAAACTGTACCTTTTATAACTTTTCCTTTGCCATGACTCGCAGTAAAACTACTAAATGGATCTTCATCTAGTTGCTTAACACCCAAAGCGATTCTCTCTCGTTCTGAATCAACCGAAAGCACCACCGCTTCTAAGTCATCGCCTTTTTTCAGTGTTTTAACAACATCCTCACCGTTGTCATCCCACGACAAATCGGATAGATGCACAAGGCCATCGATACCACCTTCTAGGCCAATGAAAACACCAAAATCGGTTATTGAACGGATTTTACCACTTAAGCGATCACCTTTTTGGAATTTAGTCGCAAATTCTTGCCAAGGGTTAGCTTTGCATTGCTTCATACCTAAAGAGATACGACGACGCTCTTTATCGATGTCTAATAACATCACATCGACTTCGTCTCCCACCTGAACAACTTTAGATGGGTGAACATTTTTATTAGTCCAATCCATTTCAGAAACATGGATCAAACCTTCAATACCTTTTTCGATCTCTGCGAAACAACCGTAATCAGTAAGATTAGTAACTTTGGCTTTCGCTTTGGTGCCGATGTCGTAATTAGCAATCAGCTGTGTCCACGGATCTTCTGTTAACTGCTTAACCCCGAGCGAAACACGGTTGCGTTCTTTATCAAAACGCAGCACCTGCACATCTATGCTTTCACCAACCGTTAATACTTCACTTGGATGCTTAACACGTTTCCAAGCGATATCAGTGATATGTAGCAGGCCATCAACACCGCCAAGATCAATAAATGCGCCATAGTCGGTAATGTTTTTTACAACGCCTTTAACAACAAGGCCTTCTTTCAGTTCTGAAAGCAGTTTTTCACGCTCAACACTGTAAGCCGCCTCAAGAACAGCACGACGTGAAACAACAATGTTATTGCGCTTGGCATCGAGCTTAACCAATTTAAACTCGAGTTCTTGGTTTTCTAAGTGGCTGGTATCTCGAAGAGGACGGACATCGACTAAAGAGCCCGGAAGGAATGCCTGGATATTTCCAAGCATAATCGTTAGGCCACCTCGGACTTTACCCGAGATGTGCCCTGTTACAATTTCATCAGATTCGTAAGCTTTCTCAAGCTCTGCCCAAGCTTCTGCTCGTTTCGCTTTATCACGAGAAAGCTGGGTAGAACCGAAGCCGTCTTCGACAGCTTCTAATGCGACTCTGACTTCAGAACCAACATCAATTGTCAGCTCACCAGAGTCATCAATAAACTGCGACCGCGGGATAACACCTTCTGATTTGAGACCTGCATTGACGATGACAAAGTCATCCTCAATCGCAATTACTGTACCCGTTACGATAGCGCCTGGCGCCATCTCCAACTCTTGAAGGCTCTCTTCAAATAGTTCAGCAAAGCTCTCGCTCATATCTGTATCCCGCTTTGTCGTTATGACACTATCAGCGAAGCCCTTTATGCCTCGCTGCATCCATTACAGCGGCTAGGACCTCTTCGATTGACATCTTAGTCGTATCAAGAATTACTGCATCCGCCGCGGGCTTAAGAGGAGCAACAGGACGATTCATATCACGGTCGTCTCGTGCCTGAATATCCTCCAATATAGCTTGAAGACTAGCACCCAGTCCCTTGTTTATCAACTGGTTATAACGTCGTACAGCGCGCTCCTCAGCACTGGCATCTAGATAGATTTTGAGTGATGCTTCAGGAAACACAACCGTGCCCATATCACGACCATCTGCAATCAACCCTGGCATTTCAGCAAATGCACGCTGACGCTCCAATAGAGCATCACGAACCGCCGGAATAGCCGCAACGATCGAAGCATCCTTACCAACAGCTTCAGTACGAATAGCATCAGTAACCTCTTCACCTTCCAGAACAATCTGGACAGTATCATCATCACGAGGAATAAACTGCACGTTTAAGTGTGCAGCTAAAACGACCAGCGCTTCTTCGTCATCAAGGTTTACACCATGATGATTGGCTGCAAGACCCAGTAGGCGGTATAACGCCCCACTATCTAACAGCTCCCAACCTAGTTCTTTTGCCAACAACTGGCATATCGTTCCTTTACCCGATCCACTGGGACCATCAACGGTAATTACGGGGATTTGTCCGTTAGACATCATCCCTCCTCCTTCTCTACCTTTATTCCTGCAGTCTGCGCCAGCTCAACAAAGCCAGGGAAAGACGTAGCTACGTTTGCACAGTCATTAATTGTGATCTCACCAGTAGCACGCAAAGCAGCCACACAGAAAGACATGGCAATACGGTGATCATCATGGCTCTCTACAACACCGCCACCAATCTCACCGCCTTGGATGATCGCACCATCTGGCGTACCTTCGATATCCACACCAAGTGCTTTAAGACCATCAACCATGGATTGAATTCGATCACTCTCTTTAACGCGAAGCTCTTCAGCACCAGATACGATTGTTGTACCTTCAGCACAAGCGGCTGCAATAAATAGCGCAGGGAACTCATCAATTGCCAGAGGAACTTGGTCTTCAGGAATATGAATACCTTTAAGCGGTGCATAACGAATACGGATATCAGCAACAGGCTCACCACCGACTTCACGCTCATTCAGCAATTCAAGATTCGCACCCATTAGGCGTAGGATGTTGATAATGCCTACACGGGTTGGGTTGATACCAACGTGCTCTAGGGTCAAATCAGAACCTGGAGCGATAGCCGCTGCTACCAAAAAGAATGTAGCGGAAGAGATATCAGCAGGCACATCGATGCGAGTTGCATGCAACTGACCACCCGATTTAACCGCTGCTTTAGACCCATTTTGCTCTACAGGATAACCAAACCCCGTAAGCATACGCTCTGTATGATCACGTGTCGGTGCAGGCTCTGTAACAGAGGTATCACCTTCTGCGTAAAGACCAGCCAATAGCAAACAAGACTTAACCTGAGCACTCGCCATAGGCATATCATAATGAATGCCTTTTAGTACCTGACCACCCTTAATTTTCATCGGTGGGCGACCGTTTTCAGCTGTTTCGATCTCTGCTCCCATCAAACGCAGTGGATCAGCTACACGACCCATTGGACGTTTAGTCAGAGAAGCATCACCAGTAAGCTCAGAATCAAATTGCTGTGCTGCCAATAAACCAGATAGCAAACGCATTGATGTACCGGAGTTACCTACATATAAAGGCCCAGGAGGTGCACTTAAGCCATTAACACCTACGCCGTAGATAGTTACATTGCCATCATCAGGACCTTCAATAACCACACCCATATCACGGAATGCTTGCAAGGTCGCTAAGCTATCTTCACCTTCAAGGAAGCCTGTAACTTCCGTAACACCATCAGCTAGGGAACCCAGCATAATGGAGCGATGTGAAATAGATTTATCACCTGGAACTCGAATTTTACCACTTACGCTGCCGCCAGGCTGGGCACGAAAGGTTACTAATTGATTACTCATATCTTGTGAATATGCCGTACCAGAAAGGATTCTTGAAAAATGTTCTCGCGCAGCTCGCGCACGCGTGAAAGTGCCTAACATAGTCTCACTATCACCGCACTCAATCGCTGCTCTTAGCTTTGCTAATCCCGATGTATATCGATCTAACTGCGCTAGCAAAGCGTCTCTATTTGCTAAACAGATGTCGTGCCACATTGTCGGGTCACTACCGGCTATCCGAGTAAAATCACGGAAGCCTCCAGCTGCATAGCGGAAAATATCAGTATTATTACCTTGTTCCTGAGCCAGAGTATCCACTAGGGAAAACGCCAGCATGTGTGGGAGATGACTGGTTGCTGCCAACACTTCATCATGCTTTTCTACGTCCATAATCAGCACTTCTGCACCAGTGGACGCCCACATTTCAGTAAACACCTTAACAGCGTAAGATGAAGATTCTGCTAAAGGCGTTAGAATAATTTTGTGCTGTTCAAATAGATGTTCATCCGCTGCTGCTACACCGCTTTTCTCAGAACCAGCAATTGGGTGACCCGGTACAAAACCAGAAGGCACTTGATCAAAGACTCGCTTAGCCGCTTCGACCACATTAGCCTTGGTACTACCTACATCTGTAATCAATGTTTCTTCAGCGATAAATGGCGCAATATCCACCAGCACCTTTTCCATCGCTTTTACAGGCACTGCTAAAACAATAATATCCGCCTGACTTACAGTATCCGCTAGGCTATCGGCAGCTACATCGATCACTCCGCTACTTAAACCTAACTTTGTCTCTTCTGGGTCACGATCAAAACCAATAATCTGTCCGCAGCAACGGTTCTGACGAAGCACTTTTGCTAAAGAACCGCCGATTAAACCTAACCCGATAATAAGTGTATTTTTGATACCTTGACTCAACGTTTCTCTACCACTTGTTGTAATGCTTTTAGGCAACGTTCATTTTCATGTTGTAAACCAATGCTGATGCGCAAGTGATTTGGCATTCCATAATTCGCCACAGGCCTCACAATAACACCCTGCTCTAGCATTGATTGGTAGATAGGCGAGGCATCCTTAGCCAGATCTACTGTAATAAAATTTCCTACCGATGGGATAAATTCCAATCCCAACTTGGCCAAACCTGACTGATAAAAAGCCATACCTGCAGCATTAACTTCTATAGCTTTAGTTAGATGTTCTTGATCTGATATAGCTATTTCCGCAGCAGTAAGCGCCAGGTTATTCACATTAAATGGCTGCCTTACCCGGCTTAACAGATTGGCGATATCAATGTTCGAAACCGAGTAACCGACACGTAAGCCAGCCAAACCATAAGCTTTAGAAAAGGTTCGCGTAACGATTAGATTCGAAAACTGCTTCTGCAAACTCAAACTATCCGGAAAGTCTTCAGCTTCCACATACTCCGTGTAAGCTTCATCCAAAACTACTAAGACATTTTCTGGCACTTGAGCTAAAAACGTTTGTAACTGTCCTTGGGTTAAATATGTACCCGTCGGATTGTTAGGATTAGCGATAAAGATCATACGAGTATTTGGAGTTAATCGCTCCAACATCGCATCAAGATCGTGCCCCCAATCTTTGGCTGGAGCGACCACAGCTTTAGCACCAATTGCTTGAGTCACCAACGAATAAACGACAAAAGCATATTCAGAATAGATAACTTCATCATCTGAGGTTAGAAAAGCACGAGCGATAAGTTCCAACACATCATTAGAGCCATTACCTAATGTAATCTGTTCCGGCTGGCAGTTTAAATAGTCAGCCAGAGCCAACTTCAATCTATAACCACCACTATCAGGGTAAAGATTAATGCCTGACAGTTTATCTTGGAGAGCTGTGATGACTTTTGGTGAGGCCCCTATTGGGCTCTCATTACTTGCCAGCTTCACCACATCAGTTAAGCCAAGCTCTCGCTCTAACTCTTCTGGTGGTTTGCCTGGCAAATAGGGGTGCAGATTTTGCACCCCTGGTGAAGCCAGTGAAAAGAAATCACAACTCATCGATATGCCTCTTAAAGCACCGCGCGTGGGTATGAACCTAAGATTTTCAGCTCAACACTTTCTTTGGCTAATTCAGCCAGCGCTTTAGCAACTAGCTTGTCTTCACTATGTCCTTCGAAATCGATATAGAACATAGATTGTTTCGCAGATGATCTGGTTTCTACACGTGTCAAACTAATTTGTGAACGATGGAAAGGTTCCAACAACTGATACAAAGCACCTGGAGCATTAGGCACAGAAACCAAAATGGATGTTTTATCATCGCCGCTAGGGCCGACATCCTGATCACCGATGATCAAGAAACGCGTTGAGTTATCCGCTTGATCTTCGATATTACAAACAGCAGCTTCTAGCTCATAAAGTTCGGCAGCCATATCACCTGCAATAGCGGCATAACCTTGACCTTCCTGCTTAGCTAAACGAGCAGCTTCTGCGTTAGAACTGACTGCAACCTTCTCAATATGTGGATAACGCGCATCTAACCAACTACGGCTTTGCGCTAGGGACTGCTCGTGGGAATAGATCTTGAAGATCTCATCCAAGCTATCACCTTTGTTGACCAATAAATGAAGGTGAACTGGAACTTCCACTTCTCCACAGATTTTAAGATCGAACTGTTTAAACAGATCAAGCGTGCTACTAACAACACCTTCCGAAGAGTTCTCGATTGGGACAACACCGTAATGAGCACCACCGGACTGCACTTCGCGGAAGACATCTTTAGACGATTGCATCGGAAGATTATGAGCAGAGTGACCAAAATGCTTCATTGAAGCCTGTTGGGTAAATGTACCTTCTGGACCTAGGAAAGCCACTCGCATTGGCTCTTCTAACGCCAAGCAAACAGACATTACTTCACGGAAAAGACGTGCAACCTCTTTATCAGGCAATGGACCTTCGTTACGCTCCATCACAGCGCGCAATACCTGAGCTTCACGCTCAGGGCGATAAAATACAGCCGCCGCTTCACCTTGATGTTTCTGCTTAACTTCAGCTACACGTTGAGCACATTTAGCACGCTGATTCAGAAGCTCATGAAGCTGACCATCTATAGAATCGATCTGGTCACGTAAAACACGTAACTCTTTTTCTTGTTCACTCATACTCTTCTCATTTTCCGCAAATGATTTTAAGCGTGTTGTTTTTCAAACTGCTGCATAAATGCGATCAACGCATCCACTGCTTCCTCTGGGACAGCATTGTAGATACTCGCTCGCATACCACCTACAGAGCGATGACCTTTAAGGTTCAATAAACCCGCTTCTTCTGCTTGTTCTAAGAACAGTTTATCCAAAGCATCATCAGCCAAAGTAAATGGCACGTTCATCCAAGAACGGTTAGCTGACGCCATTGGGTTAGCATAGAAGTCACTGGCATCAATCGCTGCATACAGTTTTTCTTGTTTACGCTGATTAGCCGCTTGTATCGCAGCTACACCACCTTGGGCTTTTAGCCATTTAAAGACTAAACCAGCTAGATACCAACCATAGGTTGGCGGTGTATTACACATAGATTCAGCATCAGCATGTACTTTGTAATCAAACATTGTTGGTGTGCCGGCAACAACATCACCTAACAAATCTTCTCTTACAATCACAACCGTCAAACCTGCTGGGCCAATATTCTTTTGCGCGCCCGCATAGATCAAACCAAACTGGTTTACATCAATCTCGCGAGACAGGATTGTAGAGGATAGATCAGCAACTAGAGGAACATCTCCAGACTGAGGTACATAATCAAACTCCAAGCCACCAATCGTTTCATTTGGCGTGTAATGCAGATAAGCCGCCTCTGCATTTAGCTCCAACTCGCTTTGGCTTGGAACAGCAGTAAAACCGTTACCTTCGCTAGATGCAGCAATACGTACATCACAATAACGAGACGCTTCTTGGATCGCTTTTTTCGACCAGATACCGGTATTAATATAGTCAGCCGTAGTTTTACCGCGCAGCAAGTTCATTGGAATCATAGAAAACTGCGAGGTAGCCCCACCTTGAAGGAATAGAACCTTGTAGTCACTACCAATTCCCATCAGGTCACGTAAATCCTGCTCTGCTGCTTCAGCAACCGAGACAAACTCTTTACTGCGGTGACTCATTTCCATAATGGAAAGGCCTTTACCGTGCCAGTCTAGAAGTTCCTCTTGAGCCTGCAGCAATACTTCACTAGGTAAACCAGCAGGGCCTGCACTGAAATTGTACTTACGTGTCATAGACTTATCTTCACTCTACTTAAAGTCATATATAAAAAATGCGGCACATTCGCGCCGCACTTGAGGTAGAAATTATTCCTCTGCAGTGGTCGGGGTTTCCGCCTCTGCATCAGTCTCCACCTGCTCTTCTTCGTCTGGTTCTTCGATACGAGCAACGCTGACTAAGCGTTCTTCATCGCTAACGCGAATCAGAGTTACACCTTGCGTATTTCGTCCAAGTTCTGAGATCTCATCCCCGCGCGTACGCACCAAGGTACCCTGATCACTGATCAGCATGACATCATCACCATCGAAGACTTGAACAGCACCCGCTAGGGCACCATTTCGATCAGAGCATTGCTGAGCAATAACACCCTGACCACCACGACCTTTCACAGGGAAATCATCAACAGCGGTTTTCTTACCATAACCATTTTCAGAAGCGGTCAAAATCTTACCGCCCTCTTGAGGAATGATTAACGAGATAACCTTAACGCCGTCATCCATCTTAACGCCACGTACACCACGTGCTGTACGACCCATTGGGCGTACATCTTCCTCACGGAAGCGCATAGATTTACCAGCACTTGTCATCAACATGACATCGTCTTCACCATTAGTGATTGCAGCACCGATTAGATGGTCATCATCTAACAAATCAAGAGCAATCAGACCGCTAGTACGCGGACGGGAGAAGTTAGTCAGTGCGGTCTTCTTAACCGTACCGGAAGCTGTCGCCATGAAGATAAACTTATCTTCTTCGTAGCTACCTACAGGCAAGATCGTGCTGATGCGCTCGCCTTCATCCAAAGGCAAGATATTAACAATCGGACGACCACGTGCTGTGCGACTCGCCACTGGAATTTCAAATACGCGTAACCAGTAAACTTTACCGCGGTCCGTGAAGCATAGAATCGTATCGTGGGTATTCGCAATCAGTAGATGCTCGATGAAATCTTCATCTTTAATCGCTGCTGCTGACTTACCTTTACCACCTCGACGCTGAGATTGGTAATCGGTCAACGGCTGAGTTTTCGCGTAGCCACCGTGAGATATAGTTACCACCATATCTTCTTCAGTGATCAGATCTGCAACTGTCAGATCTTTACGAGAAGCAGTAATTTCAGTACGGCGCTCATCACCATATTCTTCCAAAATCGCTTCAAGCTCTTCACGAATCACTTCCATTAAGCGTTCGTGTGAACCTAGAATTTTCAGAAGTTCAGCAATACGTTCTAACAGCTCTTTATATTCAGCAATCAGTTTTTCATGCTCAAGACCTGTTAGACGGTGCAAACGTAACTCTAGAATTGCTTGAGCCTGAACTGGAGAAAGATTGTACTTACCATCGCGTAAGCCATACTGTTCTTCCAGATCTTCAGGGCGACATGCATCTTCACCAGCACGCTCCAGCATCTGAATTACATCACCCGGCGCCCACGCTTCTGCGATCAAACGTTCTTTCGCTTCAGCTGGGGTTGGCGAAGTTTTAATCATTTCAATAACAGGATCTATGTTTGCAAGAGCAATCGCTAGACCTTCAAGAATATGACCACGTTCACGCGCCTTACGAAGCAAATAAACAGTACGACGAGTAACGACTTCGCGACGATGACGTATAAAGCATTCAAGCGCTGTTTTCAGATCAAGGATCTTTGGCTGACCATCAACCAAAGCGACCATATTGATACCAAAAACTGACTCCATCTGCGTCTGAGCAAACAGGTTGTTGATAACCACATCTGGCATTTCACCACGACGTAGTTCAATAACAATACGCATGCCGTCTTTGTCAGACTCATCACGAAGTTCGGTAATGCCTTCAATCTTCTTATCTTTAACAAGCTCAGCAATCTTTTCGATTAAGCGCGCTTTGTTAAGCTGATAAGGGATCTCAGTGATGATAAGTGAAGGCTTGCCGCTCTTTGCATCTTCTTCTACATGGTGCTTAGCACGCACATAGATACGACCACGACCAGTACGGTATGCCTGAAGGATTCCTGCACGGCCGTTAATAATACCGCCTGTTGGGAAATCAGGACCTGGAATAAACTCCATAAGGTCATCAACAGACAGGTCTGAATTTTCAATCAGCGCAATACAACCACGAACCACCTCAGACAGGTTATGCGGTGGAATATTCGTCGCCATACCAACCGCAATACCAGAAGAGCCATTTACCAATAGGTTTGGCACACGGTTAGGTAAAACCGCTGGAATTTTTTCTGTACCGTCATAGTTATCAACAAAATCGACGGTCTCTTTCTCAAGATCTGCCAACAGCTCATGGGCGATCTTATCCATGCGGATTTCGGTATAACGCATCGCAGCGGCGGAGTCACCGTCGATCGAACCAAAGTTACCCTGGCCATCTACCAGCGTATAACGCATGGAGAAATCCTGAGCCATTCGAACAATCGTGTCGTATACCGCACTATCACCATGCGGGTGGTATTTACCGATTACGTCACCTACCACACGGGCAGATTTTTTATATGCTTTGTTCCAGTCATTGCCCAATTCATTCATCGCAAACAACACGCGACGGTGAACTGGTTTAAGGCCATCGCGCGCATCTGGCAACGCACGGCCGACGATTACGCTCATTGCGTAATCAAGGTAAGACTGCTTCAGTTCATCTTCGATGTTAACTGGCAGGATTTCTCTGGCTAAATCACCCATTCCCTATCCTTGAATCACTCTCACAACGGAAGGTTTCCGCGGATATTTTTAACCGCGGGAGTATATCACATTTCCTACAAGGGAATCCTGAAAAAATAAGAGGTTATACAATTAAAGTTGGAGATGCGCGATCAACTGTTTTTCAATGCCTTAGCAATGGTAGAATGCCAACAAATACTTTAAAGCTAAAACATCATGACTCAGCCAGAAAACAGCACTCAAGCAAACGTTGATCCAGCAGAAATCGCAAAGTTTGAAGAACTTGCCAGCAAATGGTGGGATAAAAACAGCGAATTCAAACCACTCCACGACATCAACCCGTTACGCGTTGGTTATATAGATCGCATTGCGCATCTGGCCGAAAAGAAAGTATTAGACGTTGGCTGTGGTGGCGGAATTTTGTCCGAATCCATGGCTCAACGCGGTGCAACCGTAACAGGCATTGATATGGGCGCTGCTCCTCTAAAAGTTGCAAAACTACACGGTCTAGAAAGTGGCGTTAATGTCAGCTACAAACAGATCTCCGTTGAAGAGCTAGCAGCCGAGCAACCTGAATCCTTTGATGTTGTTACCTGCATGGAGATGCTGGAACATGTTCCCGATCCATCTTCAATCGTTCAAGCCTGTGCCAAACTTTGCAAACCGGGCGGCAAGGTCTTTTTCTCGACACTCAATCGCAATCCAAAGAGCTACCTTTTCGCGATCCTTGGCGCTGAGAAAGTACTGAAACTAGTTCCTGAAGGCACTCATGATTTCAAAAAGTTTATTCGCCCTTCTGAACTTGGCAACTGGATCCGTCAAAGCGGCCTAAAGAATATCGACATGTGCGGTATGACTTATAACCCACTGACGAAAACATACAGCCTTCACCCATCAGATGTCGATGTGAATTACATTATTGCTACGACTAAACCAGAGTAATCATGTCCGATAAACCAGCTTCAGTTTTATTCGATTTAGATGGCACGCTAATAGACACCGCACCGGACTTTCACTGGGTTGTTAACACCCTTTTAAAAGAAGAAGGTCGTGATGAAATAAGCTACGAATATCTTCGCGGTTACGTCTCTCATGGGGCCAGAGCTATGGTTGGGGCTGCTTTTAATCTAAAAGAAGGTGAAGCCGACTTTGACCGACTACACCAGCGAATGCTTAGCATTTATCTTGAACATCTTGATGTAGATAGCCAACTCTTTTTTGGTATGGCCGAATTTCTGAATTGGCTTGAAGAGCACGACATACCTTGGGGTGTTGTCACCAACAAACCAGAGCTCTACACCACACCAGTAATGCAAGGGTTACAACTGAGCGATTCAGCAAAAAGCGTCATTTGCCCAGACCACGTTAAAGAGAAGAAACCAAACCCAGAAGCACTTTTCTTAGCCTGCAAAGAGATCGATTGCTCCCCTGAAAGCAGCATCTACATTGGCGATCATATTAGGGATATCGAAGCAGGCAATCGCGCCGGTATGCTAACCATCGCAGCCGAGTACGGTTACATCGATGAAGGCGACGACCCTAAAAATTGGCAAGCCGATCACCAGATATCCAGTGCAACTGAGCTCAAGCCACTGCTACAATCTCTATACACCGCTTTACGTTAATGATTAGGAACAGATCACTATGTTTGAATACCAAGCCCCTGCAGACTTATTAAAGGATAGAGTTATTCTGGTGACTGGCGCTGGCTCAGGCATAGGCCGTACCGCTGCAATGACCTTTGCCGCTCACGGCGCAACCGTCATTCTTCTTGGCCGAACACTAGAAAAACTTGAAAACGTTTATGACGAGATTGAAGCCGCAGGTTATCCACAACCCGCGCTTGTTCCACTCAATCTAGAAAGCGCACAAGAACATGATTACATTGAGCTAACCAACACACTCGATCAAGAATTTGGCCGAATCGATGGCATTCTTCACAATGCCAGCATCTTAGGCGTGCGAACACCGATTGAAAGCTACGATCCTGTAATTTGGCAGCAAGTGATGCAAGTAAATTTAAATGCACCATTCATGCTAACCCAAACCCTCATGCCACTTTTACAACAGTCAAATGATGCATCGGTTGTTTTCACATCATCAAGCGTAGGACGTCAAAGCAAAGCATACTGGGGTGCTTATGCTGCATCTAAATTTGCGACTGAAGGCCTGATGCAGACACTAGCAGATGAGACCAGCGGCATTTGCAATATTCGCGCTAACTGCATCAACCCAGGTGCAACTAGAACACAAATGCGCTCCGATGCTTACCCAGCTGAGAACCCGCAATCAGTGACTGCACCAGAAGACATTATGCCGGTTTATCTGTATCTAATGGGTAAAGATAGCGTTAACGTAAACGGTCAATCGCTAAACGCTCAATGATTGAGTAGAAATGAAAGACAAAAAAAGCAGCTCTAAGCTGCTTTTTTATTGTCAAAATTTACGAAGTAACTAACTACCTTCTTGACGACGCGCCCTCTGCTTCTTGTAACGACGCTCGTACTTCTGCTTTTCATCAGCCGTCATTCTTGCGCCACGCTTCGGCTTAAGCTCAAGCATTTTAGACAGAGAATTAACTTCTTTACCGGTCATCTCTTTCCATGTGCCCGACTTAACATCACTTGGCAAGAAAATAGGCCCAAAGCGAACACGTTTTAGACGGTTAACTTGAATCTCTTGCGATTCCCACAAACGACGAACCTCTCGATTACGCCCTTCCATCACTACACAGTGGAACCACTTATTGGCACCTTCACCATCAAAGAACTGAACATCGGTAAAACGGGCCATGCCATCTTCTAACAGAACACCTTCTTTTAGGCGGGACAAAATGCCGTCATCAACGTTACCCAAGACACGAACTGCATATTCACGATCAATTTGAGCAGACGGATGCATCAATGCATTTGCTAGCTCACCATCAGTAGTGAACAGCAACAAACCGGATGTATTAATATCGAGTCGACCTATAGCAATCCAACGCCCCTCTTTTAAAGGCGGCAAATGCCTAAACACTGTAGGCCTACCTTCTGGGTCATGACGCGTACAGATTTCACCCACTGGCTTATTATAAATAAGCACTCTACGCTCAGCCTGTTTATCAAATATCAACTGCACGGGCTGGCCATCAACTTCAGCCGTATCACCTTCAGAGATTCGATCTCCTAAGGTAGCAATTGAGCCATTTACTGATACTCGACCTTCTTTAATCCAACGCTCCATCTCACGACGTGAGCCTATTCCGGAGCGCGCCAATACTTTATGTAACTTTTCGTCAGTCATACGACGCACCTACAAATATGCTAATTAAGACAAAAGGCATTAATCAAACTTGATACCTTTAAACAAAAAAGCCCTTTCATAAAAGAAAGGGCTTCTATAAAACCGTACTCTTATTTTAAATGAGACAGTCTTCTTTAGTAAATCCTTTATCGAAATAAGCCTGAAAAGCCAACGGGGTACGGCCACGACCAGACCACTCGTGAACTTCACCGTTATCATCTTCAATACGGTATTTAGGCTGCACCTTTTTCTTAGGTGTGCTTGCGGCTTCGCCAATCAATCCCATTAGATCATTTAGATCTACACCTGCGTCCTGCATACTTTGGCGAATAGCTTCAATTTTTGCTGCTTTTTCCTGCTCTGCTGCCTCTAACGCTTCTTCTTCAGCACGCCTATCTTCAGCAATCACAGTTAAATCAGAAATCACTTTTTCTAGTTCAGAAACAGATAATTCCTGGCATTGTTTGCGCAATGAATTTTTACGCAGTAGAACTTTAAGAAAATCAGACATTTCAAAACCACCAAAATAAAAGTAAGTAAGCAATTATCTTTATAGTCGATAAATAATCAAGGAAAAATATTTTTTAAAATCAATTAAAAAATAAATTAACTAAAATCACTTATATCTCCCGCACCTTGCCTAATTATTTCGGGTGCATCTTCAACTAAGTTAATTACGCTGGTCGCCTCCATGCCACAGTAGCCGCCATCAATTACAAGATCCACCTGATGCTGTAATAACTCACGCATTTCATAGGGATCCATCAGTGGCATATCTTCTCCAGGCATAATTAATGAAGTACTCATTATAGGCTCACCCAGCGCTTCCGTTAACGCTAAAGCAATTGCATTATCTGGAATTCTAATCCCTATCGTTCTTCTTTTTGGATGCAATAAACGCCTAGGCACTTCCGAAGTCGCCTTTAAAATAAAGGTAAAAGCACCTGGGGTGTGAGATTTTAATAATCGATAACAGGTATTATCCACTTTAGCATAGGTACTAATTTCACTTAAATCTCGACACACCAAAGTAAAATTATGCTTATCACTTAATTGTCGAATTCGCTTAATACGCTCTAAAGCTGTCTTATCACCAAGATGACAGCCTAATGCATAGGCGCAATCAGTAGGATAGATAACCACGCCACCTTTATTAATGATTTCGACCGCCTGAGATATCAATCGCGCCTGCGGATTATCTGGGTGTATCTGAAAAAACTGACTCACTATCACACGCCTTACATAAAATTATTCTTATACAATCTATTATTTATTAAATAAGCAAAAGCAACAAACATTTAATTCAATAATCGCTCAAGAACATGCTGTCCCTCAAATTTTATCGGAGGGTATTTACCTAAATCAGTCCACCCTTGAGAAGGCGCATGAAAATCACTACCTGCAGAGAGCAATAAATTATTTTCCTTTGCAATTCTGAGCAGATGATAATGATGATCTGGTGTAACCCCAGGGTAAGAAACCTCTATTGCTTCGCCACCACAACCAACAAAGTCAGCAATAACTAAACGCAGTTTAGTAAAAGTCATCTTATACTTTGTTGGATGCGCCAAAACTGCAATACCTCCAGCAGCTTTGATCACACCCACCGTTTCAGAAAGCTCTGGCCATGCCATTTTGACATCACCTTTTTTGCCAATGCCTAAATATTTTTTGAAAGCCTGCTGCTCATTTGCAACCGCACCTTGTTCCCGTAAAGCTCGCGCAAAATGGGGGCGACCAATACTTCCCTGCCCTGCAAATTGTTTTGCTTGCTCAAATACATCAGGCAAGCCCATGGAAATTAATTGCTGAGCTATTTTTTTTGACCGTTCTATTCGAAGATCAGACAAATTAGCAAGATACGATTTTAAATCATCAGATTCTAAATTAACCCCCAACCCTACAATATGAATCACCCTACCATTCCAAAGGCAGGTTAATTCAGCACCTGTAATAATCTTAATTTCTGCAGGGTTTTCAGCCTGTAAAACTTTAACTCCAGCCACCGTGTCATGGTCCGTTAAAGCCAGCACCTCAATATTATTGTTTTTTGCCAACTCTAGTAATTCTATAGGGGACAAGGCACCGTCTGACGCAGTAGAATGGCAATGTAAATCGTAGTGTGGTAATCCCATATTTCTCACTCTATCTATAAAGAGCTATAACGTTCTTTGTATTTTACCTTAAACGGACTAATTTCAACGACTATGAAGCTGTTACTCGATTTTTTACCCATTATTATCTTTTTCATCGTCTATAAGGCAACAAACGACATCATTTTAGCCACCGCAATCCTTATACCAGCCACGCTGCTACAAATGCTGTACACATGGATCAAAACGCACACAATTGAAAAGATGCAGCTAGTCACACTAGTTTTAGTTGTTCTTTTAGGTGGAGCAACGGTTGCCTTCCAAGATAAAACCTTTATCCAGTGGAAACCCACTGTTGTTAACTGGTTATTTGGCTTAGCCTTTTTAGGCAGCCAATTTATCGGTCAAAAAACGATTGTTGAACGCCTTATGGGGAGTAACATATCCCTCCCAGCATTCGCGTGGAAAAACCTTAATATTGCCTGGGTTATATTTTTCGTGCTGATGGGCATCATTAATCTATTTGTCGCCTACAGTTTTAGCGAAGAGATCTGGGTTAACTTTAAATTATTCGGCATGCTTGGTCTCACCCTTGTCTTTATTATTGCTCAAGGCTTCTACCTATCACGCCATATTGAAAATACCGAAAACAACGACCAGTAGCAGGAGACCTTATGTTTTACGCTATTATTTCCGAAGATGTTGAGAACAGCCTAGAAAAAAGACTGGCAGCCCGCCCAGACCATCTAGCGAGACTAACTCAACTTAACGAAGAAGGCCGCTTACTTATAGCAGGTCCTCATCCTGCCATTGATAGTGAAAACCCAGGCGAAGCCGGCTTTAGTGGCAGTTTAGTTGTTGCAGAGTTCAATTCACTGGAAGAAGCGCAAGCTTGGGCAGACAAAGACCCTTATATAGAAGCAGGCGTATATGCCAAAGTGGTAGTAAAACCCTATAAAAAAGTATTACCATAACAACAGAATATAGAGAAAATCTGCAACTAAAGTGCACAGTTTGCATTCAAAAATAGATAACTATCCATATCAGCCAGTCAAAATAACGGCTTTTATCCGACAATAGTCAAAAGATAGTACAAAATATTGGAATGTTTATACTATGTTCAGCTTAGAAGAGTTGTAATAAGCAGATTATTTCTTACAATTCTAAGATACAGAACCCCAATCGTATTTAAGGACAGCAAAATGAAAAAATTCGCAATCGCTTCAGGCCTAGTTATGGCTATGGGCCTAGCTACTGGCGCACAAGCACACCCAGAAAACTCTGGCTACTGGGACGAAACTACTAGCACAGTCTGGAAAACTGGTACTGGCGGATGCTGGCGTCATGGCTTCTGGGAAGAAGGCAATGCTATTGAAGGTTGTGAAGGCTACAAAGCACCTGCTGCTCCAGCTCCAGCTCCAGCTGCAGCACCAGAACCAATGGCTACTGTTGAAAAGCACATCGTATACTTCGACTTCGACAGCTCTAACGCTGGCGATGTAAGCGATATTTCTAGCTACATCAACTCCCTTAAGACTGTAACTAGCGTAAACCTAGTTGGTCACGCTGACCGCATCGGTGCGAGCGCATACAACGACGCTCTATCTATGAAGCGTGTAAACGCAGTTTCTGAAGCTCTACAAGCTGGCGGCGTAAACGGCTCTGTAATCAGCACTGGTTACATGGGTGAAAACGCTCCTGCTAAATCTTGCGATGGCCAGCGCGGCGCGAACCTAATCGACTGCCTACGTGCAAACCGTCGTGTAGAAGTTGAGATTTCTGGTACTAAGTAATTTCTTACTACCTTATAAAAAGGCGCTCATTGAGCGCCTTTTTTTTCGCAAGCTTTGCAGCTTTCCTGAAAAACAAAAACAAAAAAGGCAGCCGTAGCTGCCTTTTTATCAAATGTAGGAATTTAACCTACCCAAACTCGTGCGTTGCGGAACATGCGCATCCACGCACCATCCTCAGACCATTCATCTGGCGCCCAACTGTTAGTTACTGTACGGAAAACACGCTCAGGGTGCGGCATCATAATAGTCACACGACCGTCAGTAGTTGTAACACCTGTAATGCCTTCTGGTGAACCATTCGGGTTAGCAGGGTAAATCTCTGTAGGCTGACCATAGTTATCCACATAACGCAGAGCCACTGTATCAGATGACTTAAGTCCCGCTAGGTGCGCTTCATCTTTGAATTCTGCACGACCTTCGCCGTGTGCTACTGCGATTGGCATACGAGAACCCGCCATACCCTGCAAGAACACAGACTTAGAATCTTGAACTTCTACCATAGCAACACGTGCTTCAAACTGCTCTGAAACGTTACGTACGAAGTGTGGCCACAAGTCAGAACCAGGAATCAATTCATGTAAGTTAGACAGCATCTGACAACCGTTACAGATACCTAATGCAAACGTATCTTCGCGGTTAAAGAACTGCTGGAATTGATCACGTGCACGCGCGTTAAATAGGATCGATTTAGCCCAACCTTCACCTGCACCCAACACATCACCATAAGAGAAGCCACCACAAGCAACCAGACCTTTAAACTGATCAAGCTCAACGCGACCATAAAGAATATCACTCATATGGACATCAACAGCTGCAAAACCAGCACGGTCAAACGCCGCACCCATTTCAATCTGACCGTTTACACCCTGCTCACGAACGATAGCCATCTGAGGACGTGTACCCGTCTGAATAAATGGCGCAGCAACATCTTCATTCTGATCAAACGTAAGCTCAGTATTCAGACCCGGATCTTGTTTATCAAGAATACGATCAAACTCTTGCTGTGCACATTCAGAGTTATCACGCAGAGATTGAATCTGATAAGAAGTCTCAGCCCACCAGCGTTGTAGCTGTACACGGGACTCAGAATAGATCTCTTCCTCATCGAAGTGGAAACGAATCTCATCATCCAAGTTAGTAGAACCTAGAACCTGAGCAATATCTCCAAGACCTGCGGCATTTAGCTCAGTAAGAACCGCTTCTAAGCTATCACGCTTAACCTGAATAACAGCACCTAGCTCTTCAGCAAACAATGCTGCGGCCAACTCACTCTCTTCACCAGCAAGCATATCTAGATTTAGATCTACGCCGGTTTTACCAGCAAAGGCCATCTCAGCGATCGCCGCAAATAGACCGCCATCAGCACGGTCATGGTATGCAAGGATTTGACCTTGCTCGTTCAGCTCTTGAATCGCGGCAAAGAACGCTACAAGTTGCTCTGGCTGATCAACATCAGGAACATCTTGACCGACTTCGTTATAAACCTGAGCTAATGCAGAAAGACCAATACGGTTTTTACCATTACCTAGATCCAAAAGAATCAGGTCAGTCTCACCTTGATCAGTGCGTAGCTGAGGCGTCAATGTTTTACGTGCATCTGTTACAGGGGCAAAGCCTGTAATAATCAAAGACATCGGCGCAGTTACAGATTTTTGTTCGCCTTCATCTTCCCACACGGTACGCATAGACATGGAGTCTTTGCCTACAGGGATAGTGATACCCAGCTGCGGACACAACTCCATACCTACAGCTTTTACAGTGTCATATAATTTTTCATCTTCACCTGGGTGGCCAGCAGCACACATCCAGTTTGCAGACAGCTTGATATCTTTAATGTCGCCGATACGAGCAGACGCGATATTAGTAACAGTCTCACCAATCGCCATACGACCAGACGCAGGAGAGTCAACCAAAGCAAGCGGTGTGCGCTCACCCATGGCCATTGCTTCACCAGTATATGTATCGTAAGCAGCAGTCGTTACCGCACAGTTAGCCACAGGAACCTGCCATGGACCAACCATTTGATCACGCGCTACTTGACCAGTAATCGAACGGTCACCGATAGTGATCAAGAAAGACTTAGAAGCTACCGCAGGCAGCTTCATTACACGCTCAGCCGCATCTTTAAGATCGATAGAGCTCGTATCGAAAGACGGTACTTCGTATGCTTTACGCTCTACAGAACGGTGCATTTTTGGCGGCTTACCAAACAACACGCTCATTGGTAGATCAACTGGCTTATTCTCGAAGTGAGTATCACCTAGCGTTAGGTGCATCTCTTCAATCGCCTCACCTACAACAGCGTATGGGCAACGCTCACGTTCACAGATCGCTTCGAAGCGAGCCATATCCGCTGGAGCCACCGCCATAACATAACGCTCTTGTGCTTCGTTACACCAGATAGCCAACGGCGACATACCTGGTTCATCGTTATTTACATTACGTAGCTCAAAATTAGCACCACGATTACCATCGCCTACCAACTCAGGGAAAGCATTGGAAAGACCACCTGCACCAACGTCATGAATAAATGCGATCGGGTTTTCATCACCCAACTGCCAGCACTGGTCGATAACTTCTTGGCAACGACGCTCTAGCTCAGGGTTATCACGCTGTACAGAGGCGAAATCAAGATCAGCAGTGGAAGAACCCGATGTCATAGAAGATGCAGCACCACCACCTAGACCAATCTGCATTGCAGGGCCACCAAGACAGATTAGCTTAGCACCTACAGGGATTTCACCCTTTTCAACGTGCTCATCACGAATGTTACCTAAACCACCCGCAATCATGATTGGTTTGTGGTAACCACGAACCTCTTCACCCGCAGCACCGTTTACTTTCTGTTCGAAAGTACGGAAGTAACCTGTTAGCGCAGGGCGACCAAATTCGTTGTTAAATGCAGCACCGCCAATTGGGCCTTCGATCATGATATCCAGAGGCGTGACAATACGCTCTGGCTTACCGTATTTAGATTCCCATGGCTGTTCGAAGCCAGGAATATTTAGATCAGACACTGTGAAACCAGTAAGACCAGCTTTCGGCTTAGAACCTTTACCAGTCGCACCTTCATCACGAATTTCACCACCTGAACCCGTCGCTGCACCCGAGTGTGGTGCAATTGCAGTTGGGTGGTTATGAGTTTCAACTTTCATCAGAATCTGAATATCTTCCTGATTGTAGCTGTACTCTTTGCTATCCGGTTTCGGGAAGAATCGACCCGCTTTAGAACCAACCATTACCGCAGCGTTATCTTTATACGCCGACAGTACGTTCTCGCCACCCATTTCATTGGTGTTACGAATCATGGCAAACAGCGATTTCTCCTGCGCTTCGCCATCGATATCCCATGAAGCGTTAAAGATCTTGTGACGACAGTGTTCAGAGTTCGCCTGAGCAAACATCATCAATTCAACATCTGTCGGGTTACGATCTAGCTCGATAAAGCTTTCAACTAGGTAATCTATCTCATCTTCAGCCAACGCTAGACCAAGATCCGTATTCGCTGCAACCAACGCTTCACGACCACCACCCAAAATATCTACAGTCGTCAGAGGCTTCGGCTCTTCTTCTAAGAAAAGCGAAGACGCGTCATCTATACTTGGCAATACAGCTTCAACCATACGATCGAACAATGCGGCCTGAACAGCTTCTACTTCAGCATCAGTCAGATCCTTAGATGCTTGAACGTAATATGCAATACCACGCTCTAGGCGTTTGATCGCTGACAAACCACAGTTGTGAGCGATATCAGTTGCCTTCGATGACCAAGGCGATATAGTGCCTGGACGAGGAACAACTAAGAACAGCTGACCCGCTGGCTCCTGAGCTTCAGCTTTAGGTCCGTAACGTAAAATACGTTCCAATACTTTTTGCTCATCGTCCGATAAAGCTTGTGACAAATCGGAAAAATGCATAAATTCAGCATATAGACCTGTTACAGCAGGAACTGAAGACTGAATAACGGTAAGTAACTTTTCATGACGAAAAGCAGAAAGAGCAGGTGCTCCGCGCAGTGCCAGCATCTCTAATAGAGCCTCTTGATAGCTGCCAATATAAAGCAGTAGTTACAGGAGAAATATAAGTAGTGAATTTTACCGAAACAGCCAGTTGGATACCAGAAAAGCAGCACAATGTTTGATATTAGACGCAAAAAAGATGCAGCATACGCTCTGCTGATTTTTCTTTTGTTCTGTATTCCAGGCTTATTGAGCTGGAATAGCAAAACTCAGCTAGGTGCAATTATTGAATCTGGCGAGATAAAGCTCGTTACACGAAACTCACCTAATACTTACTTTATTGAAAAAGGTAAGCCTGCAGGCTTTGAATACGATCTAGCCAAAGCTTACGCAGAGCATTTAGGCGTCGAATTAGAACTGGTACTTCCCGACGATTTCAGCTCTATTTTTACAACAATGAGCGCACGTGATGGTCATATTGCGGGCTCCATGCTTACGATTACCGAAGAACGCCAAGAAAGGTTTGAGTTTACCCAACCCTACCTAAAAACCACGACAACGCTGATATACCGTCAAACCAAAGGCAAGAAAGCACCCAAAGACATTTCCGATCTACTTAAACCCGGTAAAAAATTAGTCGTTTTAGCCAACAGCAGCCATGCAGAACTTTTACAAAGCCTAAAAGCTCAATATCCAGAACTAACCTGGGACGAAACTAGTACCTATTCTTCTACCGAGTTGATGGAACAAGTACAAAACAAAGAGATCGACTACACCGTCGTTGATGCTGTTACCTTCGATAGCCAAAAAACCTTTTTCCCGGGCCTTAAAAAAGGATTTGATCTCGACAAACCACAACCTCTAGCCTGGATGCTATCACCCCATCACGACCAAACATTGCGCGATTCCATTAATCGCTTTCTTGCCCTTGAAAGCACCCAAACTCTGATCGAATCACTAAAAGAAAAATATTTTAATCGCAGCAATCCACTTAATTTCTACGACACCACGACCTTCAAGAAGGATATGCAAACGCGCTTTCCGAAGATTGAACAATATTTCCTTATGGCCGAACAGGAAACCGGGATAGACTGGCAGCTATTAGCATCCATTGCCTACCAAGAGTCTCACTGGGATCCAAAAGCAGTCTCCCCTACAGGCGTTAAAGGAATCATGATGCTAACCAACGCTGCAGCTAAAGAAGTTAATGTCACCGACCGGACAGATCCCATGCAAAGTATTATAGGCGGGGCTCATTACCTTGTAATCGTAAAGAAGAAGATTCCAGATCGTATTCCTGATCCAGACCACTTGTGGTTCGCACTCGCAGGTTACAACGTAGGGTATGGTCATTTAGAGGATGCGCGTGTATTGACCTCAAGAGCAGGCCTAAACCCTGATAAGTGGGATGATGTAAAAAAACACCTTCCGCTACTTACTCAAGAAAGACATTACAGTACTGTCCGTTACGGTTATGCACGCGGGTACGAACCTGTGCACTATGTCAGTAATATTCGAAAATACATGAAGCTACTTAGCTGGGAGATGCAAGTTATCCAAACCAAGCGACAAGACGAAGAAGCAGACCTAAACCCAGACCATGAAAGCTGGGATAAAGGACAAGTAGTCGAGGATCTTCTACCCGCCCTTTAGTAGGTTTTGCTTTTTAGCTAATTTTTCGGCCTTGATTTCGGCACGACGACGCTTGAAGAACGCACTAATTTTTTCGCTGCA
Organism: Neptuniibacter sp. QD57_21; assembly: GCF_047778075.1. Classification (GTDB taxonomy): domain Bacteria; phylum Pseudomonadota; class Gammaproteobacteria; order Pseudomonadales; family Balneatricaceae; genus Neptuniibacter. The sequence continues at coordinate 738,642 of NZ_CP180549.1, read as the reverse complement.
ACGCTCAGCTAATACGCCAGCCTCAACCTCTACGCGATAATTCATCCAAGCCTGATCAAGCAGTTGACCATTACTCTGAACAGCTCCAGCTTTAGCTTCAACCGCCCCAAAAACAACACGACGAATACGAGAATGAACAATCGCCCCAGTGCACATAGTACAAGGTTCAATCGTTACATAGAGATCCGCACCGACCAGCCTGTAGTTACCGACATTAGCCGCCGCATCCCTCAGCGCTAGTATCTCAGCATGTGCAGTTGGATCATGACCACTGATCGGCTGATTCCAGCCCCTACCAATTATCTCACCATTCAAAACAACGATAGCACCAACTGGCACTTCGTTAATTTCTTCGGCTCGATCCGCCAGTAGCAAAGCCTCTTCCATCCAGCGCTCATCTATCTCTCGCTGATCCATTCACCTTTCTCCAAACACTAAAAAGCCTGCACAAAAGCAGGCTTTTTATCATAACAATTCAGCTTAAAGAATACTTATTCCCACTCAATTGTTGCAGGCGGCTTAGAGCTCACATCGTAAGTCACACGAGATACTTTAGGGATCTCATTGATAATACGGCTAGATACAGTTTCTAGCAGCTCATATGGTAGGTGAGCCCAACGCGCTGTCATAAAGTCGATTGTCTCTACCGCACGAATAGCAATAACGTATTCGTAACGACGACCATCACCTACAACACCTACAGATTTAACCGGTAGGAATACCGCAAATGCCTGACTTGTCTTGTGGTACCAATCAGCTTTATGCAGCTCCTCAATGAAGATCGCATCCGCTTCACGCAAGATATCTGCATATTCTTTCTTAACTTCACCCAGAATACGCACGCCTAAACCAGGGCCTGGGAACGGGTGACGGTAAACCATATCGTATGGAAGACCCAGCTCAAGACCAAGCTTACGCACTTCGTCCTTAAACAGCTCACGTAGCGGCTCAACTAGCTCAAACTGCATATCTTCAGGCAGACCACCCACATTGTGGTGAGACTTAATAACATGTGCCTTACCTGTCTTCGCAGCAGCAGACTCAATTACGTCTGGATAGATCGTACCCTGCGCTAGGAAGTTAACGTCAGTTAGCTTAGTCGCTTCATCATCAAATACTTCAATAAAAGTATTACCGATAATCTTACGCTTCTTCTCAGGGTCGTTTTCACCTTCCAAACGACCTAGGAATAAATCTTCCGCATCAGAACGAATGACTTTTACGCCCATGTTCTTAGCAAACATGTCCATTACTTGATCGCCTTCCTGCTTACGCAGAAGACCGTTATCAACAAACACACAGGTCAGCTGATCGCCAATAGCCTTATGAAGCAATGCCGCTACAACAGAAGAATCAACACCACCGGATAGACCTAGAAGAACCTTCTGATCACCTACCTGTGCGCGTACTTTTTCAATCTGATCAGCAATGATGTTTGCAGAGTTCCATAACGCTTCTGTACCACAAATCTCAACAACAAAGCGCTCAAGAATACGACCGCCCTGTTTAGTGTGAGTCACCTCAGGGTGGAACTGGACACCAAAGAACTGTTTCTCAGGATTGCACATTGCAGCAATCGGAGCAGACTCAGTCGATGCAATTACTGCAAAGCCTTCTGGCAGCGTAGTAACTTTATCGCCATGACTCATCCATACATCTAGAGATAGAGCACCGTTGTTTGCAACGTGATCTTCAATACCCTCAAGCAGTCGGCTTGGGCTACTTTCCAAACGAACCTGAGCATAACCAAATTCACGCTTATCGGATGTAGAAACTTCACCGCCCATCTGAGCAGCCATAGTCTGCATGCCGTAGCAGATACCCAACACAGGCACATCTAGGTTAAATACAACCTCTGGTGCACGAGGTGAATCACCTTCAGTAACAGACTCTGGTCCACCTGCAAGGATGATACCTTTAGGTGCAAACTCACGGATATCGTCTTCAGACATATCCCAAGCGTGAATTTCACAGTAAACACCGATTTCACGTACACGACGTGCAATTAACTGCGTGTACTGAGAACCAAAATCTAGAATCAGAATTCGTTGAGCGTGAATATCTTTGGTCATAACTTTCAATCTCTTCACTTTGCGACATTAGCGTCGCCGCAAAAAAAAAAGGGGGCGGATTCTATCCACCCCTCTTTTCAGAGTTTATTTACTTAGCTTACGCGGTAGTTTGGCGCTTCTTTAGTGATGCTCACATCGTGAACATGACTTTCGCTCATACCCGCGTTAGTGATACGTACAAACTGTGGAACTGTACGCATAGTTTGAATATCGCCACTACCGGTGTAGCCCATCGCTGCACGCAAGCCACCTACTAACTGGTGAACTACGCCGCCCATTGGACCTTTACAAGGTACACGACCCTCAATACCTTCTGGCACCAACTTCTCAACGCCTTTAGAAGCATCTTGGAAGTAACGGTCAGAAGAACCTGAAGATTGACCCATAGCACCTAGAGAACCCATGCCGCGGTAAGACTTGAATGCTCGACCTTGGAATAGTTCAACTTCACCTGGCGCTTCATCAGTACCCGCTAGCATAGAACCAACCATGATCGCAGATGCACCCGCAACAATGGCTTTAGCTAGGTCACCAGAGAAACGTACACCACCATCAGCGATGACAGGAACACCACGTTCAGCCATAGCAGTAGCAACATTAGCTACAGCACTGATCTGAGGCACGCCAACACCTGCAACGATACGTGTAGTACAGATAGAACCAGGGCCGATACCAACTTTAACACCATCAGCACCTGCATCAGCTAGCGCAATTGCCGCTTCAGCAGTAGCAATGTTACCGCCAATCACTTGGACCTGTGGGTAAGTCTGTTTAACCCAAGCAACGCGATCAATAACACCTTTAGAGTGGCCGTGTGCAGTATCAACAATAACTACGTCAACGCCAGCTTCTACAAGTGCGGTTACACGATCAGGTGTTTCAGGGCCAGTACCTACTGCAGCACCAACGATCAAACGACCTTTAGCATCTTTAGCAGCATTAGGATGAGACTGAGCCTTATTCATATCCTTAACTGTCATCATGCCTTGTAGTTTGAAGGCATCATCAACAACTAGGATTTTTTCAATACGGTGCTTACGAAGCAGATTGCGAACTTCATCAGGGTCCACACCCTCTTTCACTGTTACCAAACGCTCTTTTGGCGTCATGATAGAAGCAACAGTCGCATCCAGCTTACGTTCAAAACGGAAATCACGGTCAGTCACAATACCAACCAGATCGTCGCCATCAACTACAGGGAAGCCGGAGAAACCAACTTCAGTAGACAGCTGACGTAGTTCACCTACAGTCATAGTAGAGCTGCAAGTTACAGGGTCACTTACAACACCTGCTTCATATTTTTTAACGCGACGAACTTCAGCAGCTTGCTGCTCAATTGTCAGGTTCTTATGGATGATCCCGATACCGCCTTCCTGCGCCATAGCTATAGCCAGACCGGATTCAGTCACGGTATCCATAGCAGCAGAGACCAAAGGAATATTCAGCTGAATACCTTTAGTCAGTTGAGTTTTCAGTGAAACGTCCTTTGGCAGTACTTCAGAGTAGCCCGGAACCAGCAACACATCGTCAAAAGTGAGTGCTTCCTCAGCAATTCGCAACATTCTTTGCCAGCCTGTGTAGTAAGTAAAATTTAAACGGGAAATTATACAGAAATTAGCCTTTTGTCTCAATCTAAAACTTGTAAATTACAGGGTAATTACGGCCTAGTTTTCATTTTTTTTGCTTTCGGATGCAGTAACTCGATTAGATCGTTTAATATGAGGGCCATGCAGAACTCAAATAGCTTTAAATCTGGCACTCAATCCCATGCGCTCAGTGTCTCCGAACTAAATAGACAAGCACGCACTTTGCTTGAACGATCATTTCTTACCATTCAAGTAGAAGGCGAGATCTCTAACTTTGTTCGCCCTAGTTCTGGCCATTGGTATTTCACTCTTAAAGATGACAAAGCCCAAGTACGCTGCGCCATGTTTAAGAACCGCAACCAAGTGTTAAGCAAGCAACCCAAACAAGGGGACAAAGTTATTGTCCGTGCTAAAGTTAGCTTGTATGAAGGCCGCGGCGACTATCAATTAATCTGCGACTTTCTAGAACCCGCTGGCAGCGGCCAACTTCAAGTTGCTTTTGAAGAGTTGAAGAACAAACTCTTGAAAGAGGGTTTATTTGACAGCAAACAAAAACAAGCGCTTCCGGAACACCCCAATCATATTGGCATCGTTACCTCACCTACAGGTGCGGCAGTACACGATATTTTAACGGTACTAAAAAGACGCTTCCCTGGCTTGCCCGTCACTATTTATCCGACAGCCGTACAAGGCGAAGATGCCCCGCAACAAATCTGCAAAGCGATAATTTTGGCTGAAGCGCACCAAGTTTGTGACGTTCTCGTCGTGGGGCGCGGCGGAGGCTCACTTGAAGATCTGCAAGCTTTCAACAACGAACAAGTTGCTCGCACCTTATTTGACTGTGAAATACCCACTATCAGCGCAGTAGGACATGAAGTTGATGTGGTCATTACAGACTTTATAGCCGATATCCGCGCAGCTACCCCCTCCGCTGCTGCAGAATTAGTCAGCCCAGACCAACAAGAGCTACAACTACGCTTAAATCAGCTCAGCCTTCGACTTAAGCGCCAACAGAAGCAACAGCTTTTTACCGCCAAGCAGCAACTTTCGAATTTACAGAGTCGATTACGTCATCCTGGCCAGATTTTAAAAGAACAAGCTCAACGCTTGGATCATGTAGAGCTAAAACTGAACAATCAAATCAGACGCATCCTCGCGCAAAAGCAGATCAAATATCAGCAATTGGAAGGGCGTTTAAAGGCTCAGTCACCTGAACAGCTGTTGCTACGCAGGGAAGAACAGCTTCACTCGCTGCATCAACGCCTTAAGCAGGCATGCCAATCAAGTTTAAAAAGTCAGCAATTAAAACTTTCTTCGCTGGCGAGCCAGTTACAAACTGTTAGCCCACTTGCTACGCTAGAGCGAGGCTACTCCATCACCAAAGATAGTGACAAAAAAGTTATTCAATCAGCCTCTGATGTTGTCAGCGGACAAAAAATAGAAGTTCACTTACACAAAGGACAACTTCACTGCAGCGTAGATGAAGTCATAACGGAACATTAATATGATCAGAAAAGCATTCACCAAATCACTTCTACTCTTTACAGGCTTATGCGCTTTCAGCATCAATGCACAAGCTCTAGAACTTCCAACCGAAAGCCGTGTACCTGGCGGCGTTGCCATTTTACCGCTTGAAGGCCTTACATCAGCTATCGCGCCATCCGCTTGGTATAAGGGAAATCGCGTTATGGTGTTACCATCAACAGATACTGCATACGCGGATACTAGCAAATGGATCGCTGTTGCAGGCATCCCATTAAGCGCCAAACCAGACAAGAAACAACACTTAAAAGCTGACGGAACCTCGTATTACTTTCAGGTTGAGGACAAAGAATACAAAGCTCAGTATCTAACCATCAAAAACAAACGTCACGTAGAACCTGATCCTGAAGATGTAAAACGCTGGCGCCGCGAAAAAGCTAAAATGGTCGCAGCTTACAAACATTGGAGTGAACCTGAGCAATTACCGACTCGGTTTGTTATTCCGGCTAAAGGTCCTTATAGCAGCCCATTTGGCTTAAAACGTTTTTATAACAAGCAGCCTCGCAACCCTCACAGCGGATTAGATATTGCGGCACCTAAAGGCACACCAATTACCGCGCCATCTGCAGGCACCGTTGTAGACACTGGACACTACTTCTTTAATGGCAAAACAGTCATTGTTGATCATGGTTACGGCATGACAACGATGTACTGCCATATGAGTAAAATTGATGTAAAAATCGGGGACGTACTCCAAACAGGTGACAAGCTTGGGGAGATAGGATCAACAGGCCGCTCCACGGGACCACATCTTCATTGGGGTGTAAGCTTGAATAACACACGCGTCGACCCCATATTGTTTTTAAGCAAATAATTTTCTATAGCGAGCTGCGAGATTGCTCGCTTTTTTTGACTCAACGAGACTCAATAAATGTCTGATCTTCAATTTGAAACACTAGAACAGAAAGCAAGCTACGGTATCGGCCGTCAAATGGGCGACCAGCTAGCACAACAGCCATTCGAAGGCATGGATCTAAATGCGATCTCCGCAGGTATCGCTGATTCTTTCAACGGCGAAGCAATGCGCGTAGAAGTTCAAGAGATCCAAGAAGCGTTCAACGTAATCAACGAACGTCTTCGTGCAGCTCAAGAAGCACAAGCTAAAGAAGCAGCTGCGGCAGGTGAAGAGTTCCTAGCTGAAAACGCTAAACGTGAAGGCGTTGTTGTTCTTGAATCAGGCCTACAGTACGAAATCATCGAAGCAGGTGAAGAAGGCGACAAACCTTCTCGCGAGTCTACTGTTCGTACTCACTACCACGGTACTTTCACTGACGGTAAAGTATTCGACAGTTCTTACGATCGCGGTCAACCAGCAGAATTCCCTGTTGGCGGCGTAATCGCTGGCTGGACTGAAGCTCTTCAGCTAATGAACAAAGGCGCTAAATGGAAGCTATTTATCCCTTACAACCTAGCTTACGGTGAGCAAGGTTCTCCAGGTGGCATCCCTCCATACTCTGCGCTTGTATTTGACGTAGAGCTACTAGATATTCTGTAATATCTAAGTAAGTTAATACCCAAGGCGGCCCTGACTTATCAGCGCCGCCTTTATTTTGAGTAATAGATAATGAAACTGCACTATCAGATTCACGGCGAAGGTGAACCTTTAATTATTTTGCATGGCCTGTTTGGCACCCTTGAAAACTGGGGCGCTCAAATCAAAGTTCTGTCAGAGCACTTTCAAGTGATCGCTGCCGACATGAGAAATCACGGCCGCTCTCCACACTCGGCGGAGATCGACTACGAACTTATGGCTAGTGATATCGCTGAACTGATGCAAGATCTAAAGCTAAACAAAGCCAACATTATCGGCCACTCAATGGGCGGTAAAGCAGCAATGCAATTTGCTATTACTCATCCAGAACTCATAGCAAAGCTGGTTATTGTTGATATAGCCCCAGTGGAATATACACCCCATCATGACGATGTATTCAAAGGACTATTTTCAGTCGACCTAACATCCCTTAAATCCCGTGGCGATGCTGATAAACAACTTTCAGCTTATGTCGATGAATTGGGTGTTAGAGCATTCCTGCTGAAGAATCTCTACCGCACTGAAGATAAGAAATTTGCATGGCGAATGAACTTAGACGCATTGCATAACCAATACTCCAATATCAGCGCAGCCCCTCAAGGTAACCCCTATACAAATCCAGTTTTATTTATTAAGGGCGCTAAATCGGATTATCTACTACCCAAATATCGCGATGCGGTTTTAGGGCTATTCCCTAAAGCAGATTACAAAATCATCCAAAATGCTGGCCATTGGCCACACGCGGAAAAACCAGCTGAATTCACACAGCTCATCTTGGATTATATACAGTAGGAAAGGATTGACCAGCTTATACTTGCTGATCAAGTAGAGAGCCTTCAGGGAAAAGCTTTTGGAAGACACCGGCATCAACTAGTTTCTTGTTGATCTGTGCAAGCTCTTTATTGATATCTTTCATGCGTTCATTAAAGTCATTTAGAGCCTCAGCAGCACCATCAGAACGAGCCTGTTGCTGATCTCTAAATTCCTGCAAACGCTCACCTGCAGTTGGAGAATCATCCTCATCTTCCGATTCTGACTCTTCAGCAGCACTCGCCTCTTCAGCTTTTACATCTTCCTCTTGCTGCAGGATCTCAGCGCGCGCTTCAGCCGCCATAGCTCGAGCATCAGCTGCTGCAGCACGATCGGCTGCAGATGGCTCTGCAACACCTAGAGCCGCCCTCTGGATAATTTCAGCTTTCTCTAAAGTCGCCTGCGGATCATTCGGCACTGGAGATGTATCTATTTTGACTTCACCGGCAACAGCATAAAGGCGACCATCAGGCCCACGCTCATAGGTATAGCTCGGCGCAGAGGTATATTGCCCACCGATGGAAGCGTGCGCTTGTTCATGAGCTCTGACTTCACGGTCACGCTTAGCAAGCTCTCGAGTTATTTCAAGCTCCTGCTGCTCTTGCGCCTGTTCAGATTTAGAAACGCCTAAGGATGCTGGAGCAGAAGTCGATGATGAAGACTCCAACCCTACTAGCTCGGCATCATCAGATTCCAAGCCAATAAGTTCACCATCTTCACGTTCTAGTTCGGTGGACGTTGTGCTAGCAAGACGGGATAGTTCTGCTGCTTCAGCAGAAAGGGTCACACGATCTCGGTTAACCAAACCTCGACTGGATTGTAGCTCCTGCTCAGGCGCCACATTTTCAACAGTCGCAAGCACCTTCCTCGCTTCACTCGAGCGAAGTTCTTGCGGTATAGCACTAGCATTCAGTGCCTGGGAATTAGCTGCATTGAATATCTGCATCAGCTATACCCCTCTGTTGATTATGTGCAAAGCAATCTCTGCTTTCACCTTGTTCACCACATCCATTTATTAGTTAATGCACATTTACACACGCACATTAATAATCGCGCCAGGCTCGCCTGGTTCTTCCAATTGACTGACAACTTTTGTCGCAGCAGCTTCTACATCAGTTCCTGCTGCTGATTCTAGTACCGCTTGGTTTTGATCACGGCCTGTAGCTTCTTCAGGTTGATCAGGCTTACCCGAACCAGTGACATCACTAGCAGCTCGCGGCGCGTTGTCCAAACCACGATTAATACCGACCAAACCTGTCTGCAAAGCATTGGTTACATTCATAGCCACCACCTCTATATTTTTTAAACACAGCTATGGCAACAGTAATTATAGAACATCGAGAGGAGATGTTCATTTTTTGATCATGTTAATTATTCAACAATAAATCGAGATCAATATATTGGGCAACATTTTTTGCAGAAGGTTCATCTAGATATGGCACTTCGCCAAGTAGAGGTGCGCGCAGCATATTTGCGATAGTTTCAACATTTTCTCCGTAACAATCCATCTCTGGATCAACACGGTTAGCAATCCATCCAGCTAGCTGCAGACCATCGCGGGAGATACTTTCGGCAGTCAACAAAGCATGATTAATACAACCAAGCTTCATACCCACTACCATGATCACTGGCACATTTAAAAGCTTAGGGATATTAGCCATAGTTTCACGAAAACTTAGTGGCACTCGCCAACCACCCGCGCCTTCAATAATCACAAAATCAGCAGGCTGCATTAAAGCGCCTTTGCACATCGCAGCAATACGATCAGCGCTTAATACACGATTTTCTTTCATTGCAGCAATATGCGGTGCAATAGGAGGTTTAAATGCAAAAGGGTTTACTTGCTCATACGACATAGCAACGGATGCTGCCTCTTGCAGAGCAAGCGCATCAGAATTACGCAAGCCGTCCTCTGTTTCTTCACAACCTGCGGCAATGGGCTTCAAACCGATCGTTCTTAGATCATGCTGATTAGCGGCCTCAATCAGCCCCGTAGAAACCACGGTTTTTCCAGCATCGGTATCTGTACCTGCAACAAAGAAACTTCGCTTACCCACAACCTAACTCCTAAACTTCTTTTTCAAATACAGCATATATAACCTGATAGGTCGCCGGCAAAGCCCCATCATTCAAACGTTGCTGCTCATAACCTTCTTTAAAACGGCGCACCCGCTCTCGCCCAGTCAGACCTTGTTGCTGACCTGCGTTCATATTGTGCGCCCCAAGCCTTTTAAGCTCATCTGTTAGCTGCTTTAACTGCGAATAACGTAAAACCTTATTCTGTTGCTCTAACGTTTGACAGCAAAGCGATTCCGGCAGAGCAGCCTTTAACTGCTCCACTGGCATAAACTGATTCACATGGGTAAAGCTATCCGCATGCGACCAAGCCTGACGAAGCTCTTTAAGTGTATCGGGCCCCAGCGTAGCAACGACAAAGCGGCCACCCGGCTTTAACACACGGTTTATCTCTGAGAACAAACCCTCTACATCTTCACACCACTGTATCGCTAAACTTGAAAAGATCAGATCTAACTGCTGATCAGCAATCGGCAAAGCCTCAGCATCAGCACAGATCCAATGAGTTTGATCTTCACAGCGCTGCGCGCGGGAGAACTGCAACATCCCCAAGGCAAGATCTAGATTGAGTAAAGTTGAATCTGGGTAGGCATGCTTGAGCTTAGGGGTAAAGTAGCCCGTACCACAACCTAAATCCATCATGGTGGATACAGATTGCTTAGGGAGATAAGCCAATAGCTCCTGTCCAACCTCTCTTTGCAAGTCAGCAACACTGTCGTAGGTCTGAGCAGCTTTGCTAAATGAATCCGCTACACGGCGCTTATCAATCAACAGATCCACTATGATTGATCCCCTTGAACAAAACCAAGAATATCAGCGACCACGTCAGCTTGATGGGAAAGGAAAGGTAAGTGGCCCGCACCGGCATAAGTCACCACTTCACCACCACTTATACTCTGACTAGCTTCTGCTGCTGAATTTGGAACAAGGTGATCGACTTCACCAAATAGGTGTAACACCGGTACAGCTAGATTCTTTAACTCTGGACGCTGATCTAAGCGCAATAAAGCTAAGCTCTCGTCAGCTGCCGTGTGCTCCACATCCGATAGGATCACTTTAAGTGTCTTCAGAATATCTCGACCCGCTTCCGCTCCTTGTGTTTGCAGCATAACAAAACGGGTTAAGGTCTTTTTCTGATTCTGAGCAAGCGATACTTCGAAAGCTTGGTGCGTTGCTTCATCCATAGCCGATGGCCAATCATCGCGCTGAACAAAGCAAGGGTTAGAAGCAATAGTAATCAACTTCTCCACACGCGCAGGGAAACGATCTGCAAAAGCAACGGCGATCTGCCCACCCATGGACCAACCTAGCCAGATTGCCGATTCAGGCACCTGCTCCACTAGCAGATCCAATACCGCATCAAGCGTATAAGGGGTAGGAAACTCCTGAGATCGCCCCAAACCCGGTAGATCGATAATCGTCAGGCTAAAATACTCTGCCAATTGATCAGCAAATGGGCCCCATACCTGCCCTGTCATCCCCCAGCCATGTAATAGAACTAGTTCAGGCTTGCCTGGGTTCTCGCGGTACTCTTTATAAAGCTTTACTTGGCTCATCTACGCCTGCTCTTTAATAACTTTTTCTAAAGTGCCTAATAAGCGCTCAACTTGCGCTTCTGTATGCGCGGCACTTAAGGTCACTCTTAATCGTGCGCTGCCTTGCGGAACGGTTGGCGGACGAATCGCACTGATGAATATGCCTTCTCGCTCAAGCCCCTGACTAATCTGGATCGCTTTATCTGATTCGCCAATTACAATTGGCTGTATCGGCGTTGGAGAGTCCATTAGATCCAAACCTAAATCATCACAACCTTTTCTGAATTGTTGGATCAACGCTTCGAGCTTTTCTCTACGCCAGTTTTCTTCACGCAATATACGCAAACTCGTTAAGGTAGCAGCAGCCACTGCTGGCGGCATGCTTGTAGTGTAGATATAGGTTCTAGCGTGTTGAATTAAGGTCTCGATGAGCTCTTCAGAACCGGCTACAAATGCACCCGCAGTACCAAAACCTTTACCTAAGGTACCCACCAGCACTTCCGGTGAATTCGACCCCATAGCAAAATATTCCGCACAGCCACCACCTTGCCTACCTAAACAACCAAAGCCATGCGCATCATCAACCATTAACCAAGCATTATGATCACGACACACTGAAGCGAGTGAAGGCAGATCAGCCACATCGCCGTCCATGCTAAATACACCATCAGTAACCACTAACTTACGTCGTGCCTCTGATCTGCTCAGACGTGTATTTAGGCTCTCGGAGTCGTTATGCAAGTAACGTTGAAAACGCGCGCCGCACAGCAAACCAGCATCCAATAAAGAGGCATGATTTAAGCGATCCTGAAATACCGCATCTTGCTTATCCAATAAAGCATTTACGGCACCAATATTCGCCATATACCCGGTTGAGAAAAGCAGCGCTCTGGGTCTGCCTGTAAATTCGGCAAGCGCCTCTTCAAGCTCATGGTGAGCTTGGCTATGCCCATTCACTAAGTGCGAAGCACCGCCACCAACACCAAATTTATCTGCTGCTTTTTGAAAGCTGTGGATAACGTCAGGGTGATTAGCCAATCCCAAATAATCATTTGAGCAGAAGGCAAGATACTCGCGCCCATCCACGCTCACCATTGGTTGCTGTGGTGTTTCTAAAGTACGGCGTTGACGATAAAGAGACTGCTGCTTTCGCTGCTGCAGTTCTTCAGACAAGGAGTCAAAAGACATAGTAAATCTCTAAGGGGTATAGAGTAGGAGGTAGTCTTCACTACCTCCTGTAAGCCATTAAGCTTCGTAGAAGTGAGTGCTGTCCTGCTGTTTCTGCAGGTCATTCATTAATGCAGCTTCTTGGGTTTCATCCGTATCAGAGATACGTTGCTCCATATTGATACCCAACTTCTTAAATAATTGAACATCGCGATGTGTTTCTGGATTTGGTGTCGTTAGTAGACACTCTCCATAGAAAATAGAGTTGGCGCCAGCAAAGAATGTCATCGCCTGCATTTCATCGCTCATTTTTTCACGACCAGCGGACAAACGAACATGGGATTTAGGCATCATGATACGCGCCACAGCAATCATACGAATAAAATCGATATGATCTAAATCTTCAACATTTTCTAGCGGAGTACCCGATACTTTAACCAGCATGTTGATTGGTACACTTTCAGGTTGCACTGGCATATTCGCTAGTTGCATCAATAAACCGTAGCGATCCTTGGCCGTTTCGCCCATGCCTAAAATACCACCACTACAAATCTTCATACCGGAATCACGAACATTCTGTAGCGTGTCTAAACGATCCTGGTAAGTACGGGTCGTGATAATTTTGTCGTAAAACTCAGGAGAAGTATCCAAGTTATGGTTGTAATAATCCAAACCCGCATCCGCAAGCTGTTGAGCTTTGCCTTCATCCAACATGCCCAAAGTCATGCAGGTCTCTAACCCCATCTCTTTGACCTTTTGAACCATTTCGATTACATAAGGCATATCTTTATCTGCTGGGTGCTTCCAAGCCGCGCCCATACAGAAACGGGTTGAACCTGTCTCTTTGGCTTTACGAGCTTTCTCCAATACTTTTTCAACTTGCATCAAGCGCTCTTTTTCCAGACCAGTATTGTAATGACCACTCTGCGGGCAGTACTTACAATCTTCTGGACACGCACCTGTTTTAATAGAAAGCAGCGTACTAACCTGAACTTCATTCGGGTCGAAGTTTTCGCGATGCACTGTTTGCGCTTTAAACATCAGATCATTAAAAGGCAGTTCAAACAGAGCTTTTACCTCTGCTTCTGTCCAGTCATGACGAATTGCACCTAGTTGTTGCATCTTGCTTCTTCTCCCGAGAAAATAGCGATACAGGCAGGAAGCCTTGCACCACGATAAAACGTACCAAAATAAAGCGACAATTTTATCCTGACAGAAGGAACTGTCAACCAATGAAAAAACAGACAGTGGACTACAGCCTACTTTTTAATCTATGTATTTTATGCCAGCTCAAGCTTGATACACCCTCTAAAAGCAATATCTGCTCTAGCTGCTTGCAAGACCTGCCTTGGTTAGAGCACTGCTGCAAAGTCTGTGCCCTTCCCCTCCCTAGCGATCAAGACAACTTAATTTGCGGTCAATGCCAAAAGAAGCAACCGGCCTTTAAGCAAGCCCAGGCACTTTTCCACTATCAATTTCCTATTAACCAACTCATTAGCGGCATTAAATTCAATCGTAATACTCAGTTTATAAGCCATATAGCCCGACTGATGACTGACCATTTAACCACCCAGCAACCTGTCGATTGCTTGATGCCTATCCCCATGCATAGAGTTAGCTTTATAAAACGTGGCTATAATCAAGCTACACTCCTCTGCGACCGGATCAGCCAATACAGTGGTATTCCCTCAGACCGTAACTCACTCATTAAAATAAAAAGCACGCCACCACAACACTCTCTATCCCGTAAAGAACGTCTTAAAAATCAAAAAGGCGCTTTCAAATGCAAGCCGATCACACATAAGCGAATATTGTTAATTGATGATGTAATGACTACAGGGGCGACTTTCGAAGCAGCGAGCCTCGCGTTACTCAATGCCGGCGCCGAGCAAGTCTATGGATTGGCTTTAGCTCGAACAGATAGATAGCATTTGAACGAAAGAATAAAAAATAAGAGTAGTGGCATTAAAGGAAAATAAAGAGTACAAACCTGAGTTCAAGACTAGTGACAACTAATTTGCGACATCACTTATGCCAAGTACTTACTCCATAGCTCCAATCGCCGTCATTCGAAGCCCTTATAAAGAAAAATTTGGCATCCCTAGGCAGCCCAATTTAGCGAAAAGCGTAACAGCTCGTGTTGAGATCTTAGAAGAGTTTTCAAGTGATGAGATTGTTAGGGGCTTGGAAAACTGCAGCCATATCTGGCTCGTTTTCCTATTTAGCGAGTGCATTGATAAAGGCTGGAAACCTACAGTCCGTCCTCCTCGCTTAGGCGGCAATAAAAGACTTGGGGTATTCGCTACACGCTCTCCTTTTCGCCCCAATCCTATCGGGTTGTCTCCTGTACGTTTAGTTAGCATCGAAAAAACATCTAACGGTATTGAACTAGTGATTAGTGGTGCAGACCTATTAGACGGCACCCCTGTGATCGATATAAAGCCATACCTGCCTTACTCAGACATTATCTCTGATGCTGAATACCCAATGGCAGATGAAATCACCCTTCTAGCTCAACCGGTTGTATTCTCGGAACAAGCCCAACAAGAAATTTCAGCCAGTGAAATCCGGTTACAACAACCGTTAAAACAGCAACTCAGCGAACTTCTGCAATGTGATCCGCGTCCGGCTTATAAAAAGAATGATGCCGAAAAAAGTTACGGAATAAAGTTACACGATCTTAACGTTCGCTTTAGAATCACAGATCAAGAAATAACGGTTGATTCAATCACGGTCGAATAGCATCCGCCTCAACGATAGCGAGACTGATTCAGCTCTTCTTCAGGCTAAACTATTTAATATACGCCTATAGCTTTTGGAGGCTTATATGCTGTATTTACGCGCATTGATCTGCACTGCACTAGTCACTTTATCGGCATCTGCACAAGCAAATGAACATTTAGAAAAAATTCCTGATTGGTTACTCACACTGCCCGAGAGTATCGAGCAACTGGAAAGTACGGGAAAGACGAGTTCTATCTATCTGAAGAACTACATGCAATGTATGGATGATCAACAAGCGCTGAATCAAAAGGAATCTCCCACAGTCGGCCAGGTTATCGACAATGCTTTAGACGCGGGCAATGAATGCGCGCCTTTGCTAAACGATATGCTAGATGAAATAAAAGATTCCGTAGGGTCGCAAACGCCTTCATCCGATAACCAAACTAACAAAAGCTTATAACCAAATACCTGATCAATAATTAAACAAAACTTTGACTAAAGTATAAAACCCGATTAAAATGCTCGGGTTTTTATTTGGGATGGAAGTCTGAAGGAGTCAGGTTAACGATTGAGGTGTATATGAACTTTACTTTTGCACAAGCTGAACAAATGATCGAAGAATCCAGCGCACTGTTTGAATGTTATTTAGAGCGCGTTTTTGAGTCTGAATCTTTTACCGATCTCATTAGTGCATCTCATTGGTATAACGACGCTTTTGTATCTCTAATCGTTAACCCAACACAACCTCGTTAATCGATATTTATCCCCAATAAAAAAGGCCTCTAAATCGAGGCCTTTTTTATATCTAAACTCTAATCTTGTTTACAGCAGCGGCGAATCCAATAATCCACACTCACGAATCGTCCAGCACCAGTAAAGAACAAACTGAACAACATCACGAAATAGGTGATAGCAAACTCTATCCCATTATTTAAAATAACAACAGATCCACGCCCCGTTAGCCAATCGTAGTGTCCATGCTCCTGTAGCAAACTCTTAGCCGCAGCCAAACGCTCTTGAGCCTCCATGACTCTGTCATTAGCCAACCAACTACCACCATCAGAGATAGCTAACCAACCGTTTTCCCAATGCACCGCAAATGCAGCCACTAGCATAGTGACCATCAAAGGAATACTAATCCAGCGCACAGCAAAACCAATCAGTAGCAACACACCGCCAATTAATTCAGTACCGGTTGCCATCGCAGCCAAAAGTTCAGGAAAAGGCAAGCCTAGACCCCACTCTTTGTTTCCAAACCACTCAACGGTGTTTTCGAAACCAATATATTTATTCCAGCCCGCCTGTAAAAACACAGGCGCGAGATACAATCTCAACAACAAAGGCGCTAGACCATCTGCACACTTCGTATTATCTAAGATATCTTGTAAACGACTAACAAAACTAACCATAGGATTCGACATAACTTCACCCGTTATCCAATGAGTGGTAACTAAACTCTTGTTCCTAACACTATGCCCTTAGAACGCAGATGTTCCAGTGTACTTAAACCACCTGAAACCACTTGGGATGGATCAGGGTGCTGCATCTCACTCGCGATCTGCTGTAACGCCTGCTCCCCCGGGAGCGATTCATCTTCAGATAAGAGGTACAACAACCGTCCAGTCACTGAATTAACTTCCATAAACTGCACTTCATCTTCGCGATTACGGTAAGCAATCAAGAAAGTTGGTGTGTCTGATGGTTCTGTCGGCTGATAATCTGGACGCACACAATGTACCGGATACTGATAAGAGAGAAGCCAAGCCAAAGGCGATTGCACGGGATGTTGCGTTAACAGATCGCCATTAACATCAACATTTTGCAAAGGTAGCTCTATCTCTGACGCATCTAATGCGAGTTCAACCCATTCATAATGAATCAGCTCTAATAAAAACGCAGGATCATTTTCTTGCGGTTCTCGTTCATTTTGAACGTAAGCAATAAACTCCTGACCAATTTCAAGGAAATAAGGCGTCTGACAACGATGTTTATCAAAAAAACCGCGCGCCAACTTAGTCCAATACTCTTTCGAACTGATCTGTTTTAAAACCGGGAAATTACCAGACAAAAAACCTTCAACATTATTGAAGAAGAGGTCTCGGTAAATACCCATGCGACGGTCTTCGATACCATCAGGACCATCATTCTCATCGGGATTCCGAATATGTGCAGCAAACTCGTATTGTAGCTGCTGGAACTTAGGCATTTCAGGCAACGGTTTGTGCATGGCGCATCTTCCATTTATTTTGATAGGAACGAACCTGATCCACCTCCGCTAATAGCTCAGGCAGCGGCGGAATATTAAAGTCACGCTCTAATAACGTCGGCACTAAACCAAATTGGTCATATGTGGATTCCAACAAAGACCAAACTGGATCAACAACAGGCGCTCCATGCGTATCAACGATAAGGTCTTCAGCCTCGTTGTAATGACCTGCGATATGAAGATACATAATCCGTTCTGCAGGCATTGCCCTCAAGAACGCCTCAGCATCATAGCCATGGTTGATACTGTTTACATAGATGTTATTAACATCGAGTAACAGATCGCAGTCCGCTTCTTCCAATACAGCCAACAAGAACTCTTGCTCTGTCATCTCAGCACCAGGCGCTGCATAGTACGAGACGTTTTCCATCGCAATTCTTTGCTCAAGCACATCTTGAACCTGACGAATCCGCTCTGCTACGTATTTCACCGCTTCCGCAGTAAAAGGAATCGGCATCAAATCATAAAGATGACCATCATCAGAACAGTAGCTCAGATGCTCAGAGTACCCGCGAATATTGTGTTCTTTAAGAAAGGCTTTAAGGCGAGTCAAAAAATCCATATCTAAAGGGGAAGGGCTACCGATAGATAGAGATAGACCATGAGCCATAAAAGGGTGTTTTTCAGTATATTGTTTAAACGCTTTACCGAAACGCCCACCAAGCCCCATCCAGTTTTCCGGCGCGATCTCTAGAAAATCAAACCCACTTGGATCAATCTCTTTTAATGTCTCTGACATACAACGGCGAAAGCCGAAGCCTGCCCCTGTAACAGGATAGCGGTCTTTATTCATGAAACACCTAGCCTTTAAGTCAAAAGACCCTGAAGGCTCAGGGTCTCTATTAAGTATTACAAAGCGTTATTGGGATTATTTAGAACCGCCACATTTACCTTCGCCACACTTGCCTTCAGACTTAGCAGCTTTGTCACCACCGCACTTGCCTTCACCACATTTGCCTTCAGATTTTGCAGCTTTGTCACCGCCACATTTACCTTCACCGCACTTGCCTTCAGACTTAGCAGCTTTATCACCACCGCACTTACCTTCACCGCATTTGCCTTCAGACTTCTCAGCTTTTTTACCGCCGCATTTGCCTTCACCACACTTGCCTTCAGACTTCTCAGCTTTTTTACCACCGCACTTGCCTTCACCACATTTGCCTTCGTTCATAGCAACTTGCTGGCTGTAACCAGAAGATAGGTCCGTTGTAGCAAATGGGTTTTCTGCAGCTGTCGCAACAGGCGCCGCAACCATACCAGTCATAAATGCTGCACCAACAGCGGCAACCATAGGTTTTACAGATGTATTTTTATTAGCCATTCTTAATTCACCCCAAAATTGAAAAAATTATTATCTTGCGTTATTTGTAAAATTCAGAGCCTGTCACGAGCTCTTGCGTTTGTGACTACAGCTTGTGAATAAAGTTTCACCAAGTTCTAAATTAAGTGAATTTTTTTTCATAATCACGCATTTTTTATTAGTTTTTTCGCTTATTTATTAACATGTTACAAAAGATTTATATTTTAGAGCTTTCTTACATAACAAGCACTCAGAGATAAAATTAGAACTTGTCTTGATCAAAAATTTTAAGCAGGCTCTAATACTCCTAATTAAAAAATTTCGATTAAGGGCACACCTAAGCATGATCACTTCTGAGCAGGTTTCTTTTGACCAGCAACATATTTGGCACCCCTACTCATCCATGATCAACCCTCCAGCGGTTTACCCTGTCGAATCGGCTAGTGGCGTTAAATTAAAGCTAAGTAACGGCAAAGAACTTATCGATGGTATGGCATCGTGGTGGTCAGTTATTCACGGCTATAACAATCCAGAATTAAACCAAGCAGCACATGAACAGATCGATAAAATGGCGCATGTCATGTTTGGCGGCCTTACTCATGAACCTGCAATCAATCTCTGCCAAAAGCTGGTAGAGATGACTCCTGCCAATCTCGATAAAGTGTTTATCGCAGACTCAGGCTCTGTTGCCGTTGAAGTCGCTCTTAAAATGGCCATTCAATATCAACACGCCCGCGGTAAGCCAGAAAAACATAAGCTACTTACCATTAAAAATGGCTATCACGGTGATACCTTTGGTGCGATGGCTGTATGTGATCCAGTTACGGGGATGCATGAAATTTTTACTGGTGTACTACCACAGCATTTCTTTGCGCCAGCTCCTCAAACAAAATTTGATCAGAGCCTAGACGAAAGCGATATCGCTCCTTTACGCCATTTACTAGAGCAACATCATTCAGAAATAGCAGCATTGATCTTAGAACCTGTTGTTCAAGGTGCAGGCGGCATGCGCTTTTACTCACCGCAGTATTTGAAAGAAGCACGCGCACTGTGCACTGAATTTGATGTATTACTCATAGCCGACGAAATTGCGACCGGTTTTGGTCGAAGCGGTAAGTTGTTCGCTTGCGAACATGCAGGCATCGAGCCTGACATTCTTTGTCTAGGTAAGGCGATTACCGGCGGATACATGTCATTAGCCGCCACACTTACGACAAAGCATATCGGCGAAACCATCTCCGCAGGTGGTGCTGGCTGCTTTATGCACGGCCCAACATTTATGGGCAATCCTCTAGCATGTGCTATTGCCAATAAAAGCTTGGAGCTATTGATTAAAAACGATTGGCAGACAAATGTCACTCGGATCGAAGCCGGATTAAAAGCAGGTTTAGCACCAGCAGCGGAATTAGATCATGTACATGAGGTACGCAGCTTAGGTGCTATTGGCGTTATCGAGATGAAAGAAGCTGTTAATACTGCCGAGATTCAAAAGTTATTTATAGAGCGTGACTTGTGGATAAGACCCTTCGGCAAACTAGTGTACGTGATGCCACCTTACATTATGACAAACGATGAATTAGAAAAGCTCACCTCTGGAATGGTAGATGCTGTCTCAGTTTACAAAACTTAAGGATTAGATATGGCCCGCATTAAGCTAGACATGCCTGACAACTATATTTTTTCCACAGAATTACCTGTGCGAATCAGTGATATTAATTACGGTGGCCATCTAAGTAACGATGCCATGCTCTCTATCGTGCATGAAGCGCGCATTCGCTTCCTCAGCCATTATCATTATGGAGAGTTAGATATTGAAGGGCTCGGTCTTATCATGACTGACTCAGCCATCGTATACAAAGCAGAAGGGTTTCATGGCGACCAACTTCAGATCGATATCGCCTTAGCTGATATTAATAAGTATGGCTTCGACTTTTTCTATCTGATAACCAACAAGAAAACCGCTGTTGAAGTGGCTCATGCAAAGACTGGCGTCGTTTTTTTCGATTACGATAAACGTAGCGTTACTGCTGTGCCAGAAGCCTTTATAAACAAAGTCATTAGAGATGCTTAAATCAATTTTCTAAACACAAAAAAAGGGGCACTTAATGCCCCCTTTTTCAGATTCAATTTAACCTTCAGACTTTTCGCTTTGCCCCGGCGGTTCTCGATGTTTTGCGGGTTCAGCTAACTCTTCATTTACGCTGCCTTTATTGATTTTTACCTGCAGGTGTAATGCTGTTTTAGCCAACATCATTGCACTTACAGGCGCTGTAATGAAAAGGAAGATCGTAATCAAAAGTTCGTGAGCACTCACGCCACCATTACGGTACGAAGTGATCAACATCGAAGCAATCAGAATAGCCCCCATGCCTAAGGTTGTAGCTTTCGTCGGTGTATGCAAACGCATATAAAAATCAGGCATTTTCATTAACCCGATCGAGCCTAAAAGAACAAAAGCTCCACCCATTAGCAGCAATGCCGAGCCAATTAGCTCAATATAAAAACCCATGCTTAATTCCTACTCAATGATGTCGCCACGTAACAGATATTTACACAATGCCGCTGTACTTACGAAACCTAACATTGCAATCAAAAGAGCAGCTTCAAAATAGAGCGATGTGCCCATAATCAAGCCAAACAAAAGGATCAAAGCAATACTATTAATATACATAGTATCCAACGCCAAAATGCGATCTGGCTGATCCGGACCATTAAACAAGGTTACAAGGTTGAGCGTCATCGCAATCACAACCATGGCTGTAGCAGCAATAAGACAGAACATTAACATCCAAAAATCTCCTTCAATGGCTGCTCGTAGCGCTCTTTAATCTCTTTTATAGTTCCAGCCTCATCTACAAGGTTAAGTGCATGCACATATAACCATTTTTGATCTATGGATACTTCAGCACTCACTGTTCCTGGCGTTAAAGAGATCGTACTGGCCAATACAGTGATAGGAAAGTCGCCCTCTATATCTAAAGGAATCGCTAAAAAACCTGGCTTCAAACGCTTGGTAGGACCAAGTACCTGAACAGCTACTTCAAAGTTGGCTGAGACAATATCTCCTAACACTTTCAGAGCATATAAGACCACTTGAACCGGCTTGTTAATATTTAACCGGTGAAGTTGAGTTCCTCTTAACAACAAAGGAATCCCAATCGCTAAGATAGAAGCTAATACCAGATGACCCGGTGCTACCGATTCATTCAGCAACAGCCAAACGACAAATAAAATTAAGCTTTGCCAAGGCATAGGAAAGATCATACGCATACCTTAACCTCCATTCTCATTTGACGCTGGCAGCAGCATATAAGGATTTTCTGCTTGCTGATAAATTTGGTTCGCGGTTTCCTGTGTAAATTCAGTTACGGGGCCACCAAAAATAACTAACAGTGGAGACATAACTAGCAGGAAGAAAACAGAAACAAACTTCACTTTTGGTAATTTTTCACAGTGGTTTGCATCACCACTGACTCGCCAAAACAAAGTAGAACCGCCTCGGGACATGGCTACAACGCCCATTAAACTAGCGAGCAAAATAGCAGACCACGCCCACGCCATCTCTGCAGGCTCCACAGCCGTTTGCAGTATCATCACTTTACCCAAGAAACCTGAGAAAGGCGGCAAACCGATCATTGAAATAGCGGCTAACGCAAACGCAATTCCAAGCGGAAGCGACTGACACATTCTACGAGATCGAGCAAAACGATCTGAAACTTTACCCCTCTGTTCGGCAATTGCGTCAGCAAGTAGGAACATCGCGCCAGTAATAAGCGTTGAATGGATCAGATAATAAAGTGCCGCGGATGCAGATTCAGGTGTATTGATAGCCAAAGCACACAGTAGTGTACCGACAGAAACAATCACTAGATTAGAAACCAACATACGCAATGTCTGACTTGCTAGAGCGCCTATAGCCCCCATAACGAGCGTAAGTACCGCGATCGGCCATAGCCAAGGACCAGCAAGATTAGCTAACTCTCCGGCATAGTCACCAAAACCTACAGTAAAGATACGCAAGATACTGTATATCCCTACCTTGGTCATAATCGCGAATAATGCAGCTACAGGAGCACTAACACTTGAATAGGTTCTCGACAGCCAGAAGTGCAGCGGGAACATCGCAGATTTTAAACCAAAGACAAGTAAAAGCATCATCCCGCCGATTTGCGCGAGCAATTTATCTTCGCCAGACAAGGTACGAATTTTCACTGCCATATCGGCAATATTCAGGGTACCTAGCACCCCATACATAATCCCTAGAGCGAAAAGGAATAGTGCTGAACCCACTAGATTTAGCGTTACATAATGTACGCTCGCCAACGTTTTCTGCTTACCACCGCCGTGAACAACCAACGCATAAGAAGCAAGCAATAGCACCTCGAAGAATACGAACAGGTTAAAGATATCCCCTGTAAGGAATGCGCCGTTTATCCCCATCAACTGGAACATAAACAGCGGATAGAAGAACATACCTGTTCGATCATCCCCTGCGGCACCATAGAGCAAAGCACCAAAGGCCAGAACCATGGTTAGCAAGATCATCAAACTAGATAAGCGATCAGCGACAAGAACAATACCGAATGGCGCTTGCCAGTTACCTAACTGATAAATGGTAATTTCACCGCTACCCGCCGTAATCAGTAACTGAATTGCGACAATTAAAGTAACTGCTGCACCAACAAAAGTGATGAACCTCTGACGGTTTAGCGTCGTAGAGAAAGGCGGCAGCATCATAAGTACTGCCGTTAGCATTGGCAGCAAAACAGGTAAAATCGGAAGGTGCTGCATCATTTCGACTTATCCTTCTTCTCAATATCCAAAGCTTTTTCACGCCCATCAACATGGTCATTACCCAAATCCGCACGAGCCCTCATAGCTAAGATAACCGCGTACGCAGTCATCGCGAAGCCAATCACGATGGCAGTCAACACCAATGCTTGAGGCAGAGGATCTGCATATTGTTCAGACGAACCTAAAATAGCAGCCCCATTAACAACCAGTCTACCGCTGGAGAATAGGAAGAGGTTTACAGCATAGGACAGCATTGTCAGTCCCATCACTACAGGGAAGGTTCGACCTCGAAGAGTCAGAAAAATACCGCAGGTCGTTAACACACCCACGCAGAGCGCATACATTAATTCCATTACATATTCTCCAACTCACGAGCGTCTACTCGTTCTGAAGTTGTCAATTTACCTAGGTTCGCCAAAATCATCATGGTTGCACCAACAACAGTGAGATAAACACCCAAGTCGAACATCATGGCACTCGCCAGCTCAAATTTACCGACCCAAGGCCATTTGAAGTAATCGAACCATGAAGTTAGGAATGGACGGTCGAATATGAAACTACCTACCCCCGTCATAAATGCGATCAACAGGCCAGAACCTATTAGTGCCTGATATTTCAGACGGATATTCTCTTTCATCCATTCAACACCATTAGCAATGTATTGCTGGATTATTGCCACGGCCGTGATAAGACCTGCAATGAAACCACCGCCCGGTTCATTATGGCCGCGCAAGAAGATGTAAACTGAGACCATTAACGCCAAAGGCAGTAACATCTGAGAAATCGTCGACAGTACCATTGGATGGGAATCAGTGCTCCAATGACGGCCATGCTCATCACCAGAAGGCATGTAAAGACGCATACGAACAATCAGTTTATAGATACCCAACGCGGCAATACCCAGCACCGTAATTTCACCAAAGGTATCAAAACCACGGAAGTCCACCAGAATCACGTTGACCACGTTGGTACCGCCACCGCCCGTTTTACTGTTCGCAACAAAGAAATCAGAGATTGATTCAAGCGGACGCGTCATCATCGCGTAGTTAACCGTACCAATGATGCCACCAATCAAAGCCGAGATACTTAGGTCACGAACTAGGCGTCGAGGGGACGATTCTTTCGGCGTATTCTTAGGTAAGAAGAACAATGCAAGCATCAGTAGAATCACGGTTACTACTTCTACAGCCAACTGCGTCAGAGCCAAGTCTGGCGCAGAGAAACGAGTAAAGGCTACCGACACGATGAGACCTACGACAGAAAGCATCAGTAGAGAGGTCAAACGTTTTCTGTGCCAAACCATGGTCGCAATAGCAGCAAGGATCAACAGCAAAGCGGCTGTACCCGAGGCATAATCAAGCGGTATTTGTGATCTATTCCCTGCGGTTTCTTGTAAATACACTAGAGGCATCACAGAAACAGCAAAGATCATAAACAAGAAAATGGATAAATAACGTTGCAACGAACCGTTTTCAATCCACTCATTAACTGCGCGAGTTGAGTTAACTAGCCTTTGCACCCAGCCCTCAAATACCAATTTAGAATCAGGCTCTGGGAATTGGCCTTGGAATTGGAAAAGCTTTTTACGGTTATAGTAGATGATAAAGCCACCGAGCATGGCCAGCACACTCATCAACAACGGTACGTTAAAACCGTGCCAAATCGCTAAGCTAAATTCTGGCATTGGACCTTGTAAGGTAGCGATTGAAGCTGCATTCAGTAGATCAATAACAACGATGCCTGGAACCAAGCCCACAACTATACAAATAGCGACCAAAATTTCTACAGGCACTTTCATATAACGAGGCGGTTCATGCGGTGTTTTCGGCAAATTAATCGGCTCTCCATTAAAGAAGACATCGTGGATAAAACGTAATGAGTAAGCAACCGAGAATGCCGCACCCATTGTCGCCAATACAGGTATAACCCAAGAGAGTGAACCTAAAGTTGCTTGATCCAATGCTTCCGTGAAAAACATCTCTTTAGATAGGAAGCCATTTAGTAACGGCACACCCGCCATAGACGCCGCTGCGATAATCGCTAAGGTCGCGGTATATGGCATATATTTCCACAAGCCATTTAGCTGACGCATATCGCGTGAGCCAGCCTCGTGATCAATAATGCCCGCCGCCATAAAGAGCGACGCTTTGAAGGTAGCATGGTTGATGATATGAAAGATTGCAGCGACTGCAGCCATTCGTGTGTCCATACCCAACAACAGCGTAATCAAGCCTAGATGACTGATAGTCGAGTAAGCAAGAAGACCTTTTAAATCGTGCTTAAAGAGCGCTATATAGGCACCGACCAACAGTGTACATAGGCCTGTGATGCTCACAATCAGGAACCACATATCTGTTCCAGACAGCACTGGGTAGAAACGTGCCATCAGGAAGATACCCGCTTTTACCATCGTCGCTGAGTGAAGGTATGCACTCACAGGCGTCGGAGCTGCCATCGCATTTGGCAGCCAGAAGTGGAATGGGAACTGAGCAGACTTTGTAAAAGCCCCCAAAAGTACCAATACCAAAATAAATGGATACTGAGCAGATTCTCGAATTAAGTTACCACTGTCGAGCACTGCTTGAAGATCATAACTGCCAACCACTTGGCCAATTAAAATCACGCCTGCTAACAGCGCTAAACCACCCGCACCTGTCACAGTAAGCGCCATACGCGCGCCTTTACGAGCTTCTGTTTTATCTGACCAAAAACTAATAAGCAGGAAGGAACTAATACTGGTCAATTCCCAGAAGAACCACATTTGGATCAAGTTACCCGAAGCAACGATCCCCACCATAGCGGTCATGAACAGCATCAAATAGGCAAAGAATTTACCTATAGAGTCTTTCTGGGATAAGTAATACCGAGCATACAAAATGATCAAAAGACCAATGCCCAATATCAATAATAAGAAAAGGAAGCTTAAACCATCGAGCCTAACAGATAGCTCCAAACCAGCCGCAGGCACCCAATCGACAGCGTAAGCAAATACCTCGCCTTGGAGTAACTGAGGACTGATAGAGAGAACTATCCCTAAAGCAACTGCAGGTGCAATCGCAGTTAAAATAGTACAGACGGTTCGACTAAAACGAGCAGCATACAATGGCACAAGGCTGCCCAATAAAGGTAATAACAATACCGCAAACAATTTCATACGTGTCTTTTTCCGGTTAATCCCATCACCAAGAATGGATAGAAATTTGTTTTCACAGCTAACAAACAACCCTACATAAGGTTATGAAAACACTCTAATTCTGTATGTTTTTGACCACACTGTCCATGACAACTCGCCTCCTTGAGTTCATTCTAGACAACTTAAGAACAAAGCAGTCTTAAACTAAAGATTCGCTCAATACTTCTGCACCGAATAAAATGCAATTTAATCATCCATACCCACATATTGCGCATAGACATCAGGTGCAAGGTTTTCAAACTTGGTGTACTTACCAATAAAGGCCAAACGACTCGTACCGATTGGGCCGTTACGCTGCTTACCTATGATGATTTCAGCTACACCTTTGTGTTCTGAATCCTCGTTATAAACTTCATCACGGTAGATAAACATAATCACGTCGGCATCCTGCTCAATCGCACCCGATTCACGCAAATCTGAGTTTACAGGACGCTTATTCGGACGCTGCTCAAGCGTACGGTTAAGCTGAGACAAGGCAACAACAGGGCATTCAAGCTCTTTCGCAATCGCCTTCAAAGAACGAGATATTTCAGAAATCTCTTGGGTACGACTCTCGATACCCGGGGTTTTCATCTGCATAAGCTGCAGATAGTCAATCATGATCAGTGATAAAGGACCATGCTCACGTACAATACGACGTGCACGGGTACGTAACTCGTTAGGGCTAATACCGGCCTGATCATCAATAAACAACGGCTTATCGCGCATCATATTGACGGCCGTTGTTAGTTTAGGCCAATCCTCTTCTTCCAACGAACCAGTCCGCACTCGCGTCTGATCGATACGACCCAACGAAGACAACATACGCGTCATCAACTGTTCCGCAGGCATCTCCAAACTAAATACCAAAACAGGCTTATTACTCGCCATTAAGGCATTTTCCACCAAGTTCATGGCAAACGTGGTTTTACCCATCGATGGACGCGCAGCAACAATAATTAGGTCAGAAGGCTGCAGACCCGCCGTTTTGGCATCAAGATCATCAAACCCGGTAGTTACACCGGTCATATCCCCATCACTGTTAAAGAGGGTATCAATTCGATCTACTGCTTTTTTCAGCAGTTCATTTACACCCTCAGGGCCGCCTTGATTAGGGCGATCTTCCGCAATTTGGAAGATCTTTTGCTCCGCAGAGTTCAGTATCTCTTCGGAGGTTTTGCCATCCGGGTTAAATGCATCATCTGCAATTTCATTGGCTGCCGAGATCATTTGACGCAAAAGCGAACGGTCGCGCACAATTTCGGAATAAGCACGGATGTTAGACGCACTTGGTGTGTTCTTAGCAAGCTCGATCAAATAATCTAGCCCGCCCGCACCTTCTAGATCACCGGTACGATCCAATTCTTCAGATAAAGTAACAACATCAATCGGATTGCCATCATTAACGAGCTTACGCATCGTACGATAGATTTTGCGATGCTCCTGACGATAGAAGTTATCATCTAGGACCACCTCAGATACGGTATCCCAAGCATTGTTATCAAGCATCAAGCCACCCAAAACCGATTGCTCAGCTTCCATCGAATGGGGAGGCACTTTAATCCTTGCTAGATCTTCATCCGTTAGTTCACTTTTTTCCATCATTCACAACAGCCTAAAAACAAAAAAGCACCGCATGGAAAATCCACGCAGTGCTTTATAGTACAGTACAGTACGGCTTAGCTAAAGACGATTACTCGCCTACAACAGCTAGCTTAACTGTAGCAGTAACTTCTGGGTGTAGTTGAATAGCGATGTCGAATTCACCGATAGCGCGTAGAGCACCTTCAGGTAGACGAACTTCACTCTTATCAACGTCTGCACCAGCAGCAGTTACAGCGTCAGCGATGTCACGAGTACCGATAGAACCGAACAGTTTACCTTCGTCACCACACTTAGCAGTGATAGTAACTTCTTTCTCGTTCAGTGCTTCAGCACGTGCAGTAGCAGCAGCTAGTTTTTCTGCAGCTGCAGCTTCTAGCTCAGCACGACGCTCTTCAAATTTAGCAACGTTAGCTTCAGTTGCAGGAACAGCTTTGCCCTGCGGTACTAGGTAGTTACGACCGAAACCGCTTTTTACGGAAACTTTGTCACCGAGGTTACCTAGCTTACCAATTTTCTCGAGCAGAATAACTTCCATCTCGTAAACCTCTTTTGTTCTGCAAAGAATTGCAGTCCTAATTCTTAACTGGAATTCGCGATCTGATATCAACAAAACTATCAATAGCAGCCGCAAATACCAGCAGCGTAATCACATACGGTCCCATAAAGAAGGCTGCAACATAAAAGGCAACCAACCAAGACCTTCCTAAATCACGTTTAGCCAAACTGCCATGCACCAATGCGATACCCGCAATGATCCAAGGTAACAGCAACAGTGGTAACCAGCGTAACGACTCCAGATCTAACTGGTAGCAAACGAACGATGCCGCTATTAACACTCCTGTATACAGCTGAGGCAGTCTCAATACATGAAACTCTCGCTGAAAACCGCTCGGGTTGTATAACCCAGCTTGCCAAGAGCGTGCCAGCATTACACTGACAAGCATCATTACCGTATGCACTGATGTTAAACCGCCCAACATGAGCTGCCTTAGCTGCTCAGGATCAAGCTTAACCTCTTGGTTGGCTTGACTAGCTGACTGCACTAAAAACTTATCTAACTGCTTAATTACCTCATCGAGATAGCTGCTAAGCATAATATCCATGCCTACGCTCGCTATAGCTCCTACAGGGAGTGCAATCATAAGCACTTTTGCCCAAGAAACCGTCTCTCTCAAAGTAATTGCAAGGATATATGTTCCTACAATTACAGCCAGTGGTGTCGGGTCGGACACACTGTATGCCCAGACTCCTGCAGGCAATAATGCCCAAATCAGTAGTCCGGTGCCTTCACTTCGGCCTTTACGTAAAGTAACCAAAGCGACGGCAGCTGCACTTACCCAATAAAGTAATGGCAGCAAGGCGGCGATAACCGCCACAAAAGCCGCTTGTTTACGGCCTTTCATGACCAATTCGGCCAAGGCACGCATAGCGACTCTCCTACCTAATTACTGATGGCTATCAGTGTAAGGTAGTAGCGCTACGAAACGAGCACGCTTGATAGCAGTAGCCAGCTGACGCTGGTAACGCGCTTTAGTACCTGTAATACGGCTAGGTACGATTTTGCCAGTTTCGGTGATGTAACCTTTTAGCGTGTCCAGATCTTTGTAATCGATCTCTTGAACACCTTCAGCCGTAAAACGGCAGAACTTACGACGGCGGAAAAAACGAGCCATTGTATCTCTCCTCAGAAATTAAATTACTCAGCAGCTTCTTCAGAAGCTTCCGCAGCAGGTGCTGCTTCTTCAGCTGGCTTTTCAGCAGGCTTTTCTTCACGGCGAGGTTTACGCTCTTCGCGAGATTCAGCAGCTTTGATTGGAGAGATCTCAGTGATCGCTTCTTTACGACGGATAACCATGTTACGCAGAACAGCGTCGTTGTAACGGAATAGGTTTTCCAGCTCGTCTAGAGTTTCCTGACCACATTCGATGTTCATCAGGACATAGTGTGCTTTATGAGCATTGTTGATTGGGTAAGCCAACTGACGGCGGCCCCAGTCTTCTAGACGATGAATTGTGCCTTCTGCACCTTCAATTAGAGAGGTGTAACGCTCAACCATCGCAGAAACCTGCTCACTCTGGTTCGGGTGAACCAGAAATACGATTTCATAATGACGCATTTTAGCTCCTTTCGGGTTAATAGCCCCCTGACCACACCATGTGGTAGGCAGCAAGGAGATTGGAAATAGTTCTCCAAAGGACGCGTAATTCTACGCGCCTAACAAGAGCTATGCAAGGGAAAGACTAGCAAGAGAGGCATTTAGAAAACATCAACTCACTTGATGCATCGACACATAAGCACCAAGCTTCTCACCGGAAGTATCAAATAGCGGCTGACCACTGACATAAACACGTTTAGGCTCGCTCGTATTTGAAACAATAACAATCTCTAGGTTTGATATATGCTCACCATTTAACGCTCTAAATATTGGCCATTGTGAATTATCTAATTGAGTTACACCATCAGCAGCAAATAACTTAAATGGAGCATCCTCAAAACGCTCTAGATGCGCACCTTCAGGTAACCCTCTAAGTTGATTCACCACTCTATTTGAATAAACAAAACGACCATCGACATCACAAACAACTACGCCGCTATCAATGTTCGCCAATACAGCTTCCATAAAGTGAGCCTGTTGAGTTAATCGCTTTCGCAAGGCCTCACTCTTTTGCTGATTATCTTTTAGAAAGTCCACCAAACCTTTAAAGGCGTGCGTTGTGTCGGAAATATCATGAAAGATACTGCCTCCAGCATCGATATTAACTTCTAACTGGCCTTTTTTTACGGACTCAACGCTCTTCTGTAACCTAACGATAGGACGAGAAAGCGATCGCGCAAACCAGATACCAATAATCAAACTGACTAATGTTATCCCTCCTGCAACGATAAAGTTAAATTTCTGATTTGCTTTAATTTCTGTAAGGAAGTCATCTTCCGGCACATACAAGCCTAAGAGCCAAGGCCAATTATCTGAAAAGGGCGTAAATACTGCGTGGTATTTTTTCCCTTCGTGCAAATAACTCGTATTAACAGCTGTATTCAATACATACCAGCCTGGCGAGCGATCAAGGGAATCAACAGCAGCTCGAGTTGCCTTATTACTCAGCTCCCCCACCTTCAACAAACGCTTGACCTCTTCATTTTGAGCATAAGTACCTTGAAGATTACGATGAGCAATCACATCGCCATTATTATTCATAATTAATGCTGAAGCATGCTCACTTAATTCCAGATAACCTAGAAAATCCGACAGTGCTGATAGATCTATATCTACCCCCACCACCCCAATAAGCTCCCCACCTTTTGTAAAAACAGGACTAGCTACGGTGATCCCAGGTGTTTGAGAGGTAAAAAATAGATACGGATCAGTCCAGGTCTGCTGCCTTTCACCCAAAGCCTTAGTAAACCATGGGCGAGTTCTTGGATCATAAGAATCATTTGGATCTTCAGTTGTTTTTACCAACTCTTGATCCTGACCAAACCAACGATTTGTTACAATTCTCTGCCCAGCATCTTCATTAATGCGTTTAATTTGGTACGAGCTTATTTCAGAGCTCCTACGCACAAAATAAAAGTCTCCATCTAGGTTACCGTAGTAAATACCCGCAATATGAGGGAATAACATGAGCTGCTCAAAGAAATACTGCTCCATTTCATCAGGACGCTCTTCACTTACTACTTCATTTCGAGCCAAACTTTGAGTCAAGCTAACAGCGGAGCGGGCAGGCGAAAGAAACTCTTCAGAGTGCTGGATAACTTCACGAGATAAATTGCGCATTAATTTTTGAGCATGGCCTATTAGGACCTGCTCAGTGGTAATGTAGGATGAGGCCAGAATGACACAAACCGTTACAATCTGCAGCGTCACAATGCCTATAGCCAACGTTTTAGATATCGATAAGCGCATCGCCTCACCAAATCCCCAAAGTTTACCTATACAAGCCCTTTTAGGAGATAACAAACACCCCCAACACCCATCAAAAAGGGACAACAATAACCTTAAAAAACAAGCAACTAACTAAATAACATTGCAACTAATATAGCGGATAAATATATAGACTCCAGTAAAAAATAAAAAAGGGCCACTAAAAAGCAGCCCTTTCTAAGGAAAAGCACTCAAAAATGAGATTATTCCACTTCAACAATCTCAAAGCTGTGGGTGATTTCAACACCACCTCGCTCAAGCATCAAGGATGCAGAGCAATATTGTTCAGCCGACAGCTTTACAGCACGCTCAACTTTTTTCTCGCTCAAGCCACGGCCACTAACAACAAACTTTATGTGGATCTTAGTAAAGACAGCGGGTACTTCGTCAGCACGCTCAGACTCAATTTCTGCGACACAATCAACCACATCTTGACGTGTCTTTTTCAAAATACCCACAACATCGTAGCTAGTACAGCCACCTAGACCCAGAAGCATAAGCTCCATAGGGCGAGGCCCCTGCTTCAGCTCGCCATCGATCATTAGATCAAAGCCAGAACCGGTTGTGCCTTGAAAACGCACATCTCCATCCCATTTAACCTTGGCACTCATACTCATAAAGCTACAACCTTACTCAAACAATTCTTTTAATTTCTGACCTGGATTTTCAGCACGCATAAACGCTTCACCCACTAAGAAGCTATGAACATTATGTTCGCGCATTGCCTGAACATCTTCGCGACTATGGATACCACTTTCAGTAACGACAATTCGATCTTCTGAAATAGAGCTCAGCAAATCATAGGTATTATTTAACGTCACCTCAAAGGTATGTAGATTTCGGTTATTAATACCAACCAACTTATTATTTAGCGGAAGGGAACGCTCCAACTCGTCAGCACCATGGACTTCAATTAATACATCCATTTCTAGCTCAAGTGCCAGACCATTCAAATCAGCCATTTGCTGATCCTCTAAGGCAGATACAATCAATAGAATGCAGTCAGCACCAATAGCACGCGCTTCATAAACCTGGTACGGATCGACAATAAAGTCTTTACGGATAATCGGCAAAGAACAGGCAGCTCGCGCCAGCATCAGATACTCTTCGCTACCGTGGAAATAATCTTTATCTGTTAAAACCGACAAGCAACTTGCGCCACCCAACTCATAAGATTTAGCAATATCAGCTGGCACAAACGGATCTCTTAGCAATCCTTTAGATGGGCTATGCTTCTTAGCTTCAGCAATAACCGCAGAACGCCCCTCAGCTATCGCTTTCTCCATATTCGCAACAAAACCACGAGGGTCAAAATCAGTCCCCTTTTGGTCAGCAATACGTGCTTTAAGATCAGCAATAGAAACTTTTGGCTGTCGCTCTGCTACTTCCTGCGCTTTACGGGCAAGAATTTTCTTTAAAATCGTTGGTGTATCTGACATCTCTTAACCCTTAAATGCCTGACTAAAGCCAGCCAATTCTTTAACTTTAGATGCAGCCGCACCACTTAAAATAGTCTCTTTAGCCAACGCCACACCCTCTTTAAGGTTAGCAGCCTGATCCGAAACATAGAGAGCTGCGCCAGCATTGATAGCAATCATATCAACCGCTTTGGCATGCTCACCGGCAAAAGCCGCTTGAATCATTTCCAAACTTTCAGCAGAGCTACTTACTTGCAAACCCTCTAGTGTTTGCTTGCTAAGCCCAACATCATCAGCGGTCAAAGTATACTCACTCACTTCACCATCTTTTAGCTCAGCCACATAGGTATCACCAGCCAAACTAATTTCATCCAAACCTTCTGCCGCGTGAACGACCATCGCATGAACCGCACCTAATGCCTGCAAAGCCTCAGCTAGAGGGCGACAAAGTGTTTTATCAAACACACCTAAGAGGTAATGTTTAACACCTGCTGGGTTAGTTAAAGGCCCCAAAATATTAAATAAGGTTCTTAAGGACATCTCTTTACGAGGACCAATGGCATGCTTCATCGCACTGTGGTGCTGAGGCGCAAACATAAAGCCCAAACCAACCTTCTCAATACATTGCGCAATTTCTTCAGGCTTAAGCTCTAAATTAATACCTGCAGTTTCTAACAAGTCAGCAGAACCAGAGCTGGAAGAGACAGAACGATTACCGTGTTTAGCAACATGGCCACCAGCCGCTGCAACAACAAAAGAACAAGCACTAGAAACGTTAAACAGATTCGCGCCATCACCACCGGTGCCTACAATATCAACGGCGTTAGGCACATTAATATCCACAGGCGTTGCTAGCGATCGCATTGCATCAGCAGCACCAGTTATTTCATTTACTGTTTCGCCTTTCATACGCAAAGCGATCAATAAACCACCGATTTGTGCATCGGTCGCTTGCCCTGTCATGATCTGATTCATCACAGCACGCATATCTTCTTGGCAAAGGTCCTGACGATCCACAACCAAAGCTAATGCTTGTTTAATATCCATTGATTATCCTTAGTAATTTCAAGCTGCAGGCTTAGTGCGTTTCAAGAAGTTAGCCAATAAATCATGGCCTTGCTCCGTCAAAATAGATTCAGGGTGAAACTGGACTCCCTCAATATCTAGAGTCTTATGTCTAACACCCATAATCTCATCGACATTACCCTCGTCATCTTGAGTCCAAGAGGTCACTTCTAAACACTCCGGAAGTGTATTTTGATCAATTACAAGAGAGTGGTAACGAGTCACTTCTACAGGTTGTGCTAGCCCTTCAAATACGCCTGCGTCTATATGATGAACAGGAGAAGTTTTACCGTGCATTACCTGCTTTGCTCGCACTATATCGCCACCAAAAGCCTGACCAATACTCTGATGACCTAAACAGATGCCAAGAATTGGCAACTTACCTGCAAAGTGTTCAATCGCGGCCACAGAGACGCCCGCTTCATTTGGGGTGCATGGGCCTGGAGAGATAACAAGATGATCCGGATTGAGCGCTTCGATCTCTTCAATCGTAATTTCATCATTACGATAAACACGCACATCAGCGCCAAGCTCACCCAGATACTGAACTACGTTGTATGTAAACGAATCGTAGTTATCGATCATTAATAACATTATCCAGCCCCTAATAAGATGAAATTAGCTGATTGATTTTGCAATATCATAGATTATCCAAGCCTCGCTCAACCATAGCAACCGCACTGAATACTGCACGGCCTTTATTCATGGTTTCTTTCCACTCCAAACGCGGCACAGAGTCAGCCACAACACCTGCACCCGCTTGAATATGCAGCACTTCATCTTTGATAACAGCTGTACGAATTGCAATCGCCGTATCCATATTACCATTCCAAGAAAGATAACCTACCGCGCCACCATAAACGCCGCGCTTCACTGGCTCCATTTCATCGATAATTTCCATCGCACGTACTTTAGGTGCACCACTTAAAGTACCTGCTGGTAAAGTTGCACGCAGCACATCCATCGCAGAAACACCCGGCTTCAGCTTGCCGTTTACATTCGACACAATGTGCATTACATGTGAATAACGCTCTATAACCATTTTATCGGTGAGTTCAACACCACCTATTTCAGCTACACGACCAACATCGTTGCGCCCAAGATCTATCAACATCAAGTGCTCAGCGATCTCCTTTGGATCAGCAAGCAATTCTTGCTCCATAGCCAGATCTTCTTCAGGTGTAAGACCACGCTTACGTGTACCAGCGATCGGACGAACACTCACCTGATTACCTTCCACACGCGCCAATATTTCAGGAGAGGAACCAACCACATGAAAATCATCAAGATTGAGAACATACATGTAAGGGGAAGGATTAAGGCAGCGTAGCGCTCGGTATAGATCTAACGGTTTGCTTTTAAAAGGAATCGACATGCGCTGAGAAATGACACATTGCATGATATCGCCATCAAGAACGTATTCTTTGATTTTATCCACAGAATCTTTAAAGGCCTGTTCACCATAGCTCGACTTAAATTCTGCTTCCGATACTTCACGCTGCTGCTCAGCTGGAGTAGCTTCATAAGGCGTAGCTGTATGAAGTTTCTCTACCAACTGATCAAGACGCGCCTGCGCTTTTTCATAAGCTTGATCTTCAGCTGGATCTGCATGTGAGATTAAGATCAACTTGCCTGCTAGGTTGTCAAACACAACAACTTCATCAGACACCATCAACAAAATATCAGGTGTACCCAACAGGTCTTCAGGGCAGCTATCTTTTAAACGCCTCTCAACATAACGTACGCAATCATAACCAAAGTATCCGACCAGACCACCATTAAAACGCGGCATCCCTTCTAACTGCGGTACGCGGTAGCGTGCTTGAAATGTCTCTACAAAATCCAAAGGATCAGACATCTCCAGCTCTTCTATAACCTTACCATCTTCTGTAATTGAGATTTTTTCGCCATGTACTTTCAAAATCGTCCGACAAGGCAAACCGATAATGGAGTAACGCCCCCATTTTTCACCACCTTCAACAGATTCTAAAAGGTAACTATACGCCGTATTAGCCAGTTTTTTGTAGGTAGATAAGGGCGTATCCAGATCGGCTAAAACTTCACGTGTAACGGGAATGCGGTTGTAATTCTGCGCGGCTAGTTCCGCAAATAATTCAGGAGTCATGTCTTTATCTCATAATGCCAAAAACGATAACAAGGGCGATCTGAGCAGACACTAAATAAAAGAAGGGACCAACTTTATGAACTAACGCATTAGAAGGAAAAGCAGCGAGATCTATCTATGCGCCAAAAACCAACCCTAACAGTGCCTGCTGATTAAAAAATCAGGCACGCCATCGCCATCGTTCACCCACGTACGGGAGACGATCTTTTTCAGCATTATTTTTCACGGTCGCTGTAGCAAATAGCATCACGGCAGGTTTAATTAAATTTATGAATAGCCAAAAGATATAGCAGCACCCTATTTGAATCAACTACCACCGCCTACTATTCATACATTAATTGAGGACTTTTGCTGTTTTTAATCCCAAAGAACAACGCAAAATGCAATTAAATAGAAGAACCACAAAAGGTATAAACCTTCGCTACGAAAAAAGACAGACCAAAAAAAACCCCGACAAGCGGGGTATACAAGTGCTGTGATAAGAATCAGCCAAGTCAGAAAAGCGACTTGGCGGTACAAGCCATTGATAAATGGGGAATGACCTGTGAGCTTCTACAAGAGTAAATTCAGCCCTGAAATATAAAAAATCGATTTTATTTAAATGAAAGATCGTTTTTTACGAAGATTGAATTTCGCAAGCTCAAGATTCTTAGAATAGATGATCTAAACGCCCGACAATTTTATCGGGATTTGAGAGAGCAATATCTTCACCATGATTGTATCCGTATGGCACACACACCACTGGACAACCAGCTGCTCGCGCCGCCGCTACATCATTCACTGAATCCCCTACCATTAAGGTATTTTGGGGTTCGGCATCGCAACGCTTCATCGCTTCTTGTAAAGGCATTGGGTGAGGCTTTCGCTCAGACAGACTATCTCCACCCAAAACCACCTCAAAGAAATCACTTATCCCAAAGCCTTCCAACATACTATGAGTAAACGAGATTGGCTTGTTAGTAACTACGCCGAGCTTAACCCCGCGCTCACGCATCCGTTCTAGACACTCAAGCACACCTGGGTACAACTCACTCAGATCAGAAGTAGATTCAGCATAAAACGCAAGAAAAAGCTCATAAGCCTTATCAAATAGGGATTCGTCCACGCCTTCGCCCGCCATATCGCCAGCCAAGGAACGACGCACTAAAACTGCTGCACCATTACCTACCCACTGCCCAACTTTGTCGATACCCGCAGGCACTCTCTCTATGGCGACAAGCATTCGATCAATTGCCTGAGCTAAATCAGGCACGCTATGAACTAGCGTACCATCTAGATCAAACAGAACGAGTTTTGGGTTTTGCCCTTCAAACAGCTCTTGCATTAAGCAATCTTCGCTTTAGCCAATTCAGCTCTCATTTGAGCAATAGTCGCAGCGTAGTCATCTGTATTGAAGATAGCAGAACCAGCCACAAACGTATCAGCACCCGCTTCTGCAATTTCACGAATATTACCAATACCTACACCACCATCGATCTCCAAGCGGATATCACGGCCACTCTGATTAATCATCTCGCGAGCCTGACGCAGTTTATCCAAAGTACCTGGAATGAATTTCTGACCACCAAAACCTGGATTCACAGACATCAATAGCACCATATCCACTTTATCCATTACATATTCCAAGTGGCTTAATGGCGTTGCAGGATTGAAAACCAAACCGGATTTACAACCGCCGTCTTTAATCATCTGTAAAGAACGATCGATATGTTCAGAACCTTCTGGATGGAAAGTGATGTAGCTGGCACCGGCCTCAATAAAATCACCAATAATACGATCAACAGGCTTAACCATCAGATGCACATCAATTGGTGCCTCAATACCATGTTTTCTCAGCGCACTACACACCATTGGGCCAATCGTTAAATTTGGCACATAATGATTATCCATCACATCAAAGTGCACATAATCTGCGCCTGCTGCCAAAACATTTTCAACTTCTTCGCCTAAACGCGCAAAGTCGGCAGATAGAATCGATGGTGCAATTTTGAAATCAGACATGGATATTTTCCAGTTACAAATAATTTAGGCATATTTTAGCGGAGCAGACGTCTTGCTGTCAGCCTGCTTCTTACTCATAATCGTTCATATGAAATTTTATTCTTTTCTCCTTACTCTTAGTTTGATTTCCTCTACCGCCTTTTCCGCCGAAGAGGAAGCTAACGCAGGTACTGAAAAAACAGCCAGCGCAACTCAACCATCAACACCTACTGTCGAAAGAACTGAACCCAGTAGAGAAAACAATCTTCGCCAAGCACTATCATCACACCCTGACCCCAGCACTCAGGTACTACAGCTCGATACAGGAAAAGATGGGGAACAATTACTTGGTTACTATTTAACCGAAGGCAGCGGAATACCACAGGGTGGCGTCATCATATTCCCGGATGAACTCACCCATATGGACTGGCCAGAAAATCTCAACCAAATCCGCACAGGCCTAGCCAATCATGGCTGGTATACATTAGCGGTATTTTTACCCCAACCGGCTCAAACTCCTCTGCCAAAACGTACACTACCGGTTTTGTCGGCTATAAAACCAACTCAGAGCCCAGACACCCCTCAAGACAGCTCAACAGAACCTGTAGAAGCCCAAGAAGAAGCCACAACAGAAAACACCGAAACACCTTCTGACGCAGTAATGAACCAACAGGAAAATGCCGCTAACGCACCAACAGAGGCAGTGCAAGAACAGGAAGAAAAAGAGAATTACCAAGAGATCGTAGCCCGCCTAGGCAACACCGCATTTGAGCACCTAAAAAAAGAGAAAGGCGTCGATAGAGTCGTAATTTTAGGGGCCGGCACAGGTGCCACATGGGCTGCACAATACGTTCAAAAGCACCAAGAACAGCAAAACCTTCGCTTAGTCCTCTTAGACGCACGAGACTCCATAACAGAGAACGCTCCGCGACTGCTAGAAATCTTACCCGAGATAAAAACCACC
The DNA here is from genome assembly GCF_047778075.1 of Neptuniibacter sp. QD57_21. Taxonomy (GTDB): domain Bacteria; phylum Pseudomonadota; class Gammaproteobacteria; order Pseudomonadales; family Balneatricaceae; genus Neptuniibacter. The sequence continues at coordinate 698,988 of NZ_CP180549.1, read as the reverse complement.
ATTATCGATCTACACCATTCTGCACGCAGATCGACAAATACAAATCACAGAGAAAACTCGCCTGAACGAAGATTACGATTAGCACGACATAAACGCATGAACAATTTTCACCAAAGCCGTTTACCGCAAGCCAATGACAATTGGAAAAAAGACAACTCTTGGCTGTTCAAACATGTTCGCGGCATGATCAATACCTACATTATCAAAGCCGAACAACAAAGCCGAAGTATAGATATCCCTTCGGAAGAGCAAAGCAATAAAGAACAAGCTCCAGGCTAAAAAACGCGCTTATTTTCGTGCTACCTTTATTCGTTCGTAGGCAGCCTGAATTTCCTGGGATTTTTCTTTGGCCAGCTCGATCATCTCTTCTGGCAAACCTTTAGAGACCAATTTATCTGGATGATGTTGACTCATCTGGCGGCGATAAGCTTTTTTCACCTCAGCATCAGATGCACTTTCATTCACACCTAGAACCGCATAAGCATCTTTTAACAGCACCGCCGCATCAACACCAGCTTGACCGTGCTGATAAAAATCTCGCTGCGCTTTGACGCGAGCGATCACCTCTTCAACACTATTTGTACCAAATTCTAATAGATGGCAAAGCTCTTCAATGATTTTTAGTTCTGGCGCGCTTACCTCACCATCTGCCATAGCAGCCTGCAATTGAATTTCTATAAACATCAGTTTAACAGTAGGTCGGTGACGCAAAAGGATCGCAAGCGGCTTTACCGTTTTACTAAATTCAAAATCTTCACTTTTCCCCTGAGTAAAAAGATCAATCGCCTCGCGCTTACGCTCATCGGTTAAGCGCATTTGTGTCATTACATTTCGCGCAAATTGAATCTCATCTTCTGTTACGCGCCCATCTGCCTTCGCAATTCGCCCCATAACGGAAAAAGTTGCTTTAAAAAAGGCTTCTTGAGGGTTTACGGCAGCCACGGCTTTGGTCAGAGCGCGACTAATCAAATAACCGACAAACCCACCAAATATCAGCCCCCAGAAGCCACCGGAAAACAAACCTACCGCTGCACCCAGTAATATAGAAGTAGAATACCGCTTAACGCCTGATCCTAATTGCGCGCCCGCCTCTTGTGCATCAAAGGCCATTAATTTGATTCCCCAACACTAATCTATTTATCTCATCCAATCTTTCAGGTGTTCCGATATCTGCCCAGAAACCCTCGAACAACTCACCTGAAACCTTACCTTCAGCCATCTGCTCTCTAAGCAAGGGTGCCAATGGTACTTTCTCATCTAACGCGATACCTTCAAACATCTCAATAGATAAACGACTAATTCCGCTAAAGGTATAACCTATTTCATCATCACTATTCACACAGCCCTGCTGCAACCCAAAATCACCATTAGGGTTATGCTCTGGATTCGGCACCAATACTAGGTGAGAGCCATCAGACTCAGTCAACAATTTTTCAAATGGGTAGTTTGTAAAGACATCACCATTTACCAGTAAAAACTGCTTTTCACCACCAGAAGCTAATAATGACAATGCCTTTCGAATACCACCCGCCGTCTCTAGAGGCTCAGTTTCAGCAGAATATTTGATTGAAACACCGTATTTAGAGCCATCCCCTAAATACTCCTCTATTTGAGCACCAAGCCACGCATGATTAATTACTATTTCTTTAATACCAGCACGCACCAAACGCTCAATGTGGTATTCAATTAAAGCTCGATCAGCAACTTTCAACAGAGGCTTGGGTGTTTTTAACGTTAAAGGTCGCATTCTGGTGCCTAGGCCGGCGGCTAAGATCATTGCCTTCATGACACAATCCAATTATCCAAAACCGTGTCAGAGAAATGCTCTCTGTTACGCATCGCTGGCAATAATTCCGATACCATCCATCCCGCAACTGGCTTTAACTCCTCAACTTTAGCCGCCACGGCAATAAGATAATTCAAGGTTCTAGGTATATCTGCCAAATAACCAGATTTACCATCACGTATATGTAAACGCGCAAAAATCCCTATAGCTTTAAGGTGACGCTGCGCGCCCATTAGATCAAACCAACGCTTAAAATAAATTCGGTCTGGCATATTCTGACCATTAGCGATCAAGGCCTGTCTGTATCCCTCGACCCAGCCATAGACCTTTTCATCCGGCCAATCGATATAGCAGTCTCGTAACAAAGACACTAAATCGTATGTAACAGGCCCCTCAACAGCGTCCTGAAAATCGATAATCCCCGGCGCCAAATCCTTGCGATACATAATATTTCGCGAATGATAATCTCGATGCACAAAAACCTTCGGCTGCTCTAAAGCGGAATCAATTAGGTAATCAAAAAGAAAAGAGACTAAGCGCTGCGCCTCATCATTCAACTTTACGCCCAGTAATTTTTCCACAAACCATTCTCGAAACAACTCGACTTCTCGACGAAGTAGCACTTCATCATACAAAGGCAACTCTTTACCCCGAGCAGGCTGACAGCTCTGCATCAACAACAAGGTATTTAAAGCCTCGCCATACAAACCATCAACGCTTTCGTCTGAAAGCTGATCTAGATAAAGATCATCACCAAAATCCCCAAGAAGCATAAAGCCTTTAGACAGATCATGATTGTGAATATGCGGCACAGGAACACCCGTTCGCTCCAATGCAGTCGCCACCTCTATAAATGGACGACTATCTTCTTTCTCTGGCGGGGCATCCACAGCTATCCAAGTATTTTCACCGGATATTGCTCGAAAATAACGTCGAAAGCTGGCATCACCTGATACAGTTTCGAGCTGCCAATTTTGACTATCAAACCCCGAAAATCCCGGCAAAATCTCCAACAACCACTCTTTTAAATCTGTATACCGCAGATCCATCTAAATACGCCCCATAAACCAACAACATGCTTTAACGAGCTATTATGACACTCCGATAACCCAAAAAGGTAGAAGTGATCGGTAATTCATCGCTAATCATTAATGCTTAACTCTCAACAAAAACCCTGCAGAACTCTACACTCACTGCTTAGAATGATTTATCATTCTGCCCCTTATGCTTAATTTCACTGAGGTTCGGCCACAACCGAATTCTTCGGAACCGCTGAAACGGATTTAGTATTTGATGCCCTTCGCCAAACGATCGACATATACACTAACGTTAGCCATTAGTGCTGCATTAGTATCTAGCTATGCGACTGCAGAAAACAAACCATCTGAACAAGAGATGGCTTGGAGTTGCAGCATGACCAACGATGGCGAATGGGATTGCTCTGTGAATGAAGAGCTGGTTAATCAAACGGAAGCGGCCAAACAAACGCCTCAGGAATCAGTTGCTCAACAGCCTGTTTCATCAACACCTAGCTCTGAAACTACGCCTGTTGAAATTAAAACAACAACACCCGCTCAAGCCGTGCCGATCCCTCGGGTTAGGCAAAAAAACGTTGTTTCGGCACCTGTTACAACTCAAACCCGCTCAAGCGTAAAAGCCAAAGCTACTAACAACGGTGTTTGGGACTGTGTTGCAGGGACAAATGGTGAATGGCTCTGTAACGATGAGATCGAACAAGCACAGCAGCAACCTCAGCTAGCTATTGAAACGACTGTGCAAACGGACGTACAAACCACCGCTCCAGCTGTCATTACTCACCAGCCTATACAAACAGCCGAAGTGATTGGAAGCGAATGGCAGTGTGGCACGAGCCCAAGCGGCGATTGGGATTGTTACAAAGTCAACATACACGCGCTTAGCCTTCCTCAATCACAGCAACGTAGTGGCTCATCTGAACCACTGTATAATACCGAAAACCCATATTCGCACTTGGATTGGGCGTATTATAGAAATCCGCAAGGCCAACAATGTGCTGGGCGTTATATAGAACCTAGTTACCCAATTGCAGGTGATGAACACTTAGAAAACCCTCCGCTCTACTTGGAAGCAGACCAGTCATCTACAATTATCGGTGGACTGAGTCGCTTGCAGGGTGGTGTGACTATGCGTCAAGGCGGGCGCCGACTCAGTGCCAGCTCTGCAGAATTAGACCAAGTTACAAATAAAGCTCGCTTAGAAGGTAACGTTAAGTTCAGAGAAACTGGACTCTTAATGCTAAGTGATAGCGCGCAGATAGACACTGGCAACTCAGAAGCCATTTTCAATAATGCTCAATACGTATTCCACGAAGACGGGTTACGAGGCTCTGCTGATCGGGTCATCCGCCTAGAAGACGAACGTTTACGTATTGAAAATGGTGATTATACATACTGCCCTCCTTTCAGTGATGCATGGAAACTTGAAGCCAACAGTATTGTATTGAATCAAAACGAAGGTATTGGCGAAGCAGAAGATACCATTATCCGTATAGGCGGTGTACCTGTATTTTACACACCTTACTTTACATTTCCGATCGATGATCGCCGTAAATCTGGATTTCTTTATCCAAGCATAGGCTACAGCACCGATGGTGGCTTAGATCTATCTGTGCCATATTATTTTAATATTGCACCAAACATGGATGACACCCTCACTACACGGTATATGTCAGATCGGGGACTATTGCTAGAAAATGAGTTCCGTTATATGAATCAGTGGTCTAGCAACATCCTAAATACCGCATACCTACCAAATGACAAGGCTGCAAATGACGACAGGTGGCTTCTAGGCGTCAAGCACAGAGGAACCCCGCTAGACAATTGGCGTACAAATATTACCTACAACGCTGTGAGCGATGAAGACTACTTCGAGGATCTTGACACTAATTTAGAAGTACGACGCCAAAATCATCTAACCCAACGCGCAGACATTACATATAGCCAAAAGAACTGGAGCTTTAGAGCACGAGTTCACGACTATCAAACCATAGATAAGAACAGCAAATCGCCATACAAACGCCTTCCTCAACTTACTCTAAAAGGAGAAAGTGAATTTGGGGAAGCAGGTGAATTCAAATACATTGCAGAATATACAAAATTTGATAGAGATTTATCAGGGTTAACTGGTCGCGATCGAATTATAGGTGACCGTCGCTTCGTCATGCCGACCATCAATTATCTATGGCAAGCGCCTTGGGGCTATGTTAAACCTGAGCTATCACTATGGAGCAGTAGTTATAGCCTAGATAATCAGCTATCTAGCTTAGGTGAGAGTCCAAGTGTTAATGTACCTATCCTTAGCCTCGATAGCACTGTAATTTTCGAAAGATCACTTAATAGCGGCGGCACACAAACCTTAGAGCCACGAATTTACGGCTTATACGTTCCAGAAGAAGATCAGGATGAAATTCCTGACTTCGACACATCAGAACCTGATTTTAGCTACAACTCCCTTTTCCGCCATAATCGCTTTAGCGGCAAAGATAGAATTGGAGATGCAAAGCAGATTTCGCTTGGACTTGCTAGCCGGTTTTACGGACAAGACGGCAATGCAAAAGCCAGTCTAAGCATTGGTCAAGCCTACTACTTATCTGACCGCAGAATACAACTAAATCCAGACTCGTCTGACTCCACTGAAGGTCAGAGTGATATTGCGACAGAAGCCGTTTGGTATCTAAACCAGCACTTCCGCGCCAGCTTTGATGCTATCTTAGATAACAACGATTTCAGCAATACTGAATCAAACCTTCGCCTTCGCTATAACAGCGACCTAGATCATCGGTTCGACTTCAGTTACCGTTACGAAGAAGACAAACGTAAGCAGACAGATCTATCTTTCATCTGGCCTTTAAGTAACAGCTGGACTGCTATGGGTCGCTGGTTACACGACATTGAAGATAACGACAATCTAGAATCAGCGTTAGGCCTTGAATACGAAAGCTGCTGCTGGAAAGTCAGCTTCGCAGGACGTCGCTGGCTAGATGATAGAGACAACTACGACACAGGCATGTTCCTGAATTTCACCCTAAAAGGGCTTGGATCATTTGGTAGTGGTAGCAATAGCTTCCTTAATGACATCATTGGTTATGAAGAGCGTGAAGAGCACAATGACAAATAAGCTCCGCAAGATACTATTTTCTGCAGCAGTTTTCGGACTACTGATTCCAACTTCGCAAGCAACACTGGCTGCGGAAATCCCGCTGGATCGTGTTGCCGCTGTCGTGAATGATGGCATTATTATGCAAAGTGAATTGGCACAGCGCACCGCTATAGTTAAAGAGCAACTAAGCGCCCGCAATACCAAACTACCGCCGGAACACATTTTACATAAACAGGTTTTAAACCGCCTGATTATCGACAGCATCCAAAAGCAATTAGCTGCCAGACAAGGCATTCGAGTAACAGAAGGGCAGCTTGATGCAGCTATTGCACGGATCGCTGCTCAGAACAGCCTTACTTTAGATCAATTCCGCGATGCTCTAATTGCCGAAGGTCGAGATTATAATCAAGCTCGAGAGCAGATCCGCAACGAGATGCTGATCTCCAATGTACAGCAAAACCTTGTTAACCGAAGAATCCGCGTATCCGAGCAGGAACTAGAAAATTTCCTAAACTCAGCTAGCGGCCAGGAACAGACTTCAGCAGAGTATCTCCTCGGACACATTCTTCTTGCTACGCCATCCCAAGCATCCCCTGAGGCGATTCAGAAAGCGGAGCGCGAAGCCAATGAGGTCTTCAAAAAGCTAAATTCCGGCGCCGATTTTGCTGAAATGGCCGTAGAGTTTTCCGATGCCCCTAATGCTCTTAAAGGCGGTGATTTAGGCTGGAGAAAAGTAAACGAACTACCTGAAGTACTAGGCAATGCGATCCGTAAACTGTCTCCTAGCGAATTCAGCAAACCAGTCAGATCCCCAAGTGGCTTCCATATCCTATTGGCGAAAGATAAGCGCGGGGGTGCCGTACAACTAGTGCCTCAGCGTTTAGTAAGTCACATTTTGCTTAAGCCAAGTGAGATTCGCACATCTGAGCAGGCCAAACGCCAAATAACCCAGTTGTACCAACGCATACAATCTGGCGAAGAGTTTGCCACATTAGCCAAAGAGTATAGTGACGACCCGGCAAGTGGCTCTGAAGGCGGCTCTTTAGGCTGGACGCAGGACGGCCAAATGGTGCCAGAATTCGAACAAGTGATGAACAATACTGGTATTGGGCAAGTATCCGTTCCTTTTGAATCACGCTTTGGCTGGCATATTTTGACGGTCCTAGATACGCGCACAGAAGATCTCGGCGCTCAGATGCAAGAGAATCAGGCTCGCGCAGCTATCCGCAAGCGCAAGTACAACGAAGAATTAACTAACTGGTTACGCGAGATCCGCTCTCAGGCCTACGTCGACATTAAGGAGTGATTGCTTGGGTATCAATAGATTAGCAATCACCCCCGGTGAGCCCTCTGGCATTGGCCCCGACCTGTGCATTCAAATTGCGCAACAGGGCCATAACCATGAACTGATTGCATTTGCAGATCCTGAACTACTGCGCAAACGCGCGGAACAACTGCAACTGCCAATATCGATTGAACAGTTCGACCCAGAGCTTCCGCCGTCGCCTACGCCCGCAAGAACTCTAAAGGTAGTTCCGATTTCACTAAAAGCTGAAGCGATTCCTGGTGAGCTTAATTGTGATAACGCACCTTATGTTCTGGAAACCCTAACACTAGCGACACAAGCCTGCCTCAATGGAACTTGTGACGCTTTGATCACAGCTCCTGTGCATAAAGGCATTATTAATGATGCTGGCATTCCTTTTAGCGGCCACACCGAATTTCTTGAAGCACTAACAGAAACCAATAAAGTCGTCATGATGCTAGCAACGGAAGGATTGAAAGTTGCACTAGCAACAACCCACCTTCCCCTGCGTGACATTGCCGATGCGATTACACCCAAATTACTCACTGAAGTAATAGAGGTATTACATCACGACCTAGTAAATAGCTTTGGCATCGAACAGCCCAACATCCTAGTCACCGGTCTCAACCCTCATGCTGGCGAAGGCGGCCACTTAGGTCGCGAAGAAATTGAAGTCATAGAACCTACACTAGATAAACTCAGAGCAAAAGGCATAACTCTCAGTGGCCCTTGGCCAGCTGATACACTATTCACAGACAAGCACCTTGCTAAAGCAGATGCCGTGCTAGCCATGTACCACGACCAAGGCCTTCCAGTGCTAAAATACAAAGGCTTTGGCAAAGCTGTGAATATTACGCTTGGCATGCCTATTATTCGCACCTCGGTAGATCATGGTACTGCATTGGATCTTGCCGGAACTGGAACTGCCGACTCAGGCAGCCTGATGACCGCGATTGAATACGCTGGCATCATGGCTACCCACCGCAATCAAACTACGAACTAATTCATGACTAAAAAACCAGTAGCACACAAAGCCCGCAAGCGTTTCGGGCAAAACTTTTTGCACGATCACGGCGTGATTCGTCGTATTATTCGATCTATTGCACCTCATGAATCAGATCAATTAGTAGAGATTGGCCCAGGCTTAGGCGCACTGACAGAAGAGCTGCTTAGCGAAGCAGGTGAACTTGATGCGATTGAGCTGGATAGAGATCTTCCTCCAATCTTACGCACCAAATTCTTCAACTACGGCGACAAATTCCGCATTCATGAAGCGGACGCGATGAAGTTTGATTTCTCCCAGTTACAAAAAGGAGAAAAGAGACTGCGTATTGTAGGCAACCTTCCATATAACATCTCTACTCAGCTAATTTTCCATCTACTAAGCCACGCTGAACAAGTGGAAGATATGCACTTCATGCTGCAAAAAGAGGTAGTTGATCGCATGGCTGCTGGACCAGGCGAAAACAATTACGGTCGATTAGGCATCATGGCGCAGTACTACTGCAAAGTTGAGTCACTGTTTGTCGTACCTCCAGGCGCATTTAACCCCGCTCCTAAAGTAGACTCAGCGATCATTAGACTCACACCTTACCGTGAGTTACCGCACGTAGCCAAAGATGTTTCACAATTTGAAACCGTTGTACGCACGGCATTCAATATGCGCCGTAAAACATTACGTAACAATCTAAAGCCTTTACTGACTGCAGATGCCCTAGAAGAGATTGGCATAGATCCGGGCTTACGTCCTGAAAGACTTCCTGTCTCAGATTTCGTACGCATTAGTAACTACCTTACAGATCAGAAAGGTTAAATAGAGCATTTATGGAAACTATCGACCTAGGTAACAACGTCAATATCGACGTAGAAACCAATTATCTGGCCCAACAATCTGATCCTGATAGCAAACGTTTTGTTTTTTCTTACAAAATTACGATCACCAATCATAATGATATGCCGGTCCAGCTTCTTAACCGCCACTGGCTAATTACCGATGGCAACCAGCATATTCAAGAAGTTCAGGGCGAAGGCGTTGTTGGCGAACAACCTGTGATTGACCCTGAATCAAGTTACACCTACACAAGTGGCGCAGTATTAGCCACCAGCGTTGGCAGCATGCAAGGCCACTATGAAATGAGCACCGATGAAGGCACTCAATTTAAAGCACCTATTGCAGCATTCACTCTAGCAAGACCTAACGCACTGCACTAAACACAGGCAACCAGTATGGCGACCTATGCGATTGGCGATATCCAAGGGTGCTACGACGAACTACAGGCCCTACTTAGAACTATTAACTTTACTAGCAGCGATCACTTATGGATCGCTGGAGACCTCGTTAATCGCGGGCCTAAATCGCTAGAAACCCTGAGATTCCTTCGCGATTTAGGCGAACAAGCAACCTGCGTCTTGGGCAATCATGATTTACACCTGCTCGCCGTCCACTATGGAGCAACAACCTGCAAACGCAGCGATACCCTGGATGAAATATTAGAAGCACCAGACCGTATTGAGCTAATGGATTGGCTAAGTAAGCAAAAGCTAATCGCGCATGACAAATCACTTAACGTGGTAATGGTTCACGCAGGTATTCCGCCTTGCTGGACTATTCGTAAAGCCCGCAAACGCGCAAAAGAAGTAGAAAAAATTCTGCAAAGCGACCAAGCCAAAACTTTTTTCAACCACATGTATGGCAACAAACCCGATCTATGGAGTTCTGACTTAAGTGGCTGGGAACGCTTACGCCTGATTACGAACTATCTAACACGAATGCGCTTTTGCAGCCCTGAAGGGCAATTAGATTTCTCAGCCAAAGGCTCACTTGCTTCACAACCCGAAGGCTACCAGCCTTGGTTTAAAGCACCACGGAAAGATCCAGCAGAAAACGATATCCGTATTCTATTTGGCCACTGGGCAGCTTTAGAAGGTAATGCTGATGCTGAGCATGTCTTTGCACTTGATACAGGCTGCGTTTGGGGCAACAAATTAACCGCCCTTCGCCTAGAAGATCAGCAACTTTTTAGCATTCCCGCTCAGAGCAACAAACCCAAACCTCCTCCGACATCAACTTATTTAAGCAACAGGTAACTTTTTATGAGTCAATTTGAGTGTATAGATTCGCCAAAAGCAGCAGCGTTGATCAAAGACGGTGCTCAGGTTGCCGACATTCGAGATCCTAATAGTTTTGCCCAGGGCCACATTAGTGGGTCTTACAATCTTAGTAATGAAAATCTACATGACTATATAGCTGCAGCCGACATGGATAAGCCTCTACTCGTATGCTGCTATCACGGCATAAGCAGTCAACAAGCCGCTCAATTCTTAGTTGAACAAGGCTTTGATGAAGTCTATAGCATCAATGGTGGTTTTGAGGTATGGCGCGTAGAACAACCAGACCTGTGTGAAATAGCTTAATGAAGATCTATTTAGTGGGCGGCGCAGTTAGAGATAAGCTATTAGATTTCCCTGTCTACGATAAAGACTGGGTGGTTGTAGGTTCCAGCCCTGAAGAGATGATAGAACAAGGCTTTCAACCTGTAGGTCAAGATTTCCCCGTGTTTATTCACCCCCAATCGGGTGAAGAATATGCACTAGCGCGAACAGAAAGAAAATCAGGCAAAGGCTATACCGGTTTTGAATATAACGCCGATAAAGCAATCACTTTGGAAGAAGACCTTCTACGCCGAGATCTAACCATTAATGCCATGGCAATGGACGTTCAAGGAACAATCCATGACCCCTACAAGGGCCAGGAAGATTTAAAGCAAAAAATCTTACGCCATGTATCCCCGGCATTTTCAGAGGACCCTCTGCGTGTTTTACGTGTGGCACGTTTTGCCGCGCGCTACCATCATCTAGGGTTTAGCGTAGCTGATGAAACCTTAGCATTAATGAGGGAGTTAGCTAAAGGCGATGAGTTAGAACACCTGACCCCTGAAAGGGTATGGAAAGAGTTCGAACGCGCATTAACCGAACCTTCTCCATGGGTATTTTTAGAACTACTCCAAAAAACAGAAGCGATACAAAAAGTTCTTCCTGAGCTAAAAAATGCAATATCGAAACCAGACTGGGTTACAAACTTTATTCGCTCAACACAAACAGCTAAGGATGCTGATTGCCGGTTTGCCTGCTTGACCGCTCTGGATAATGAGATAGTGCTGACCGCTTTTTGCGATCGATTAAGAACGCAAAAATCAGTAAAAGAGCTGGCTTCACAGTGCCAACAACAGCACAAAAACCTTAGTCAATTCGATAAGTTATCTGCAGAAGACAAACTGCAGACTATCCAAGCCCTTGACCTGATTCGCCGACCACAGCGCCAAAATAAGCTCTTGATCTGCGTAGATGCTCTGCACCCAGAACCTAACTATCAATCGCTAGCTGCAATATTAGATTCTATTAACCAAATTCAGCCTGCCAACCTGATCAAGCAAGGTTTTAAAGGACCCGAACTGGGCAAAGAGATACAGCGTCTACGTCTCGATATATGCAACCAAGATCACTGAAGGACAGCTAATGAGCACCAACACTACTGCAACAAAAGTGGCACTGATAACTGGCGGTGCACGCAGGGTTGGCGCAACAACAGCCTCAACACTTCATGCAGCAGGATATACTGTAGCCATTCACTACCGATCCTCAGCTAAAGCAGCCGAAGCACTACAAGAAAAGCTAAACCATTTACGCCCGAACAGTGCTTTTATCTTTTCTGCAGACCTAAACTGCATGGAACAAGTTGAACAATTAGCTGAAGATGTAAAATCAAAGCTCGGACAACTCGACTTACTGGTTAATAACGCTTCATCCTTCTACCCAACACCAATCGAACAAAGCACTCAGAAGCAGTGGGACGACTTAATCAATTCCAATCTTCGTGCCCCCTACTTTCTAACAGCCTCGCTAAGCAAATTACTTCGCCAAAACTATGGCTGCATTATCAACATGATCGATATCCACTCGCAACGCGGACTGCCTGGATACCCTATTTATTCAATTGCAAAAGCGGGGTTAGAGATGATGACCAAGTCTTTGGCTAAGGAATTAGCACCCGAGGTAAGAGTTAACGGAGTTTCACCCGGCGCAATTTTATGGCCAGAACAAGAATTAGAAGAAGATCAAAAACAAAGCATTTTGGATAAAACACTACTACAGCGTATCGGCTCACCGGAAGACTTAGCCCAAGCAATCGTATTTCTTGCTTCTGCAGAATATATTACCGGCCAAGTGCTCGCGGTAGATGGCGGAAAATCCTTATTCAGCCACTAGCGCTATCTAAAGCCTCAAACACGCAAGGTAATGATCGGCCTTGCCATTGAAAGTCGATTGACCACAACTTCTGCCGAGCCTTATCATAGCTCGACCACATTTCTAAATACGTCGTACCTATTGCAGGGTGAGCCACATCTGCTGCTATCTCAGCTAAAGGCCACAAAACAAAAGCATTCTTAGTAATTTCACCTCGAGGTAATTGCACCCCATAGTGTATGCCAACTAAATCATCATAGGTAAGAATATCGATATCTAAGGTACGACCACTAAATTTTGGTCCTTTGCGACAACGACCATTTTCATCTTCTATCTTTTTCAGTAACGGAGATAGTTCAACTAATGGCAAATCAGTAACAAAACCAGCAACTAGGTTATAGAAGTTATCTCCAACAAACCCTACCGCTTCACTTTCGTAAACGCTGGATATACTCAGCCCGCCAAAATGCTTATGCAAAGCATCTAGCGCTTGCGAGATATAATGATCTCTATCGATATTACTGCCGATACTGACATAAACTTGAGCCATCTTAACCACGAACTCCACGCTCGATGATGACACCAACATCTTTTGCCTGCGGTACCGCTCCCGGCTTACCTAAACGTAAACGAAGCCATTTCACACCAAATTCTGTCATCACGATCTCAGCAATCTGCTCAGCCATCGTTTCAACCAACTGAAATTCACTTTGCTCTATAAATTCAATCAATCGATCGGAAACTGTTTTATAGTTAAGCGTATTATCCACATCCTCTGTATTTGCTGCCTGACGTATATCAGTCCCCATATCCAAATCTAGATTTACTCGTTGACGAATCTCTCTTTCCCAATCATAGATACCTATAACCGTTTCAACTTCTAGCTCTCGAATGTAAACTAAATCCATACTCAACCTTTGGATATCGAATGACCGAATCGGCAACAATGGCCTTCGGGCTAATTTTTCTAGCATACATGCTGGGTTCTATTCCCACAGCAGTGTTAGTTTGTCGTGCTCTCGATCTTCCAGACCCCCGACAAAGAGGTTCCGGCAACCCTGGTGCAACTAACGTACTCAGAATTGGCTCAAGAAAAGCAGCCATACTTACTTTACTTGGCGATATTAGCAAAGGCCTAGCAGCGCTAGCCTTTGGAAAACTCCTACAGATCTCACAAACAGAGCTTTCCTACTGTTTATTAGCCGTAGTTGCCGGACATATATTCCCTATTTTTTCGCCATTAAAAGGCGGCAAAGGCGTAGCAACAGCATTTGGTGCTTGCATCGCACTTTATTGGCCCATCGCACTGATACAGTTGATCATCTGGGTGATTGCAGTAACGATTAGCAAGATATCCTCTCTCGCCTCAATTGCCGCAGCGCTAATAACTCCAGTATTCACTTGGATAATAGCTCCAAGCCATTCACTTCTTCTAACAACTCTTTGCCTATTACTTCTTTATAGCCACCGAAAAAACATTAAAAAATTACTAAACGGCGAAGAACCTAGGCTTTAAATAGAATCTAGCGTATCCAAAGGCCAGCGCGGCTTAGTCGTAATAACTAGGTCACTTTGCTGCCCTGCTAGTAATCGCTGACAACCTGCAAAAGCAATCATGGCACCATTATCTGTACAAAACTCAGGCCGCGCATAAAAGAGCTCTGAGCGTTCTTTCTCAACCATCACTTCTAAGCGCTCTCGTAATCGCTGATTAGCACTTACACCGCCCGCTATGACCAGTTGCTTAAAGCCTGTAGCCTGCAAAGCACGGCGACATTTGATTGCTAAAGTATCCACTACCGCTTCTTCAAACGCAGCCGCAATATCACACACCGTTTGATCATCAATCTTACCTTCAGCATCTCGATGATCGTTTGCAGTATTCAATGTAAATGTTTTTAAGCCAGAAAAGCTAAAATCCATACCAGGTCGATCAGTCATTGGACGAGGAAAGCGAAAACGCTGACGATCACCTAGCTGTGCGTGTTTGGCAATGAGTGGCCCACCAGGGTAATCCAAACCCAGCATTTTAGCGGCCTTATCAAATGCCTCACCCGCAGCATCATCTAAAGACTCACCTAATAGCTCGTATTGCCCAATACCATCAACACGAACGAGCTGAGTATGACCGCCAGAAACGAGCAACGCTACAAACGGAAATTCGGGAGGACTCTCTTCAAGCATAGGCGCGAGCAGATGACCTTCCATATGATGCACACCTATTGCGGGCTTTCCCCATGCCAGTGCAATAGCTCGACCTGTTGAAGCGCCGACCATTAATGCTCCGATAAGGCCTGGTCCGGATGTATAAGCAACAGCATCTACATCTCCTTTTTGAAGGCCAGCTTTGGCAAAAGTCTCATCCAATAAAGGCAGCAACTTACGTACATGGTCACGGGAAGCCAATTCCGGCACTACACCACCGTACTCAGCGTGCATTTTCACCTGACTATATAAAGCATCACCAAGTAGACCCTTTTCACTGTCATAAATTGCCACTCCTGTTTCATCACAAGAGGTTTCAATCCCCAGTACGCGCATCGTTCACTCACTTCACTAACATGATGAGGGCTATTATACCTGCCCCCCTCAAAACCTGCACCGAAAATACCCAACAAACCGATTATCTGCTTTACTTCACTATGTGAAACGAATAGAATTTTGCGCCTTGCCATAAAACCGTCTGTTTTTTGGCAAGATAATTTTGTGGATTAACTAAACAATTTAAGGTTTGTTCAAACATGCCAGCTGTAAAAGTTAAAGAAAACGAGCCATTTGATGTAGCTCTGCGTCGTTTCAAACGTTCTTGCGAAAAAGCAGGTATTCTAGCTGAAGTTCGTCGTCGCGAATTTTACGAGAAGCCAACTTCTGTTCGTAAGCGTAAAGCAGCAGCAGCTGTAAAACGTCACGCTAAAAAAGTATCTCGCGAAAACGCTCGTCGCGTTCGCCTATACTAATCCACGCGATTTAGATCCCATCCAGAGGAAGGTTAGTCATGTCAGAGTTGAAGCAGCAAATCACTAATGAGATGAAAGCTGCAATGCGCGCTAAAGAAAAAGAGCGCCTAAAAACTATTCGCATGATGCTAGCCGAACTAAAGCGCATCGAAGTAGATGAACGCATTGAACTGGATGACACTAGAGTACTGGCGGTGCTAGACAAAATGTCTAAGCAGCGCCGTGACTCGATTTCGCAATTTGAAGAAGCGGCACGCATGGATCTTGCAGATGCTGAGCGACAGGAGCTGGAGGTGATTAAAACTTTCCTGCCGCAACCGCTAACTGATGAGGAAATTACAGACCTCGTAAAACAAGCTGCAGAGCAATCCGGCGCACAATCCATGCAAGACATGGGCAAGGTTATGGGAATCCTTAAACCTCAAATCCAAGGTCGCGCCGATATGGGAACAGTATCCAAACTCGTCAAGTCTCAATTATCCAGTTAAACTGCCGCTGAGACCTTTTCAGCTGCAACGATAATGGCCGGACGTATACCCCAAAGCTTTATTGACGACCTGCTTGCCCGCATCAATATTATTGATGTGCTAGATGGCCGCGTCCAAAAACTAAAGCGCGCTGGAAAAAACTACTCAGGCCTCTGTCCGTTCCATAAAGAGAAAACACCTTCTTTTAGCGCCAACCAAGAAAAACAGTTCTATTACTGCTTCGGCTGCGGCGCAGGCGGAAATGCCATTAGCTTTTTAATGGAATACGAAAATCTAAATTTCCCTGAAGCTGTTGAAGAACTCGCCAAAACCGCGGGCATGGAAGTCCCTAAAAATGACAATCCCCAACAGCGCGAAAAAGAACAGCAACTTAAAAAGCTATACGATCTATTAGCTAAAGCCGCTCAGTTTTATGAAGATCAGCTTAAAAGCCACAACACGCGACAAGATGCTGTCAACTATCTGCAAACTAGAGGATTGACAGGCCAAGCAGCCAAAGCATTTTCGATCGGCTTCGCCCCTTCTGGCTGGGATAACATTCTTAAGCACCTAGGCAAAAGCGATGCAGATCAAAAGCTACTAGAAGAAGCAGGGTTACTGATACACAACGAAGATCGTGATAGCCATTATGATCGCTTTCGCAATCGAATAATGTTCCCGATTCGGGATCAAAGAGGCCGTACAATAGGTTTTGGTGGGCGCGTACTGGGCGATGACAAACCAAAATACTTAAACTCCCCCGAAACCCCGACCTTCCATAAGAGCAGAGAACTTTACGGGCTTTATGAAGCACGTAAGCACAGCAACAAGCTTGAACGCTTAATCATTGTTGAAGGCTATATGGATGTAGTTGGCCTCGCACAGTTTGGCATTCACTATGCTGTAGCAACACTAGGTACAGCAACAACTGCGCAACACTTAGAAAGACTATTTAAACTCGTTCCTGAAGTTATATTCTGCTTCGATGGTGATAATGCCGGGCGAGAAGCAGCGATGCGTGCACTAAAAACAACACTTCCGGTTATCGAAGATGGAAAAGAAGCCCGCTTTCTCTTCTTACCTGACGGCGAAGATCCGGACAGCCTAGTACGCCAAGAAGGAACTCTCGCCTTCACGGAGCGACTAGATAGCGCTTTACCGCTTTCCGAGTTTTTCTTTAATAGCCACTCTGAACAAGCTGATCTAAACAGCATGGATGGTCGTGCTAGATTCAGCACAGAAGTACTACCTGCTATAAACTCAATGAAACCGAGTTTGTTGCAGCAGATGATGCTCGACCGAATCTGTGAATTAACCAACCTTTCGCTTGAACAGATACAAACTACGGTTAACTTTCACGAGTCAGTACAAACACATACACCAGCCCCCGCTGCAGTTTCAGAGTACGACTACTCTGAATCGTCAAACTATGAAGATTCGCAACCCTACGACTATGCCGATTATAGCAACGAAGGTCATAGCTACGAGGCCCATAGCCATGAAAGCACCCAATACCAACCAAGGAAGAAACAATTTCGCAGCCTTCGCAATAATAGCAGCGAACTATCTTTCGAACAGAAACTGATCGCCCTATTACTTCACTATCCACAACTGGCGTCAGAGCACCAATTTCCTGAAGCACTCAAGAGCAACACAGACGTAAATTCTCAGCTTTTGGCTCAGTTAGTTAGCTATTACAAACAAAACCCAACAGCATCACTTGGACAATTGGTTGTCGATTGGCGTGAAGATGAAACCCTTTCGCAAACGATCGTTGAACTTTATGAAATCTCTACCTCTTTAGAAATCACCTCCGAAGAGATCGCCCGAGCCTACCTTAAAGATGCTCAGCATGGTCTAACACTAAAGGCATTAGAACAAGAGATTTCCCTTTTACAGAAGAAGCACACCCTTTCCAAAGAAGAGAAAATAAAACTAGTTGAATCTATGCAACAACTTAATCAACTAAAGACAACCAGCAAGGCCTAAACGTCCAAATTTAGCTCTTATCAGGCCTTATTAGAGTTTCAGTACATCCCGCCCTTGAAAAACAAACCATCAGACACCATATATTGCTACATTAACTACTGAATTTTCGGCAAGTCGCTGAAAAACAGTCTATTTTTAACAGATGACAGTCTCTAGCTTGCACAGCCTTTTCCCTAGCATGTTGTTAACTACATCGCTATAATGGCCTGCTCGATTTTCATCCACTTTTTCTAGTCAGGGTCCTATGTCCGATACTTCTCAGCAACAGCAGTCTCGCCTTAAGGAATTGATCGCCCGCGGTAAAGAGCAGGGTTACCTAACCTACTCTGAGGTAAATGACCACCTTCCGCAGGATATTGCCGATCCAGATCAGGTTGAAGATATCATCCGCATGATCAATGACATGGGTATTTCCGTGTCTGAAGAAGCACCCGATGCTGAAACACTACTGATGACCGAAGGTGATTCAGCTGATGATGCCGACGAAGAGGCCGTTGCCGCACTAGCCGCAGTAGAATCAGATGCTGGCCGTACAACCGATCCAGTACGCATGTATATGCGTGAAATGGGTACTGTTGAGCTGCTAACTCGCGAAGGCGAGATCAGCATTGCTAAACGCATTGAAGAAGGTCTACGTGAAGTAATGTCTGCCGTAGCCTGCTTCCCTGGTACAGTTGATGCCATCCTTGAAGCTTACAAATTAACCGTTGAAGAGGAAGGTCGCCTAAGCGATATTTTCAGCGGTTATATTGATGCAGACGATGATGAAGAAATACCTGCTGCAACTATCACTGATCCAGATGCAGAAATAGAAGACGAAGATGACGAAGACGAAGAAAAAGAAAAAGGCCCAGACCCAGAAGAAGCTGCTCGTCGCTTCGGTCTAATCAAAGAACACTTTGACGCACTTCACCTAGCCTTAGAGAAACAAGGCCGTGACAGCAAAGAGTTTGGCGATACTCAAGTACTTCTAAGCGAAGCTTTTGCTCCGATCAAATTATCTCCACGCTATTACGAAGCGATTGTTGGGCAAGTTCGCGATACTATCGACGACATTCGTAAACAAGAACGTACTATCATGCGCATCTGCACACAACGTGCAAAAATGCCACGTAAGACGTTTATCAAAGAATTCCCTGGTAACGAAACAAACCCTGATTGGTTTAAAGAAGTTATCGATTCCGGTTCTGATTACTCTCGTGCGATCAAAACCAATTTAATTGAGCTTAAACGTGCTCAAAAGAAACTTATCCAAGCAGAGATTACTACTGGTATCAGCCTAGCTGAGATCAAAGAAGTTAACCGTCGCATGTCGATCGGTGAAGCTCGAGCACGTCGCGCTAAGAAAGAGATGGTTGAAGCCAACCTGCGTCTTGTAATCTCTATCGCTAAGAAATACACAAACCGCGGCCTACAGTTCCTAGATCTTATCCAGGAAGGCAACATCGGCTTGATGAAAGCTGTTGATAAGTTTGAATACCGCCGCGGCTATAAATTCTCAACTTACGCTACATGGTGGATTCGACAAGCAATTACACGATCGATTGCCGACCAAGCACGTACAATCCGTATCCCAGTACATATGATCGAAACGATCAACAAACTGAACCGTATCTCTCGCCAGATGCTTCAGGAAATGGGACGCGAAGCTACACCTGAAGAACTTGCTGAACGCATGGAAATGCCTGAAGACAAAGTTCGCAAAGTACTTAAAATTGCTAAAGAGCCGATCTCCATGGAAACACCAATCGGTGATGATGAAGACTCAAGCTTGGGCGATTTCATTGAAGACGTAACCATTTCCTCCCCTGTTGATTCAGCAACAGGCGAAGGTCTGCGTGAAGCGACCCGTGAAGTACTAGCAGGCTTAACAGTACGCGAATCCAAAGTACTTCGTATGCGCTTCGGCATAGAGATGAATACGGACCACACACTTGAAGAAGTGGGTAAACAGTTCGACGTAACACGTGAACGTATCCGTCAGATCGAAGCTAAAGCACTGCGCAAACTACGTCACCCAAGCCGCTCTGAACACCTACGCGGCTTCTTAGACGAATAGTAAATTCTTTTAAATCAAACTCTTGTGCCCATGAAACCATATCGGTATTATGGGCACCCTCCTTAGGGCCTATAGCTCAGTTGGTTAGAGCGCTCGACTCATAATCGATCGGTCGCAGGTTCGAGTCCTGCTAGGCCCACCACTTTATATTTCAAACCAATAAATAACTCACTTATTGATAAAATAAGATAGGCTGTTCGGATCAACTGACGCCAAGTTATAAAAAACCGTCACCTCCCTCCAAGATCGCCCCCCCCCTTTTTCAAATACATTTAGTCTAGAATTCAGACCATATAAGGGGCCGTTAGAACAAACGCAACAAATTCCTGAATGTAGATAGAGCCTAAAGATATTCATAACATATAGATACAACAGCCTAGTAAACCAAAATTACAGCACCTAAAAAGCCATCATCCCCTAGCGATCTATCATTAAAATAAGCATAAGCACACCTCAGAATATTCCATCTCTAGAAACAAAGTTTTTAGATATATCGCAATCCAAAAGGTCTAAAATTGACAAATTAGTCTCAAGACATGAAAATCCCCTCAGAAACTCAAGCACCTTAGTAATCTTGGCTCTATCGCCATTCAACCCCCACACTAAGTTATGCTTCCTATTACCCTGGAGCCCGTAAATGCAAATAAAGCCCTATGATCAAACTGATTCAAGGAATGAAATCGACCTAATAGAATTAGGCCAGGATATATGGCAAGGAAAATGGATATTGATTATTTTGATTATCGCTTCATTGCTTCTCGGCTTTGCCTACACTCAAATGGCAACCAAGCAATATCGAATTACCGTTTCCTACACCCCTATTCTAAATTCAGTTAGCGATCAGCAAAATTGCAACACTGACCGAAAATGCCTCAAAGAAGCATCAAGCAAGTGGGTAATGGGAGAATTTACTGGAGGGTGGATAAAGCACAAAAAGAGCAATACCGTTTCGCTAATATCAACCAACCCTAAAAGCTCTAGTGAGTACATCAACATCGTTAAAGCTATTGAATCAAGAATCAATACAGCGATTTTAGACGAAGCAAGAAACGAGCAACATCTTATTCAAAACAAACTAAATAAAGAGATACTAAGAACAGAACGAGTAGCGACTAATTATTTACACGCAGCAAGAATAATAAAAGCAATTGAGCGAGGCTCCAACGCAATACAATTTAATAAACCACGAATATCAAAAGTATCGCCAAAAGCCTCATTAATTATTTCACTATCTGCCTGTATCGCTGCCATAGTAGGGATTTTTTATATTTTGTTACGCAGCTCAATACGAAAACGGAAATCCCTTAAAGGTCATTAAAAAATCAATGCACAGGGGTATGCTTACCCTTGTGCTCCGTATCTTTCAACAACCAATCCACAACAGGAGAAGAAGGCTCAAAACCAGCAATGACTTTTTGCAAAGTACTTCTCGCTTTAACACCATCATCTAACTCAATAGCATGATTAAGAACTTTTAACGCCTCTTGCAAAACTAAAGGATCAATACTTTCTTCTTGCGCGCGCAATATTTTAGGATGCTCCGTACCAACAACTTTATCTCCTATCAGCAATTCCTCATAAAGCTTCTCACCAGGACGAAGACCACTAAAAGCAATTTCAATACCGTTTGGATTTAAAGAGCTTTTAACCTCAAGGCCCATTAATTTAATAAGCCTATGAGCCAATTCAACTATTTTTACTGATTGCCCCATATCAAGTACAAAGACATCTGAGCCCTCAGCCATTGAACCAGCCTGAATAACCAAAGAAGCAGCCTCTGGTATAGTCATAAAAAATCTTGTAATTTCTGGGTGCGTTACAGTTAGAGGCCCGCCGTCGATAATCTGCTGACGAAAAAGAGGCACTACCGAACCCGAAGAGCCAAGAACATTTCCAAACCTAACCATTGAAAAAGTTGTACTACTTTCAACCGAAGCCATATTTTGAAGCACCAGCTCCGCTAAGCGCTTGGTAGCGCCCATTACATTAGTTGGCCTTACAGCTTTATCAGTAGAGATAAGTACAAAGTGATCTACTCCTTTCCGATGGGCTGCTTCAGCCAGCACCTTAGTGCCAAATACATTATTACGAACACCTTCTATAATATTGTGCTCAACCATTGGTACATGTTTATACGCTGCCGCATGATAAATAGTTTCGATATCAAAATGACCTAAAAGCCTATTAACTCTTTTTTCGTCACAAACACTACCAAGCACTGGAAAAACAGGGATATTCAAACCAGAAGTCTGCATCGCTTCACATAATTCTTTCTCAATGGAGTAAAGAGCAAATTCACTAATTTCATATAACACTAATGATCTCGGCTTATTCTGAATAACCTGACGGCATATTTCAGAACCAATAGAGCCTCCAGCGCCACTTACAAAAACATTTTTCCCTGCAATACAGCGACTAATTAAAATCTCGTTAGGAGGTACAGCATCACGTCCTAAAAGATCTTCAAGCTCCACTTCACGAAGATTATCAACAGCCTCTCCAGAAATCAGATCGCACATGTTAGGAATGGTTTTTACATGCACACTGTAATCGACCAATGATTCCAATATATCCCGTCTTTTAGACCGACTAATGGACGGCAAAGCCAATAAAACATAACTAATTGCTTGATCATCAATCAATTTCTGTAAAGCCGTAGGCGGGTGAACCGGCAAGCCATTAACCGTACTATTCCACAGCTCCTTATTGTCATCCAAATAACCCACAGGTAGAAACTCTGCACCACCATGCAATGCCGTAGCAAGTTGAATACCTGAGCCTCCAGCCCCATATATCAAGACCGGCTCTTTTTCGACATAATGCCGGAGTAGCCAATGATAATAATTCCTAATTAATAGACGACTCCCCCCCACATAAACTAAAGCAGCTAAAGCAAAAATTATTGGAACAGACCTCGGGAATGGCTTCACATCAATAAGCATAGCGCAGCCCCAAAGCAGTAGAGCCAAGGTAAACACACCCTTACAAACAGCCAAAATAGCTTGAGCCCCCATGAACCTAACAACTGCTCGATAGAGACCCAATCTCATGAAAATAAAGACACCAACAAAAGGAACAGATACAAACAGCATCCACGCCTCTTGTAAATAAGAGGCTGGCCACCAATCTGATAAGCGAAGAGCATAACCAGACCAAAGAGCCAAAGGCAAAACGACCAAATCAGCCAAGACCATAATCATCTTCTTAGCATTACGACCTAGCCCTAATAAACGCAAATGAGGGCCTGCAGCAGCCTTTGAGATGTATTCATCCATAATGGAACTTATGCCTATTTAATTGAGTATCAAAATAAATGGAAGATGTTGATTAAGTATCGATCAATTCTAACAGTATCTCAAACGAACGCCTAAACAAATGACTATGCCAAAACGGGTATAGATTAAGGTAAGACTAAAGACAATTACAACGAGACAAATCAATCAAAGATTAATAATCAGCTGAAATAGCGACATAAAAGCGACATAAAAGCATAAAACATGAAGAAATTAATACGCCAAAATGATTAACTAGTTATGATCGAACCCTATCCCCACCTCCTTTACCTAAAACTGTCAATAGAATGCATTTAAAATAGAACCTAACAGACATATTGGCGATCATTTCTGCATCTGTTTTTGCAAGTAGTAATGGTGTAGACATATCTATTTCTTTAATTTGCGACAATCCAGTTATACCCGGTCGAACCGAATAAACATTTTCTTCTTCGCGAGCTTCAGTTAATTCGATTTGATTATATAAACCTGGGCGCGGGCCAACCAGGCTCATCTCTCCTTTTAAAACATTCCAAAGCTGTGGTAACTCATCTAATTTCGTTTTTCGCAGAAAATGACCGAACTTAGTCACATCTGAGCCTTTGGCCAAATGCGTAGCAACAGAAGGAGTGTCTTTTTTCATTGTACGAAATTTAATTAGAATAAATGGCTTTTTATGCCGACCGACCCTTTGTTGGTAAAAAATTGGCGACCCATTATCAATAAGACCAATCAAAACCAACACAGCAAAGATAGGTAAGCCGCACAGCAAACCAATTAGCGATAATAAAACATCAATAAAACGTATCATTTAAAGCACCTCTTTAAACCCTCTTCAAATGAAACTGGAGGCTCCCAGCCGAGTAGGGATCGAGCTTTTGAAATATCTACTCTTAATGAACCGAGCAATTGCCTTGCCATTTTTTCCTTACCAACAGCTGACATAAAGAACATCAGTAAATTGGCGGGTAAAGGTATTAAGTACAACGACTTTCCCATAGCCCGAGATAGGCCTAACAATAAATCTGTAGTAGATACATCACAACCATCTCCAGCAACAAATAACTGGTTTGAAGCATCAGGGTGTTCAACACAAGTGGCGATGAGATCAACTAAATTATCTAACGCAATAAACGATCGCTGATTTTTAATATTACCCAAAGGGAGTGGAATCCCTTTCTGTGCCAAACGAACTAATCTACCAAAATTACCTGGCGCATTTGGTCCATAAACTAATGGAGGGCGAATAATAACAACATCTAAATTATATTGTTCTGAAATATCCCATAAACCCTGTTCAGCTCGCCATTTAGATTCAGCATAAAGCTCACTTGGCTGCGGCTCATCAGCCTCTGTAAACGGCTTCTGATTCTCGGAGCCATTGACACCGATGGAGCTAAGAAAAATAAAACGTTTAACGCCGCATCGAGCTGCCTGCCTCGCCAAGTTCAAAGTACCTTCAACGTTAACCTTATAATATTCAGATTCTTCTACAGAGGTATTATGAGCCTTGGCCGCAATATGTATAACAACATCAATATCTGCTAACGCTTCCGAGAAATCCACATCATTCTCGAGTCCATTAATAGACATCACTTGACCTGGTATTTTTTCCTTGGAAGCCCCCTTTCTTACAACACTGATAAGCTGATAATCATCTATAAGCTTTGCGGCTACTGCGGACCCAACAAATCCACTAGCACCCGTCACTAAAATCTTTTCTACATTAATGCTCATTTATGTACAAAAACCCATCTACACATTTGAATAGAATAATGAGACAAGCAATAAAACATTGATTTGCAAACACCAAAGCCAAGAAACTCCTTATAGAAATCATATTGGTGCGAAACCAATTTTATCTTTCTAAAAAAATGATTGACTTTACTCTTTATAACGTACTTATAAGCAAAACTATCAGAATAAAAACACTTAGGTTTACTTTTAGTTATTTCAACCCAATACTTCCAATCCTCTTTTCTTCCGTTATAAAATCGGAACTGTGTTGCAAGCTTAGAACATACAAATACAGACCCTAGATAAAAAGGATTAATATAATAAATCCATTTAGAATTGACCGGCCTGCGAACAACTTCCGCTTTGTCAGACTTTATCAATGTAGAAAAACTATATAAATCAAAGTTATCATTATATGAAATCACATCGAAAGGCTCGGGCAACAATATGTCACCCGAGTCTAAAAAGTTTACCAATCCATCGTCTCGATCAGAAACATAATCAAGCCCCTGATTTCTTGCTGCTGACCGAGAAGCAATAGGGTTTATATCAAACTTTACAACCCTATAATTAGAAGACTCATATTTGTTGATGTCATAGCTAACACCATTATTAAAAATAATGATATGGATAAAATTACAATCGCGGTTTTGATCAGCAGCTAGAACCACACTTTCACAAGTGAGCTTTAATTCAGCAGAACTTCCACCACAAGGAGTAATTATATACATATTCATAAAATCACCACTTTGGAGAACTTAATACATTAGCTTTATCAAAATTATTTGCCAACTCTTCCGCAATAAACCTAACATCTTCAATTAAAGCTTCATCTAAAGTAATTGGCTTAAAGCCTAAGCTAGTAAGACCGACATTCGAAACTTCTAAATCATTTTCAGCCAATTCTTTACGTGGATTTTCAACATTAGAAACTTCCACGCCATATTTATCTGAAATAATTTCCGCCAATTCCATAACAGACCTAACTTCAGAGACCTGATTAAAGATTCGGACTCTGCTATTATCAAAAGAATCGTTCTCTATCGCTAATTTAACACATTCCGCAGTATCCGAGATATGGATGAACGCTCTACTTTGACCACCGGTACCATATACGGTTAATGGATAACCATTTGCAGCCTGAGAAATAAAACGATTTAAAACCGTGCCATAAACACCATCATAATCAAAACGATTAACTAAGGCCTTGTCCAATTTAGTCTCGGATGTCTCCACACCCCAAACTATACCTTGATGTAGATCGGTAACACGAAGCCCCCAGTTTTTATTGTAAAACTGGAACATCAATTGGTCTAAACATTTAGTCATGTGATAAATACTTCCAGGGTTAGCTGGGTAAAGTATATCTACGTCGTTCTCAGTCTGGTTAATTTTAACATCAAGGTAACCTTCAGGAATTTGACCAAACTCCTTAGAATAACCATATACACCCATTGTTCCTAGATGAACCAAATGAGTATCTGGTTTGACATCAACTAGAGCACTGCAAATATTATGTGTACCTGTGATGTTATTATCTACAGTATAACGTCTCTGATCATCAGAGATCATTGAATATGGAGCAGATCGCTGCTCAGCAAACTGAACAACAGAATCTGGTTGGAAATCTGCAATCAAATTCTTTAGTGCAGAATAGTCTTTAGAAACATCTAGATTTTTAAAGCTAATATTACCTACTAACTTATTTGCACAGGCTATCCTCTCATTGATTGAGGCAATATTTGTCAAACTGCCAGAGGAAAGCTCATTATCGATATTTCGTCTAGACAAATTATCGACAATTAAAATTTCATGCCCGATCGAAGCCAATCGCAGTGATGTTGGCCATCCACAAAAGCCGTCTCCACCAAAAACTATTATTTTCATATAGAATTTCCTTTAAATAAATCTTTCTTTTTGCAAATCATTAAGATAAGCCCTATGGACAACCACGGAACAGGCATTGTTGTAGTTGAATAAAAAGCAATTTGAAATACAGACACCCAAAGAATGGCTAAGAGCATAAAAAATTCTTGGTGTATAAATAGCCTGGACCATTTTATAAAAATCATAATAAACGGCACAAGCAACAGAAGACCAAAATCCAAAAAAAATTGTGATAAATAAGATGAGGGTTTTAAACCCGAGGCATCACCGTCTCGTATAGACAGAATCCAAAGCTCATCTTCTGTGATTGAAAAATAACTGAATATATTTGCTAATTCATTTAGTGAAGCACCTGCCCCAAAACCAAAAGGATTCATCAACACATAAAAGTATGTGTACAATACTGAGACAAACCTAACACCACCAAAACTAGATAGCTGTGTTGAAAATGCATCAGAACTTCCCCAAATTTCAATTGAAGTAGTTACCCTATCCGAACTTATTAAAAAAGCACATAATAGACACATAACCACAGACGATAGCAATAGTGTTTTATAATCAAACCTTAGTAAGACTTTCATAGCAAAGTAAACAAAGAAAGTCATGAAAAACAAAAAAACGCACGTCAAACTAGCATTCATTACACCTAGTAATAATATCATTCCCAAACAACAAGAATGCATCAACATGGATAGTTTCTCCATGTGAGAAATTATGACGTAAAAAACAAAAAGCAGCCAAATAAAACGCGCTGCGTGAGATGGTTCAGAGAATAGAAATCCTACACCTCTCCCACCTGGGTAAGTAGAAAACCTAAACCTAGAAATAAAGCTTTTGAACAATTCTTCAATATAGGTATCGCTCAATACAAGGCTAATCTGCAGCAAACCCAACACTAAAAACAAAAAGCAAACCAGAAAAAAAACAGTTTTCAATGAACCTGTAAGATCAAACCTTGAGCAAAAAACAACAATACTTGGACCAACCATTAGGGTAAGGAAGCTAATTATCGAGTCTGAACCATATTCAAAAAACCCCCATATAATCCAAGGAGTTAATATAAGTAATCCAGTACAGAATAATAATTCTTCTTTATTTAGTTTTAAACTTACTACTGCAGAAAGCATTACCAAGAAGACCATAGCAATGATAAAGACTGGCTGCATTTCCGCAGAAAAGAAAGACAATAATCTAACTCCTGAACAGAAGACCAGGAGTAGCAAAATAAAACTAACTAAATCAAGCTTATCTTGTTTAATCACTCTACTCTCTCATAACCAGACACCCGTGAAAGGATCGTATAATAAAAACGGTTACCTACCACCTTCCTTATAAGAAATTTCACAAATTCTTTAGTGAATTTATTTCGTTCTAATAACCTTATTTTTAAGGTTTTTAGACTTGGGCTATTTGATATCCCGCCCAAATGAAAATACGACAAGACATTCTGATTAACTTGGATGCCATATACACCGATATTTTCTTTCATCCATTCAATATCACTCGATATAGCAGATTTCTCATTGAAATAAATACGCATATCAGGCTTTTTATTTATTGGAGTTATAAAACCTTGATGTGCAGGATTGATAGCACTATCCTTTAGACGAGCCAAGCCTGGGCGTATAAATTTTAGATCTTCATATACCTGACAGGTTCTATAGACTTCACACTGATAATCGTCCACATCTGAATATATATGTTCAATAGATTTTTCATTATAAAATACATCACCAGAATTCAAGAAAAATACATGAGTACCTTCAGCCTTTCTAAGCCCCAAATTCATTGCGTTGTATAGAGATTGATCTTTATCTGTAATTAACTTCACATTTTCAAGTTGCAGAAGAAAATCTTTACCAATCTTCTTTGTAACAAGTATATGTTCAAATGGCTGAGTAGTCTGATTATGAACTGATTCAATAGTAGCTTTAAGCTCATCAACATCTTGATACGCTATTGTTATAATACTAAGCCTCATAACCTTTCAATACCTCACCAGATAAAGTTTCACAACAGTCAGATCAGACAAAATCACAGTTTAAAAACCATTAAAAATAAATCATTCTTTATAAGTTAAGCAGCCATTTGCACAAATTAGTTATTAAATACAGCCCGTTCATTATCGACACAAGCCTGCATTACACCACTGTATAAACACAACCTTTAACATCTTACTAAATATCATGATGCGTATAGCCATTAAACTTCAATACGAATCGGCACTTAAGCAAATATCCTTCCAAACAAATCCATTTAAAACTTTCAAATACTAAAAAGTAATAATTATTTGAAGCATCTAGAATGTTTTCTTTACTCGTTAGATACCATATCTTTATATAATGATATGTATTGATCCGCTGCCACTGAGGAATCAAAGTCTTTAAATGCAATTTCTCTAACGCTATCTAATCCAGATTCGTCTGTAGATTTATTAATCACCCAGTTTAGCCCTTCTGCAAAGTCTTTAGCATCGTACAATTTAGCCTTATAACCAGTAATTTTGTGCTTAACGATTGATGCCGGCCCCGTTGCATCAAAACATACTACCGGAGTATTACATGCCATTGACTCAACTAATGTCTTACCAAAAGCTTCCTGAATACTTGGAGCAGCAAAAACATCTGCAGCACTATAAACTAGCTTTAAAGACAAATTATCGTACAAATATCCAAATGCTAGATATTCAAAACCAGTTGATTTCAAGGCAGCCACATCTGGTTTACCAAACGCACAGATCAAATAATCATCTTTATTAAGGTATTCAAGTGACTCTATGAAATATGAAAAACCTTTGTAAAAATCAGTTAGACTTGTTGATCCAACAAGTATAATCTTCTTACTAGATGTAATATTCAATATATTTCTAGCAACACTCTTATCAACTGGTTCAAAAATAGAAAAATCAACGCAATTATTAATAGTTATTGCTTTCAACTTTGCTTCTCTGAATACAGCACTTCGTTTAAGTTCATCCGTTACCCAATCACTAATTCCTACAGGTTGGACTTTGCTATAAGATTTATTTTTTAGTCTGACTAGATACTTAGTAAAGTCTAGCCCCTTAAATGCATTTAACTGAGGGCAACTACCACAACCTGAAATATATCTTTCACATTCAAGTGAGTAATGACAACCTCCCGTCATTGGCCACATATCCCTGATAGACCACACTATTGGCTTATCAATTGAGCTAATGGATTTCGAACTCACAAGGCCATTAACCCAATGAAGATGAACAATGTCCGCAGCTCTATAAAGCTCATTCTTTTTATATTGCAGACCGAATAATCCAGTACTAAAAATTCTTTTTTCCCGCTTTGGAAAAAGCGCAAGCAGAATTTTATCAAGCTGTGAAGCAACCAGAGACAACAACCTTCCCAGTTTCGATTTAGACATGGAATAAACTGTAGGGTCACCAAAATCATCCTGAGAATTAGTAATTATTTTTGAATCTATACCCTTACTAATCAAAGCCTGATGTAACCAGTACGCCCCTCTACCAGCTCCCCCTGTCAAACTTCCAGCAACTAAGTGAACTACTTTCACTTTTTTCAACGTCTACTACCTCAAACCTCACCGCATCCCGACAGTCTATCAAAATTCAAACTGACCAAGCATTGTACCAAAATCTGATGTTATTTACTTAAGGAACATGCGGATTATGGTCTTCCTTTCAGCTCTTCCACACTTCAACCGTTACTCTTGTAAAATAATAGGTACAACCTGATGCCGGCACTCACCTAACCCTAGTCTCAATGCTATTTTAAACGCTACTGCTATCTACTCTATGAACACCATCCGCTAAGCTCAGCAGCATTGTTCTATAGAGCATTCCCAGCTAAAATAATACCTAACATTAATCATTAAATAATCTAATTAAAATTAACACGAACGATTATAATATATATTAAATCATTAATTACGATTAAATTTTCAAGCTTAAATCAAAAACCTACACCCCAAAGTCAGATCCACACAAGCCAAAGATTAAAGCGCAGACCCACACAGATAGTAGCTTTTAAAAAATTCTACAAATAAACAGGAACACCAAGCCACAAAAATCAGCTTAAAAGCCCACATTAAATAACCATTGCCAAAATAAAAACTTTACAACACGTATAATTCGCCCCATTAACAAACAAACTTATTTTTATATATAACAAACACTTTTCAATAAACACCCAATAGCATTGCGCCTAGGCTATATTATAGTTAAAGTTTTATGGGGATTTCATACCTAAACAGCCGATTTTTATTACAGAACAACCTAAATCAACTAAGTAATTCCGCTCAGAGTTTAATACTGAATATCTATTAAAAGGCAGGCATATTTATACATTTAGAAAAAGAGAAGCCAAAAAACAGCCTCTCATTTGATATCTACTTATTAAGAAAGCGCTTCCAATAAATAATTTTTACAATTCGTACGCGCCAATTCAATTACTCTTGAGGTTTTATCTGAATAACTAAGCATAGTTATTTCTTTTTTTACCCCAGCTTCGCCACAAGCCTTATACTCCAATTGCAAATCTTTAATTAGTTGAGCAATTTTATAGCTTTTATCTTCCCTATTTAAAACCATTACCTCACGATGAAATTTTAGAGAAAAAATTACTCCATGGTAAAACAACGTATATACCATAGTTGCAGATTGAAACAGCGCTAACCAATCCTCAACCCCTGCAGCGACAAAATTTTCATCCGCATCGCGATTAAAATACCCTACCGAGTAGACCTTACACCCTCTCTCCGCTGCCACTTCTTTGACAATAGACATTTCTTTATCATTCAACTTCCCATAGATGAGTACGAAATCATCATTTGATACATATTTAGATGTAAATTCTGGAAAATCTATTAATAGTGTTGGATCAAGAAGACCTGTTGAATCAAGCCCACATTCATCAGCTAAAAGCTCAGCTGAATAGTCATCTCTCACTGCAATAGCATCAAATTGTGAAAGTAGCTCGCATATTTCATCCTTACGCTGTCCAAAACTTTTTGTACTGCCCACACTAGCGGAAAAACTTATCTTTTTCTGATCATCTTTAACAAAATCGAGAAAGAATGCAGGATCAAAACCTCGAAATGAATTCGTTTTCCAAACTTCGTCACTGCCAACAATTACAGCACCACATTGTTCAGCAACAGCCTCAAGCCCCTTACCATCAAAGTCTTTCTTGGATGTTAAAAATAGCTTATCTCGTAGAAAAGAAGAAAACCGTATAAATTTTAATATGCCGCTGAAGGCCCGTCGATTTAAAAAAAGTGTTTTGGCATAGACTAGATTTGCCTTCCAAGGCCTATAGTCAATAACCTCAGGATTAAAACCTAAGGATTTTACAATTCTCACCAGCGCATATGTCTGTAACACAGCACCATAATTAGTCGTATAGTGAAAGGTCATGATGCCTACTTTTGAAGGTGACCTTTCATTAGTTAGTTTAGGGGGATTCATGATGTACTTCCGGCCACTCGAAGAATCTCTATGTATAAGTCTGTTAGACTTTGTGGTTTGAAAGGCTGACGATCACTACCAATATAAGCCGCAATAGTATCATTCGTTTTACAGCCTGAATGCTCAGCAAAAAAACCTTTCTTATACATCTCTTCTGCATAATAAGGTTCATTCTTTTCTACCACATTCCCATTTGTTCGTTGCAAATTGACACAACCTTCAGCAAGCACACAACGAATATCAGGGAGTGGAATTGGATCGGCATTAGTCTCGATAGGGTCAGTCCACCCAGAACTTTTAATAGGCTCAAATGCGACAAACTGATCGTAACCTTGAGTAGCAACATAACTAGTCAGTTCTTTACTTAACTTAACTGCTCGTTCGTACCTTGACTCATCGCTCATCTCAGGGCCTTTGAAGCGCGCATCATTGATATAAATAACGTCAGTATAACCAATCGAAAAAGCTGAGCTATTATCATAATCAAAGTCTGGATAATAATTTGCCTTTCTACCTTTATAAATATCACGAACTTTTCTAGCAGCTTGCTTTGCAGCTCGGCTTACTAATGGTTTGTAATTAATGCAACCTAGCTCTCGTAACACTTCATTAATCGTAACATGATACCTCAATTCCCCAAGGCCATGGTCTGATACTATAAAGAGCTCTTCAGGATTAGCCTCTTCAATAAATTTCACAAGCTCATAATCAAATTCCTCAGCAGCATCTAAAAGAACTTTTTTCAAGTTTATATCTTCTGGATCTGTCAATTCTGAGGACAATATATGCCGAAATTTATAAAATAAAGTGACAAAGCGTGTTCCTAGAATCAATGCATTAACATCATTTCTCCTTAAAGTTTGTCTCAGAGTATAAAAGTATTGAGACAAATGATCTCTTAACCAACGGGCAAGCTCATCCGAAGACTTTGGAAGGAATGCTCCCTGACCTATTCTTAAACCGCTATTAGATTTTGAATAGTCTGCTAAACTCGCCAAGTCAGCTGGATACACACCATTAGAATTTGTAGAATTTTTGAATTGACCTGCACCTGTAGCAGGAAATGAGAATTCACATGTCGTTTGAGAGGTAGTGACTGTTGGCAACCCAAACAACCCTACCCGATACCCTAACTTTCTAAGTCGAGACCAAAGTAATTCATCCTCGCCAATATGATTCGACACGACGTTAGCACCCGTTTTCTGGGTTGGGCAGATTTTATTTTTCAACAAGTGCGGAATTTGAAAAAAAGCTCCAGTTTCATACGCAGTTGCACCTGAATAAATTTCAGGCCAGCCACGGCTTACTATATTATCTACAGACGGGTTTGCTTTCTTACCTTTACTAATTAAACCAGCAAGGCGATTAAGCTTCATTTTACTTAAGCTTTCTTCACCAAGCCCGTCTATACCTAATACTAAAAGTTTCATATCTAATCCTATTCCAAACCTATTGTGTTTCACCAACTTCTAACCAATTAACCCCTAAAAGCTGATGAATAAGCTTGCTAGAAACTACTTCACTTACAAAAATGCTTGGATGATCATCATCGAAATAAAAGGCTCCTTTATCCGCAATCTTGCAAGTTAAATTATCTATATCACAGTAGACATCTGTCGGGTCGAATGTAGTAAACGAATCATTAAATATACCCTTCAAATGATAAGAAACGATACTTTTCCGTTCAAGATGTATATCTGCGGAATACAGCAAATCTTGTTCATCTGAGAATAATTCATATCTTGCCAACTTAGCTGGTACATCACATCCAGGCTCGGGAGGAGCATGAACAAATAAAACCTTATGTCCAGCTGCTATCAACGCTGAAATCGTTTCACGAAGCTTTAGGCCTAATTTATCTTTTCTATCATTTTCTTCAATAGATGACACAAATCGGCTACCAAGCTCTCCCATTTCTGTACATCCATTAGCATGATTAACCCTTTCTCCAATAAAATATAAAGGCCATCTAGCCGAGAGTATTACTATTCCAGGCATCGATTGCTGTGTTAAGTAGTCAAAAACTCTATCATTATGCTCAACACAATGAGTTTCACGCAGTGAAGAAACTCCAGGAACAGGTATACATTGAGAAGCTGTTATCTGTTTAAAACCTAATGGAATCTGACGCTTTTTTATTTCTTTAGCCAAAGTCCAAGAAAGCTCAACACCATGAGAATCGCCCCATAAAAAAACAAAGTTTGCATTCCCTTCTGCTAAATTGCATGCCTCCGCAGGAAGAATTGGATCGTGTGCTGTCGCATGACATGATAGGCGTACCGGACTTACATTTTTTTTCCAATCGACCTTATTAATTATTGAATCTGCATAAGCTAACTCTCCCCTTTCTTGGCCTACCCAACTAATAAATATAAATGCTACACAAGCCAAAAATGCGCTAGAAAGCACTTTCAATCTAGAATAGCTTTTCGATTTCCTAACAGGATTTTCGATTAAAAAGTAGGTAACCACTGAAAGGACAAATGTTAGTACTATAAGCCCAACGAATACCCATTCAGTAACCCCATCGATAATTCTAATACGAGCGAACGCAAATATAGGCTGGTGCCATAAATAAGCACTATAACTAACCAATCCAATACCTACCAAAGATTTATGGCTTAGTAATTTGCCTACCAATGTTTTCTCGTTTGCAGCAAGTATTATGAAAGCGGTCCCTAAAACAGGAATCAACGCCCACACACTTGGGAAAGGTGTATTTTTATCAAAGAATAGAATTGAATATGTAATCAAACTTATTCCAAGCAGAGAAATAACTTGCTGCCAAGGTAACTGCCAAGATGATTCACTTGGGAGTAAATCTAAATTTTGCTTTTGAACTTTATTATTCTGTAGATGCAGCGCTACTAAAGCCCCTATACCCATCTCCCATGCTCGAGTAGGCAACAGATAGAAATTAGCACTCGCATATGCAGAAGAGGCCCATTGCGATAAACAAAGACTACACAATGTAATTAGAGCAATGATAATAAATAAACGTTTAGGTACTAATTTGTATAGAATTAATAAAAGAGGAGGATAAAATATATAAAACTGTTCTTCCACTGCAAGAGACCATGTATGAAGTAGAGGCTTCAGTTCAGCAGGATCTTCAAAATAGCCGCTTTCGCGCCAGAAAAAAATATTCGATGTAAATGTCGCGACTCCTGCGATACTTTGACTAAAATCTTTGAATTCAGATGGCAACATCCATAACCATGCGAAAGGAATACAAAGCAAAGTCACAATGAAAAGCGCAGGAAGAATTCGCTTTGCACGCCTTTCATAGAAACTCCAAATAGAAAATTTCCCCTCTGTCATTTCTTGGAAAATAATAGTGGTTATTAGATAACCACTTATAACAAAAAATACATCAACCCCAACAAACCCGCCGGAGAATACTGAAAACCCAGCGTGAAAAAGAATAACAGGGATGATAGCTATAGCTCTTAAGCCATCAATTTCAGGACGATAGTTCACCAAAAACCTCTATCTAAACTCTCATATTTTACAAATCAATCTTTGAGCAGATGCATACAAATTCAATGACTGCAATTTCATTATAAATAAGCACCGCGTTTCTCTTTGAAACACATCGTAAATAAACTCAACTATTGCATAGGAGATAATTGTCGCAATTGCCGCACCTATTGGCCCATAAAGTGGTATGAGGATTAAATTCAAACCTATATTAGCAATTGCACCAAGCGCTTTCCTATAAAAATTAAGAATTTGGCGATTCTCTGCTAAAAACCATTTACCACCTGCGACGCCCATAAAAACGAAAACGGATGCCCAAACATGAATAGCAAGTACCGCGCCTGATTGCTCATATAAATCGCCAAAGACGATTACCATCAGAGGGGTAGCCACTAAAGTTAGTGGCACAGCTACCATAAACGACAACCAAGCCATAAGATCAAAAAGGCGTTGAAGCCTTTGATAATACTGAGTTTCATCTCTCATTTTCGCCTTCAAAATTGCAGGAAAAACCGATGAAACGATAATCATTGGGATGAAATACCACACCTGACTAACTTTAGCTGCCGCACTATATACACCTACAGCTTCATCGTTGGCTAACTGACCAAGCATGACTTGGTCAATATTCATATAAACCGTCATGGATATTCCTGAAAGCATGAGAGGCCAACTATCAGAAAGTAAACTTTTAGCACGCTGAAATGTAAACCTCAGCCTTTGCAACCGCCCAGCTCGTATTGCAAACACCCAAATTAATAGAACAGCTACAAATAAAGCTTCTGAGGCTATTACCCAGACAAATGCCTTTAAAGGCGCCTCATTTAAAATTAATACTACTTTTATAACTGAAGCCGCAAGAAAACATCCATTTTGAACCCAAACAACGTACTTTGATAAGACCTGAGACTCAAACCAGTAAGTTACAATTTCTCCAACTTTGAATATGAGAGTAGAACCAATAATTAGCGTAATGGTTTGTGTAAATACATCATCAGGCCGTAGCCAAAACATCATGATTGCTACAAGGACATATGCAGCTACCCCTCCTGCAACCTTTAACATCAGCGCAGTCCCAAGTATTTCAAAACTTGAATCAGGCTTATTTACAAGATCTCGTATCACCACCCCTTTTAATCCAAGCCCCGCAAAAGCCACAAACAACCCAACAAATGCTGTAACAAAATTTAGCAAACCAAACTGCTCTGGGCCAAGATAACGTGCAATCCACACACCAACGACAAGCCCTCCTCCTAACCGGAGAAGCTTATCAAAAAACAACCACACGATATTATTTGCAATCTTGGCCAGGCTAGGCCGATTCCGTATCTTTTCTAAAATAGACTTTGGAAAAAAAACCATTAAGAAACACAATCCAAATTATAAAAAATTAGGCACATTATCAGGACAATGAGCTCAAGTATAAATTTATAGTTTTTCCACCCATGAACTGCTTGATAAGCAACAGACATTTTAAAAACTACATTCCAGTATTTATCTACTGATTATTTAAAATAGAAACACTGTAATTCAATTAAGACACCTCATAGACATCTACATTTCATAAGATACTCAATCGACTGTATAACAGAGAAACTGTTAGCGTTCTTCTACAGAATTAGACCTACCAACAAAAACAACATTGATAATTTCATCTTAAAAGCATTTCAGGCTTAATCACAGCTATATAAATCTCGCGTGTAAACCTTTTCAATTACACTCTCCAAAGCATCAGAATGACGATTAGCAATAATGACATCGCTTTCAGATTTAAAGCATTCTAGATCTTGTATAACCCTAGAATTCATAAATTCTTTGTCGTTCAAAGCGGGTTCGTAAATAACAACCTCAATACCCATTGCTTTAATACGTTTCATCACTCCCAGAACCGCGGAGTCTCGGAAATTATCTGACCCGGTTTTCATTACCAAACGGAAAACACCAACTACTTTTGGACGTTTAGCAATAATAGAATCAGAAATAAAATCTTTACGGGTAGCATTAGCAGCAACGATCGCGCTGATAATATTACTTGGTACATTTTGGTAATTAGCTAACAATTGTTTAGTATCTTTTGGTAAACAGTAGCCGCCGTATCCAAAACTCGGATTGTTATAATGATCACCAATACGTGGATCAAGACAAACACCATCAATTACCTGCCTCGAATCTAGATCATGAGTCTCTGCATAAGTATCAAGCTCGTTAAAATAAGCTACTCGCATAGCTAAATAAGTATTAGAAAATAACTTGATAGCCTCTGCTTCTGTACTACCCGTATACAGAATTTCACAATCCTTCTTAACTGCTCCTTGCACAAGTAAATTAGCAAAGATTTTAGCACGCTCACTATCTTCACCTATAATCACACGCGATGGAAAAAGGTTATCATATAGAGCACGTCCCTCACGTAAAAACTCAGGCGAAAAGATGAGGTTTGAGGTCCCGAAACGTTCTCGTGCTTCGCAAGTATAGCCGACAGGTACCGTTGATTTAATCACCATCAAAGCATCAGCGTTGATCAACATTACATCCTGAATAACCGCCTCTACACTACTTGTATCAAAGTAGTTAGTCACAGGATCATAACTGGTTGGTGTAGATATGATAATGATATCCGCATATCTATAAGCCAACTCTTTATTAGTTGTAGCAACAAGATTCAAGGAACGTTCAGACAGATACTCTTGAATTTCCTTGTCCTCAATCGGTGAACACTTAGCATTAACCATATCCACCTTTTCTTGAACAATATCTACAGCTACAACCTCATTATTCTGAGCTAACAATATCGCGTTCGAAAGACCAACATAACCCGTACCAGCTACTGCTATTTTCATCCATTACAACCCATACAAAGCTTATAACCTTAGTAAATTCAAAGACTATTCATCCTCATATTCTACCACTTAATTTATTCTACGATTACCCCTTCGTTCTGAACCATTTTTCCCACAGCCCACTTTTGGTTGCAATAGTCGACCAAGGGGCTGTTTACAATCAATTCTCAAGTACAACGCTTCGAAATAAAGGCTTAAGACTGACTTCCCAATTATTTAATTACAGAATATCGAGTGTCGAAAAACTGGTACGAATCTGGGAGGCAGGTCAACGAGATAGTTAACCCATAGATACAAATCCATCATAACCAATACCAAAATGGTCATGAAGCAAACAACTACCAGTTCAATAGGAATTCAGATATATAGTTACGAAGGTAATTAAGTAAACTACTGATAAGCTTATTACGCTAGTCAAATTTAAAGAGGAATTTTAACATGCCCAGAGCTGTTCTTTTCAGTTAAAACTAAACCGAATCAACCAGTTAAAACGAGAGATTAGTTCTCATCATTTAGAATGTGCTAAATACTTTGAACGAAGCTAGCATCACTGTTCGACTAGCACCCCGTATCACAACAACTGACAGTATTTTTTGAAACTCCGATCACATAAAATCTTCTAAAAACTTAGTCTAATCTACTATGTGTTTGTCTGAGGTCAGCTTCCAAAACTCGATCCATTGAAAACAATCAGTTATCTTTAGCAATAAGAAGATCGCCATTCACACAAAAACCTAGTCTGTATTAATGAATACGACCACATAACATACAACAAATGAAACTAATCACAGCAGAAATCGCTTGGAAAAATGACTCGCCATTTTCTTTAACGCATCAGGATATTTACTTTAATCCTGATCAAGGCTTAAAAGAAAGCAATTATGTTTTCTTCCAAAGCAATGAATTAGATAAAAAAAACAGTCCCAACATACTCACAACCATTGGAGAAACCGGCTTCGGTACAGGCCTCAACTTTTTGACCACAACACACAACTGGCTGAGAATAAACCCTAACAAAAAACTAGTTTTTATTTCGTCTGAAAATCACCCGTTGACAAAAAGGGATTTGGCTCAAGCGCTTTCGCTATCTGCACCTAACCTCACTTTAACTAAGGAACTAATTGCTCAATACCCTGCCAACAATCCAGGTTACCACACATTAAACTTTTGCAATGATAGAATAAAATTACTTTTGATGTTCGGCGATGCCGCCGAATCATACTCTCGTTTAAACGCAAAAGTAGATGCTTGGTACCTTGATGGTTTTGCCCCTTCTAAAAACCCTGACATGTGGTCACCAGAGCTATTCCGTGAGATAGCCCGTTTAAGCAAACTAGGCACTACCTTTTCTACATTCACAGCTGCAGGTATTGTGAAACGTGGCTTAAGGGATGTTGGGTTTGATGTTCGAAAACAGAAAGGATTTGGCCGTAAGCGCGAAATGTTAGTCGGCACCTTTGTTGAGAACACAACTCCTACGCCGATTGAAAAACCTTGGTTTGAATTGCCAGCATCTAAAAAGCCTAAAGAGGTCACGATTATTGGTGGCGGCCTGTCAGGTTGCTCGACTGCGCGAGCCTTAGCCGAACGAGGCGTTAAAGTTACGCTGATCGAACAAGAAAATCAGTTAGCTACTGGCGGATCTGGTAATCCTCAGGGCGCTTTATACGCCAAGCTTCCAGTCAAGCAAACTACCCAGGGTGAGTTACACCTAAGCGGTTTTCTGTACAGTGTTAACATGC
The DNA here is from genome assembly GCF_047778075.1 of Neptuniibacter sp. QD57_21. Taxonomy (GTDB): domain Bacteria; phylum Pseudomonadota; class Gammaproteobacteria; order Pseudomonadales; family Balneatricaceae; genus Neptuniibacter. The sequence continues at coordinate 658,624 of NZ_CP180549.1, read as the reverse complement.
TTAAGCGCTTAGACCCAGAAGAATCCTTTTGGTCTCAATGTGGAGTTATGCAGCTTGCAACGAGCGACAAAGAACTCTCTCGTCAAAACAACCTGATCGAACAAGAAACTTATCCACAACAGCTTGTTTCTCTTAAAAATGCTACGGAATTATCCGAGATCGCAGGCACAACCGTTAATTTTGATGGCTTATTTTTCCCTTCTGCTGGTTGGGTTTCGCCACGAGCATTGTGCGATCATTTTGTCGATCACCCAAATATCTCAGTAGTACAACAGCAAGTAGAAGAATTATCTTTTGCAGAAGGTCATTGGCAGTTAGCAACACAGAGCGGAGAGATCTTATCGTCTAGCCATGTTGTTATCTGTAATGCTGAGATGGCGAACCAGTTTAACCAAACAGATCATCTTCCTCTTAAAACCATCCGAGGCCAGGTATCCATTACTCAAGCTAAACCAGCAAACAACCAGTTAAACAGTGTGGTTTGTGGCGATGGTTATATCTCGCCAGCTCAGAACCAACAGTATTGCTTTGGCGCGACTTATGATCTTCAAGGTAAAGAGCGCAATGTTACACAAGATGACCATGAATCCAATCTAGAAAAGTTAGGTAAGGTTCTACCCGACATACATGCAGATTTAGCTTCAGAATTTAATGACCTGCAAGGACGAACAGCATTCCGCTGCAGCACGCCAGATTACATGCCCATTGTTGGTCCTGCACCAGTGCAAGATCAATTTATTGAAACCTTCGCACAACTAAGAAAAGATCGAAAATGGCACTTTGAGAATGCAAAAGCAGAGCATCACCCTAATCTCTACGTCAATACAGGTCATGGTTCTAAAGGGTTAATTACCTGCCCTATTTCAGCAGAACTATTAGTCTCGATGATATGCGATGAGCCCCTTCCTCTACCCAAAGATGTCATTGATGCCATTAACCCAGCCCGCTTTATCATTAAGAAGTTGATCAAACAGACGATATAATAGGTTATAGCTGGAGTTGCATAACATGCAGCTTCAGTTTTATATTTGATTTATCCCTGTTTGGCTGGAGTAACTATGGCACTTTACGTATACGATCAAGGTTATCGAATACAAACACCTAAAGAGTCTCTCTTTAGGGAGAAAGGTGTTGATTCTCTAAAACACAGCCGCCACAGCCACCGTAGCGCAGATATGGAAGATCGTCTCCATGCCGATGGTGAAAAATTTGTTATCCCGGGGCCTCAAAAAGGCCCAGAAAATAATGACAACGCTAGCCGTGCTTATGCCTCTAATACCGCCGATAGCCATGCAGAACCTGACAGCCCGCAGTTGACGGTCTCTAGAATTATGGTTTCGCCGGTACATAGTGTGACACCAAGCACCCCTATCAGCAGCACTTGGAAACGAATGGATTCTCTGGAAATCAATCACTTGGTGGTGATGGAAGAGGATCAACGTCCATTAGGGCTTATTCACAAAACAGATCTTATTGCTGCAGGAACAGATTCTATCTCTCCTGTCCGATCTTTATGCACTAAAAAGCTAACGGCAGCGACACCTGAAACTATGGTTCAAGATGTCGCAATGAATTTTATAGAGAATGACATCAATGCAGTTCCAGTGGTTGATGATCAAGACCAGGTTGTTGGCATCGTCTGTAGAACAGACCTTTTGCGCTTACTGGTCAGTGGCCCTCATTTGGAGAGATGGGTTTAGGGCGTTGTGGTGGATGCGATGATAGCTCCTTAGGCTCCTCTTTATTACCGCCGAACAACCCAGCAATAAATCTAAATACCTTTTTCACACCACGCCAGATCTTTGGAAGCAGCCATACCAACAGCAATATAAAGATTACCAAGCCAGCTAAGAACCAAATAGGGTGGTTAAGTGCAGCCCACAGGCCACCTAACACCAGCAGGTCTTCACTAATTGAAGCGGTCCAATTGGTCACAGGCTCTGGTGAAGTATTAATTAGTACGCGCCCACCCGCTTTCGCCGCATGACTTCCTGCTGCTAATGTGCCACCAGCCAAAGCTGCAGCCAGCTCTACTGCTGGCGTTACGTCGCCTACTGCACTGGCAGCTAAAGCTGCGCCTGCGGGGATTCGAATAAAGGTGTGTAATGTATCCCAGCCAGTGTCGACACCAGGTACTTTATCGGCAAAAAACTCGACAAAATACATAGCCCCAGCAGCCATCAATACTAGCGGATCACTGACAATCTGTAACTCTTCTGGTAAGGCTATATGCCCCATATTATTGAGCATGCCTAACATTAGGACAGTAGCGTATAAGTTAATACCACTTGCCCAACCAACCCCCATCGTCAGTGCTACTAAACTGACAATTTGTTCTAACTGATCCATATAAGTACCTCGCTGATTATCCAAGGCCTTACAGATCGAATAGAAAGGCCCAGCGCTACAATGTGTCTTTAGATACTATATTACAAAGGCCTGTACTCTCGCTGAACAAGATAACGACCTGCCCTGATTGCAAGAGAGATTTTACTTGGGCGACTTTATCGGAGAGAGAGAACTCATATTCACCATAGTCAGTACCATCACGGCTGACAAATTCTTCGATCAATGCAGTGAGTGTACCTGGTTCAAGTTCTTGATAGGGGATGATCATAAAGGTGGGACTACCAGATCTTCAACTTACTAAACCAGCTTTCTCCCTGCCAACGGTCTTTACATCCGTGCAGTTCACGCTGCCAACGATCATATCTTTGCTGAATACCACGCGCTTGCTTAGTAAGTTCTGGATACTTAGTTGAATCAAAACGGTGATAACCACCATGACCTAACCGAAGTGCTAAGTAGTGACCTGCCGCATTATCCCAAGCAAGACCATTACGGCTCACGCTCTGCTGTGTAAACCAACCAACAAAATGAACAGCATCTTCTACCTCTGTAGGCTCAGCATCCCAACGCTCACTACGGATACGAAATTCATCCCAATCTGCAGCACGAGGTCGAACGTGTTTTTTATCTAACTCAGTTAAAGGCAGTTCAAGCATAGCTAGAGTTAAAGCCAGAGGAGTACCGTATTTTTGCTGAACATTAACAGCCGGCTCAATCCAATCATCAGTGTCATCTAACTCATCACAGATCATCAGAGCTGGCTTAGTGGTAGCCCCACCAAAGCAACCAGAAAGAAGCAATGAAATGATAAGCACACCATAAGCTTTATGATTGAACCGAATTAGCATTACAGATTCACTCCATGCTCAGCTAGAAAGTTAACAAACTCATCTTCATCCATCGTAGCGATGTTTAACTCGTTTGCCTTTTTAAGTTTTGAGCCAGCACCCGGCCCAGCCACTACACAATCAGTTTTTGCAGAGACACTGCCAGCCACTTTGGCGCCTAAAGCCAACAAGTGATTTTTCGCATCACTACGCCCCATACGCTCCAACTTACCCGTCAGAACCCATGTTTTACCCTGCAAGACTAACTCATCTTCAGACGGTTTTTCTATCGCTTCCCAAGAAATACCAGCCTCATTAATCAAGGCATCGATAACTTCGCGGTTATGTTCCTGCGCAAAAAACTGAGTAATATGCTTCGCTACAATCGGCCCTACATCAGGCACATCGACAAGCTCTTCTTCAGATGCTGACATCAGAGCATCTAGCTTGCCAAAATGATGCGCTAACGCTCGAGCAGTTGCCTCACCTACTTCACGAATACCCAAAGCGTATAGGAAACGCGGAAATTGTGTATTACGGCTGTTGTTAATCGCATTAATCAAATTCTCGGCAGACTTAGGCCCCATTCGCTCAAGCTTAGCGATCTCCGCTCGATCCAAGGTAAACAATCCCGCTGGATTATGTAACATATCCAGATCGACAAGCATTTCGATTAACTTATCACCCAGACCATCGATATCCATCGCCTTGCGGGATACAAAGTGCTTTAGCGCCTCTTTTCGTTGTGCCGCACAATACAAACCACCCGTACAACGAACAACTGCCTCCCCCTCTTGCCGCTCTACAGCCGAATCGCATACGGGACAAGATTTAGGAAACTCTACCGCTTCTGCTTCGGGTAACCTTCTATCATGTAACACTCGAACAACTTGCGGGATCACATCGCCAGCACGACGAATGATCACCGTATCACCTGCCCGCACATCAAGACGTTCAATCTCATCCATATTGTGTAAAGTGGCGTTAGAAACGGTCACACCACCCACGAAAACAGGCTCTAGACGAGCCACAGGAGTAACCGCACCTGTACGACCAACTTGGAATTCAATCGCACGAATTGTTGTCATCTCTTCTTGAGCAGGGAATTTATGCGCTATTGCCCAGCGCGGCGCTCGTGATACAAAGCCCAACTGTTTTTGCTGCTCAAGGTTATTCACCTTAAAAACGACACCATCGATCTCGTAAGGAAGCAAATCACGCAGCTCAGAGACTTTTTGATAGTACGTCATACAACCATCAACACCATCGACAACATCTAACAATGGATTGAGTTTAAAGCCCCACTCTTTTAGCTGGGTCAGTATGGCGGCATGCTCAGAAGCCAACTCACCGCCAGAAACGATACCAACACTATAACTACACATCTCTAGAGGTCGAGATGCGGTAATCTTGGGGTCCAACTGACGTAGACTCCCTGCTGCAGCATTACGTGGATTTACAAATGGTTTTTGTCCCGTTGCAGCTGCACGTTTATTTAGCAGTTCGAAGCCCGCTTTCGGCATGTAGATTTCACCACGGACTTCTAACCGCTCTGGGTAACCACTGCCTGTTAGCTTTAAAGGAATCGTAGGAATAGTACGTACATTCAGGGTGATATCTTCACCGGTGGTACCATCACCGCGCGTTGCGCCACGGACAAGCAAACCATTTTCATAAAGTAAACTTACGGCAATACCGTCTAATTTTGGCTCACAAGCATATTGTATAGATCCACCACCTTGCTGATCTAAACGCTCTAGCACTCTACGATTGAACTCTTGCATATCCTCTTCATTGAAGGCGTTATCCAAAGAGAGCATCGGCAGTTCATGTGCAATTTGGCTAAAGGCCGATAGAGGCTGCCCACCAACCCTTTGAGTCGGTGAATCAGATGTTATTAGCTCAGGGTTTTCTCTCTCTAACTTTTTCAACTCATGGAAAAGTCGATCATACTCAGCGTCCGGAACCTCTGGATCGTCCAAAACATAGTAACGATAGTTATGTTGGTTTAGCTGCTCACGCAGAGATTCGATCTGTTCTTGTATAGACACGGTAAGACTCAATAAGGGGTATAGAGAGAAGAAAGCGCGGCTTAACGGCCACGCTTTTTAAGAGTTTTCATTTCAAAATCGCGAACACGCTGCCGGTAGTGTTCCATCGTCTGGCTTCGTAGTACCGATCGGTTTTCATCCAGCATCTCGCCACCAAGATGCTTCGCTACAGTTTCTGCAGTAGCCAACATACACTCAAAGGCATCCATGACATCTTGCGGTTCTTCCATAGACATAAAGAACATCACCGCTTTTGTCGTAAGTGATTCAGGGTTCCCTTGAACGAAGGTACCTGGTGGAAGTGCATTTGCCATGCTGAACTGTACAGGGCTAATACCCGAAGCTTTTTCGAAACGGTGATAGATATCCATTTCGCCAAAGTTCATACCGCAAGCATCAACTATTTTCTGCAATACAGGACCGTTAAACTGCGGCTGCTCTTTGGCAATTACAGAGATCACCAGAACATTCTCAGGATCAGGATCTTTCTCTAGAGGCTTCCGCTGCACACCTGCAGGCGCTACAACTGGCTCTGGCTCTGGCTCTGGCTCTGGCTCTGGCTCTGGCTCTGGCTCTGGCTGAACATCGGAAATAACTTCAACTTGCTCAACCATAGCATCTGGTTCTGGCGAAGATTCTACTTCTTCACGCAGATACTCAGGCTCCATTGTTTTTTCATAACTGGCATCTTTAGTTTCAGCCTCTTCAACTTGAACCTCTTGAGCCTCAGCTGTTGGGGCTTTTGAAATAGTCTCTGCAACTGAAAGCTCGGAGCAATCATTATCTAACGCCGAACCTAGGGTTAGGTTGGCATATGGATCCTCTTCGGCATGACCAAAATCGAAGCCTGTTTGTGGATCATCTTCAACGACTGAGGGAGTGCTGTTCTCAACACCTTTAAGGTCCAACTGAGGGAAAGCTTCAGGTTCCTGTTCGCTTTCATGGATATGCTCTTTTTCATCAAGCTCATCCATAAGAAGAGTAACAGGCTTTTCGAAGTCAATCTCTTGAACAGACTCAGCTACTGCTGCAATTACTGGCTCTGGCTCTGGCTCTGGCTCTGGCTCTGGCTCTGGCTCTGCAAGATTTTCAACAGGCTGTTCTATTTCAATACGCGGTTCTGGTTTCAGCTCTTCGTCAATAACTTCTGTTAACTCAAGTTCAGTGTCAGACTCTTCCTGAAGCATTTGGTACTCATTAATTTGAGTGTTCGTTGCTTCAACATAATGATTCTGTTCAGTATCAACACTTTGAATTTCTGAAACTTCATCAGAAAACTCAGCATAGGACTGAGACTCTTGCTCTGCTTCCTGAACAATCTCAATTTCAGATTCTGGCTGCACAGTCTCTTCGACTGCTTCAGGTTCTAACTCGACTATCGATCGCTCTTGAAGAACTTCATCTTCATGATATGGAGCAGTTGCGTCTTTGATTTCAACAGTATTTTGCTCAAAACCGTCATCCGCTGTAACCACAGGAACTTCTTCATCAGTAACTTCCTGGTAAGACTGAAGTTCTGGTTCTGGTTCTGGTTCTGGTTCTGGTTCTGGTTCTAGTTCTGGTTCTGGTTCTGGTTCTGGTTCTGGTTCTGGTTCTGGTTCTGGTTCTGGAATAGTTTGTTCTACTACGCGAGCAGGACCCAACACCCCTTCATCCATAGCATAATCGAAGACTTCAGGTTTTGTTTCTTCCGCTTCTTTTGGAAGTGGTTCATCCATTACAGGGATGTCGTCAACAGTTAACGTCGGCTCAACTGTAACCTTACGTGCACTACCAACAATACCGTCATCAATATCTAGATTATCATCCCAAGCCGGGGCTATAGGCTCTTCTTTTTTAACAGTTTTTTCTTCTGCTAGCGGCTGCATTTCTTGTGCATCCATTCCACTTGTTACAGAAGAGTTTTGAGTCTCAACAGAGGGAGAATCACCGTCTAAATTTGGACGGTAATTAGAGAAAAGTGGGTCATCATCTAACGCGACCTTGCGGGCACCACCTGACGGTAACTCTGGATTAAATGAGTCATCTCCCTCTGGAAGATCAACAAAGTTTTTGTCGATGTTCATCTTTAGGCGATTACGCCCAATTTGCATACGACGCCAACCATCCAAAACAATCAGTAGGATTAAAACAACCCCACCGATTATTAACCATTCACGCAGAGTGATTTCCATGTGCTTAGTCGCGACCTTATCTTAAAAAAAACGGTAATAAGTACCCACTATAAAAGAGCCAGATTTATTCGACAACTCTATCGATCGTAAGAATCATTGGTAAAGTTGTTCCGCGTACCTGAACAGGGGAGATCAAGCCATATAGATCACCTGGCTGCTCTTTGGGCTCACCCGTTTTTGAGACTCTCGCAGATACTTCAACTGTCGAAACCGTAGATAAACCTGACTGAGGATTCATCGCTTTAGAATCATCAAGAACGACATCAATCGGTAGGTCAGAAACTTGAAGTTTAACAGCTGCTAACGGGATACGACCGCCTACTTCGCGTGCAAACACAAACACAGTGGCATCAGCAGCAACTTGCTGTTTCAGCTGGTCATCAATATTCACTTTCAAGCTAATTGATGCTGGCATCAACTCAGGAATTTCTGGTACATCAACACCTTCAGCGATCAAGGCATCACGAGCATTACGTACACCTGAGCGAAGAGATTCTGCAGTCTTACCGTCAGAGTTACGAAGCGCTTTCAGCCAATAATCCAGCGCACCTTGATAATCTTTATGCTCATAGCGATCAATACCCAGCAAACCTAAAACGGTAATTTCTAGAGGCTTAATCGCTAGCGTCTTATCAATAACCGTTTTGATCTCTGGGCTCATTTTACTTTCATTAGCAAAAAATAGAGCCTGCGCGTACTGACCTAGGACATCCGCATACTGAGGTGAATCTTCAGGTAATAAAGATACAACCTTTTCAAAACCAGCAGCGCCCTCTTGAAAGCGCCCTTGATTCATATAGGTCGTTGATAGTAAGTACCAACCCTCAGGGTTTTCTGGATTCAACTTAAGCTCTTTTTCAAGCTGTGCAACAGCCTCTTCCAATGTTGGCTGTTTACCATTGAATGGATCTTTTGGCTGCTGCATTGATAGCTCAAGATCAGCTGAACGTCCGTAAACGGAGTACAAACCAATTGCTGCAACAGGAATCATTAACGCCAACAATGTTACAGTCACCAGTGTTTGCGAAGTTAACGCTATTTTGTTCTTAGACTGTTTTTGCTCGTTTACATCTGAAAGCAGATTTCGCTCAAGCTCAGTTTTCAACGTCGCAAAATCCGTATCATCTAGGTTGCCTGCAGCTTTCTCTTCTTCTAATTCGGATAAGCGCTCCTGAAAGATCTCGATATTTTGTTGTTCGCGATCTTCAGAAACCTCATTTTGAATTAGGCGTCTAGCACGTACAAAGGGTAAAAATACAAAAGCAATAGCCAGTACCGTTAACAGCGCTATGCCTACCCATAGTTCAATCATTTATCTTTACCCTTATCTAAAATATCTTTCAGGCGCTGGGCTTCATCACCGCTAAGGGATGAATCTAAATCTTGCCCTTTGTCGTCCACTTTCTTCTTGCGCTTTCGAGAAAGAAAAACCATCACGATAATACCGATAACAGCCAACACAAACGGGCCATACCACAATACATAGGTCGCTTTATTAACCGGCGGGCGATATAAAACAAAATCACCGTACCTTGCCACCATAAAACCGACAATTTCGTCGTTATCGTTGCCTTCTTGCAACATCTTGTAGACTTCGTTACGCAAATCAGAAGCGATAGGCGAGTTAGAATCCTGCAAGTTTTGGTTTTGGCATTTTGGACAACGTAGCTCGAAGGTTAATTGACGAAAGCGTTCGCGCGTTTCTTCATCCTTAAATTCATAAGTATCAATAGCTGCCCATAGCGACATAGGCAGAGAAAATAGCAATAACGCTAGGATTTTTCTCATTGTGCAGCGACCTTCTCAGAACTGTTGATCTGATCAATTATCCCTTTCAGCTTGGTCCAAACTTGCTGATCGACAACACCCACATGCTTATACCGAATCACACCTTGTGCATCGATCACGTATGTTTCAGGCGCGCCATAAACACCCAAATCTAGGCCTAAACTTCCTTTATCGTCAAAGACGTTAGTTGCGTAGGGGTCTAGGTATTTATTCAACCAAATTTTTGCTTTTTGACGATCATCTTTATAGTTAATACCGATAACCTTATAGCCTTCGGCCTTAATACTATTCAGCTGTGCATGCTCTTCTTTACAGGACGGACACCAAGTTGCCCAAACGTTAACCAACGCAGCTTCACCTTTAAGGTCTTCAGCGTTAAGCATTTTTCCTTCGTCATACAAAGACGGTAACTCAAACTGAGGAAAAGGCTTATTCAACAGCGCTGAGGGTAATTCCGTAGGATCCAGTTGCAGACCACGCCAAAGAAAAACGCCAATTCCTAAGAAAATCGCTAATGGAATAAACAAAACAAAACGACGCATGAATGATTACCCTTAATACTTAAGCGTTTGCTACAGCACGCTTATTTTGTTTTCTATAACGCTTGTCCATCGCAGCCAACAAACCACCAACGGTCATTAGCAAACCGCCCAACCATAACCAACGTACAAATGGTTTATGCTGAACACGAACCGCCCATGCGCCGCCTTCAAGAGGTTCACCCAACGCAACATATAGATCTCGTGTTAGACCTGGGTCAATTGCGGCTTCAGTCATAACTGTGCCACTGGCGTTGTACATACGTTTTTCTGGGAAAAGCTCACCATAAGCTTCACCATCTTTCAGTACACGTAAACGCGCTTTATCAGAAACATAGTTAGGGCCTACAACATCTCGAGTGCCGTCAAAAATAAACTCGTACTGTTTAAAGCTAAGTTTGTCACCTGGCACCATTCTAAGATCGCGCTCTTCGTTATAGATAGAAACGAGCGTCATACCAACAATCGTTACCGCAACACCGATATGGGCTAATACCATCGCGTAATAGCTACGAGACAACGTAGTTAGTGCCTTAAAAGGAGCCTTACGGTGAGAAACTTTGTTCCAAATATCTTTAATCGATACGAACGTAATCCAGAATACAAGCGCCATGCCCAGGAATACGTACCAATCAAAGCCATCGCCATACAGCATAGGGAACACAGCAGCACAGACAATGCTCAATACAAATGGAATGACTAATTGAGCGGTAAGATATGTACTCTTAGTACTCCTCCAACGAGAAAGAATACCAAAGCCCATAAAGCCAACCATTACAGCCATTAGAGGTATAAAGAGTGCGTTAAAGTACGGAGGACCTACCGAAATTTTACCCATACCTAAGGCATCAATAAGCAGCGGATACAATGTTCCTAATAGGACCATCATCGCTACTACCACTAATAGAATATTGTTACCTAACAAGAAGGTCTCGCGGGAAACCAATTCAAAACTTGATTCACTTTTTACATGCGCGGCTTTCAATGCGTAGATCAACAAAGAGCCACCAATAGTGATCGCCAATAGCGCAAGTAGGAAGTAGCCTCGCTCCGGGTCTGTCGCAAAGGCATGTACTGAAGTAAGTACGCCAGAACGAACCAAAAAGGCACCTAATAAGCTCAAAGAGAAGGTAAAGATCGCTAGCAATACGGTCCAGCTTTTAAACACACCACGCTTTTCAGTAACGGCTAAACTGTGAACCAGTGCAGTACCTACCAACCATGGCATAAATGAAGCGTTTTCTACTGGATCCCAGAACCACCAGCCACCCCAGCCTAATTCGTAATATGCCCACCAGCTTCCTAATGCGATACCTAGGGTTAGGAATGCCCACGCAACAATTGTCCAAGGACGAGACCAACGCGCCCAAGCCGCATCTAAACGACCGCTTAGCAAAGCAGCAATAGCAAAGGCAAACGCAACAGAGAAACCAACATAGCCCATGTACAGCATTGGCGGGTGCAGAATCAGACCGATATCTTGCAGCAATGGGTTAAGGTCGCCACCCTCTTGTGGGAAACGAGGCAAATGACGTTCAAATGGACTCGATGTCATCAGTGTAAACAGGATAAAACCAACACTGATAATACCCATGACACCTAGTACACGAGCGACAATATCTTGCGGTAAGTTGTCACTTTTAATCGCTACAGCCCAAGTCCAACCACCTAGGATCACAACCCAAAGCAGCAATGAACCTTCATGCCCGCCCCAGATAGCACTGATTTTGTAATAGATAGGTAGCGCTGTATTTGAGTTTGTTGCGACATAAGCAACAGAGAAGTCATCTACAACAAAGGCGTAGCCAAGACATACAAGGCTGACCATCAAGAAGGCAAACATGCCTGTCGCTAAAGGACGAGCAAAGCCCATCCATAAAGCATTCTTACTATAAGTACCTGCTAACGGAACAACCGCTAATAACGCAGCCAAACATAAAGATAAAATTAGTGCGTACTGACCTAACTCAGGGATCATTTGTTAAACACCTCACCCTCTGGTTTAGGCATATGACCACTCTTTTCTAGTGCTTCAGCAACTTCTGGTGGCATATAGTTTTCATCATGTTTAGCTAACACTTCAGTTGCCTCAAGTTCATTAGAGCTATTTAATTTACCTTGGGAAACGATACCCTGACCTTCACGGAATAGGTCAGGCAAGATACCTTCATAATGAACCGTCATTACGCTTTCGTAATCTGTAAGTTGGAATGTTACTTTCAGACTTTGAGGATCACGCTTAACACTGCCCTCTACAACCATGCCACCCGCTCTAATTCGCGTATCCTTAGGCGCTTCACCCTTAGCAATCTCAGTTGGAGAGTAAAAAAGGTTAATATTTTGGCTAAGAGCAAACATAGTTAGACCAACAGCCGCTCCTACACCAAAAACAATAAATAAAACGATAATTAAACGTTGTTTGCGTTTAGGGTTCATGAAGATTTTTTCTCCCTGCGCAGGCGACGTGCAAGATTAGAGATAACCTTCTTCTTTTGCAGTGCCGGATTCACAATATTAATAACAATAACGAATAGAGCGATGGCATAACTCAACCAGACATATAAACCATGTCCGCCCATCGCGATAAAATCTGAAAAACTTTCAAAACTCACTGGATTAGCCTCTCTGTTTTTCTATCAATTCCCGCACCCAACTGGAGCGACGTTCTCGATATAAAATTTCATTTCGAGTACGCATCATCAAAGAGACCGCGAAAAAACAATAAAACCCTATGACCATGACGAGCAGTGGCACCCACATTTCCGCGGGCATCGCCGGTTTTTCAGTCAAGGTAAATGTTGCTGGCTGATGTAGAGTATTCCACCAGTCAACTGAATATTTGATGATCGGGATATTCACTAAACCAACCAAAGATAAAACTGCAGAAGCTTGAGCCGCCGTTGCTTCACTCTCTATTGCTGAGTTCAAAGCAATAACGCCCAAGTAAAGGAATAGAAGGATTAGCATAGACGTTAAGCGCGCATCCCAAACCCACCAAGAACCCCAAGTAGGTTTACCCCAAATTGCACCTGTAGCTAGAGCTAAGATCGCAATGGAAGCACCAATAGGCGCACAAGACTTAGCGACCATATCGGCCACTTTCATTTTCCAGATAAGTCCAATTGCACCTGCGATTGCCATCATCATGTAGCAGGATTGAGCCAAGATAGCGGAAGGAACATGGATATAGATAATTCTAAAGCTGTTACCCTGCTGGTAATCCTCTGGAGCAAAACCTAGCGCCCAAACAACACCTGCAATAAGTGCAATAGCTGCCGCGATTGCAAATCCTGGCAGCAGCTTACCCATAATTTCATAAGACCAGCGTGGCGATGCCAATTGATAAAACCAACGGGGCATCCACTTCTTCTTTTCGCTCATAACAACCTAAACTTATCCGCTCACGGAAATTCGTAATGCTGCACCAATTGCAAGAGGCGCCATCACAACACCCAAAGCCAAAATAGCGCCTAATAACGCAAAATACCCAGCAAGCGGCAATCCTGTCACTGCCGCCTGAACTGCGCTGGTGCCAAAAATAAGCACAGGGATATACAGCGGCAGCACCAGTAGAGATATCAGCACGCCACCTTTTCTTAATCCCACCGTCAATGCCGCACCGATGGCACCGATTAAACTTAATGTTGGTGTCCCTAACAACAGACTCAACATCAAGCCACTCATTCCTTCTGCTGGTAAAAACAGCATAACCCCGAGTAAGGGCGCTAATAGCGTTAACGGCAAACCGCTCATCATCCAGTGAGCAATCACTTTAGCCAGTACTACCACAAACAGAGGCTGTGGACTTAACAGCGTCTGCTCTAATGTTCCATCTTCGAAATCTGATCGAAATAGGCTATCCATAGACAATAAGGTAGCAAGCAATGCTGCCACCCAAACAACACCGGGAGCCACTTCAGCCAAGAACGTCGGTTCAGGACTCACACCCAGTGGGAATAATGTCGCGACCATTAAAAAGAAAATGAGCGGATTAAACAAATCGCTTTTTTTGCGATAAGCCAACATTAAATCCCGCTTTAATACGGCATAGAATAAACTTGATACAGACGTATCGCCCTGACCTAACTCATCTTTTGTCACTGTCTGGTCCATTAAGTTCCCGCCAATTCATCAAGATTTAATCGACGAACCTGCTCGCCCACACCCAGCTCATGGTGAGTGGTTAAAATCACACAACCACCTTGCTTCGCGTGATCAAGAATAAGTTGTTCTTTTTCTGCGACACCTTTTTTATCAATAGCTGTGAAAGGCTCATCGAGAATCCACAACTTAGCGCTACTTAAATACAAACGCGCAAGGCTCACTCGACGATTCTGTCCTGCAGAAAGCATATGGCAGGGAGAATCTTCAAAACCGGTTAATCCCACTTTATCCAACGCCATAGGGATATCAGCGACATTTATCCCAGGATGCATAGCAGCATACCATTGGAGATTTTCTTCAGGCGTAAGCACAGCCTTCACCCCAGGGTGATGACCAAAATATAGGAGCTCTCGACAGAATTCTTCGCGGACCTCTGAGATAGGCTCACCTTCCCAGTAAATATCGCCTTCATAATGATTAGATAGACCACTGAGGATTCGAAGTAACGTAGTTTTACCGCTACCGTTCTGGCCTTCAATCTGGATAACTTCGCCTTGTGAGACAGAAAAATTTAGATCTTCGAACAAAATACGTTCGTCACGCTCACAAAACAGGTTTTCAACTTGTATTAACGCTGTATCCAAATCAATCCCCAAACCCAATCGAGTCTTCCGACCTATTTCTCAAACTTGGAATCGCTTAAGAAATGTAATTTACGGCAATAAACTATACTTTTTACAATATCTGCCGATTATTAACCGAGGGATTATATACGAATATCTGATTGCACGGCACTGTTGTATTGCTTTCTAAAAGTTGGATTCTTATCCTCATTTAGCAGCATATATTTCTCATAGAATAACGCCCGCACGCTCCTTACTCATTCCCTAGGACTAGAGGTTACTAAACTTGCTACCACAAATACCTGCTATTCCACTGCAAACGACCAGCAGTAATAGCGATTCTGCTCAAAATGTAAATCGACTGTTCCCAGTCGGGCAGAACGTCAGTGCGACCGTTATAGCGGTAAGTAGGGATCAGATCCAACCGGAAGTTTTTAAGCTCAAACTGGAAGTTAACAATCGATTGATCCAGATGGGAGTCTTTCAAGCACTGCCTGTAGGGCAGAAGATCAATGTAAATCGCCAAAGTGATGGCCAAATTCAGATCACGCCGCAGCCTGCACAGACGGGTAATACAGCTAACACCCAGACCAGCAATACGCAAAATCAAACACAACAAGCCCAGCAAAGCGCCAACAATACGGCCGCTAAACCTGATCCTGGCATACAGTTAAAACTTGCCCAATCAGCGGATACTCTAAAACTTCCTGCTGATACGCGTGTTACGGCTGCAGTCATCAGCAGTCGGCCTATCTACCCATCTTCGACACCGAGCGGCCAGCAGGTACAGGCTAACGTAGCGAGTACCACTACAACTCTGCAACAAACGGCAACGGTACCTCAACAGACAGCAGCAAGCCCTCAACAAATAACCGTTTTACAGCAACAAGCCATAACGACTGCTAATCAGCCAAATAATCCCAGCCCGGCAGCCCAACAAGTACCCGCACAAACCACTCAGGCAAGTACTTCTCCAGCAATACAAGCTCAACCGGCAATTACATCTACACCAACAAGTGCTCAGAGCAACACTGCCCAAGCAACAAATACTGCGGGGGCTCTGCCGAACATTACAACGCCAATCAACAACAGCGCGCCGCAAAACCAACCCGCCCCCACAGCTCAAGGGGCAACTACAGTAACTACCTCACAAACCACGAGTCCTTCGATACAACCGCAACAGCAAAACATTGCAGATAAAACTAACCCAGCCACACAACAGGTCCAGCAAAACCCTGCACCTGTTAGGACAGGCCCACCAATACATCACCTTGTAAGCTTGGCGCTACCAGACGGTTCAAAAGTAGAGGTTCAATCGCCTCGACCTATTCCGCAGGGTGCGCAACTGCAATTGGTCTCAAACGGCAATCAAAACGTTCAGGTTCTGCGTATTCAGGAACCACCTCTGACGTTAAATTCTGCGTTAGACAAACCAGCCATACAGGAAATACTGCGTAACACACTACCTGTACAACAACCTACAGCTACAGCTTTTAATCAGTTAGCACAGGCTACTGCAACCGAGGCAAGTCAAACCTCTCAGATAGGCAGTGTTGTTCGCAGCATGCTAAACCTGTTTGGCGTACGCCCGGGCAGTAGCGAAGCGCCCTCTCAGATACGTCAAAACGTTGAATTAGGTGGGTTAAGTACTGAGCGCCAATTAAGCCAAGGACGAAGTGCAAGCCCTTTAGACATGAAAGCCCAGTTGCAACAATTGCAACAACTCAGCGACAAACTTCCTGCTGAACAGCGAGAACGTTTTGATCAGATCATTAAAGGCTTACTATCCAGAGTTACCAGCCAACAAATCAACTCTCTTCATCAATGGCGTGAGCTACCAGATGGCGGATTTGAGCGCGTATTACAAATAGACTTACCTATTAAACAAGGTGAAAGCTGGGAGAATTTAGAACTTAGACTTAGCCGAGAAGGCGGTACTAACGCCTCAGGTGAGATGGTATCGGTTTGGCGGGTCCGACTGCACTTCGATCTTGAAGAACATGGCGGCGTTGATGCTGAAATCAGGCTAACAGACGGTCATGAAATCAGTACACTATTCTGGTGTGAACACAAAGACACCGCTGAAAAATTGAGAGAACGCTCTGACGAGTTTGCTGAAAAGCTAAGAATGTGCGGTTTTAATAATTCAGAAATCACTTGGCACGAGGGCCAAGCCCCTCGACAGGATCAGGTGGTTCATAAACAGCTAGTCGATCTGCATACATGAAATTTACCAAACCTGATTTAGATACTCCGCGACAAAAAGCGATCGCCCTAAAATACGATCAAGAGATGGGTAAGGCCCCGCTCATAGTAGCTAAAGGTATGGGGGAAATTGCTGAGCAGATCATTGCGCTCGCAGAAGAAAATAATATCCACATCCACGAAAGCCCCGAACTTGTGGAAGTGTTAATCAGGCTTGAACTCGGTGACGAGATTCCTGAATCACTCTATAGAGCTATTGCTGAAGTTATCGCCTTTGCTTATAGCCTAAAACACGACACATCAGAGATCATAAAAGCGGCAGAGAAAAAGCGCTAACGATCTGAACCTAATGCCTCATGGGGTGCTTGTAACTCTTTATGCAACAGCGCCATCAATTCCGCTTCGGGTCGACCTAACCCACAATTTTTAACCAGATCATCGACATCCGCTCCCATCTCCATCAAACGGGTCGCTTGATTATAAGCCAAAGCAGACGGATCTCGATTTTCCAATTCCAGCTGTTTATCAGCAGTTAGATTCAGCTTCTGCTCCACCTCGATAAGGCGACGTCCCATGCCGATAGAGCCATTAGTCATTGCTTGAATTTCATTGCGTAAAACATTGATCAGCGCCTGATGCTGACGCTCATTTTTCTGTAAGCGCTTGAACAACACATAGCTTGTGCAAGCCGTACCTAACACAATAATAAGTAGAATAATTTCAAACAATGACGGCATTATCTCTCCAAAGCCTCTATCCGTTAGAAGGCCTTATCAAACTGATTCATCAATTCAGGAATATCTAAAATGGCACAACGCTCTTCCATATAAGTACCCCATAGCCACTTACGTGGATTATCACTACCAGCCCAAGATACTTTATCCACAGGAATTCGAACCGATTTTACCAACTCATCACAAGCAAGCGCCCAATGACGACCACGAAGAATAATTAATTCATCGTATTTAGCCATTTCCGGCTGGTAACGCTCGGGAATCAACCACAATGCAGTATCAATAACATTGGTATCTGCACTGCTTCCACCGAAACGACCTAGACACCAGTCATGCGTTGCATCCAATGTGAGAGATACGGAACTTAAATGCACCGCTCCTTCAATGTAATCGAACGGAATCGCCAAATTTAAGCCATGCATTTTTATTAATACACAGTTGATCTCTCGACTTGTTGCCCCTGAACCTGCAGCGGATAATTGCGCCTGGTCTGGAGCTTTCGCCGGTGCTGGCTCTGGCTCGGGCTCTGGCTCTGGCTCTGGCTCTGGCTCTGGCTCTGGCTCTGGCTCTGGCTCTGGCTCTGGCTCTGGCTCTGGCTCTGGCTCTGGCTCTGGCTCTGGCTCTGGCTCTGGCTCTGGCTCTGGCTCTGGCTCTGGCTCTGGCTCTGGCTCTGGCTCTGGCTCTGGCTCTGGCTCTGGCTCTGGCTCTGGCTCTGGCTCTGGCTCTGGCTCTGGCTCTGGCTCTGGCTCTGGCTCTGGCTCTGGCTCTGGCTCTGGCTCTTCAGTATTTTGATCTACAGAATATACAAGCAAAGCATTTTCTTCGCTTTCGATACCTAAACCTTGATGCTCTAGGCTTTCCTCAGCAGCAATTTTTTCTTCAATGGCAGCAATTTCAGTTTCTGTATCAATATCACCAGCATCAGGATCTGACAGCAGCGATTCCAAATAATCGAAAACAAGCTTTTGAACGCCATGAACTTCCACATCATCTTGTTCAAGAGGCTTTTTATCTGATTGACTCATAGGGCCTCCTGTTTTTGACGTTCAAGTAAAGTACGTAATAAACGCGCATAGGAATGAACCCCTCGACTACTAGAGTCCATAACCGAAGGTACAAGCCCTTGGATACTTGCATTCCTAAATTTGGTATCTACAGGGATAACCGCGTTAGATATTTCATTTGGATAATTATGATGCAGCTCTCGTAAGCTACTAACTGAAGCTTGAGTTCTACGATCATAGAAGGTCGGAATAATCGTAAAACTGAGTTTTTTACTACGCGCACGGTTAATCATATTAATTGTTCTAACCATCCGCTCTAGACCTTTTAGGGCTAGAAACTCAGTCTGAACAGGAACCAATAAATGTTCACATGCAGCTAGGGCATTCACCATCAACACACCTAGTACTGGAGGGCTATCAATCAATACATAATCATATTGATCACGAACGTGTGATAGGGCTTTGGCCACCTGCAATCCCATACCTTCGGCACCGACAGCTTTTCGCTCCAAAGTTGCCATTGCAGTTGATGCAGGAATCAGCTCTATACGCTCATGACTGCTTTTCAAAAGCAGACGTGCTACATCATCCCTCTTAACCTGACTACTCCCAGTGAATAGATCATAAACACTGTCTTCTAATTCATCTGGGTCATAACCAAAATAACTGGTCAAAGATCCGTGCGGATCTAAATCAATCAACAAGACACGATAGCCGACTTCAGCCAATAACCCGGCGATTGTCACTACTGTGGTTGTTTTGCCGACGCCACCCTTCTGGTTGGCAACTGACCATACATGCATTTAATTGTCTTCCTGTTCTGGCGACTTCGATTCAGCTTTCCTGAACAAAACATCACCATCTCCGGTTTCTACCTGTTCAATTACGGGTACTGTTTCTTTTTCCGGTGTTGATAACACCGTTGATACAGCATCAGCACTAACTTGCTGACTACCAAATGAAGATACGGTTCTACGGACCTTTTCGTCACGTGATACAACAATCAACACTCGGCGATTTAATTTCTGTCCTTCCGCAGTACGATTGCTATAAGCAGGCTGAAACTCGCCATAACCCACTGCAGCCATACGCTCTGGTTCTACACCAAATTGAGCAAGTAGCCTTACAACAGCGGCGGCCCTAGCAGCTGACAGTTCCCAGTTGGAAGGATAAGCATCTGTCGATATTCTCTGGTTATCGGTAAACCCTTCCACATGAATAGGGTTTGATCGCCCTTTCAACATCATTGCAATCTGTTCCAGCAATTGATCCGCAAGAATATTGGGTAACGCACCACCTGAATCAAATAAATAATTAGACCGCAGCTCGATAGAAAGCCACAGATCATTACCTGTAATTCTTAATTGGCCCTCATCAATCATCTTAGCAAAAGCTACAGCCATCTCCTGCTGTAATGCCTTTAAAATGTCAGTTTCTTCCTGATCCGGCGGGGAAATTGTAACTTCTGGTACATCCACATCAGTTTTGCCGCCGATAAAGATAGCAAAACCGCTTTCACTTTTTCCTTCACCTGGCGCAGGATTAACATCGATTGCTTGATCAACACCAACAAAGACACCTGCTAGCGCCTCTGTTAAATGCTTGTATTTTTCTTCGTTAACCGACGATATCGCATACATAACGACAAAGAATGCAAATAGCAAAGTAATAAAATCCGCATAGGAAATAACCCAACGGTCATTCCGAATGCTATCATCTACTACCTGTCGACGAGGCATAACTATCTCAAATAACCTTGGAGGCGCTGTTGAATCGCCTTAGGGTTTTGCCCCTCTGCAATAAACATCAATCCTTCTAGCACCATCTCTTGAGCCTGATACCTCATAGATATCAAACTTTTAATTTTATTCGCTACCGGAATTAAAAATAAGTTTGCGATACCTATTCCGTAGATAGTCGCCACAAATGCTGTCGCAATACCCGCACCAAGACCTTCAGGGTCAGAAAGGTTACTCATTACGTGAATCAAACCTAATACCGCACCAATAATACCTAGAGTTGGCGCATACCCACCCATACTTTCAATAACTTTGGCGCCTTGAAGGTCTCTTTGTTCTAGCGTAATAAGGTCAACTTCTAAAGTGCTTCTTATAACATCAGAACCTTTACCATCAGCTAATAAGAGAAGACCTGTTTTAACAAAATCATCGTTATGCTTATCAGCTTCGCCTTCTAAAGCTAAAAGTCCTTTACGGCGTGCAATGACGCACCATTGCACAATCTCCTCACTCTTACTTTTAAGGTCCTGCTGATTATTCCCAAAAGCCCAGCCAATCAACTTGATTGCTCGAACAAAATCTTGTTTTGGTGACTGAATGATTGCGGCAGCCAAGGTACCACAAAGAACAATTATCGCAGCAGGCAGGTTTAACAGCTCCTGCGCATGACCACCTTCGAGATAGTTACCACCAAGAACAGCTGCAAAAGCTAGTAATACACCTATTACAGCAGTGAAATCCATCACAACTACCTTCTATTACTCAAAATCGGCCCGAATTCAGTTAAATCGAGAATGTCATTAGCTAATCCAGCATTAACAACAGCTTGCGGCATACCGTAAATAGTACAGCTTTCTTCATTCTGCGCCCAAATTGTGGCTCCTTGCTGTCGTAACATTTTGGCACCATCACGACCATCAGCACCCATACCAGTCAAAATAATTCCTAGCACTTTATTTCCATAGCTTTTTGCTGCAGAAGCATAAGTAACATCAACACTTGGCTTGTAGGTTAAACGCTCATCTCCCGGCATAATTCGAATTTTATCCAAACTACGAGGATCAATAATCATCTGATGACCACCTGGAGCCAATAGAGCACGACCAGGCATCAAACGATCACCATCTTCAGCCTCTTTTACTGAAATTTTGCATTGCTGATCAAGACGGGTAGCAAATACCGACGTAAACGTTTTAGGCATGTGCTGGACCAACAAAATAGGATGTGGAAAATTAGCAGGTAATTGAGTCAATATTTGCTGTAGGGCAGCAGGCCCACCAGTTGATGACCCAATAACCACAATCTTACACCCAGAAGGAACTGAAACTTTTGATGCAGATTTATAAGCTGTAGATTTCTTTATTTCTGGCTGTGCAGGCTTAGCTCTTAGTTGCGAACTCGCCGAACGCTCCCTTAATGTCGAGCCTGAAGGGTAACGCGGTTTTTCAATGGGCCTTGTTGGCCTAGCAGACGGTGTTGAGCGAGTCGTTTTACTTTCAGCCTCTGGTCTAAACACCATTGATTTACTTTTACCACTTCCAACATTATTTGGAGAGATAAACGTACTACGAAGCTTAGAGTGACGAGATCGACCAAGTTCTACAACTTTATCCCTTAGTTGCTTTTCCAAAGACGCAGAATGCTCCATCCAAGCGCGCATATCCTTAGATAGATAATCGAGCGCACCTGCTTCTAGGGCTTGCAGTGTCACTTGCGCTCCTTCATGAGTTAATGAAGAGAGCATCAGTATATTAGTTGGGCATTCCCGCATGATCACCCTGACCGCTTCAATGCCATTCATTTGTGGCATTTCCACATCCATAGTGATCAAGTCGGGTTTAAGTTTTTTGGCCTGCTCAACTGCTTCCATGCCGTTTTGAGCAGAACCAACCACTTCTATTCGACTATCTCCTGAAAGCAAGTCAGTAATACGGTGCCTAAAGAAACCAGAATCATCTACTACCAGTACCTTAATAGACATCTTTAATTGCTCTCATTCAGGTACATCAAGAAGCGTGATATTTCAGCAAGTTCGGAATATCAATAATCAGTGCGATACGGCCATCACCTGTAATTGTTGCGCCAGACAGACCCGGCGTTCCGTGCAAGATTGTACCTAAAGGCTTAATTACAACCTCTTCCTGACCTACTAACTGATCAACTACAAATCCAACGCGCTGAGTACCAACCGTCACAATAACTACGTGGCCTTGCTCTGGTAAGTCTGCACTTTGTTGACCACCGATCAACCAACGTTTGAGATGAAACAAAGGCAATGCTTGGTCACGTACAATAATCACTTGCTGACCATCAACAACATTTGTCTTAGTCAGATCAAGGTTAAAGATTTCATTAACATTTACTAATGGTAATGCAAACGCTTGGTCTTCCAAAATAACCATCAACGTTGGCATGATTGCCAATGTTAGAGGTACCTGAATCGCAATACGCGAACCTTGACCAATTACAGAATCAATATTCAACGTACCGTTCAGCTGGGTAATTTTTGTTTTAACTACATCCATACCCACGCCACGACCAGAAACATCAGAAATTTCTTTCTTAGTTGAGAAGCCAGCCGCAAAGATCAGATTAAAGCACTCTTGCTCAGTAAGACGACGAGCAGCTTCAGCATCCATCATGCCTCGCTCAATTGCCAGATTACGCAGTTTTTCTGCGTCCATACCAGCACCATCATCCTGAATAACCAATAGAATATGATCACCTTCCTGCTCGGCAGAAAGTAATACATGGCCTTCTCTTGGTTTACCTGCAGCTTCACGAACATCTGGCGATTCAATTCCGTGATCTACGGCATTTCGAACCAAGTGAATCAAAGGATCGGCAAGCGCTTCAACCAAGTTTTTATCTAAATCGGTATCTTCTCCGCGAAGCTCTAAGCGAATCTCTTTTTTCAAGTTACGTGATAGGTCACGAATCAAACGCGGGAATCGACCAAACACCTTCTTCACAGGCTGCATTCGCGTTTTCATAACTGACATTTGTAAGTCAGCCGTCACCATATCTAGCGTACCTAATGCCTTCGCCATCTCTTCGTCTTCACGTGTAACACCAAGACGAACCAAACGGTTTCGGACAAGAACTAGCTCTCCCACCATGTTCATGATTTTGTCTAGCAAACGCGTATCTACACGAACATTGCTTTCTGCCTGAGGCTTAGCTTGCTGATGCGCAGCTTTCACTGCTGCCGCTGCCGCTTTTTCAGATTTTTCGGGGGCAGGCGCCTGAGCTACAGGTGCAGCTGGGGCTGGGGCTGGAGCAGGTACTGGTGCTTGTACTGGTACTGCTGCAGCGGGTGTGGTGGCTGGCGCTGTATTTTCTGCAAACGCACCTTTACCCTGAGATTGCAGCTCATCTAACAGAGCTTCGAATTCATCTTCAGTGATAAGGTCATCACCGCCTGCTGGTGCCGCTGCTGCTGGTGCTTTTGAAGCGCCCTCAGAACCAGGACCTTTACCTTGACCATGAAGTTCATCCAGCAAAGATTCGAACTCATCTTCAGTGATCAACCCATCATCAGCCCCACTCTCTTCAGCAGGCGAAGGGCCTCCCAAATCATCCAAGAGCATATCAAATTCATCTGAGCTCTGATCTGCATTATTTACTACTGGTTCAGGTACAGGTGCTGGCGCGGCTTCAGGTGCTGCCGGGGCTGGAGCAGGTGCTGCTTCAGCAGGTGCTGGAGCTCCGCCACTAGCAAAGGCAATGAGCGCCTGAATTAGTTGTGGATCAGCATTTTCTGGCTCTTGACCACCTCTTACGGCGTCAAACATCACGTTTACAGTATCCAGTGCCTGCAGTACTACATCCATCAGTTCCGGCGAAACCTTAATCTCGCCATTTCTCAACATATCAAAGAGATTTTCTGCGTTATGGCAACAATCAACCATAGGCTCAAGTTGTAAGAAACCTGCACCACCTTTTACGGTATGAAAGCCACGAAATATTGCGTTGAGCAGATCACTGTCATCTGGACGCTGTTCCAGATCGACTAACTGTTCAGATAATTGCTCAAGGATTTCACCTGCTTCTACAAGGAAATCTTCAAGAATCTCCTGATCCACTTCCAAACTCATACGGCGCTCCTCTTAAAAACCCAGGCTAGAAAGCAGGTCATCAACTTCGTCTTGATTGCTGACAACATCAGCACTGTCTTTGTTGACCTGCGGCCCTTCAGCCTGAATAGGATTCTTTTTATTATCCTGTTTGTCATCTTCAGGCGCTGTTAGCACCTCGATGCCCGACAATTTTTCAACCTGCGCAGCCATCTCCATCAAACTAACTAAGTGCGTTTCAACATTTGTCACTAAGTTAATAACTCGACGGATCAACTGACCTGTAATATCTTGATAGCTCTGAGACACTACAATATCGGTCAACTCTGACCGCAAAGTTTCAATTGTCTTTTCAGATTCTTCTTTTACTGCACATGTACGGTCATAGACGCCATTCAAATTGTCGTGCTCTTTTTCCAATTGACCAACAAGCGACAATAGATCCTTAAACCGTTCACTCTGTGAATCTAAACGATCAACCAGACCCAGTGCTTTATCAACACGATCCATGGTCTCATGTGCATTTTTTTCTGTAACTTCAATAACATAATTTAGACGATCTGCCGCATCAGCATCTTTTGGTGCCGCATCATCATCTAATTCCAAGCTAGTTCCAAGCTCAGTAGAAAAGGCTTTAATTGCTTCATGCAGGCCACGAGTCAGGTGACCCACTTCGCTAAAGAAGGTCTTATGTCTGAATTCGTGAAGCTCTTGAATCAGATCCATGGCTTCAGAGAGGTTCCCCTCATTGAGGACGGAAACTAATTCTTGAGCCTTCAACTGCAATTCCATTTCGAAGCGCCCTACACCTTTATCTGTTCCTGCAATCATTACAACGGACCTTATTTCTTAACCTAGGCGTTCAAAGATCTTATCAATCTTTTCTTTCAGCACTGCCGCAGTAAATGGCTTAACTACGTAGCCGTTCACCCCCGCCTGCGCCGCCGCAATAATCTGCTCTTTCTTAGCTTCAGCTGTAACCATAAGCACAGGCATATGAGCTAAGTTAGGATCAGAACGAACTTCTTTTAAAAGATCGATACCGGTCATTCCTGGCATATTCCAATCAGTGACCAGAAAATCAATTCCCCCTTGTTTGAGGATTGGTAGTGCAGTCTGACCATCATCCGCTTCCTGAACATTTGTCATGCCCAGATCACGCAATAGGTTTTTAATAATTCGTCTCATTGTGGAGAAATCATCCACTACAAGAATTTTCATGTCTTTATTCAAGACGGCCTCCTGTTAGAACTACGCAACTCATTGAGTCTACACTTAATTACCGCAATTACGTTGAGTCTGGTCAACCCTTTTTACTGCCAATCACTTAGTCGTGAACGCAACCTTAACGCTGCTTGACTATGGATCTGACTAACTCGAGACTCACTTACACCTAATACTTGACCAATTTCTTTTAAATTGAGCTCTTCATCATAATAGAGCGCTAACACCAACTTTTCCCGTTCTGGTAAGTTATTTATAGCTGTAGTTAGCGCTTTTAAAAATGCTTCTCGCTCAAAATTTTTATTTGGACCCGGGTCATCATTTGCAAAAGACTCCCCTGGACCTTCATGTTGAGGATTGATCATCTCCTCAAAACTAAAGAGTCTGCTATCTAAACTATCCTTAAGCAAATTATGGTAATCAGCAACACTGATACCCATCTCTTTAGCCACTTCTGAATCTGTTGCATCGCGCCCTGTTCTAGCTTCTATCTGCTGGATAGCTTCTGTTACGCGACGACTATTTCGATGTACTGAACGCGGCGTCCAATCGCCACGGCGTACCTCATCAATGATGGAGCCACGAATGCGGATCCCTGCATAAGTTTCAAAGCTTGCTCCTTTCGAAGCATCGTATTTACTTGCGGCTTCGAGTAAACCGATCATACCTGCTTGTATAAGATCATCCAGCATTACGGTCGCAGGCAAACGAGCAAGCAAATGATGTGCAATACGTTTAACTAGCGGCGCATACTGCTCAATTAGCTCTTCACTCGTTTGTAATTGCAGCTGGTTGTACATACCGCCTCTTTGCTAATCCGAAGAACGAACTCCCTGAACGAGTCGTTCAACAAAAAACTCTAAATGACCTCGGGGCACAGTTTGAACCGGCCACCCATTTACTTTATTCGCTAATTGACGATATGCCAAGGAGACTTTGCTCTTTGGAAACGCTTTTAAAACAGCCACTTGACGCTGAACCGCCTTACGAACATTTTCATCATAAGGGATTGATCCTACATATTGAAGCGTCACATCAAGAAACCTATCAGTAACTGTTAATAACTTCCCGAACATATTCCGCCCTTCCTGCTCACTTCGCACCATATTGGCCAGAACACGGAAGCGGGTCATTTTATAATCCCGATTTAACAGTTTAATTAAAGCATAAGCATCGGTAATTGAGGTGGGTTCATCACAAACAACAACTAAAACTTCTTGTGCAGCTTTAACAAAGCTCACCACCGAATCAGAAATGCCTGCTGCCGTATCAATAATAAGAACATCAGTATCGTCAGCAACCTCATTAAAAGCATGTATTAATTCTGCATGCTCATGCGGGGACAATGCTGTCATCTCTTGTGTACCAGATGAAGCAGGTACAATTTTTAGATGCTCGCCTACGTCCAGCATAATATCCTTTAGGCCACATTCACCATTCAGAACATCAGCAATATTCTTTTTCGGGCGCAAACCTAACATCACATCGACGTTTGCTAAACCTAAATCAGCATCCATCAATATAGATTTATGACCTAGATCACCTAATGCAAGCGCCAAATTCACCGAGACGTTAGTTTTACCAACGCCGCCTTTACCACCGGTTACCGCAATTACTTTAACGGGTTTATGTTGATTCATTATTAATTCCCACCATTAACCCGTTTTATAAATAGAATCGAGTGCAGACATTTTCTTTTCTGCTTCGATAGCGCGTTGAGCCGTTATAACAGCTCGACTAACCAACTCATGTTTTTTGGCAATATCAATATCATCAGGAATACGTTGCCCATCAGTAACATAGGAAACAGGCAAACGCTTTTCAACGATCAAAGAGATTGCCTCACCTAAGCTGCCAGACTCATCCATTTTACTCAGAACACAGCCATTTAAACCTAAGCCCTGATAAGCATTAAACGCCTGTTCGACAACCCTACGTTGACTACTACAAGAAACCACCAAAAGCTTTTTGAGACGCAAGCTTACACCTTCTAGCATGGCCAACTGAGCCTCACTATGCGGCTCATTGGCGTTAAGTCCAGCCGTATCAATCAGCACTAATCGTTTATTTCGAAGAGAATGAAGAACATCATCCAGACTGTTACTTTCATCAACAACCCGGACCGGAACATCTAGTATTCGGCCAAAAGTCCGCAATTGTTCATGCGCAGCTATTCGATAAGTATCCGTCGTTACTAACGCCATACTCGAACTGCCGTATTTCAATACATGACGCGCAGCAAGCTTACCAATTGTTGTTGTTTTACCGACACCAGTAGGACCAACAAAAGCAATCATTCCGCCACGCTCAATGAAATCCTCTCCCATCACAGGAATTGCATCTGACAAGCGGGTCAAAGCATTTTTCCATGCCTTGTCCGGCGCCAAACCTGACTCAACATGAGATAGAAGATGCGTAGATAATTTTTCACTCACACCTAGCAGCTCAAATTTCTTCTGTAATGGTGATTTTGCTGGCGCGGAAGCTTGCACATTACCTTGAGCTAGAACTTGCTGACTAAGAAGGTTTTTAAGCTGTGCAATTTCATCCTGCATTGACTGAATAAGATGATCAGCCCCGTCATTAAGCGGAGCAGCAGACATGGACAGCTCATTTTGGAGATCCAACCCCAAGCCTAATTCATCAGTAGCTGGCTGTTTGATAAAATTCTGATGAGCAACATTAGCTTTCTGCCTCTGCCTTTGCTTAAGCGAGGTCAAAATTTCTCTGAGATCATCATCTTGCTCGATCTGCTTATTTACCTGCCCAGGAACGTCATAATTTTGACTATCCTGTTTACCTTGCGCTTCCGCAATCTGCATTCGCGCCTTTTGCAGCTCCCCTTCTAAGTCTCGGTTAGAAGCACCAGTACCTGTCAGGACATCAATCTGAGATTGTCGCTTTTGCGTTTTCTTTTGCTTGCGGGAGAACTCTTGTTGGGCAGCCTCATAGTCATTTTCGTGCGCAGCCACAACCTCAACCCCACCAGCAACACGATGATTAGACACGATCACAGCATCAGGACCTATCTCATCCCTAACCCGCTGCATTGCCTGGCGCATATCTGGTGCAAAAAAGCGTTTTACTTTCATATCAATTCCTTATCGGCCACCACAAGCTGGGCTAAAGTACGTTTATGCCGCATTTTCCCCTCCCACTGTCGAGACAATCGTGACCTTTTTATTTTCAGGAATTTCCTGATAGGAGAGCACATTAATCTGGTGCTCTCCATACCTTACAAATTTAGCCATAAGCGGTCGCACTGGTGCTGCAACCAAAAGAACGGATGGACGCCCCATCATTTCTTGCTGTGTTGCAGCTTCAGACAGAGAGGACTGCAGCCTCTCAGCCATACCAGGCTCCAACACCAATCCATTATCTTGCCCCTGCTGAACAGAATTCAGCAAGAGCTGTTCCAATTGCGGAGCTAAAGTAATGACTGGCAGCTCAGCCTCAGATCCATTAATGTTCTGCACGATCAAACGTGATAAAGAAACCCTTACTGCCGCCGTCAGAGCCAATGGATCTTGAGTTCTATTAACCGCATCCGCCAAAGATTCCGCAATCGTACGAAAATCTTTTAACGGCACCTGCTCCATCAACAAATTTTGAAGTACCTTAAGAAGAATACTGAACGACAATTTAGCTGGAACCAACTCATCCACCAGCTTCGGAGAGCTCTTCGTAAGCATATCCAATAGCTGCTGAACTTCTTCATGCCCCAATAATTCATGGGCGTGAGACTGAAGCAACTGATTCATATGTGTTGCTACAACTGTCGAAGCATCGACCACCGTATAACCCAATGATTGTGCATGTTCTTTTTGCGACTGTTCAATCCAGATCGCATCCAAACCAAACGCAGGATCTTTTACCTCTACCCCCTGCAATTTGCCAAACACCTGCCCAGGATTAATAGCCAGTTCACGATCAGGGTAAACTTCTGATTCACCTACCACCACACCCATCAAAGTAATCCGATACGCACCAGGCAATAGATCCAGATTGTCTCGAATATGTACCGATGGCACCAGAAAACCTAAGTCCTGCGACAGCTTTTTCCTCACACCCTTGATGCGGCTCAACAACTGACCACCCTGCATCTTGTCAACCATGGGAATTAACCGGTAACCCACCTCAAGGCCAACCATATCGACTGGCATAACATCATCCCAATCAAGCTCTCTCTTCTCGGCCTCATCCTCTTCAGGCATTTCAGCTTCTTGCTGCGCCTGTTCCTCTTGTACAGCCTCTTTCTCAACCTGTTTTTTGTGAATCCACCAAGCACCACCACCGGCAAGAAGAGCTAAAGACAAGAAGGCAAAATGCGGCATCCCTGGGATAATACCCATGATGGTAAGAATACCCGCAGCCACAGCTAAAGCCTTGGGCGATGCAAACATCTGCGATACAACCTGACCACCCATATCATGGGCAACGTTCTGACGCGTTACCATAATGGCCGCAGCAGTTGAAAGCAGCAATGACGGCACTTGCGCAACCAAACCATCACCAATGGTTAGTAGTGAATAGAAACGCATAGCAGTTTCAAAATCGAGATCGTGCTGCAACATCCCAATACCAAGACCACCCAAAAGGTTGATCACAAGAATCAAAATACCAGCAACCGCATCACCACGAACAAACTTGGAAGCACCATCCATCGAGCCATAGAAGTCTGCTTCTTGCGTCACATCCTCTCGCCTTGCTTTTGCTTCCTCTTGTCCAATAAGACCTGCATTTAAGTCAGCATCGATCGCCATCTGCTTACCCGGCATCGCGTCCAAGGTAAAGCGAGCACTTACTTCCGAGATACGACCCGCACCTTTGGTCACAACAACAAAGTTGATAATAATTAGAATAAGGAAGACGACAAAACCAACAACGTAATTACCGCCGATAACGACTTCACCAAAAGCCTCGATCACTTTACCGGCTGCATCGCCCCCCTCATGACCATAGAGTAAAACCACACGAGTCGATGCTACATTTAGAGCAAGACGCATCAATGTCGCAACAAGGATAATGGTGGGGAAAATTGCAAAATCTAGCGGGCGATTTGAGTAGACACAAACCAATAGAACAACAATTGAAAGCGCAATATTAAAGGTAAAAAGCACATCCAATAAAAAAGGAGGTACCGGCAACGTCACCATTGCCAAAATAACAAGCAGCAGTAAAGGTACGCCGATATTACCGCGCCCTAAACTTTTAACATTGTCTAAAATAACTGCCTTATCCACTCAGACCCCAAACGTCAAAAAAACATCACAACAACAATAAACACTCAATTCATCTTACAAACAGACATAGGTAGAGCAATAAAATCTGATGTTTTTTTGACGAATAGTTATACCGACTCTAAATTCTGCAATTTTTGCGCCAATTAAAGGTCATCTTTAAATTCATCAGGGATAGGTAATTTATCTACTTGTAAGTTACTTGGACGCTCAGCTTCACGCTCTTTATATCGCTTCAACTGGAATACATAAGCAAGCACTTGAGCCACAGCCATATACAAGCCAGATGGAATCTCGTCATCTATTTCAGTGGAGTTATAGATCGCACGCGCTAAAGGCGGCGCAGAAAGGATAGGAATGTCATGTTCATCGGCTATTTCTCGGATCTTTAATGCCACAAAGTCCGCTCCCTTAGCCACTAGGATCGGCGCACCACGCCCTTCGCTCTCGTATTTTAAAGCGACAGAGTAGTGAGTCGGGTTGGTGATAACTACATCAGCCTCAGGCACTGATTGCATCATTTGCCTTTGAGCAATTTCACGCTGTAACTGCCTAATACGCCCCTTCACCTCAGGTTTACCTTCAGTGTTTTTAAGCTCATCCTTAACCTCTTGCAAGGTCATTTTCATTTTTTCTGTATAGTCGTACAACTGATAAGGCACATCTACCACAGCCACAAGAATCAAAACTGCACTCAGCGCCATAAAAACCCAAATAATGGTCTCTAATGCCGCATCTATTGCGGGTCGCGCCTCAAAGGTACCCAGCGCCAACAGATCCCCCCTAATTGTCCATAAAATCAATATGGCAAATCCACCGACAAGCGAGAACTTTGCAATCGCCTTAAAAAGCTCAATCAATGACTTTAGGGAAAACATCCGCTTAAGGCCTGCTAAAGGATCTATTCGGCTACCTTTAGGCGCAATCGATTGCGCACTGAAGTTCCAGCCCCCTAAAGCAATAGGCCCAACCAAAGCAGCGATTAAAAGAACTCCAAATATTCCAGCTAAGCCCATGAGCGATTCTTTGGCTGAGATAGCGAAATGAGCCAACATTTTCTTAGGATCAAACACTGCATCTCTATCGAGAACAAAATTACTTTCCATAACGCCGAGCATGCTGTTGGCGAGCTGAGCACCGAAAACAATTACAGAAAAAACCGCAGCCATAAGCACTAGCGTTGTCGCCAGTTCTTTCGACCGCGGAACATCCCCCTTCTCCCGAGCCTCTTTTATTCGCTTGGGCGTGGGGTCTTCTGTTTTTTCCTGACCAGAATCTTCAGCCATAATCGCGCATCACAGAAAAAGGTTCTCGATATAATCCAAAACAAAGGCAGATATCCGCATATACTGATCTAAAAAACCACCTAAGTTCACCCAGTTAATAAATAAGCCAAGCACCATGGTAAATGGAAAGCCTACCGCAAGAATATTTAACTGCGGAGCAGCTCGAGACATGATACCAAACGCCATATTTACCACTAAAAGAGCCGTTACAGCCGGTAATGCCATAAGCATAGCAGCAGAAAACATCCAACTACCTGCCATCAAAATTCGCCAGTAACTCCTTCGATCTATTGCTTCCAAACTTATAGGAACAACATCAAAGCTTCGTACAACTATTTCAATCATAACCAAGTGGCCATTAAGCGCCACAAAGATCATCATAATCAATGTTAGATAAAACTGACCCAACATAACGACCGAGATACCATTAGCAGGGTCTGTCATTGACGCGAAACCAAGACCCATCTGAAGTGCGATCATCTGACCACCTAAGACAAAGACTTGGTAAAACACTTGAAATAGAAAACCCAGCATTGCCCCAACCAGAATCTGCTGAGCAATAATTAGATAGGTATTAAAATGTAGACCATCGAATTCAGGCATCGCCGGTAGCAATGGCGCGACCACAACAGTTACAGCTAGAGCCAAAAACAAACGCACACGGGCATTAACAAGCTGACTACCTAGTAAAGGTACAGCCATAAAGAATGAAGCAATTCGAAAGAAGGGCCACAAGAAGGCCGCTACCCACTGTTCAATCTGCAGAACACTCAGTTCAAACAAAGGGCTAACCTATAAGGTAAGGAATGTTTTTCACTAGAGTAGTGAAATGCTCAGTCAACTTGGTTAAAAGCCAAGGACCTGCCCACATAATTACAATAATTGTGATTATGAGTCGAGGCAAAAAGCTCAACGTCTGTTCGTTAATCTGTGTAGCCGCTTGAAAGGTTGATACAGCTAGACCCACTATCAAGCTTGGCACAATCAAGACACTAACAATCAAGACTATTAACCAAAACGCCTCGCCAAAGAGACTAAGTACGACTTCGGGTGTCATATCTCCTCCTTAGCTATATACCAAAACTGGCGGCTAAAGTTCCAATCACCAGCGCCCAACCATCCACTAATACAAATAGCATAATTTTGAACGGCAAAGAAATAATTACTGGTGATAGCATCATCATACCCATAGCCATCAATACACTAGCAACCACCAAGTCGATAACCAAAAAAGGAATAAACAGCATAAAACCGATTTGGAATGCTGTTTTTAATTCACTGGTTACAAATGCAGGCACAAGCACGGTAAAGGGTATCTGCTCAGCTGTTTCTACGGCTGGACTACCGGAAATTCTCATAAAGAGATCAAGGTCGCTCTCTCGGGTTTGCAGCATCATAAAATCACGAAACGGCCCACTTGCCGCTTGAAACGCCTCAAACACACCCATCTCTTCATTAACATAAGGCGTGACAGCCTGCACATACACCTTATCCAACACTGGTGTCATAATAAACAACGTTAAAAACATCGCCATACCGACCATAATCTGGTTTGACGGCGTCTGTTGCAAACCTAAAGCCTGCCGAAGAATCGCAAAGACAATGATAATACGGGCAAAAGAGGTCATCATCATGAGCATTGCTGGCAAGAAGGTCAGCATTGTCATGAGTGCAAGCACTTGAAGTGTCACACTGTAATTACTTTCACCATTTTCTCCGGTTGTAAGCGTTACAGCCGGAATCCCCACATCAGCAGCGCTAGCCAAATGCGGAAAAAGAAAGGAAGCAAGAAGAATTGAAACTAACTTAATCAGCCTCATCAACGCTCCGTCGCTTTGAAATAGCTTCTCCTAGGCGTGCAGCAAAGCTCTCACTCGGCTGATCATCAACAATAGGCTCATCAAAAGCGTGCAGATGAGAAACACGACCTGGCGCCACACCTAGTAATAGCTGCTTATCACCAACCTGGACTAACACTGCTTTCTCACGTGTACTCAAAGGCAATACGCTTAAGACCTTCATATGGCGAGCCATTGGCGTAACACCGCTAAAACGTTTAAAGCACCAAGAAAGGATAAAAATCATGCCAATGACAAACAGCAAGCCTAATAACAATTGCATGAAAGCAGCTGCAGAGAATGGCTCTTGATAGGTTGCAGCAGGCACGACTGAAGGCTTTGCACCCGAAGCAGTTTCAACACCCAACGCAAAAGCAGTGGGCGAGATAATAACAAGCAAGCATAACAACCAAGAACGCATAGATTACTTAAGACGCTTGATTCGTTCTTGAGGACTGATCACATCGGTCAGACGAATACCGTAACGATCATTTACAACAACCACTTCACCATGTGCGATAAGTGTTCCATTAACCATAACATCCAAAGGCTCACCCGCGACGCGGTCTAACTCAATAACAGAGCCCTGATTAAGCTGTAAAAGATTACTAATTGGAATATCCGTTTGACCTACCTCCATAGAGAGCGTGACCGGAATATCCAAGATTACATCAAGCTTAGGATCTGTAACTGGGGTACCTTCATCAGTTAATTCATCTAACTCAACTGAATCACCCGTTACACCTGTTTCGGCAAGCAAAGCATCAGGGTCGACAGTTTCGCCACCCTCTTCGGTGACCTGCTCTTCCATGGCCGCAGCCCATTCGTCGGCTAACGCTTGCTGGTCTTCAGTTTCATCACTCATTGCTTTTGCTCACTCTAATACAATCGCTTGCACATTTACTTGGGGCGCTGGATTTGATCAACTATTTTAACGGCCAAATTCCCTCGGGAAACACCCATAGTGCAATTATAAACAGGTACTTTATTAGCTTTTAACTCAAACGTTTCAGGCAGTTCGATCGGTATAACATCACCAGCCTCTAATTCCAAAACATCACGTAAAGTCATATCTTGCTGTGCAAGCGTCATCTCTAATGGCAAACCGGCCATTAAAATATCTCGCTGTAGAGCGATCTGCCAACGCTCGTCTTTTTCATCTTCGCTATTTTGGAAACCAGATACGAGAACATCTCTAATTGGCTCCAACATTGAATACGGCATCGCCACATGAAACTCACCCGACCCACCTTCCAAATCCACCTGAAAGGTACTAACAACCACAACCTCAGTAGGGTTAATAACATTTGCCATTGCCGGATTCATTTCATGACCGAGATGTTCGAAAGTGAGGTCTTTCACTGGAGCCCACGCCTCCTCCAGATCAATGAAGAATTGCTCTAAGGCTTTGTGAATTAGGCGTGTTTCAGTAGGTGTAAATTCTCGGCCTTCGATCTTAGCATGACGACCATCGCCACCGAAAAAGTTATCTACCAGCTTAAATACCAGCTTAGCATCCATAATAAACAGAGCGGTACCACGCAGTGGATTGACTCTAATTAGGTTCATACTGGTAGGAACATACAAAGTATGGATATAGTCGCCGTACTTCATCACCTGAACACCACCCACAGTCACATCAGCAGCGCGGCGTAACAGATTAAAAAGGCTTATACGGGTATAACGTGCAAAACGCTCATTGACCATTTCGAGCGTAGGCATACGGCCACGAACAATTCGTTCATGACTTGCAAGGTCGTAACCTCGGACTTCGCCTTCTTCTACTTCCGCTTCTTCAGATGTTTCAACATCACCATCATCGACACCATGTAATAGAGCATCGATTTCATCTTGCGAAAGTAAGTCTTTGACCGACATTTAGGAATAATCTCCTATCAGCCCAAATAGCATTACTGCATAACCATGTTAGTAAACAAGATTGTTTCTACACCCGGTTTACCAATTTTTTCCTGCATAATTTCACGCACGAGTTCAGTAGAGCTTTCTAACAAAGCCTCTTTACCTTCAACCGTTTGCAGAGTACGGAACTCTTGAGTGCTATATAAATTATTTAGACGTGAAACAATTAAAGGCATATGCAGGGTTAAAGCATCAGCCACAGCTTGATCGCGACTCTTAGCCTCGACATACAATTGCATATAATGCGGTCGGTTATCATTTGACTGCAGAGTCACAACAAACATCGGCTTACCACCCATAGTTCTCACTTTGGTGTAGATAGCCTCAGCTCGAACAGGCTCAGCCGGCGCAGCTTCCTCAGACGCAGACTCACTATCACCACCTAAGAAAAATAAAGCAGCTGCAGCACCACCACCGCCGACAACAACAAGCGCAAGCACAGCAATGATGATCAACTTGAGCTTAGATGATTTCTTTTCGCCGCCCTCAGCGCCTGTTTCCTGCTCTTCAGCCATCTCTATATCTCCAACAAAAAGCGCGATACTCTACAGTATGAACCACATATCGCTTAAACAGTATTGCGCCTAATATAACACACTGATTTTAAGGCTGAAGATCAAGAACACACAAAAATACTATTTAGAGCAAAGAGCCTTGTAAAAGCATAGATTATATTAGCTAAACAAAGCTCACAAACTGCTCAATTACGCGTAATAATCCACAAGAGATACCGACCGAGCATTTTCTGGTTTAGCCCCCTCTTCCCCTTCGGCACCAACGCCTCCTCCATATTGATTACCAGAACCATCGCCGTCTGCAAACTGCTCTCGTCGTTGCTGATCTGCGGACTGATCAGAAACAGAGGAATCCTGCAACGCCAAGCCCTGCTCTGCAAACATCTCACGTAATCTCGGCAAACTTTGTTCAACCGCATCCCTTACATGAGCATGAGGCGAGGTAAAGTTAAGACTCACCTGATCCTGATTGATATTCACTCGAATATTCAGAGACCCTAACTCAGGTGGGTCTAACTTAATCTCTGCGACTCGCGTATTTTGGGCGGCAATCATGATTGCTCGCTCGCCCAACGCATTGTTCCAAGCAGGCGTATTCACTTTAACATTCTGAGGCATCATCAAATTTTGCCCCTCAGTAACAACCTTTTGAGCCGCTGTAGGCGAAGCAGAATTAACCTGACCAATAGTATTTGAGGCCAAACGCTCCACTACCTGTGTAGCTGTCACATCCCCTTTTTCACTTGCAGCCACTTTTTGCATCAGCTGTTGAGTCATATCCAAAGCGGATTCAATCTTTTTAATGCTACTGTTATCAGCCTGAGGATTCAGAACCAAATCCGATTTAGCGCCTTGTACAGATACTGGTGGTTCTGTTACTGCACGATTAGCTGATTTAGCAGCATCCACTTCAACCTTTCTTGCAGTTGGGTCAAACAGCTTCACTTCATCAGTGCCGGCAACTGGATTTTCACCTTTAACTGGAGCGGACTTTATATCCGCCTGAGCATTTACAGATGGTACACCAACCTTAACGGACGGATCATTAGCTACTGCCTGCTGTGAATTAGACATATCCGCAGCAGCATTAACTGTAACTTGAGATTGCTGAATATTTTGCTGACTTAGAGACTGCTGAGTAGCTTGCTGATTTTGAATATTTGAAGCAGGAACATCAGCAACATTTGTAACATTTGCAGCATTTGCATTGTCTTTCGCAACTAAATTTTGATGCGAATCCTGAACCTCAGTGAGTTGAACTGAATTTGCAGATGTAGCCGCTGAAGCTTTAGAGGCAGTACTCTTAACATCTACTGACGGCTGAGTTTGAGAATTACCCGCCCCTTCAATAGAAGCTTGAGCAGAATTTGCATTAGCGCGCGAAGCTTCAACTTCTTGCTGAGTAGAATCAACCTCTGCATTTGGATCTAATGTAGCAGTCTTCGGCGGAGGAGTAATAACAACTTTATTCTCGCCACCCACCGTAGCTACACCAGGGTTACTCGGAACCGAAACAACTTTATCCGAATCAGCATTTGAAGGAAGAGTCCCTACCTCTTTCTCACTATCACCTTTAACCGGCATTATTGGCTGCTGTTCAGTGTATTGTCGTAACGCCCTTGCCAACTCAGCACTAAGCTCTGGAGGCAATTGAGAATCTTTAGCCGATTGTTGCTCTAATAGCTGTGCAATTTGACGAAGCTGATCCTGCATTTGCTCTTCTGGCAGCAATTGGTCTAACTTCTGCGGCAACACATCCCCTTCTTGCGGCAACATCCCGCCGCCAGAAAACTTAGCAACAGGGACGTTAGAGTCGGCCTGCTGATTAAGAACTGCACCAAAACCACCTAACAAAGGAACAGTCCCAGAGGCCACAGACGGCGAATCCTTAGGGGTTATAGATAAATTAAGAGATAATAATCCGCCTCCAGTAGACGGGGATACTTGCTCACTCATTTCAGGCTCCTATTAATATTGCCTGATTTGAATAAAGCAAAATGGAGGCCAATCTAGATAAAAGGTGTTTTTATAGTTTGAGAGCGTTCATCTAATTGCTTCTGCAGCGCCTTTTCTTCTTCAAGCTGCTCAGTCTGAATTGCCTTATCCGTAAGTTTCTGTAGGCCCTTCATTCGCGCATATGCAGCTTTCCAATGCTGCTCAACAGCTTGAAGCTCTCTTCTATTCTGGGCCATGGCATTCGCTTGAGTCGATTTTGCTTGTTGAATTTTTTCCAAAAAAGCCTG
Source organism: Neptuniibacter sp. QD57_21 (assembly GCF_047778075.1). Classification (GTDB taxonomy): domain Bacteria; phylum Pseudomonadota; class Gammaproteobacteria; order Pseudomonadales; family Balneatricaceae; genus Neptuniibacter. The sequence continues at coordinate 620,145 of NZ_CP180549.1, read as the reverse complement.
CTGAGTGTGCAATTGAGCACCCGTACAACCTTCAGCATGAGCCCCTAAGTAACTCTGCTGATATTCAGATACATACTCATCCAATTGAGCCATGGTCCGCTGATCTTGCTCAACACGCTGACGGCTCGCAGCTAAAAACTGATCTGCTTGTTTTTTCTTTTTTTCAGCCAGATCCAAAACTAACTGCAAGCGCTTGGAACGTTTACTCATTTTTGCAGCCCATTAGTTACTACAGGTCGACGCAATTGCTGCTGTTCAGGCTCTGCATTAGGTGTTGGCGGAGTAGTCAGAATCATCACCATTTGCTGCATAGACTGCTGCAAAGGAAATGCCTCATTAATCCCCTGCCTTAAATAAGCATTCATCGAAGGTAAGTTATCCATAACAAAATCAGTGTCAGGATCACTACCTTTGACATAAGCTCCGACATTAATCAGATCTTCATTCTGCCTATATTTAGAGTATAACTGCTTAAAGCGCATTGCCATCTGCAGATGATCAGGCTGAATAATTTGCGGCATAGCTCGACTGATAGAGGCTTCGATATCGATTGCAGGGTAATGCCCCTGCTCAGCCAAACGACGAGACAATACCACATGCCCATCAAGAATCGCCCTAGCGGAGTCTGCTACCGGATCTTGCTGATCATCACCTTCGGTCAACACCGTATAAAATGCAGTAATTGAGCCACTTCCAGCTTCACCGTTACCTGCTCGCTCAACCAATTTAGGAATTTTAGCGAATACCGAAGGCGGGTAGCCTTTTGTTGCAGGCGGCTCCCCGACAGCCAACGCAATTTCACGCTGAGCCTGCGCATATCGAGTCAAGGAATCCATTAGCAAAAGAACATTTTTACCCTGATCCCTGAAGTATTCTGCAATCCGAGTAGATAGCTGAGATGCACGCAAGCGCATTAAAGGAGAGTCATCTGCGGGTGAGGCCACAACAACTGAGCGCTTTAGACCTTCCTCGCCTAAACTATGCTCAATAAATTCTTTAACTTCTCGACCACGCTCACCGATTAAGCCCACAACAATGACTTCGGCCTCAGTAAAGCGAGTCATCATACCAAGCAGCACAGATTTACCTACACCACTACCAGCAAACAGGCCCATCCTTTGACCCCGACCAACAGTAAGTAAGCCATTAATGGTCCGAATACCAACATCAAGGGTTTGCTTAATAGGATCTCGCAATAATGGATTGATAATATCCCCAGCCAAGCCCGTTTCCGCTTCAGGTTGAAGAGGACCTTTACCATCAATAGGCTGACCAACCCCATTCAACACCCTGCCTAGAAGGCTCATACCAACAGGCACTTTACCCGAGGCACTTAAGGCAATAACTTTGGTTCCAGATTGCAGACCCTCAATAGGGTAAAGCGGCATCAAATAGATACGATCACCAGAGAAACCAACAACCTCAGCTTCGATCTGCTGATCTTGGGATAATTCTATATAACAACATTCACCTACAGCACATTTAATACCGACCGCTTCAATTGTTAGGCCAATCATACGAGTAATACGCCCCTCAATTCGGGGCTGAGGCGTGTCTAGACGATGTTTTTGATATTTAGATAATCGATCCAGTAACTCACTCATGAGCTTGCGCCGAATCACTTTCTACGTTGGAAAGGAACTGCTTAACCACTGTCGCAAAATGCTGATCTAAATGATGCTCAACTACAGTGCTTGCAGCTTGAAGCTCGTAACTACCTTGAGAAATATTGTCATCAACAAGATATTCCAAGGTAACACCTGGCATTAGCAGCATTTTCTCTAGATAAGGAAGATCATTCTTATTAACTTTGGCAACAACTGTACCTAAAGGCTCTGGCACACTTCGTAGCGAACCACTAATAGACTGCAGCAACAACTCCTGTCTAACAGATAGCTCAGCTCCAACAGTAGCCTCAGCCAATGAAACAACCATATCAACTAACTGCTTTTCTATTTTTTCAGTTTGCTGCTTTAAAGGTAGCTCAAATTCAGACAGCATATTGCCTAATAAGGCTTGAAGACGCAGAACTTCAGCTTCACCTTGCTGAAATCCTTCTTTATATCCCTGCTCTTTTCCTTCTTCAGCCCCTTTAACTCGACCTTCTTCAAGCCCTTTAAGGCGCCCTTCTTCAAGCCCTGCAGCCAAACCTTCAATTCGCGCTGTTTCACGAATCTCTTCCAGTTCAGCTAGGGTAATTTTTTCTGCGGCTATAACTTCTTCAACGACTGTTACTTCAACAGGATCTTTTTGCTGCAAGCCAACTATATGCTGACCTGCAACTTGCGGCAGCTCCCACCCTACGAGCCCAGAAGCCTCTTCAGCTTTTATGCGTTTAAAACCTTTATTTTCAGACATACGCACTTAGCCTAGAGCATCTCTTCACCACCGCCACCAAGGATGATTTCACCCTCATCAGCCAGACGACGTGCCACAGATAGAATTTCTTTCTGTGCTTCTTCAACCTCAGAAACACGAACTGGACCTTTAGCTTCAAGGTCATCTCGTAACAATTCAGAAGCTCGTTTAGACATATTACGGAATACTTTTTCTTGAAGAGCAACATCAGCACCTTTCAGCGCAACAACCAATACGTCAGTTGAAACCTCTCGAAGAATTGCTTGGATACCCTGATCCTCTACATCTTGTAGATTTTCAAATACAAACATCAGGTCAGAGATCGTCGTAGCAAGATTTTCATCACTCTCTTTAATCCCTTCCATCAACTCAGCTTCAATACTCGAATCAATAAAGTTCATAATATCAGCAGCATTTTTAATGCCACCAAGAGTTGCAGAACTAGCACCACTTGCACCCGCAAATTGACGTTCAAGAATATCATTTAGCTCTTGTAATGCTTGCGGCTGGATACGATCTAATGCAGCAACACGCATCAAAATATCTAGGCGCTGTTTATCATCAAAGAAACCCAGCACACCGGCTGCAGCATCCGGTTCAAGATAAGCACAAACAACTGCCTGAATCTGCGGGTGTTCGTACCGGATAATTTCAGCAATTTGACGAGGCTCCATCCAGCGAAGAGTATCTAGACCAGATGTATTCGTACTCATCAAAATCCGATCAAGGAGAGTTTTTGCTTTCTCTTCGCCCAAGGCCTGATTAAGCATTGAACGAATATAGATATCGTTGTTAATTCCAATACCGGTTTGATCACTTACCAAACCCATAAAGTCACCAACAACTGATTCCACCTTTGTCTGTGGAATATTATTCAGTTGAGCCATTGCCTCCCCAATCATCTGAACCTCTTTAGGGCCCATATGTTTCAGGATTTCAGCAGCATCGGCTTCACCTAAGCTAATCAGAAGAATTGCAGCTTTATCTATCTCACTGAATTCACCCTGACTTGCCTCATCACTCATCGTTACCTACCCATTGCTTCACAGCCTGCGCAACACGCGCAGGATCTTCCGCAACCATACTACGAATCGCGTTCAACTGATAATCAAAGCTTTCATTTGGCGTTGGTAAAAGACCATCATCGCTACCAAAAGTAACCGAATCAGATGAGAACTCGCCTCCATCAAGGCCTTCCAACTCTGCAGAAACTTCACCTGCAGCACCCAGACCAGCCACATTGCCCGCAGTTCCTGCTGAAGCAAGGTTTTTAAGGATAGGGCGCAATATACCGAAAACAAGAACAAGTACGAATACCGCTGCCATTACTTGCTTAACGATATCCCAAATCCATTCCTGCTCCCAAATAGGCAAATCTTCAGTAACAATAGGTTGTTCAGGTACAAACGGAGTATTAACAACATTTACACTATCTCCACGTAACGCAGAGTAGCCAACGGCATCTTGAACCAAAATGCGCAGACGCTCCAACTCATTTTGCTGCCAAGGTGTACGTTTAGTATCACCGGAGGATGGGTCTACACTCGAAAGATCATCAACGACAACCGCAACAGTTAAACGACGCACACGACCTTGCTGATGTTTGGTATAGCTAATAGTACGGTCTAATTCAAAGTTACGCGTCGCTTGTTTACGAGAAGAACCCGGCGCACCGTTGTTGGCCAACACCCCCTCGCCTGATGCTTCTTCAGGTACACTGCTCGGCCCAGGAGGCTGATTAGACAATGCGCCTGGCACACCGACTGGTGCAGCACCACCAACCCTTGACTCATCCATTGTCTGCTCACTACGAAGCGCTGGAAGATCAGGGTTATATAATTCGTCAGTTTGTTCGACTGCTGTAAAATCAACATCTGCTGACACTTCTGCACGGAAGCGCCCCATACCTACAACCGGCTGAAGGATACTGTTTACACGGTTGAGCATCGTTTCTTCTAAATTACGCGTGTACTCCAATTGCTTAGCAGCTAAAACAACATTAACGTCTTTATCACGCATATTTAGTAAACGGCCGCGCTGATCCACAACAGTCACATCTTTAACGTTTAACGCTGGAATACTTGAAGCCACCAAGTTAGCAATAGATGCAACCTGATCACGCTCTAGTTGACGCCCAGAGAATAACTCAAGGAATACAGATGCTGTCGGCTTACGGGTATCACGGATAAAAACCGTATCTTTTGGAATAGCTAAGTGAACACGCGCATTGCGCACAGCAGTCATACTGGAAATTGTCCGAGCCAATTCACCTTCAAGACCACGACGATATTTTGTCGTTTCCATGAACTGACTGGTGCCTAGGCTTTGCTCACGATCTAGAATTTCAAAGCCCACTGTTTTATCAGCAGTAAAACCTTCAGAAGCAAGCTTAAGTCTAGCCTGATGAACATATTCATCCGGAACCAAAATAGCTCGGCCATCTGCATCAAACTTGTAAGGGACATTATAAAGGCGTAGCTGCTCTATAATCTGGTTAGCATCAGAGAAATTAAGATTACTAAATAGAACACGCTGATCTGGCTTTTGCGACCACAAAACAACAGCAAAACCAATAGCGACACTTGCCGCTAGACCAACCATCAAACCAATCTGCCTAACAATACTCAGTTTATTAAAGCCAAGCATTGGGCTTCCGCTTAATGTTTCTGCGCTATCTGCCACTGCCACTTATCCCGTTAATTCTATTTATTGTTATATTGGCATCTTCATTACATCTTCATAGGCCGAAACTAATCGATTTCGTACCTGTGTCATCGCTTGAAACGAGACTGAAGCTTTTTCTGCAGCGATCATTACTTGCGGGAGATCGATAGTAGGATCACCCTTTTCATATGCAACTGCCATTTTTTTGGCATCTGCTTGAGTCTCACTCACAGCATCTACCGCATTTTTCAAAATATCACCGAATCCCGTACGATCAGAGGGTTTAACAGCACCTGGCTCAGAGACCATACCTGACATCATTTCTGGAGAGACACTCTGCACTTGAGTCTTAATTGTCCTCATCTGCATCAGAACACTATTTATGTCAGCTCTATCTACCATAACCACACCCAACGGCAATTTATTGACATTATAAACTGTCAATTTACTTCATCAAGGTAAAAACCAAGAAGAAAACGACATTTTTTTGTCTATTCATGCTTGATTTTACTTTTTATATGTAGATAAAAGCAAAAAGCGGGCCAATGGCCCGCTATTCTTTTGACGTCTAATTAATAATGAGCTTCTGGAGGATCGCCATATTTTAGTCGCACATACATCAGCGCCACGGTTAAAGCATCACCAATAGCTGTATGCCTCTCAAGCATCGGGATATCTAACTTTTTGGAAATCGTATCGAAACGCAGATCGACATTACCGCCTACAGATTTCCATTTAATAATATCGTGATAGACATGGGACAACTCAATCGCCTTATTCGGCAAGCCAAAACCAAATTGGGGTCGAATGAATTTATCCAACATCCTAATATCGTAGTTAACATAGTAACCAAGAATTGGACGATTACCGACAAACTCTAAAACCTGCTCAAGCGCATCCTCTATATCAATGCCTTCAGCCAAATCACTTTCACGTATCTTATGAATCTTAATAGACTCACCCGTCAGTGATTTGGGTGGCTTAAGCTTAATATCCAAACGATCACTCGTAAGAACCTTTTTACCTTTAATCTTAACCGCACCAATCGATACAATTTCACCTTGCTTCACATCGAGACTAGTCGTTTCACAATCTAAAGAAACAACCTCATCACCATCATAAGCATCGAACAGGTGCGCATAAGGACCAGATTTATGGTCATACTTCTCTTTTATTCTTCTTACCGCTCTGGGTATGATCATTAAAACTTACCCTCCAAGGTGATACCTAAGCTCCAGATGCTTTTTAAAGCCTTTAACAATATGTAACGCATCTCGTAGCAGCTCTCTTTCAAGCTTATCTAAGGACTGCAAATCAATAATATTTGGGGTTTGGTCGTGCCCCGTTTCACTGCTTTCCATACGTTTAACTTGCTGTCTTAATCGAAGACTAATAAATAGACTCAAAGCCTCCGCTATCTCTCTACCATGTTTTTCTTTAAGCTGACCAAGTTCAGTCAAAGCCTCTATACGCTCAAAGGTATTTGTCACTTTAATGCGATGTTCTAGAGCTATCGTGCGAATCCCATGCACAATTGGGAATATCCCGCCTTTCTTAATATCTAACTGACCTTTATCTTTTAAGTTACCAAAGAAAGTCAGAGGCGTATCAAACTCAAGAGAAGCTTTAGCGAAATGAGAGAAGAAGACATCATTATTACGTAAATGTCTCATAAACCAGTTTCGGCTAGCTTTAAAGATAGCTGGGTTACCTGCTACAGGCTTAGCATCAACAGCAATAGCTAGATTCATCTGCGAATCGCCATCGCATCGATCAGCCCAATCACCTAACATTTGCGTCCAGCCACCCAGAGATTTAACCCAATCAGGATTCGATACCATGATGTTACCCGGGCAAGGGGGAAAGCCAAATTCGATCAAAGTCTGACTGAAACGATTCAGCGTTTCAGTCATCTCAGGCCAAACCAAACCATCCCTATGAATAATGGCGTTATCCTGGTCCGTTTTCATGATCTGCTCACCACGCCCTTCGGAACCCATCACTAACAAACACACATGCGGCTGCATATCACTTGGGATCATAATGTTGAACAATTTGGCAATAATACGGCCGTTCATTGCGGCCAGTAGATCCATCACAAAACGAGTTTTAACGCCTTGCGACACAAGCGCCTTAATCAAATCATCCAAGCCTTTTTCAGCTTCTTTTAAATCTTCAACCGTTTGCGCGCGCTCAATTCGTAAACCAATCACATGAGAATGACTGGAGAAATAACTCAATACATCTGTCAGCTCGACAATGCCTGACATTTCTCCATCCTTCATCACAACAACACGCTCAATATGCTGTTGAGTCATTATGATCAAAGCGTTAAACAGGTAATCATCTGGCCTAACGGTGATTAAGCGATAGCTAGCGATTTCTGCCAAATCAGTATCCATAGCCAGCTCATTAACTACCACAGCATCTAATAGATCCGTGCCGGTAACCATACCGTAACGATTACCACGCTTTACCAGAATACAATCTGCCTTTTTCTCGCGCATAAGCAGAGTTGCTTCGCGAATAGATGTTCCTTCAAGGATAACCAACGGCTCTCGCACTAGACCGTCAGACACTTTAGCCAACATAAATTCAGCCATGTCCTGCTCTTTGCCGTGCTGCTGAACGATCTCTGTTTTAGCTGACAGGTTTTGCTGAAAATAATCAGCAAATAAGCCGTTTGTAGACATAAGATCCAATAGAATCTTAGTCGGTAAGATATGACAGATAGTCTCTTCTTCGGCGATAAAATTGTGAATTGCTTTACCCCGAATAGCAGACCAACCGCCAAAGTAATCCTCATTGGTATAGTGAACAAAGACATGTTCAGGTGTATCACTACCCTCTTCCTGAACTTCGCTTTCCCCTACCTTTCCTTTAAAAATAACAAAGACGCCTTCGGGCTCTTCACCCGCCGTCATGATGTACTCGCCTTTTTGGTAGTAACCAATATCTAGGCTTGAACGGAGTAAATCTTGCTCTTTCTCATCCAGTAAACTGAATGGCAAATTTGTCATTTTGAAAGAATCAGGCATTTCCAACATCCTCTTTGTAGGAAAAAGAAAAGGGCGCTCCAACCTACGCTGGGCGCCCTTTTTTTAGATTTATCTAATCGATCTTAGTGATCGTGAGCAGCACCAGCACCACGTGGGATACGTAGATCTTCTACGATATCCTGGATTTCCTGTGGTGGTTCTTCAGTCATGTTGGATACTACGAAACCAACGATGATGTGAAGGATCGCACCTACAGTACCGAAGCCACCTGGAGAGATACCCATGATGTATTCAGATGGAGTACCGCCACCGAATGCGAAGTAGTACATGTAGCACATAGTAGTGATAAGACCTACTAGCATACCTGCAATCGCACCTTGAGAAGTGTGACGCTTCCAGAAGATACCCATGATGATAGCTGGGAATACGGACGCACATGCCAGACCGAAGGCTAGGGCTACAACCTGTGCCACGAAGCCTGGAGGGTTGATACCGAAGTAACCTGCGATACAGATTGCCACGATAGCAGCCAGACGAGCGTACATAAGCTCCTGCTTATCAGAGATATTTGGATTGATGGTTTTCTTCATCAAGTCATGCGAGATTGCTGTAGAGATTACCAACAACAGACCTGCTGCAGTTGATAGTGCCGCAGCTACCGCACCAGCAGCTACCAGAGCGATTACCCAGTTTGGAAGCTGAGCGATATCTGGGTTAGCTAGTACCATGATGTCACGGTCTACGTATACTTCGTTTGCAAATGGCTGTTTAGCCGCATCAAACTCTGCACCTGCTTTAGCATTGGTAGCAATACGCTGACCGTATTCGCCACGCTCTTCTGTAAATGCAGGCTTACCTTTCTTCGCATCGAACGCAGCGCCAGCAGCGTACTGTACTTTGCCGTCACCGTTACGGTCAGTCCAACCTAGAAGACCAGTGTTCTCCCAGTTTTTGAACCATGCAGGCATTTCAGAGTACGCAGTACCTGTACCGTCAGCACCGTTGATAGTCTGGATAAGGTTTACACGACCGAAACCAGCTACACCAGGAACCGCAGTGTAAAGTAGCGCGATGAAGATTAGTGCCCAACCAGCAGATAGACGAGCATCTTTTACGCGAGGTACTGTGAAGAAACGTACGATTACGTGTGGAAGACCAGCAGTACCGCACATCAGAGCAACTGTTAGGAAGAATAGATCGATAGTCGATTTCTTACCGTCAGTGTACTGATGGAAGCCAAGATCTACTGACAATTGGTCAAGAGTAGCCAATACAGACAGACCACTGTCCAGAGTCGCACCCAAACCAATTTGTGGTAGGAAGTGACCTGTAACCTGAGCAGATAGGAAGAATGCTGGTACTGTGAACGCAAGAATCAATACAACGTACTGAGCAACCTGAGTATAAGTAATACCTTTCATGCCACCTAGTACAGCGTAGAAGAATACGATCGCCATACCGATAACTACACCAGTGTTGATGTCAACGTGTAGGTAACGAGAGAATACGATACCAACACCACGCATCTGACCAGCTACGTAAGTGAAAGAGATTACGATAGTACAAACTACTGCGATTGTACGTGCAGTAGAAGAGTAGTAACGGTCACCGATGAAGTCAGGTACTGTGAACTTACCAAACTTACGTAGGTAAGGTGCTAGCAATAGTGCTAGTAGTACGTAACCACCAGTCCAGCCCATTAGATAAGCAGAACCGTCACGGCCAACGAAGGAAACCAAGCCAGCCAGGGAGATAAACGATGCAGCAGACATCCAGTCAGCAGCAGTCGCCATACCGTTAGCAACCGGTGGTACACCACCGCCCGCAACGTAGAATTCTTTAGTCGATCCTGCACGCGCCCATATCGCAATACCGATATATAGCGCAAAGGAGCCGCCTACAAAGAGAAATGTTAAAACGTCGAGACTCATAGCAATGCCGTCCTAATAGAAATTATTATTGTTATTCGTGAACGTCATACTTCTCGTCAAGCTTGTTCATGCTGAACACGTATGTCCAGATCAAGATGACGAATACGAAGATTGACCCTTGCTGGCCGAACCAGAAACCTAGTGGGAAGCCGAAGAACGGAATCGCATTAAGCTGTTCGACAAACAAGATCGCGCAGCCGTAGGAAACTACGAACCAAATCGCGAGGTGAGTCATAATGATGCGCAAGTTTTCACGCCAGTAGGCTTGCGCCTGCTCATTACTGATTGACATAACACCATCCTTATTTTTGTTATTTAAAAATTGGTGAAAATTTAAGACTGTAAGAGACTAACAAACAGCGCAGCCAAACAAAGCTAAACTTTAGTCGACTCAACTTTCCTCTAAGCTATTGAAAAGTCGCTTCAAAGCGCGGTATTACGGCATTTCCTCGATATTGAGTAGTAAAAGACCACAAAAAACTCTAGACAAAGGTATTAACACTGCCGACCCTAATTTAGAAAAGCCACAACTACTCCATTCAGACAATTGTTGGGTTCCTGTCAAAATTAAGTAAACTAGCAACACATCTGTTTTTACTATTCATTAAGGAATGCATGATGCTTTCTGGCTGGTCGATAATTCTTATCTCTTTCACCTACCTTGGCCTTCTATTCGCCATTGCACACTATGGTGACAAAAGTGCGCAAAAGAATGATCGCATTATCAGCCGACCAATCATCTATTCCCTATCTCTTGCAGTTTACTGCTCCTCATGGACTTTTTACGGTGCTGTAGGACGGGCAACCACCAGCGGCTGGGAGTTTTTAGCTACCTACCTAGGACCTGTCATCGTCTTTGTATTTGGCTGGCGCCTTATTGAGAAGATGATTCTGATCAGTAAGCAGCAGAACATCACTACAATTTCAGACTTTATCTCTTCGAGATATGGTAAGAGCCAAGCTTTAGCAGTACTCGTCACCATCATTGCGGTTACAGGCACTATGCCTTACATCGCCATGCAGCTTAAAGCGGTGGCTATCAGTTATAACGCACTTACACCTGGGACAGAAGAAGTTATCAGTAAGGGTAGCGATACTGCCCTTTTCGTTGCGATTGTAATGGCGATCTTCGCCATACTATTTGGTACTCGGCAGATTGATGCAACAGAGCACCACGAAGGCTTGGTATTAGCCGTAGCTTTTGAATCCATTGTCAAACTAACAGCGTTTATCGCTGTTGGTATTTTCGTTATGCTTGAGGTATTCGACGGTTTCGAAGACCTCGCCTACAACATAGCCACTCAGCTCAATAACAATTCCAATTACTCATCATTTCTAGACGACAGTTTTTTGACAGAGATATTACTCGCCTGCGCAGCGGTAATCTGCTTGCCACGCCAGTTCCATGTAACGATTGTAGAGAACACCAATACAGGCCACTTAAAGCTAGCTCGCTGGTTGTTTCCAATCTACCTAATCCTCCTAGCTATCTTTGTACTACCTATCTCGACTGCTGGCATGCTGTATTTCGAGAATACTAGCGTCGACGCAGACACTTATGTTTTGATGCTGCCATTAGCTGCAGACTATAAAGAACTCGCCACCTTTGCTTTCATTGGTGGCCTTTCAGCTTCTACTAGCATGGTTATTGTTGCCAGCATCACCTTATCCACAATGGTCTGTAACGACATCGTGATGCCACTTCTTTTCCGCATCTCTTGGTTACGCCTATCCGACACTAACGATGTCGGTGCACTCCTACTCAAAGTCCGTCGAATCACCATCATGTGCTTAATGATTCTGGCGTACTTCTACTATCGAATTTTAGGTGAGCAATCCCCTCTCGCCTCATTCGGTCTACTTGCTTTTGTTGCGGCCGCACAATTCCTTCCAGCGATCATTGGCGGTATATATTGGAAGGCAGGATCTCGGCACGGGGTGCTTGCTGGCTTAACAGGCGGCTTCCTTCTATGGCTATACACATTAGTACTACCATCATTCAGTGAAGCAGGCTTACTCGGCCCTGAATATTTAAACAATAGTATTTTTGGAATTGAGTGGTTAAAGCCAACTCAGCTATTCGGAATAGAAGGCTTAGAACCGCTTACACACGGTGTTTTCTGGTCTCTATTCTTTAATACCTCGCTGTATTTCTTAGTTTCCAAATATACGAGCTTGCGCCTTGTTGACCGTATTCAAGCCAGTGCCTTTGTTGATGTTTACAACAAGGATTTAACTGAAGCTACACGTCAATATGGGCAGGTAACCGTTGGCGATCTTCAAATGCTAACAGAGCGCTTCCTTGGCATCAGCAGAACTCAACATTCTTTTACTGGCTTCGCACTGCAACATGGAGAAGAACCACCTTTATCAGGCGATAAAGCGACCCCAGAATTAGTACAATTTACCGAACGCCTTTTAGCCGGTGTCATCGGCGCATCCTCTGCACGCATCGTCTTAGCGTCTACTTTACGCGGCAAAGACATGCATATCGGCGATGTCGTAACCATTGTTGACGAAGCCTCACAGGCACTGCGTTTTAACCGCTCACTCCTGCAATCAACCATTGAGAATATCAGCCTCGGCATAAGCGTTGTTGACCAACAGATGCGACTCGTTGCTTGGAACCGCGTTTACGTAGAGATGTTTGATTACCCTGAGGGCCTCATCTGCGTTGGCCGGCCGATCGAAGAAGTTTTCCGTTATAACGCCATGAAAGGTGAATACGGTCCGGGCAACAATGATGAACAAGTAACCAAACGCTTAAAAGTCCTTAAATCAGGTAAGCGCCATAGCTACGAACGTTTCCGCCCGGACGGCACCGTTCTAGAAGTGCGTGGTAACCCAATGCCAAATGGTGGCTACGTAAACACCTACATGGATATCACAGATCATAAGCATGTCGAAGAGGCACTAAGGGAAAGTGAGCAAAACATTAGAATCTACACCGATAATGTACCGGTACTAATTGCCTACCTTGATCCAGAGAGACGCTACCTGTTCATCAACAAAGCCTATGCCGACACCTTTGGCCTTGATCGCAATACCATCTCAGGTCAACCTTGCTACAAGACAATGAGCGAGGATGAGTACGAGCTTAGAAGCCCTTATATAACAGCTGCTCTCGCAGGCAAACGTCAGCGCTTTGAAACCACGCTTCCGAGTGACAGCGGCCAGCCCCGTTATGCCGAGGTTAAATACATCCCGCACATTGGCGAATATGGCGATGTACTGGGTTACTTCACTCTATACCAAGACATTACTGAGCGTCGTAAAGCTGAGTTAGCGCTGAAAGAGACCAATGAGACGCTAGAACAACGGGTACGTGAACGTACTCACGCACTCTCTGTTGTTAACAAAGAGCTACGAAAAGAAAATACGATTCGATCTTTAATGGAAGACGAGCTCCGTCAAGCCAAGTCTGATGCTGATGACGCGAACTTGGGTAAGACCAGATTCCTAGCTTCTGCCAGCCACGACTTATTACAGCCACTTAATGCTGCGCGCTTATTCACATCAGCCTTAGCTCAGCAAAGCCATAGCGAAGAGACCAGCCAGCTGGTAGAAAACCTTAACGGCTCTCTAACTGCCGCTGAGGAGCTTATCACCGCGATCCTAGATATATCCAAACTAGATGCTGGTGCACTTGCGCCATCCATTACGGACTTTCCTCTGGATGATATGTTTAGTGCATTAAATACTGAATTTACCGCAGTCGCCGCTAAAAAGTCGCTTAAGTTCCGAACTGTACAATGCAACAAGGTTGTACGCTCGGACCAACAGCTCCTAAGACGAATCATCCAAAACTTCCTATCGAACGCTATGCGCTATACACAAGAGGGCAAGATTCTGCTTGGATGCCGTCGCCGTAAAAACATGCTTAGAATCGAAGTCTGGGATACAGGCGTAGGTATAGCTGAAGACAAAATCAAAGAGGTCTTTGAAGAGTTCAGACGCATCGATAACCCTAAGCACTCTCAGGTACAAGGCCTAGGTCTCGGGCTTGCGATTACAGAACGCATTGCTCGCATGCTGGGCCACAAGCTTAATGTCCGCTCTTGGCCGACTAAAGGCACCGTATTCAGCGTCGAGATCCCCCTTGGCGACAGAACCAAAGCGGTTAAACCAAAGCCCGAAAAACGCGGCTGGATCCGCAGTAAAGGCCTAAACGGAATCCGAGCCATAGTGATCGACAACGAACCTAAGATCCTAGAAGGCATGTCAGCACTGCTTAACGGCTGGGGCTGCGATGTGAAAGTCGCTCTTTCCTCTAAAGAAGCAACCGACCTAATTCAATCAGAGAATTTCCAGCCAGAGATCATTCTAGCTGATTACCACCTCTCAGAAACACTAACAGGCATCATGGCTCTAGATGACCTAGCGCCACTGTTGGATAAACCAGTACCAAGCATCGTTATCACTGCTGACCGAACTGAAGAGGTGAAGAACGAAATCCAAGATTATGGATCACAACTATTAACCAAGCCTATTCGCCCTGCGGCATTACGAGCGATGATTAATAAAACCATTGCCACAGCACGCGCTAGCGAAGCTGAAAACGAATAACCTTGAACCAATCACAACCAATAAAAAAGGCGCCATAGGCGCCTTTTTTAAAATCTTTATTTTAGGTATTACTCAAGATCAGTCTTAGGCGGCTCGACACCAAGGCGCTGAGCAGCAATTACCGCTTGTGTACGACTATGAACACCCAGCTTACGTAAAATAGCTGTTACGTGCGCTTTGATCGTCGCTTCAGAAACGTTTAACTCATAAGCGATCTGCTTGTTTAACAACCCTTCAGTCAGCATCGTCAATACACGGAACTGTTGAGGCGTTAATGCAGATAATGCCGCAGCGAACTTTTGGTCATCTTCGCTTACATCACCTAAATTATCAGCTACTTCCTGAGGCAACCATTCCTCACCTTCAAGTACAGCAACAATGGCTTCACCAATTGTTTCGAGAGGTGCTGATTTCGGGATAAAACCAGAAGCGCCGTAATCAATAGCACGCTTCATTACATGCGGTTGCTCACTGCCAGATACAACCACAACTGGGATCCCCGGGTTTTGACCACGCAAGAACACTAGACCAGAAAAGCCATTAGTGCCTGGCATATGAATATCTAATAACACCAGATCTGCATCAGAGTGCTGATCCACGGCTTCCTGCACTGCAGCCAACGAATCCGCTTCGATTGTTTCTACACCAGGCATTGCCTGAGTAACAGCCTGTTTTAAAGCTGCACGGAACAACGGATGATCATCTGCAATAATAATTTTTTGTGCTAACTGCATGCGTTCACTTCCCCCTTAAGAACCCTGTGACGAACGCCAACCGTTAATGAACGGTTAATCCAGTGAAGAGAATACCACTATAAAACAAAAAACTCCCGCAAGTCTCGGGTAATCCGCGACTTACAGGAGTTTTTTCAGACTAATTTATAAGAAGAATTAGTCCTGACGGTTCATACGGTTTTCGATTAGGTCATCTACTACAGATGGATCTGCAAGTGTAGAAGTATCACCTAAAGCACCGAAATCGTCTTCAGCGATCTTACGAAGGATACGACGCATGATCTTACCAGAACGTGTCTTAGGCATGCCTGGTGCGAATTGAATCAAGTCTGGAGATGCGATTGGACCGATCTCAGAACGTACGTGCATACGTAGTTCTTTAAGTAGCTCGTCAGACTGCTCGAAACCAGACTGTAGAGTTACATAAACGTAGATGCCTTGACCCTTAACTTCGTGCGGGTAGCCAACTACTGCTGCTTCAGCAACTGCTTCGTGAGCTACTAGTGCAGACTCAACTTCCGCAGTACCCATACGGTGGCCAGAAACGTTGATTACGTCATCTACACGACCTGTGATCCAATAGTAACCGTCTTCATCACGACGACAACCATCACCAGTAGTGTATACACCTTTGTATGTAGAGAAGTAAGTTTGGATAAAGCGCTCGTGATCACCCCAGATAGAACGAGCCTGAGATGGCCAAGAATCTTTAATTACTAGGTTACCGTCAGTCGCACCTTCCAACTCGTTACCATCAGCATCTAGAAGTGCTGGCTGAATACCGAAGAATGGACGAGATGCTGCACCTGGCTTAGCTGCAGTAGCACCTGGCAGAGGAAGAATCATCATACCGCCAGTTTCAGTCTGCCACCAAGTATCAACGATTGGGCAACGACCCTGACCGATAATGCGGTGGTACCATTCCCAAGCTTCTGGGTTGATTGGCTCACCTACAGAACCAAGGATACGTAGTGTAGATAGGTCAGAATCACCTAGTACATCTTCACCTTGCTGCATCAATGCACGAATAGCCGTTGGTGCAGTGTAGAACTGGTTAACTTTGTGTTTTTCGATAACACGGCCGAAACGGCTGTTATCTGGGTAGCTTGGAACACCTTCAAACATTAGTGAAGTTGCACCGTTAGCTAGTGGTCCGTATACGATGTAAGAGTGACCAGTAACCCAACCTACGTCAGCAGTACACCAGTAGATATCACCTTCTTTATAGTCGAACGCGTACTCGTGTGTCATGGAAGCGTAAACCATGTAACCACCAGTAGTGTGCTTCAGACCTTTTGGCGCACCAGTAGAACCAGACGTGTAAAGAATGAACATTGGATCTTCAGCGTTCATCTCTTCAGCAGGGCAATCAGCAGATGCTTCAGCTACTAGATCTTCGTACCAAACATCAACATTGCTATCCCAAGCAACATCTTGCTCAACGCGCTTAACAACGATTACGCTTTCAACATGCGCTTTAGCTGCATCATGCTCTAACGCTTTGTCTACGTTAGCTTTAAGCGGAACAGACTTGCCTGCACGCAAAGAGTAGTTAGACGTTACAACAACTTTAGATTTCGCACCTTCGATACGAGCTGCTAGCGCTTCAGGAGAGAAACCACCAAATACGATAGAGTGGACAGCACCAATACGAGTACATGCCAACATAGCTACAGCAGCTTCTGGAATCATAGGCATGTAAAGCGTTACAACATCGCCTTTCTCTACGCCACGAGCTTTAAGAGCGTTAGAAAACTTACAAACGCGCTCATGAAGATCACGGTAAGTGATATTTTCAGATTCGCTTGGATCATCACCTTCCCAGATGATAGCAACCTGATCACCACGAGTTTCTAGGTGGCGATCAAGACAGTTGTGAGAAGCGTTCAACGTACCATCTTCGTACCAACGAATATCTACATTGTGTGGATCGAAAGTGGTGTTTTTAACTTTAGTGTATGGCTTAAACCAATCCAGGCGCTTACCTGCTTCACCCCAGAATGCATCCGGATCGTTAACTGATTGCTCATACATCGCTTCATATTTTTCGTTGTCGATGTGCGCGTTTGCCGCAATCTCCGGACTTACTGGATATACCTTTTCACTCATCGTGATGCCCTTAGCTTGATTGTTTTAGTTCTAAAATAACCCCAGATCGCTCTACTCCAATATTATTATTCTACGAGTCAGTTTGAGGCTTTATATCAGTACCTAGATTTATACAGAAGGGGTAGCGGGCCTCTGAATTAGACATTGGTATATCCGGTGTAAGACCTTAGTCTCTACAAGCTTTTTTTAAAAGCACGTAAAAGGGATCTTTAAAAGCCTATTAACGACCAAGCAATTTATCTAAATCCAAGCCTTGCTCACGCATCTTAGCTAGCTTGTATCGCAGAGTACGCGGGCTTATCCCGAGATTTTCCGCTGCTTCCTTACGACTTCCGTGAGTAGCTTTTAGGGCATCAATAATCAGCTGAAATTCTCGCTGACGAACGCCCTCTCCCAACTGTCCTGAAAGATCTTCATCTTGATCAGTTTCTTGATTCACGTCATGTACAGTTGTGTGTGAAATATCTTCAGGATTGAGCATAAGGTCAGCAACACCGATTTCTGTACCGGATTGCAGTATCAAAGCTCGCTGCACAACATTGTCTAATTCACGCACATTACCCGGCCAAGAATAATCGGTCATCAAACGCTTAACATCATCAGATAACGCAACTGAAGTACGCAGCATTTTCTGGCAATACTTACCAAAAAGCCTTTCAGCCAAAGGCACAATATCAGCCGAGCGCTCACGCAAAGGTTTCCATTGCAATGGAAAGACATTAAGACGATAGAATAAGTCTTCTCTAAATTTACCTTCTGCAACGTAACTATCTAATTTGCGGTTTGTGGTTGCCAACACACGAACATTAAGCTTGATAACTTTACGACCACCAATTCGCTCCACTTCTTGCTCCTGCAATACACGTAGCAACTTTGCCTGTAAACCAAGATCCATCTCGGAAATCTCATCAAGCAACAAAGTACCGCCATCAGCCTGCTCAAACTTACCGGGTGCACTTGCATAGGCACCAGTAAAAGCCCCTTTCTCGTGTCCAAACAAAGTAGCTTCGAGCATATTTTCAGGGATTGCAGCACAGTTAATCGCAATAAATGGCTTCTTAGCCCGCGAAGAGTGGTTATGGATGTATTGAGCCAAAACTTCTTTACCTGTACCTGACTCTCCAGAGATCAACACTGTAGAATCTGACGCTGCTACGCGACGAGCCAACTGCAGTAATTGCTGACTACTAGGCTCTTCCGCTATAGGCTGCTCCATTTCACTTGCCGCAGTCTCTCCAACCGCAAAGCGACGTACTGACGATATCAAGGCATCAGAATCAAACGGCTTCATCAAGTAATCGACAGCACCGGCTTTGATGGCCTCTACCGCTTTACTTACTTGCCCAAAAGCAGTGATAAGCATAACCGGCAATGCAGGGTAAGTTTCGTGAATCTTATCTAACAACTGATGCCCATCCATACCCGGCATATTGACATCGGTTACGACCATAGCCACCTGCTGACGCGACAAAATATCCAAAGCGGTTTCTGCATCTTCTGCTTCAAGATATTCAAAGCCTGCCAATTCCAACGTATCACAAAGCGCTTCGCGTAACTCGTTATCGTCTTCAACTATTAATATACGATTAGCCATTGCAGATCTTTTAACCCTCTTCCGAAGCAGACGTTATTGCCGGCAAAATTAGACTGGCGACAGTTCCCTGACCCGGCAGAGAATTAAGTAAGAATTGACCATGATGAGCATGCGCTACAACTTGAGCTACCGCTAAGCCCAATCCCGTACCATGGGATTTGGTGGTATAAAATGGTTCGAGCGCCCGCTTCAATTCATCTCCGCCCATTCCTGGCCCTTGATCAATAACATCGATGCGTAACTTCCCGTCCTGATCAGCGAAACGAACCATCAACTCCGCACCCTTACCGCAAGCCTGCAGAGCATTCTCAATCAAATTACTACAAACACCTAACAGCGCTTCTTTATTACACTGCAAACTATATTCGGGGACAGAATTCACACAGTCACAATCAGCATCGTAGTTTACCAATGGTACATCGAGCATATCTTCTAGTTCAGCCATCAGTGCTTTAGAGCTTACCTGCTCATCTAAACGCATTTCACCACGCGCAAAAATTAACATATCCCTAACTTGCTGTTCTAAATTAGTCAGGCGAGATTTGGCTTTAGTGGCAAATTTCTGACGCTGCTCTTGCAATAGATCTGGGCGATTAAGATGATCAACATAAAGTAAGGCCGCCGATAGAGGCGTTCTGATTTGATGCGCAAGTGACGCCATCATCCGCCCCATTTCAGATAGACGCTGATAATGAGACAAACGCCCCTGAAGAAGACGAGTTTCGGTCTGATCCGTTAATACCACCAATTGCCCTGGTTCATTATCCATTGCTCGTGTCATCAAACTGACTTTACGGCCATCTTTTAATGAAACTTCATGACCATCATCATTTTGAGGAGCAAAGCTACGTTCAATTATCTTAAACCACGGCTGTCCTTTGATAGGAGAACCCAACAAGTTCTCGGCTACCGAATTAACTTCTGAAATCAACCCAGAACCATCAATAATAACTACACCAACAGGCATAACCGATAACAAATGCTGAAAACGATCATTCAACTGTTGGCTATCCTGACTTTGACTTGCTTCAAGTTGAACCAACTTCTTCTTATTAGCAGATAGCTCATTTTCTAATTGCTCTATGCGCTGTAGATACTGTTCTTCGCTGGACATATTACTTACGCTGCATTCCATATTTACGCATTTTTTCTACTAAAGTGGTCCGTCGAATATTTAACGTCTCCGCGGCTCGTGCAACCACATTGTCATTTACAGTAAGAGCCTGCTCTAATAAACGCTGCTCGATTGTTTCCAAATGCCTTTTAAGGTCAATACCTTCATCTGGCAGTTTATCCAGCTCTACGGTGTGAGGAATACTAACTCCTTCTGATGAAACAGCATTTTCGGCTTGTTCGTATAATTCAGGATTTGGTTCAGGAACATTCTGAAATTTAGGCGGCAACTCAGAAACACCAACCACGCCGTTCGGGTAAAGGATCGCCATACGCTCAATTAAGTTGGAGAGTTCCCGCACATTACCGGGCCAAGGATGCAATTGCAGGGATGCTATCGCACTATTTTGAAAACGAACGGCATCTAAACCTTGCTCTGGAAGTCGACGTGAGAGCTCATCCAGCAATAAAGGGAGGTCACCTGCACGCTCTCTTAATGGCGGCATATCTATAGGGAAGACATTTAGGCGGTAATATAAATCCTCCCTAAACTCACCCGTTTCGATCATCTCTTCCAAGTTTTTATGCGTTGCCGCGATCACTCGAATATCAGCGTCTAAGGTTTTAGTCCCACCAATTCGCTCAAACTTACGCTCTTGCAATACTCGAAGAAGTTTAACCTGCATAGGCAGCGGCATATCACCAACTTCATCCAAGAAAAGCGTTCCGCCTTGAGCCAACTCAAAACGCCCAGGTCGACTAGACACCGCTCCAGTAAAGGCGCCTTTTTCGTGACCAAAAAGCTCGCTTTCGAGAAGATCCGCAGGAATGGCGCCACAGTTTATAGGTACAAAAGGACCATTTTTACGCACTGAATGATCATGAAGACTGCGAGCTACAACCTCTTTACCTGTGCCTGACTCACCGGTAATCAAGACATTTACATCTCTACCAGCCACTTGAGACATCGCCCGTCTCACTTGCAACATTGACTGGCTAATACCCACTAATCCAGAGAAAAGATCGACCTGTGCAAGCGATGCATCATCTGCTCTCAATCTAAATAACTGAGCTCGATGCAAACAATCCAGTAACTGCTGATAGTTAAACGGAACTGAAAGCTGCCCAACCACACACTGGCGTAAGGAGTCAGACAGTTCTGCAACGTCTGACCATTCATCCAACGTCACCACAGCAATAGAAGCAAACTTATCTTGAAAATCTTTAACAAGCTTTTCTAAAGAGATAGGTAGCTGACTTTGACCCAGCAGCACCAAATTGATCTGATCTGTGCTTATCTCACTGTTAGATTGAAACCAATCAACAAAACCGCAAAATTCACACGGCTGATCAAGAAAAGAAAAAGCGGAACTCAAAAGCTCCCGCCGACTTAGATCATCATCTATGACTAAAACCGAAGACATGCCTAACCATTATTAAAAGCTGCTTGTTAATAATGGTAATAATTAACCGAGAAAGGGGTAATGTCAATAAAATGTCACAAGCATAAAAAAATCAAACAGCACGATATTTTATTGACACCGATTAATAAACCACCTTATATACAGTGATCAATACTGATTAACTTCTTATCAATAACGTAATTTCGGAACATGATCATTAGATGCAAACAAATAGGATCTAATGAGTGAGGAGCTAACAGATGATGCCGTGATTATGACGGAAAAAGCTGATATCCGATTATACTCCTCTCCCTAGAGCATAAAAAAACAGAACAATCTTCAAGTCTCATATTATATGTCAATAGCATGCAAAAAAACTCATTCCTGAAAATTCAGGCTAATGACTCTATAACCTAGATACGCCACAGACCAAAACAGTAGATTTTGGCAACCAGTATTGCTCAAGTAATAAAAGGTGATGAAACATTGTCTCTTACTGAAAACAAGTCTACACACATCCCAATTGATGCAGCACATTCGCTAGTAAACTCACCCTTAAGCTTAATCGCTCTAGAGTGATTTAAAGTCCAAGTAGGCACTTATCCAGTGCGTGGGTAACATCAGATTCAATGACGCTATCGGGGAAAAACACGATACACAAAAGCACTAACATCTTGGATGACCTTCGAAGCTAATATACACTGATTATAATATCTATAACTTGTAGCACCCCCAAAAACTCAAGAAGACTGACGTCAAACCACAGTCTAATATTTAGCCCAAATTTCAAGAGATAAAGCATGGATTTTGACCAAAAGAAACACGCAGAAGAAATCCTGAAAATGCAACAAATGCTGAATCAGCAATTTGCAAAAAATATCCTTTTTTTCAAAAAAGAGATACCTGAGGTGGCCGAGAAATTCTCTAGACACACTCCGACCGATATATCACTTAAATTGTCAGATCAGGGCTATCTTAACCTTTTCAATAACAAATTAAACAATAAACCCGTTTACAGATACGATCCTCAAAAGTTCTGTCAGGATTTTGTTGACCAGTTCACTAAAAAACCACATATCTTCGATTTCACCCCTCAATCAAAAGACGCATTAGATGCTGAAAATATTTTACACATATCACATATGAATAGATGTGTGGATATCCTAAAGCAGCATACAAAAAGAACCATAGACCTAACAACCGAAAAAACGTGTAACCTACTGATATTAAACGGCATTGGCATGGGCTATATCGTCCCACAAATGCTAGAACTGTGCGATATTAAGAACTTAGTAATTATTGAGCCTCATTTAGATATTTTTTTCGCAAGTTTATTTATCTTAGATTGGAAAGAGGTCTTCTCATATTTCAAACAGGAAGGCCATTCTCTCAAACTAATAGTGGGTCAATCTAGTCAACAGTCTTTAACCGAGTTCAAAACATATCTTGATTTCATAGGCGTTTATAACGCGGTTAACAGTTGCAAAATAGACCATCTTTCCAGTAAAGAAATGAAAGAAATCACTGATAATTTTCTTGATAGGCTAGGAATTATCTTCGCATCATCAGGCTACTTTGATGATGAACAAGTTGGTCTTGCTCACACTATACAAAATTGGGAATGCCAAATCCCTCCTCTAAGAAACCATAGTATTATTAGCAAAGAAAGCTTAGATATTCCTGTTTTTATAATCGGAAATGGTCCCTCACTAGACGAAGCAAAAGACTTCCTATCAAAACATCAAGAAAACGCCATATATATATCTTGCGGCACAACGATCGGCTCCCTCTACAAAATGGGCATCAAGCCCGACATCCATATTGAAATGGAGCGAACTAAGCCTGTTATAGAATGGCTTGAGACCTCAACTGATAGCCAGTATCGAGATAACATCTTATTACTTACACTTAACACTGTTCACCCTGACGTATTCAAATTATTCGATAAGAAAGGCATGGCCTTAAAGGCAAATGACCTCGGAACATATTTCATATCAAAATACATTAAGACAGGTAACTATTGCGTAAATTTAGGTAACTGCAATCCAACCGTAGGGAATACAGGGTTAGCGCTTGCTATCGCTTTAGGTTTCAGAGAGGTTTATCTTTTTGGAATGGATTTCGGCTTCAGCTCCGGGACTCAGCATCATTCAAAACACAGCACCCATTACTCCATAGACAAACAACATACAGCTAGCTTGAACCTGTACAAAACAGATGATAATAAAAATTTCTATCTCAAAGGCAACTTCCAAGAGCAAATACTTACAAATGCAACGTTCAAATTTGCAAAGATTTCTATGGAAATGTGCCTCAGTCAACCAAAGTCTATCAACTGCTACAATACAAGCAATGGCATATACATTGAGGGAACTACACCAATCAAACCAAATCAAATAGAGTCTAATGTTCAGATCAAAAATAAAGGTTCAATAGTCAATAACCTTTTTGAAAATTATTTCTATAACTCAGGTATAGAAAAAAATGCTTCTCAAGAAGAAACTTTGAAAGATTTCTACTTCTTGGAAGAGTCAATCGAAAACTTGAAAAAAAGCTTCTCGACCAGACCCAAAAGCATTGATCAAGTTCAATATGAACTTTTCAGACATCATAATATCCTCAATAGCTTAAAAAACTCCTCTAAAGGAAAGTACTTATATCCATTAATCAAGGGAAGCATTACATCTTTTTGTATTATTCTAAACAAAGCTCTATACCTAGGACATAATCAGAAAGACAGCATTATAATTTACAAGAAAGTTTTAAATATATACCTAGATTTTTTAGATTCTATAAAAAACAGATCCGGCAAAAGACTTCTAGATATAGATAATAAAACGAGAAATTTAGACAGTAAGCTTATCAAATGATTATTGCTATAATTCCAGCAAGAGGAGGGTCAAAAGGAATCCCTCGCAAAAACATAAAACCAATAGCTGGCAAGCCTCTTATTGCCTGGACAATAGAACACGCTCTTAACAGCAAAAGAATAGATAAAGTAATTGTATCTACTGACTGTCCTGATATTGCTAAGATAGCATCGGATTGCGGAGCATATGTACCGTTTTTAAGACCAAGTCAAATTGCAAATGACACTGCAACAACCGAGTCAGCTGTTATAAATTGCCTCGACTGGCTTAGGGACAATGATGATATTGTTCCCAGTATAGTTGTATTACTCCAATGCACTTCACCAGTTAGGTTAGATGGCTCTATCGATAATGCTTTATCCCATTTTTTCTCTGGAAGTTACGACTCCTTACTAAGCACTACAGAGTTCTGGCACTTTCTATGGGAAAATGAAAAACGCCCGACTGCTAGATATGACTTTTTAAATCGTCCTCGCAGACAAGACATCCCTCAGAAGCAATTAACATATAGAGAAAATGGTTCCATCTATATAACAAAAGAAACTATTTACCGAGACACAAACAATCGCCTCGGTGGCGAAATAGGTATGTATGTTATGAGCGAAGAGGAAAGCTATGAAATTGACACACCGACAGACTGGGTAATCAATGAGGCTATACTAAAACTTCAAGCAGGCAAGAAATCGTGATTATCCTTAAAAAAATATCTGATTTTATCGTTTATGAATATGAATCTGTTTTTCGCGCTCTTGAGAAAATCAATCAGAACAAAAATCGAATCGTATTCGTTGTTTCTAGTTCAGGCCAATTGCTTGGATCATTCACAGACGGCGATTTCAGGCGCTGGTTAATTAACGTTGAAAACTTTGACCTCAAACAGGATGTTGGTTCTTTAACCAATGCTAATGCACAGAGCCTACCCATAGAAGCATCACGTAAAGAGATAGAAAACAGTTTCAAGCGCCCTATTTCAGTCATTCCATTATTAGATGACTCGAAGCGCCCTGTTGCTATAGCCATTAAAGGCGAAAGAGGTATTGTACTCGGCCTGCAAAAGATAGATGAATCAAGTCCAGCTTTTATTATTGCTGAGATTGGTAACAACCATAACGGTAGTCTGGAGCTAGCTAAGAAACTGATCAAACTTGCTAAAAAGGCAGGAGCTGATTGCGCTAAGTTCCAGATGAGAAGCATGAATTCTCTGTACAAGGAATCAGCCGATGGATCATCTGATCTAGGAACTGAATATACTCTGGATTTACTTTCAAGATTTCAATTATCAGATGAAGAACTTTTCTCTGCATTTGATTACTGCAAAGAATTAGACATGATGCCTCTTTGTACTCCTTGGGATACCGAATCCCTGAGGAAACTTGAAAACTATGGAATGAATGCTTATAAAGTTGCCTCAGCTGATTTAACTAATGACGCTTTGTTAACTGACATTGCAAAGACAGGTAAAACCTTAATTTGTTCAACTGGAATGTCCAAAGAGTCAGAAATTCGTCATGCAGTGGATTTACTAAAATATCATGGTACAGAATTTATCATGTTACATTGTAACTCTACATACCCAACACCTCTTAAGGATGTTA
The DNA here is from genome assembly GCF_047778075.1 of Neptuniibacter sp. QD57_21. GTDB lineage: Bacteria > Pseudomonadota > Gammaproteobacteria > Pseudomonadales > Balneatricaceae > Neptuniibacter. Next base: position 594,209 of record NZ_CP180549.1, on the reverse strand, counting down.
ATTTAAAATATCTGCAAAGATTAAAATCCATCACTGGCAGCATTGTAGGTTATTCTGGGCATGAGCGTGGTATTACTATTCCAATTGCTGCTGTAGCACTGGGCGCCAAGGTTATTGAAAAGCATTTCACAATTGATAAAGAAATGGAGGGAAATGACCATAAAGTATCCCTATTACCCGACGAATTCAAACAGATGGTTCAGGACATCAGAGTCTTAGAGTCAGCACTAGGGAATAATGACTCTCGACTTTTATCACAAGGGGAAATGATAAATAGAGAAATACTTGCTAAAAGCTTAGTCAGCAATACCAATATCCCCAAAGGAAGTACTATCACACGAGAAATGCTGGATGTGAAGAGCCCTGGGCAAGGCCTTCAACCGTGTTATCTGGAACAACTAGTAGGTATGAAAAGTAAGCGAGACATGAGCCCGGGAGATTACTTTTACAATTCAGACCTCAAAAGTCTTGAATCATCTCCTAAAGCTTATAAATTTGATCGGCCTTTTGGCATACCTGTAAGATATCACGATTATAAAAAGCTGACTGCCCTCTCTAACATGGATTTTATCGAGTTCCATCTGAGCTATCAGGACATGGAAGTGAACATCGCAGATTTCATTAAACCAACGGCTAACCATGGATTTGCCGTACATTCACCGGAGCTTTTCAAAGGCGACCATATTCTTAATTTGGCCAGCCCAGATACTGAATATCGTAAACATTCGATAGAAGAGCTTACTCGTGTTGTAGAAATAACCCGAGAGTTGAAAGGCTTTTTCCCCAACACGAAAAAACCATTTATTGTGGTCAATGCTGGGGGATTTAACACTCAAGGATTTGTAGACAAAGACGCCCTTCCATCGATGTATAACCGTGTAGCAGAGTCCCTATCAGAGATAAACACGGAAGGTGTCGAGATCATCATTCAAACAATGCCCCCCTTCCCTTGGCATTTTGGCGGGCAGAGTTTCCACAATTTATTCGTATCAGCCAATGATATAGCAACATTTTGCAAACAGAATAACATCAGAATATGTTTGGATGTTTCTCATTCAATGATGGCATGCAACTACTATGATTGGGACCTTATAGAATTTATTCGCACCATAAGGCCATACATTGCCTATTGCCATATCGTAGATGCTAAAGGTGTAGACGGGGAAGGTATTCAGATAGGACATGGTGATGTTAACTTTTCAGACTTATCGAAAGTACTGAAAGAACAAGTATCTAGTATTCCATTCATACCTGAAGTTTGGCAAGGCCACAAAAATAATGGAGAGGGTTTTTGGGAAGCATTGAGCTATTTAGAAAGATACTTCTAAATCCTTCACATAGATTATTAACGCCGTATAGACACGTCCTGCCTTTAATATGTAAGTCGTGCTTTGATGAATAAACATGTGCATAAGTAGATCCACTTGGGATTATTTACTAACTTTTATCTAAAAGTAAGGCTAACTTATCCCAAAATAATCCCACATCATTTCTTAGCCTATCAACTACAGTATTATTTTGCTGCCTGAAAATATGAGGCTTCTCGTTCATTTTTGACAACAAAAATAATAATTTTTGCATACAATCATCTTTATTAATCCGAACAATCCTATCTCTAAGCCCTATTTCTTCGTACAAATCTTCGAGCTTTGGTGAGCTGGAAAGGCCTATGCTTGGAATATTCATACCCATAGCACATACATTCGTATGGAATCGCATTCCCATAATAAGAGAGCATGAGTTGTAAAGAGAGAAAACTTTGTCTGCTCCATCCCAACCATATGAATATGGAGCTGTCTGTATACGATCTCGACAAAAACGATCATCCATATACGCTAAAAGTTCACTAATTGCTTCTAAATCCTTATAGATATGCGGAAAAAAAATTAACTGTAGATTTTCTTGTTCGGTCAACTTGGTAGATAATACTGCTGCAAACCCTCTAAGAAATCCTTCCCATGTTATATTCCCTTTGCCTCCTTCAGGAAAGCGCACGTCTTTCATATCAGAGGCAAGGTTAATACCCCAATATTCATTTTTACTGTCAAATGGAAAGTTCAATTTACAATCTGGTTGATAGAAAAAACCGCCATCTGGTACAACATCAATGGCTTCCGACATTGCTCCATACGTTTTTTTATAGTTTTTCAATGAACCATCGTTTCGAAAGGTTAGTATGACGTTCGAACGTTCACTAACATCAACAACAAAATCTTGAAATTTTTGAAGGCACTCTGCGGGACAATGCTTATAAGTATCAAACCCTACACCGTAAAATAGAATAGGTGAATGAATTTTATCCAGAATTTCTTTAGACAGGTCAATAGTTGTACCTGTGCTAGATTCAGGTAACCACGGTTCAAAAAAGTTTCCACCGCCAATAATTATTAGATCATGTTGGTTCGCTAAACTGGCAAACTGCAGGTCAAATTCCCAACGATCTCCACCGGTGTATATACGATAACACTTTCTAATTTCTAACTCTGTGTAAGTATGTATACCAGAGAACCTTTCAGACAGTGTGCGTCGAACACCTTGATGATTTGCATTGTCTCCGATGTTTCCGACAAAACTAGCAATATGAAGAATTTTGAGACCAAGGCGTTCTGACATGTAATGCTTTTACCTGATGATTACAGCTGTAAGTCATTCGGCATTTCGGACCAACCTTGCTTTATTTCAAGGAGTAAATTCATAACCTCTTGAACCTTCTCTGCATCATTCTCGCGGTTAGCTATTACGATGGAACGTAAAATATAGTCGTAAAGTCCATCAAGATTCTCTGCAACTTCACCACCTTTTTCCAGGTCTAAACTTCCTTTTAAACCCACAACTATCTCTGTTGCTTTATTCAGATGCTTCGTTCGCTCTTCAATCACTGAGCGTTCAATCGATCCTTTTGCTTTTGCTAAAGCTCCCAAAGCACCATCCAATAGCATTGATATCAATTTATGTGGGCTAGCAGTTTCAATCGTAGCGCGAAGATCTACACTTTGATATTGCTTTAATGCGTTTAGATTAACGCTCATACTTACACCTACAAATTACCTTAAACACGAAAAAATCGTGCAAAATAAACAAAAAAGAGAATTAAGAGTTCGACGCTGTAAACGGCAAACGATCTAAGATCCCGTCCAACTGATTACCAGTACTCTGGAAGCTACTGACAATTCGCTCCATCGCTAAAAACTGAGAATATAACCTTAGCTCAAGCTTTTCCATTTTTCGATCAAGCTCAGCGCGATCATCGGTAATATTTTCTAAGGAATTATTAATATTAGTTTCACGAGTTTGTATTGAACCATCGCTAGCTAATAGGTCATCAATTAGCTTACTTAATTCACCGGCCAATCCTCGTGAAAATGTTGTTGTTACCGCACCAGCAGCAACTGCATTTTCTCCAACAGTGAAGTTAAGGCCATACGCATCGGAATCAATTGGTGGCAAAAGGACATTACCTGAGCCAAATGCAGCTTCACCCGCAATTGTTCCGGCAGCGTCCACCCCATTATCATTCAGATCCGTCAAACCAAGCTGCCCAGCACTTACACCAAAATCAGCCGAATCAAAATCTATTTCAGAAGCACTACCATAAGCCCTAGAGGTAAATGTGAATTCACTACCGTTATAACCAACATCCAAAGCAACATTCGCATCTTTGATATTGGTATCACCATTAATCATTGCTTGAAGGTCAGCCCTAACTTCTTCGATACTCGAAAATGTCCCGCCAAGAATAATATCTTCGGACTTCACTCCATCCACTGTAATTTTAAAAGCATAATCAGCACCAAGAGTCGTAGTTGGGGCAAAAGTAAGCGTTTGCGCATTTCCTGTTACTGTTGCTTTTTCAGGGTTGGTAGTGACAATAACCTCATAATCACCCGCTACTGTATCTGAAGCATAGCTACCCACTTTTACAGAGACTTCATCATTAGCACTTTCTGTCGTAGTAGCAAACAAACTTTCAATGAGATCAAAGTTATCACTAAAGGCATCACTAAAATCATCTTCATCTATCGCTAGTGTGCCATCTAGCTCTGTGCGTACACCTATATTAGTCAGAGCAGTAAAGCCTGAATCTAAACCGGGTACAGATGCCGTCACAGAGGTACGCAGACGGTTTATAAGTGTTTTAGCCGTACCGTCTGTTGAAAGGTCACCCTTGACGATCTGGTTATTTTCATCCCTTGAAACACCTGTGAGATTGGATGATGTTTCAAAAAACAGGTTATACGCATCAACAAAGTCTCTCACAGCTTGTTCAGCAATGGCTGTATCAGCACTCACAGTAAAAGTAAGACTTGTTCCAGGGTCCGCTTTATTAAGAGAAAAATTAAAACCCTGAATAACATCATCTATCTCATTGGTATCTCGATAGACAGTTAATCCATTTACTTTAATTTCAGCATCTTTACCCTGCTGAGTTTCTGTGACTTGAGAATGCTCTGTTTCATTAAATTCAAATACACTTAATCCCGTGCTATCACCTTTTGTTGCATCATCACTGGATATACGTAAGGCATTATTTTCACCGGACGGTGCCGTCAACAGGAGCTGATATTGGCCATCAACAAGCAACACAGATGCCTGAACATCTGCATCTTCCTCATTAATTTTATCTGCAATATCTTGAAGAGAATCACTCTCCTCTACCGTGATATTTAGTGCAGCCCGATCAGCATTCGTCGTAAAGCTATAAGGGTCTTGATCCGTATCCACATCGGCCCCTGGATCGGCATCTTCATCATAAGTCCACTGACCAAAACTAATGGTTAATGTGCCCGCATAATCCGCCCCTAAAGCAGCATCTTTATCAGCATAAGCCCCTGACGCCAAGGACTGTGACTGAGCAACATCAACTACTTCTATCTGATATGTACCTGTCTGTGCCCCCGCATCTACCGAGTTGGGTGTAATCACATCAGAGTCAGGAAATGATACAGAACGACCATTAAAAGTATCATTATCAGCCAGCGTAGCCATGGCACTCTGAAACTCTGACAGTGTACTTTTTAATATCCCGTAAGCTGAAATTTGTGCTTCAAGACTTTCCTGTTTGCTATCAAGTCGCTGCTCTTTGGGCGCACGCTCAATTTCAACAAGATTACTAACAAGACTGGAGGTATCGATACCAGAACCGGCCCCCAGTGATCTAATGATACTATCACTCATAGCCAACGCCTCTGGTTTTTAGGTGAGTGGAAGAAGCCCGTAGTTTCTCAGGCTTCCTCGTTAAAGATCAAGCCCATCATGCGATCAAATGACTCCGCAAAACGCAGTGCTTCTTCATTTGGAATCTGACGGATGACTTTATCTGTGCTTAGATCACGCACTTGAACTACTACTTTTTCTGATGAGTTATCTACAGAAAAGTTCAGAGAGCGCTGACTGCTTTTCATCATCTCATTTAGACGATCAATCGCAGCATCCAACTTCTCAGCGGAGAGTTCCTGCGTTTGTTTAGCTTGCTCTTGAAGACGCTCATTGCTTTGCGACTCCGCAGCCTGACGCTGAACCTGCTCTGCTTGCTGAGGCTGCTGGGTAGGCTGAACTACGTTAGCCGCACTGTTCGCAGCATTTAGTGATTCTATAGCCATAACGCATTCCTCTTTTTTATCTCTTTAAACTACCCTCCATTGCGGTGTCGCAATGGAGGGTAATAAGCTACTAGTTAGTATAGCGCTTATCTTACTGAAGCAGTGATAGAACCTGCTGTGGCGCAGCGTTTGCCTGAGCCAACATTGCAGTACCTGCCTGCTGTAGTACCTGAGCACGAGATAGTGCAGCAGATTCTGCAGCGAAGTCCGCATCTTCAATTCGTGAACGGGCAGCCGCTACGTTCTCAGATACGTTTGCTAAGTTGTTCACAGTAAAGTCTAGACGGTTATTGATCGCACCCAGATCACCACGAGTTTCGTTGATCGTTTCTAGGGCATTATCAATTACATCAATTGCTTTCTGAGCCCCAGCAGCAGTTGAGATATCAATAGAGTTAATCGCTGTACCAAAACGACCATCTTCAGATACATTCTGATCAGTCAAACCAAGTGCTACGGCATCTGCAGTTGTAGCTACATCCAATTGAATTGGATTACCGTTTGTACTGCTAAGCTGGATACCTGCTTGTATAGTTTCATCATCAGTCAGAGCAGCACCTGCCGCCGCTGTAAAACCATCAGTGCTACTATTTGTTTTAGAAGCCTCAAAAGATAGATCATCAAAGTTACCCAAAGTCATAGATCCATCACCTTCTAGAATAAGATCCTGACCCGATACATATGCAGTAACACCTGTATCTGTAGACGCATTGTTTATCAGTGTAGCGACATCCTGCAAAGTATTTGCTGTTGTAGTTGCAGCAATAGAAACACCGTTAATAGTCAGTGCTGTACTTGCAGCAGAAGTATAGTCAGTCAACTGAACTGTAGAATATGCAGATGCAGTAACACCCGTTTCTCCGGAAACGTCATTGATTGCATCTAGCTTACCTGCAAGATCTGTAGTGCCGTCGTTATCAATAGCCACTCCATTAATCGTAACACCGCCTTCGGAGAACGCATCAGTTTCTGCTGTACCATCTAGACTAGTACCTTTCAAGCTACCAGCTTCAGAAGTCTCAATAAAACCAAGATTATTCAGATCAGAAAGGTTACCCGTAGTACCTCTAGTAATCGTAATATCATCACCGTTATCAGACGTTAGAGCGATAGAAGCATTCGCTGACTTATCACCACCTACGGCTGCATCACCAGTTGAATTATCAACTACTGCTAAAGAGGTAACATCCTCTGCATTAAGCACCAATTCGCCATCATCATTGATAGATGCACTAACCTGGTTGCCCGTCACAGTACCAATTTTGTCCGCTAGCTCTTCTAAGCTGCTCGTATCACCGACGTTATAAGTTTGTGCATTACCAGCATCGTCAGTGACTGTAATTTGGATACTATCAGCACCCTCTAGTACGCCAGTGCCTGTTTTACCTAGGTTAACTTCGGCTCTTGTACTTGCAGTAACACCGTTAACATTCTCATTAATACTCTTAACGAGATCATCCATTGTTTCATTCTGCTCACCAATGCCAGCAACAGCTGCGTTTGTACCGTTAAAATCGCCGATAGACTGGCCATTGATAAGAACATCGCCATCGTTCAGAGAGAAACCGGTCAATGCCTGAGTTGGCGAACCTAATACATCGACACTAGTGGATCCTAAGCCTAATGTAGAAGCATCCATAGCCTGGATTTCCAAAGTAATGGTCTGGTTTGCTTCAGAACCAACCTGAAGATCAACTTCACCTAAAGTACCATCAAGAATATTTAGGCCGTTGAATGCAGTTGTTTCTGCGATACGATCCAATTCAGATACAAGCTGCTGAACCTCTGCATTCAATGTAGAACGGTTACCTTCATCGTAAGTACCGTTGGCAGACTGGATAGATAGTTCACGCATACGCTGCAGGATGTTTGTAGACTCATCCAACGCACCTTCAGCAGTTTGGATAAGAGAGACACCGTCATTCGCGTTACGGATCGCTTGGTCAAGACCACGAACCTGAGAAGTCATACGGTTAGAGATCGCAAGACCTGCCGCATCGTCTGCTGCGGAGTTGATACGCTTACCGCTTGTTAGACGCTCCATAGCTTGGTTCTGTTCACCCTGAGAAAGGGTCAAGTTACGCTGAGCGTTCAGCGACATAATGTTTGAGTTAATTACCATTGCCATGAGATTTTCTCCTCACATTCAGCCGAGTCTGACCGGCCGTAATAAAATAGTTTGCTGTTCGAATTTCCTGATTTAAAAGGGGTTAGGAAATCCAAGCTTGAGAGTGTTATCGACCGCAAACAAAAACGCTTTAGAAAAAATTTATATTTTTTCCGAAGCTTTCTTATTTGCTCGCAACGCCTCGTTGATTTTTGTTATCGGCAAGCACACACTTAGCATTAGAAAAATTTTGTAGGAATATTTAAATGAGCGTTTTAATTGAAAAAGCCCAAACAGCTTTAGTTCAAGCAGAAGAGATGAATAACGCTGCCAAAGAAGACAAATGGGACTTAGTTCAGGAGCTACAATCCGAACATGGCGAACTGGTTTCGCAACTAGCCATCGCAGAAGTACCTTCCGAGCTAGCAACCAAACTAAGAGATATTTTAATTCAAGTAAGAACCTTGAATCGCGAAACAGAATCACTTGCTGATGAAACAAAGAAACACTTAGTGCAAGAGAAAAAAACGCTAGAGAAAGCCAACAAAATGCAGAAAGCCTTAGATGCATTTAAATAATTGTAGGAGGCCACACTGTGGCCGATTTTACAGAGCATATTTCTAAGAACCCTTCGCTCACAGGGTGAGCTCCTACACATCCCTCCCTGTAGGAGGCCAACCCTTGGCCGATATTGCCAAACACTAAATCATCTATCTTTCGCCCACGGGGTGAACTCCTACAAACAGGCTTTTGCGAACAGGCAACGTCCCTATAGATAGACGTAATCCCACCAAGGGTATTGCCTCACATTTTCACACAACCCGGCCCTAACCGGATTTAACACAATGTAACGCGCCACATCCTCTATCGCTTCCTCCTTTCTCAACGCATGATCATAATATCCTGACTGCCAAATCGGTGTTCCGGCTTTTTGCGTAACCATGACTTTCAACAGTCTCACCGTTTCAGAAAGATTCTTTATATCATTAAGCTTCATTAGCCAATGAATATGGTCCGGCATAACAACAAATGCCAAAGTGAATGCTTCTGGAGTTAAACGCTTTAAACACAGAACAGCATACCTAGCTAGCGAAGGATCGTTAAAAAAGGGATATCGATTTTTGCAAGTTATGATGATGTGATAGATATGTCCTGTACAACTATACCTACCTCTGCGAAGCGCACTCGCATTTCCTTTTCTCATATACACATCCTTGTGTTATTTGATTTAAATCTAATTTTTCGCTCACGGGGTGAGCTCCAACCAACATACCAGTAGGAGGCCACCCTGTGGCCGATAAAGCCATATCAAAAAGCTAAAGAACCTTAGCTTTCTCCTTAGACTTATCCTTACTCGGAAACAGCAAACACGCGATTGCTGGTAATAGAATCAACGCACCAAGCATGTTCCAGATAAACATAAAGGTTAAAAGTATTCCCATATCTGCTTGGAACTTTATTGGTGATAATGTCCAAAGGACTACACCAATCGCAAGGGTTAAACCGGTGAAAGCAACTGACTTCCCTGTACTTTGCAAAGTTTCTAGATAAGCCTTGGACAGTGAATGACCTTGTTTGAGAAAGGTCTGCATTTTGGAATAGATATAGATACCATAATCAACGCCTATGCCTACACCTAAAGCAATCACGGGCAGGGTTGCCACCTTAACGCCAATACCCAACTGAGCCATTAGCGCCTGACAAAGAACTGATGTTAGCGCTAGAGGCGCGATAATACAGATAACTGTTCTTATTGACCTAAACGTTAGCAAGCAAAGCAAACTTACTACTGAGTAAACCCAAATCAGCATCTCATACTGAGCCGTCTCAATGACTTCATTGGTTGCAGCCTCAAAACCGGCCTTACCTGCAGCCATTTTGAATTGGATATTTTCAGTGCCGTATTCAGCAGCAAAGTTATCGACTGCCGCTGTTATATCTTTGAGTGTCTGGGCTTTATGATCATCCAAGAACACGATTACAGGTAGTAAAGAACAATTTGAGTTCATCAAACCTGCTGGCACATGGGAGAGGGAGGCATTAATAACGTACTGGTTACGTAGCACTGTTCGCCACTTAAGACTGCCCTCATTAAGCCCTGCGGTAACACGTTCAGATACGTCAACTAAAGAGATACTGGATTGGACACCCTTAATGGATCGCAGATAGAACTGAAATCTATCTACAACCTCTAAGGTTTTATAATGACTACACTGTTCCTCTTGTGTAGTGACCATCACCACAAACACATCACTGGATGTCGAGTAATTAGAGGTTACAAACTGATTATCCAAGTTATAACGAGAGTCAGCACGAAGCTCTGGCGCTCCTGCATCAAGATCTCCTATTTGTAGATCCTTACTACCATACAAACCTAGCACTAACATAATGCAAGCTGTGGTTACTGCGATCGTTGCACCTATAGGGCGAGAGAAAAAGCTTAGGTAATGCCAGTAAGAGCTTTCCGACTCAAGACTACGCTTAGCTTTAGCTATCGCTCGCTTACCCACCCCAACGTAACTCATGAGTAATGGCAACAGCATCAGGTTAGTCAGCACAATAACAGCAACACCCAGAGAAGCAGCGACCGCCAAATCTTGGATCACTTCGATCTCTATCACCATTAAAGTGATAAACCCAATACCATCAGAAATTAGCGCTGTAATGCCTGGAATATAGATCGCTTTAAATGCATGTCGTGCTGCAGCCAGCTTGCTCGAGCCTTTAGTGGCCGATTCTAAAGTAATCGTATTTACAATCTGAACACCATGACTAACCGCTATAGCAAAGACTAAAAACGGCACCAGCATCGAATAGGGGTCGATACCATATCCAAGCAGATTAAGCAGACCTAACTGCCAAATAACCGCTGCGAGAGAGCAAACCAGCGGAACGATGGTCCCCATCACGCTGCCAGAATATAGATAAAGCAGTATCAATGTAACAACTATTGCCACAGCAAAGAACAAGGCAACTTCAGTCGCACCATCAATAAGGTCACCAACGATTTTGGCAAACCCTGTCATATGAATATCAATTTGATCTGAGCCGTACTTGTCTCGTACTAGAGTCTCCAACTGCTCGGAGAAAACCTGGTAATCTAGTTTTTCACCGGTTTCAGGATGTAAATCAAATAGCGGAACCTGCACCATGGCCGATTTAAAATCGTTACCTACCAAAATGCCGACTTGCCCAGAACGTAAGATATTCGTTCTTACCTGCTCCAAACTTTCACTCGAACCATCATATTTAGCAGGGATAACAGGCCCGCCTACAAACCCATCCTCGGTTACCTCGGTCCAACGAACATTTGGCGTCCAGATAGACTTAAGTGCAGATCGGTCCACCCCTGGAATAAAAAACAGCTCATCCGTTACTTGCTTTAAAGTTGTCTGAAATTCAGGTGTAAAAATATCACCCTCTTTGGCAGCTACAACCACTCGGATACTATTTCCAAGGCCCGCTAGGTCATCACGATATTCAATATAGTTTTCCACATACGGGTGTGATGCAGGGATCATTTTCACAAAACTAGCATCAGGGCGAACCTGAGATGCTTGCCAAGCTAGCAATGCTGTTATCAATACAAAGATGAACAGTAATACTTTGCGATAGCTAAAAAGAAGCGTCTCAGTTAATTGTTCACTGGTGTTAATCGGCCATAACAGAAGAGCGGATAGCTTATTCATTCTCAGCACCCTCCTCTAAAGCGATCTTTGTGACACCAGCCTCACCTACCGCTATAAGCTTATTCTCGAGATGGGAAACAGCTGCATAACTCAGTAAGCCTCGCTTAGAAAAAGCCTCAAACCCGCTCGCGGCCTTTTGTAAAAGCACGCCACCTTGCCCTACTAGATATAATTTTCCATCCACTTCCACTGCGTCATTGATTGTCGATTTAACAGGTAGTTCTATTTGCTCCCAAACTCCCGACTCAACTCTTTTCAGCGCATTGCCTCTTAACCCCATCAGATATAGTTCATCACCTTCCACCATAGAAAAAAAAGAGCCCTGATATGGTAAAGAAAGGCTTTCCCAGCTCAAGCCTTTATCATTGCTTTTTAGTAACAAACCAGCTTCACCTAACACAAACAACTCATCCTGTTTGGAGTAGAACAGTCGATTAAAATGAAGGCCCTCAGGGTTAGGTAATTTATGGCCTGTGTAATGCCAACTAGCGCCCGCGTCCTCTGTTTGAATAAAAAGGCCGTATGCACCTACAGCAAACCCTCTCTGGGAATCGATAAATGCAATATCTAATAATGGAGAGCTTGCTCCTTCATCAACTGCGAACAAAGCATCATCTAGTTGGTATTCGAGGTTTTCTAACTCAACTGGATCATATTCTTGCGCAGAAATTTCTGAGATCGATTTTTCAATAGCTTTGACACGCAATTGGTTGAGCTGGTTGCCATTTAGTATTAACTGCCATTGCGCTCCTGAATCTTTACTTGAGAGCAGTACGCCATCATGCCCTACTGCCCAACCAGCTGCATGGTTAAAGAAGTTAACAGCCGTCAGCATGGTACTGACAGGCACTTTAGCTTGTTGCCATTTTTCACCTTCATCATCCGAGAAGATAATGACTCCTTGCTCGCCCACAGCAACCAATCTTTGACCGGCAACATCAATATCAAGCAGCAAACTACTATCCAAGCCGCCTTGCTCTAAAGCAGAAAGCTGTAATCTATCAGCTTTTACCAATCCTATATTTAACAAGAGCGCTATACTCAGTAGCGCTGTTGGCAATCGTTTCAGCATGCAAAAACCCAATTATTATTTTTGTCGGGAGGATTATGGCAGCTTGCTACAAAGCCAGCTTTTGCTCAATAACATCCATCCGCATAATCACTAACAATAATAGTCAGCAATTTAATACTGATTGAAGATCAGTACAAAATTCGCTCGCCAGCGCACGTCAAATACGAATATTTAAAACTGATAATTTAGGCTTTCTCTTATATAAAAAACTGCCATTAGAAACAGACAGTTACCAATAAAATTTATTACATTTATATGACATGACGCATATTCAAACATCAACTTCCATGCTAGGTTTAGCCTATGCTTGTTGTAGGGCTCAAAATAGATATGCTTAAACCTATTCGTAACTTCTTCGTGCATTTAGCCACGATTTTAATTGCCAGCGGCCTTTCCGTATGCGCTACTGCCAATGACAACGATCAATATATTCGTGTTTCTGACTACTTATTAGAACACCCCGAACAACGCCAAAAGATGCTGACGTTTTCTCAAATAGTGCGTAACGAAGCCTCTCCCTTACAAACAAGCAACGAGAAACCGATCAAAATTGCAATCATCTATCCGGCAGAACAATCCTCAGACTACTGGAGAAGAAGCGTAAGCACCCTTGAAAAGCGCTTATCCGAACTTAATATTTCCTATGATATTAACAGTTATTTTTCCCGGCCCACTGTCGATATTTCACTGCAGAGCGAACAACTTAACGACGCAATCGCTTGGAAACCCGACTATTTAATCTACACACTTGACGCTCTTCGCCATCAAGCAATGATCGAACGAATTTTACTACGCGGAAAACCTAAATTAATTCTGCAAAACATCACAACCCCACTTCAGCAATGGCAGCAACTAAAGCCCTTTCTCTATACCGGTTTTGACCATGAAAAAGGGACTCAGCTTCTTGCAAATCAGATGTTAAACCAGCATCCACAAGGCACTTATTCCATGCTTTACTTCTCTCAGGGATATGTAAGCCAGATGCGTGGGGATACATTTACACAACAAGCTGCAAACAATACCGACCTAAAATTAGTAAGCAGTTACTACACAAAAGGAATCAGCGAAATTGCTTATAAAGCAACACTCGCCTCCCTTAAAAAGACACCTGATTTAAATATGATTTTTGCTTGCTCAACCGATATTGCTTTAGGTGCACTCAAAGCTTTAGATGAAAACAATCTAAGCGATCAAGTAACTCTAAATGGTTGGGGCGGCGGCGATAGGGAAATAGAGGCACTCCTTGAAGGAAAATTAGACCTCACTGTTATGCGAATGAATGACGACAGTAGTGTCGCAATGGCTGAGGCAATAAAGATGGATATTTCAGGCCAAAGTAGTAGTGTGCCTCACATCTATTCAGGCGATATTGTTTTATTGAGCAAGAACACACACAAGGATGAGATTGAGCAACTAAAGAAAAGAGCTTTTCGCTACAGCAGTAACGGGCAGTAATCATTGAAAAAATTTAAGTTCTCAACAGCTATCTTATCTATTGTACTCTGCGCACTCACCGTAGTCGCTTTAGTGCTGCTAATACCTGCCTATCAAGGCTCTCAACGAGCATTACTGGAAGAGATCAATCTATCCCATTCCCGTAACCAAAAGGTTCTCCAACAATTCTTTGACAAATACCTAAAGGCAGCGGCCTTTAATGCCGAACAAATTAGTCAGCGCGATATTCTGAAGAACGGTATTGATAAACAAAACCATAAATATATTAACCAATTTCTACAGCAGCAACTTGCAAGCCAGACTGGAGAGAGCATTCATGCATTTGTGCTAGAAACACAAGAAGGCGATCACTTTGAATTTATTAGTACCTCGCTATTAGGCATGCAACTCAACCTTAATGAATTAACTAAAGAGTTCATCCCCAATCGTAGCTGGAAGGTACAAACATCTTCTCAGAACACAGCCCAATCCCAACAACTCATGCGAATTACCTTCCCAATAATCAGCGATAATTTAGGTGAAGTCGTTGGAACATTACACGCATTTATCTTATTAAATGATCACTTCAAACTACTTAGTGAAATCCAAAGTTTAACCGGCGCAGAATCCGTCGCGCTGTACTTTGATCAACAAGTCACATCGAGTTTAGCCCTCACCCCTAAGCTACGAGCAGCACTCCTACAATCAAAACCAGATACTCTGTTTGAGATATTCGAAGACGATAGAATCATCCACCACTATCAACTCACTTTGAGCACACAACAACAATTAAAAGTTGTAGCCACACTGCCAAACTCTTCGATCCTTGCTCTAGAACTGGCATATACAAAAGATTTGGGTATGGCGATTACAGCAGCACTAATCATCGGATTACTAACTGTATTAGCGATCTCACGACTGACAAAAACATCGCTGGTGCGTTTAGTTCAATATGCTGAAGACATGGCGATCAATCGTGATGCCGAACCTTTTAAACCGGGTCACTTCTCCGAATTCAACCTGCTAGGTAAAACTTTAGAGCATATGGTTGGCCGAATAAGTGAGCACGAACAGCAACTCAATGGCATTATCACTAATACACCCAACATCATCTTTATAAAAGGAGCTGATCTACGCTACCAGATGATCAGCCCTAATTATTATGATCTGATTAAAGACAGCTCAGTAAAAGTAATCGGAAAAACTGACCATGAGCTCTACAGCCCCCAACACGCCGACACTCTTAGAAACAGCGACTTAGAAGTTATCCAGACAAACAGCCCTATTCAAATCGAATACACAGGTGCGACTGAGCTAGGCCGCCGAAATTATTTAAGTACCAAATTCCCTCTGTTTGATGAATCTGGAAAAGTCTATGCCATTGGTGGAATCGTAACTGATGTAACTGATCTCAAGGATGCACAAAGCCATATCCAATTGGCCGGACAAATTTTCGATCAAGCCGATGAAGCTATTTTGGTTATTGATACCCATCTAAAAATGATTACTAGCAATAGTGCCTGCCATCAGCTTTGCGGCTTTGACGACCTCACTATCAATCAATTTAGCCGTAGGTTCTTCGCTGAGCACCCAGAAATCCGCCATAGTTTAAAACAAGATAAACGCTGGCAAGGCGAAACCCAGATACGTAAGCCAAACGGCCAAGCCTTTCCTGCATGGCTTTCGGTCAGCAATTTGTATACGGAAGATGATGAAGAGCGCTTTGTACTGATTTTTTCTGATATTAGCGCCAAAAAAGAAACAGAAACCAAACTTGAAAAACTGTCTCATTATGACGGCCTAACAGGATTACCAAATCGCAGTTTGTTCTTCGATCGTTTACATTCAGCTATTGCACGCTCTAATCGTGAGAAGAGTCAAACTGGCTTACTGTTTATCAATATTGATCGCTTTAAAAACATCAATGACACATATGGGCATGCCGCAGGTGACGAATTACTTAAGGCTACTGCCAACCGCATCTCCGGTTTTATCCGACCTGACGACACCGTATCTCGCCTAGGTGGGGACGAATTTGGCGTGATTTTACAAAGTATCGATAACGTCGATACAGTCAGTCATATTTCTCATCGAATCATCGAATCATTAAGAACGCCATTCCAGCTCGACAACTTCACAAGCAACGCTCCGGTAAGTATCGGCATTGCCCTATATCCAGATGACGGCAAAGATGCGAAAGAGCTACTTACTAACGCAGATACAGCGATGTATCACATGAAAGAGAAAGGCAGAAACGGCATTCTTTTTTATGACCAAGAGGTCAACCAAAAGGCTGAAGCGCAAACTCGCTTGGAAGAAGACCTTAGGCTTGCCCTGCATCACCAAGAAATCTTTGTGGTTTATCAACCTCGTTTCCATATCAATGGTGAAGATATCCTGAGTGCTGAAGCACTAGCTCGCTGGAACCATCCAGAAAAAGGAATGGTGCCACCAGGGAAATTCATCGAGCTTGCAGAGCAAACAGGCCTCATTGTAGAACTGGGAAGAGAGATTTTAAGCCAAGCCTGCCACGCAGCAAAAGCTTGGAACATCAATCCAGAAAAGCCAATGCCTGTATCAGTTAACCTCTCGGCCAGACAGATTTATGATCCCAATTTAATCGACGATATCAAAGGCGCACTGATTGGTAGCGGCCTTGCCCCTTCACTACTGGAACTTGAGATCACAGAAACACTTGCTATTGATGACCTAGACAAAGTCATCAACAAACTCCAACAGATATGCGATCTTGGTGTTAACTTATCCGTAGATGACTTTGGCACCGGCTATTCATCGCTCATCTATCTAAAACGCCTACCTGTAAGCACCGTTAAGATCGATCGTTCTTTTGTTACTGGTGTACCAGGTGATGCGGATGATGAAAACATCATCGCTGCGATTATATCCATGTCCCATTCATTACAACTCAAAGTGGTTGCTGAAGGCGTAGAAACCCAAGAACAGCTTAGCTTTTTGAAAAATCATCATTGCGATGAAATCCAAGGCTTCTTACTAGGCAAACCTGGTAGCAGTGATCGCCTCCTAGAATATGCGAACATTACATAACCAATTGATTATATTAATAATATAAAAAATTAAGAGCTCATCCAAAAAACCATATTTATTTTCAGAGTATCCATTGCAGGGAAGCTAAAGCCATGGAAGAATACCGACCGTTCAGTCCGAGCCCTATAAAAACTTATAATTTGTATGTGAATTTTCATGCAATTGTCATTTACATGAATATACTAAGTTATTAAGCAGACAAACATCTGCTGTGGTTCTGCACGGAAGAATAAGTACTACACGGGATATAAAGATCCCCGTCCAGAATAAACCGGAATTAAACTGGAGACAGATATGGCTTCTGTTCGCACAACAGATCGGGAACACGTGTATCCCGAAAATGTTCGCCTTATTTCAACTACTGATACCCGTGGTATCATTACCTATGCAAACCCAGAATTCTGCCAAGTTGCTGGATACACTCAAGAAGAACTCATCGGTAAACCTCACTGCTTAGTTAGGCATCCTGATATGCCTGCAGCAGCTTTTGAAGATCTGTGGAACCATATTAAAAATGACCAACCTTGGATGGGGATGGTAAAAAACCGCTGTAAAAATGGTGACTATTACTGGGTTCAAGCCTATGTCATGCCGATTTACGACAACAACGGGACAAAAACGGGTTATCAATCAGTCCGTACTCGTCCAACCCAAGAGCAGATCCAACGTGCTGAACAGGTCTATGGCAAGATCCGAAAGTCTCCGCCTAAGTCAGTTAAAACAACCAGTTTAGCTGCCCGTATTATGGGCATTGCCGGTTTAATGGGAGCCGGAATACTCGCCTTAAACTTCGCTCCTATTTCAGAGCTATATCAATCTATCGCAATGCTAACAGTATTTGCTGCTGGGCTTTATGCTTTGTTCGCTAGCACCCGCGGCCTCAAAAAGATCTCCTCTACTGCAGACCAGATCTATAACAACCCGTTAGCGCAATTAGTGATGACAGAAAACATGCACGAGCAAGGCTCTGTTGATCTAGCTACTCGCATGATGCGTGCGCGCCTACGTACTGTTATTGGCCGAGTTGAAGACAGCATAGAAACCCTTGGTGAAGTCATGAGCGAGACAGATGCTGCAATAAACCAAACAACCGCGGGTATTCAGCAGCAAAATAGCGAGAGTGACATGCTTGCCAGCGCAGCAACCCAAATGTCCGCTACAGCCCATGAAATAGCACAAAATACCGCTCAAACTTCTCAAGCAACTCAGAAGGCATCAGACCTTGCTAATAATGGTAAAGAGAACATTGATGTTATGCTCGAAAGCATCACCGAGCTTGTTAGAGATGTAGAAAAAGCTTCAGAGTCATCAGATGAGCTGAAACACCAAGCCTCATCTATTGAGCAAATCGTTAACATCATTAACGATATTGCAGAACAAACGAATTTACTGGCACTCAATGCTGCTATCGAAGCTGCACGCGCAGGTGATCAAGGCCGTGGCTTTGCCGTAGTAGCTGACGAAGTACGCACACTAGCACAACGCACCCAAACTTCTACCAGCGAAATCCGCAGTACTATTGAGGCCATTCAAACGCAGGTTGCAGTAACTGCCGACACCATGCAACGTTGCTCAGAGCAAGCCCAAAAAGGAATACATTTAGCTAACGATGCAAGCCAATCATTTGACTCTGTATCTGAGGCCATGGTTGAAGTATCTGACCGCTGTATTCAAGTTGCTAGCGCTTCTGAGCAACAAAGTTCTGTATCCGATGAGATCAACAACAATATCCTTAATATTCGTGATATTGCTAGTAGCAATATGACTGCTGCAGAGCAAACCAACAATGCCAGCAACAATCTGCATAAATTGGTAACAGACCTACGCTCTATGATGAAGACCTTTACGGTTTAATTCACGCCGCAAACCCTTTATAGGCCCTAGCTAAGCTAGGGCCACCGACATCCTCCTAATACTTTTATACCGACCTTTCGGTCAGATATAATGTCGTATTGTATAGACTAGTAGCCATTTCACATTTAATATTGATTATCATTAGCAAATTTTATAGCCCATTCTGAATGAGCAAATCTAAAACCTTATGTAAGTTTAGTAAGAGCGATATAGAGCATCACTTCAAAGAGATTGCGAAACATACCCGCTCAAGCACTTACCTCTGCCGTAAATGCGCTCGTTCTGCTAATTGCAAAAAATGGCTATGTAAGCCTGTTGCTATGTGACGTAACTAATTAGTAAGGATTTACCTATGCTCAGCCCAGCAATGCTTGAAAAGCTAAACGAACAGATTAATCTAGAATTTTTCTCATCCAACCTTTATCTACAAATGGGTGCTTGGGCCGAGTCAAAAGGGTACGAAGGATGCGCCGAATTTCTATACAAGCACGCTGATGAAGAGATGTCGCACATGAAGCGTCTATTCACTTATGTCAATGAAACCGGTGCGATGGCGCTGATCGGCACGATTGAAGCTCCAGAGGCAGAGTTCGACTCAATTCGCGACCTATTCGAAAAAGTTTACGAACACGAATGCCTAGTTACCCGCAAAATAAACGAGTTAGCGCACACAGCTTTCACAAACCAAGATTACTCAACTTTTAGCTTCCTACAGTGGTATGTAGCTGAACAGCATGAAGAAGAGAAGCTGTTTAATGGCATCCTAGATAAAATCAAAATAATTGGCGAAGATGGCAAAGGCTTATTCTTTATCGATAAGGAGATCGGAGAACTAGCTAAAAACGGTGATGGCGGCAGTATTATGGCCAGCACAGAAGAGACCATTTAATCCTTAAATTTCAACAAGTTATAATAAAATCTTAAAAACGGACAATAAATAAACAAAAAAAACTCATGTTTTTTATATTTTTTTACTAAAGAATATTATTTATTGTCCGATATTTAACCGAAAGTAGCCTCTCATGCCCAGCAAGGAGATATAGCGTGAACACTGATTGCAAGCATTGCTTTGAGTTAGTTAAAAACGGGAAGGAACACCCACAGCTAAAAACGGTTAGTGATTTAGGTAATTCTCAGATCTGTAAATGCGGCAACTGCGGCGCAATGCTGATGAGCACAGCAGACAATTGGGAGATTGTAATCAAGGGTTCTGTTGCTCGACATCACAAAAAACGTGCTAAAGAAGCGAAAGAAAAAGTTGCTTAGGTAAATACCCTAGCTAAATTTTACTTGGCACCATAGATAGTTACGCGTAGTTTTGTACTGGAAACATAAAGACGATGGGTTCCTATGCATTCACTACGCCAGCTGATTGAACAAGATAATAATCACAACTTATTCGATCTACTTTCAAGTCTATGCCAAGGCTCCATCGCCGTCGATGAAACAGCTTCTATTCTGTGGATGAGTGATGCTTATCGCAAGCTTGTCGCTATTCCTGAACAGATGGATCCCATTGGCTGTAACGTAGAAGAACTAATCCCCACAACGCAACTCCCTAGAGTCATCAAAAGTGGAAAGCCATCCTTTGTAGATCTCATGCAGATCAACAACCGCTGGTGCGTTGTTACCCGTCTCCCTATCAAAAACCCTGACAATAAAATCATTGGAGCTATAGGTTTTGTTTTTTATGATGATTTAGATAGCCTTCAGCCACTGTTTGATAAATTTGCTCGTCTACAGCGAAAATTTGAAGATGAGAAAATCATCCGCCCAAGCCGATACGCCCTAGACGACATGATCGGTAATGCGCCCAAGACGCAACAGCTTCGTCGTCAAGCACTAAGAGCCTCGCAACTCGATACCACCTTACTTTTATTAGGCGAAACCGGGACAGGAAAAGAGCTATTAGCTCAAGGCATCCACCATGCTTCCACACGTCGTAGCGGACCTTTTGTAGGCATTAACATGGGCGCGCTACCCGAATCTCTTGCCGAAGCCGAACTGTTTGGCACAGCGCCCGGTGCTTATACTGGCGCAGATAGAAAGGCTCGACAAGGCAAAGTCCAACTAGCTGAAGGCGGTACTCTATTTCTTGATGAGATTGCAGAAATGCCTCTCGCCATGCAGGCAAAACTACTTCGAGTGCTTCAGGAACGAGAAGTAGAAGCACTCGGCTCCAACCGCCTTGAAAAGGTAGATGTTCGCATCATCGCAGCAACAGCCAAAGATCTACGCAGCCAAGTAGAACAAGGTTTATTTCGTGAAGACCTTTACTACCGCTTAAACGTCTTGCCGATCAATCTACCGCCTCTACGGGAGCGCATCCAAGATATCCCTCTGCTATCCGAACACATGTTGAGCGAGATTCAGCGCCAATCGCAACTACCAGAACTGCCCTTGTCTCCGTCAGCCCTAGAATGGCTACAAAGCTATAGCTGGCCTGGTAATATTCGCGAACTTCGAAATCGCTTAGAACGAGGCTGCGTTATGGCTGAAGGCTCTTCAATTGAAGCGCCAGATTTAGGCGCAAATGAAGAACAACCCCTTCACAGAAACCCTTTAACAAATCTAAAAAGCTACCGTAAAGAGCATGAGCGTTCAGCCATTGAAGAAGCGATACAGCAATGCAATGGTAATAAAACAGCTGCAGCTAAACTGCTAGGTATCTCTAGAGCAAGCCTTTATCAACGCCTAAGAGACAACAAAAACGTTTAAAAAAACAGACACACAAAGCACACTGTCTATTTTATTAGACACTTATCTACATCCAGCCTGCAACAAAAACCTTCAAGCCATTGTTTTTAAAAGATATTTAAAACATGGCCCCCGCCTTGCTATGTACAACTGAATTAAAAATAACAAGAATGGTATTCAGGATGTCTCAGAATAAGCTGATCTCAGCCGATCAAGCGGCAGCATTAATTCAATCAAATGACACCATAGTTACAGGCGGCTTTATCGGTATTGGCTTTGCTGAAACCCTTGCAAAAGCGATCGAAAAACGATTTCTAGATCAAGGCACCCCCAACAATCTCAGCCTACTTTACGCGGCCGGCCAAGGCGATGCCCAAACCCGTGGTTTAAATCACTTTGCCCATGAAGGAATGATTAAGCGCGTCATCGGCGGGCATTGGGGGTTAGCACCCGCCCTCGGGAAAATGGCGTTCGAGAATAAAATCGAGGCATATAACCTTCCTCAAGGAGTTATCTGTCACATGTTCCGCGATATTGCTGCAGGTAAACCGGGCACTCTCACACGCGTAGGGTTACACACCTTTGTAGACCCACGTATTGAAGGTGGTCAAGTTAATAGCCGCACAGAAGAGCAACTAGTACAACTACTTGATCTTAACGGTGAAGAAGCCCTTCTATACAAACACTGCCAACCCAACATTGCCCTGCTACGTGGCACAACAGCAGATAGTAAAGGCAATATATCCATGGAACGTGAAGCCCTGCCTTTAGATGCTTTAGCGATTGCGCAAGCCGTCAAAAACAGCGGCGGCAAGGTGCTAGTGCAAGTTGAACGTATTACTGCACAACACAACCTAACACCAGATAGAATCCGCATTCCGGGAATTTTGGTCGATCATATTATTCAAGCTCCAGCTGAAGACCACCCTCAAACTTTTGCCGAATCCTATAACCCAGCCTACAGTGGTGAAATTACGTTACCGGCTCAAGCAAGCAAACCTGTTCCTTTAGATGCAAGAAAAATCATCGCACGTCGCGCACTAATGGAGCTCAAAAATAATGCTGTGGTCAATCTGGGGATCGGCATGCCAGAAACGTTAGCAGCCGTTGCAGCTGAAGAAGGAAAGATAGAAGATTTCACTCTAACCGTTGAGCCTGGCGGCATCGGCGGCCAACCCGCAAGCGGGCTTAGCTTTGGTGCAACAAGTAATGCAGAAGCGATGGTAGACCAACCTGCTCAGTTTGATTTCTATGATGGCGGCGGTTTGGATCAAGCCTTTTTAGGGTTGGCGGAAACATGCCCTGAAGGTCACGTTAACGTAAGTAAATTCGGCCCTAAACTCGCTGGTGCTGGCGGATTTATCAACATTACCCAAAACACTAAAGATGTGTACTTCCTTGGAACATTCACCTCAGGGAAACAGTTATTAGAAGTACATGAGCACGGATTAAAAGTGATAGAGAACGGGCCTCTTAAGAAATTTAAAAAATCTGTACAACAAATCACATTTAATGGCGGATACGCCATGCAATGCCAGCAACGGGTCACCTTTATCACAGAACGTGCCGTATTTAAGCTAACTCCTAAAGGATTGTTACTGACTGAGATTGCACCGGGTATCGATCTGCAGAAGGATGTTCTGGATCAGATGGAGTTTATGCCATTAATAGATGATCACTTAACACCGATGGACGAGCGCTTATTTCGCGAAAGCCCTATGCGCCTCAATCAACCCGGTAGCAGACCGATGCAGCAGATGCGGGCATTAATGAAGAACGTTCTTCAACCGCAAAAACCGGTCCCACAACCGTCAAAGATGTACTCAATTTCGTAAGATCGTCCTTTTATCATCCAGCAATAAGATAGGGGAAGGTACACAACGTACTGACCCCATTGCCATATTCTCGCTGTGCGGCGGACTTGTGCTAAGGCTCTATTCTTATTGCAGAGAGCGGTTCACGTCATTACTCAAATCTATACTGCACTTCACCGCAGCCCCGGATTTTAGTCTTTTGGCCGCTCTCCGGATGTTTTTTCATCTCGGCTGACTCGCAATTCCAGCTATCTAAAGTAATACTCCTAAGAGCGTCTAACTGCGGGAGCGCTTTATGAAAAAGCTAACTTTAGTTCGTCACGCAAAATCCAGCTGGAAAGACCCCACTCTTGATGACTTTGAGCGCCCTCTCAATAAGCGTGGTCAGAGAGACCTTCCAAAGATGGCTACGCGTTTAGGTGAATATGGCATCGAACCAGAACTCATCTTAGCAAGCAACGCAAACAGAGCATTAACAACTGCCTCCGAAATCCACCGGCACCTCAATTTAAAACCGGAACAATTGCAAACCCATCCAGAACTGTATGCATCTTGTGCCGAAACACTGATGTACCTTTTGCAAAACCAATCAGATCATCTGAGCAGTATTATGCTGGTCGGCCATAACCCAGCGCTACACCAACTAGCTGATATGCTGACTCAAAGCCACTTAGAAAAGTTTCCAACGGCAGCGGTTCTTCACATGCATCTAAGCATTACCCAGTGGCATGAATTAGCAGCGGGCTGTGCCACCAGCATTCTATTCGATTACCCGAAAAAGCACGCTTCAACCGCCGCCTAAGCAACTATGATAAACTGTACTCTTTATTCCAGAGTGAGTGCCTGTGGATCTTTACCTTTCATCGCTCAGTTTTACTGCGAGTATCACTGCCCCTATCTTTTTTATTGGTTTCCTTGGCTACGTACTAAAACGTGTAGGGCTGATTGATGATGCCTTCATAAATACAGCATCAAAGCTCGTATTTATGATCACTCTGCCAGCCTTGGTCTTTATGTCTATCTCAAGGACAGACTTTCACGCAGTCTTTAATCCGGAACAACTGGGTTTTGTCTTAATAGGCACTCTGATCAGCTTTATCGCTCTTTGGTTTCTTGCTAAGCGCTGGATCAAACAACCAGAAGACTTAGGCGTTTTTATACAAGGTGCGTTTCGAAGTAATTACGGCATTATTGGTTTAGCTGTGAGCTATAACCTGTTTTCTGATTCCGGTTTAGCTCAAGCATCCCTATTACTGGCACTCGTGATTCCTCTATTTAACGTCCTTTCAATCATTGCATTAACTCTGCCAGCCAAACATAAAGGTGGCGCAAGTATCGGCAGCACTGTATTAGAAATCGTAAAAAACCCACTGATCATTGCGGTATTGCTGGCACTTCCGTTCTCTTACTTCGGTTTCCAGCTTCCCGAAATTGCACAAAAAACGGGGCGTTACTTCGCCAATCTGACCCTACCTTTAGCCCTATTGGCTATAGGCGGCTCATTGAACATGAAGAGCTTACGTAGCACTTCTTCACAAGCCACTTGGGCGACCTTATCAAAGCTACTTTTTATCCCTCTGATATTAACACTCGCCGCATGTGCATACGGCTTCAAAGGGCAAGATTTAACCATGCTCATGGTTCTATTTGGATGTCCGACAGCTGCTGCCAGTTTTGTTATGGCTAAAGCGATGGGAGGAAATGAGAAACTAGCGGCGAATATCATATTGATGACGACCATAGGCTCTATCCTCAGCCTATCGGCGGGCATCTATATCATGCGCATTACAGGTGTAATTTAAGCTTCCGTACATTCTGTACGCTTAAGATAGGTCTGCAAGCTAATTTGATCAGTGGTTTCAAAATGACGGGACAATTGCGTAAGCGACTGGATACGATCCAATCTAAACATACGAAAATCATCGCGCAGCTCACACCAAGCGACCAAGGTCCAAACAGCGCCCCAGTAAACCAAACCTAAAGGCCAGATTTTACGTTCGGATTGTTGTTTATCTTCTCGTTGATAACCAATAGAGATCACAAACCGATTCTTGATTGCGACTCTGATCTGGTCGCTGTATTGCGTTGTCCATTGTCGATGCAATCCAGGAACAACAAACCATTCAGGACCTTCAATATATTGATCATAAAGTTCAGTCGGCAAAACCGCTTTGACCTTATCTAGCACTCGGGAAGCAGACTGACCCAGATGCTGATCACTACAACCCTGCACTAAACGTACGCCAAGCAACAGTGCTTCGAGTTCTTCTTCATCAAACATCAAAGGTGGCAGGTTAAATTCAGGGCGTAGGCGATAGCCTACCCCCGCTTCACCTTCAATAGGTACACCGGAAAGCGAAAGCGCCTGTATGTCTCGGTAGATAGTTCTCTCAGAGACTTCCAACACCTCAGCCAAGGCGCTGGCCGTTAAAGCGGTTCGGCGGCCGCGCAAAAGCGTTAATAATTGAAATAAGCGTTCCGCTTTCCTCATTGGCAATTTAGCTCCCTAAGCCCCTTCGCAAATCATCGCTTCTGTTTGTACTTCCATATGGCGCATATGACAACTGTCCATATCAATAAGGCCGCACAACGACTGGCCTTCGTCAGATTTCATAAATGCATCTCCCGCCGCTTTAGCTGTTGGCATATTCTGCCAATAAGCTAAATCGTGCAGTAAGCCATTTTCATCTTCGCTCACTGAGCGATACAGAAAGCCTTCCTGCTTCTTCAGCCACTCATTAACCTTGTCATGAGTCGATGCAAAGTCAGCTTTATTCACGCCCGATTTCAGATTGTAAGTTACCATTTCCACGACGGTTGTTGTCATTGTTATTCTCCTTAATCCAATTCTTAAATATGACAACAGGGATGCTAAACTAGGCCTACTGACAGCGTAGTGTCAGTAGAGTTTTATTAAATGAGGATAAAGATGTTTAAGTTATTCAAAAGCGATCGATTAGCAAAAGCTTTTAAGGCGATCGATGCCGATGATCTGACCAAGCTACAAAAACATCTGCAAAAACTCGAACCGGAAGAAATCAATCAACCAGTCTCTGATGATACTGCGCCTTTAGCTGAAGTATGTATTCTTAAACAAGCACCAAAAGCGTTAAAGCTGGTGCTAAACTTCGGCGCTAATGCAGACCAAACAAGTCACACCAATGCAAATCTAACACTTGCAGAACTGTCACTTAGACAAGAAAACAGCCTGCCATTATTAACAGTGCTTTACACTGCTGGCGCCAAAACAAATCCAACACCACTTCTGCAGCAATGCTTTGATCATTGCTCCGAACAAGAACTCATGCTGCATCTATCCGTCTTGCTCCAGTATGGTGGGCAGCTCGATGATGAGCTTATTCATAAAGCCTTAGCTAGCGATCAGTTACCGCTTATCCACTTTATTATAAATTCTGGCGCATGTTGTCCGAACGATATCGACCAACACAGTTACTCAGAAGAGACGCTAAACTATGCGCAAAAATGCTGGGACGATCAGAAAATTAGAGCGATGTTTCTCTCATGACAGATTCAAAGAGATGCTTTGTAATAGCCATCGCAGGCGCACCTGGTAGCGGTAAGACCTCTTTAACCTTAGCCCTAGCTAAACTGCTAGATGCAGACACACTCTTCTACGATGATTATCAACAAGCCACAAATCAATCCATGGCCGAAATCCTTCAATGGATGAAACAAGGTGGCGACTACAACAATTTAAATATTCCCGGCTTTGCTGAAGCGATTGCCGCCCAGATCCAAACCTCTGATAAAAGCTTCTTGTTGATTGAAACCCCATTAGGCCGACATCATCACGCCAGTGGGCAATATATTGATTGCCTAGTTTGGCTAGACACCCCTCTTGATATTTCACTTGCTCGTAACATCAAAGCCTTTAGCAACGAATTTAAAAAAGCCCCATCTGACTACGTTCAGCAACTGGACTGGCTAGCTCATTACCTTGAAGGTTACATTCAAGATATCCGCGCTACACTCGTCATACAACAAGAACGCCTAACCGAAGATGCCGATATTAATATCGATGGCACACTACCACTTGGCGAAATAGCTCAGCGCATTTACCAAGCGATCTCACAAGAACAATCAAAAGGATAAACAATGCAGCCTCTTTGCCTTGATGATTCAACAGCTGAACAACAGGACTGGAAAGCCTACCTTTGCATCGAGGCATTTATTCAAGATTTTGTCACAGCCCAAGCACTGTTTACGGCTTTACAACTAGGCCTGATCAAAATCCTATCAGACCAACCTCGTTCTGAAGATGCTTTGCAACAAAGCCACCCTAAAGTGACAGCCCTGGGCATGCTGCTCCAACAATTAAAAGCAGCTAATGTCATTGAGCAGGACGATAAACTTCGATGGAAACTGACGGCGGATTTCAGCCAAACACTCCCCTTCCAAGATCTGCTACTTTCCAAATTGGAGTTTGCAAACCTATTAGCACCTGACCTTTTGGAGCACTACACACTGTTCCTTGAGGACATGCCTCGTTTTATTCAGCAAGCTAAGGTATTTGAACTGTTCGCTTACAATCGCTGTTTTGAGGTCACGCCAGAAAACATTACTGCAACCCGTCGCTGGATGCGCTTCACCACCTGCTTAACCCGCTACGAAGGCCGTGTAATTGCTAAACACGCCGATCTGAGCCATATAAAAAATCATTTGGATATCGGAGGAAACAGTGGAGAATTTGCACTGCAATTATGCAAAACCAATCCAGCACTCAATTCAACTATTATCGATCTTCCTGTGGTGTGTGAAGTAGGTAAAAGACACATTAGGGGTGAACAAGAAACAGATCGAATCGATTTTAAAGCTGCAGACGCTCTTGTGGATAAACTACCGCAGCAACAAGATCTGGTGACCTTCAAATCGATCTTGCACGATTGGCCAATAGAAGCCTGTGCACAATTTATCCGCCAAGCGACGAGCACATTAAATGATCGGGGTGAAATACTGATATGTGAAAGAGGACCATTAGATCTAAGTGATCCAGTACCTTATGGCCTCTTGCCTATGCTGCTATTCAATCGCTCTTTCCGTGAGCCCAATGCTTATATTGAGTTATTGGAAAGCAATGGTTTTAACAACATTGAGATTGAAACCATTCAGTTAGAAACGCCGTTCTTCCTAATTCGAGCTAGACGTTAAAACTTGAGGGGGGTATTAATTGATAAGTCAGGAATATCGATTTTAGGGCAGCGATTTACTACAACCTTAAGGCCTGCATCTTCAGCACGTTTCTGTGCGTCAGGGCTGTAAACCCCTAACTGCAACCAAACGGCCTTAGCTCCGATTTGAATAGCCTCGTCGATAACCTCTCCAGCCTGATCGCTGCGACGAAACACATCGACCATATCTACCGTTTTATCAATATCAGCTAAAGAGGCCACAACCTGCTCACCGTGCAGAGTTTCACCCTCAAGTGCAGGGTTGACCGGGATAACGTCATAATCGCAAGTTTTCAAGAAAGCCATCACACGAAAACTTGCGCGCTCAGGCTTGTTACTCGCACCTACTAGCGCGATAGTCCGGACACTTTCTAAAACATCGATAGATAACTGATCGTCAGTCATGACTATCACCTTCGGCATGCATGCCTTTGCAAACACTACACTCTGGGTCTTTGCGCAATTTAAGGGTGCGCCAATCCATGGCTTTTGCATCTAAAAGCAGTAAACGGCCTGCCAAGTTCTCGCCAACCGAAGCCAAAACTTTTAATGCTTCTAATGCTTGAACCGATCCGATAATACCGACTAGAGGCGATAAAACACCGGACTCAGAGCAAGTAAGCGCTTCATCACTTCCCTCTTTGTAGAGGCATTGATAACAAGGTGATTCTGGATTAAGCGGATCGTAAACCGCCACCTGACCTTCCATACGGATAGCCGCACCGGAAACCAATGGTTTCTTGTGCATAAAGCAGGCACGGTTAATCGAAAACCGAGTACTAAAGTTATCAGTACAATCAACCACAAGGTCAACGGTTGCGACTAAACGCTGCAAAGCCTCATCGTCTAAACGCTCATACAATGCTTTAACTCGAGTATCCGGATTAAGACCGGCAATGGTATTTCGAGCCGAATCCACTTTAGGCGCTCCAATACGCTTAGTGTTATGAGCAATCTGACGCTGTAGATTGGAAAGCTCGACCTCGTCATCATCCACTAGGATAAGCTCACCTATACCTGCCGCAGCTAGGTACATAGCGACAGGACTGCCCAAACCACCTAGACCTATGATCAAAACTGTCGAATTTAACCAGATCTCCTGCCCATTGATATCGACATCAGGCAACATAATTTGGCGGCTGTAGCGTAATAGCTGCTCATCACTCAGCATTGTTTTCTCCTTAAGCGCAGGTGTTACCTGGCCATAATGCAAAGGTTACTCGCTCATTATCGCCATAATCGCGCTGAGTACCAATTTCTGTATACCCTAAACTGTCCAGCAAGGCGCGGCAAACAGGACCTTGGTCATAACCATGCTCAAACAACAGATGACCGCCTGGAACAAGGTAACTTCGAGCCTGTTCACAAATATGTTTAATATCTGCCATACCATGATCTTCAGCCGTAAGCGCCGAAAGCGGCTCAAATCTCACATCACCTTGTGCTAGATGCGGGTCTTCTGGATCGATATAAGGAGGATTACTGACGATCATATCGTAATAACCATGGTGAGGCTCAAACCAACTTCCCTGTATAATCTCTACATTTTCAAGCTGCAAACGGGCTCGATTACGCTCGGCCAACTGCGCGGCCTCCGGCACAAAGTCTGATGCAACCACTGTCCATTCTGGGTTCTCATAAGCTAAAGCTAAAGCTATGGCTCCTGTTCCCGTGCCCAAATCAGTAATACGTGCGTGCTTCTTAGTGCACAACTGCAAAGCCTTTTCGACCACCACTTCGGTATCGGGACGAGGAATCAAGGTATGAGGGGACACTTCCAAGTCAAAATCCCAAAAACCTCGCATACCGATAATATGCGCAACGGGCTCACCTTTGAGACGCCGATCAATCATCACTGTCAATTGATCGACAATTTTTGGGTCTAACTCTTTTTCAGGCCAAGTAAACAGGTAGCTGCCCGGCTTATCGAGCAGATGACATAGCATCAACTCAACATCTAATTGAGCCGACTCACTGACACCACCGAGTTGATTACTTAGTTTTACCGCTTGCTTAATCTGCATAGAGATTTAATACATATCAAAAAGGGCCATACAGGCCCTTTGATTAACTTTCTTCGGAGAGCGCCCCAAGCTGTTCTGCTTGGTGCTCATTTAAGAGCGGCTCAACAACGTGTTGCAGCTCACCACCAATAATCTCCTGCAGCTTATATAGCGTTAGGTTGATACGGTGATCCGTTACTCGACCTTGTGGATAATTATAGGTACGGATTCGTTCAGAGCGGTCACCACTACCCACTAGACTTTTACGCGTACTTGCCATTTCGGCTGCCTGTCGTTCGTCTTCTGCAGCCTGTAAACGAGATGCTAGAAGTGACATCGCCTTAGCACGGTTCTTATGCTGCGAACGCTCTTCCTGACACTCAACTACTACACCTGTAGGAATGTGGGTCAAACGAATAGCCGAATCAGTTTTATTGACGTGCTGACCACCAGCACCTGATGCACGGAAGGTATCAACACGTAGATCAGCTTTATTGATCTCGATCTCAGCGGACTCATCCATCTCTGCCATAATTGCAACGGTACAAGCAGACGTATGAACACGGCCTTGAGACTCGGTTTCAGGAACACGTTGTACACGGTGTGCACCGGATTCGAATTTCAGCTTCGAATACACATCCGTCCCAACGATACGAGAGATAACCTCTTTATAGCCGCCATGGTCACCTTCGTTAACGCTGATAACCTCTACACGCCAACCCTGTACTTCCGCGAAACGAGAGTACATACGGAAAAGATCACCGGCGAAAATAGCTGCTTCATCGCCACCGGTTCCGGCACGTACTTCCAAGAAGACGTTGCGAGAATCATTTGGATCTTTAGGTAATAAAAGAATCTGCAGTTCAGCTTCAAGGTTTTCGATACGCTCTTTAACGGCAGGGTATTCCTCTTTTGCCATCTCTCGCATATCAGGATCACTGTCAGCCATCATCATCTCGGCTTCTTCAAGATCATCCTGCGCTTGATTAAAAGCTGCAAATGCCTGTACTACAGGCTCTAATTCGGAATATTCCTTGGAATAATCACGAAACTTATCCTGATCTGAGATAATTTCTGGATCAGACATTAGAGCAGCAAGCTCTTCGTATCGATCGCTAAGCTTTTCTAGCTTACTTAGAATAGATTCTTTCATTATTTCTCATTCTTAGCATGTTCACCTAACTGGTGAAGCTCTTGCACCAAGTCCAGTAATTCACTGCGCCCTTCAGCGCTCGCTTTACGCATTTGAATTGTAGGATGGTGCAGCATTTTATTCGTCAGGCTACGCGCTAACATGGTTAACACTTCTTCAGCTGGTTTACCATTCTCCAGCTGTTTTAACGCTCGGCCTAATTCTTGATCACGCAAACTTTCTGCCTGACCACGGAAAGCCGTTAATACATCAACCGCTTCCAGTGAACGCAACTGACGCATAAATTCATGCGCGCCAGTCTCTATAATTTCTTCTGCTTGCCTAGCAGCATCTTCACGGCTACGTTGGTTCTCTTCGATAACCTCTTTAAGGTCATCGACCGTATACAAATAAACATCATCCAGTTCCGCAACTTGCGCCTCTATGTCACGCGGAACGGCTATATCAACCATAAAGATAGGGCGGTGCTTACGTTGCTTAAGCGCGGACTCAACTGCACCTTTACCTAGAATAGGCAACTGGCTGGCAGTAGAAGCAATCACTATATCGGCCTCGGCAAGCGCATTTGGAATATCACCCAACAAGATCGCTTTACCATCAAACTCATCAGCTAGAGCCAAAGCGCGGTTAAGAGTACGGTTAGCCACCGTGATATCTTTAACGCCAGCATTCGCTAAGTGACGCGCTACCAACTCTATGGTTTCACCTGCGCCAATCAGTAACGCTTTGCTTTCGCGCATATCCGAGAAGATATGCTGAGCAAGGCTTACTGCTGCATAAGCAACTGATACTGGGTTTTCACCAATCGCCGTATCAGTACGCACCTGCTTAGCCACAGAAAACGTCTGCTGGAATAAGCGTCCCAGCTCGGCACCTACATGGCCATTTTCTTGAGAAAGGCTATATGCCGACTTCAGTTGACCAAGTATCTGCGGCTCTCCCAATACTAAGGAGTCCAAACCGCTCGCAACACGCATCATATGACGCGCGGCATCTTCACCCCAGAAAGCATAGGAACATTGCTGCAGTTCATCAGGATCTAAATCGTGGTATTTGCCTAGCCATTCCAACAGGGCTCTCGACCCTTCTATGGCAGAAGAGCAATACAGCTCTGTACGGTTACAGGTCGATAGGATGGCAATCTCTTTCAGATCAGCAAATTCGGCAGCACCATTCATCGCTTCAGCAAGCAGCTCGGGGGCAAACGCCACGCGTTCGCGAACCTCTACCGAAGCCGTTTTGTGATTGATGCCTAATGCAAGTAACGCCATGCGATCCGCCATACCAAAAAATCTACCGTCGTATAGACGGCACTACAAATCAACTGAAGCTGATCTAAATCAGCGCGCTATGATACAACGCTTTGCGACAAAGGTTAAAAGGCAGCACCACAATTTAGGCAACTTCGATCAAAAAACAGCGGATTAATTACAAATCTTTGGACAAAATCCACATAAATCGAACAAAAATAAAGAACCTTAGGTCTAACTCTTTAAATTAAGGTCAAAGTCAGCATGTATGAGTAACAATCTAAAAATCGTTAACTTATTCTCTTTAAAACCTTTGGTCGGTAGCTGACAAGCCACAGGTTATTCAACTATAGTGACCAAATCATTCAGGGATGTCGGGGCTATTACGGCTGTATACATGAATAAATCACTTATCGTTTTAACTTGTGTCTTCGCCTTATTACAAGGCTGTCAAAGCACCCCAACGAAACAGACACAAGAAGTTACCTCCGAGCCAGTTAATTACGTAGATGGCGAGTTCAACCAAGAATCTCTTTACGATTTATTACTTGCCGAGATTGCAGGGCAGCGCAGGCTCTTCCCTGTAGCCCTGGAGAACTACCTCAAACAAGCTGAGAAAAGTCAGGACTCTGGCGTTGCAGAACGCGCCACACGAATTGCTCAATACCTAAGAAACCCTGACAAAGTCATTCAGGCGTCCCGACTTTGGCGCGAAATTGCTCCGTCTAATCCAGAGCCTTATCAAATAGAAGCGAATATGCTTCTACATAAAGGCAAATACACCGAGGCACTGCCTTTGGTTGAGAAGGCCTTAGAGTTCGATCCATTACGCACCTTGGCTTTGATTCGTGGGCAAGTAGAACGTATTGATCCCCAAGTCTTATCCGGCTACATCACGATGCTAAATAAACATCGTCAATCAGCCGATCCTCGCTCCGATCTCGAACTGACTCTAGCATTGCTGCATCGAGCTAATAACAACGAACAGGCGTCACTCACCTCTTTTAATCGCGCCCTTACGATAGACCCCGAGAATCCAGAAGCGTTGATACAAAAAGCTGAACTGCTGCGTTCTCAAAACAAAGTTTACGATGCACTTAAGCTTATCCGCTCTGCTTTTGAACAACAGCCGAATAACCGTCAGCTGCATATTCTTTACACACAGCTGTTATTCCAAAATAAGCAATCTAAACAAGCGGTCTCTCAAGCAAAAGAACTGCTAAAAAACAATTTAAAAGATCATCAGTTAACCTACTACTTAGCCCTGTTGATGCTCGAGAATGAAGCACCTAAGGACGCTAAAGCAGCCTTTTTGCGATTACTTGAACTAAAACCTGAGGACACGTCACCGCATTTTTATTTGGGCCACATCGCTCAGTCGGAAGAGAAGCGTGATCAAGCGATTGAAAATTACAGCTCTGTAAAAAATGGCTCTAACGTTCTGCAATCCCTATCTCGAGTCAGCTCGCTTCTTAAAGATCTAGAAGACAAACCTCGCCTACAGCAGATTTTATCTGATGCCAGAGCTAGCATGCCTAATCAGGCCGCATCAATTTACACATTAGAAGCAGAATGGCTAAACCTCCATAATCTAAAAGAGGAAGCCCTAGCTGTATTAGAAGATGCGCTAGCACTCTTTGTTGATAACACTGCACTGCTATACACCCGGGCCATGATGGTGGAATCCACTGATTTCCCACAAGCGGAAAAAGATCTACGCCGAGTATTAGAATTAGAACCCGGCAATGCTACAGTGCAGAATGCATTGGGCTACACCTTACTTCTACATACTGAGCGTTATGAAGAAGCTTACAAATTGATTCAAGCCGCATTAACTACAGAACCTGAAGATCCTGCCATTTTAGATTCAATGGGTTGGGCTTTGTTTAAATTGGGTAGAAATCATGAAGCCGTAACTTATTTAGAAAAGGCTCATGCTTTATATTCCGATCCTGAAGTCTCTAGTCACCTCATTCAGGTATATTGGGCAATAGATCAAAAAGAGAAAGCTCGTTCACTGCTCCAAAGAAGCCAAAAAGACAATCCTGGTGACCCTTTCCTAGAAGAAGCAGCACAGCTAATTAACGCAGAGTAATTAAACAAGATGTTAAAAAAGTACCTTGGGGCGTTGCTGTGCCTATTATTAGCGGGCTGTAGCTTACAAAAAACGCAGATACCATCAACCAGCGATATTTCTTGGGAAACTCGTCAAAGTCTACTTAAAGATATCTCTGATTGGGAAGCTAGCGGCAAGATAGGCATTCGCACACCCGAGGACAGCCAATCAGCCAGTTTAAAATGGCTACAAGAAGGCTCTGATTATCAGATAGATATCCGCGGGCCTTGGGGACAAGGCGGCGCATCTATTGCTGGAAACCCACAAGAAGTTACCGTTGATATCGCCGGCGAAGGAACGTTTACCGGCACCAATCCGGAAGAAATCCTCCATCAACAGTGGGGCTGGGCTCTGCCTGTCAGTGATATTTTTTGGTGGATCAGAGGGCTACCTTCGCCTCACTCACATTACGACCAAACAATCGTCGATGAAAGACTTGCACAATTAACCCAACAAGATTGGAAAATTGAGTATCTTCGCTATAACCAACAAACACCTGCGTTGCCTACTAAGATGCGTTTGCAGTACCGTGATTTGAAAGTCACCATTGTGATTAAAACGTGGATAAAACTATAGCGGCAGAAAAATCTCTCAACTTTAAACGCGATCTCATTTTTCCATCGCTAAAAGCCAACTTTTACGCTCTCAATCTTAGTAGCGCCTCCCCCTGCTTTAGTTTGACTTTTAACCACGAGTCTTGGATAATCTGCGCCTCTTTCAACGGGAGGCCGGTCCTCCAAGAGGAATAATGTTGGGGTATCGCCAAGCGGTAAGGCACTGGATTCTGATTCCAGTATGCGGAGGTTCGAATCCTCCTACCCCAGCCAAATGCCTATGAACGGTTCCCGATCTACAGATTCCGAACAAATTACAATCGAAAAGGTGCACGCCGTGTCCAAGATGATGGTCTTCACCGGCAACGCTAACCCTGATCTGGCGAGAAAAGTAGTTGATCGCTTAGATATTCCTATGGGTAAAGCGAATGTTGGTCGTTTTAGTGATGGCGAAGTAAGCGTTGAGATTCAGGAAAACGTACGTGGTAAAGACGTATTTATTATCCAGTCTACTTGCGCGCCAACTAACGACAACTTGATGGAGCTTATTGTACTAGCCGACGCTCTTCGTCGCGCTTCTGCTTCACGTATCACAGCTGTTGTACCTTACTTCGGCTATGCACGTCAGGATCGACGTCCACGCTCTGCTCGTGTACCTATCACTGCAAAAGTAGTTGCAGATATGATGGATGCTATCGGCATTGACCGCGTACTGACAGTTGACCTACACGCTGACCAGATTCAGGGCTTCTTCTCTGTACCTGTAGATAACGTTTACGGCTCACCTGTTCTACTCGACGACATCGTTGATCAGGAATACGACAACATTCTAGTTGTTTCTCCGGACGTTGGTGGTGTAGTTCGTGCCCGCGCAGTAGCTAAGCAACTTGATTGCGACCTAGCAATCATCGACAAGCGTCGTGAGCGTGCAAACGAATCTCAAGTTATGAATATCATTGGTGATGTTGAAGGCCGTACTTGCGTATTGGTTGATGACATGTGTGATACTGCCGGCACGCTTTGTAAAGCGGCTAAGGCACTTAAAGATAACGGTGCAGCACGCGTTGTAGCTTACGCGACTCACGCCGTACTTTCAGGCCCAGCAGTAAGCAACATCACTAATTCTGATCTAGATGAATTTGTTGTAACAGATACGATTCCACTGTCTGAATCCGCATCTAAATGCGACAAAATTCGTCAGCTAACACTTGCTCCGCTTCTAGCTGAAGCAGTGCGCCGTGTTTGCAATGAAGAATCCATCAGCGCGATGTTCCGTTAAGGGCAACTCGCTGGTAAAGCAACTTACTCAATAACGAGTAAGTTTTTCCACCCTCGGGTGATTGCTGCAAAGCCTGGTCGCAAGGTTTTGCAGCTTATTTATTTAAAGGTATTAAAAATGTCTAACTTTGTAGTTAATGCAGTAGCACGTGCTGACGAAGGGAAAGGTGCGAGCCGCCGCCTACGTCGCGAAGGTCTAGTTCCTGGTATCGTTTTCGGTGGTGACAAGCGTAAGAAGCCTGCTTCTATCTCTGTTCCTAACAACGAACTAGTTAAAATGATCGAAGACGACGCGTTCTTCTCTTCTATCCTAACTCTGTCTTTGGACGGTAAAGAAGAGCAAGTGATCATCAAAGATCTACAGCGTCATCCTGCTAAGCCAGTTGTACTGCACGCTGACTTCCAGCGCATTACTAAATCCAACAAGATCAAGATCACTGTTCCTGTTGTATTCTCTGGTTTCGATAAGTCTCCTGCTTCTAAAGCAGCTTGCAAGTTCGCTGCAGAAAAGAACACTGTTGAAGTTCTTTGCCTACCAGCTAACCTGCCAGAAAGCCTAACTGTTGATCTAGCTGCTTGTGATTCTGACCAGGTTCTTCACCTGTCTGATATCACTCTTCCTGAAGGCGTTGAGATTGTTTCTCTACGTCGTGGCGGCGACCACGATCAGGGTATCGGTTACGTATACGCGCCTCGCGGCAGCAAGTAATCGGTATAAGCAACCAGCATGAAAGACAAGATCCAGCTCATCGTTGGCCTGGGTAATCCAGGCGATAAGTATGCGCAAACCCGTCACAATGCTGGTGCTGAGTTTGTCGAGCAGCTTGCTGCTCGACATCTCGCCCCCCTCAAGCCCGAAAAGAAGTACCACGGGCTCTACTCTAAAGTTCAGATTGGCAACCAAGTTATTCATCTTTTGGTTCCCACCACGTTTATGAATCTGAGCGGCCAGGCTGTTTCAGCGCTGGCAAGTTTCTACAAAATTCCACCCGAAGCGATTTTAGTCGCTCATGATGAACTCGATATTCCGCCAGGTATTGCAAAATTTAAGCAAGGTGGCGGTCATGGTGGTCATAATGGTTTGCGCGACATCATCAGCAAACTAGGTAACAACAAAAATTTCTACCGTTTACGTCTTGGCATTGGCCACCCAGGCCACAGCAGCCAAGTAAGCGGTTTTGTTCTGAAAAAAGCTCCAGCTAAAGAACGTGATGCCACAATGGCAGCTATCGATGAAGCTGAACGTTATTTGGAGCTTGCTATTGCCGGTGACTGGAACAAAGCGATGAACCAGTTACACAGTTTTTCAGCCAGCTAGATTACTCACAGGATTCAATCATGGGTTTTAAATGCGGTATTGTAGGCCTACCTAACGTAGGTAAATCGACTCTTTTCAATGCGCTAACAAAAAACGGCATTGCGGCAGAGAACTTTCCATTCTGCACCATTGAGCCGAATGCAGGCACAGTATCTATGCCTGACCCGCGTTTAGACAAGCTTACAGCGATTGTTAATCCCGAGCGCACAATTCCAACAGCGATGGAATTTGTAGATATTGCGGGTCTTGTTGCTGGTGCCTCCAAAGGTGAAGGCCTTGGCAATAAATTCTTGGCTAACATCCGCGAAACAGACGCTATTGCGCATGTAGTACGTTGCTTCGAAGATGAAAACGTAATCCACGTTGCCAACAAGATTAATCCGCTATCTGATATCGAAACTATCAACCTTGAGCTAGCACTTGCTGATTTAGAATCCTGTGAAAAACAGCTTCAGCGTATTCAAAAGCTAGCAAAAGGTGGTGATAAAGAAGCCGTTGCTCAAAAAGCGATGCTAGAGAGAGTTATCCCTCATCTAGAAGAAGGTAAGCCAGTTCGTGGTTTAGGTCTTGATGAAGATGAGATGAAAATCGTCAAAGGCTTCCACCTTCTTACCGTGAAACCAACAATGTACATTGCAAACGTTGATGAAGATGGTTTTGAAGATAACGCACACCTAGATACAGTTAAAGAGCTAGCAGCATCGGAAAATGCCGGTGTAGTAGTGGTTTGCAACAAGTTGGAAGCTGAGATCTCTGAGCTAGATGATGAAGAGCGCGATGAGTTCCTAGCTGACTTAGGCATGGAAGAGCCTGGCTTAGATCGCGTTATTCGCGCTGGTTACGAATTGTTAGGCCTACAAACCTACTTTACTGCTGGCGTGCAGGAAGTTCGCGCATGGACAGTTAAAGTCGGCGCAACAGCTCCACAAGCAGCTGGTGTTATCCACACCGACTTCGAGAAAGGCTTTATCCGTGCTGAAGTTGTAAGCTACGACGATTTTGTTGAGCACGACGGCGAAAATGGCGCGAAAGACGCTGGTCGCTGGAGACTTGAAGGTAAAGATTACATCGTTCAAGACGGCGATGTCGTACATTTCCGCTTCAACGTTTAAGCAGACAACTGTACAAAAAAAAACCGGCTTTAGTAGCCGGTTTTTTTTATTCAAAAATTCCTGAAATTTCATGCAGTAATCTATTGACACCCCCGCCCGAAAGTAGAATAATGCGCGCCTCTGAGACGTGGCAATATAGCTCAGTTGGTTAGAGCATCGCATTCATAATGCGAGGGTCGCAGGTTCGAGTCCCGCTATTGCCACCATGTTTCAGTCTATGCTGGGGTATCGCCAAGCGGTAAGGCAACGGGTTTTGATCTCGTCATGCGGAGGTTCGAATCCTCCTACCCCAGCCACTATTGAGCTTAACTCTCCGAGTTAATCTGAGTGGCAATATAGCTCAGTTGGTTAGAGCATCGCATTCATAATGCGAGGGTCGCAGGTTCGAGTCCCGCTATTGCCACCATGCTCTAAAAAGAAAGTGTGCTCAAATCTTAGTTGGGGTATCGCCAAGCGGTAAGGCAACGGGTTTTGATCTCGTCATGCGGAGGTTCGAATCCTCCTACCCCAGCCACTTTCTTCTGCCTTTTAGTACCAGTTTAACTTTATGAAAGGTCAATTCTGACCTAGACACATCCAATTCGATACAATACTAGAACGCTCAATCCTTCGTTAGTTAAAAACTACAATCAGTAATCTCTCGTCAGCTATTTAAATTTTTTCACGTCTTCATTCTGCTGATTTTTATCTTCTATAATTAATACTCTGCATCTGTTTAACACTTCAGTGATATCAAACAAAAACTAATGCAATTTTTAAGTTATACATTCAATTGAATTAATATATTCTCTGTCTATAAGGATTTAGCGAGCAGGAGATCATTCAGGCATGTCTGAAGTTATTGATATTGACGGAAACGCCCTTTTAGAAAAATACGGCACTGGGCAGCAGACTCGTAAACAACGCCTGAGAAAAAATGTTCAGCTTCTATTTCTTGGCCTGAGCGCCGAAGAAACCGCTCCCCTGATTACACTTCTTAGAACTTCACGCATATCTCCTCGCGGCAAACAGGTTAATACCGAGCAAGAGTTTCTAGACGCGCTAGGTGAACGCTCATGGGATCTTATTCTTTGCACTATCGATCGAGGCGACTTCACTTCAAAGCTCGCTATAAGCCACCTCAAACGCTTAGACAAAGATATCCCTGTAATACAGATCATCCCTAGCTCGGATAGCCAGTTATTGTTACAAGGGCTTAAAAGCCATATCCAAGCAGTCGTTCCCTTAGATGAAAAAGAACTTGTCTTGATTAATGTTCGTCGGGAACTAGATCAGCTCGATTACCGTAGGCGCTTACGTAAAGCCGAAGCAGCCTTAGCTGAAGCGGAAAAACGCTCACAGCAGTTAATGGATAGTTCACGCAACCCAATCGTATGTTGTGACCACCAAAAGATAATCTACTGCAATGACAGTTTTCTTGAACAGTTCGGTTTAGATTCGAAGAAAAAGGCCATTTACAAACCATTGGTCGATTTCTTTGCGTTTGATGATCGCCCCGAATTTATAGAGCAACTAAATTCCCTTGAAGAAGGAAACAGCGGTGACCTGATATTACAACTATCAGCTCAGCGCAGTGATCATTCAGAATTCACCGCTAATATGGAACTTTCGCGCTCGGACTATAATGGTTCTATAGTTACTCGCGTATTGTTCCATGTTGATGAGAACAGCCATCACAATCTTCTCAGTGAAGATCTCGATTTCGTATCCGGTTTGTTCAATAAAGATTATCTACACAAACAACTAGAACAGGTTACACAAAAAGCATTGCGTGGCGGTAACGATAGATGTTTGATGTATATAGAGTTGGACCAACTGGATCAGATTAAAAGCAAGTTTAGTCATGAAGGTAGTGACCAGCTTATTCGAGATATCTCCGCTTTTCTGGCTAAAACAGTAAACAAAGCGCACTTGCTCACCCATCCGGCTGAAAATGCTTTCGCTATCGTCTTTAATGACCCGAGCATACAAACAGCCGAGACCTTTGCTGAGAAGCTACGAGAAAAAATTGCCAATGTTCGCTCTAGCATCGCCGGTGTAGATGTACAATCAACCTGCTCTATTGGTTTAGTTGCCATTACCGATAGCACACCTCCGCCAATTGAACTACTCAATCGAGCTAAGGCTGCTATTTGCACTTTACGCGAAGAAACCCCTCAGGGTAATGGCGTGAGCATTCATATCCCAGAGGCAGCATTATCTGAGCAGGCAGAAGATGAGTTTGATCAGCTAAGGAAAGCCGTTGATAACAATCAGTTCAAACTGTTATTCCAGCCAATAGTAAATCTAACCGCTGATGATCAAACCCACCATCACTATGAGGCGTTATTACGCTTAGTGAATGATGAAAAGGATGAACTATCTCCTAACGATTTCATGAGTGCTATAAGCGATTCAGAAACTGCGGTTAAAGTTGATCGATGGGTTATTGAAAATTGCTTGAAACAGCTTAAGAAAACGCTAAACCAAGAACATAAGAACGTTATCTTCATTAACATCTCAGCTCATGCCCTGGGCGACCAAAAGTTATTAACTTGGCTTTCTGGGGTTCTACGTAAAAATAATATCCCAGCAGAAAGGCTTGTCTTCCAGATCAGTGAATCTGATATATCCATTGCACCTAAACAGGCTCAAGGCTTCGTAGAGAAACTAACTCGCATCCACAGTCGTGTTTGCATAAAGCACTTTGGTAGCGTGCCTAATTCACAAAATGTGCTATCGACTGTCCATTCTGACTTTATAAAACTCGATGGTGCCTTTATCCCTGAATTAGGCTCAGACCCAGAGCAAGATGAAGAGTTCTTTAGCATGGTGCAACAGCTAAGCAGTCTAGACAAGATATCTATTGCGCCGCTTGTAGAGAATACCAAGACAATGGCGAACCTGTGGAAAGCAGGGATCGACTATGTGCAGGGCTACTATCTTCAGCCTCCAAGGGAAAAAATGGATTACGACTTCTTTGCCGAATAATAAAAAAGCCGCTAAACAGCGGCTTTTTTATTTTTGCTATTTCACTGTATCTCGATCTCTAAAACCGATCAGATACAAGATTCCGTCAAGACCTAATGTAGAAATAGCCTGTTTCGCACTTTCACGAACCAATGGTTTAGCTCGGAATGCGATACCTAATCCAGCAATCGAAAGCATTGGTAGATCATTAGCACCATCACCAACTGCAATTGTCTGTTCTAAACTCACACCTTCTTTTTCGGCAATTTCGCGTAACAGTTCTGCTTTACGCTCACCATTAACCACTGTGCCTCTAACTTCACCTGTCACTTTGCCATCAGCATCGATATCAAGCTCGTTGGCATAGACATAGTCAAAGCCAAGCTTCTTTTGCAGATGGGAAGCAAAGTAATTAAAGCCGCCCGATAAGATAGCTGTTTTAAAGCCAAGCGCTTTCAAGTTAGACACCAACTCTTCCGCGCCTTCGGTCATCGGTAGGCGTTCAGCAATTTGATCCAACACCGACACATCCAAGCCTTTCAGCAGAGCCATTCGACGCTTAAAGCTTTCGTTAAAATCGATCTCACCACGCATAGCCGCTTCAGTGATCTCTGACACCTGATCGCCCACACCTGCTTCTTTAGCTAGCTCATCAATAACTTCTGCCTCAATCAGCGTAGAGTCCATATCAAATACTACTAAACGGCGATTACGGCGATAGATATTATCTTCTTGGAAAGCGATATCTACATCTAGATCGCTCGCTGTATTTAAAAACTCAGCTTTCAGTTTCTCAGCATCAGCAGGCGCACCACGCACAGAAAACTCCACACATGCTTTGGTCTGGTCAGAGGTTTCATCCAAACTTATACGGCCTGAGAGACGGTTGATGTTATCGATGTTAAGCCCATGGCTCGCTGCGATTTCGGTCACGCGCGCGATATGTTTAGAGCTCAATTTACGAGACAGTAGCGTAATGATATGACGAGATTTACCTTGCCCTTCAACCCAATGTTCATAGTTCTCTTCTTCCACAGGCTGGAAGCGGATATTCATGTTCAGCTCGTGCGCTTTAAAAAGAATATCTCTTAGCAGTGGCGAAGACTCGGCCGATTTAGGCACTTCAATCAAGATACCTAAAGACAAGGTATCGTGGATCACCGCCTGACCAATATCCAAAATATTGATCTCGAATTCCGCCAAAATATTTGTGATCGCTGAAGTCACTCCCGGCTTATCTTCACCGGAAATATTGAGCAAAATAATCTCTTTCATCGAAAGGGTTCCAAAGGAATCTTTAATTGCTGGCGATTATAACAAAGCCAGATTACAGGGCCTATTCATTATCACTCAGAAGCAGGCTGGACTGGGCTAAACTCAACCCTACATTTCAAACCGGCAGGCAGTAATTGATCTTTATTCGGGATTTCCACACTAATAGCAAACGTACTACTTGCAGCATCAATAAGAGGGTCCACTCGATTCACTTTACCTTCATAAGCCTGTTCTGGGCTCCCTTCAGCATACAACGTGATAGGCATGTCTTTTTTGATCTGACCATAATATTGCGAACGCATAATCACTTCTGCGTGAAGAGGATCAAGCGAGACAATTTTTAAGAACGGCTGATCATCAACAAGTTCACCTGGTTCGAGTAACCGTTCAACCACAACACCATTGATTGGGCTCTTCGTTTGGCGCAAAGCTAATCGTACATAAGATTCACTAGCTGTAAGCTCAGCTAAACGTTGCTCTGTAAGCATCTCATCTCGCTCATGATCAGACAGTAGGCCTTTTTTGTACAAGACCTCATTACGTTTAACTTTACGCTTAGCAAAATCTACGCGTGCTCGTGCTGTCGCTAAAGCAGCTCGCTCTAGGCGAGAGTTAAGCTTCAT
Organism: Neptuniibacter sp. QD57_21; assembly: GCF_047778075.1. Lineage (GTDB taxonomy): Bacteria > Pseudomonadota > Gammaproteobacteria > Pseudomonadales > Balneatricaceae > Neptuniibacter. The sequence continues at coordinate 550,056 of NZ_CP180549.1, read as the reverse complement.
AACAACTTGATCTTTTTTGACTTTATCGCCACGACCTAAACTTAATTCACTAATAACGCCTGATACTTCACTACTCAGTTCAATTTCTTTACTCGGCTCTAACAAACAGCTTAATTGGCCATCGCTTAATTGATTATGTTCAACCGCACTTACCAACGGCGAAACACCGAGAAATAGAACCAATAGTGGAGAAATGTATTTCATATCAAAACACCTAAACTTTGCTGCTAGTAAAAGACAATATTTCGCGCTGACGTTCGTCTTGCTTTAACAAATCCGCACGCATACGTGCATGATCTGCCTCGAGTTGCTTTTGGGCCCTACGCATTAATTTCAACAGCAGCCAGTTTTTAAACCCTTTTGGAAGCGGCCATTTAAAGACGCGCTTTAAATAATTAGAGAACTGCTCAGACAATATCGAGTCATCCAAAGACAAGATAACTTCAAAGCTCCCCTGATCGCCCTGACGCGCACAGCGACCTTCTAACTGCCGGTCGATTCGTGACGCTTCATGTAACTCGGTTAAAATCACATGTAGCCCACCCGCTGACTCGACTTCATCATTTAGCTTTATATCGGTACCGCGCCCAGCCATATTGGTCGCAATAGTAACACAACCTGGATCACCCGCATTCGCAACTATTTCGGCTTCTAACTGATCTTGTTTAGCATTTAATAACTGATGCTGCACATCCATCGCCTGCAGACTTTGGCTTAGTAATTCCGAAGCAGCGACGGAGTGTGTCCCAACCAATGAGGGGCGCTGTGCTTTGTGTAGAACTTTGATCTGTTCGGCAACCTTGTGCCACTTATCACTCTCGTCTATGTAGACATTTGCCCCGAGTTTCTTTCTACGGCTTGGTTTATTGGTTGGGATAAACACCACAGGCAAGCCATAAACTTGCCATAACTCTGAGGCCACCTCTTTTGCAGTACCAGTCATACCACCGAGGTGATGATAAAAACGGAAGAAGTTCTGAAAACTGATACGCGCTAGTGTCTCTCGAGGATTACTGAGTTCACAGTCCTCTTTAATTTCGATCAGTTGGTGCAACCCTCGCTCCCAACTTCGATCTTCCATTACTCGGCCAGTATGCTCATCAACAATAAGAATTTTGCCGTCTTTAACGAGATAATGTTTATCACGAATAAACAGATGCAGTGCCGTTAGTGCCTGAAAAACTAATTCAAGACAACGTACTCGCCCTACCCAAAAAGGCCCCAGCCCATCGGTTAATTGCAGCACATGCATTTCACCATCATCAGTAAAAGCAACGCGACGCTCTCTGAGGTTGACCTCGTAATGCTTATCTAGCTCTAGTTCAGAAGCGATTGCCATCGCTTGCTGATAGACCTCTTGCTGCTCCTCTTGCTCAATCTCAGGGCCTGAAATAATCAGCGGCGTTCTAGCTTCATCTAATAAAACACTGTCTGCCTCATCGACAATAGCGAAATGCAGCCCACGAAGCATCAAACTATCTAGCATCTGTTGATTACCCTTTAAACGCTCGGCATGCAAATTCAGCTTATGCTGCTTGCCCTCTAGCACAATGCTGTCTTTTAGATAATCGAACACCAACTCTTTATTGGTACAGTAAACAACATCTTTAGCATAGATATCACGCCTCTCCATGGGACAAAGACCATGGACAATAACACCAACATCAAGACCCAGTCGGGTATAGATTGGCGTCATCTCCTCAGCATCACGAGCAGTAAGATAATCGTTCACTGTCACAACATGGACAGGCACTCCAGCAAAAGCCGCTGTCGCAGCAGAAAGTGTGGCGGTTAGAGTCTTACCCTCCCCCGTTTGCATCTCTGCAATATTGCCGTGAAACATCGCTAAGCCACCAAGTAACTGGCTATCAAAATGTTTCATACCAAGGGTTCTACCCGCAACCTCACGCACCAAAGCAAAGCTTTTAACCATTAGTGCAGACGTGATGCCCTGTTTAAACAAAGCCTGTCTAATCTCAGTGATATGATTATCTAATTGCTCATCGGATAGACCTTCAAGTTTTCGAGCTTCGTTATGGATGGACGGCAAAAAACGCTTATAAGCCTTAAGGGACGCTCGGAACGGACGATTTAGATAAGCAGATAGGCTATGTGACAAGCGCTCCATCCGATCCTGTTTGTGGATAAAAAGCTGAGGACGCTCTAATACAGTTTGCGGCAGTCGCTGAGGCCGTTTATACATCAAACTGCCTCAAGAACACACGCCTTACCGCACGATACCAACGATAGATCAGAGGCTCAGGATCATGTTCTATCAGTACATAGACGCGCTCATCATAACGATTCTTTGGCGCATCAATGACAGATAAGTCGATCCGAAAATGGCTACGGAAACTCTTCAAACCATCTTCACTTTTCGGGTCAGGTGCAATTCGTCCACCACCATCAGTACTTAACACCTTACTCGGCAGTTGCTGAGTTGTAGCAGGCAATGCTCGAACAATTTCACCTTTATAGGTTTCATTTGGATTAGAGGCGAATCGCAACTCAACTGAACGGTTCTGGGTACGCACCTGATCTATCTCATCCTCAGAAACCATCGCAACTAAGGAGAGCTGGTTATAATCCACGACATATCCAATCAACTCACCACGATGGACATAGCGTCCCAGAATTCGATGAGCATCAGGGACAACAAATTCGCCAGTAGCAGAGCTATAGAGATTCACACCTTTAAGGCGTTCTAGCGCCCTTTGATATTCACGTTGAATAAACCGCAATTCTTCTCGTAAAATTTCACTGGCCGCGCGGTCTCTTAGGCTAGCTTCGAGTCTAATTTCAGCTTCAGCTATCTGGGCCTTAAGCACGTCTACTTTAGCTTCGAGATCAGGGGCTGAGAATTTAAGTAACAACTGCCCTTCGACCACAGTCTTACCTGAAGGCACGTCTAAAGATTCAACAAAACCTGAAACTTGCGAGCGCACATAAGCATCCTGCGGTACCCATAAAACACCTTCGGTCTGCGTTTTATATGGCGCAGGTAAAAAGCCTATCAACGCGACCACCGATACAATGATCAGCGCAGAAATGGTAAGCACTCGTCCCTTCTTACTTCTTAGTTCAGGATCCGTTGCAGGTTTGATAATTGTCTTAAGTACTGGCATAAGGAGGGTTGCCCAAATTGACCAAAACGCGAGAAGGCTACCAATCACAAAGTATTGCGTTGCGACAAACAAGGCAATCGCAACCATAACAAACAATCGGTAAATATATGCAGCAGAAGCATAGCAAGCTAGCCAAGTCCCTTCACTGGTTGAGTTAGCAGGCGCAGTGAGTTTCTTGACGCCATAAAGGTACTTTTTGGTTAGATAAGCTACCTGACTGTTACCTCTAGACGCTAAATTAGGTATTTCCAAAAAATCAGCAAGAACGTAGTAAGCATCAAATCGAAGTAGTGGATTGCCGTTAAACAGCAAAGTAGAAAATCCACCGATTAGCATGGTATTAAACGCGACCGCTCGAACGATACCTGGTTCAGCCAAAACCCACACCATCATCGCAATCGCGGCAACCATCAACTCGACCATAATGCCGATCGCGCCCACCAGCATGCGCTGATATTTATTCCTAAATGCAGTTGCCGCACTGGCATCCACATAAGGTACGGGGAACAGCACCAGTAACATCACCCCCACCTCATGCACTTCGCCCCCCCAACGCTTCACAGCGTAGGCGTGGCCAAGCTCATGAATCACTTTAACAAAGGGATACACTAGAGCAATCAACAAAAGGTTTTCGACGGCTAAGACTCGGTCACTAATATTCTCAGTTAGCGCCCCCCAATGGACTATCGAAAGCGTTAAACCAAACAGCACGATCGCTGCCCAAAGAAATAAACCAAACCAAGAATAAAACGGCCGAACCAACCACATGGTTGAAGACAAGAATCCCTCTGGGTCCATCATGGGAATACGGACACTCAATGGGGATTTGAGCTGCTGGATAATCTTCTTCTGTGCTTGTTCTCGTCTGCGAACTTGCAGCTCTTCAATATCGGGCAGAATATCGGATTGAATAACATTCGCACGGTTGAGCTGCGCCACCAACTGAATGACTTCATCCTGAGTTGGCATACCATCGCCTAAGCGCTTACAGGCCACATCCCAGATCTGTTGCAACGTTCTGCGGCCATCCATCAGGCCGATGATCTGGTAAGCTTCAGGGGAAAAACGTTGAAATTGACCGGTAACATGGTCTTGTAGCACATACCACGTTTTACCTCTGTATTGATGCCGATGAATATCCGCATGCTTCCTCATGCGGATCTTAAGTTCAGCTACGCGGTACCATGAAGCACTAAACAGAGAAACAGACACAATGCCTCCCGCTAGCCCCACCAAGACCAGACTTTAAGACGCATCCATTCCTGCATCTCTCTAGTCCAAATTGACAATAGGTTACGCTCATCAATGTAGATTTTGCCCACACCTTCCATACCTGGCTGCAACTGCAGAGATTCACCTTGTAACGATGCTTCTACTACAAAGTACGTCGCTCCATCTTTGGCTTCAGTTAGGGGCGTAATCTTCGTCACTACAAATTCGAATGGCGTTTCAGGCAAAGCTGATAAATGCAATATGCCATCTTGACCAATAAGGACATCAGCAATACGACTCTCTTTTACCAAAAGATTAATACGATAAAAATGCAGTGGCGACACTTCAAAGAGCACTTCACCTTTCTGAACTGCCCCACCTAGTCTCTGGCTAAGGTCACCACTGACAATCAAACCATCAAATGGTGATAGAAGCTTAGCGCGCTCCAATTGGCTATTTACCAGATCTAACTGGGCTTTAATCTGTGTTTGCTGCGCGTTAATAATATTGAGCTTAGCGCGATCATGGAACGCTAAAGCTTCTTGATACTGTCGATTAAGCTTGGCCTCTTCACTTAGCCATTTAAGGCGCTCAAGATGTAAGTCTCGATCATCCAGTTGCACTAACATCTGGTCTTTCTTAACCACATCTCCTGCTCGATGAACGGCTGAGTGGATATAACCATCATAAGGCGCAGCGATCACCCGCTGAATATAGCTATCTAACTTAGCATCTGCTGACAAGCGGTAACTACCTTGAGCAACAGAGAAAAAGATGATCAAAATAGCACTTAGAATAAAGAGTAATTTACGGCCTAAGTAACCTGGACCAAAAAGCCTGGAAAATTGAGTTTTTCCAGAATCCCAAACTTTCAGTAACAGCGCTCTATCATTCAGGCGCTTGTCCTCTAAAGCCGGAATCACCAACGCAGCAATACTCTCGCACAGAGCCACGTCCTGCTCGGTAAATGGAATATCGGGGTTTCTTTCAAAGGTCAGCGCGCCAACAATATTGTTAGCCACATATAGAGGTACACTGAGTACAACCGCATCCCCCTGCTGCTGCGAAAGTTTTGAATGGGCAATCACAACCGAACTGCTTTCTAAATCAGGGTTTGGATAGACCACGGACTGCTGCTGGTCTATCGCCTCATCCATCACCTCTTCAATACAGCGAATTAGGTTCATCCGCTTACCAAATTGAGTACTATGGGATAGATGTAAAACCTTGGAGTGGCCTTTTTGATAGTTACCTAGAGACACACGATCACAATTGAGCATTACTGCTAGCTCAGTTACCAAGCGCATTGCTGAACTAGCGTAATCAGGTTCGGACTGAACACTGGCTAAGAAATCAATACTTCTTTCTAAACTAGCATCTTTGGCAGAGCGCTGTTGCTTTTCCAACCGTAGTTTTAAAACTTCTAAAGCCGAACCTCCAAGCTCCAAAAGCTGCATCGCACGTTTTAGTTGTTGCTCTGATGATACGGCGACAGCAACGGTCGCCACTGCAATCAGCTCATCATCCAAAAAAATTGGATAGCCAATCGCAAAAACTTCATGCCCAGGAACGCTAGCAGGTAAAGCGGTTACGAGTGCTGAACGATTAGTAATAATCTCTTCTGCTAATCCATGCAGATCCGTTAGTACTCCTGAATCCTGTGGCCAGAGAGCCATAGGGTGGTAGGTATTATCACCTTCATCTAATGGCGCTAGAACTAAAGCAGATTGTGCCCCATCAATTAAGGAACACTGAGAATCCAACCAATCCTGATAAAAACTGTCGGATTGTTGCGAATAGGCATCCAATGTAACGGATGTACTTTGCGACGTTTCTAGCGAACTAGAAGAATCTTGTGGATGTTTTGTGTCTGACTGATTGTCCATGGCTGAGCAGGCCTGTTACTAAAAACGAAAAGGGCTGCATGCAGATAAGCTGCAGCAGCCCCTTATGAAAAGTCTATCCTAATTACTTACGAATATCTTCCCAGCTAACGTAACCAGATTTCTTATTTCTAGCTTTTAGCTGCGTTAATGATTCGCTATCAAGTTTAGAGCTTTCCTTCTTCGTATTGCCTTTATTCGCTTTCATTACGGCCCAACCACTGAAACCTGCTAGTGCAGCTTCTAGGTTGGCAGCAATGCCCGCTGACTCTTCATTGTCTTCAGCTTGTTCTGAAGTTCCTTCAGTAGCTTTGACTTCGGAGTCCTCGCCTTGCTCGTCTTTAACCTCTTCAGATTCAACTTGCTCTGCTTCAGGTGCAGCACATTCAGCTGAGGCAGCGCCCTCTTCACCTTCAACCACTTCACCCTCAACAGTTTCAACATCTACAGGCTCACACTCTTGTTGTTGAGCGTCTTCTGGTAGCTCACCCTCTTCAGCTATAGCCCCTTCTGGTAGTTGCTCTTCCGAGTTTTCACCAGCTGCAGTTGGGTCAAACTGAATAACAACATCAACGCCCGGTGCAGCAGAACCACTGAAGTTTTGCAGATCACCTAAACGTCCCAAAGCAGCGATAGCATCATCACTTAGCTCTGTAGCAACGGCCGTACGGCTTCGTGCTACCTCACCTAGGTCAGAAGCATCGAAGATCTGCTGAGCAATGCTCTTATACAAACCAATTTGTGATGAACGGATTAAGTCGAGTGCGCCTTGAGCTAGTGTGATAACGAAGGTTGCCTGCTCACCAGATGTTTCTGCATCAGCAGCAAATGTATAACGAGCGTATTCACCCACCATCACATCTTCTGTGAAGCTGCCGTAGAACAGGTCACCGCCTGCACCACCAATCATGCGATCAAGGCCTGCTCCGCCGCGTAAGATGTCATCATCGCCATCTAGTGTATCGATCACTTCCAAATCTTTGGACTCAAGCACGATCGTATCGGTGTTACGCGTGACCATACCGGCATCACCGGTCATTAGGTCATCACCGGCTCCACCACCTAGCTCATCTTTACCGAAACCACCAAAGAGGATATCGCGGTCTTCACCACCCGTTAGCTTATCATCGCCACCAAGTCGGAAGTTATCCGTGTAAGCATTTAGATAACGGCCATTACCATCGTTTTTGATGTAGCCATCATCACCAATGATGATTGTCTCACCAGATTCGTTAGTAACCGTATCGTTACCTACACCTGCGATTGCTTGGTCATCACCAGAGCCTAAGGAGATAGTGTCATCACCACCTGTAGCATTGGTTGTATCAGTGCTTTCTAGGATATCGCGGATCCCAAGATTGAAGGTAATCGAGCCGTTATCACCGATAACGCTGTCATTGCCGGCGCTTACACTAATTGTGTCATTGCCGTTACCACCTAGGACAATATCATCACCTACACCAGACTCGATGGTGTCATCGTCGCCTAGTTCATGCTCAACCGTATAAGCCTCAGTAATAACTTCATCCTCACCGTATTTAAGGACACCGTTATCACCGATGATATGGTCATCACCGCCACCGGTAGTAATATTGTCTTCACCTAGGCCAGCGATCACACGGTTATTACCTTCGCCACCATCGATGATATCACCTGCAGTCGCATCCCCAGCTTCATCTACAGAGAAGAAGGTCTCAACGTTACCGTTACTGTAGAGCTTCATCTCACCGAAGTCGCCCATGATCCAGTCACCACCGGCATTACCCTCGATGGTATCGGCACCAGCGCCACCGAAGATACGATCGGAACCTTCATTACCTTTGATAAGGTCAGCTACACCTTCAGTTTGTTCTTTCGTTAGTAGACGAACAAAGCTATTTCCAGCCAATAATGCAGTCGCATGATCACCGAAGATAATGTCGTCATCACTTACGGTGATAGCGTCGCCACCATCGCCATTACCACCAAATAGATTATCAGCGCCGATACCACCCATAATTAGGTCATCGCCCTCATTACCTTTGATGGTATCGTTATCGCCGTTCACCAACTCAACGGTTGTAACTGAATCCAACGTTGTAATATCAGTTTCACCGTCGTTGTAATCTACAACGGCATGGTCACCGATAAGGATATCGTGACCGCTGCCACCTTCAATATCATCCTGACCATGACCACCCATGATGACATCGTTATCAGCACCACCTTTCAGAATGTCATTCGCTGCTTCGTCACGGTTTGTTGTGGTAATGCTAACCACTTCTGCCGTTGTTAGGATACGATTTGTACCCGCAACTTGATTAACAACACCTTTGTCACCAAAGAGAATATCGTTGCCATCACCGCCATCAATCGTGTCAGAACCAACCGTCAACGTATCTGCGGTTTCAGGGTTATCATTAACACCATCTGGCGTATTAACAACCGTTAGAATCTGAGTCGATAGGCTCAAGCGCTGAGTTAGATCTAAGTTAAAGCCGGCATCACCATAGATATGGTCGTCACCACCGAGGCCATAGATTTCATCATTACCAGATCCACCAGCAATATGATCACCATGGTTACTACCTGTCAGGATATCGTTACCCTGACCACCGTAAATAACCACGGAACCTGTCGCACCGGAAGCATCAATCGTGTCATTACCCGCATTGGCAAATTCACGGCCTTTAGTCGTCTTCGCATCAGAGGTCGATGTGTAGGTAGAGCCATCCTGTACAGAGTCACCCAACAAGATTAACGGAGCTGATGCGCCGCCACCGCCAGTCACATAGATCTCATCATCACCGCCACCACCATGGATAACGGTGATTACACCTTCTGCTGTGCTTTGGACTGTAAAGGTATCGTCACCTTGACCATTCAACACTTCAACTACTTCAACGTCATTGTACTGAACGCCGCCTGCACCCATGCCTAAACCGGTAATCGTAGAATCCGTTAGGAAACCAGTATCATCAGATCGGCTGCCATCGTTGAACATATACAACGTATCTGTTTGCGCCGCTTCATCAGTATTGATATCAACAGTTGGCAACGCTTCATCTGTTTCAGTAGGTAGCATCACCGCTTTAGATAGCGCACGCTCTTTACCCTCTGGAACAGAACCTTCAATGATCAATTTACCGCGAATCTGATCCAAGGTATGAGGTTGCAACGGAGGATTTTGTACAGGCTGATTCGATGCATCAGGTACATAACCCGGATTCACCGCAACAACAATCTCAACTGGAGAATCCCAATCAGATGCAGTAAAGGTCACTGTGCCATCAGTCGCGTTAAAGCGAGGATCTGCACTACTTACGATAGTTTGACCATCAGTCAGCACATTAACAGTTACCGGATCTGTAGGTTCGGTACTGAGCACCAAACTGTAGTTATCCGTCTCACTGTTACTCACAATGGTAGAACCATTAGTCGGCGTCACTATTACGGTGCCCGTGTCATTATCGACAACGCTAACACGCAATTCATCAGTCACTACCGCATCAAATTCAGAACCTACCGCAAGGTCCGTTGTGGTTGTGAAAGTAACTGCTGAACGGAAGACATTCTCAACATCAGTATCGTCAACTGCAGTTACCGTTACTGTCTGAGCGTCATCCCAGTTATCCTTATCGAAGGTAAGAACCGTCTTATCAAAATCGATTTCGCCTGCAGCATTCTTCTCTGCAAGAACAACTGTGACGGTTTCGCCATCCGCTGGTGCTTGAGTCAACGCTACAGTGAAGGTATCACCAGAAGCAGCCCCTTCAACCACACGGGAATCAACATCAGACTGAGTAATGATTAGATCGGCTTGATCATTATCGTAAACAGTCACTTCAACGTTGTTTATATCTAGGTGATTAAAGTCAGGGTTATCACTCAATACACTGTGATTGATAACAACAGTACGTTCACCTTCGATCGCTCCGTCGTCCACACCTTTAACGTAGATTTTTTGCTTACGTAGCCAGTCATCCACGGAGCCATCTGCTGAAGTAGAATCAAAGTTCAGCACTAATGATTCATAGTAGTTAACACCATCAACGGATACCAAGATACTATCCGCAGGATCCCCTCCGCCAATCGTTGGAAGTTCTTTATCACTGCTAGAAGCGCGTGCTGCAGATACCGTTACATAAGCAATCGTAGCTGCTGTTGGTTTAGCCGCTGTTAGAGAAACTTCGTAGAAGTCATCTAACAGGCCATTTTCATCGACGACCAAACTGCCATCAACCATATCAACCTGAATCTTACCTGTTTCATCATCAGCAACATTCAGGGATACGCCATCAACGAAGATACCGTTAAAGCGAGGATCATCACTCCAAACACTGTGGTTAATAAAGCCACTGCGACCTTCTACGGAGTACGAAACAATATCTTCAGTTACATCACCGGCAACATTGAAGGTATCGCTCCCTAAACCGCCGATAATCGTTGTTTCAACATCTTCGCTAGTACTCAGAATAAAGAAGTTATCATCGCCTTCTAGGCCATCAACTTCAGCAAACTCGATACCCTCAAAGCCGATATTCAGGCCTGCACCGAAGATACCATCCTCAGTGATCATGAAATTATCATCAGCTTCTGTACCAAGCACAACTAGGGTGTCATTACCTGCACCACCGTCGATCTTAAGTGGAGCATTGATGCTGTATTGGATATCGTCAGCACCATCACCACCATATAGTTCGGTTTCACCGCCACCTGCTGTTTCGGTGGTGCCTTTCTTCAAGAAGGCACGAACAACAAAGGTATCGTCGTCATTTTCACCGTACAGTTTGGTCAATGCTTTGTTGCTGTATACCGTGATCTGATCTTCACCATCACCGCCATATACAACCATTGGTAAACTGTTACCGTTACTCAAGAAGCCTAGTGTTGTTTCTGTCGTTTCAATCTCATCACCAACAGCAACAAAAGGAGCTTGTCGATCAGCACCGTAAAGCTGACCAATCTGGAAGGTATCATTACCTGCGCCACCATCCAGCGTGGTGATACTGCTATTGTCATCACTGTAGAAACCATCATCACCGGCATGACCATTAATTGTCAGACGAGCGTTAATGTTTTCGTTGTAAGTGATGCGCTCTACATTGTTCGTAAAGCCCGCGTCCAGATCACCATGAAGGGCCGCAACAAAGTTGGCACGAAGTAAGAAGGTATCGTTATCAGCGGTACCATTGATGGTTAGGGTATCAGCACCACTATCACGAGCACCGGTATCTTCAACATCAATCACATAATCGGCATCGTTACCTGTGCGGTTGATAATGTAGCTGTCCGTACCGGACTCACCATCCAGAACTAGCTGTTCCGAACGACTATGTAGTTCGTTGATTGTAATCGCATCGTTATCAACACCGCCCTCAATACGGGTATCACCAACCAACTGAAGGGCATCGATCAAGACGGTGTCTTCGCCTTCGTTACCATCGATAAGAACATCAACACCAGCGTGAGTTTCAGCAGCATCAGCAGAAACCGTTCCGTAGAACTGAATATTGTCATCGCCAGTACCACCGTTGAAGCTCATTTCAACATCAGCGATCATCACACCGGTAGCACTAACAATAATCGTGTCGTTCTCGGCGTCACCGCGGGTATGAATAGCATTATCAGCTGTAACCAAACCAGAGATGGTAATGGTGCTACCACCTGTATCAGCAACGCTCGTTAACGCTTCAGATAAGGTGAACGCATCGCCACTCACATCAATGCTATCTGCCAAGATATAAACATTAGTACCGTGAACGGTCGCACCATCTTCAATCAACAGATCATCACCTGCATAGAGGATAACGTCTGCTTCAGTCGTCAATGTCACGCCCGACTTAATGGTTAAGAAGTCAGCCGTCAGATCGGTGCTGTCTGTAGCAATCAGCTCGATATTACCTACAGCAGTAATATCTTCATCCTGTGTAATCGGGCTGTGAGTTACAACTCGGATAGCACCACCAGCACTAATACCTGGCTTGTTCACATCTAGAACACCACCGACGGTCAACGCGCCGGTATTATCCAACCAAACACTACCAAGGATCGCTTCAGCTTCTACGCCGCCAACTTCGGTCTTAATAGATTTATCCACAGCACCAATATTGTTAGCTGCTGCAAGATAAACTTTACCGGATGCAACGTTACTACCCGATGCTCGACCATTTAAGATACTGCCATCTGGAGCCGCTATAAACGCAGTATTACCGTTTTTAGCTTCAAGGGTATTCAGGTATAGATCACCTAAGGTTTCTGTGATGTAACTATGTCCATAACTCGACGTTGTTAAGGTCGCACCCTCAACAGAACCTGTATCGATATCCAGATCATTATCGGCCTCACCGATCGTGCCCAGAATCGTCACTAAGGTAATGCTTGCACCTTCAACATCCACTTGCGGTAGTGCACCATCAACTAGGCCATTATCAAGCGCATCGATAATAGACTGATGAGCTTGTAAGCGAACATCGCCGCCTGTTGATTTAACGTGATCAATGTTTAGGTTGCCATCGCTTTCTGCAAGATTGATATCACCAGAAGCTAATACATTGACCGTACCGGTTGTAGCGGTAGGCGCTGCAACGATATTAACATCTAGGGCGTTATCAGCTTCACCGACGGAACCACCTGCAACAACTAGTTCTACACGGTTTGCGCGAATATTTTCATACTCGTTATCCAGCGCATCCAGCATTGAACCGCTTTCGGTTTCTAGGTAAACCTTATCGCTAGCTGCATAAATACCCGCAACATTCATATCGCCACTGGCTTCTTTCAGGTAGACGCCTTGGGAAGCGCGAGCGGTGAGCGTAGCGCCATCATTGAGATCGATACGCAGTGTTTCTGGAGAATCATCACTGCCGGTATAGATGCCACCTTGACCGCCTTCTAGGATCAGATGGCCACCACGGATAACTGTTGTATCCGAGCCTTGGCTCGAGGTAATACCATCTTTAACTTTGATGCGTACTGCATCATCTGCATTACCACCTGCAGTAATACTTGTTAGATCCAACTTGCCTTGAGAGCCAATGTACAAGTTAGTGCCAGCGTTGACTGTTAGAGTCTGCGTACCGCCTAACTGGGCATCATCAACGTTAATATCTTCACGCTGATCGATTGCAACATGAGTAATGGTAGAAGTTGTATAACGGCTGCTATCAACAACGACGGCACCACTTTGATCAACACTGTCATCAGCCAGAGAGGCCTCGATCAGATCGGACGTTAAGCGGTCGATCAGGTAGTTTACGCCATCAAGAGTAATTACATCGCCAACAACAAAGCTGCTATTCCAATCTTCAGATGCAGCGATGATTGTCTGATTCGTTGGCGAAGCCAGTACCTGGGTAACCGTTACAGTTTGAGCAACTTCACTGCTATCAAATCCAGAACTTAGAGTGATGGTATTCGCTGTAACAGAGGTAATTTCGAAGAATTCACTTCCTTCTGTAGCATTTGCACTATCACCAATCATGCGGATCTGCATACCTGCAGTAAATCCATCATCGATCCAAGAACCAGAACCGCGGGTAATTGTGCCAGATGAATTAATATCCACCTCAACGTTCTTACTTTCAATGCTGGTTAGGAAAGCGATATCTGAACGTTCAGCAGCAGCTAGGGCAAACTTTTCATCGTCTGTGTAGTCACCATCGGTTTCGATCGTAACGCCGCCAACTGCAGCACCTACACCTGCAGATGCACTTAGGCTAATTGTGCCGCCAGCAACAACGTTTGAATCTTCATTATCAGTTGTGCTGGTTACTGGTTTCAGTAAACCGGCACTAATTAGATTCATCAGTTCATCTTCGGTCCAAACTTTAATGCTACCTTCAATCGCATCAATTTCATCAGCGGTCAGGGTATAGCTGTAATTCGCATCATAAGCGCCTGCACCATACTCGGAGTGCAAAGTGTGGTACTGAGATGATTTCTTCGCTTCAAGGGTGGCTATAGCCGCATCAATTTCCGCAGCTGTATTACCTTGCTCTGCGTAGAATGTGCGGTAATAAGATTCCTCTTCTGAGGTCAGGCTAACGGCATCATTCGAATCATACACACCACCAAACTGCTCATTTCTAATCTGCCAGTAAGATTGGTACTCACTCTCTTTACCTGCCGCATAGACATCTTTAGCTTGTTGGATCTTATCGTTTGCACCAGTACCATCTGTCAGCTGCAATTCAGCCCAAACAGAGTTAATCAACTCTTCTCGTGTACGATCATCACGCTCCACGGAACTGTTAGCATCAAGCAGAGAACCAGCCAACACACTGATATAAACATCGCCTGTTTCAGCCGTTGCTTTAAACAAGTGCATATCACCGCTAGTTTCAGCTAAGTAGATATTTTGCTTGGCCCATACTTCAACCGCATCACGCAGTTCGGTACCTGAATCAAGTTTTAGTTTGTTTGAAGAGCTATTACCTACAGAGCCACCTTCAGCCGTTAAGGTTACAGCCCCTGCTGTAATCAAACCAGAACCGCCTGCAGCTACAGTGATACTTTGCTGAGCTTGGATAATGACATCAGAACGGTTACCCGCTGTAATCGTGTCGATTGCCAAACTACCAGTAAATTGATCCAGATAGATATCACCAGAAACAGTAGTAGCACTGAATGATGCAGAAGCATCATCAGTCTGATTCAAGGCCATCATCATCACTGCGCTACCGATATCATCTCGGGCGTACATGTTGATGTTTTTACCACCAACATAGGCTTCGCTGGACGTCATATATATGCCGCCGTTTTCAGCCTCAACCACTGTAGTACCAGTTGTATTTGCCAACGCCCCTCTTAGGAACAAGTCAGAGCCATCACCCGTGGTGGTAAGATCGATTTTTCCTTCGCTATAACCTTGGAACTTAATAGTAATATCATTATCTGCACGGATATCATGGATATGGGTTTCAGCAACCTTCTCTTCCTGTACATAATGAGAGTAATACGTCTTCTTGCCGTACCAAGTACTAGTCGTCCAATGATCTTTTTCATATTCATTGGAGGATAAGGTCGTCTCTTTCTTATCGTAGTTATAGTTATTCAGCTTATTAGCCGATGTATCCAAGAAGTAATAGATCCCTTCATCAGCTAACACTGGTTGACTATCGATACGCTCATGATCCCAACTGATATCTGCCGGATCAGGCCACAAGAAGTCAATCCCCCATAGAGAGGATGAAGACAGAATAGTTTCTCGATAGATAGATTTATCAACATCAATAGCCCAACCTGCACGCCAAACGCCATTAGCTGAATTACCAACTTCATAGTCAAGTTGGCTAGCTATCGCACTGCTGTTGACAGTAACAACATCACCAGACTGGGTAGTTATCGTCGCTCCATTTGCTGTTTTTGTATAAACCGCTTCGACGATAACATCGACACCGTTTTCCTGGATAACCGTTTGATGAGTATAAGTTGAAGACTTACCTTCAAGGAACAACAGTGTTGTTACACCAACTTCATGCCCTGCAGACTTCAAGTAATTAATTACCGATTCATTACCTGTTGTCGTCGCATCCCCAAAGGCAGTTTTTTCATACATAGTGACCTTAGGCTCACTACTGCTACCTTTGGCTTTATCGGCCATGATCAATGTTCCCGCACCGCGTTGCGATACATCTAGGCCTAAGATCTCAATATCATAGTTGGAGGAGTTAGCTACACTGATCTTACTATAACCGCTCAATAGACGTACTTCGCCTTTGCCTGTATTCAACAGGTGTCCGCGTAGTTCAATATCACCACCGCTGGCACGTACTTCGTCAATCAAAATACGTTGATTTTGAGTATCCCAGTAAACACTGAAGAAACGATTAGAAAGGTCTGTTAATTTAACTAGCCCTACAGAGCTAGCAGTAACATTGCTACTGATTTTAGCCGCATCAATATCTGCTTGAGTCAGTTCTAGCTCAATATCTTGCTGGCCACTCTGAACAATACCATTGAGGTTGATATATTCGGCATCAATATAAACTCGATCACCATAAATCATTGACTCATCGCTAGGCGACTGATTTAGAATGTCTGATACATCTGCATCACTAATTTTACCGACACCTTCACCTTTACCAAAATCAACATTCTTAGTAACGGTACGTGTGCCTTCTAAAGTGATACCAAAGATTTCGTAGGTATAAGTTTCCTCAACCTGCATAGTGATGTTTTCACCTGGTGATTTTTCGCTCCAGATTGAATATGGTTCACCACCTGTACTAATGTCGGTAAGACCTGTAATAAATACACTGCCACCGGCAACAATGTTTAGATCCTTAGAGCGGATCTCCGCAGTAATCTTAATATCACCGCCACTAACATCATTTTGAATGTTAACTAAGCCATTCAAGTTCTCAATATCACCAACAATTTCGATGGATGGCGTTGGAACTCTTGCTGTTTCTATAAACTCTCCTGTATCAGCATCATAAATATCATTCAAACCGCCTTCATATAAGTTGATGATGTTTATCTCAGGATCGCCTGCAGAACCACTATCAACGATGGTGTAATCTTTACCGGTTGAATCTGTAACTTCGATACCGTTATGGAATAGTCCGCCTGTAGACTCAGGAATAGATGCTCCATGAATTTTTAAGAACGCCGGAGAGTTATTTATAATCGAAATGCTTGCATCACCTGGCGCATCAAATGTACCGCTTCCCACTAGGAAGTCGCTTCGTACATTGATGATCCCAGCTTCTGCCCACATAGGCGCTACTTCAATCGTGATCACTGACTGATCTATACGGTTTTTAACAACAGTGCCATCATCTCCCACCACTACCTGCAGTAAGCCCTTAGCAAGCATTTCATTTTCTATACGAAGAATTTCCGTCTCATAAAACGCTTTTAATTGTGGATCACTGTATTGATATTGAGCATAGGCTTTCCTTGCTTCCGCAAGCTCTGCACTCAAAGTAGACTCTAATGCCTGTGAAGTAATTGTATACTCAACACCTTCTGAAACAGATGAAATAACAGGGTTACCGGTCGCATCTAGCCCATCGATAATTAACTCTTGATGACGGTTAATACCCGTTTCGATTGTTCCGTTAACTGTAACCGTACCTGTCGCATCAGAGTGGATATAACCATCATACTGCTCGGCACCGCCACCACCAGTAACACTATTGATTGCATCACCAGCAGCGCTCGCCCAATTCACCGCTTTTGCTTTACCAGTCATATGTGCAAGACCGAAGTCTTCAGCATATAGATTGGCATCACGAGCGGTCTTAAGATGAGCGCCTGTATCCACCGTAATTGAGTTAGTCTGCACCAACGTAGAAGAAGCATTGACATCATCAATTGGGATTGCACTACCTGCAAAGCTATCGGTGCGTGCTTCGATAGTGTATTGGTCACGTGTTTTATCAGTGCCGATACCCGCTAACAAGTTCAGATCACCAGCCGCTTCGATTTGAACATTGGTGCCAACATTCACTTGGTTAACCGGCTGGATATTTACAGTAGCGTCCGCGATACCTACAGTTGCGGCACCGTATGTATCCATATTTACTTGTGAAGAAACAGTACCCTGACCACGGGCTGAGAAAGTCACATCACCAACACTGCTTAACTGAGCATCACTGCCAATGGATACTTGGCTTAAATCCTGACTGGTAGAGATATTTGCATTAGCACCTACACCCGATGCAAGGCCTGCAGAGGTTAGGGTAATCTTATCCTTAACATCCAGTTTATTTAGCGCCGCAATAGATAGATTACCCGGATCAAACGCAGATCCAACTACATCCAACTTAGCTCCAGCGCCAACATCCACCGTAGTATTGATGCTCAGATCGATATCGCTATCTGCGCCAGCTCCTGCAAGAGCGCCGCCCACTGTGCCATCAATACCCGTCTGATTTTTACTCAAAGCGTTGGTAGCTGAGATATCCATAGAGCGAGCATCCATATCGGCATTCGCTCCAATAGAGACACTGACTGTGGCATTAACATCGTGATCTGCTTCAGCGCCGCTACCCGCTAGGGCACCACCGCCTACAGTGCTAATTTCACCATTGAACTTAGCTATATGATCCGCAGTAACCATTACCGCACCATCAGAAGCATCGTCTAGATCAATACTACGACCAGACGTATGGCCGCCATCAATGATCGCATGAGTGTTGCTGGTGTTATTCGTTGTCACTGCTGCACCAGCCCCAGCTAGCACACCGCCACTACCGGCATCAGCTACAGCGAAGTTATCATCATTACCTGTAGCAACTAGATTTAAGCTACCGCCATCGATATCAACATCAGACGCAATACGCGCCGTGGTTGTAGTGTTAGAAGAAACAGTCGCTGTACTCGCGCCCGCAGCCACAATACCACCGGTATTGCTATCGGAGTTCGCTTTCTGGCGAGTCTCAGTAACCGCCGCAATAGTTACGGCACCTGCAACAACCAAATTAGAGTTTGCCCCGATGATGCTCTCAACCACACTAGTAGTTGATACTTCACTTAGCGTTGCGTTCACTCCTACTAGCGAACCTGAAGAGCCGGTAGATTCAGCACTAATGCCATTGCCGCCATCTTTTACATCGGTAGCAGCCAATACATTAAGGGCTGCAGCATCAAGATTGATACTACCCTCAGTACCGTCAGCAGATCCTAAAGTTGCAGAAACATTAGCATTAACATCAACATCGGTCAGAGATACACCAACGGTTAAACCACCAGCAGAAACACCCAGCATATCGGTCTCAATCTCTGGAGTAGCAACCGCAGATACGGTAACAGTTCCTGTTACATCAATATCAGAGCCTTTACCTATACGAGCAGATACCGTTGGAGAGTAAGAGATATTCGCATCATTACCAGCTCCTGCGCCTAAACCTGCTGCAACTGCAGTAACCTCTAAATCCACATTAAGATTATTAACAGCCGTTACATTGACATCTGTAACCGTGAAGCCAGAAGTGCTGCTTTGCCCAACCTGAGCATAATCACCTAAGTAAGCTGTAGTTGAACCAGAAACAGAAACATCACCAATAGCAGCACCTGCCGCAGCAACACCCGCAGATACACCAACAATATCGATGTTGATATCACGATTCGCTGCCGCGTTAATATTTAGCGCACTCGCCTTAACAATTTGCGCGCCATTGGCATCACTCGTGCCATTTTCAATATAGGCGGACTGGTTGCTGCTATCGTTTAGCACTGCAACCTGAGCGCCGAGACCCACAGTACCTGCAGAACCACCGTAAACTTCGATATCAACGTCAGTCGTGTAATCAGCCTCAACTGTAACCGCACCACTTGTTTCAATAGAACCTGCATTGCCAATCCAAGCGGTCGTATTACCACCTAGAGATGTAACAGATACCGTACCACCGACACTAACGCTACCACCCACAGCAGCACCGCCAGTTAGAACATCAACATTAATGTTCTCATCCGCTTTAACAGTCACTGATGCGGTAGACACCCGCACACTACTACCATCTACGGGATTAACACCATCAACACCTTGGATGGTAACGGCGTCGCCAATATAAGCACGTGTACTATATGGATTGCTGTTATCAGCCTTAATATCTAAGGTTGAGAAGGAGCCACTGCTTAGTGTGCTCTCACCTTTCGCTTGTGCTCTCTGTGCAGAGCCGTCACTGCCTAAACCACTAACAGTACTATTACCAAAGCCTGAAGCTACGCTCGATTGTGAAGCCGATAGTTCATTATCATTATCACCATCTGGACCCGTGCCTATTGAGATATACGACACCGCCCCGCTGATCCCAGCTGTTGCGCCACCGGCAAAAGCCAAAACATTAGATTCAACATTCTTAGTCGCTGTCGCTTCTACACGAACAGCACCTACAGTTGTAAGAACTGATCCCGCACCAATATGGGCATCGACTGTGTTATTAATGGTGATTACGTCAACTGAAGCACCAGCTCCGCTACCACCAACAGATACGGAGCCAATAGCACTCCAACTTTCTTTGTTTACATCAATTACATGATCAGCGGTTACCGTAACACCTTGAAGTGCAGTAACACTGGTAGAATTACCTAAGTATGCGGATGTATGAGAAGTGCTACTTAATACACCAACCGATGCTGCCAAAGATACAGCACCACCAGCACCAGCACCGATAAGGGCATCAGAGCTTTCTTTGGCATTTGCGGTTACTGAAACTGTACCACCTATTCCACCAACACCATCTGATTCCGAGACTAGAGCACTACTGCCTGACGTATACGCCTTAGTAGTACCCTCAAACAGAGCCACACTAACAGATGCACCCGCACCTACTGTGCCTAGAGCCGCTGAGAAATCATCAAAACTCATATCAACATCAGAATCAGCGCTGATTGAGATATCACCGTAAGAATTAAGATCAGCAGCATTAACATAGGCTTCTGTCAGTGAACTAGATTTAAAGGCCGATGCTGTTCCTGATGCGCCTACATAAAGTCCGCCACCCGCACTTACAGCTACTGTATCTAAATCTTCATCCGAAACCGCGGAAACGCTTATACCTTCAGCAGCATAAATATCTTTACTGTTGCCATTGCCATCAACGTAAGCACGAGTTGTATTGTTGATAAAGTTAGTATCGACAGTTGCTGCTGCAGCACCGGCTCCTAAACCAACAGCTAAAGTTCCACCGCCACTAACAAAATCAGTTTCCTGATGGGCATTAACCTTGAGGTGCTTACCGCGGTCTGTTGAGTTGTTAATTGTGGAATTATTTACACGAGCTTCAGACGTATTCGCAACACGGTTAACCAGTACGTTTGCAGCAAGACCAAAGCTACCGGAAACACCTACTGCACCAGCATAAGACTCAAGGTTAGTCGCAACGTTAGAGCGCACAGATACGCCATTAACTGTCTCTGTTGAACCAGCATTGGCAGAAGTTTTAACTTCAACACCGTCTCCCAATCCTTTAGCGACAACCGTCGCATTATCGATGTATGCATAAGATTCGTTATCTAATTGATTAACTGTGACAGCACCACCGACACCAACTCCCCCAGAGCCAGCGATAGAACCAACAATACCCTCTGACGTATCTTTAGATTCAGCGTAAACCGAAATACTCCCGTCAGTTGTGACAGTCGCTGAGTCAATGAA
Source organism: Neptuniibacter sp. QD57_21 (assembly GCF_047778075.1). Classification (GTDB taxonomy): domain Bacteria; phylum Pseudomonadota; class Gammaproteobacteria; order Pseudomonadales; family Balneatricaceae; genus Neptuniibacter. Next base: position 528,748 of record NZ_CP180549.1, on the reverse strand, counting down.
AGCATTTACCTGACTTTCCAGTAGGTTCGCACCTGCAGAACCTGCAACACTCGCAGTACCAGAACCAGCTACGCTGGCTACTAAAGTTTTCACGGTAGAATCAGACAGGGATTCGATCACGATATCGCTACTATTGCCCGCAGTAATCGTAACCGTCGTGCCTGAACCAGAGATACCTGCAGAAATATTATTAGCAATTTCGTTATAGGCCACTGCTCCACCAACAGCACCTGAACCAGAGCCTGCAATGACAACGGCTGCTGAGCGAATAGTTGAAGTATCTGTAGCACGAACAGTCATATCACTGGTTGTCGTAACTTTAGCGCCGTTTGTGATCGAAGCTTCTATATTTTTCTTGATCCAGTTAAGCGACAAAGCGCCAGAGCCAGCAAAAGTACCTGCGCCTGATGCGCCGACTGCAAGTGAATTAATATTGGCATTAGCAATGGCGTTCATTGCCAAACTGCCAGCATTCACCGTGGCATTATCAATATAAACTTTCGCAAAGTTCTTACGATCAGAAGTTGGATCGTCCGGATCACCACCAATGTAGTTATAAGCAACAGCGGCACCAACAGCCGCTGTGCCCGCACCTGTAAGTCCAGCGGATAGAGAATTCAAAGTTGCTTGGTCAGACGCACGTAAACTTACGCCTCCAGCATTAGCAGTGACTGTTGCACTATCAGCTATGTATGCTTCGACCTCATTACGAATCCAGTTGAGGCTCAATGCACCAGCAACTGAAGCAGTACCTGCTCCAGACCCACTGACAGCAAAACTCCAAATCTGAGCATCTAGAATTGGATCAGGATTTTCGTCTGGATCTGCGGCATTTGCAGCATATGTATCTGCTTGAGAAGAAGCCGTTCCAACCGTTGGCAATTGATCCGTATTCAGAACCTCTGCCGCAACATTCACATCACCCGTAGTCGCCGTCGCTGTTGTACCAGAGCCTTCGATACTTGCACTAATGCTGCTACGCATATCATTCGTAGCTGAAGCAATGGCACCCGCACCCGTTCCAGAACCAGAGACACCGCCAGCAACAATAATCATAATTGGTGTAACTGATGCGCTGACATCTACATCAGTATGCGCAGTTACATCCGCACCGCCTTTGATCGAGGCATTTACGATATTGCGCATAAAGTTAATAGATACCGATCCTGCTACCGCTATATTGCTTGCTCCTGCGGCACCAGCAGTAACATTAATAATGCTTGCATCAGCATGTGCCGTAACTTCTACTCCTGCAGCAGAAGAATCAACTTGAGAATTATCAATATACGCAAGTACCTGCCCGGCATCATCGTTCAGTCGGCTACTATCCACTGTGCGGCTCGGATCATCCGGAGTACCACCAATATAGTTATAAGCGAAAGCAGCACCTACAGCACCATTACTAGATCCCGCAGCTCCGACAGCAACACTGATCATATCCGCATCATCACGGGCATTAACTTTGATATCATCGGTCGCATCTACATCAGCACCACCGCTGATATATGCTTGAACATTGTTATGCAACCAGTTCAATGAAATTGCAGCACCCGCTGCAAAAGAGTTTGCATAGGCACCAGCAACGGTGACATTGATGATTTGCGAGCTTGTATCGGTTTCAGTTGGAAGCTCAGCGGTATCAACCCCCAGACTACCAAGATCCGCTGCCGTCGTAGGCGCAGCAAAACCGGCAGTAACAGAAACATTGCCAGCAGATGAATTAACCGTAGAACCATCGATATAGGCCTTGATGGTATTACCCACATCCGTTGTAGAGATAGAAGCACCAAATGCAGCCCCGCTACCCGCGCCAGCGCCAGCGCCAGCGACAACAACCATTGTTGTGCTATCAGCAGCAGAAACAGAGATATCCCCAGAGGCATGAAGACCTTTATTCGGCGTTGAAGATGCCGATGAGTCTTTACTATTCGTTACTTTAGCTTCAACCGTATTGGTCACTTCGTTGACCGATACTGAACCACCTAATGCAAAGTTTTCAGCGCCCGACGCACCCACTGCTACGCTAACCAATACCTCTTCAGCAATCGCAGTAACATTGATATTGGAACTCAATCCGGTCATGTGGATAAGTGAGTTATCCACTTCGGATGTGATTGTATTACCAATCAGGTTCACACCTATGCTTGCACCGATAGCAGCTTTACCTGCTACAGCACCGGCACCGGCGATCCCTACACTTGTTGAAGAATCTTGCGCGATAACAGAAGTCGATGTGTTATCACCTCGACCTTCAATCGTACTATCAATTACTTTGGCAGATACTGTATTAGCTGTTTGATTGGCTGAAACCGAAGCAGCAATCGCCAACTTGTTAGTACCTGTGCCACCTAAAGCAATACCGATTAATGAACTGCTCTCTAACGCTTTAACCGTAACATTACCGTCAGTTCTGATCGAAGAACTCTCAACACGGGCTTGAACTGTATTGGTCATAAAATTCAGCGCTAACGCAGCACCTAAACCGGCTTTACCACCGCCAGCAAAACCACCCGCGAAAGAGAAGATTGAAGAATCATCCAATGCAGACACAGTCACATCGCCTGAAGAATCTACAGTCGAAGTTGTATTCAAAATAGCCGCTTCAACATCAGTATCAACCATATTGATAGATAGCGTTCCCGCTAGGCTCAAGCCACCTGTGCTATCTTTTGAAACTCCAGCAGAGCCTGTTACCGCGACAAGTAATCCATCCGCTTTGGCATTTACATCTAAGCCAGATGCATATTTAAGGCTATTAACATTATCAATCTTCGATGTAACAGAGTTTTCAATCTCAGAGAAGGCAACAGAAACACCTGCGCCGGATTTACCACCAAATCCAGCAGCACCCGCAACTAGAATAAGATTACTTGAATCATCTGCATGCATAGACAGATGACCGTTCACTACAACGGTAGGCGTGTTAGTAATGCTTGTTTCAGTAGAATAAGTAATACGTGTTACAGCTACTGAACCACCAACAGCAGTTCCTTGTTGACCTGTAGCACCAGCAACACCTACATTGATTGACACAACCCAGCCTGTGCGGGTCGCATCCATATCTAAGCGAGGCGTAGTAATAGTGCCAGCATTATCGATAAATGCCGCGCTCTTACCGCCAATCAGGTTAATGCCAATAGCACCCGCAATACCTGTTGCAGATTTACCTGTACTAGCTGAAGAGATTGCAGCAGAACCTGCAAGAGAGCCTATCGCAGTCGAATCATCTGACTTAATCGTAATCGTGCTATCGCTATCAGTCGTAGTTACATCACCACTTGAATCGATATAAGCCCAAACATCATCTTCAACATAATTGATAGTTACTGAGCCAGAAATTCCGATACCCGATTTACCCGCATTTTCGCTAGCTGTAGAGCCACCCGAAGAACCTGATGAACTGTCCGTTTCACCGAAGCGTGCTTTAAGTTCAGCAATAACGTTGTCGTAATTTTTTTGGTTATTCGGCAGTTTACCCGGATCATCTGTTTCGCTCTTAGAGCCATCCGAATTATTCTGACTAACACCTGTACCACCGGTTTCAGACGTAGAGCTACTAGATGTTTTGGCACCAGAGATAGCAAGCGATCCGATAAAGCCTTCGTGATCGGCTTCAACCGTTAGATCACCAGCAACAGTTACAGAACCTTTAGTTGTCGCAACATCTTCTCCATCTCGAGCACCTATTAATGCTTCGGTTTCACGGTCAACGATATTGCCAGAAACAGCGGCACCTACACCCACGTGCTCAGATGAAGCTATACCACCAGCAACGGTAATTAGGTAGGCATCATCTTTAGCTTTAACCTGCAAAGATGGACCACTTCCACCGATATCGCCACTACCTACATTGATAGTCGCGCCTTCCGCGATCTGTGCGATCGTGCTGTTATCAATCTCGTTGATGATAACTGCACCATTGAAAGCGATATTGTCAGACTGACCGCCAGATGCCCCAAAGGTTACGCCTACAGTTTCATTATCAGCGACAACTTTAAGCGCATCTGCATCAAGCAAAACGCCATCTTCAATTTTAGCTGTCGAGTTACCTGTGAAACCATGATATAGAACGGTTAAACCCGCAGCGCTACCACCATCGGCAGAGGATGAACCTGCACCACCGCTATCCCATTCTGGCTTCCAAGTACGCTGTTTATTATCGCCCGAGCCTGTTGTATTACCTGACGAAATACCCGGTGTTTTAAAATTACCACCCAAGGCTGCTAAGTGATTTACGCTATTAGCGGTAACCACCACATCTCCTGGAGCTCCAGCTTCTGTTACTATACGTTGATTAATCTCGGCACCAGACTTAATACGAGCATCAGAATCCTGTTCAATAAACATAGCTGTACCAGCGCCAGCCAAAGACAGTTTCTGCCCTTCTGCTGTTGCTACTGACCAGCTATCAATCAGGTTGTTATCTAAACCTAAATTGCCGTCTAGATAAGTAGTTAGTTGTGCAACATAATCAGTTGCTTTTTCGCTAAATGGATTTAGTTCTTCCCAATCGCCAGAGCTAAAATCGACTGTAGACAGATCAATATTCGGCTCATGAGTCCCTGTATATTTGTAGAACGAACCAACGTTGCCACCGGCAGTATGCCCCTGTTTAACCTCTACCACACCTTCAAGTGCAATCGTTTGAGCATAATCTTGAGTCGTATCGTAGTCAGCCTCTAAAGTAGTTCCTGACACAAGCGGAGCAATTAAATTTGCCCCCCAAAGGCCTGTAGGATCAATTTTGTTTAGCGCCTGAGAGTCAACCGTCAATGTACCTTCAGTGTCAACCTTAGCCCCACTATTGATAAATGCATCGGCATCATTTTCAAAAATACCTATAACCAGGGCTACTGATCCACCATTATTGGCTTGCGGGCCTTTAGATGAATCACTAGCATTTTCATCCTCAGCACTAGAAGACGCAGATACGTCTGGTCGCGACTCAACGATGGCTTTGACTGTAATGTCGCCAGATGATCGAATATCACCGCTATCACCATCTCCATCTGAGCCACCATCACCAATGCGTGCATCCGCATTATTCTTATCTATAACAACGGCTGTACTGAAGCTAGCATCAAATTTCCAAGGATCTCCTGGCGGCTCAGAACTTAATTTGCCTTTAATAGCGTTGGATACATTCGTTATGAATCCACCTGTCAAGCTATCTACCCCAGCAGTCATTTTTTCTTTAGCTGTGGCCTCAGTATCTTCTACTAAATTTCCTTTAGAATCTGTGCCTGTGGAAGAATCGGCCTGAACACCGTTCACTAGAGTAGGGATAAAGACTAACTCAGTAGCTTCAATTGCAGACTTTTCCATTTCGGCTGTAACAGAAATACTATTGGAACTGTTTACGGTGCCATCAAGATAAGCATTAGTACTGCCATCTTCATAACTGAAAGCAAGAGCTATACCTAAAGCACCGGTATCACCCGATACCGATCGAGCCATAGTTCGGTTTTTATCAACCGTATTAGCATCAACAGTTAAATCGCCGCCGACATTAAGAATGGCATTGTCTTGTACATGTGCAGTAGATTCAGAATTGGTTACGCTGATAGCAACACTGGTCGCTATAGTGCCTGCAGCTGTAGGATCCGCGAGAACGTTAGTGGTGTTATCCACATTCGTACGAACAATAAGATCATCAGTCGTTGTGATCTGCCCATCAATTTCAACTTTCGCGGTGTTATCGATTACACCCGCGGCACCTGCAAAAGCCCAACCTGTTGGTGATGCTGAAACATTAACAATCGACGTCGCATCCGCAACAAAGTCTTCAGCTTCAATTTCAGTTTCTTTACCAATTTTAACTTGAGCATTACCTTTCGCATAAGATACTGCGGCAAACAAAGCGAAACCTTCTGCAGCTTCAGCAATGCCTTCCAGACCGAAAGCTAGATAGTCATCTAGAGCAAAATCCCAGTGATCAGTATCTTTGATGTAATGTTGAGCATTAGCACGGGCATAAACAACAACATCGCCACCTTTGATAATTGTATGTTCACCACCAGCACCTTCGGTCTGTCCGATTGTCACTATCGACTCAATAAAATCGATATTGGCAAAACCAGAAGTCCAATCTAGACGGTCATCCAGACCATAAATCGTAATATCACCGGCAGTACCTGCATTATCGTCCTTAGCGATTAATTGAGCACCCTCATCAATTGTGATGTTGATACCTTCAAGATAAATATCACCGGACACTCCACCATTTACGCTGGTATCAATGGTAAAGCCTTTTATTTCGATAGTGTCTGCTAATAACTTAAGGTTCGTGCCGGACAAAGTAATATTTTCGTCAACGACCAACTTATTCTTATTACCGTCACTATCATCAGTACCTTTTAAGGTCTGAGTGCCAGCCACACCACCGGCCCATGATACCCATTCGAAATCTGACTGTGTTACTAAGCCATCTGTATCTAATACAACAACTTCATTTTCTGTACCTCCACCAACATCAATGGTGACCTGATCGGCACCAGCAGTAAGGTTCGAAACATCAAGAATAAAGGTGTCATTCTGTGCCCCACCTTTTAGCGTATCTGCACCACCACCTGTGGCTAAAGTAACCGACGTCAAACTGTAGTCAGAGGCATCTAACGTATTAGCACTAACCCCACCAGAAAGAGTAATTTTCTCTATATTTTGCAGGGTATCCTCTTCATCACTACCAATCACAAGCTCAGCTTCATGATCATCCGCTGGGAGAGAATCTCGTAGCACCATATCAAGATCGAAGGTTTCAGACAGATGGTCATGACCACCCTGACCATCAATAACATCGGCACCACGACCACCACTTAGAAGGTCTGCACCACCCGAGCCAACTAACGTGTCATTACCATCCTCACCGGATAAACTAACGCTACCTGTTCCCAAAGTATCGCCGGTTACAGAATCAGATCCAGATTCATCCGAGAACGTAAGTCCTAAATCCTCTGCGGTCGTAGTGTTGTTAAGGGAGCTTATTTCAGTAATGGCATCACCAATACTAGAGATTTTGATAGAAATGCCATCCAACACAGCGGTAATCGAAGCATCTGCATCAGTAATCTTCTCTAAGACATCCTCAATAGTGTTAGCCGTACTTAGATCTATCTCGATATCAGTAGTGCCTAACTTAATAAGCAGGTCATTACCTTGGCCTGTACCAACACCAAAGCCGTTGTTTAGATAATACAACTGAGTCGTAACATCAACATTGCTAAAACCAGACGCATCCAGCGTATTAGCGCCAATACCGCCTGTAAGTTCGGCACCTTCGATACCCGACAAGGTATCGTTTTCGGTACTAGTCGCAGCAACTGCCGCATTCTGAAGCGATTCAGAGGTAAGATAAAAGTGACGATCACCGGTTTCCGACAAGATGTCATTACCTGTCCCACCATCAATATCATCTTCACCGGCACCGCCAGAAAGAATATCGTTACCGGACCCACCTTTCAGAATATCAGCGGCTGAACCACCACGGAGAATATCATCACCGGAACCCGCATCCAGCGTTACAGAACCAGAGAATCCGGAGGCATCCAGAATATTAGCGCCCTGCCCTGTAGTAAGTTCTGCTTGCTCAACATTTGTGACCGTATCGACTTCGGCAAAATGCTGAGTAATCGCTACTGAAGCTGAACCTCCCGTGAGATGAGTATCATCCAGAGTCAAATCAGCTACATTGCTGTTAGCAAGATCGCCTGCAAAAGAGATCGTCCACTCAGTAGTACCATCGACAGGATCAGTAGAGGCATCCATATCACCCAGTGCTACAGTGATATCTTGTTCGCCAACATTAGATAAGCTACGAAGAGCTGCTTTAATTTCAGCAGCAGAAGCGTTATATGCAATGGCGGAGGTTGTCTGGCCATCAAAGGTCAGCGTAAAGGTTCCGTCAGTAACACCCGCTAACGAGATCAGCGCAGTTTCGTTTTTGCTAGACGTTAAAGTGGAACTAGCAGCAGTGCCAACTAATGCAAAATGGCCATTACTACTTTCAACCAAGGTATCAACACCACCAAGGCCTTCGATAGTATCGGCACCTAAACCACCCGTTAATATATCCGCTTGTTCCGAGCCAGTGATATTATCGTCACCAGCCCCACCATCAACAGTTACACTTCCAGCGAACCCACTCGCATCAATAGTATTTGCCGAATCACCACCGGTAAGCTCTGCAGATTCAATACTGTACAAAGTGTCGTTATCATTTGGAGAGCTAATTTGCCCCCCCGCATTCATTGTACCAGCCTTAAATTCAGCATCTCCGGGACCACCTGCTGCGATGAGCATATCTTGGTCAGTTGATGCGACATAAACATCTGCGCCCGCACCACCATAGATGGTATCTTCACCTTCACCGCCAATAATGCGGTCCGCAACACCAGTACCTGTCAATGTATCAGCGCCAGCACCGCCATCTATAGTTACACCATTATTAACACCACCTGAGCCAACAAATGCTGAAGCATCAATAACGTTATCGCCATCACCACCAGTTAGAGAAGCACTTTCAAACCCATCAATTTCATCTTCACCAACACCGTCATAACTTACCAATGAACTTGTTAGCGTTATACCCGCGTCACGATTAACAACTAACGTATCGTTACCGTCACCACCATGAAGCTCATTGGCATTATTGTTACCGGTAATAACATCATCATAATCAGAACCAACAACGTTATCGAAACCAGTCACAGAGGCAAAACCAGTCGCATAGCCACCAGCTAAATCGACCGTTACACCAATACTATAAGAAGAATAATCTAAGGTATCACCAGCAGAACCGGTTAGGTTTTCAACACCTGTAAAATTAACAGCTTCAGGGGCATCAGCAGCATAAGAAACAGAACCAGAATAGGTATCAGTTAATGACCAAGACGCTGTAGTTGAATCATTTACAACAGTATCATCGCCATCTCCCCCTTCAATGTTAGCAACACCGGTAAAATTAAGATTTCCTTTATCAGCAGTACCACTACCTGTACCCGTTAAGCTCCACTGTGTATCAGCACTTGTGCCTACAACTGTGTCATCACCAGTACCACCATTGAAGTTAATCACCAGCCCTGTGGTGTCATCTAGCAGACTATTCTCGAGGGTAAGAGATTCATCTTCATCATTAACACCATTAATAGTAAGGCTATCTAGGACAGTCGCACCGGTATCATCAATAAGGGTATATTCCTGAAGCACGGCAGAGTCTTCAGAGTCGGCAGAGTTATCAAGAATCTGAACGAGGGTAACGTCGTCTTCTTGAAGTAAACGAACTGTTAAATCAGCATTAGCAGCTGCTGCAAAAACAGGATCGGCAGACAAGAGCAATCTAGGCTCCAAAGACTCAAGCCTAAAGCGATCATTTCGCAATGCATTTTTGGCGGAAGAAGGCCTTTGGGGGCCTTCGTTTGGCACTCCTAAATTAGCTCTGTTAACTGCATTCCAAAGCCTATTTTTTGCCGTTTCATTCCTTTTAATCGCCATACAATTACCCTCTATTGGCCCTACCGAAGACCATTCTATAAATGCCGAAAAACCGGATCGACGCTGCCACATCTCTCCGGTTTAAAATAAGTCTTAAAAATCAGAAGGGTAGCGCAATCACCACCCTAAAACTCAGTGCGTCACTTCGTCTGAAGCTCCTGCATTATCATCAGTGGAAACTGCTGTTGTACCAGAAACTTTTTCAAGCATCTTGGTAAAATTACGCATTGACTGCAGATGAACATAAATGAGTTCCAACTCATCCGTTTTAGCTAATTCAGCAAAGGTTTCTGGTGCTAAACCTTTAAGCTTTTCACGATTTACAGCTTGGAAACCTGTTACTGTGCGCTTCTCGCCAGCTGGAGTAGTGAACTGCGCCCCCATAGGCTCAAGTAAATCAAGCTCCTGAAGCTTTTTCGCAAAGGCTTTTGTACGCTGATAATGAACTTGATATTCTTTCAGGAAATCCAAAACCGAGCTTAAATACTGTGTTTGCTCGCCATCAGCATCGAAAAGTTTTTCTCCACGACCTTCCTGATTGCAACCTTCAAAACCTTCATCAATACAAAGCGTCAATGTAGAACCATCATCCGCACTAGAGAAAACAAATGGGTAGCGACGAATAAATGCAGGGATATATTTCGCTTTCCAACCACCATCTTGGTCTACATAGAGGTTTTCCTGCTCTCTTACACCCATCAGAACAACAGGAAGTAAATTCTCGCCTTCACCTGCAAAAACAACGCAATACTCTTCTGCAGCATTAGGAAACTCAACAGCCATAAGCGGAACTGAATTTACCGCCTGAGCAAAACCATACTGGTTCCCTGCCTTAACTGACCAATCTGCATGACGCTGCTTATTGATTGGCTGAACATCCCCGTAAATCAGTAACTGTGTTGTCACGATGAATTTCCTTCATATTTCTAAAGTAATTTGCAGTCCAAGGTTCACATCTTAGACAAGAATACACCTGTACTGCAACTTAACTATTTAACTATTGCTCTGTGGAATAAGTATTTCTTCTTCCCAACCATAGCGCTCTATATAAGCAGAGTTCAATCCTAGGCATTCATTGGATTCACATTTATCTCTGTGCTTACACTGATAGAATCCGTTCTTTTCAAACTCACGCCAAAATATAGGATCTATAAATAATTGCGGCTGCCCATTCACCAACAAGTTCTTATATTCACCAAGTAAGCATTGAGGAAAGTTTTTAATTTCTACACGTCGACCTAATGATTGCGCTTTTCTTACAGCCTCTTTTAAATAAGGCAGCATCTCCAAATGAGGCGCCAGTAGAGATTTGTCATCTTTACCTGACATCGGCCAATAAAACCAAAATTCCATTTGCACCAAGTTTTTTAAATGCGCTAAAGCATCCACAACCAGCGGTAACTGCTTATAACTTTCTTTTGTGACTACTGTATTAGTAATACTGATCGCATGCTTCCAACGATCTATATTTTTCATTCCTTGAAGCGTCTTATTGAATGACCCTTGAACTTGGGTTATTTCATCATGTGATTGAGCATCTGCTGCAGCAACGCTGATAAAGAATTCATCCACGCCTGACTCGATTAGCTTTGTACAATATTCTTCTTTCCCTAGGTGCATGCCGTGGCTCTGAATTCGAACGTGCTTAAATCCAGACTGCTTTGCGGCTTTTGCTAGCTCAGGCAAGTCTCGATGCAAAGTAATCTCAGATCCCGTAAGAATCAGCCCAACCCATTTTTTATGCCTCATATTGTAAGCAAGCAATTCCTCAAATTTCTCTCTACTCTGAGGTTCCAGATAGTCCATTGTATCTTCGATCATGCAGTGAACACATTTGAGATTACAACGAAACTCCATCGTCATAGAGACGTATGCGCTGTGATCGAATCGTTCCTCTATAGAAAGCATTAAAAGATTCCGTAATAACTTGTCTTCAAAACTTCTATCTGGCCATCAGGGAGCATTTTGTAATCAATACCGACATCATAGAGCATATGATCCAATTCATTCCTAGAAGCCATGACATAACTCTGAATCAGTTCTGGGTAACCCACAGCTTTCAAGAACCAAATAAGTTGCTCTATTTTAATACGAGAAAAGTAGATACCTTCATTTTGCTTTTTATTTGCAACCACAGTCGTTTCGCAATCACGAAGTTCGGGTAAGAGAATCTTATTAAAATCTAACTTCCGCAGATTCAAATGCACGGAGCTTGCGATCTTTGCCAGAATATCTTCTTTCTCTTTAACCGAGTTATAGAAGTAATAAAGATTACTTAAGGAAAGCCCCTCTTCAGACAATTCATAACAAATACCTGAAGACACATTACTACCGTCATTCCCAATATAGACATTCGCTTCACTTAAATTCAAACAACCTGTATTCAGCCCATCGACATCCAGATCGATCGAAAACATAAAGTAAGGTACATCTTCTGATATATCCAAAACAGTGGATAATGAATCGGGCATCAACTGTTTTAAACGAGTAAAGGAGTTTTTTCTCTCAAGGCGCTCATAATCATAAAAATACAGCTCCCAGCTAACTTTCCCATCAGCAAGCTTCACCCCCCAAACGGTCCGGCCTTCCCCCATCACTTCCTGAATTTCGTTTATCAGCTTAACGCCGTTAACTCCAACGTCCGCTGCTTCAAAACTATTCAATAGAAGATTGAAAGAGTGCTGTTTGCCATCAGTAGCCGTTAAAGGGGTATACGGCCAAAGGCAATAATCCAGCAACAGTGCCTCTGGACCGCACTGTTTTACAAAAGGCTCCAGTTCATTCATGTTAGCCACAGCGCTCTTCAACTCCAAAATACAACGTAATAAAAGGCTCACCCTCTCGATTTATTCCGCCAGATACATGCCCCAAAATACGACCAGCATTTTGCTCTAGAAATTTATCCGATGATGCAGACGGTATTGAAAAGCTTTGAAACAGCTTTTTCAGCAAGAAGTCAAATTCACCTATTCGAAGAGAGAAATCATACAAATTGATATCAAAGGACCTACGAACACTTCCAGGCTCAGATACATCGAGCATCATTGGTAATTCAGACCCGCAAACCTGCTCCAATAATGTTTGAACCCACGCAGACTGTACTCGCCCAGAAGAGCCTAAGCATTGCTCTATAAATGAAAAGACATGCGCCATAGAAAAAGAAGGGAGACATCGATAGTCAGTGATGAGATGACAGCCACTATTGGGATACCATTTAATAGCCTGATGCAGCAAAACACCCTTCGAACTATTTACCTCATAACGTTCTCCAACAGGACAGGGGTACTCAAGATAGAGCTTACATAGCGGTCTTCCATGCTCATCTTCATACCCAAGATGAACAAGCCCAGCCATATCAAACTTCGCCTGAAGCCATTCCAAGCCCTCCAAAGGCATGGCTAAATCATCAGCCAACTTCCGCAGCGAAGTGAATGGCTTTTCACCGAAACAATTTTTGTGCTGAGTAAGAAGAAAACGGTTTTGATTAAGCGCCCCTGCCGTTAATTTGCAGGAACGCTCATAACCAAATGGAACAGCCAACGAGGAGAAGGCAGATAGTAATACAGCTTGAGGCTGCATTTAAAACCTATCGGCGAGCTTGTTCAGAACTACGATAAGTACGACTATCCATAACAGATGCCGTAATTTCAAACGCTTGCTCCTCACCTGAAAGCATTGCGTTAACTTGCTCCAAATCCGTATCACTCAAGAGGCCCACTGCGCGTTTTAAGCGTAGCGTATTAATAAGATAGTCATATCGAGCACTAGAAAACTCTGTTCTAGCAAAGAACAAATCACGCTCTGCATCTAAAACACTTAAGCTAGAAGTCAAACCTGATTCATAAGCTGTACGTTTTGCATCAACACCTAATTCATAAGCATCAACAGAACGTTGAAGTGCTTCTACTTTAGCAATAGAGCCAACAACACCATCAAATGCAGCAAAAGTTTCACGTTCCGTAGCACGCCATTCAACTTCTAATTCGTCTTGAGCTTTATTATGCAGTTCAACGGATTCTCTAACCTTGGAAGACACTGCACCACCTGCGTAAATTGGTACAGTTAATTTAACCATCATATCTTGCGTTTCAACTTCGGAGCCGCCACCAAATAGCGAGCCTTCAGTTTCTCGGTTATTCTGAGAGAACACAAAATCTAAGGTAGGGTAGTGCCCGCCCTTCTGCCTACGAACCTCCTGCCAAGCCACAGCTGTAGCATAACGTTTGGCCAAAACTTTAGGATTATTATTACGGCTTTTTTCCACCCACTCTTGAGGCATTGCAGGCGTTGGTTCAACTAAGTCCATATCAAGACCGAGAGAAACTAAAGATTGAGGCAATTGTCCAGTCATCTCTTTCAAGCTTTGAAGCGCATCTTTTAACGTATTTCTGATTTCCACTTCTCGTGCTTTAGCTTGCATGTAACGAGCCTGAGCATCTAGCTCATCTGTAATTCGAGCCAAACCGTCTTCACGCTGCTGACGGACAAGCTCATAATGTTTTTCTAACGAAGCAACTTCAGACTTAACCGAGGTATAATTATCGTACTCACGTAGCGCTGAGAAATAGCTTTCAGCGGTACGCATTATCAAATCTTGACGAACATCTTCTAGCTCAGACGCGACCCTTTTCACGTCCTCCTTGGCTTGTTTGAAGTAAGCCCAGTTACTATAGCTGTAGAGAGATTGAGTCAGAGAAAGTGTCATCTCAGTGGTTGGATAAGAGGTGCTGCCGCTAGAGAAGACTTGATTATCAGAACTGACAATATCTTGCGTAGTTTCTGTCTGAGAATAATCGAACTTTATTGTAGGAAGTAACGCTGCCTTAGCCTGAGCATAGATTTCTTTAGAGGCTTCATGCTCATGAAATCCCGCTTGGAACGTTGGATCATTCTCCAGTGCCAATTTGTAAACATCTATTAAATCTTCAGCATTAGCCGATAGATTGACCATACACCCTGAAAGACATGCAGCTGTGATAATCTTTCTTACACTTTTACGCATAATAGATACCTTTGTACTTTTCCTTTTTTAAGCCCGCTCTGCAACAGGATCGGTTTCTATCAGGATGCAGATTTTTTTATGTTTAAACGCGACTTTCAATAAAACATCACGTAATCCAAAACTACTTAATGCTAGGCACTTAATTGAGAAATGTTCATTAATAGAACAGAACCTCTACATTTTTATAGTATATTTGAAAACAAGTTAAGTTTTTATACATTTTCTATAACTTTATTTGCAAGAGCCACCCTATAAACCACAAATAAATAAAGGGTATTAATGGCATTTAAAATTAACCAAACCTCTTTCTTGAAATAAAATTCAACATCTATACTTTCAACTATCATCTATTAACTTTTGAGCAATAAACTGTAGTAGCCACCTTCATGAGTACCAAAGCCATCAAAAACAACGACTACGAAGTTCTAGTTGCACAATTGCAGCAGGAGATAGAGCGTCTTAATGATTTTGCAGCACTATCGTCCGATTGGTTTTGGGAACAAGACAAAGAGTTTAGATTTATCAGTTTTTCTGGCACCGGCATCAGCCGGATGAGCCGCAATCAAATCGACTTTATTGGTCGCTGCCGCTGGGAAATGCCTATTAGCCCTGATTCATATTCTGCAATGCAGGAACACAAGGCTCTATGCAAAAAACACGAGCCTTTCTATGATTTCCAGTACGATATTTTTAATGAAGAAGGTCAACTACAACGCTACACCGTCAGTGGAGCACCTACATTTGATATTGATGGTAATTTTTCAGGCTATCGAGGCATAGCCTCCAACATTACTGATCTATATCAAGCACGGAAAGCCTTTAAAAAGACCCAACAACAACTATCTCAAATGATTGTTGGTAATCCTATTGCCAGCTTTGTTATCAATGAAGAACACATCATCACTCATTGGAATAAAGCGTGTGAAATATTAACTGGCATACCGGCCTCATCAGTAATTGGCACTAAAGATTCTTGGAAAGGTTTTTATGATCATCCACGCCCAGTGATGGCCAATTTGGTACTTAATGGTGCTATTTCCAAAGATATTGAGCAACACTACGGACATAAATTCCAGCCATCGGAACTGATTCCAGGTGCGGTTGAAGCTCAAGATTACTTCCCTAAAATGCATGATGGCCGCTGGTTATATTTTACGGCAGCCCCACTACAAGATGAAGACGGTCAAACCATCGGTGCGATAGAAACCCTACAAGATATAACAAGCCAAAAAGTCCAAGAAGAAAAAATCATTCACCAAGCGCACTTCGATAGCTTAACAGGGTTACCCAATCGATTCTTAGCACTCGACCGATTAAACCTATTGATCCAAGAAGCTAAGCGTAACAATAAAAAGCTTGCAGTTCTTTTTATCGATCTCGACGATTTTAAAAAAGTGAATGACACGCTAGGTCATGCACTTGGAGATGAGCTGCTTATTCAAGCAGCAAATAAGTTACGTTCCATGATTCGTGCCAGTGATACAATAGGACGTTTAGGTGGCGATGAATTTATTGTCCTTATCAACAACCTCGAAGATGCGCTTGAAGTACGTCCAATTGCTGAAAACTTACTTAAAAGCTTTCGCGATGTATTCCAAGTTAAAAATCGAGAGCTACTTCTAACAACCAGCATTGGCATCTCTATCTTTCCTGATGATGGCACCAAACCTGATCAACTACTACGAAATGCCGATTCCGCTATGTATCACTCAAAGAGCGAAGGCCGGAATGCCTATCACTTTTTCACTGAAGATATGAATGCCGGTATAGAACGTCGTTTATTGATTGAAGAACAGATGCACGGGGCATTAGCTCGTAATGAGTTCGATCTAAACTACCAACCCGTATTTGAGACCCAATCTGAACATATTGTGGGAGCAGAAGCCTTATTACGATGGAAAAACCCTGCACTAGGACATGTTTCTCCCGACGAATTCATCCCCATTGCCGAACAAACAGGCTTAATCATTCCTATAGGCTACTTTGTCTTAAAAGAATCATTAAAGGCCACTAAAACCTGGACTGAACAGTACGATTCAAATTTCAAAATTGCAGTCAACTTATCGCCGCTTCAATTTAAAGCGCCTACCCTGCTCAATAAGATCAAAAAATACCTCAATACCAATCAACTATCAGGCGACAGCTTGCATTTAGAGATCACGGAAGGGGTTCTATTAGGTAATCAAACCTATATTAAAAAAGCGTTTGAGGAGTTTTCTCAATTAGGCATCCAAATCTCTATGGATGACTTCGGCACAGGTTATTCCTCCCTGAATTATCTTCGCCAATACAACTTCAACACGCTAAAAATTGATCGCAGTTTCATGCAGGATTTTGAAGAAGATGAAACTGCCCCTGCATTAATAGACGCTACTATAGCAATGGCACACGCGCTTGGGGTAAAAGTCATTGCAGAAGGAGTGGAAACACAGTCTCAGCGAGACTATTTAGCGGCAAAAGCATGTAACTATATTCAGGGATATTTTTACAGCAAGCCTTTACTGCAAGACGAATTGACTAAATTAATAAGCCGCCATCAATAAACTACTTTTTAAGTTTCAAAATAGGCCGTTTTGGTTTATCAACCACTCTCTTGGGCGTAATAGCTCTTACAGCAGCTTTCGCACCATTTTTAGCAGCGTATTCCATTCCCTCCCGAATCATTAAAGCGAGCTCTGGAGCAGAAAAGCCTTTATCGCCTTTAATCGATAGATCAAGCGGATTACTAAAACTACCATCCAAAACTTCAATAGAAAGACCCGACTGATGCACAACCTGGCGCCCGTCTACAGACCACATAAACAATACCCAAAATTAATTAACGTTCGCTACACAATATACGTCAATGAAGGTAGCGAACCAACGGAACTAAGTAGTAAAAGATGTCATTAATTAGTCGAGAAAATACCTTAACCTCGATAATCTTTGACCCAGAGCAAGAAATCATCAGGAGCTAATGGCTTGCTAAAGAAGTACCCCTGTACCCGATCACAATTCATATCCGCTAATATATTCAATTGTTGCTCAGTCTCAACACCTTCAGCAACAACAGGTAAACCCAACCCACTACTCATACTAATTGCTGCTGAAACGAGTGCACAGTCTTCAGGATCTGATGCTATATCACGTACAAAAGTTCTATCTACCTTCAAGATATCGAATGGGTAATTTTTCAAATTACTAAGGGACGAATACCCTGTACCAAAATCATCCATTGCGATACCAACACCAAGCTGCTTAAGCGCTTCTAACGTTCGTTTGGCTTCAGCAGGATTCCTGATCAATAATCCTTCCGTCACCTCTAAGATTAAGTATTCAGAGCTAAGCTCTGCACCTTTCAATGCTTGTTCAATTACTCTACCCAAGCCCTCTCCTTGCAACTGTCGAGGGGATACATTGATCGCTAACGTCAGATCACTCAATCCTTGTTCACGCCATTCAGTCATCTGCATACATGCATTTTCCAAAACCCAATTACCGATCGGCACAATAAACCCTGTTTGCTCAGCTATCCCAATAAATTGATCTGGCGAGACAGAACCTAGCACCTCATTATCCCAACGTAACAGAGCCTCCACCCCAACTAATCTTTTAGTTTTAGCTTCGACAATAGGCTGATAAAACAAAGAAAATTCATCTCTTCCGAGAGCTGACTTCAATTGAGTCTCCACCTGCATCCGCATCGTAAGATTTTCATGTATCTGATGATTAAAGAACTTATACGTATTCCTCCCTGCCTCTTTAGCTTGATACATTGCTAGGTCGGCATTTCGCAATAGAATAGCCCCATCCTCACCATCTTCAGGAAAAATAGATAAACCAATACTAGGCGTAACAGCTAAGCTATGACCCGCCAATTCAAACGTTTCGGCAAAGGCTTTTTTAATTTTTTCTAGCACAGGAAAACAATCAGCCTGCTCCGATATTGCAGGCATGATAATTAAGAACTCATCACCGCCCAAACGCGCAACAACATCTGACTCTCTAACGGTGTTCAGTAGCCTTGAAGCGGCCATAATTAATAATTGGTCGCCAATATCATGCCCGAGGGAATCATTCACATATTTAAAGCCATCAAGGTCGATAAACATCACAGCTAATTTATGCTGCTGCCGACCAGCATTACTTACCCCTTGCGCTAAACGCTCCATTCCAAGCGTCCTGTTTGGCAGCTCAGTCAATGCATCATAACTAGCTTGGTATAACAGTCTCTGCTCTTGCTCACGGCGTTTGGTTATATCTTCCTTAATGATCAAATAATGAGTGACATCCGAAGCACTGGTCATTACAGGGGATAGATGAACAAATTCCCAACAATTTTCACCCGACTGTTTTCGAGAGCATAATTCACCAGCCCATTCTTTATCGCTTTTAATAGCCTGTAAAAAATCATTAAATGAGGTTTCAGTGGTATGTTGTTTGTTAATAAAAGACACTGCACTTTGACCAAGCAACTCTTCTTCTACAAAACCAGACGCTTGTACAACAGCATCATTCACATACTCAATATTTCCCTGTGAGTCCGTAATAATGATACTCACTGGAGTTTGAGATACAGCAAGGGAAAGGATTTTTACTTCTTGCTGAATTTTCGCCCGCTCTATCACTTCTTCGCGAAGCTTTAGGTTAGATTCATTTAGTTCCTTAGTTCGCTCTCTAACTCGCTCTTCCAATAATAAACGCGCTTGAGTTAAGGCCACTTGTCGATCTGCAAGCTTCTGCTGCATCGCGTTAAATGATCGTGCCAAGGCTGTTAATTCATCATGCCCTACCACATCGACTTTGTGTTCTAGATCGCCACTGGCAATTCTAGAAAACGCCTCACGCATTCGATTCAAACGTAAAACTAAATAACGTGAAAAAAGGATCATTAAAATAACGGCAATCAGCATCCCAAACGCTGAAATCATCATAAATCGTTGCTGCTGGGCTTCAAGTTCAGCAACTGCATTATTAATAAAGCCATCTGTCGTAATTTCGATCTGGGTTACAAGGATTTCTAAATCCTTCGCAATCACATTAAATCGAGGTTGAGATTCATACTGGGACAAACGAAAGGCTTCCGCTATCTGCCCATTTATTGCAGCTTTAATTACTTGATCAAGTGTAGCTTGTAGCCGTTTCCAATTATCATCAATTGAGCGAACTTGTCTTTCATGTCCATCACCAAATTCATTGATAAAGGCACGCCAATTACCTTCAAACAACTGAATATCAGCTGATAATTTTTCCGATGCTGCTGTGAGTGCGAAGAAATCACTCTCCACATGTAAATTAACTTCTGTAACTCGAATACGATAGATTTGGGATTGAAGTGAATTAACTAGGACTAAAGGTTTGACTGCTTGGTTCTGTATTTCCGCCTGTTGCTTAGTAGATTTCTGAGCGATTTGATTAGAAATAGACAACAAAATCCCAACAAACAGTGCCATTAATATGACACCAAACAGTAATTTTCGCTGAATAGTTAGCTGATGCTTTTTACTATCAATAAGAGCCAAAATAATCCTTAATGGACAGTTGGAAATAACGTTTTCATTTTAAGCCAATATTTAATCTGCTGCTCTCGACCATATTTTTCTGTAATTCGCTCCCATTCTTGAGCCGTCACACGCATTGCCTCTTTTGCAGACTTCTCGCCCTTTGAAGCAAGGAACAGCTGTTTATTCAAAGCAGCAATATAGTCTGTATCACCTGGCAACCCAGTCCCTGCAGGCACGGTCACTGGTATATCTCTAAGAGCCACTTCTAATACATTCATTCCGTACGTAGCCTGAATCACCTTCGACTCAAAGTGATTCATTCGGTAAGGGTCGGAAAAGCCACCTTTTTCAGATAAAGCTAGCTCTGATACATCCGGATCGGTTAGCCACATAGCAAATAGAAACGCCAACTCTTTATTCTGAGCAGTACTAGGAATAACCAGGTTATTACCATAAATAAGCGTGGTCCGGCGATTTACTATATTTCCAACGGCTGTTCCAGGCATTGATACAGCGATATATTTTTCTCTAACTTTAGAATGAGGGGAATTAAAAATTTTCGCTCCGGCAAGCGTAATCATGGTTGAATAACCCTTTCCGCTCATAAAAATTGGTAAGGTATAAGTGTAATTACTGCTTTGATCAAGAATATCTGAAGGAGAATAGGGAAGCGTTGCTAAATAACTTTCTGTCGCTGCAATCCCAGCCTCACTCTCAATCAATGGTTTCATATTGTCATCGAATAAAAACTGATTAGGGTAACCTTGCGAAACATACCGAGGCATCCAGAACATCCATGCAGAAGCCTCGTCGCGCTGTTCTACAGAACCATAAAACCCATCTCCTGGTTTATGAAAAAATGCTACCTGCCTTTGGTACTCTGCCCATGTTTCTGGTACTTTCAGTGTTTCATTAAATTGTTTTTGGTAAGCCTGCTGATTCTCTGGGTCCTCCAACAAATCACGGCGAAGATATAACAAAGCTATATCTCCATCCGCAGGAATTGCGACTGGTGTACCGGCATAGAAAGCTTGCTTGTATGGCATTAAAAAACTATTTTTCCCGGATCCCAAGAACTCAAAATTAAAACGCGCAATAAATGGCGTAAGATCCACAATCAATCCACTATGATACAGATCAGCATACTCCCTGTTTCGCGCAACAGTTAGATCTACATCTTTATGATTCTGAATATAGTCAATTGAAGCTTGCTGAGGCATCGTTTTAGCATCTATTAGTATACCTGTTGCCGCCTCCCATCGATTTTTTAGACCATGATCTTTCCCTAAAAAATTGACTATGTTTCCCTGCTTTGCAACCAAACGTATAACCGAGCCAGGTGCTATACTCCCTTGTGCAACTAGCATTTTTACACCTTCGATCGCCTTATCGGCTTGTTCACCGGCAATTGATAATGCCGACACCAATGTAAGGGAAAAGATATAAAAAAAGGACCTAAAAACGATTTTCAACTCTCAACCCTCTGGTTTAATTGCTATACACATAAAGTTATCATAGATAATCCATTAAGTTTGGCGACAATAGTTAACAATGAGTTGGATACTGGAAAACAACGGCTTCATCATTGAGGCTGTTATTATGGGAATAATTATTGTGTATGTTGGGCTTAAAATCTAACTCCAACGCTCTATTCCTCCCTCATTAGTTTCGCAAACCTAAGTTCATATGCTTTGATAGGATGTACTCGCATGATTTATGGCAAAATAACGAAACGTTCTAAATATTTACTTTCTCCCTTGTTTTTTACCGCTGCTTTAAACGTTTCAGCTAACAATCACTCTGAATTACCAGAGTTCACTGAAGAAGATATATTTATTGACATTCCTCAGGTAATTTCCGCGACACATCTGTCACAGAAACTAACAGAAGCCCCTGCCGCGATAACAATCATTGACCAAGACATAATCCAAGCCTCTGGCGCATTAAACATTCCTGACCTATTTCGCTTAGTGCCTGGCATGCAAGTATTTCATATCAACAGCAATAAGATGGGGGCCACCTATCACGGTGTAACTGATGATTTCCCATCACGCATGGAAGTGATGATCAATGGTCGTTCCATATATATCCCATTACTATCCACTGTAGTCTGGGAAACAGTGGGAATAACTATGGACGATATTGATCATATTGAGGTTGTACGCGGTTCTAACGTTCCCACACATGGTTCCAATGCTTTTCTTGGCGCTATCAATATAATTACAAAGTCACCTATAGCCGATTCAGGAACAGCCGTAAAAGTCACTAGAGGCTCGATAGGCACAGAAAACTATACCGCGCGCCACTCCAACACAATCTCAAATATTAGTTATACCCTATCTGCAGGCAGCGAAAAAAATGACGGCATTGATTACTATCAAGATGGTGCACATAACAAGTTTTTCACGCTTTCTGGCTCAATAACCCCTAACCTCTCTGACACTATACATTTTGACATCGGAGCTTCTAAAGGATATGCATATCGGGGAGATTCGGATAAAACTGATCTCGATGATGCTGGCTTTTCTCCTAGAGACCACACATCTAATTTTCAGGATATCCGATGGAATAGAGTATTAGACAATCAATCAGAACTTCAACTTCGTTATACTCATAATTATTTAAAGCTTGACACTGAAAACCTTAATGCTGAAGAAGTCGCCATCATCGAAGAATTACCATCAGTGGAAATAGCAGAGTTATTGCTTGCAGCTAATGATGGTGTTGCACCAAAAGATACCGAACGAGGCACTGCAGAGACCCATGAATTGGGAGTTCTATACACCATTCGCCCAAATGATAATACCAGTGCAGTAATAGGCAGTGACTTTAAACATGAGCGCATAAAAAGTAATGTTTTACTGCAATACCCTGATAAGGAATGGGTCCACGGAAACAGTTGGCAGCTCTTCGGAAATATACAATACAAGGCGACTGATAAAATCACCCTGAACGCAGGCGCTATGTTCGAAGAAAGCAGCTCTGTAGGCGGGGCAACGTCATTTAGAACAGCCCTAAATTATGCCTTGAATGATGTATCCACTATCAGAACAGCATTTTCTCGCGCACATCGCATGCCTTCTCTATTGGAAACAAATCGTCGCGGAATTATAGATCTAAGCCCTTTTGTAGACCCTCTAGCTCCCAAAGGCACATTAATCGATTACGACAGTATACCTGGAAAACTAGAACCTGAAGAGATCGACTCATTTGAGATTGGTTTTTTACGTATGTGGCCAGAACATGGTAGTCATTTTGATCTTAGAGTATTTTATGAAGACATTAGTAACGCCGTTATACGTAGCACAAGAATAAATCCAGACCCTCTAAACATTGACCTAGTCGATGGTCTCTATGATATCGGTATGAATAACTCTAAATGGACGAATCAAGGTGCCGAAATCCAGCTTAAGCATACATCTTTAGAGCCTCATAAAAGCACAATCCTTTTTAACTATAGTTACAACCAGACTCGCGGAACTTGGAACCGTGGGGCATACCCAGAAGCAAACCCAAGACTAGTACCACTCAATTCTGGCACGCCTTTACACACAGCATCTCTAATGCTTTCAACTAAACCGACAAACAATAGTTTATTGGCATTAGCACATTACTACATGGATCACGTTGAATGGATTGAGGGTTTCAGCGACAAAAACAGTGGGCGTACAAATTACACACGAACAGATATGAAATTATCAAATAGCTTCCAGTTAGATGCGAATACTGAACTGGAACTATCCTTGATTGTTCAGAATCTATTCGATAAAGAATATGCAGAATTCTATTCAAATAACATTTTTGATCGTCGCTCCTATTTACAACTAGGACTAACTTTCTAAGTTATAGAAGCTACAATGGATTGTAGATGTGTTGACTAAGAGTTCTTATACACTGTACAGAATAAAGTGGCGGATTTTTCCGCTGCTAAGTGCTTTGTTTGCTCTAATCTTGTCCATACCCCCTGTTTTCGCAGATAACCTTGTTGTTTTAAGCCGTTCATCAGACTCTTATCAAAAAGTTGCGGACAGCATTCAAGTCAATATTTCCTCACATACCAAAGTGGTTACCTTGCAAGATTTGGAAGATAACAACTTTAATACCGAAGGTTTCGAGCATATTGTTGCTGTTGGCTCACGAGCAGCCGATCGACTATACAATCGAATAACAGCATCTCAAAAGCTATACGCGAGTTTCCTACCTCGCCTCACTTATCAAGCTTTATTAGCGAGGAAAAAAGACCATACTCGAATTCAGAATGGAACCATTACTGCAGTATTTCTAGATCAACCTTATACACGGCAACTTCGATTAGCACGAATAATCGCCCCCAATGCAAATACAGTAGCTACAGCACTAGGACCTAATTCAAAGAATGATCTACCACTATTAGAAGCAGCCGCGCAACAACAGCAATTTGAGCTCAGTTCAACCGTTCTTCAGGAAAGCGACAACCCGATACATAAACTTCAGCCCCTTATTCGTAATGCTGATCTATTTTTGTCTCTACCAGACAAATCTGTTTTCAACCGCACAACTGCAAAATGGATTTTGTATATCTCGTTTCGACAACGGATACCTTTAATTGGCTTCTCACAGAAATATGTGGAAGCAGGCGCTTTAACTGCGGTTTATTCAACGCCAGAGCAAATAGGTAAACAAACCGCAGAAATAATTCAACAAGCAATCACAAGTACTAGCTTGCCTGAAGCTCAATACCCCAAGTACTTTTCCGTGATAACTAATCAAAAAGCAGCAAACTCTCTGAACATTAAATTACCTTCAGAAGACGCTCTTACCCAACAATTGATGGAGATGGAGCGATGAAGCGCAAGTTAACTTTAGGTATCAGGCAGCGCGTTTTAATTATCACCCTGCTTCCGCTATGCATGATCACTATATTATTAGGTGGTTACTTCATTAATACTCGCTTGGATGATGCACATGACGCTCTGATCGAAAAGGGCCAGACAATGACACGTATGATGTCGACCTCAGCTGAATTTGGCTTATTAATTGGCAACAAAGAAATTCTTCAAGGCCTCATTCGATCCGCTACAAAAACAGAGGAAGTAAATGACGTAATATTCCTTTCACCGTCCTTTGATGTGATTGTTCAAGGCAACCCAAATGCACCTCAATTAGATAAAGATGCAGGTTACCCACTATATAAGAACAACCAGGTTTACTTCCTACACCCTGTTGTCGCAACTGGCGTGGACTTTTTAGACTCTGATGATCCTGTAGGAAAGGAAGCTGAACCAGAATTTATTGGCTGGGTAATAATAGCTCTCTCGGAAAAACCAACACAGCTACGACAGTTTGAGATATTAACGAAAGGGGTAATCCTTGCCATCATAGGCTTACTGACCACCTTATTAATCGCATCACGATTTGGGCAACGGATCACCAACCCAATTCTGGGTCTAACCCATGTAATTGAGATGCTACAACATGGTCACCTTGAAACTCGTGCAAGTTTATCCAGTACAGGCGAACTACGCTCACTTGCGCAAGGTATCAACCGACTAGCTCAACGCGTACAGGAATCAAACCAGACGCTTGAAAGTCGAGTCGATAAAGCGACCAAGCGTTTAAGATCCACACTTGTTCATCTAGAGAAACAGAACCAAGCTTTGGATAAAGCTCGTAAAAGGGCGGATAAAGCAAACGTTGCTAAGGATGAATTTCTTGCTCGTATGAGCCATGAACTACGTACCCCATTAACTTCAGTTTCGGGCTTTGCCCGATTATTGGATCAGACTGAATTGCAGATGGAGCAACAAGAATACACAAGAATTATCAACCTAACCTCTGACTTATTACTTTCAATCATCGATGATATTCTTGATTACTCAAAGCTTGAATCGAATGCAATTGAGTTAGAAGAGATTTCATTCGAATTTGAAAGCTGTGTGATTGATGTTATGGAGATGCAAGCAGCTGCGGCTAATGAAAAAGGCATAGAGCTCATACCAATTATCGAAGCAGATACGCCTAAATTCATTATTGGCGATCCAATCAGATTACGACAAGTATTATCTAACCTAATCAGTAATGCCGTGAAATTTACTTCTTCAGGTTACGTTTGCTTGCATGTTTCAGCCCGTAAAAGTGACCCTATTCAGACAGAACTTGAAATCGTTATCAAGGACACCGGCATTGGCATACCAGAAGATAGAATTACTAATCTGTTTCAGGCGTTTAGCCAAGCAGACACTTCTATCACAAGAAAGTTTGGGGGTTCTGGACTAGGACTCGTTATTGCAAAACGCCTAACTGAACTGATGGGCGGCTCAATCTCATTAACTAGTAAGGAAAACCAGGGGACAGAAGTAACACTTAAAATCCCATTTTCTGCACGACAGAGCCAAAGAGCTCAGCACACTTATAAGAGTAAAAATATTCTCTTGTTTGACGCAAATCCACTATATAGCCAAGGCTTAAAACATCAACTGAGCAGCATGCAGACCAAAATCATTGAGGCTTCCTCGTATGCAGAACTGTTGTCTTTAAGTGCAGAGTTACCAGAAAGCACCATCGTCTGGGGCCTACCTCCTCAATACACACAGAAAAACACCATAGATCAGATTAACCAAATAATAGATAAATCCAATGGTAGACTGATCCTCTTAAGTAGCACACCTGTATCGATTATCAATAACTACAGAGTTGTGCAGTTGCGCAAACCTGCAAGAACCCAACTACTGCTAAACGCATTATCACCTGATTCTTACAAACTTCCTGAATATGAAACTGCGAACGCGTTACAGATTCTTAATTCACCAACCATATTAATCGCAGAGGATAATGACTTTAACCGTTTATTGGTCAGGAAGATTCTTACCCAAGCAGGCGCAAAAGTACTTGAGGCACGGACTGGTAGTGAAGCGCTACAGCAAACTCTAAAACATCAACCAGACTTGGTATTGATGGATGTGCACATGCCTGAAATGGATGGTATAGAAGCTACAAAACAGATCAGGCTTACACAACCGACCTTGCCGATCCTAGCTTTGACCGCTAACGTCATAGCCAGTGAACATCAGAAGTTAATCGAATCTGGCATAAGCCATGTTCTGTTGAAACCAATTAATGATGGTGACCTCTGCCATTCTATAAACCAGTTCTTATCCTTTACTAAAAATGATGGACCGTTATTGCCTACTACTCAAAAAGAAGTCACTGATATAGAGAAATATGACCTAGGCAAACAAGAGCTGTCAGAAGAAGTCAGAAAACAACTACAGGGAATGATGAACGGCTTCGAAAGTAAAGATATAGCAATGATGAGAAATCATAGTCATCAGCTTTTAGGCCTAGCTGGTTTGTTCCAGATTCCAGAACTAGAAGTCAGCGGCAACAAATTACATGACGCTCTAATAGAGCAAGAGTACAAAGCCATCTGGAAGGAGCTTTGGCAGCTCAAGAGAATAATTGAAAACGAACAGTACGATCTGTCAGAAGAGCTTTGAACTGGGCTCAGATTTAATCAAATGATCTAATTTAACAGCTATCACTCTGATACGCTGGATTCCGTCACGGTCATAAATAGCTCCGCTTAGCCCTTCTCCTGCAGGCGGATGCTCATTATCTCCGAAAGCAACTACCAGACACCCCTTTCTAATATTTTCCAATTCAGGGTCGTGCAGTATAGGGAGAGATAAAAACATTTCCCAACGCGCAACTTCTAAACGCTTTTCCATCAGGTCTACGAGAAGAGCCATTATCTCTGCTCTTGATGGACGGTAAGTAGGCGGTTTACCTAAAGCAAATGCCAAGGCAACTCCAACAAGAACTATGAAACTAATTAAAAATACGAGTAAAAATTCCATACATTAATGGAGACTCTCATCAAAATCATAATTAGCCAATTTAGCAGCAGCTTGCTTCACTTTCTCACCAAGTTCAGAGTCGATCTGCGACATTTCCCTCTGAAATGACCACTTAGCCTGCTTAGAGAGCGCTTTCCACTGGTCCTTAATTGGAATATGTTCAGTACGCTTATAAACCTCATAAATGACTGAGTAATCCGCGTGTTGTAATAACTGAGGCGCTAGAGATTCAAGTAAAGTAGACAAGCGAATACATGCCTCTGTCGTAGTTAACTTTTCGTCATTACCTACCGCTCTAGAGATAACCTGCACACTCTCAATCAAATAAGCCCTACGTTCATTATAGCGTTTACTTATTTTTTCAGCCTGTAATGCTTGCTCAGCCTTAACTTGTTTAATCTGTGTGTAATGACGCTTAATGAAGTAAATAGCTACAACACAGACAACTAAACAGATAGCAATTAATGTATAAATTAGAGAGTCAGACATACAAACAACCTTAGAACCAATAACTATTGGACGCTATTAAACCAAAAAATATGAATGCGAAGTTTAGGGGAAATGTACGCAAAATCCCATTAAAAGGATTAATAACTTAAAGGACAGCTAAGGACAGCTAAGGACAGCTAAGGACAGCTAAGGACAGCTAAGGACAGCTAAGGACAGCTAAGGACAGCTAAGGACAGCTAAGGACAGCATTCAGTTTAATATTCGGGTTAATTAAGACAACTCATCCTGACGGGCTTATCTGCTTTTACCCGTTTTTATCCGCTCTAAGCAGCGCCTATCCGCTCTTAACCGTATTTTATAACCCACAACGAAAAAACCCCGATCACATCGTGACCGGGGTTTTCTCTTAATTAAATGCTTGGCGATGACCTACTCTCACATGGGGAAGCCCCACACTACCATCGGCGATGTTGCGTTTCACGTCTGAGTTCGGGATGGATTCAGGTGGTTCCACAACTCTATGGTCGCCAAGCAAAACTGTTACAACTTAGATCTGATTCTTCTTTTATTTGATCTAGATAGTTTATCGACTGTAGCTTAACTACGCGCTAATTCGTTACTCTCTATCGTCTTACGTATCTTACAAGTCACTTGCCAAACGCCTTGGGCGTTATATGGTCAAGCCTCACGGGCAATTAGTATTGGTTAGCTCAACGCCTCACAGCGCTTCCACACCCAACCTATCAACGTCGTAGTCTTCAACGGCCCTTTAGGGGAATCAAGTTCCCAGTGAGATCTCATCTTGAAGGAGGCTTCCCGCTTAGATGCTTTCAGCGGTTATCCCGTCCGAACGTAGCTACCCGGCAATGCAATTGGCATCACAACCGGTACACCAGAGGTTCGTTCACTCCGGTCCTCTCGTACTAGGAGCAACTCTTCTCAAATCTCAAACGCCCACGGCAGATAGGGACCGAACTGTCTCACGACGTTCTAAACCCAGCTCGCGTACCACTTTAAATGGCGAACAGCCATACCCTTGGGACCGGCTTCAGCCCCAGGATGTGATGAGCCGACATCGAGGTGCCAAACACCGCCGTCGATGTGAACTCTTGGGCGGTATCAGCCTGTTATCCCCGGAGTACCTTTTATCCGTTGAGCGATGGCCCTTCCATACAGAACCACCGGATCACTAGAACCTACTTTCGTACCTGCTCGACGTGTCTGTCTCGCAGTCAAGCACCCTTCTACTCTTGCGCTCATTGCATGATTTCCGACCATGCTGAGGGTACCTTCGTGCTCCTCCGTTACTCTTTGGGAGGAGACCGCCCCAGTCAAACTACCCACCACACAATGTCCCCGATCCCGCTTAGGGAACTGGGTTAGAACCTCAACATTACCAGGCTGGTATTTCAAAGGTGGCTCCACCCTATCTGGCGACAGGGTTTCAAAGCCTCCCAGCTATTCTACACAAGTAATGTCAAAGTCCACTGTGAAGCTGTAGTAAAGGTTCACGGGGTCTTTCCGTCTAGCCGCGGGTAAACTGCATCTTAACAGCTATTTCAATTTCACTGAGTCTCGGGTGGAGACAGTGTGGCCATCGTTACGCCATTCGTGCAGGTCGGAACTTACCCGACAAGGAATTTCGCTACCTTAGGACCGTTATAGTTACGGCCGCCGTTTACCGGGGCTTCGATCAAGAGCTTCGCGCAAGCGCTAACCCCATCAATTAACCTTCCGGCACCGGGCAGGCGTCACACCCTATACGTCCTCTTTCGAGTTTGCAGAGTGCTATGTTTTTAATAAACAGTCGCAGCCACCTGGTATCTTCGACCGGCCTCAGCTTAGGGAGCAAGTCCCATCACCAAAACCGGCGCACCTTCTCCCGAAGTTACGGTGCCATTTTGCCTAGTTCCTTCACCCGAGTTTTCTCATACGCCTTAGTATTCTCTACCTGACCACCTGTGTCGGTTTAGGGTACGGTTAGTCATAACCTGAAGCTTAGAGGATTTTCCTGGAAGCATGGCATCAACTACTTCAGTCCATAAAGGACCTCGTCATCGATTCTCGGTCTTAAAAGAGCCCGGATTTACCTAAGCTCTAAACCTACTATCTTAAACGCGGACAACCAACGCCGCGCTAGCCTAGCCTTCTCCGTCCCCCCATCGCAGTTATGAGCAGTACAGGAATATTAACCTGTTTCCCATCGGATACGCTCTTCAGCCTCTCCTTAGGGGCCGACTCACCCTACCTCGAATAGCGTTGGATAGGAACCCTTGGTCTTCCGGCGGGGAGGGTTTTCACCTCCCTTATCGTTACTCATGTCAGCATTCGCACTTCTGATACCTCCACGGTGCCTTACAGCTTCCGCTTCAACAGCTTACAGAACGCTCCTCTACCATGCACAAAGTGCATCCGTAGCTTCGGTGTTATGCTTAGCCCCGTTATATCTTCCGCGCGGGCCGACTCGACTAGTGAGCTATTACGCTTTCTTTAAAGGGTGGCTGCTTCTAAGCCAACCTCCTAGCTGTCTAAGCCTTCCCACATCGTTTCCCACTTAGCATAAACTTTGGGACCTTAGCTGACGGTCTGGGTTGTTTCCCTTTCCACGACGGACGTTAGCACCCGCCGTGTGTCTCCCGTGATTGAACTCATGGGTATTCGGAGTTTGCATCGGGTTGGTAAGTCGGGATGACCCCTAGCCGAAACAGTGCTCTACCCCCCATGGTTAGACACGAGGCACTACCTAAATAGTTTTCGAGGAGAACCAGCTATCTCCGAGTTTGATTAGCCTTTCACTCCTATCCACAAGTCATCCGCTGGCTTTTCAACGACAGTCGGTTCGGTCCTCCAATGCATGTTACTGCATCTTCAACCTGCCCATGGATAGATCACTCGGTTTCGGGTCTACTCCTAGCGACTGGACGCCCTATTAAGACTCGGTTTCCCTACGGCTCCGCAAATGCTTAACCTTGCCACTAAAAGTAAGTCGCTGACCCATTATACAAAAGGTACGCAGTCACCGTCCGAAAACGGCTCCCACTGCTTGTACGTACACGGTTTCAGGGTCTATTTCACTCCCCTCACAGGGGTTCTTTTCGCCTTTCCCTCACGGTACTGGTTCACTATCGGTCAGTCAGGAGTATTTAGCCTTGGAGGATGGTCCCCCCATATTCAGACAGCGTTTCACGTGTGCCGTCCTACTCGATTTCACTTTAAAAGACCTTTCACATACGGGGCTATCACCCACTATGGCCACACTTTCCAGAGTGTTCTGTTAAATCTAATAAAGCTTAAGGGCTAGTCCCCGTTCGCTCGCCGCTACTTAGGGAATCTCGGTTGATTTCTTTTCCTCTGGGTACTTAGATGTTTCAGTTCCCCAGGTTCGCCTCTAATAACCTATGTATTCAGTTAAAAGATACCTATAAATAGGTGGGTTTCCCCATTCGGAAATGTCCGGATCAAAGGTTGTTTACCACCTCCCCGAACCTTATCGCAGGTTACAACGTCCTTCATCGCCTCTGACTGCCAAGGCATCCACCGTGCACGCTTAGTCACTTGACCATATAACCCGAAGGCGTCTGGAATCACAGTAACTTGTATTGCTAGTAACGATAGATTTCGCCGAATTGGCGCATGCAGTAAAACTACATGTCTTAAATCTAAATCAAATGAATCAAATCCAAATTGTTAAAGAGCGTTTAAAGCAAAAAAGCTTTAAAAGATAATGTCTTAAACGACAATATGTTTTAAAACTCTTCCTTCTCATCCAGAGGATGATGGTGGAGCTATGCGGGATCGAACCGCAGACCTCCTGCGTGCAAAGCAGGCGCTCTCCCAGCTGAGCTATAGCCCCAAGAAAAACAGTAAGGCTATTGATTGGTAGGCCTGAGTGGACTTGAACCACCGACCTCACCCTTATCAGGGGTGCGCTCTAACCAGCTGAGCTACAAGCCTACACCGTTGCTCTTAACTTCTCTGATCAGATAATTCGTGTGAACGCTTGCCGAGAATCGGCTTTCGTTTAAGGAGGTGATCCAGCCCCAGGTTCCCCTAGGGCTACCTTGTTACGACTTCACCCCAGTCATGAACCACACCGTGGTAACCGCCCTCCCGAAGGTTAAGCTAGCTACTTCTGGTGCAATCCACTCCCATGGTGTGACGGGCGGTGTGTACAAGGCCCGGGAACGTATTCACCGCGACATTCTGATTCGCGATTACTAGCGATTCCGACTTCATGGAGTCGAGTTGCAGACTCCAATCCGGACTACGACCGGTTTTCTGAGATTAGCTTACCCTCGCAGGTTCGCGGCCCTCTGTACCGGCCATTGTAGCACGTGTGTAGCCCAACTCGTAAGGGCCATGATGACTTGACGTCGTCCCCACCTTCCTCCGGTTTGTCACCGGCAGTCTCCTTAGAGTTCCCACCCGAAGTGCTGGCAAATAAGGACAAGGGTTGCGCTCGTTACGGGACTTAACCCAACATTTCACAACACGAGCTGACGACAGCCATGCAGCACCTGTCTCAGAGTTCCCGAAGGCACGAAACTATCTCTAGTAACTTCTCTGGATGTCAAGAGTTGGTAAGGTTCTTCGCGTTGCGTCGAATTAAACCACATGCTCCACCGCTTGTGCGGGCCCCCGTCAATTCATTTGAGTTTTAACCTTGCGGCCGTACTCCCCAGGCGGTCTACTTATCGCGTTAGCTGCGCCACTAAAAGATCAAGTCTCCCAACGGCTAGTAGACATCGTTTACGGCGTGGACTACCAGGGTATCTAATCCTGTTTGCTCCCCACGCTTTCGCACCTCAGTGTCAATATCGGTCCAGGTAGTCGCCTTCGCCACTGGTGTTCCTTCCTATATCTACGCATTTCACCGCTACACAGGAAATTCCACTACCCTCTACCGTATTCTAGATTGGCAGTATCAGGTGCAGTTCCAAGGTTGAGCCCTGGGCTTTCACATCTGACTGACCAATCCACCTACGCGCGCTTTACGCCCAGTAATTCCGATTAACGCTCGCACCCTCCGTATTACCGCGGCTGCTGGCACGGAGTTAGCCGGTGCTTCTTCTGCAGTTAACGTCACAGCTAGCAGGTATTAACTACTAACCTTTCCTCACTGCTGAAAGTGCTTTACAACCCTAGGGCCTTCTTCACACACGCGGCATGGCTGCATCAGGCTTGCGCCCATTGTGCAATATTCCCCACTGCTGCCTCCCGTAGGAGTCTGGACCGTGTCTCAGTTCCAGTGTGGCTGATCATCCTCTCAGACCAGCTAGAGATCGTCGCCTTGGTGAGCCATTACCTCACCAACTAGCTAATCTCACGCAGGCTCATCCAATAGTGCAAGGTCCGAAGATCCCCTGCTTTCCCCCTTAGGGCGTATGCGGTATTAGACCAAATTTCTCTGGCTTATCCCCCGCTACTGGGTAGATTCCTACGCGTTACTCACCCGTCCGCCACTCGTCATCAACTAGCAAGCTAGTCATGTTACCGTTCGACTTGCATGTGTTAGGCCTGCCGCCAGCGTTCAATCTGAGCCATGATCAAACTCTTCAGTTTAAATCATTTGTGTTACCAGGAATGTGGTAACGGGCTCTAGTACTAAACAACCGGATAACATTCTTAAGAACGTTAAACCTTTGTAAATCGCTTTAAATGAATTCACTTGGTTGCTTGTCTAGAAAAAGTTTGCTTCTTCTCAACAAGCGCCCACACGAATTATCTGATCAAATTGTTAAAGAGCGTTGCTTTCTTGACTCTCCGCTGAATCAGCGTTTCGTCTCAAGCGAGGCGCATATTCTACTTTGCGCTCATTCAAAGTCAACCGTTTATTTTGCAATTTTGTAAAAAGTTTTTACTCAGCAACCGGACTTTGAATCCTGCTCCGTAAGCAATCTTAAAAACCAATGTTTTCAATTACTTACTAAGCACCTCACTCAGCTCTGCAGCCCCTTAAAAAGCGGCCTCCCTAAGCAAGGACGGCGAATTTTACAGACATCTAAAAATGCGTCAACAGCTAATCTATAAAAAACTGAAAAAAGTTGTAAAAAACTTACAAAACACGGCTAATCGGTCAAGGACTGATCAGCAACGTACAAATACCAGTCAATAGATATAAAAAGGCGCTGAGTTTTACCTCAACGCCTTCTCTATACTCCCTCTTATGACTTAAAGAGAGAATAGATGGTGTTTCTTTTTACCTAGCTTAACTAAGAAGTACTTACCAAAGCGTGCATTTGACTCGGCGAACACCTCTGTCGCTTTCATATTATCTTCAAAGCCATGTGCGTTACCGTTAACAATCACCGCATTTCGCTGCAGCGCATCTTTAACTTGCTTACCGCCAGGCGCCATACCCGCTTCTGACAAGATAGTCGTTAAAGGCGTTTCAGACACTTCTTCTGGATTAATTACAGATGATGGCAAACCGTCTTGGGCTAGCTGCGCATAATCCTGTTCGCTTAGTTCGGATGTTTCACCCGAGAATAGTGCTTCTGTAATACGCTTAGCCGCAGCTAAACCTTCCTCACCATGAACAAGTCGCGTTACTTCTTCAGCAAGAACACGTTGACCTTCTGGACGACCTTGGCGCTCTGCATCTTCTTTTTCTAACGCTTCAATATCTGCTACAGGTAAGAATGTGAAGTACTTAAGGAAACGGTAAACATCTGCATCTGCCGTTTGTAGCCAGAACTGATAGAAAGCATATGGAGATGTTTTATTTGCATCTAGCCAGATAGTACCCGATTCAGTTTTACCGAATTTGGTACCGTCTGATTTAGTGATAAGTGGTAGCGTCAAACCAAATGCTTGATTGCCATTCATGCGACGAGTCAGTTCAGTACCGCCCGTAATATTGCCCCACTGATCAGAACCACCGATCTGTAGAGTACAGCCATGAGACGCATTCAATTGCTGGAAGTCATACGATTGCAAAATCATATACGTAAATTCAGTGAAAGAGATACCTTCACCTTCACGATCAATACGTTGCTTCACTGACTCTTTAGCTATCATCTGGTTAACAGAGAAGTGCTTGCCAATATCACGCAAGAAAGTTAGAACATTTACGTTTTGTGTCCAATCGAGGTTATTCACAACTTCAGCACTATTAGCACCACAGTCGAAATCTACAAATGCACTAACCTGAGCTTTAAGCTTCTCAACCCAACCTGCTACTGTTGAATCATCATTTAACTTACGCTCTTGCGCCTTAAAGCTTGGATCACCAATCAGACCAGTCGCCCCACCCACAAGCGCAAGCGGCTTGTGACCAAACTCCTGAAAACGCTTCAGTGTTAGTAGTGGTACAAGACTACCAATATGCAAACTATCCGCTGTAGGGTCGAAGCCGCAATAAAGAGTCACACTGCCTTCAGCAAGATGCTTTGCCAAATCTTCTTCGCTTGTCATCTGCGCAACTAGCCCGCGCGCTTGTAGGTCGTTTAATAGTGCTTCACTCATTTCTTTTGCTTGCCCTTTAAATTACGGCTAAAAATTCGAAGCGGCTATTTTAGCCCTTGCTAAGCCTGCAAACAAATAAGTTCTCAGCAATTTTTCTTAGTAATCGTTAAGCAATCCTTAAGTTTTATTTAACTAAGCCGACTTTCTTTGATGACAGTGGCATAATGCAACGCTTAATTTTCAGCAACCCAATATGATAATGAAGGGGTATAGGGTGCTAAATCGCGTTAAACAGTTCCGTGGAAACTTTCCCACGGTTCACTTAGTGGCTGTCAGTGCCTGTGTACTTATTTTAGGCCTGACTCTTTTACTGCTTCCATCACAAGAGGTAGGAGCAAATCGCGGAGACTTACCCTCACCACTTACTGTTATAAAAACAGTAGATACACCTGATCCCAAAACAGTCACAACAATTCCTTCTCAAACTATTACAACAGCCCCTGTAGAGCCTAATTGGATATCATATATCATAGGGGATGGCGACAACTTAACCTCCATGTTCAAGAAGGCAGGACTCACTCCGCGTGATGTTTATCATGTCGCTGCCGCTGGCAAAGAAACAAAAGCATTTACCCGTCTGTTTCCAGGCCAAACATTAAGCTTTGAAATAAAAAACGGAAAGTTAAGCAAACTTAAGCATACCGAATCAAAGCTAAAGCATACTATTCTATACACCGACAATAATGGCTCTTATCAGATTAATTCTGTCATCAGAACACCTGAAAAAAGACAACAATTCACTTCAGGTACTATAAAAGACTCTCTATTTTTAGCGGGTGCCGAAGCAGGCCTTTCTAGCAAAAAGATTATGGAGCTCGCCAGCATATTCGGCTGGGATGTGGATTTCGTCCTAGATATCCGTAAAAACGACGATTTCAGCCTCATTTATGAAGAGCATTATCTAGATGGCGAGAAAATTGGCGAAGGTCCTATCATTGCTGCTCAATTTACTAACAGAGGCAATAAATTCACAGCTCTTCGTTATACAAATACCCAAGGCGATAGCAGCTACTACACACCTGAAGGCTATAGTATGCGCAAAGCTTTCCTTCGCTCGCCGGTAGATTTCGCCCGTATCAGCTCACGCTTCAGCCTCAGCCGTAAGCACCCTGTACTCAATCGAATTCGCGCTCACAAGGGCGTGGATTATGCTGCTCGAACAGGCACACCAATTAAAGCTGCTGGTGAAGGTAAAATCACATTCCGTGGTAGAAAAGGCGGATTTGGCAATGTTGTAATCGTCCAACACGGTAGCAATATCACCACCCTTTATGCCCACATGAGTAACTTTAAACGCGGACAACGTGTCGGCACTCGGGTTAAGCAAGGGCAAGTGATTGGCTTTGTTGGTCAAACCGGCCTAGCAAGCGGACCTCATCTTCACTACGAGTTTCGCGTAAATGGCGTCCACAAGAATCCTCTGACGGTTAAATTACCACAAGCCTCTCCTGTCGCTAAAGCTGAGCGAAGTAACTTTACGGAAACAGCAAGCAGTTTATTAGCTCAGCTTGAAACCCATCAAGCCACCACACTTGCACAGAGCAGCCGTTAAGCATGAGTCAGAAGCATCTATTTATTGGGTTAATGTCAGGAACCAGCCTAGATGGTATCGACGCAGTTGCTGTTAGATTTACACCAAATTTTGAAATGATAGCTACGCACGCTGAAGAGATTCCAGCAACTTTAAAGAACGACATTTTGACACTGACCCAGCCCGGCGATCATGAAATTGATTTAATGGGCAAGGTAGATAGATCCTTAGGCGAACTCTTCGCCAAAGCCGTAAATGATCTTTTAAGCAAAAACAGTTTATCTGCCGAGCAAGTTTCAGCAATCGGCAGCCACGGCCAAACCATCCGCCATCGTCCAGAATTTGGTTTCACTTTGCAAATAGGTGACGCAAACCAAATTGCTGAACTAACCGGTATCACCACTGTGGCAGATTTTCGACGTCGTGACATGGCCGCTGATGGTCAAGGCGCACCTTTGGTTCCAGCGTTTCATCATGCAATGCTGCATTCACATGATTGCAATCGTATTCTACTGAATATCGGTGGGATGGCTAACCTTACTTTCCTTCCAAAATCCGAAGAGCAAAGCATCCTTGGCTTTGATACAGGTCCGGGTAACGTTTTATTAGATGCGTGGATCAAGCACTGTCGAGACCTTCCCTTCGATCAAAATGGCGAATGGGCACTAACCGGCTCCATTAATGAGGAATTTTTAGAGCAATTAAGCTCTATTGAATATTTTTCAGAACCTCCACCTAAAAGCACTGGTAGGGAACAGTTTAATTTAGCTTGGCTAAAACAAACACTAGCCACGCTCCCAGAGATTAAAGCGGAAGACGTACAACGCACTTTGCTTGAATTGACCGCCACCAGCATAACCGACGCTATAAAAACACACATTCCCAGCCAGGTATTTGAGCTATATATCTGTGGCGGCGGTAGTTTCAATCAGGCACTTACGCAACGAATATCTGATTTATTACCCAATATCAACGTCAGCAACAGTGGCGATATTGGGATTGATGCGGATTGGATGGAAGCCGCAGCCTTTGCCTGGTTAGCGATGCGCTGCTTAGATGGGAAAACCGGCAACAATCCAAATGTTACCGGCGCAAAAGGCGATCGAATTCTAGGCGCTATCTATCAAGCCTAAAAGTATAGATAGCCTTGTTGGCGTAACCTAACCTGCTCTGCCGGACCTAGTGGGATCGTATCGATAAACGCAGGTAGTTCTGAGCGCTCTACACCATTCGCTCGCATCCATGTTTCACATACACGGATATCAATCACATTATTGGAATCTAATCGCTCAGCAAGCTCTAACAAGCTTTTGTACTGATTCATATTCTGATGCCGGAAGGCATGCGCTTCATCACCATGCAAAACAAACACGATCGGTTCGTAGGATGAAAGATTCTCCACTTCATCAACGAGCATACTCGCTCTTTGAAAAAGCATTTCAACTTCACTAGGCGTGTGTTTTTTGATCAACGCCAAATAGCGATCATTAGCGACATCTGGAGATACAGGCGATTGCAGTGGCTGGGCCATCAGCAAGCCAGAAAAAAGCATACAAAAAACAGAAAAAACCAACTGACGCATATTATTCCCCTAGAGGACTTAAATTAATAACCTACGACAGAGTAGAAGATATAGTA
The DNA here is from genome assembly GCF_047778075.1 of Neptuniibacter sp. QD57_21. Lineage (GTDB taxonomy): Bacteria > Pseudomonadota > Gammaproteobacteria > Pseudomonadales > Balneatricaceae > Neptuniibacter. The sequence goes on along the minus strand of NZ_CP180549.1, from coordinate 489,853 downwards.
ATAGGCCCCCTCATAACAAGGGATAACCTATTACTATCATATGCAAGCTTAGACTAAGCTGAACAGAAACAGCTAGATAGAGAAAGATGAACCACAACCACAAGTTGTCGTTGCGTTCGGGTTGTTAATCACAAACTGAGAACCTTGTAGACCTTCTTTAAAGTCCACTTCAGAACCAACTAAATATTGAAAGCTCATCGGATCTACCACCATGAACACACCATCACGCTCGATCACAGTGTCATCATCTGCAGCATTTTCATCAAAAGTGAAGCCGTAAGAGAAACCGGCGCAGCCGCCACCTGTAATAAATACACGTAACTTCAGGCTATCATTCTCTTCCTCTTCCATAAGAGATTTTACTTTAGCAGCGGCAGAAGTAGTAAATACCATCTCCGGCTCTGCAATCGGATCAACTGTTTCTATCATAACGACCATACTCAATTAAGCTGAGCACAATTATCGCCTTAACCGACTAATTCAGTCAAGTATTAAGGCATCAAGCCAACAACATTCAGACCAGCAGTCTCTTCAAAACCAAACATAATGTTCATATTTTGAACCGCCTGACCCGCAGCACCTTTAACAAGGTTATCAATCACAGATAATACAACCACCGTGTCTTCACCTTGAGGACGATGAACGCTGATACGGCAAACGTTCGCACCTTTAACACTTCTTGTTTGTGGATGACTACCTGCAGGCATAACATCAACAAATGGCTCATTTGCGTAACGTTCTTCAAAGATCGCTTGTAGATCGTGATCAATAGGATCTTTTAACACGCCGTAGCAGGTAGAATGGATACCACGAATCATCGGCGTTAGGTGTGGAACAAACGTCAGATGTACTGGACGCTCTGCTGCTAGAGCAAGACCTTGCTTAATTTCAGGCAGATGACGATGACCCGGCACGCCGTAAGCCATCATGCTTTCACTCGCTTCGCACAACAACATACCGACCTTCGCACCACGACCAGCACCACTTACACCTGATTTACAGTCAGCAATGAGACGACGGTGATCGATCAGTTTATTTTCCAATAGAGGCAGGTAAGCAAGCTGCGTCGCAGTTGGGTAACAACCTGGACAAGCGATCAATTGCGCATCTTTGATCTGTTCACGATTTACTTCTGGCAAGCCATATACAGCCAATTCAGCCATCTCTGGCTGAGTGTGCTCCATACCATACCACTTAGACCAAAGCTCGAGATCCTTGATTCTGAAGTCAGCGCCTAGATCAATGACTTTAACACCCTTACCAACAAGCTCGGCTGCCATATTCATTGCAACTCCATGGGGTGTCGCAAAGAAAACAACATCACAACCACTTAGCGTTTCCACGTCCGGTACGGTAAAGCGAAGATCGTGGTGTCCTCGAAGGTTGGGATACATGTCAGCCACACTGACGCCTTCCTCTGAACGAGAAGTAATAACCTCTACTTTTGCCTGAGGATGATTTGCCAACAAACGAAGTAACTCTACACCGGTATAACCGGTACCACCTACAATACCTACCTTAATCACAGGAACCTCTCATAAGGGATGAAAAACTGGTAACGTATAATACAGAAACTAAGACCCTTATGACTATTAATAAATAATCTAGCTTATGCTGCGAAATACTTTTTCTCTTGACCATTTCCGCCATCGCCTTGCTCACAGTGAAGCATTGCCCCAAATGGTTATCCTAGGGTTAATCTGCGGATTGTTGTGCGGTCTTGTTTTAGGCAGCTTTCGGTTATTGCTTGAACTCCCGCTTTCTAGCTTTTTACCGGGAGGTGACAGTGATAACTTTGAAGGACTTTCTTCTTGGTATCATTTCTTCCTCCCTATTGTCGGTAGTTTATTACTGATAGCGGTTTTATCACGCGTCACCCCACTGAATCGCAAAGTAGGTGTTGCTCACTTATTGGAACGAATGGCTTACCATCAAAGCAATCTGCCTTTGGTGAACGCCGTCGTTCAACTTATCGCGGCTTCAATTGCTCTGCTATGCGGTCACTCTGTCGGTAAAGAGGGCCCAGCTATTCACTTAGGTGCAGCATGTGGTAGCCAACTTGGACAAAGATTAAAACTACCCAACAATACTTTAAGAATACTGGCAGGCTGCGGCGCTGCCGCAGGTATTGCCGCTACCTTTAACACCCCATTAGCAGGCGTCGTCTTTGCCATGGAAGTCATATTACTGGAATACACCGTCATTGGTTTTATGCCAGTCATGGTTGCTGCAGCAACAGGCACGCTAGTTGTCCAGATAATGCTAGGGAATCAGTTAGTACTTACTGTCCCTCAACTACATATAGAATCTCTGCATGAAATTCCTTACGTGGCCTTTTTAGGCCTTATTATTGGACTTTTAGCAGTTCTATTTATTGCGCTAATGCGTGCAACAATGAAGTGGTCCGATCATTCCGTCTTTACGTATAGATCCAAGTTGATGTTGGCAGGTATTCTCACTGGCTCAATGGCTCTGTTTTATCCACAAATAATGGGATTGGGCTACGACACAGTGACCTCTGTTTTACATGGCGAAGTGGGAATTGGTTTACTAATAGGCATAGTCCTAGCCAAGTGCGTTCTGACACCGATTGTTCTTGGCCTTGGTGTTCCAGCAGGACTTATCGGGCCTACCTTTTTCATAGGCGCTATGGCGGGGGGAATTCTCGGTATCTTTGGTGCTAGTGCCGTTGACCAAGATGTAGCAAATTCTGGATTCTATGCCCTATTGGGTATGGGCAGCATGATGGGCGCTGTTGCCAACGCGCCTATGGCCGCACTTGTGGCGATATTAGAGCTTTCATCCAATCCGAATATTATTTTTCCCGCAATGATTTCCATTGTGGTTTCAAATTTGATCGCCCGCTACGTTTTCAAAATGCCGTCAATCTTTGTTATCAGTATGCAGTTACAAGGGTTGGATTATCGTTATAAACCTATTGCCCAGATACTTAATGGCTCAGCCGTACAAAGCATCATGACAACGAATTTTGTAAAAAGTACTGCAATCGTCTCCGAAAAAGGCGCTCAACATGCCTTAGAGACTAGCCCCGATTGGGTTCTGGTAGAAAAAGATAATAACTTCAGTTTCCTCTCCCCTGGAGATCTGCATCTTCACCTTAGAAATAGCTTTGAACCACATAAGGATATTGATCTATTAGAAATACCGGCACTTCGTCTCGATGCTAGTAGTATCGATAGCAAAGCAACACTACAAGAAGCTCTGGATAGAATGAATAATAAAAGCACCGAAGCTTTATACGTTTTAAATAATCAGAAAAAAATTACGGGCCTACTAACCCGAAGCCAAATTGAAGATTTCTACCGCAAAGACTGATCTATGACATACAGTTTAAAAGGCCTATACGGCATTACTGATTCCGATCTAATGCCCGATACTGAAACAATGCTCCGCAAAGTTGAACAAAGCATACAGGGCGGTGCGAAGATTATTCAGTATCGAGATAAATCATCCGATCTTAAAAAACGCGTTGAGCAAGCATCGGCTTTAAACCTTATTTGTAAAAAGAACAAAATCCCGCTCATCATTAATGATGATGCAGGCTTAGCTGCAGGTATTGGTGCCGCAGGTGTGCACTTGGGACAAAGCGATGGCGCAATAGAGGAAGCTCGCGAAATGCTAGGCGAAGATGCGATCATCGGTGTAACCTGCCATGATTCATTGGAGCTAGCCTTAAAAGCACAACAAGCCGGTGCTTCATATTTAGCATTCGGCGCATTCTTCCCATCGAAAACTAAACCCAATGCCAAGCCAGCTCCTCTTTCGTTGGTTAAAGATGTAAAAGACAAAGTTAACTTGCCAATAGTGGCGATTGGAGGCATTAGCGTGGATAATGCCGACCAGATTGTAACAGCAGGTGCCGATATGGTTGCCGTCATACATGCGCTATACGCGAACAAAAAAGTGACTGCAGCAGCAAAACAGTTCCACCAGCTCTTCACTAATTGATTTCAGAGAGAATAAAGATGTCCCGTTCAGAAGAACTTTTCCAAGCAGCTCAAGTTCACATTCCCGGTGGAGTTAACTCTCCTGTGCGTGCATTTAAAGGTGTAGGCGGCACCCCAATCTTCTTCAAACAAGGCGAAGGCGCTTACTTGTTTGATGAAGACGGTAACAAATACATCGACTACGTTGGCTCTTGGGGACCAATGATCTTAGGTCATTGCAACAGTGAAGTAATCGATGCTGTACGCGTTTCTTTAGATAACGGTCTAGGTTTTGGCGCGCCAACTGAGATCGAAATCGAGATGGCAAACAAGGTTTGCGAGATCATGCCATCTTTAGACATGGTCCGTATGGTTAGCTCTGGTACAGAAGCAACTATGAGTGCGATCCGTCTGGCACGTGGTTACACTAAGCGCGATAAAATCGTTAAGTTTGAAGGCTGCTACCACGGCCACTCCGACTCTCTATTGGTTAAAGCAGGCTCTGGCATGCTGACTTTAGGTGAGCCTAGCTCACCAGGTGTTCCAGCTTCTCTTGCTGAACACACCATCACTCTGACTCACAACGATATCGACAGCGTTCGTAAAGCATTCGCAGAGATCGGTGATCAGATCGCGTGTATCATCGTTGAACCTGTAGCCGGCAACATGAACTGCATCCCTCCTCTTCCAGGCTTCTTAGAAGGTCTTCGTGAAGTATGTGATGAATACGGCACGGTTCTGATCTTTGACGAAGTAATGACGGGCTTCCGTGTAGCACTGGGTGGCGCACAGTCTGTTTATAACGTAACGCCTGACCTGACGACGCTAGGTAAAGTTATTGGCGGTGGTCTACCAGTAGGCGCGTTTGGTGGTAAGAAAGAGATCATGGAGCATATCGCTCCGCTAGGCGCTGTTTACCAAGCGGGTACGCTTTCCGGTAACCCACTCGCAATGGCTGCAGGCCTAGCGATGCTGAACGCTGTTTCTAAACCTGGTTTCTACGAGCAACTAAGCGCAAAAGTAGAGCTACTAACCGAAGGTTTAGAAGCTGTAGCGATGGCAAATGGTATTCCATTTACCACTAGCCGTGTTGGTGGCATGTTCGGTCTATTCTTCACTGAGCAAGAGCAAGTAACTAGCTTCGCTGAAACTATGGCGTGCGACGCAGATCGTTTCTCTAAATTCTTCCACGGCATGCTTGAGCAAGGCGTATATCTAGCACCTTCAGCATTTGAAGCAGGCTTTGTATCTGCTGCACACACACAGGAAGATATTGAGAAAACACTCGCAGCAGCTGACCACGTTTTTGCGAATCTAAAATGACCTTAGCGATCATAGCTGGCAATGCTCTTCTTATTGCCAGTGCTCTATTTTTAGCAGGCCGCAGTTATAGAGTAGGCGAGAAACATGATCATACTGCCAGTATGGTCATTAGCCTGTCGGCTGCATTTATCGCTTGCTCAGGTGCTGGTGCACTCCTGCTACAAGGAACAGATCAGGATTCAGTCACGTTCAGGCGCCTGCTGGATAACCTAGCGTACTTTGCTGCAATCCCTTTAATAGCAAGCGCCATGTTTGATTATGCTTGGAAGAAGGATTGGTCACGTGCAGCATGGGGACGTTGGTTATTAGTATTATTCGCTCTATTTGAGCTGTGTCGCCGTAGCGAAGTAGGCGTCACCTACAGCCAAGCACTCGCAGGACTATCTGCACTTGCGTTGTTAATCAGCTGTTTAAGAATACAGCCTCTAATCACTAAAGCGGCAGGTACTGCATCCGCAATTGCAATTGCAGTTTCGACACTTGTCTATAGTCAGGCATCTCTAATGCCTCATTTGGCCGGCCCAGCTCTGTATCATTCAGTGCTTGCTGTTGCTCTGATACTTTTGAGCATAGCCCTTGGAAAAGAAAAGCTTCCTTAAGCTGTCTCGACCAGATATTTCACGCATAAAAAAGCAGCCATTTAGGCTGCTTTTTAGTACTTATCCGATTAGTAGTTCAGCGCTTTAGTCCGGGCAGCATTTGCTCCAGAACGATCACCTGAACTTTGACGAATATCCGCAATCAGCAACCACAATCTTCGCAACATAACGACATCACCAATGGCCATATTTGTACCTTTGAGAGCCATTTGCTCGGCTTGAGCCCACTGACCTTCAAGGCGACGAACATCAGCCCATTGGTAATAGATTTCCGGATCCCTAGGAGCGATCCGTTGCGCACGCTCAAGGCTACTTTCAGCCGCCTGCATTGCCCCTCTATTTTTCTGCTGGTTTGCGTTGTTTAACAGAGCAATGACAGCAGGGTTTTGAGCTCGAGCAGTCACAGGCGTTGGAACTGGTACCGCGACAGACTTCTCAGTTCGCGATTCTCGAACAACCGTAGGTTTGATTTGAACACCCGTAGCAGATTCGGCTGACTGAATAACGCCATCTTGCCCTGATCGATCCTCTACAGGGGGACGGTATACTCCTGTTCCACTCACACACCCAGTCAAAGCCAACGCTGTTAAAAGTGCTCCAGCTGTTTTATAACGCTTAATTATCTGAACCATCGTTCAAACCAATCCATAGATTCTTGTTGCTGATTTCCGGCACATTCAGCGTAATCTTGCGGAGCTGTACCTTTTATGAACGGCAATTGTCGCACACCCTGACACTGTTCGGCAGAGATCAAACCTGTTTTTTCTTCAACCCAGTGATACTCAATCTCTTCTGGCTGAACCGCCATAAACGACTGTGGTCGTTCTTTGACCATTAACTCGGTCCAAACCCGTAATGCTCCTCCCGAGCCGGTAAATGGCAGTTTGTCATTGTCATCCAGACCCAACCAGACCACCGCCATACGATCTCCTGCAAAACCAGCAAACCAACTATCGCGCTGACCATTACTGGTGCCGGTCTTACCAGCCACATTAATTGAACCTGGCAGACGGCTATAGATATAGCGCCCTGTACCTTCTCGGGTAACCGCTTGCAACGCATATTGAATCAGATGCATATTCTCCGCAGTCACCACCTGTTTCACTTCAAATGGATAGCGAGAAAGCTCCTGCCCTTCTGAGTCCGTAACCAAACGAATAGCACGCATCGGCGTTCTAAAACCATTTGCAGCAATCGTCTGATAAACCGTCGCAATCTCAAATGGGCTCATCGACTCCGCGCCCAGTAAAAGCGAGGGGTAAGGCTTGGGATCACGAGAGATACCTAGACGTTCTAAGGTATCGATCACTTTCGGCAAACCTATATCCATACCTAATTGAGCAGTACTCTGGTTATAGGATTTCGCTAAAGATAGATAAAGCGGCACTTTACCGTGGCTTTGACGATCAAAGTTCTGCGGCACCCAACTCTTACCACCAGGAAGCGGCACACTAATAGGCTGGTCATCCAAAAGGGAAGCCAAGGTATAACCCTCTTCTAACCCCGCCAAAAAGACTGCTGGTTTCACCAAAGAACCGATTGGACGGCGCGCATCTAAAGCTCGGTTAAAACCTTGGTACCGCGCGTTTTTACCACCCACCAGCGCCAATACTTCACCCGTTTGCGGATCAGTGACTACAATACCGCCCTGCAATGCAGTGACTGGTTTGCCGTAGCGTTTCTTTAAATTGCCTATGGTTTTGGTCAGAGCAGCTGCAGTATTCGCTTGCACCATTGGATCTAAGCTAGTGAATACTCGCAAACCTTCTGAGCTAAGCACATCTTCAGGATACTCTTCACGCAACTGACGTTTCACAAGATCAAGATATGCAGGGTAAGCACCTTTATGCAGGCTACGCTGTTTAACCACACCTAAGCCACGTTTCTCAGCATCTAGACGATCTTTCATGCTGATCACGCCCTGTTCTTGAAGTACTTTCAACACAAGGTCACGACGCGCTTTGGCACGTTCCGGGTGACGCCTTGGATCGAAGTAAGATGGCCCTTTCACCATACCAGCCAATAGCGCGACCTGATGAAGTTTCAGTTCATTAATAGGCTGGGCAAAGTAATACTGACTCGCCAGGCCAAACCCATGTACTGCCCGGGAGCCCGATTGCCCCAAGTAAACTTCGTTCAGATAAGCCTCTAGAATCTCATTCTTGCTGTAGCGAAGATCCAATAGCACAGCCATCGGGATTTCCATAAGCTTACGCGCTAATGTTCGATCAGAGGTCAGATAGAAGTTTTTGATCAACTGCTGTGTCAGGGTACTACCGCCCTGAATAAAGCGACGCGCCTTAAGGTTAACCCACATTGCACGCGCGATACCTTTTGGCGACACACCAAAGTGGTTGTAGTAGTCTCGATCCTCGATCTGAATCAATGAGTCCAAAAGCAGTTGAGGAGCTTGCTCTAAGCGAATCAGGTCACGGTCTTCATTATCTCTAGGGTAAATACCACCGATCAGGATCGGTTCGAGGCGACTTAACGGAACGATGGAACCACGACTATCCTTAATCGAAACTAACTGATTGCCACTGAAGCTCAGCAATAAACGCTGTGCGCTCTCATCACCATCAGGGAAACTGAATCCACGGGTATACACGCGAGCACGACTGGAAGCCCACTCCACCATCCCCGGTTTATCCGCACGATTTACAAATCGGTAGCCCAAGCCTTTCAATTCTTCCTTGAATGCTTGGCGATCTAATACCTGCCCCGGATACAACTCGAGAGGCCGCGCATACACTTTGGCAGGCAATGCCCAGCGCTTACCCTCAAATTTACTTTTGACTTGGACATCCAGATAGATCAAACCGATTCCGCCAATCACCATGCCCAAAAGGGACAGTTTGAACAGAAAGATAAGAAACTTTTTCAGGAAACTGCGTGGTTTTTTAGTGCTTTTGCCACGACTTGACGATTTTGGTGCTCTCTTTTTTGCCATTGGCTCAGTATAATGCCTTCCCTTAGCAGGTATATCAGTACGTTTATGACCCTAATCGACTCTCTAAAACAAGCTTCGTTCTATCCGCATCCAGTCGACCAGATTGAGGTGATAGAAACCCACATTTCCTGGCTGATCTTAACAGGCGAATATGCCTATAAGATTAAAAAGCCAGTGGATTTCGGTTTTCTGGATTTTACCACGCTAGAGAAGCGTCAGCACTTCTGTGAGGAAGAGCTACGTCTAAATCAACGATTAGCGCCTGATATCTACCAGCAAGTCATCACTATTGGCGGTAATGCTGAGAATCCGATATTCAATCCAGAAGGCGATGAAGAGATCATTGAATATGCTGTTCAAATGCAGCAATTTGATCACTCTCAACGCCTAGATCTCCTTTTAGCCAATCATCGCTTTGAAGCTAGCTGGATAGATACATTAGCCGAACAGATTGCTGATTTTCACCAGCGCATTCCGATTGTGGCGCAAGACAGCCCTTGGGGTGAAGCGGAAACGATTTGGGAAGTTGTCTCCGATAACTTCAGCCATATCACCGACGCTATCGACGAACTAGATGACTGGCACAAAGTACAAAAGCTATCCCATTACACTGCGCAGCAGTTCCGCAAACTGACACCGCTAATTGAACAACGTAAGCAATCCGGTCATATTCGCGAATGCCATGGCGACCTTCACTTAGCCAACATCACTCTTTTTCATGATGAGCTAAGACTCTTTGACTGTATCGAATTTAACTTACAGTTCCGCTGGATCGATAGTATTTGCGATCTTGCTTTTCTCCTTATGGATCTGGAAGCCAACGGTGAATTCCGTTGGGCCAATCGCTGCTTAAATCGCTACTTAGAAATCAGTGGTGATTACAATGCACTACCACTGCTTAATTTCTATAAAGCGTACCGTTCCATGGTTCGCGCCAAGGTTGCAGTACTAGGCGAGCATCACGATCTACAAACCCTGCGCCGCTATCTGCGTCTAACCGATTACTATGCTCGTGCACCAAAGCCAGCACTGTTTTTGATGCATGGAATTTCCGGCAGTGGCAAGAGCCATTTAAGCCAACAGCTTGTTGATCAAACCGATACAATTCGTATCCGCTCTGATGTTGAGCGCAAACGTCTTTTCCGCGAGTTGAGCTTAAAAGGGGAAAAAATTGATCTGTATGGTCCACAAATGAACGCCCATACCTTCAATCATCTTTTTGATACAAGCGCAGAGCTGCTACGTAATGGCTACTCAGTGATTGTAGATGCAACTTGTTTGCGCCAAAGAACACGCCAGAATTATATCGAACTGGCTGAGAAACTCGGTATACCTATTCGCATTATCAGCTGCGAATGCGAGCAAAAACTAATTGAAGCCCGTTTGAAACGCCGTTCCAATGAAGGCTCGGATGCATCCGATGCTGACATTGCGGTCATGTTGGAACAACAACAGCTTGCACAACCTCTAACAGAAGAGGAGCAAGCACTTACTCTCTCAATCGATACCGACGATGATGAAGCGATCGTACGATTATTAGAACAGCTACGAATCCAAGAGGTAATTTTCTAATGACAGCCTTATGCCATATTGATGAGATTACTGAAGGTCAGGCCAAAGGGTTTGAGTGCGAAGGTAAAAAACTTTTCGCGGTAAAATACCGTGGTGAGTTATTCGTCTATGAGAATAGCTGCCCACATCGCAGCATTCCCCTAGAATGGCAGCCTAATCAGTTCCTAGATTACGACAAGACCTTCATCCAGTGTGCTACCCATGGCGCGCTTTTCAAAATTGACAGTGGCGAATGCATCTCAGGCCCCTGCGTAGAAGATAGCCTGACCGCCATCCCATTTACCTTAGATGATGGCCAAGTGATCCTCGGCTAAGTAATTACCGGAATCTCGCGTTGAATACTAATCTGTTCAGGCGAGATATCTGCAGCATAAGCGATTACTTCTACCCCAGCGTCTATAGCCTCACGCAGTAAGCGGCCATATTCAGGGTCAATCTGATCGGCTGGGCGTACTTGTTTAATCCCTGTGTGAGGCACACAAAACAGCATCACAGCACGATCACCTTGCTCAACCATCGCCATTAGCTCCTGCAAGTGTTTAGCGCCACGCTTAGTCACTGCATCTGGAAAGCTTCCCCAGTTATCAGATTCAAGCAAAGTCACATTCTTAACTTCAACCCATGCTCGACCTTTCTCTTCATCTTCTAACAAGAGATCAATACGGCTGTTTTCACCATACTTAACCTCTTGACGAATATCAGAGTACCCTTGCAGCTGAGCAATCACACCTTGCTCAATCCCTTCGCGAATCAGTTTATTGGCACGACCGGTATTGATACAGGCGAGATACTGCCCTTCAACTTCCACCAGCTCCCAACCCAATGGGTATTTACGTTTAGGATTGCCACTGTCGTGCACCCAAACACGGCTATCTGGATCAGCACAGTTTTTCATGGAGCCCGTATTAGGGCAATGGATCGTAACTTCGCGACCATCCGACAAAACAACATCAGCGAGAAAACGCTTATAACGCTTGATCAAACGCCCTTCGATTAGATTTTCGAACTGCATTATTTTTGAATCCTTTTAGATAAACGTTCCAGCATCAACTGAATTCGATCCAACCCTGTGGTGTAGGAGAATCGAATAAATTCCTGACTACGGTGCTGACCAAAATCCAACCCCGGCGTCGTCGCTATATGATCCTCTTCCAACAACGACCAACAATAATCGAAAGTGTTATCGGTAAGGTGCTTAGCGCCTGCATACACATAGAATGCCCCCTCAGGGGTAACTGGGAGATCAAAGCCTAAATCTCTTAATCCAGACACCAAAAGATCACGACGTTTTTGGAACTCAAAACGTCTACGCTCCAATTCAGAAATCGTTTCAGGCTTAAATGCAGCCAGTGCTGCATATTGCGAAACCGTGTTTGGCGAAATCATCAAATTCTGCGCCAATTTTTCTAATTCTGGGGCAGCCTCCTCAGGTGCCACCAGCCAACCTAAACGCCAACCTGTCATCCCAAAATATTTAGAAAAACTATTGATAACAAAGGCATTCTTATCGATCTCTAATGCACTTGGCGCATCTGTTCCGTAGGTAAGCCCATGATAGAGTTCATCAACAACAAGATGACCACCTAGTTTTTTAACTGTCGCAGCAATAGCAGTTAACTCATCCCGATGAACAACCATACCGGTTGGATTAGCAGGAGAAGCTAACAGCACCCCAGCGGTATTAGCTTGCCAATGCTGTCCAATCAACTCAGCATTTAACTGGAAATTATCTTCTGCATTAGTCGGCACTAACTGAGATTTAGCTTCTAAAAAGCGCAGGAATTGGCGATTACATGGATAACCCGGATCAGCCATCATAAACGACTGCCCAGCATCAGCGAGTAAAGAGAACACCATCAACAAAGCACTAGATGCGCCGGTGGTGACAACAATGCGTTCAGGGGCGACTTCTAGCCCATATTTCGTGGCATACCACTGACTGATCGCCTCACGTAATTCAGGAATACCCGCGGCAGGCGTATACTGAGTCAGGCCGCTATCAATCGCCGCTTTGGCTGCTTCTGCAATCAAGGGTGCTGTTGCAAAATCAGGCTCACCCACCTCCATATGGATAACGTCACATCCAACATCATCAAGTTGCTTAGCCCGTTTAAGCAAGTCCATCACTTTAAAAGACTCAATTTCTGCAACACGTTGGGAAGGACGGAATACCATGCGAATACCTGATCAAACACTAAAAATGGCAGTATACCTCAGACCATTTACGAATATCCCGCCTAGAGCGCCTATTTACAAGCGCTTCAAGGTGAACTAAACCTAATGAGATGTCTTTTAGTATCAATAGAATACATTTAGGGCTAGCGAAACGGCGAGGCATCTGGTAATTTGCCTGCCTTCTATGCTAAATCAATGTATTTATTGCATAACTAAACACAGGCAAGTGAAGTCACCCTTAAGGTGGCTTACGAAAGAAAGAGAGTGAGGCAGCGCTTATGCCAAACAAGAGCGAATCTTTCACACATATTGATCCTTATCCGCTAGTTGAGGGTGAGGAATACATGAATGAGAAACAGAAGGATCACTTCCGTGCAATCCTAGGTGCTTGGAAACAAGAACTGATGGAAGAAGTGGATAGCACTATCCACCATCTGCGCGAAGAACCTTCAAATTTTGCAGATCCAAGCGATCGAGCTAGCCAGGAAGAAGAATTCAGCCTTGAGCTACGTACTCGTGACCGCGAACGTAAATTGATCAAAAAGATCAATGAATCGCTTGAGCTGATCGACGAAGATGAATACGGCTATTGCGATGCTTGCGGTATCGAAATTGGCGTTCGTCGTCTCGAAGCTCGACCTACAGCGTCTTTGTGTATCGATTGCAAAACGCTGGCGGAGATCAAAGAAAAACAAGTCGGCGGCTAAATCTAAACTAAGCCAGTTTATATAACTGGCTTAGCTTTAAGTATTTATCGTGACCTATATCGGCCGATTTGCCCCATCCCCTACTGGGCCATTACATTTTGGTTCACTCCTTGCTGCACTCGCCAGTTTTTTGGATGCACGTGCCCATGAGGGTGAATGGCTTTTACGCATCGAAGATTTAGATCCTCCTCGCGAACAGCCAGACGTCAAAGAACAATTTCCACTGTTACTGGAAAGTTACGGTCTTTATTGGGATGGTGAACTCAGCTTTCAAAGCGAACGTCTTGAACTCTATGCGCCGGTACTGCAGGAACTACTCGAAGCTCATCACGCTTACCCCTGCTCCTGTTCACGTAAAGAGATCCTAAGCCGCTGCGATAATTTGGTGTATGACCAACATTGTTTGATGCACCCTCCGGCGCAAGATGACAACGTTGCCATTCGTATCAACAGCAACGGTACGCTCATTAGTTTTCGCGATATTATCCAAGGCCCCCATGCCTATAATTTAAGTAGTACCGGCGACTTTGTTGTATTCCGCCGTGATGGTTTTTACTCTTACCAACTCGCCGTAACTATCGACGATTATCTGCAAGGCATTACCCATATTGTACGCGGCTCAGACCTACTAGATGAAACGGCTAAACAGATTCATCTACAACAGCTGTTAGGTTATCCAACACCTGCTTATGCACATATTCCTGTCGCGACCAACGCCGAAGGTCAAAAGCTGAGTAAGCAAACCTTTGCTCCGGCACTAGAAACCACCGATCCCATTCCAGTTTTGTTTAAAGCATTGCAATTTCTGGATCAAGAACCGCCACGAGAACTGCTATACGCAAGTAGAGATGAACTACTGGAGTGGGCAATTGCTAACTGGGATATACGTAAAATAAAACCAACACTCAGTAAGCCGCTATTAAACGAGTCGTAAGATGTATTTCCACCGAGTCCTACTTTTATTGATACCCGGTTTATACATGGTATTACCCCTCATTATTGATAGCTGGCAGAGCCTGACAACACCTTGGTATCTTCCTTACGTTGCTTGGTTTCTTATTATTTTGTTAGCATTTCTGATCGAGCGGAGGCCGAGGGATGTATAGTCTTCCATTACTCATCCTGATCGGAGTGGCTTATCTGCTCTTTCTCTTTGGTACGGCCTACCTTACCGAGAGAGGACTATTACCCAAGCAGTTGGTGCACCATCCATTTACCCATGTACTTTCTATCGGGGTATATGCCAGCGTATGGACGTTCTATGGCGCCTTTGGGCTGGCGCAAGAATCGGGATATAGCTTTTTAGCTTCATATCTGGGGGCTGTCGTCACCTTTATCTTAGGCCCGGTACTGCTGATCCCTATCCTCAGGATTTCGAGGACATACCAACTTAGCTCGCTACCCGACCTACTCGCCTTTCGTTTTCGCAGCGGGGCGGTTGGTACTATTACAGCCCTACTCACCGTCATCGCCACTCTCCCTATGCTTTCAATTCAGATACAAGCGGTGACCGATGCCCTGTATCTGCTAAATGACCAATTCAGCGTTGACCAGATCGGCTTAGGCTTTTGCTTTGTTATCGCCCTCTTTTCGATTTTATTCGGTGCACGTCACGCCTCTTTACGTACAACCCATCAAGGCCTCATGGTGGCCATGGCAGTTGAGTCACTGATTAAACTAATCGCACTTCTGGTGATTGCTGGCTTTGCAATCTTTGGCGTCTTAGGTGGAATAGAAGGGGTGAATGACTTTATCACCAGCCATCCAGAATCGATCAAGCGCTTGGAAGCACCTGTAGACAGCGATGCTTGGCGAACCTTACTACTGGCATTTTTCACCGCAGCTATTGTGATGCCGCATATGTTCCACATGCTGTTTACCGAAAATTCCTCTGACGAAACACTCTATAAAGCTACATGGGCGATGCCGCTGTTTCTGTTTTTGCTTGCAGCTGCAGTTCCACCTATCCTTTGGGCAGGCGAAGCACTCGGTGTAGGCGGTGAAGCGCAATTCATCCTTTTGAACATGGGTGTTTTCTTAGACTCTACTTGGCTAACGGTATTGGCATTTATCGGCGGTTTGTCAGCAGCCAGCGGCATTATGATTGTGGCAACTGTAGCTATGGCTTCGATGATTCAAAACCACGTTATCCTGCCGTTAGTACCAAAACCGAAAACCCCTCGCTTCTATGCCTGGCTATTATGGCTTAGACGTAGTTTGATCATGGCGATGCTGCTTGCCAGCTATCTTTTCTATCGCCAGATAGGTACGGACTTCGCCCTGCATCAGATGGGCGTGGTTGCTGTAGTTGCCTTCCTACAGTTCTTACCGGGATTACTATCCACCCTGTTCTGGTCCAGAGCGAACCGCTGGGGCCTACTCATAGGTTTATCCGCAGGCATGGGGATATGGCTGCTAACCATGCTCGTTCCGCTTCTAGATAGTTCAGCCAGCGAATTGGTACCTTTCGATTTAGATACAGATAACTGGGACCATATTGCGATTCTGTCGCTGATGCTAAACACTGCTCTTCTGACCGTAGTCTCTCTAATCTTCCCTCAATCAGAAGATGAGCGTAGGGCCGCACAATCCTGCTTGATGAACGCGTTGCAAAAGCCAAGTTCCAACCACCTACGCGTTTCCAGAATCGATGACTTTACCGATCTACTGTCTAGCCGATTGGGCCGCAAAACCGCAGAGCGCGAAGTTCAAAAAGCACTAGAGAGTCTGAATATACAATCGCAGACTGTGCGTCCGATCGATCTGTTACGCCTTCGTACAACCCTTGAAACTAACCTTTCAGGCTTACTTGGGCCTATAGAAGCCGCTGCTTTACTTGAGCCTTTGGATCAACCTTCCGATCCAATTACTTTCAAAGCCAGTAATACGCACCTGATTGAAAACCAGCTGGAAAACTATCAAGAACGTTTGACCGGTCTTGCGGCCGAACTTGATGAAATGCGCCGTTACCACCGTCTTACACTGCAAAAACTCCCCGTCGGTGTATGTACCCTCGATACCTCTGGACAAGTACTGTTCTGGAATATTGAGATGGAGCGTCTGACCCAAATTAAAGCGGAAGAGATTATTGGTACGCCGCTACAAAGCCATACGGATACTTGGAGCACTATTTTAGAAGAGTTCGCACACGCGGATAGCGATCACAAGTTGAGCCAAAAACTGATCTTAAATGAACAAACTCATTGGTTCAGTTTGCATAAATCGATCCTTAAAGAGCGTCGCGATATCGGCATGGTGTTGCTCCTAGAAGACGAGACCGACACTAAAATCATGCAGGACAAGCTCGGCCATAACGAACGACTTGCATCTATCGGTCGCTTTGCTGCGGGTGTTGCCCACGAGATTGGCAACCCTGTAACGGGGATCGCTTGTCTGGCACAGAATCTGAAGCTAGAAACAGATAACGATTATATTCTTGAAACCGGAGATCATATCGTCGATCAAACCAAACGCATCAGCCGTATCGTTCAGTCCCTTGTCAGATTCGCACATGCAGGTCGCCCAGAAGCGGAACGAGAGCAAGTACCGGTATCTCTCGCGCAATGTGCTGAAGAAGCTATTCACCTAATGTCTTTGGATAGCCATGGCAAGCAACAACAGTACATCAATCAGATACCCGATGAGCTTCGTGTTAGTGGTGATCCACAACAACTTCATCAAATCTTTGTAAACCTGATTCAAAATGCCAGCGATGCCTCACCTGAAGGTGGGCGTATCTGGCTCCATGCCAATGAAAATATTGAAACCGTAGAGCTTCGAGTAACCGATGAAGGCAGCGGTATATCAGCCGAATCCCAAGAACGCCTCTTTGAACCGTTCTTTACCACAAAAGACCCTGGTCAGGGTACAGGTTTGGGTCTATCTTTGGTTTACAATATTATTGAAGAACATTGTGGTAATATTGAAATTATAAGCCCAGCCAACAACAAGCAGAACAAAGGCACTCAAGTGGTAATAACGCTCCCGCGCTTAAAGTGGACAGAAGATCCCGACAGCGCAGGATAGTGGGATGAGAGGTAGAGAGCCGATGAGCCGAATTCTGATTGTAGAAGATGAAACAATAATCCGGTCTGCACTGCGCAGACTACTCGAGAAAAACCATTTCCAAGTCGACGACGCCGCTTCTGTAGATGAAGCTACCAGCCGTTTCAACCTTGGCGACTTCAACTTAATTATCAGCGACCTTCGTCTGCCGGGCGCACCTGGCACAGACATGATTTCGTTGGCGAAATCAGTTCCTGTACTGATCATGACCAGTTATGCGAGTTTACGCTCCGCTGTTGATGCGATGAAGCTCGGTGCTGTTGACTATATTGCTAAGCCTTTTGATCACGATGAGATGATCAGCTCGGTGCAGCATATTCTTTCCTCTCGTTCGGAATCTGACAGTCCCGTTACCGAACATGATGCCGCAACTGCCGAGAACCGCACTAATATCATTGGCTCCTGCCAACCGATGCAGGAACTCGATAAGCGCATTAAGAAAGTTGCTCGCACCCAAGCGACTGTTTTGATTCAGGGAGAGTCAGGCACAGGTAAAGAACTTGCAGCTCGCGCGATTCACGAACAGAGCAATCGCGCCAATATCCCAATGATCTCAGTGAACTGCGCCGCGATCCCAGAGAGCCTGATTGAGTCAGAACTTTTTGGTCACGAAAAAGGCGCCTTTACCGGCGCTAGCAGCAGCCGCAGCGGCTTACTTGAAGCTGCAGATGGCGGTACGCTATTTCTTGATGAAATCGGAGAGCTTCCGCTCGAGGCTCAAGCTCGTTTGTTACGCTTCCTACAAGAAGGTGAGATCCGACGTGTAGGATCTGTGCAATCAAAGAAAGTTGATGTTCGCCTGATTGCTGCAACCCATAGGAATCTAAAAGAGCTAGCAAAACAGAACGAGTTTCGTGAAGACCTCTACTACAGACTCTATGTGATGGAGCTTCGCATTCCTCCATTAAGAGAACGCGGCGACGATATTATCGAGTTAGCTGAAAAAATGCTGGCTCGTGTTTGTCAGCGAATGGAAACAGCGCCTTTACGTTTCGCCAATGATGCGCTTGAAACGATGCGCAGATACAGCTGGCCGGGCAATGTTCGTGAATTAGAAAATGCTATCGAGCGTGCAACTATTCTTGCAGAAGGTCCATTCATTACCACTGACCTTTTAGGCTTAGATATCCCAGTAAGCTCTCTAGATGATATTGAAAGCCAGTTTGTCGCGATGAATCAGGCTACTCCTCAAGCAGTACAGACTGAAGACCAATCTAAACTATCTTTAGACGACTACTTCCAAAGATTCGTTTTAGAAAATCAGGATCAATTGAGCGAAACAGAACTGGCTAAGAAGCTCGGCGTGAGCCGCAAGTGTTTATGGGAACGCAGACAAAAACTTGGCATTCCTCGCAAGTCGAAAAAATAGATTATACCAAGGTCTAAAGGGTAACATTTAAGTAACATTACGGTAACAATTCAGGTGTTACCGTACTACCCAGCAACTAGTACCAAAGCGTAACACCCAGTAACAAAACCGCTACAAAAGTAGATCAAAAAACAAACAATCAAAAATAAGCCATTGTTTTATAAGGATTAATAAAAACTGGCACATGCCGTGCAATATACTGCGCGACAACAAAAAGAAGCACACTTCTTAAACTAGACCGCCAATAAAAATAAAAACTGGAATAGATTAAAGAAGTACCTGTCTCGAATAAAAATAATAATGAGGCTTAAGAAAGCTGATCGTAGCGAAGCTGTAACGATCTTAATATTGCTCTTAGAACAAAAACAACAAGCTGAGAAATAGCCGTTGTTGCCTGAGATGCGATCAGCTACCCATCTCCTTCCCTTTTTCTTCTATCTTTTAAATTTCCCAATCTGCTGTGTAACAGTGGTATGATTGCGCACCCATTTAATTCGGGCAGTAAGCACTGTTTAGATTTGATATAAGCCTGAACACCCGTACAATTACTACCCTTTCCGGCTAGATAAATCGCATAGGTAGGCACAACCTTGCTTAAAACCATCAGTAACGCATTGAGCAAAGTATTTGGCAGCAGTACAGAGTCCGTTAATGACTCTGCTGAAAACACGCAATTAATCACTGCTGTTGAAAAGAAGTTGATCTCTGAAGATGAGCATAAGATTCCACGCCGTCATTTAGATGATAATGCCCTGAAAGTTGCCTACCGCCTCCAAGATGCAGGCTTCGAAGGCTACTTAGTTGGCGGATGTATCCGTGACCTACTGCTTAAGAAAAGACCAAAAGATTTTGACGTAGCGACAGATGCACATCCAGAAGAAGCTGCAGATCTGTTTCGCCGCGCCCGCCTGATCGGCCGCCGCTTTAAACTGGTTCATGTCCGCTTTGGCCGTGACCTGATCGAAGTCGCAACCTTCCGCGCAAGCCACGATAACCAAGCTGAAAATGCTGAAGGCGAACAAGGCAAACAATGCGATAGCGGCATGATCCTACGCGACAATGTTTACGGCACAATTGAAGATGATGCGCTACGTCGCGACTTCACTGTAAACGCGCTGTACTACTGCCCGAAAGATCACTGCGTCTACGATTTTGCCAATGGTTATGACGATCTGCAGAAAGGTATTCTGCGCATGATCGGCGACCCAGAAGATCGTTATAAAGAAGACCCTGTACGCATGCTACGTGCAGCTCGTTTTGCCGCTAAGCTTGATTTCTCGATTGAACAGCAATCAGAAGCGCCGATTCGCACCTTAGCACCAATGCTGAAACGCATTGCGCCAGCACGTCTATTTGATGAAGTGCTAAAACTGCTGCAATCAGGTCACGCTATTGAATCTTACAAACAGCTACAACGTTTAGATCTGTTTGAGCCGCTATTTCCGCAGGTTCAGAAACTGTTACAAAGTGACAATCTGAATGTGCCTCTGGAACGCTTGATCGAGAACGCACTAAAAAATACTGATCGCCGTCTGGCACAGCGTAAGAGCGTTACACCGGCGTTCTTATTTGCAGCTATCTTGTGGTACCCAACTCAGCTACGTATGCAACAGTTGATGAAAGAGAACAAGATGCCACCGGTACCGGCTCTACATGAAGCAGCCAATCAGGTACTTGCAGAACAGGTTCGTTCAACCGCTATACCGCGTCGTTTCTCTACCCCAATCCGTGAGATTTGGGAGATGCAACTGCGTCTGCCACGCCGCCAAGGCAACCGTGCAGCACGCTTGATGGAACAACCGCGCTTTAGAGCTGCGTATGATCTACTTCTACTGCGTGAAAACAGTGGTGAAGATCTAGGTGGACTAAGCCAGTGGTGGACTGACTTCCAGAACGCTAATGAGCCAAGCAAAAACAGCATGGTGAAAAGCTTAGGTAAAGGTGATAAGCCTCGTAAACCACGTCGTCGCCGTTCTAATTCAAACAAGTCCCGCCAAGAGTCATCGCAATGACGACTGCGGTTCGTTGTTACATAGGGTTGGGCAGTAATCTCGACAACCCTCTTCAGCATGTTGAACAAGCATTTTCTGAGCTGGCAGAACTGGAAAACTGCCGCTTAGTCAAAGCATCACCCATATACCGTTCTGCACCGGTTGGCCCTCAAGATCAGCCAGACTTTATCAATGCCGTTGCAGAGATAGAAACGACCCTAGAAGCCCATGCACTGCTGGATCAGCTTCAGGGGCTTGAGCAGAAACACCAGAGAGTCCGCGAGCGACACTGGGGACCAAGAACCCTCGACCTCGACCTGCTTCTATACGGTAATAGCCAAATCAACACCGAACGTCTCTGCGTACCACACGCATTTATGCACGAGCGCAGCTTTGTTCTATACCCTCTGGCCGATATCGCACCCGATTTAATCATGCCTAATGATGTAACTTTGTCTTCCCTATTAGTTGCATGCCCTATGGGCAGCCTGACAAAGATATAGGTATAATCGCGCCAACGCGTAATAACAGGAAGATCATTCCATGAGCAATATTACTCTGCACACGTTGTCCTCAATGAAGAAAGCGGGCGAAAAGTTCGCGGTACTTACCGCTTATGACGCTTGTTTCTCGCATGTTGTTAGCTCTGCTGGCACAGAAGTAATTCTGGTAGGCGATTCATTGGGCATGGTGCTTCAAGGCAATGACAGTACTCTACCCGTAACTGTTGAAGAGATGGCTTACCACACTCAAGCTGTCGCCAAAGGTAATCAGGGAAGCCTTATCATGGCCGACCTACCTTTCATGAGCTATTCCACTCCAGAACTTGCTATGGATAACTCCGCTGCGCTTATGCAGGCGGGTGCAAACATGGTGAAATTGGAAGGTGGTGCATGGCTTGCAGAAACTGTATCTATGCTAGCTGAACGTGGCATCCCTGTTTGCGTTCACCTTGGCCTGACACCTCAAACTGTGAATAAGCTCGGCGGTTATCGAGTCCAAGGTCGCGATAAAGAAACGGCACAACAGATGATTAACGATGCCGTTATGCTGCAGGATGCTGGCGCTAGCGTGATTTTGCTTGAGTGCGTTCCATCTATCCTAGCCAAAGAGATCACACTCGCACTGGATGTGCCTGTTATCGGTATTGGCGCAGGTTCTGACACAGACGCTCAAGTACTGGTTCTACATGACATGCTTGGCGTAACACCAGGCCGCAGCCCTAAGTTTGTAAAAAACTTTATGGCTGATGCCAATAGCATTGAAGAAGCGATCAGCCAATACGTGACTGACGTTAAAAGCGGTACTTTCCCTGCTTCCGAGCATGAGTTTGAATAAACATGATCACTCTACATACCATTGCTGATCTGCGTGCAGCCCTCAATAAAGAGCGAGCAGCAGGCAAGCGTATCGGCTTTGTACCAACGATGGGTAATCTGCATGAAGGTCACCTACAACTGATCGATCAGGCAAAAGCGAATAGCGATATTGTCGTTTCATCGATCTTTGTCAATCCTCTGCAATTTGGTGCAGGGGAAGATCTAGATAATTACCCACGTACTCTCGCTGCTGATCAAGAGAAACTGAATTCTCGCGGCTGCAACTACCTGTTTGCACCGACCGATTCGGAGGTTTACCCGAACGGACGTGAATCTCAGACACAGGTTGAAGTACCAGAGATTTCAGACCTTTATTGCGGCGCGACTCGCCCAGGCCACTTCCGTGGTGTTGCGACGGTCGTAGCTAAACTGTTTGGTATGGTTCAACCAGACGTAGCGATCTTTGGCGAAAAAGACTTCCAACAGTTGATGGTTATTCGCCGAATGACCGAAGATCTTAGCCTACCTGTAGAGATCCAAGGTGCGCCTATTGCCCGCAATGAGCAGGGCCTAGCATTGAGCTCTCGCAATGGTTACCTATCAGAGCAGGAACTGGAAACAGCCACCGTGCTTAACGCTTCGCTACGCGAAATTGAAGCCGCTCTGATTGAAGGTAATAAAGACTTCGATTCGCTGATTGAAAGCGCTCAACAGCGCTTAGAAACCGCTGGTTTCAAACGCGATTACTTGGTTATCTGTCGCAGCCAGGATCTACAACCTGCGACACCTGAAGACTCCCAATTAGTCGTACTAGCAGCTGCCTACCTTGGCCCTGCCCGATTAATCGACAATTTACAAATTAATTTGTAACCCCTCTTCCGAGTAGGGTTACACCTACTCGGAACCCCCTGATATCCCTCAGATTTTTAAATTAAACGCTCAATTATTGCTGCAGCGCAATACTTGCTATTTCAATCGTAAGTCTTATACAACCCGCTACTTTCGTGGCTTGACAACCGGGGGCTCGGTCGCGCAGACTGCTAGGACGATGAGTTCTTGCACTGCAATAAAAACAATAAAGGTTGTATAAGTGCTCAGAAAAACGGATTTTGGCCGCCCCTAAATGAGTAGAGAGGGCACAACGGTCACTGAATAAACGCCGCTTTTCACTGAATACTATCGGCCAAAAATTTGGCCATACCATCATCGTGAAGAACGAACTTTGTACATAGCTAAGCTAAGAGGCATTTCGAATGCGTGACGTTGTAATTGTAGCTGCGGGCCGTACCGCAGTTGGTACTTTCGGTGGTTCCCTATCTAAAATTGCTGCATCTGACCTAGGTGCAACAGTTATCAAAGGCCTGATCGAGAAGATCGATCTGGACCCTGCAAAAGTTGACGAAGTAATCATGGGTCAGGTTTTGACGGCTGGCTGTGGCCAGAACCCTGCCCGTCAGGCGACGCTTAATGGCGGCCTGCCAATTCAAGTTCCTGCACTAACTATCAACAAAGTTTGTGGTTCAGGTCTTAAAGCTATTCAAATGGCTACACAAGCAATCCGTTGTGGCGATGCAGACATCATCATCGCTGGTGGCCAGGAAAACATGAGCTCTTCTCCTCACGTTGTTCCAAACTCTCGTAACGGTGCTCGCATGGGCGACTGGAAAATGGTCGACACAATGATCAAAGACGGTCTATGGGACGCATTCAACGATTACCACATGGGTATCACTACTGAGAACATCGTTGAAAAATACGGCTTCACACGTGAAGAGCAAGATGCATTTGCTGCTGCATCTCAGAACAAAGCAGAAGCTGCTGTAACAGGCGGTCGCTTTAAAGATGAGATCATCCCAGTAACAATTCCTCAGCGTAAAGGCGATCCAATCGTATTTGACACTGACGAGCAGCCACGTTTCGGTTGCACGGCAGAAGCGCTAGGTAAACTACGTCCAGCATTCAAAAAAGACGGTTCTGTAACTGCAGGTAACGCTTCTACTATCAACGATGGTGCTGCTGCAGTAATCGTTTGTTCTGAAGAGAAAGCGAAAGAACTAGGTCTTCCAGTACTAGCCCGCATCAAAGCGTACGCTAACTCTGGTATTGATCCATCTATCATGGGTACAGGCCCAATCACTGCGACTCAGAAAGCACTAGAAAAAGCTGGCTGGTCTGTAGATGATCTAGAACTAGTTGAAGCGAACGAAGCATTCGCTGCTCAAGCAATGTCTGTAAACAAAGATCTTGGCTGGAACACTGACATCGTTAACGTTAACGGTGGTGCTATCGCTTTAGGTCACCCAATCGGCGCTTCTGGCTGCCGTGTATTCGTAAGCCTAGTTCACGAAATGAACAAGCGTGACGCGAAGAAAGGCCTAGCGACACTATGTATTGGTGGTGGTATGGGTACTGCACTGGCAGTTGAGCGAGACTAAGCTAGACTTAAGTCTAGTTACACCGTCCTACTCTTTAAACCGCAGCTTCGGCTGCGGTTTTTTTCTTTCTGAAACCATCATAAAAAGAGATAACTGAACAAAATCCTCCGGTCGTAGTTCAAACTGTTAAATTCTCAGACTACTTCTTCTCAGCAAAGAGGGTTATTCTGATAAACAGTTCTTATCGCTAGCTCTTTGACTGGGAAAATATCAATGGTAACTCCCCATACTCTATTGCGATTTTTTTATATTCTAATTCTATCCCTCATAATCCTTCTTGGTCTTCCGAACTTCTCTATTTGTGACCAGCAAACAGCACAAGGCTTAGCCATACTCTTCTTTATCGGTGCTCTTTGGATCAGCGAAACGCTCCCTATAACAATTACTGCGTTGTTAGTACCCTTACTTGCCGTTTTACTCAACCTCCTAGATGTTAAGCAAGCACTCTCCAACTTTGCACATCCAATTATCTTTCTCTTTCTAGGAGGCTTTTCACTAGCTGCTGCTCTGCATAAACACGATATCGATCGCGCTCTTGCCAACTATGTTTTGCATCTAACGAAGGGGCACGTTCTTTATGCCTGTTTGGCGCTTTTTATTCTTACAGCCTTTATCTCCATGTGGATATCCAATACCGCGACCACCGCTATGATGCTTCCCCTTGCACTAGGCATCCTTTCCCGTTTCGATATTAAGGAGAATCCTAAGATCTATTTTTTTATTTTGCTAGGAATTGCTTATTCAGCAAACATTGGAGGCATAGGCACGTTAGTAGGAAGCCCACCTAATGCGATTGCTGCTGCTGAGATTGGGTTAGGTTTTGCTGATTGGATCAAGATTGGAATGCCAATGGTTATTATCCTACTACCCGCTATGATCGCGTTTCTCTTCATTCTTCTTAGACCGGAATTAAAGCAACACTTTGTTTTAGAACAACAACACTTCTCCTTAACCCCCGAACGCTATGCAGTCATTACCGTATTTTTACTAACCGTGGTTCTATGGTTGTTTAGTAAACAGTTTTCAACATTTCTCGGAATAGATAAAAACTTCGATAGCATGGTAGCTATTCTTGCCGTATTGCTTTTAGGGGGGTTAAAACTCGTAAGCTGGAAAGATATAGAAACGACGACCGATTGGGGGGTATTGATCTTATTTGGAGGCGGTATAACGCTAAGCGCTATTCTGAAAAGTAGTGGTGCTAGTGCTTTTCTTGCTGAACAACTCAGCTTATTACTAAGCCAAGCCAGTTTTTTCATCTTTTTGGCTTTGATCTGTACCTTTATAATTTTTCTTACCGAAATGGCAAGTAACACTGCCAGTACAGCTTTAATGGTGCCGATTTTCATCTCGATAGCTGCAGAATTAGGCTTTCCAGAAGAGACCTTGGCCATCGCTATTGCTATCAGCGCTTCCTGTGCATTTATGCTTCCTGTAGCTACACCTCCAAATGCAATTGTATTTGGTACTGGTTATGTGCCACAAAAAAAGATGATGCGCACAGGACTGTTCCTCAATTTACTTTGCGTCGTATTGATCAGTTCTGCGCTGTACTTAATACTCGACTACAACTGAACAATTGCACCTTTGCCTACACCTTCGTAAGCACGTACCAATACCTTATCATTTGGATAAGCTTGCTTGATCTGCTTGGCCAGATGATCTGCGATCAATTCAACCGTGCTGTCCGTATCGATTAAGTAACAAACCGATGTAGGTAGGCTTATTGCAAAGTCACCCTGCGGCGCTGTGTAAGCGTAATGATGACGGCTCTCACACTGTTCAATTAGATGAGATTCCGAACCTATATAGATATCAGTGAAACGTTCAGCCCACTCTTGTTCAAGATTGAGTTCACGCTGATCATTGATATAGATTTCGATCTTAGAACGATGACCATGCGCAATACGCTGACAGTTGCCATCATGCTTCTGCAAACCATGGCTGTAGTGATAGAAAGCGCCGTCGATTTTCTCTGGAACAAAGGAGATCTTTAGCCCTTTTACTTCATTTGGGAAAAGTTCTAAAAGCTTATCCCGACACCACTCAGCCAAAGTCTTCTCTGTGATCTCAGGCATACCTACTAGGCAGATTGCAGGCTCAGGGGAACGGCAATAAAAGCTTTCACCATCCGCATAAAGCCACTCGACCTCAGTGTAGCCGTCTTGAGTAGAATGACTAAGACGTGGCATGCCCGTAGGAACCACCAGTGCATGATCTACCCATAGATCAAACCACTGCTTAACCTTCTTCTTCACAATCCCAAAATCACAGATCATGCCTTGGTCATTTAGGCTGCCATCCAGCTCTAACTGCACAAGCCACGACTCCCCCATCAACCCACGTTGAGGGTGTAAATAGGAAAAATCGACATTGGTCAGATTATCAACAAAAAGTTTCACGGCAGGGCTCCTGATTTGAAGGCGCTATAGTAGCTTAAAACCTTCAACTAAAAAACGGTGCAGGCTATAGGGACAATGCCAGTTCCGATATACTACGCACTTTAAAGCTTGTTATAGACTTACCTTATGCGCCTAGATAAATACTTAGCACAATCTTCCGGCTTTTCCCGTAAAGAAGTTCGCCGCTTTATGAAAGCGGGTGAAGTTGTTGTAAACGATATTGAAGTTACCGACCCATCCATGCATGTGGGTGAAGACGATGAGATTTATCTAAGTGGCTATCCTGTAGATGCGCCAGGTGATAAGTACATCATGCTGCATAAACCTTTGGGCTGCGTATGCTCCAATGACGACGGTACCCACCCAACGGTTCTAAGCTTGCTAGATCTACCACGGGCAGAGGAACTAACGATCTGTGGCCGACTAGATGTGGACACAACCGGTTTAGTGCTTATCACCAGTAATGGTAAATGGGCTCACAAAATCACCTCGCCAAAGCACAAAACAGGCAAGCTCTACCAAGTAACCACGGCTGATCCAATTCCTGAAGATGCCGTAGAGAAATTCAAGCAAGGTTTAATGCTGCACAATGATAAGGAGCGCACTAAACCCGCTGAGCTAACCTTAATTGCCAGTAATGAAGCCGAAGTCATTCTTACCGAAGGCCGCTATCACCAAGTTAAGCGTATGTTCGCGGCTATAGGCAACAAAGTAGAAGAGCTTCACCGCGCACGTATCGGCAATATCGAGCTCGATGAATACCTAGAACCCGGCGAATACCGTTTTCTGACAGAAGAAGAGATTAATAGCATCTAATGAGTGATACAGCCTTTAATCTAATCGCCCCTTATATCCAACGCGCTTCCGGTCGTTCGCTTTGGCTCGCTGATGAAAACTTGCTCAGTGCCAATATCCCAGCTAATGAAGCCGTTATCGCCATTACCAACCGAATTGATCTGGAACAGCATCTTTTTCGTCAAGGTTGGAAGGTTTTCTTCTCCGATTATGATCTAAGCATCATCGAAGATAACAGTTTGGACTCTGTGATCTACCGAGTATCCAAAGAAAAGCCGGTGGTACACCACCTAATTAATGAAGCTTTCCGCTGCTTAAAACCTGAAGGGAAACTTTATATTGCCGGTGAGAAAGGTGAAGGGATCAAAACCTACTTCAGCAAAGCTAAAAAGCTTTTTGGAGAGGGTGAAACCAGCAAGGCCGATAAAAACACTTGGTCCGCGACACTCACTAAAGTAAACGCTTCGAGTGAAGACCTGTTGGATGCTAAAGATTTCCACCAGCTGCGTGTCACTGCCAGTGACGAGATATTTGAGTATTACAGCAAACCAGGTGTGTTCGGTTGGGATAAAATTGATCGCGGTAGCGCCTACCTGATCGAGCATCTCGATAGCTTCTTAATGACCTTACCAGAACCGCCGAAAAACGCTCTGGATCTAGGCTGCGGTTATGGCTACTTGTCCTTGAATCTGAGCCACTTAGATATCCCGGTAACAGCGACCGATAACAACGCTGCCGCCTTAAAAGCCTGCGAGCGAAACTTTAACCGTTATCCGATTAACGGCAAAGTCATACCTGCGAGTTGTGCAGAGGGTATTACCGAGAAATTTGATCTAATCCTCTGCAACCCCCCTTTCCATGCAGGATTTTCCGTCGACGGAGACCTGACAGACCGTTTTCTAAAAGCGGCTCATGACCGTTTGAATGGCCGTGGGGTCGCCTGCTTTGTTACCAATATGCATATCCCACTAGAGCGAAAAGCTAAGCAGTTCTTCCATCAGGCTGAATGTATTGCCTCTAACGGCAACTTTAAGCTGATCAGGCTTACTCACAAGACATAAAAATGGGGCTAAAAGCCCCATTCTCTTTTGATCAACTAATACACTTCATGCCCTTCAATTTTAGGATACCCCGACCAAATACGGCTGTAGTCCATTCCATTAGTTTTCTGCATCTGCTTTTTATCCGATGTAGAAACTTCCTTTTTCATCACTTTTTCGACTTTATTCATAGATGCCGATTCACTGAGTTCCATCCCATTACTGCTATAAATAAAATTAATGGCTTGTTCGTGATCCGTATCCGCAGCCATACCTAGGGTAGGAACAAACATTAACGCAAGTAGTGTAGATTTAACTTTAAGAGACATATTATTTACCTTTCTAATTTAAGAGCTCCCTATACCACTGGGAGTTATATCGATTAATTGATATGCCCTTATGACAGAAAAGTAGACAAGTCGGTTCACCTAATAATTAAGACTAAAAAATACACTTCTTATAACTAAAAGAAGCTAAAAATTTATATTTATATCTTTCTTGCTGCGCAAAACACACCAAGAGCGGCAACTAGAATCCCTATCATTGCCAGCATCGATAACGATTCATCAAACAAGAACCACGCCTCTATCGCGGTTAAAGGGGGCACCAGATAAAAATAGCTAGCGACCTTACTCGCCTCCCCTTCGCGAATCATAATTAGCAGCAACAGTATTGCAGTGACGGATAAGCCCAATACCATCCAAGCTAATGCACCAATTAAGGTCCAGTTCCATTCCACCACACCGCTATCAAATGCATAGGCCAATATAGCCATCACAATTGCCATCGCCACGTATTGATAAAAAGCCCCCACCATCAGATCTACACCGACACCAAAACGTTTTTGGTACAAAGTGCCTAATGATATAGCGACTAACGCAATCACCGCAGCTGCCCATGCATCTCCACCAGCCAAATAGCTCCCCTGTGAATAACCTTGGCTGACCACCATAACAACACCGATTAAACCCAGAACTAAACCTAACCATTGGGTTTTCAACAGCCGCTCTTGTAACCAGATGACAGCCAACAAGGCCGTTAATATGGGCTGTAACCCCATCACCAATGAGGTAATCCCAGCTGGAAGTGACCAGTCGATTGCTGCGAAGACGCCGCCTAAGTAACAGGCATGAACGAGAAACCCCACCACCATCTGATGACCTGCTTGCGGCAAGCTACACCATTGCGGTTTACGCCATGCTAATAAGCCCGCAAAGACAACAATCGTCAGCAAACTACGTACTAGTAGGACGCTGAAAGGCTCCATATAAGGCACCGCATACTTGGCACCGATAAAACCGGTACTCCAAATACCCACAAACGCCCAAGGAACTAAAGTTATCCACTGCTGTTTATTCAGCATGACTGACTCTCTACAAACTATCTAAATTGATTGCATCACTGTAGAGAGAACAGGCTAAACAAAAAAGGGACACAGACAGGTCAGTTTCAAGGGTACAGAAAAGCCTCAAATTGCACTTGTCTGTAAATTTATACAAACTGTACCCATGAAAAAGTATTTACTGTTGGTACAACAGCTTAGCTCTAGAATCGAAAGCGGTGATTTATCGCCCGGCACCCGCTTGCCCTCTATCCGGGCCTTAAGCCTGCAATATCAGTTAAGTAAAAATACCATCATCAAAGGCCTGACTGAGTTAGAGCAGTCGCAACTGATTTACGCTAAACCACGACTAGGGTTCTTTGTCTCCTCCCCGAAAAACTCAGTTCCTGCCATCAAACCGCGAAAAGTTAAGTTGGGCTCGACTGCGTTCAGTGTTTTGGGCGCAGCGAATCAACATGGGCACTTAGCTCTCGGTTCGGCTTACCCCGATTCCAGATGGCCAACGGTCGCTTGGTATTATCAGCAGCAAGCCAAACATACTCGTCATTGGGCACACACCAGTGAAAAACGCCGCAGCCATTACAGCACCCCGCCGGGCGATCCTAAACTTCTGTCCGTATTAGCTGATCACCTGAATGCCACCGCATTTAGCTGTAATAGTGAAGAGATTGTGATTACCCATGGCGCTCAGGAAGCTTTATCACTCTGCTTACGCTCTGTTGCCCAGATAGGGGACACTATTGCCGTTGAATCACCCTGCTACTACGGCACTCTGCAGTGCATTGAAGCTTTGGGGCTTAAGGTATTGGAACTGCCGTCAGATCCACTCCTAGGGACTAATTTAGATGCTCTAGAAACCGCCCTAACTCAATGGCCGATTAAAGCGGTACTGACCAACCCAAGCTTTAATAACCCGTTGGGCTTCAATCTAGATTTAGCAAGTCGACAGCGCTTAATGGTCATTGCCAACAAGTGGGATATTGCAGTTATTGAAGATGATGTTTTCGCAGAATTGAGTTTCAATCAACAAAGACCAACAGCGCTTAAAGCGATGGATACCGATCAACGGGTGCTTCATTGCGGTTCTTTTTCTAAGACAGTAGATGCTGATATAAGGCTGGGCTGGGTACTACCCGGGCGCTACTACGAACAAGTTAACTTCCAAAAATTTGTTACCAGCATCGCCTGTTCTGCCATATCGCAACAAGGCATCAGTGAATTACTGATAGGCCGCCGTTATCGCCGTCATCTCTCACAAGTTAGTCGTGGCTACCAAGAGAGAGTCGAGATGCTCGATGAAGATATCCGTCAACATTGGCCCAGTAACACCTGCTTTATCAAACCAAGCGGCGGTATTTTGCAGTGGTTTACACTGCCTAAACAGGTCAATAGCGACCAACTATTTCAACAAGCGCTTGAGGCAGGTATTGGCATTTCACCCGGTAACCTCTTTTGTGCAGACCAGCGTTTTAATCACCATATCCGCTTATGTTTTGCCCATTACACTCGACAAAAAGAACAAGTCGACGCTATTGCACAGTTAGGCAAATTAATCGCTTCGTACTAATCTATTCCCTAAGTGTTACAAAGATGAGCAATTCTCTCCAACGTACGTAAATTAAGGCTTTCGGCAAGTAGCACTCAGACTATCAACGAACTTATCCACAGATTATTGGGATAAGTTATTACCGAGACGACTTGAGGATAAAGCTATTATTAGGCACATTGGGATATAACAGACTCAAGCCAGCCATAAACAACATAGAAGGTTGAATACGATGAAATTCATTAAAATGTCACTGTTTATATTCTGCATCGCCAGCATTAATACTGTGCATGCCTCTAATGAATTTATAAAACAAGCCGTTGCTGCAGAACACCGCAGCGAAAAGAATATAGCGCGTGATGTTTATCGCCACCCTGTAGAGACACTCTCTTTTTTCGGCATAAAACCCGATATGACTGTCCTTGAAATATTACCTGGTGGCGGCTGGTACACAGAGATCCTTGCGCCGATGCTGAAAGACAACGGACATCTCACCTTAGCGAGCTTCGGCGCCGATCACCCAAACAACTTTTTACAGGGCTTACACAACAAACTTGTGACAAAGCTACAAGCCAATCCATCAGTTTATGGAAAAGCCGATGTAGTGGTGTTTAAGAAAGGTGATACCTATTTAGCTGAAGTTCCGGATAGCTCT
Organism: Neptuniibacter sp. QD57_21; assembly: GCF_047778075.1. Taxonomy (GTDB): domain Bacteria; phylum Pseudomonadota; class Gammaproteobacteria; order Pseudomonadales; family Balneatricaceae; genus Neptuniibacter. The sequence goes on along the minus strand of NZ_CP180549.1, from coordinate 457,621 downwards.
CAAGATATGGTGGTTACGTTCAGAAATACCCATAACTGGATACGCTTTGGGGGCATAGAAGAGGTCTATCCTTCTTTTCATCGCGTGCTAAAAAAGGGCGGTACTCTTGGTGTAGTTCAACACCGCGCTAAAGATGGCAGTGATTACAAAGAAAGCGCTGAAAATGGCTACGTTCCGGAAGCTTATCTAATTTCATTTATTGAAGGTTTAGGATTTGAACTCGTTGAGACGTCTGAGATCAACGCCAATCCTAAAGATACTAAGGACCACAAAGTTGGCGTCTGGTCCCTACCACCGAGCTATCGTTTAAAAGAAGTTAATAAAGCGCATTACCAAGCAATCGGTGAAAGTGACCGTATGACATTACGCTTTGTAAAGCTCTAAGGTAAAAGAATACTGGATCAATAGCGAATTAGAGCTAATTGAGCTGTGAATAAACTTACAAGCATATACTGCACTTCAAAGTAGCAAAATGTGAACAATCATCCAGAGCCCTTATGTTTATTGGGCTTTAGTAATTCACACTCAAACTATCAACGTACTTATCCACATAAAACTTGGATAAAACTAATGTGGATATATTCACAGATATAAAAAAACCGCCGATAAACGGCGGTTTTTAATTCCTAGAAAGGAACGTTGATGTTATGCGTTTGCAGCGATGATATCGCGTAATACCATCGGCAAGATGCCTTTGTGGCGAATTTGATCCAGCTCAGAAGAAGTATCAACACGAGAGGTCAGCTCCAACTGCTGTGATGAACCGTCCGCGCGGTTTATAGTCAAGCCAACTGTGCCGCGTGGTTCCAGAGTATCGATACCACTCAGGTCGAAGGTTTCTGTGCCATCCAGATTTAATGATGCACGTGTCAGACCTTCAGGAAGTTGCAGCGGTAATACACCCATACCCACCAAATTTGATTTGTGAATACGCTCAAAGCTTTCAGCGATAATCGCTTTAACACCCAGCAGCGCAGGACCTTTTGCAGCCCAGTCTCGTGATGAACCTGTGCCATAAAGCTTGCCACCAAATACAACGGTAGATGTACCTTCAGAACGGTAGCGCTCAGCCGCATCATAGATAGACATCTGTGCTGGAGCTGCATTAGACGAATAATAGTTCGTTACTGCGCCAGTAGTACCTGGAAGCAACAAGTTTCGGGCTTTTACGTTGCCGAAAATACTGCGCAACATAACATGGTGGTTACCACGACGTGCACCCAGAGATGTCATATCTTCGTCTGCAACGCCTTGTGAACTTAAATATTCACCTGGAGGTGAATCTGGACGAATTCGGCTAACTGGGGAAATATGATCGGTGGTTGTGTTGTCATCACACATAACTAACATACGCGCACCTGAAATATTGTTTAGTGAATCTTCAGGTGTTTCCAGTGAGAAACCATCAAAGAAAGAGATCTCTTGGATATACGTAGAATCTGCAGCCCAGTCATACACAGGACCCGTTGGAGATTCTAGGTTCTGCCATGTAGCAGGGCCATCCAAAGAGTTTTCGTAGGTTTCGCGGAACGCTTTCGGATCCATGCATTCAAGCATGGTCTGGCTTATTTCAGCGTTGCTCGGCCAGATATCCTTAAGGTAAACATCGTTACCGTTGGCATCCTGACTAATTGGCTGTGTCGTAACATCGATATTCACATTGCCAGCCATCGCCATAGCAACCACCAGCGGTGGAGACATAAGGAAGTTGGTATCAACATCTGGATGCACACGACCTTCAAAGTTACGGTTACCCGATAAAACAGACGCAGCGATAATATCGTGGTTCTGCAACGCTTCTTCGATGCTTGGTGCTAGAGGACCAGAGTTACCCACACAGGTAGTACAGCCGTAACCCGCAGTATTAAAGCCCAAAGCGTCCAAGTGCTGCTGTAGGCCAGCCTTGGTTAGGAAGTCGGTAGCAACCGGTGACCCTGGAGCCAAAGACGTTTTAACACCATCAGGTACTTTCATACCGAGTTCATTGGCTTTCTTAGCGAGCAGACCCGCAGCTATCAACAGACCCGGGTTAGAGGTGTTGGTGCAGGCTGTAATCGCAGCAATCACGATATCGCCGTCTTTTAACTCACGCTCAGGAAGCGGTGCAAAAATACCCGCTTCGTCTGCTTTCATCGGCATCACTGTAGCGACTTCAGGGTTACGCTCTTTACCTTTCTCTTGGCCTTCAGCGGCTGCTTTCTGGAAAACTTTACCAATCTCAGCTAGAGGCAATCTATCTTGAGGTCGTTTCGGGCCCGCCACAGACGGTTCAACGGTAGACAGATCAAGCTGCAGAAGATCGGTATAACGCGGCAATGCCTGACCTGGTTTCCAAGCCATATTCTGTGCTTTGTAGTATGCCAGTGGCAGATCACCGTCCCTGCCGGTAGCTCTCATATACTCTGCAGAGATCTCGTCAAACGGGAAGAAGCCCATGGTTGCGCCATATTCTGGCGACATGTTTGCAATCGTTGCACGATCAGGCAGAGAAAGATTGGCACAGCCTTCACCCACGTATTCAACAAACTTACCCACCACACCCGCTGGATATTTACGCAGCATTTCAGTGATGGTTAGGACTAAATCTGTTGCTGTTACACCTTCTCTTAGTGCGCCTGTTAACTCTACACCGACCACTTCAGGTGCCAGCATTTGCATCGGTTGACCCAGCATAGAAGCACCGGCTTCAATACCACCTACACCCCAGCCAACAATACCCAGCGCGTTCGCCATTGGTGTGTGACTATCCATACCAATTAGCGTATCCGGTGCCATCAATCCATTAATGTCTAGGTAACCCTGAGCCAGATACTCGAGGTTAACCTGATGCACAATACCGGTTTGTGGTGGAATAATTCGGATCGTTTCAAATGCTTGCGCACCCCATTTCAAGAAGGCATAACGTTCTTTGTTACGTTCCGCTTCTAGTTCACCATTGATTTTTAGTGAAGCCGGGCTGCCCGTATTATCCATTGTTACCGTATGGTCGATAACTAGATCTGCTCGTACTAGAGGTTCAATAATTGCTGGATTTAAGCCCATACGCTGAACCGCTGAACGCATCGCAGCAAAATCAACAATCGCTGGCGTACCACTCAAATCGTGCATGATGACACGACCCGCCGTAAAAGGAATTTCGATCGGCTTTGTACCTTGGTGCTCTGTCCAACTTCCAAGCGCCTGAACCTGCTCAGCGGTTACGCCGTTTTGGCCAACATTTCGAGCAATTCCTTCCAAGATAGGACGAAGTGAAAATGGTAATGCATCAAGATCGATACCAAACTGTTCTGCGGTATCTGGAAGACTATGGTAGCTGTGCTCTGTTCCTGAGAGTGTTCGAACAGAGCTAGATGGATCGAAATGGGTCGGGCTTGTCATTTTTTATACCTCACGCAGATAGGACGCGGCTGAAGCCATAACCTTTATTTTTACGAGTCCTCGTTCACTAGAACTGCTCGATTTCCTTGTTGGTTACATTTCAGGCGTCACACGAACCGCTATTGCAGAACATCCTAGATTTTATCGGCCGTCGTACCGATATTTTCTGCAACACAAATTATTACTTTATTAAGATTGTCGACAATATTAGACAATAACCGACTCAAAGCAAGTAATACGGGCATGAAATTGCATATATTACATACAATCTAAGACTATTTGCTAGTAAAAACGGGTGTTTTTTGAACAGAACCGAAGAAATTTGAATCAAGCTCGCTGCATTTCAGATAGAGCTCGGAACTGGATTATGGGATCGATAAGAAAGCGATGTTTAAGCTATAGATAGAGGGTGCGCTAAGAAAGCTAGAGGCGTTTATCACTATCAGTAACCTCGATTTAGAAACTAGGATTTAGCTTGGAGAAACATCCATCCTTGGGTAATTGGGGTTCGACAGTGGGTAAAAACTCCCCGAAGAAACATCTAATAATTAACCTAGCTTCTGTTTAGCTAATTTAGATAACAAAGGCTGTCATCAAATTGCGTTATAGAAGGAGAGCAAATTAATTCCACTTACCTCTCCAATAGAAGACTGTACCAACGAAACCACGGACTGGCGGACTATGCGTCAGCAACGAGCACAGAAACAAAGGCTAATTAAGCAATCCCTTGAAAAATGATTATTATTTTCAATTAAGAAAACAATTAAAACCAATTTTAAATGATTACTATTTTCAATAAAGGCAAAAACTGCCATTTTTTATAATAAAAATAGATACCTACAACCAATGTATACCCTCTTTAAAAGCCTTGATTTAAGTACTATTTTTTAAATTTATAGCGACTATTAGCCTCATTTAAATAGTTTTGATTGAGCTGTTTGCCTGTTTTTTTTTATAATCTGCGCACAAATCATAACTAGATTTAAGTGAGACGTTGGACGCCATGAGCTACTATTCTGACTACCTAGAAGAAATTGAGGTTCGTAAAAAGGACCTGGGTCTAAACCCAAAACCAATCGATAGCGCTGAATTGCTATCTGAAATCATTGCCCAGATCAAAGACACTGGTAATGCAGAGCGCGAAGCTTCTCTAAACTTCTTCATCTATAACACGCTACCTGGTACTACGCCAGCGGCTGGTGTTAAAGCGGCTTTCCTAAAAGACATCGCTCTAGGTAAAGAAACTGTTGCTGAGATCTCTCCAGAGTTCGCTCTTGAGCAACTGTCTCACATGAAAGGTGGTCCTTCTGTAGAAGCACTACTAGACATCGCACTTTCTGACGACGCACAAGCTGCTGCAGCTGGCGAAGTTCTTAAGTCTCAAGTATTCCTATACGACGCTGACACAGCTCGTCTAGCGGACGCTTTCAAAGCGGGCAACGCAATCGCTAAAGATATCCTAGAAAGCTACTCTAAAGCAGAGTTCTTCACTAAGCTTGACGATATCCCTGAGACAATCAAAGTTATCACTTACATTGCTGCAGAAGGCGATATCTCTACTGACCTTCTTTCTCCTGGTAACCAGTCTCACTCACGTGCAGACCGTGAATTGCACGGTAAGTGCATGATCACTCCAGAAGCTCAGCAAGAAATCGCTGACATGGTTAAGCAAAACCCAGATGCTAAAGTGATGCTAATCGCTGAAAAAGGCACCATGGGTGTTGGTTCTTCTCGTATGTCTGGTGTTAACAACGTTGCACTATGGGCTGGTGAGAAAACTTCTCCATACATTCCGTTCATCAACAACCGTCCAGTAGTTGCAGGTACTAACGGTATCGCACCTATCTTCCTAACTACGGTTGGTGTAACCGGTGGTATCGGTCTTGACCTTAAGAACTGGGTTAAGAAAACTGATGCAAACGGCGAAGTTGTTCGTGACGCAAACGGCGATCCAGTACTAGAAGAAGCATACTCTGTTGCTACTGGTACAGTGCTAACAATCGACACTAAAGCTAAGAAGCTTTACAACGGTAACGAAGAGCTAGCAGACGTATCCGACTCTTTCACTCCACAGAAAGTGGAATTCATGAAAGCAGGTGGTTCTTACGCGGTAACTTTCGGTAAGAAACTACAAACGTTCGCTGCTGAAACTCTTGGCGTTGAAGCTCCTGCTGTTTACGCTCAATCTAAAGAGATCTCTCACGAAGGCCAAGGCCTAACTGCTGTTGAAAAAATCTTCAACCGCAATGCTGTAGGCGTGACTTCTAAGACTCCTCTACACACTGGTTCTGACGTTCGCGTTAAAGTGAACATCGTAGGTTCTCAGGACACTACTGGTCCTATGACTTGTCAGGAACTTGAAGCAATGGCTGCTTCTACTATCTCTACAAGCGTTGACGGTGCTTTCCAATCTGGCTGTCACACTGCATCTGTATGGGATAACAAAGCTAAGGCTAACACGCCTAAGCTAATGGCATTCATGAACGCATTCGGCGTAATCACTGCACGTGACCCGAAAGGCGTTTACCACTCAATGACTGACGTAATCCACAAAGTATTGAACGACATCACTGTTGATGATCGTGCAATCATCATTGGTGGTGACTCTCATACACGTATGTCTAAGGGTGTAGCATTCGGTGCTGACTCCGGTACTGTTGCGATCGCATTGGCAACTGGTGAATCAGCAATGCCAATCCCTGAGTCTGTAAAAGTTACCTTCAAAGGTGCTATGAAGCCTCACATGGACTTCCGTGACATCGTACACGCTACTCAGCAGCAGATGCTTAAGAAGTTCGCTGGCGAAAACGTTTTCCAAGGTCGCGTAATCGAAGTACAGATCGGTACTCTACTTGCTGACCAAGCGTTCACGTTCACTGACTGGACTGCAGAAATGAAAGCGAAAGCTTCTATCTGTATCTCTACTGACGAAACGCTAATTCAGTCTCTAGAGCTAGCTAAGTCTCGTATCCAGATCATGATCGACAAAGGTATGGAAAACGAAGCGGGCATGCTACAAGGTCTTATCGACCTAGCTGACAAGCGTATTGCAGGCATCAAGTCTGGTGAAGAACCAGCACTTGCTCCTGATGACAATGCTAAGTACTTCGCTGAGCTAGTTGTAGATCTGGATCAGATCGACGAGCCAATGATTGCTGACCCAGACGTTAACAACGAAGACGTTTCTAAGCGTTACACTCACGATGTTATCCGTCCAACTTCTTTCTACGAAGGCCGTGAAGTTAACCTAGGCTTCGTTGGTTCTTGTATGGTTCACAAAGGCGACATGCAGATCATCGCTGCAATGCTACGCAACCTAGAGAAGAACGGTCCTATCACGTTCAACGCACCTCTAGTTGTTGCTCCGCCAACTTACAACATCGTTGACGAGCTAAAAGCTGAAGGCGATTGGGATATTCTATCTAAATACGCTGGCTTCACTTTCGATGATGAGCATCCGAAAGAAGAAGCGCGTACTAAGTACGAGAACATTCTGTACCTAGAACGCCCAGGCTGTAACCTATGTATGGGTAACCAAGAGAAAGCAGAAGCTGGTGACACTGTACTAGCAACTTCTACTCGTCTATTCCAAGGCCGTGTTGTAGAAGACTCTGCTGAGAAGAAAGGTGAATCTCTACTAGGTTCTACTCCAATGGTTGTTCTTTCTACTATCTTGGGTCGTTTCCCAACGTTGGAAGAGTACAAAGCAGCTGTTGAAGGTATCAACCTAACGTCTTTCGCTCCACCAAGCGAAGACCTAAGCGTTGCACCACAAGCTATCCCAGCTGCACGTATCTAATCACTAGATAACGTCAGCAATAAAAAGCCCCGATCATTCGGGGCTTTTTTGTTTTTACCAAGAGCTAAAATAGCTACGTCATTTAGAACGGAATATCGTCGTCAAAGTCAGCTGGCTGAGGTGCGGGCGCCGCATTAGAGTTAAAGTACTCTTGCTCAGAGGCTTCTGGGGATGACGCTGACTGAATCTTCCAGCCAACAAGGTTATTGAAATAGCGGCCGTTATATTCGCGACCACGGATATCAAAGCTGACCGTGACCTCTTGCCCTATTTGAAGCGAATCAAGCAGGCTAACCTTATCTTGCACAAACTCCAGATTGATCTCCTGAGGATATTTTCCATCTTCAACTATCACGACCATTTCACGTTTAGTGAAGCCACTATTGAACGTTTGCGGATCTTGGATCAGTTTAATTTTGCCAGTTAGCTCGTAACTCATGAATGCTTTCCAAAGGTATCTAAAATTTCAAAATTGAGCTTATTAAATCAAAATCGAAAAAAGAAGTCTTCGTTAGAGTTTAAAGCTGCACTAGCATTCACCTTATTAGCGAGGTCTTAATACAACCCACGGTCAAATTAAGCCGTACCAACCCTAGAGTGGTGGACTAACTCCTAGCTTCTAGCAACTAGCTACTTACGAACGCTTAGGCAACACCCAGTCAGGACGCGGAAAGTGGCAGGTATACCCACCAGGATAACGTTCAAGATAATCCTGATGCTCAGGTTCTGCCACCCAAAAATCGCTAGCAGCTTCAACTTCAGTTACCACCTTACCTGGCCACAAGCCGCTGGCTTCAACATCAGCGATTGTATCGAGCGCAGTTTGCTTTTGCTCGTCGTCTACAAAGTAGATCGCTGAGCGGTAGGATGTACCGCGATCATTACCCTGCCTATTGGGCGTGGTAGGGTCATGAATCTGGAAGAAAAACTCTAATATGGTTCGGTAGGTAATTAGTTCTGAATTAAATAGGATCTCAATACCCTCAGCATGCGTACCATGATTGCGATAAGTAGCATTAAGTACATCACCACCGGTGTAGCCCACACGAGTCGCTATAACGCCCGGTAATTTACGAATTAGATCCTGCATACCCCAGAAGCATCCACCAGCAAGTATTGCTCGTTGTTCACTCATTCAGGCATCCTCCAATTTAAAAGCTAGCAATAGACCAGTATATCTTTGTTATAGCGCTTACCAGAAAGTTCCCACAGCTACTGCCTTTCGGTCAACAAATAACCTTATCTTGTACGGCCATTAACCGATTAAGGTTTATGTCACACATAAAAAAACCGCCGATAAATCGGCGGTTTTTTTTAGTCTTTAGCTACTAGTAGCGAAACACTTTCACCACTAACCGCTAAAAGAAACTTAGCTTACTGCATCATCAGCAAGTAGGTCTTTCATAGATAGTTTGATACGGCCACGCTGGTCTACGTCCAGTACTTTAACCTTAACCATCTGATCCATCTGGATGTAGTCAGTTACTTTCTCAACACGCTTGTTGTCGATCTGAGAAATGTGAACTAGACCATCTTTACCCGGCAGGATGTTAACGAATGCACCGAAGTCTTCGATACGTACAACCTTGCCTTCGTAAACCTGACCAATCTCTGCTTCAGCAGTGATTTCGATGATCTTATCAGTAGCCGCTTTAGCTGCTGCTTTGTCTGCAGCGTATACGCGAACTGTACCATCGTCTTCGATATCAATGGATGCGCCAGTCTCTTCAGTAAGAGCACGGATAGTAGCACCACCTTTACCGATTACGTCACGGATCTTCTCTGGGTTGATCTTCAATTGAGTCAACGCAGGAGCATTATCTGGAAGCTCTGGACGAGCGTAACCGATAACCTTAGCCATCTCTTTCAAGATGTGAACACGTGCTTCGTATGCTTGCTCAAGCGCAATGTCCATGATCTCTTCAGTGATACCAGTGATCTTGATATCCATCTGAAGTGCAGTGATACCTGTTTCAGTACCCGCTACTTTAAAGTCCATGTCGCCTAGGTGATCTTCGTCACCCAAGATGTCAGTTAGGACAGCAAAGCCGTTCTCTTCTTTAACAAGACCCATTGCGATACCCGCAACTGGTGCTTTAAGTGGTACACCTGCATCCATCATAGATAGAGACGCGCCACATACAGAAGCCATGGAGCTAGAACCGTTAGATTCAGTGATCTCAGATACGATACGGATTGTGTATGGGAACTCTTCTTGAGTTGGAAGAACTGCAGCAACACCACGACGCGCTAGACGACCGTGACCAATTTCACGACGACCAGCACCCATCATACGACCACATTCACCTACAGAGTATGGAGGGAAGTTGTAGTGCAACATGAATGGATCTTTACGTTCACCTTCAATCGCATCAATGATCTGCTGATCACGTGCAGTACCTAGTGTACAAGTCGCGATAGACTGAGTTTCACCACGAGTGAATAGCGCAGAACCGTGAGTACCTTGTAGTACGTCGATTTGAACATCGATACCACGAACAGTCTTGTTATCACGGCCATCAATACGAGGCTCACCTGCAACGATACGGCCACGAACGATCTCTTTCTCTAGGGAGCTAACGATGCCAGATACATCACCAGCCGAAGGCTGACCTTCTTCTTCGCCAGCTAGATTTTCAACCGCTTGAGCACGAAGCTCAGCCAGTGCATTCTGACGCTGCATTTTATCAGCAACTTGGTAAGCAGCTGTGATGCCTTCGCCTACTTCAGCGCGTACTTTAGCGATTAGATCTTGATCTTTTTCAGGTGCAGTCCAAACCCAAGCTTCTTTACCCGCTTCAGCTTTAAGTTCGTTAACAGCGTTAACAACTGCTTGCATCTCTTGGTGAGCGAATAGAACCGCACCAAGCATTTCGTCTTCTGAAAGCTCTTGCGCTTCAGATTCAACCATTAGCACAGCGTCAGACGTACCAGCAACAACCATGTCCAGCTCAGATGTTTCAAGCTGCTCATAAGATGGGTTTAAGATGTAACCATCTTCTTCAGTGAAGCCAACACGTGCTGCACCGATTGGGCCTTGGAATGGGATACCAGAGATTGCTAGTGCAGCAGACGTACCGATCATCGCTGCGATATCTGGATCATTTACTTTGTCAGCAGACATTACTGTACAAACAACCTGAACTTCGTTCATGTAACCCTTAGGGAACAGTGGACGAATTGGACGGTCGATAAGACGAGAAGTAAGCGTCTCTTTTTCAGATGGACGTGCTTCACGCTTGAAGAAACCACCAGGGATACGGCCTACAGCGTAGTATTTCTCTTGGTAGTGAACAGAAAGAGGGAAGAAACCCTGACCTTCTTTTGCTTCTTTAGCGCCAACAACAGTACAAAGTACTTCGTTACCACCCATTTTAACCAGGACAGAACCTGTCGCCTGACGCGCAACGCGGCCAGTTTCGATAGTTACTTCCTGACCACCAAACTGGAATGTTTTAGTAGCTACTTGGAACACAATAATTTTCCTTTAAATAATTTGGCGGGGCAGTTTTCAGATAACTTTCATGCCTTCTGTCTTGCCAGTACTCAAATAAGCTCTTTCGCTAGATCTAAAAACTCATTTGAGTACGGGCGGGATGAAATAGTTATCTTTTCTTACCCCAGATAAAACCGGGGCCATACATTGTATGGCCCCAGAGAATTCACACTAACTTAGCGACGCAGACCTAGACGCTTGATCAGTTCAAGGTAACGATCAGCATCTTTACCTTTTAGGTAGTCCAGCAGCTTACGACGCTGGTTTACCATGCGGATCAGACCACGGCGAGAGTGGTGGTCGTGTTTGTTCGCTTTGAAGTGACCTTGTAGACCTTCGATGTTAGCAGATAGTAGAGCTACCTGAACTTCTGGGGAACCAGTGTCGCCTTCAGCGCGAGCGAAATCTGCAACGATTGCCGCTTTTTTCTCAGCAGTTAATGCCATTTTCTTACTCCTAAAAAATATGCACACGATCTTAAGATCGCCGGATTAAAAAGAAACGATGCACCGAGCATATTTTCAGTACAACGCCACATCGGCCCTCTTACGAGAACCAAATAAAATCTTTATTGATCAGCCTCAGTGCAAATAAGGCGTTTAGGTTTTAGCTGTTGCTCGACTACTTCGGCAACGCCCAAGAAACGCTCTGCATCGCTATCCAGTGATGTACCAAACAAACGAACCAAGCTACCTTCTGCATAATCAGCATTAGGGACTGATTGGCCATGCATAATCAAACTGGTTTGCTGATCATCTAATCGAACTGCCGGTAGATCATCTACAGCAGCCCAGGCTGGCAATAATAGCTTATCCAGCTCGATTTGTATGCCTTTTTGCTCTTCTTCAGCACTGTTTTCGGGCACTAAATCGCGCAGCTCATCCAAACTCATCATTCGGTCAGCCGTGAATGCACCCACATCCAGTCTATGGAGCATTTTGACATGCGCACCACAACCCAGGATATGGCCGAGATCTTCGACAATTGAACGGATATAAGTCCCTTTCGAACAAAAGACTTCTAGATCAATTTCATCATCTCGCAAAGCCGTTAATTTGATCTCATGGATCGTTACTTTACGCGGCTTTACTTCGACCTGAATACCCTTTCGAGCCAACTTATAAAGCGGCTGCCCTTGGTGTTTCAACGCTGAAAACATCGAAGGAACTTGTTCTATTTCACCGCTAAACTCTGACTGCAAAATAGTATCTATCTTGTCTTCAGTCAGATCTGTTGGAACAGGTTTTTCTTCGACGACAGCGCCATCAGCATCACTAGAATCTGTACGAATACCAAGCTTAGCTGTTGTGATATAGCGTTTATCAGAATCGAGCAGGTGCTGAGAGAACTTAGTCGCTTCACCTAAACAAATCGGTAGCATACCAGTGGCAAGTGGATCCAAGGCACCTGTATGACCGGCTTTGGCCGCATCATAAATGCGTCGAACTTGCTGTAGAGCGGAATTAGAAGAGATACCGGACGGTTTATTCAACAAGAATACACCGTCGACCGCCCGGCCTCGGGATTTTCTACGACGGCCCACGATTATTCCTCGTCAGCGTCTTTAGAAGCGCTCTGATTTTCCTGACGGATAGCCGCCTCAATCAGATGATGTAGATGTCTACCACGCTCGATCGTTTCATCGAAATGGAAACGCAGTTGCGGCATAACACGTAGCTGAACGTTACGACACAGTTCTCCACGAAGGAAACCTGCAGCATTGTTCAGTACTTTTAGTGAATCAATAATTGCTTCTGCTTCATCTTTACCATTAAGTGGTAAAACAGTGATGTAGACATCAGCAAAACCTAGATCCTTACTGACTTTGACATGGCTAACTGTAACCATACCTAAGCGTGGATCTTTTATTTCAAACTGGATCAGCTGAGCCAGCTCACGTTGGAGCTGGTCAGCAATCCTAGATGTACGACTATAATCGCGTGCCATAAAGGTTATTTATTACCTTGTATTTGCAACGTTAAAGTGTGCGCTGAATTTCAACTGTGTCGTAAACCTCAATTTGGTCTCCGACTTTAACGTCGTTGTAGTTCTTAACGCCGATACCACACTCCATACCCTGACGTACTTCGTTAACGTTATCTTTGAAGCGACGTAGAGATTCTAGTTCACCTTCATATATTACAACGTTTTCACGTAGGACACGGATACGTTTGTTACGGAAGACAGTACCTTCTGTAACCATACAGCCGGCAACCGCACCGATCTTAGGCGCTTTAAATACATCACGTACTTCAGCAATGCCCACGATCTCTTCACGGTATTCAGGAGATAGCAGACCGCCCATCGCCTGTTTAACGTCATCAATGATGTCGTAGATTACGCTGTAGTAGCGTAGTTCAATACCTTCACGCTCTAGCACCTGACGCGCCTGAGCGTCAGCACGAACGTTAAAGCCAACCATCAATGCATCTGCTGTTACCGCAAGGTTAGCATCAGTTTCTGCGATACCACCTACACCACCAGATACGATGTTCACTTTAACTTCATCAGTAGATAGATCTTCTAGAGCATGCGTTAGCGCTTCCAAAGAACCACGTACGTCTGTCTTCAGTACGATGTTGAAAGTCTTAACATCACCCGCTTGCATGTTTGCAAACAAGTTCTCAAGTTTAGATTTCTGCTGACGAGCCAACTTAACATCACGGTATTTACCCTGACGGAATAGAGCAACTTCACGTGCTTTCTTCTCGTTAGATACCATAGTGAATTCGTCACCTGCATTTGGTGTACCATCCAGACCTTGGATTTCTACAGGGATCGCAGGACCAGCGGAATCGATAGGCTTACCGTTCTCATCCAGCATTGCACGTACACGGCCGTAGTGAAGGCCTGCAAGTACGATATCACCTTTACGTAGCGTACCGTTCTGTACAAGTACAGTAGCAACTGGACCACGACCTTTATCTAAGCGTGATTCAACTACTACACCCTGAGCAGGAGCATTAGGTACAGCTTCAAGTTCTAAGATTTCAGACTGCAGTAGTACTGCATCCAGAAGCTCTTCAATACCTTGACCTGATTTAGCAGATACGTTTACGAACTGATTCTCACCACCCCATTCTTCTGGGATAACGTCCAGTGCTGCCAATTCGTTTTTAACACGATCTGGATCAGCTTGTTCTTTATCGATCTTGTTAACAGCAACAACTAGAGGTACGCCAGCCGCTTTGGCGTGCTGAACCGCTTCTTCAGTCTGTGGCATTACGCCATCGTCTGCTGCAACTACTAGGATTACGATATCGGTTACAGAGGCACCACGTGCACGCATTGCGGTAAACGCAGCGTGGCCCGGAGTATCAAGGAATGTAACCATGCCGTTATCAGTATCTACGTGGTAGGCACCGATATGCTGGGTAATACCACCAGACTCACCAGACGCTACTCGTGAAGAACGAATGTAATCTAGTAGAGACGTTTTACCGTGGTCTACGTGACCCATTACAGTCACAACCGGTGCGCGACCTTCAGCATCACCCTGCTGCGCCTGAATGCTTTCCATCAACGCTTCTTCTACCGCGTTTTCTTGCATTGGCTTAGGAGTGTGGCCCATCTCTTCTACAACAAGCGTTGCTGTATCCTGATCGATAACTTGGTTGATAGTCGCCATAGCGCCCATACCAAACATTACCTTGATCACTTCAGCAGCCTTAACGTTCATCTTCTTAGCAAGATCTGCAACCGTAATACTCTCAGGAATAGAGACTTCCATTACCTGTTGAGTTGTTGGCTCTTTAAAGCCATGTTCATTTGGCTTATTAGAAAGAGGCTTGCCGTTCTTACCACGGTTACGGCTGATTTTGCCGCCACGACGATCCTGCTGACCACGGTTGTCGTTGCCTTTTTTCTTGCCTTTACCACGACGGTTATCTTCGTTCTTCTTAGCTTGCTCTTGAGCTTTGAAACGCTGTTCGGTTTCAGCCTTACGACGCTTCGCTTCTTCTTCTTTCTTCTGCTTAGCTTTCTCAGCGGCTTGAGCTTCTTGCTTCTTCTGTTCAGCAGCTTTAGCTTCTTGCTCACGCTTCTGCTGTGCTTCAGCTTCGCGCTCTTTAGCGGCTTTCTCTTCAGCTTCACGTGCGGCTTGAGCTTCCGCTTCCTGCTGTTTGCGCTCTTCTTCTAAGCGCAACTCTTCAGCATTCTGTGCTTCAGCTTGCTGATCAGCTTCGCCTTCAACACCTTCCACTTCTGAACGTTTCACATAAGTACGTTTCTTGCGTACTTCAACGTTCACAGTCTTCTTCTTCCCAGAAGCACCAGAAACTTTTAGTGTCGATGTAGTTTTACGCTTAAGCGTAATTTTCTTAGGTTCTGCATCATCTGCATCTTCACCGTGGCTGCGCTTAAGATGATTTAGCAATGATTGACGCTCAGTTTCAGATACTTCTGCTTTTTCATTCTTGCCTGAAATGCCTGCTTCCTGCATTTGCTCTAGCAAACGCTCAACGGAAACACCAACCATTTCGGCAAGCTGCTTAACTGTTACTTCTGCCATGTTAGGAGGCTCCTCTTCCGTTAATCTTTACTCTTCAGCAAACCATGGAGCACGAGCAGTCATGATTAACGCTGCAGCTCGTTCTTCATCCAGGCCTTCAATACCTAGCAGGTCATCGATAGACTGTTCTGCTAGATCTTCCATAGTAATTACACCTTGCGCGGCCAGTAGGTAAGCTAGGTGCTTGTCCATACCGTCCATCTCCAACAGGTCTGCTGCTGGTTCTGCACTATCAAGTTTTTCCTCACTTGCGATAGCAAGGTTTAGAAGTGCATCTTTCGCACGCTTACGTAGTTCCTCTACGATAGCTTCGTCGAAACCATCGATTTCTAACATCTCATCAACAGGAACGTAAGCAACTTCTTCAAGTGTTGTGAAACCTTCTTCTACCAACACTTCAGCAACATCTTCATCAACGTCTAGGTGGTTGATGAATGTATCGATCACAGAACCAACTTCAGATTGATGCTTCTCTTGTGCATCTTCTTCAGTCATCACGTTTAGTTCCCAGCCTGTAAGCTCAGAAGCCAAACGTACGTTCTGGCCACTACGACCAATCGCCATCGCTAAGTTTTCTTCAGCAACTGCCACATCCATCGAATGTGTCTCTTCGTCCATTACGATAGATGCAACATCTGCAGGTGCCATTGCGTTGATAACCAACTGCGCTGGGTTGTCGTCCCAAAGCACGATATCAACACGCTCACCACCTAATTCGTTAGATACAGCCTGTACACGAGAACCACGCATACCTACACATGCACCAACTGGATCGATACGGCCATCATTCGTCTTAACGGCGATCTTCGCACGTGAACCTGGATCACGAGACGCCGCACGAATTTCAATCACTTCTTCAGAAATCTCTGGCACTTCGATACGGAACAGCTCAATCAACATTTCGTTGCAAGAACGGCTCAAGATCAACTGAGGACCACGGCCTTCAGAGCGAACTTCAAGAAGAACCGCACGTACACGATCACCCATGCGGAATGCTTCACGCTGGATTAGCTGATCGCGAGGCAGCAATGCTTCAGCATTGTTACCTAGATCTACAATAATGTTATCGCGCGTTACTTTTTTAACACTGCCCGAGATCAATTCACCTTGACGATCACGGTACAATTCAACAACTTTCGCACGCTCTGCTTCGCGAACTTTCTGAACGATAACCTGTTTAGCTGTTTGTGCCGCAATACGACCAAACTTAACAGATTCAACCTGTTCTTCATGTACGCTACCTGGCTCTAGAGAAGCATCAATCTCTTCAGCTTCCTCCATCGTCAGTTCAGTACCTAGTGCAGGTACTTCTTCGTTGCTCACAACCAACCAGCGGCGGAAAGTTTCGTAATCGCCTGTAGCTCGATCAATAACTACGCGAATATCCGCTTCTTCGTCGTAACGCTTCTTAGTTGCCGTTGCTAGTGCAACTTCAATCGCTTCGAAAATTACTTCTTTCGGAACATCTTTCTCGTTAGAAACTGCTTCCGCAACCAACAGAATCTCTTTATTCATGCTTCTGCCTCGCCTAAGACCTCTAATCCACGTTTAGAACTGAGGGATAATGTTTGCACGATCGATGTACTCAATCGGCAGCATATATTCTTCATTGTCGACCACTACCAGAATGTCGTCGCCTTCAACACCATTCAGCACACCCTTAAATTTACGGCGGCCTTCAAACGCAATTCGTAAGCGAACCTGAATAACAGATCCTGCATAGGCTTCAAACTGCTCAAGTGTAAATAGAGGACGATCCATACCTGGAGAGGACACCTCAAGGGTGTAGTTACCTGCAATCGGATCTTCTACATCCATAATTCCGCTGACCTGATGGCTGACTTTAGCGCAATCATCTACGTTAATGCCGTTATCAGAATCGATATACACCCGTAGGGTGCTGTGTTTTCCCTGTGAGAGAAACTCAATACCCCAGAGTTCAAACCCCAGCGCTGTAACTGAAGGCTCAATCAACTCTTGTAATAGTTTCATTTTCGCTGACACGAATAACCCACCCGTTCTAACACTAAGATATTAAACACTTATAAAACAATAAGTTAGATTTAACATCGTAAATTTCAAAAACAAAAAATGGGTCTAATGACCCATTCCCGATATGCAAACCCTTAGATTAAAGACTCTGCATTTTACCTACGAAAAAGCCCCTTAAAAGGGGCCTTACGTAAAAATAAGGTTGGTAGCGGGGGCTGGATTTGAACCAACGACCTTCGGGTTATGAGCCCGACGAGCTACCAAGCTGCTCCACCCCGCATCAAAAACCTAAATGATCCAACATTTCTGTGGACCTGAAGTCTTGATAGCTAACCGAAATTTAGCTTTTTGACTTCAAAGAATAAGAGACTTACTGAATAAACAATTCACTTATCCAAAAACTGGTGCAAATTGTATATGTACTGAGGCTCTTAATCAAGAAATATGGTGCCCAAGGCCGGACTTGAACCGGCACGGCCTGACGGCCACTACCCCCTCAAGATAGCGTGTCTACCAATTCCACCACTTGGGCAACAAACTTTTAGAAACTGTTAGTTATTTTGAGGAATATCAGAATCTACAGGCGCTTCTGGCTTAGATTCATCAAAAACTGGTAGCGCTGGCTCTTCAGCAACAGCAGACTCAGCTGCTTTACTTTCGATAAGCTCAGCAGACGGAATACCCGCATCACCAACAGAATCAGCTTTTTCTTTAGCGTATACAGCTAAAACAAAGCTTGTAACAAAAATGCCCGCAGCAACAATGCCTGTTACGCGAGAAAGGAAGTTACCGCTACCGGTACTACCAAAAACAGTCTGCGAAGCACCTGCACCAAATGAAGCGCCAGCTTCAGCACCCTTGCCTTGCTGCAGCAAAATTAAGCCAATTACAGCGGCTGCTAACAATACATGAATAATTAAAACTACTGTTTCCATTTCAGAACCGTCAGTTATGCACCTGCCGCTTGGCAGATGGCAATAAAGTCGTTTGCTTTAAGGGATGCTCCACCAACAAGCCCCCCATCAACATCTTCATTCGCGAACAATTCAGCTGCGTTAGCAGCATTAACACTGCCACCATACAAGATACGCATTTTGCTAGCTAGCTCAGCATCACATTCAGCAATCATATTACGAATAGCTGCATGTACTTCTTGCGCCTGTTCCGGCGTCGCAGTTTTACCCGTACCTATAGCCCATACTGGCTCATAAGCGATTACAGCATCTTTAAATTGTTCGATACCTGCAGCATTTACAACAGCTTTTATCTGTCGTTCAACAACCGCAAGTGTATTTCCTTCTTCACGCTCTTCAAGCGTTTCACCAACACATAGGATTGGCTTCAAGCCAACAGCAACTGTTGCTTTAAATTTATCAGCAACCAGCTCGTCTGACTCAGCATACAAACTACGACGCTCGGAATGACCAAGAATAACGTATTCGCAGCTTAAATCTTGCAACATCTCTAAAGAGATCTCACCCGTAAAAGCACCGTTATTTTGCTCGCTTACATTCTGTGCACCCAGTGCAATAACAGAATCAGCAGTCAATGCTTGAACTTGAGATAGGTATATAGACGGCGGACAAACCAGCACATCAACAGCATTGGATTTAAGCTCAGCATTCAGGCCTTCCATCAACGTATTGATAGATGCTGAATTACCATTCATTTTCCAGTTACCGGCTACTAAGGCTGTACGCATTTATACCCCCATTTAAAGAGGCGCAAATATTAACTGGCTTACTCTGAACTTTCAAGCGCAAGCAGTGCTTTTTCAACCTCATCCGCCAACTGCTGACACAAGCTGTTAACTTCTTCTTCGTTTTCACCCTCGATCATAACGCGAACCACAGGTTCAGTGCCTGACGGACGAAGTAAAACACGGCCTCGATCACCTAATTGCGCTTCAGTTTTAGCAACGGCAACACTGATCTCTTCAACCTCAGCAATATTGTACTTTTGCGCCATACGCACATTGATCATTTTCTGCGGCAATTTGGTCATACCGTGACGAAGAGTATTCAACGTTTCACCTGTTTCAACGATCGCCTTAAGTACTTGCAATGCTGCAACCGTACCATCACCTGTAGTTGTTAGATGACGGCAAACGATATGACCCGAGCTCTCGCCACCGAGTAACCAATCATGTTTGTATAGCTGCTCCATTACATAACGATCGCCAACATTTGCACGAACAAATGGAATACCTTCACGCGCATAAGCTTGCTCTAGGCCGAAGTTAGTCATTAACGTCCCAACAACCCCACCATGGAATGATTCTTCACGACGCATTTGCGCAGCAATCATGTATAGAAGCTCATCGCCATCGACTTCTTCACCAAGGTGATCAACCATAATCACGCGATCGCCATCACCATCTAAAGCGATACCTAAATCTGCTTTTTCTGCCGTAACGACCGTTTGCAAACGCTGCGTAGCAGTAGCACCGCATTTTTCATTGATATTTAGACCATCTGGCGCCGATGCTATCTCAACAACTTCTGCACCCAATTCTGAAAATACAGCAGGCGCAACGTGATAGGTCGCACCATTGGCACAGTCTAAGATTATCTTTAAGCCTTTCAGACTGATACCACCAGCAGTAGCCTTACAAAACTCAATGTAACGACCTGCAGCATCATCGATACGACGCGCTTTACCTAGCTCAGCAGAATCGACCGTCGTCATTGCGATATCCATCTGCGCTTCAATCGCCTGCTCAATTTCGTCAGGCAGCTTAGTACCTTCTGAAGAGAAGAATTTAATGCCGTTATCGTAGTAAGCATTATGAGATGCACTAATGACGATACCAGCGTCAGCACGGAAAGTACGTGCTAGATAAGCCACTGCAGGGGTTGGCATAGGACCGGTGAGTAAGACATCCACACCAGCAGCAGACAAGCCCGCTTCTAAAGCAGATTCAAACATGTAACCTGAAATTCGAGTATCTTTACCAATCAGTATTTTACTGTGGCCTTCTCTCGAGAATACCTTACCTGCAGCCCAACCCAGCTTAAGAACAAAATCAGGAGTTACTGGAAATTGGCCAACTTTGCCACGAATACCATCAGTACCAAAATAACGCTTACTCATTAACTTATATTCCTTTTATACCGTCTCAGCCATAACCGCACGGGTCATCTTCACTACATCAACCGTTTCCGCAACGTCATGTACACGAATTATTTCTGCACCTTGCATTACAGCAAGCGCAACAGTGGCTAAGCTACCTGGTAGTCGTTGCTCAACTTCTCTATTGAGAACAGCGCCTATCATCGATTTTCTAGACGTCCCTATTAATAAGGGCAGGTCATGTTGCTTCAATCTATCTAAATTATTCATTAGACGTAGATTATGCTCTACGCTCTTACCAAACCCGAACCCTGGATCTAGTAGTAATCTATCTTTTGTAATCCCCGCCGCTTCGCACGCTTTCACTCGCTGCAGTAAGAAGTACTCAACATCATCTAGAACATCATCATACGAAGGAGCATCCTGCATTGTCGCCGGACTCCCCTGCATATGCATCAAGCAGATAGGCAGATTGGTTTTAGCGGCGGCCACTAGTGCACCTTCGCGTCCAAGAGCTCTAACGTCATTGATTAAACCCGCACCTAGTTTAACTGACTCAGTTATTACTTCAGGAGTACTGGTATCAACGGAGATAACCACATCTAGCTCTGATGCTATTTTCTCTACAACTGGAAGCACTCGACCTAGCTCTTCGTCTAGAGTCACTGTAGCAGCGCCTGGTCGGGTAGATTCACCACCCACATCCAAGATAGTCGCACCGTCGGTCACCATCCCTTCAGCTTGTCGAATGACATTATCCAATCTTACTTGCTGATTGGAATACAACGTTCCGCCATCTGAGAACGAGTCGGGCGTAACATTCAAAATCCCCATAACATGGGTATCAGCTAAGTTTAGAGTTCGATTACCACAGACTAACTGGCGCATAGATCCTGTTCTTCATTACGTTATACAATGAAAAAAGGCTGACTTTCTACAAAGCCAGCCTTTTCATATTCACCTTGTGTTTAGTGAATATTATTATCTGGTGAGCGTGGAATGTCCTGATCTGAATCATCATCTGATCGATCATCAGCCTTCGATTCAGTATCAGTATCAGCATTTACGTTTTCGCTGGCACCATGATCTGAACCGCTTTTGTCTTCTTCCACCCAACCTTCTGGAGCAGATACTTCTTCACGATTCATTAGCTGATCAATCTGCTTACTATCGATCGTTTCATACTTCATCAGAGCCTGACACATAGTCTCTAGAATATCGCGATTATCTTCCAGAATTTGCTCTGCCTTCTGGTAACACTCATCGATAATCTTGCGCGTTTCAGTGTCAATACGACGCTGCGTCTCTTCTGCTAGCGGTTTAGCACCTTGACCATAGCCACGGTTAAATGGATCTGACTCTTCCTCATCGTATAGCAATGGCCCAAGCTCTTCACTCAAACCCCATTTCGCTACCATGCTACGAGCAAATGAAGTCGCACGCTGAATATCGTTCGATGCACCTGTGGTTACACCTTCTTTACCCAGTGTCATCTCTTCCGCAATTCGGCCACCGTAAAGTGAACAAATGTTAGACAAGATAGATTGGCGGCTATGGCTATAACGATCTTCTTCAGGCAAGAACATAGTCACACCTAACGCACGACCGCGCGGAATAATAGAAACTTTATACACAGGATCATGCTCTGGCATTAGACGACCAACAATCGCGTGGCCAGCTTCATGGTATGCTGTATTCAAGCGCTCTTTTTCAGACATCACCATAGATTTACGCTCAGCGCCCATCATAATTTTGTCTTTCGCTTGCTCAAACTGAATCATACTTACAGTACGTTTGTTAGCGCGTGCTGCAAATAGGGCTGCTTCGTTTACAAGGTTCGCTAGATCAGCACCAGAGAAACCAGGCGTACCACGCGCAATCAGATCAGGCTTAACATCTTCACCTAATGGCACTTTACGCATGTGCACTTTAAGAATTTTCTCACGACCAAGAATATCTGGAAGACCTACATGTACCTGACGGTCAAAACGACCTGGACGCAGAAGTGCAGGATCAAGTACATCTGGACGGTTAGTTGCAGCGATTACGATAATACCTTCACTGCCTTCAAAGCCATCCATCTCTACCAATAACTGGTTCAATGTCTGTTCACGCTCATCATTACCACCACCCATGCCAACACCACGGTGACGACCTACAGCGTCGATCTCGTCGATGAAGATAATACATGGCGCATTTTTCTTCGCTTGATCAAACATGTCACGAACACGGGATGCACCCACACCTACAAACATCTCTACGAAGTCAGAACCAGAAATACTAAAGAACGGTACTTTCGCTTCGCCGGCTATTGCTTTCGCCAACAAGGTTTTACCAGTACCCGGATTACCCGCCATCAACACACCACGTGGAATATGGCCGCCTAGGCGCTGAAATTTACCCGGATCACGAAGAAAATCTACTAGCTCACGAACATCTTCCTTAGCCTCTTCAACGCCAGCAACATCATCGAAGGTCGTTTTAATCTGATCTTCGCTCATCATACGCGCTTTGGACTTACCGAAAGACATTGGACCGCCTTTGCCACCACCGCCTTGCATCTGACGCATAAAGAACATGAACACTGCAATAATGACAAGGATAGGGAAAGAAGCGACTAGCAACTGAGTCCAAATACTCTGCTGCTCTGGTTGCTTACCTTCAATCACAACATTGTGATTAATTAGATCATCAACCAGTTTAGGGTCCTGAAGCGCTGGGCGTACGGTTTCAAACATATCACCGTTAGAGCGCTGGCCCTGAATAATATAGCCATCAATAATGACTTTAGTCACACGATCATCCTGAACTTCTTTGACAAAATCAGAGTAACTTAGTCGGTTAGACTCGGCCTTTTCATTAAAATTATTAAAAACAGTCAGCAATACCGCTGCGATCACCAGCCATAGAACTAGATTTTTCGCCATATCATTCAATGGAATACCCTCAATTTGCTGATTTTGTTAGGCGTTATAGAAAACGCTAAACACTATACTATGCAGCCACGATTGACTACTAAAACACTAATTAACCTTTAAAACCTTTACCTAAAAGGTAGACTTCACGGGAACGAGCTCGAGAAGAATCAGGCTTACGCGTAACCACTTTGTCAAAACTTGTACGCATATCTTTTAAATATTGATCAAAACCCTCACCTTGGAATACTTTAGCGACAAACGTACCGCCAGGCTTCAACACCTCGCGCGCCATATCCAAAGCAAGCTCAACCAAATACATTGCTGCCGGCTGATCAACAGCAGACATACCACTCATATTGGGGGCCATATCTGAAATTACAAGGTCTGCTGGCTCATCTCCTAATGCATTTAGGATTTTATGCAGCACTTCTTCCTCAGTAAAGTCACCTTGAACGAACTCCACACCCGCCATACTGTCCATCGGCAGAATATCTGATGCCACCACTCGACCATGATCACCAACGCGCTCCGCAGCCACTTGAGACCAACCGCCAGGGGCCGCACCTAAATCCACAACCGTCATTCCCTGTTTAAGCAGCTTATCTTTTTCATCTAATTCAATCAGCTTAAAACTAGCACGCGATCTATAACCGAGCTCTTTGGATTTTTTCACCCAATGATCATCAAAGTGTTCTTTTAACCAACGTTCACTACTTGATGCTTTCGCCACTTCGTTTCACTCTCTTGATTGAATGAGCCATGCGCTACTCAGAACCGCATAACTCAGGTAAAATATAATTAATTAAATATGCTGGACTAGGGTATTAGATAATATTCGCAATAAACGCCCAGCTAAACTTTGAGGCACCGTATTTTAATATGAGCTTGAGCACTGAGCAAAAGAAGCATTACCGCACTATAGGCCACAAACTTAATCCTCTAGTAACTGTAGCAGGAAAAGGCCTAACTGAAGCTATTCAACTTGAAGTCGATCGCGCTTTAGAAGATCACGAACTGATCAAGGTAAAGTTTGCTGTTGGTGATCGCGACGTTAAAAAACAACTGATTCGCGAACTATGCGAAATCGTTGAAGCTGAGATCGTGCAAGAGATTGGTCACATTGCGCTAATTTACCGTAGAGCGCTTGAGCCAAACCCAAAACTATCTAACTTGTTACGTTAATATCTACTGAGCAAGCTATTAAAACAGCATAAATACAAAAAAGGGTGCCTAGGCACCCTTTTTTAGTCTGCTCAGATATGAGCAACCTCATCAATCTCATATTCAGTAGCGCCACCCGGCGTCTGAATATTTACGATATCACCTTCCTCTTTGCCTACTAGGCCACGAGCAATCGGCGAGTTAACTGAGATTTTGTTCGCTTTGATATCAGCTTCATCATCACCTACGATCTGATAAGTTTTAGACTCATCTGTATCTAAGTTAATGATGGTTACTGTAGTACCGAAGATAACCTTACCAGAGTGTGGAATAGCTGTTACATCAATTACTTGACAGTTAGACAGCTTAGCTTCCAGCTCCTGAATACGACCCTCGATGAAACCCTGCTGCTCGCGAGCAGCATGGTATTCAGCGTTTTCCTTCAAGTCACCGTGTTCACGCGCTTCTGCAATATCAGCAATTACCCGTGGACGATCTACAGTTTTCAGTTGATCAAGCTCTTCTCGAAGCGCTTTCTCACCTGCTGCAGTCATAGGTACACGATTCACAATTATGCTCCTATATCCTGAACGCGACGAACGTCTTTCTCTTCGCCGTACTGTAGCGCCATAGTAATCGCTTCAGCACCTGCCAACGTAGTGGTATATGGCACTTTATGCTGTAGAGCACTACGACGAATATCAGCTGAATCTTCGATCGCTTTACGGCCTTCAGTTGTATTCACAATGTAAGCAATCTCATCATTCTTGATCATATCAACAATGTTTGGACGACCTTCCATCACTTTGTTTACAACTTCAACCTCAAGGCCTTGCTCAGCCATTAGCTTAGCAGTACCACGAGTAGCCACTAGAGAGAAGCCTAGCTCAACCAGATCCTTAGCAATCTGCATGGAAGCATCTTTATCAACTTCACGTACAGAGATGAACGCTTTACCTGCTTGCGGCATAGTTTCACCCGCACCGATCTGCGCCTTCATAAACGCTTCACCGAAGGTAGCGCCAACACCCATTACTTCACCAGTAGATTTCATCTCTGGGGATAGAATTGGGTCAACACCTTGGAACTTGTTGAACGGGAATACAGCTTCTTTCACGTTGAACAATGTTGGCACGATCTCTTTAGTGAAGCCAAGTTCAGCTAGAGTCTTACCAGTCATTACCTGCGCACCGATTTTCGCTAGAGAAACACCGATACACTTAGAAACAAACGGTACAGTACGGGATGCACGAGGGTTAACCTCGATCACGTAAATTTCACCATCCTGATATGCAAGCTGGGTATTCATTAGGCCAACCACACCTAGCTCCAACGCCATTTTACGTACCATCTCACGCATTTCATCTTGAACATCATCAGCAAGACTATACGGAGGGAATGAACATGCAGAGTCACCAGAGTGGACACCCGCTTGCTCGATGTGCTGCATGATTGCACCGATAACTACATCCTTACCGTCGCAAACTGCATCAATATCAACTTCAACCGCTGCATTTAGGAAGTGATCCAACAATACTGGCGCGTCGTTAGATACTTGTACCGCAGTATTCATGTAGCGGCGCAGCTCTTCCTCTTTGTAAACGATCTCCATTGCACGACCACCTAGCACATAAGATGGACGAACAACGAGCGGGTAACCAAGCTTGTCAGCTTCGATGATCGCTTCTTCTAGAGAACGTACAGTCGCGTTTTCTGGCTGCTTAAGACCAAGGCGCTTCAGCATTTGCTGGAACTGTTCACGGTCTTCTGCACGGTCAATCGCTTCTGGAGAAGTACCGATAATTGGTACGCCAGCCTGCTCAAGTGCAACAGCCAGTTTCAGTGGCGTCTGACCACCGTACTGAACGATAACACCTTTTGGCTTCTCAACATTTACGATTTCAAGCACATCTTCAAGTGTGATTGGCTCGAAGAACAGACGATCAGAAGTATCGTAGTCAGTAGAAACAGTCTCAGGGTTACAGTTAACCATGATTGTTTCGAAACCGTCATCACGCGCTGCAAGTGCTGCGTGTACACAGCAGTAGTCAAACTCAATACCTTGACCGATACGGTTTGGACCACCACCAATAACCATGATCTTGTCACGGTCAGAAGGATTCGCTTCACACTCTTCTTCATAAGAGGAGTACATGTAAGCTGTATCAGATGCGAATTCTGCCGCACAGGTATCAACGCGTTTATAAACTGGACGCACATCTAGGTTGTGACGATGCTTACGGAACTGTTTCTCAGATACACCAAGAAGAGTCGCTAAACGCTCATCAGAGAAACCTTTACGCTTAAGACGGAACACAGCATCTTTATCAAGATCGGACATTGCCATCTCAGATACGCGCTGCTCATCTTTGATAATGTCTTCTACTTGAACCAAGAACCAAGGATCAATACCGCTGATCTCGTATAGTTCTTCAACGCTCATACCCATACGAAATGCATCGCCTAGGTACCAGATACGCTCAGCACCCGGCTCTTTCATCTCACGTACGATCGTAGAACGCGCATCTTCGCTAGTAATGTCGATGATTGGGTCGAAACCAGTCGCACCAACCTCTAGACCACGAAGCGCTTTCTGAAGAGATTCCTGCTGAGTACGGCCAATCGCCATAACCTCACCAACAGACTTCATCTGAGTTGTTAGACGATCATTTGCCTGCGGGAATTTCTCGAAAGTAAAACGAGGGATCTTAGTAACAACGTAGTCAATAGATGGCTCGAAAGACGCTGGCGTAGCACCGCCAGTGATATCGTTTTGTAGCTCATCTAGTGTGTAACCAATTGCTAGCTTCGCAGCTACTTTAGCAATTGGGAAGCCTGTCGCTTTAGATGCCAAAGCGGAAGAACGAGATACACGAGGGTTCATCTCGATTACTACCATACGGCCATCTTTCGGGTTTACACCAAACTGTACGTTAGAACCGCCAGTTTCTACGCCGATTTCACGCAGTACTGCCAAAGAGGCATTACGCATGATTTGATATTCTTTATCAGTAAGCGTTTGCGCTGGTGCAACAGTGATAGAATCACCTGTGTGAACACCCATTGCATCGAAGTTCTCGATCGCGCAAACGATGATGCAGTTGTCGTTTTTATCACGAACAACTTCCATCTCGTACTCTTTCCAACCGATCAAAGATTCGTCGATCAACAACTCAGTCGTTGGAGAAAGATCCAGACCACGCTCACAGATCTCGATAAACTCTTCTTTGTTATACGCAATACCACCACCGGTACCACCCATAGTGAAAGAAGGGCGAATGATACATGGGAAGCCTAGCTGCGCTTGAACCTGCAACGCTTCTTCCATACTGTGAGCAATTGCAGCACGTGGGCATTCAAGGCCAATTGCTTTCATCGCCTTATCGAAACGATCACGGTCTTCCGCTTTATCGATAGTGTCAGCGTTGGCACCGATCATCTCAACGCCATGTTTTTCAAGAACGCCTTCACGCTCAAGATCCAAAGCACAGTTTAATGCAGTCTGACCACCCATTGTAGGTAGAAGTGCATCAGGCTTTTCTTTGGCGATAATCTTTTCTACTGTCTTCCAGTTGATTGGCTCAATGTAAGTTGAGTCAGCCATCGCTGGATCAGTCATAATGGTTGCAGGGTTAGAGTTAACCAGAATGACGCGGTAACCTTCTTCACGCAAAGCTTTACAAGCTTGTGCGCCAGAATAGTCGAATTCACATGCCTGACCGATAACAATCGGGCCAGCACCAAGAATCAAAATACTTTTTAAGTCCGTACGTTTTGGCATCGGTAATAAACCAGTCGTATCAGTTAATAACTGCGGCAGGCGGCTAATTCACACCTGCCTTGTATCGTTTCAAAAGCCTGTAAACTCAGGCCGAACTGCGATTAAGCTTTCGCAGCCTTCATATCTTCGATGAAGCGATCAAATAGAGGCGCTACATCGTGTGGGCCTGGGCTAGCTTCAGGGTGGCCCTGGAAACTAAATGCCGCACGATCTGTTCTCTCAATACCCTGCAAAGAGCCATCAAACAGAGACTTATGCGTAGCACGCACATTTTCTGGAAGCGCATCTTCGTCAACAGCAAAACCGTGGTTTTGAGAGGTAATCATCACTTGCTTGCCATCCAAATCTTGAACTGGGTGGTTAGCACCGTGGTGACCAAACTTCATTTTTACTGTCTTAGCACCAGAAGCCAACGCTAGTAGCTGATGGCCCAAGCAGATACCAAATACAGGTAGATCTGTTTTGCAGATCTCTTCAATTGCAGCAATTGCGTAATCACATGGTTCTGGATCACCAGGGCCATTAGATAGGAATACGCCATCTGGATTCATCGCAAGCACTTCTGCAGCTGGTGTTTTTGCAGGAACAACCGTTAGGCGGCAACCGCGTTCAACCAACATGCGCAAAATATTGCGTTTCACACCGTAGTCATATGCAACAACATGAAACTCTTGATCTGCTGCAGTTTTATCTTCATGGCCTTGGCCTAGCTTCCAAGTAGAAGAAGTCCACTCGTATGTCTCTTCAGTTGTAACAACTTGAGCAAGATCCATACCTTTTAGACCAGGGAACGATTTAGCTTCTGCTAGCGCTTTAGCTTCATCAATATCACCGGCCATGATGCAACCGTTAAGAGAACCCTTTTCACGCAAAATGCGTGTTAAACGTCGTGTATCAATATCAGCGATACCAACGATATTGTTATCCTTAAGATAATCATCAAGGTTCTTTTCATTACGGAAGTTACTCGCAACCAATGGAAGGTCACGAATGACTAAACCAGCAGCCCACGTGCGAGAAGATTCTTCATCTTCCGTATTGGTGCCAGTATTACCAATATGTGGATATGTCAGGGTAACAATCTGACGGCAGTATGATGGATCCGTTAGGATCTCCTGGTAACCCGTCATAGAGGTATTAAATACAACCTCGCCGCTAGACAGACCGTCTGCGCCAATGGCTACGCCCTTGAAAATGCTTCCGTCTTCAAGAGCAAGAATGGCTGGTCTCGCCAATTGAACCTCCCCGCGTAAATGCGCAACAACAAAAATCAGAAACGATACGTGCAAAAAAGCGAGGTAAAACCTGAAGTTAACCTCGCTTTTTTGTTTTAGAAACCTGTGTGTAAATTTTGCCTTAGGCAAAACGACTGCATTCTATGCCAAATTCGCCAATCTGTCCATCACACTCAATAAAAAGAGTTATGTAACAAACGGTCAATTAACACATCTGTCACATTATTGAAGTAAAAAGCACTGCAAGAAACTGTATCAAACACCGCTCTCATAAACATAAGGCCTCTTATGAAGATTTCGACAATTACACGCATTGCGAGCATAACATTAGCCCTAATCGTAATTTTATTGGCTACCGCTATTTTTTGGTCCTTAGAACGCCTAGATTCCGCCTTCAAAATGAAAGACAACTATCATGGCTACATTAATGAAATCTACATAAAGCTAGAACAGCCTGTCTCAAAGTATTTGATTACAGGGGATGCGACATTACTAACGACACTAGAAAAGAATCTTGAAGCCCTTTCAGAAAGCACACAAAGAAACTTACCAGAAGAGATACAAGCTGGCGTTCTAGGTCAATTAAAGAACATAAAGGATAAAACTCTCACCGAAATGCGCGCCGCCGGCAAACTTGCACAACCAGAAGTATTACTCATACATAATGAAAGAGAATTAAACGACGCCATACAATCCGTCAAAGAATATGCAGACAAAGCAAGTTACGATCAAAACCATATCAAGAATAGTTATGTAGATTTACTATTTAGCCTGCAAAAAAACACTGCTCTACTCAGCCACAGCCGCCAAAGCTACTTTGAAAAAAACAAAAACGAGAGCCTACAACAGATTCAATTTATCCTATCTGAACTTAAGAAAGACGCAGAAGCAATTAGTAAGCTTGATCGACTCGGCATATTCAAAGAAGCAGAAGATGAAGATGACCTCTCCTCTTTACTAGGCCTTGCAATTGAAATTGCGAGCGATAACGACAAAGAAGAGATTGGCGATGAACCTATAGCAAACATTAAAGATCTTGTTAATCGCTACCCCAAAGAACTTCAAAATGCGAAAAAGTTCAGTCAACAAAAAAATAAATCAAGCTCTGCTGCACAAAAAAATGTGGCTAATTTAGAGCACTCAGTGGCAAGCATCGCCAGCACTATCGCAGATAGATATGAGGATATTCAGTTTTCGGTATATCTAATCATGACAATATGTACCGTTCTGATTATTGCAACTGGCATATCCATGAACATATTACTGCGTAAATTAGGTAGCATCCTGATCGCAACAACGGAATATATAGATCAACTGTCACATGGAAAATTTAGCAGCAACATCCAAATAAATTCAAGACTAACCGAAGCCGAAACACTCAATAGCGCTATAGACAGACTGCAATGCTTCTTCAAAAAATTCCTTATGGATATCCAGCAGGAAACCAACAATTTAAGACAACTCCAAAACAGCGCCATAACAGAAGCAACACAGCTAGAAAACACAGTGCAACTGCAACAAGCAGCCACTGAAAATGCTGTAGTACAAATTACACAGCTAAACAGCTCATTTACTGAAGTAGCAGCGAGAGCAACACAAAGCAGCTCAGCAACACTAGAAGCCTCGCAACTTGCAAATAAAGGTTATGAACAAATTAAAGCTACGGGTGATCATATAGATAAGTTAAACAATGAAATTGCAGCAACATCAGAATCACTGAACGCGTTACAAGAAGATTCTATTGCTATACAAAATGTACTCGGTGTAATACAAGGCTTCGCAGAACAAACCAACTTATTGGCCTTAAACGCAGCAATCGAAGCAGCTCGAGCAGGGGAAACAGGTCGCGGGTTTGCTGTAGTAGCAGACGAAGTGAGAAACCTTGCAGCAAACACCGCAAAATCAGCAGATGAAATTCAAAGAATCACAACCCGTTTAAATCAAACGACCGAGCAAACTGTTGAGAAGATGGGTATCCAACAAAGAGCTGCAACCGACACTGTAAATCTTGCAAAAGACGCTCAAGAAGCAATTAAAATCATTAGAAACTCAATCAGTGAAATTAACGATATGAGTGTTTTAATCGCATCGTCAACAGAAGAGCAAACCTCTGTGACCTCAGAAATAGCAGATACAATTGAGACAACCAATACATTAAGCCAATACACAAAATCTGCAGCTGAAACAAACAAACAACAAGCTGAGCAGCTATCATTTGCAAGCGAACAATTAACCGCAGTAATTTCAAGACTACATTAACAAATAAAAAGCCCGGCTTATGCCGGGCTTTTTACGATTAATCAAACTACTTTGCAGAAAACTCATTCCAGTTTTTAAGACTTACTGTTAAAGCATTAACCATAAAACCATCTGTCTCCATGTCCCTTATTGCTTTAGCTAACATCCCTCTTAAAGCACCTGTGTTGCATTTGGATTTATGTGATACAGTAAGATATAAACCCTCACTACTAATAGCTGGGTCTAGCACTTCAAGATCTGATTTATAGCCAAGCAAGTCAGCATAAGCCAATCCTGGGTTCTGCTCATACAACGCGTAGTCAGCTCTTGACCGCTTAATCATAAGAAACGCCTGCTTTAGCGATGCAACATACTGCAAATTCAAATTAGCCTTGGCGTACTCATCAAACTCTTGACCAAAACTATTGTTTATTACAGTTACACCCGACCTTCCAATAAGGTCTTCTCGCTTATCGTATACAAGGCCAGACCCTTTACGCCTCCAAACAACACTCTTTGTATTGAGGAAAGCTGGATAAACATAATCCATATACTGGTTCCGAGGGATCGTATAAAAAGCCCCAGCCATCAAATCAATCCTTCCGGAGCGAAGCATATCCTGCGCTCTGGCCCATGAACCGACATCCTGAAGTTGAATATCAACACCCAAGCGCTTACCTAGCTCATCCATTATCAAACGATTAGCACCTAACAGATCGGTAGTGCCATCATCAGCACGCCAAAGATAAGGTGGATATTCTGAATTCCCTGTCGCTGTTAAAACCTTACACTCTTCTGCATGCAAAGAAGCAGAGATAACCGCCATTAATGATATAAAACAAAACTTAAAGTAGAACTTAACGCTCTTCATCACCAGCACCTTTCGCCTCTGTAAGACCGAATCCTCAGAAGCAGTATAGATACAAGGACAAATAAGCAGCAAGTTTATTGAGTTGTGGGTATCTAGATTGCTAAGGACAGCTAAGGACAGCTAAGGACAGCTAAGGACAGCTAAGGACAGCATTCAGTTTAATATTCGGGTTAATTAAGACAACTCATCCTGACGGGCTTATCTGCTTTTACCCGTTTTTATCCGCTCTAAGCAGCGCCTATCCGCTCTTAACCGTATTTTATAACCCACAACGAAAAAACCCCGATCACATCGTGACCGGGGTTTTCTCTTAATTAAATGCTTGGCGATGACCTACTCTCACATGGGGAAGCCCCACACTACCATCGGCGATGTTGCGTTTCACGTCTGAGTTCGGGATGGATTCAGGTGGTTCCACAACTCTATGGTCGCCAAGCAAAACTGTTACAACTTAGATCTGATTCTTCTTTTATTTGATCTAGATAGTTTATCGACTGTAGCTTAACTACGCGCTAATTCGTTACTCTCTATCGTCTTACGTATCTTACAAGTCACTTGCCAAACGCCTTGGGCGTTATATGGTCAAGCCTCACGGGCAATTAGTATTGGTTAGCTCAACGCCTCACAGCGCTTCCACACCCAACCTATCAACGTCGTAGTCTTCAACGGCCCTTTAGGGGAATCAAGTTCCCAGTGAGATCTCATCTTGAAGGAGGCTTCCCGCTTAGATGCTTTCAGCGGTTATCCCGTCCGAACGTAGCTACCCGGCAATGCAATTGGCATCACAACCGGTACACCAGAGGTTCGTTCACTCCGGTCCTCTCGTACTAGGAGCAACTCTTCTCAAATCTCAAACGCCCACGGCAGATAGGGACCGAACTGTCTCACGACGTTCTAAACCCAGCTCGCGTACCACTTTAAATGGCGAACAGCCATACCCTTGGGACCGGCTTCAGCCCCAGGATGTGATGAGCCGACATCGAGGTGCCAAACACCGCCGTCGATGTGAACTCTTGGGCGGTATCAGCCTGTTATCCCCGGAGTACCTTTTATCCGTTGAGCGATGGCCCTTCCATACAGAACCACCGGATCACTAGAACCTACTTTCGTACCTGCTCGACGTGTCTGTCTCGCAGTCAAGCACCCTTCTACTCTTGCGCTCATTGCATGATTTCCGACCATGCTGAGGGTACCTTCGTGCTCCTCCGTTACTCTTTGGGAGGAGACCGCCCCAGTCAAACTACCCACCACACAATGTCCCCGATCCCGCTTAGGGAACTGGGTTAGAACCTCAACATTACCAGGCTGGTATTTCAAAGGTGGCTCCACCCTATCTGGCGACAGGGTTTCAAAGCCTCCCAGCTATTCTACACAAGTAATGTCAAAGTCCACTGTGAAGCTGTAGTAAAGGTTCACGGGGTCTTTCCGTCTAGCCGCGGGTAAACTGCATCTTAACAGCTATTTCAATTTCACTGAGTCTCGGGTGGAGACAGTGTGGCCATCGTTACGCCATTCGTGCAGGTCGGAACTTACCCGACAAGGAATTTCGCTACCTTAGGACCGTTATAGTTACGGCCGCCGTTTACCGGGGCTTCGATCAAGAGCTTCGCGCAAGCGCTAACCCCATCAATTAACCTTCCGGCACCGGGCAGGCGTCACACCCTATACGTCCTCTTTCGAGTTTGCAGAGTGCTATGTTTTTAATAAACAGTCGCAGCCACCTGGTATCTTCGACCGGCCTCAGCTTAGGGAGCAAGTCCCATCACCAAAACCGGCGCACCTTCTCCCGAAGTTACGGTGCCATTTTGCCTAGTTCCTTCACCCGAGTTTTCTCATACGCCTTAGTATTCTCTACCTGACCACCTGTGTCGGTTTAGGGTACGGTTAGTCATAACCTGAAGCTTAGAGGATTTTCCTGGAAGCATGGCATCAACTACTTCAGTCCATAAAGGACCTCGTCATCGATTCTCGGTCTTAAAAGAGCCCGGATTTACCTAAGCTCTAAACCTACTATCTTAAACGCGGACAACCAACGCCGCGCTAGCCTAGCCTTCTCCGTCCCCCCATCGCAGTTATGAGCAGTACAGGAATATTAACCTGTTTCCCATCGGATACGCTCTTCAGCCTCTCCTTAGGGGCCGACTCACCCTACCTCGAATAGCGTTGGATAGGAACCCTTGGTCTTCCGGCGGGGAGGGTTTTCACCTCCCTTATCGTTACTCATGTCAGCATTCGCACTTCTGATACCTCCACGGTGCCTTACAGCTTCCGCTTCAACAGCTTACAGAACGCTCCTCTACCATGCACAAAGTGCATCCGTAGCTTCGGTGTTATGCTTAGCCCCGTTATATCTTCCGCGCGGGCCGACTCGACTAGTGAGCTATTACGCTTTCTTTAAAGGGTGGCTGCTTCTAAGCCAACCTCCTAGCTGTCTAAGCCTTCCCACATCGTTTCCCACTTAGCATAAACTTTGGGACCTTAGCTGACGGTCTGGGTTGTTTCCCTTTCCACGACGGACGTTAGCACCCGCCGTGTGTCTCCCGTGATTGAACTCATGGGTATTCGGAGTTTGCATCGGGTTGGTAAGTCGGGATGACCCCCTAGCCGAAACAGTGCTCTACCCCCCATGGTTAGACACGAGGCACTACCTAAATAGTTTTCGAGGAGAACCAGCTATCTCCGAGTTTGATTAGCCTTTCACTCCTATCCACAAGTCATCCGCTGGCTTTTCAACGACAGTCGGTTCGGTCCTCCAATGCATGTTACTGCATCTTCAACCTGCCCATGGATAGATCACTCGGTTTCGGGTCTACTCCTAGCGACTGGACGCCCTATTAAGACTCGGTTTCCCTACGGCTCCGCAAATGCTTAACCTTGCCACTAAAAGTAAGTCGCTGACCCATTATACAAAAGGTACGCAGTCACCGTCCGAAAACGGCTCCCACTGCTTGTACGTACACGGTTTCAGGGTCTATTTCACTCCCCTCACAGGGGTTCTTTTCGCCTTTCCCTCACGGTACTGGTTCACTATCGGTCAGTCAGGAGTATTTAGCCTTGGAGGATGGTCCCCCCATATTCAGACAGCGTTTCACGTGTGCCGTCCTACTCGATTTCACTTTAAAAGACCTTTCACATACGGGGCTATCACCCACTATGGCCACACTTTCCAGAGTGTTCTGTTAAATCTAATAAAGCTTAAGGGCTAGTCCCCGTTCGCTCGCCGCTACTTAGGGAATCTCGGTTGATTTCTTTTCCTCTGGGTACTTAGATGTTTCAGTTCCCCAGGTTCGCCTCTAATAACCTATGTATTCAGTTAAAAGATACCTATAAATAGGTGGGTTTCCCCATTCGGAAATGTCCGGATCAAAGGTTGTTTACCACCTCCCCGAACCTTATCGCAGGTTACAACGTCCTTCATCGCCTCTGACTGCCAAGGCATCCACCGTGCACGCTTAGTCACTTGACCATATAACCCGAAGGCGTCTGGAATCACAGTAACTTGTATTGCTAGTAACGATAGATTTCGCCGAATTGGCGCATGCAGTAAAACTACATGTCTTAAATCTAAATCAAATGAATCAAATCCAAATTGTTAAAGAGCGTTTAAAGCAAAAAAGCTTTAAAAGATAATGTCTTAAACGACAATATGTTTTAAAACTCTTCCTTCTCATCCAGAGGATGATGGTGGAGCTATGCGGGATCGAACCGCAGACCTCCTGCGTGCAAAGCAGGCGCTCTCCCAGCTGAGCTATAGCCCCAAGAAAAACAGTAAGGCTATTGATTGGTAGGCCTGAGTGGACTTGAACCACCGACCTCACCCTTATCAGGGGTGCGCTCTAACCAGCTGAGCTACAAGCCTACACCGTTGCTCTTAACTTCTCTGATCAGATAATTCGTGTGAACGCTTGCCGAGAATCGGCTTTCGTTTAAGGAGGTGATCCAGCCCCAGGTTCCCCTAGGGCTACCTTGTTACGACTTCACCCCAGTCATGAACCACACCGTGGTAACCGCCCTCCCGAAGGTTAAGCTAGCTACTTCTGGTGCAATCCACTCCCATGGTGTGACGGGCGGTGTGTACAAGGCCCGGGAACGTATTCACCGCGACATTCTGATTCGCGATTACTAG
The DNA here is from genome assembly GCF_047778075.1 of Neptuniibacter sp. QD57_21. GTDB lineage: Bacteria > Pseudomonadota > Gammaproteobacteria > Pseudomonadales > Balneatricaceae > Neptuniibacter. Next base: position 421,044 of record NZ_CP180549.1, on the reverse strand, counting down.
CGATTCCGACTTCATGGAGTCGAGTTGCAGACTCCAATCCGGACTACGACCGGTTTTCTGAGATTAGCTTACCCTCGCAGGTTCGCGGCCCTCTGTACCGGCCATTGTAGCACGTGTGTAGCCCAACTCGTAAGGGCCATGATGACTTGACGTCGTCCCCACCTTCCTCCGGTTTGTCACCGGCAGTCTCCTTAGAGTTCCCACCCGAAGTGCTGGCAAATAAGGACAAGGGTTGCGCTCGTTACGGGACTTAACCCAACATTTCACAACACGAGCTGACGACAGCCATGCAGCACCTGTCTCAGAGTTCCCGAAGGCACGAAACTATCTCTAGTAACTTCTCTGGATGTCAAGAGTTGGTAAGGTTCTTCGCGTTGCGTCGAATTAAACCACATGCTCCACCGCTTGTGCGGGCCCCCGTCAATTCATTTGAGTTTTAACCTTGCGGCCGTACTCCCCAGGCGGTCTACTTATCGCGTTAGCTGCGCCACTAAAAGATCAAGTCTCCCAACGGCTAGTAGACATCGTTTACGGCGTGGACTACCAGGGTATCTAATCCTGTTTGCTCCCCACGCTTTCGCACCTCAGTGTCAATATCGGTCCAGGTAGTCGCCTTCGCCACTGGTGTTCCTTCCTATATCTACGCATTTCACCGCTACACAGGAAATTCCACTACCCTCTACCGTATTCTAGATTGGCAGTATCAGGTGCAGTTCCAAGGTTGAGCCCTGGGCTTTCACATCTGACTGACCAATCCACCTACGCGCGCTTTACGCCCAGTAATTCCGATTAACGCTCGCACCCTCCGTATTACCGCGGCTGCTGGCACGGAGTTAGCCGGTGCTTCTTCTGCAGTTAACGTCACAGCTAGCAGGTATTAACTACTAACCTTTCCTCACTGCTGAAAGTGCTTTACAACCCTAGGGCCTTCTTCACACACGCGGCATGGCTGCATCAGGCTTGCGCCCATTGTGCAATATTCCCCACTGCTGCCTCCCGTAGGAGTCTGGACCGTGTCTCAGTTCCAGTGTGGCTGATCATCCTCTCAGACCAGCTAGAGATCGTCGCCTTGGTGAGCCATTACCTCACCAACTAGCTAATCTCACGCAGGCTCATCCAATAGTGCAAGGTCCGAAGATCCCCTGCTTTCCCCCTTAGGGCGTATGCGGTATTAGACCAAATTTCTCTGGCTTATCCCCCGCTACTGGGTAGATTCCTACGCGTTACTCACCCGTCCGCCACTCGTCATCAACTAGCAAGCTAGTCATGTTACCGTTCGACTTGCATGTGTTAGGCCTGCCGCCAGCGTTCAATCTGAGCCATGATCAAACTCTTCAGTTTAAATCATTTGTGTTACCAGGAATGTGGTAACGGGCTCTAGTACTAAACAACCGGATAACATTCTTAAGAACGTTAAACCTTTGTAAATCGCTTTAAATGAATTCACTTGGTTGCTTGTCTAGAAAAAATTTGCTTCTTCTCAACAAGCGCCCACACGAATTATCTGATCAAATTGTTAAAGAGCGTTGCTTTCTTGACTCTCCGCTGAATCAGCGTTTCGTCTCAAGCGAGGCGCATATTCTACTTTGCGCTCATTCAAAGTCAACCGTTTATTTTGCAATTTCGTAAAAAGTTTTTACTCAGCAACCAGACTTTGAATCCTGCTCCGTAAGCAATCTTAAAAACCAATGTTTTCAATCACTTACTAAGCACCTCACTCAGCTCTGCAGCCCCTTAAAAAGCGGCCTCCCTAAGCAAGGACGGCGAATTCTACAGACATCTAAAAAAGGGTCAACACCCAATCTTAAAAAAAGTGCAAAAAGTTGTAAAAAACTTACAAACCATCACAAATCGATCAAGGATTGATCAGACATGATTGTTATTTATACAACAAACAAGAAAGGCGCTTACAAAATTGCTTAAGCGCCTTTCAGTTTCCGAGTAATTTATAGCTTATTTAGCCATTACACCGGTATATAGTTTAGTGGAATCACTGTGCCCCATAGAATAACAGAAGCAACAATAATACCCACTAGTGTACAGAGTCCCACTGTCAAGATAGATGTTGAAAATAGAAAGGCCCTTTCTTCTGGTATTTTCATTATCACCGGAACACCTATGTATAGTAGGTAGACCGTGTAACAAATTGCGAATAAACCAACGGTCACATTAAACCATAGCAATGGATACAACGCAGACAAGCCTGCTAAGAACATTGGCGTCGCTGTATAAGTCGCTAGCGATAGGCAATCATCAAATGAAACGTTGCCGCCATAGTTCTTCTCCATCCAATGAATGGCCCATGTTATAAACCCAACTCCAACCCACATTGCAAAGTAAAATGCGATTGCAGCAGGCAAGGCGCTCATTGCATCTAGCTTCACATATTCAGAACCCGCAATGCTCCAACCTATTTGGGTTGTCCCGATGAACATTGAGATTGCTGGTATGGCAGCCAGAATACTTATTTGTTGCATATATATATGCGACGCGCTGTAGTGCTCTTTTCTTATTTGTCCCCACTCCTCTTTTGGGTGGTACATTATTCCCATCATATGCTGAATAAACATGATGCATCCCCTCGTTTAATTTAGGTGCAGCACCAATCCATTAGCGCTACATCAATTAACTTCTTGTTTCATTACTGATTTTCTCTCCATTTCCACAGGTTTCAGGAACTTTAAGTTTTAACCGTTGCTGTTTTTCATATCATGTAGTGATCTACAAGCAATGCGACAAACAGCAACATGATGTAATTGATACTGTATTTAAAAAGTAACATGGGTGATTGACTTGGCTCTGTCCACAAGCAAGCAACCCTATATAGAAATTGAGCATTTAGTGCTAACACCAAACCCAGATAAATCGCCCCACTCATTCCCGTCATAACAGGGAATAACGTTGTTGCCACCATTAACATGCTATAAAGCATGATTTGCAAACGTGTATATGCGACACCATGTGTAACTGGCAGCATTGGAATACCAGCTTTTGCATAGTCCTCTTTGCGAGCTATACACAGAGCCCAAAAGTGCGGAGGTGTCCAAGCAAAGATAATAAGCACAAGTAGCAACGCGTTCGGTTCTATCGAGCCTGCTATAGCTGTCCAGCCTAATAGCGGTGGTGCTGCACCGGCTATACCGCCGATTACAATATTCTGGGGTGTCGCTCTTTTCAGCCATACAGTATAGACCACCGCATAACCCATTAACGCCGCCACTGTTAACCATGCTGTCAGCGCATTAACCCAGAAGACCAAGATTGCAATTCCTGATACACCAAGCACAGCTGCGAATAACAGTGCTTGTAGCGGACTTAATTTGCCTTGGGGTAAAGGCCGCCTTTTCGTCCGAGCCATTTTTTCATCGATCTTACGATCCATGATGTGATTTACTGCTGCTGCAGAGCCAGCTGCCATGCCAATTCCAACTAGTCCTAATAAGACGTTACTAATCGGTGGAATTTCCTGCACTGCTAGAAACATACCCACAGCAGCAGTTACCAGCATAACGACCACAACCTTAGGCTTACATAAAATCAGATAATCTCGCCAAGAAACCCCTTCTGTACGAATGCTTACTAATTCTTGGTTATCCATGATTCACCTCTACAGTCCGTAGCCGCAGCTCATAAATTTTTAACAGAACCAACAATAATCCAACCGCCACTGCATGGTGCCCAATCGCCAACAGATTAGGGACTGCATAAATAGCGTTTAATCCACCCAGCAATATCTGGATCGATAACAAGGCTAACAACCCATATAGCCAACTTCGCATATATACCTGTCGATGTAACTTAACCACTAGCCAAACACACACGATCAATACCACCAATGCACCAATTCTATGCCCCTGCTGAATCGCTACACGTGCATCTAGTGGCAGCAAACCACCTTGATAATTTTGGCCAATAGTTTCCGTAAGATTAAAACCTCTCGTAAAATCGCTGCTGGCATTCTCGCCCATGCTGCAACTTAGCCAATGACCACAAGCTGGTCCTGCATAGTTTGAGCTAGTCCAGCCACCCAACACTATCTGCAGCAACAAAACAGCCAAAGCATACTTGATCCACTTACTGCATTTAGTCCTTTGCTTTTTCACTCCAGCCATCAATGTTTTCACTTTGCTTCTGAGGACATATACACCTGTTAACGTCAGCACTCCCCCTAAAAGATGCAAAGTCACTACTGGCGGGTAAAGCTTTAATGTGACCGTCCACATTCCAAATACAGCCTGCACTGTCACTAACAAGAGCAAGCCATAACTTAAATAAACCGGATATGTTTGCACGCGCCTTAATCTATAGGCACAAAAAGCCAAAGCCGCTATGACTAGGCCTAAAGTTCCCGCTAAATAACGATGCCCCATCTCTAGTGCTGTTTTACCAAGCTCTATAGGTGTATCAGGGTAAATAAACTGCGCTTCAGTCAAAGCTGCTTGATCAGTAGGCATCAACATATAGCCATAACACCCAGGCCAGTCAGGGCAGCTTAGTCCCGCATGGTTAATTCGAGTCCACGCTCCTAACAACACAACGCAGAGCGCAAGCACTAATACCACATTACTCAACCGCCATATCAGCTTTAACATTAATTCCCCCGTGGCTTATCCAATCCGGGACATTTTCAACAGCTTGCGCAGATCTTTAAGAATCAGACTCGGCTCATCTGATAAGGTATATCGCAGCACCATATTGCCTAATGGGTCGACGACCCATATTGCCGTTCCTAACTTTCCAAACTCATTCCTATCTAGTGTGGTTGCACTCAGATCCACTTGTAACAGCTTGACCCGATCTTGCTCCTTACCTAATGCTGTGTGCAGATTGCTAAGCACCTTTGACCATTTCTCGCAACGCGAGACACAATCATCTTGCTTAGTTAATAACAGTTGCCACTTACGCTGTTTCAGCTCACTCCCAACCAAGCTCAGATCATTAATATGCTGATCAGAAAGCAAAGTACCTGAATGAACACGCTGCTCTGGAATCATCATCCCCGTAAAAAACATAAAAGAAGCCACCAGCATGGGTACTAAGCCAACCGCCCAAACAAGCCAAAAACTAAACCTGTTCATATACAGCCTCCTTTCTTATCTTTAGAGCGCTCCAAATCAATAAACACAACAACGCAAATGCCATAGCGAACCATTGAAATGCATAACCTAAATGTTTCTCTGGCTTCATATTCACTACTGGCCAATTTAGATCTAAACCTGAAACAAGCGGCTCTGTTAGCCTTATTTCCAACGCATCAATACTTGTAACTAGCCGAGACGATATTTTTTCCACATCCAATTGCTGAATTACCTTAGGCCACCGATCCTCTGCTAGATCATCACCTGATAAAGCAAAACCTTTCTCAACCACCCTGATACTTCCACTTATCGTTTGCTGAGCTTTAGGCACTTCAACTTCAGGTAAAACCCCGCGATCCTGCGAAGCTAACACCCAACCAAGATTCACCAATACATTTCGACCACTAGCCGCAGTAAATAGAGCAACGACCTCATAACCAGCACGCCCCTTTCGTACTCGATTATCTAAAAGAAAGTACCGTTCTCGATCGAACACTCCCTTCAAGATAACCGCTTTATAACTCCCTCTTATCATCTCTTGCTCCAACGGCAATTCCTGACTTGGTTCTGCTTGTTGCCAGCTATCCAATAGCTCTTGCTTTTGTTCCGCTCTGTCCAACTGCCAAAGTCCCAGTCCGATCAATAATGGCAACAATACAATTCCAGATATCCACAACATCCACTTGAAGGCTGAACCACTCTGAACTTTACTCATAGTTACCTACACCAAGAACAGCTATCAGGTACTGCGCATGTCGTTAAAGTTACTTTTACTACTTCTGTTTATGGCCGTTCTCATCAGTTTATTTTCCGGCCTCTACTTCTTAGTAAGAGATCAAGGTCAATCTCATCGAACCGTTAACTCACTTTTCTTCAGGGTCACTTTTAGTGTCATGATCATCGCGGTACTTATTTATGGCTTCTATACCGGTGAGATTGTTCCTCACGGGCTTTAAGCGACTACAAGATATAAACAAATAGAAACAAGCCGACCCATACCACATCAACAAAGTGCCAATACCAAGCCACCGCCTCAAAACCAAAATGCTTTTCTGAACTGAAATGCCCTTTGATTACCCGCAACCAAATAATGATCAACATCAGCGTGCCTAAAGTGACATGTAATCCATGAAAACCTGTAAGAATAAAAAAGGTTGCCCCGTATATACCGGCATTAAGCGTTAAGCCTAATTCGTTGTAAGCAAGTACATACTCATAAGCTTGAAAATATAGAAACACGCTGCCCAGCAAGACAGTCACAGCTAACCAAAACACCACCCTAGAGCGTTGATCCAACTTAAGTGCTTTATGCGCAAGGGTGACTGTAAAACTCGATGCGATCAGTAAAATGGTATTGAAAAGTGGTATATGCCAAGGATCGATTACCTCTTTAGGACCCGGAAAAGCATTTTGATCTGGTGTCACCATCAAAGGCCACTGTGCCTCAAAGCCTTCCCACAGCATGTTTGAAACACCTTTATCACCTTCACCACCCAGCCAAGGCACCGCTAACGTCCTGACATAAAATAAAGTGCCAAAGAATGCAGCAAAGAACATAACCTCAGAAAAGATAAACCAGCTCATCCCCCAGCGGAATGAGCGATCCATTTGTGGGCTGTATAAACCTTCACCACTTTCATGGATAACGTTGCTAAACCAGCCCAATAAAATAAGCCCCATTCCCAATGCACCGGCTAATAGAAGAATTAAACCAGCTCCACCAGCCTCTTCTGCGGTAAGGCTATTGATTAAGCTGCCTGCACCGTAAGCCATAAAGAACAAAGCGATCGATGCTAAAATAGGCCAACGACTTTGTTCTGGCACATAGTAAGTTTGAGTACTCATAGAGAGTTCCTCCTCGCAGACAAATTCACTTCCGCTTCTGGTGTGATATCAAATAGGGTGTATGAAAGTGTTACTGTTTTTATGTGCTTAGGAAGCTCTGGCGCGATAGAAACAACCAGCGGCATCGCCTTTAATTCTTTCGCTTTTAGCGGCTGCCGTTCGAAACAGAAACAATTAATCTTTTGCACATAAGGCGCAGCTTCTGAAGGTGAAACCGAAGGGACTGCTTGCGCAATCATGAAGTTATCGGTCAAATTGCGCGCCTTATAGGCTGTTTGATACATTTCCCCAGGCGACAAAATGATAGAAGTTTTTTCTGGTTTAAATCGCCAAGGCATAGATTCGTTGTTAATAGCCACCAGCTGCAATTTTACCTGCCGACTGTTATCCACAACCAAACTCGGCTCCGCTGCAACCAGATCCACTTTGCCGTTTAGCCCCGTGATATCACAAAACACGTCATATAGAGGTACCAACGCGAAGCCAAACCCAAACATAATCAGGGTTCCACTTAACAGTGATAGCACTGTTTTCTTATGTCGTTGCTCTACCATAACAACCTCTCAAAAGTGCTGTTATTTCACCTCTGGCGGTGTACTAAAGCTGTGATAAGGCGCAGGGGATGGTAGGGTCCACTCTAAACCGTGAGACCCTTCCCAAACTTCCGCACTGGCCTGCTTACCCTTACGAATACAGCTCACAATGTTATAAAGGAAAATTAGTTGCGATAGCCCGAAGATAAACGCACCTACTGAAGCCACCGCATTGAAATCGGCAAACTGAAGTGCATAGTCAGGTATACGGCGCGGCATACCCGCTAAGCCGATAAAGTGCATCGGGAAAAAGGTGATATTCACCCCGATAAAACTACACCAAAAATGCACTTTACCCATGGTTTCGTTGTAATAATTGCCACACCACTTAGGTAACCAATAATAAGCGCCTGCCATAATGGCAAAGACCGCACCGGGCACTAAGACATAATGGAAATGGGCTACCACAAAATAAGTGTCGTGGTATTGAAAATCGACTGGCGCGATCGCCAACATCAAGCCTGAAAAACCACCGATAGTGAAAAGAACTACAAATGCGAGTGCAAATAGCATCGGCGTTTCGAACGTCATAGAGCCACGAAACATCGTCGCTACCCAGTTAAAGACTTTGACTCCTGTAGGCACGGCAATCAGCATAGTTGTGAACATAAAGAACAATTCACCAGCCAAAGGTAGGCCGACCGTAAACATGTGATGCGCCCAAACGATGAAGGAAAGAATAGCTATAGAAGCTGTGGCATAAACCATCGAGGTATAACCAAACAGCTTCTTCCTTGCGAAAGTCGGAATGATCTCACTGACAATACCGAAAGCAGGCAAGATCATGATGTATACCTCAGGGTGACCAAAGAACCAGAATACATGCTGGAATAACACTGGATCACCGCCACCAGCGGCATCAAAAAAACTGGTTCCAAAATGAATATCCATCAACATCATCGTAACTACACCGGCTAACACTGGCATCACTGCAATCAAGAGGAATGCCGTAATCAACCAAGTCCAAACGAAGAGTGGCAACTTCATCATGGTCATACCCGGCGCACGCATATTGAGTATGGTGGCAATGATATTGATCGCCCCCATAATCGAGCTAATCCCCATCATGTGCACAGCGAAGATAAAGAAGGTCACACTAGGGGGTGCATAGGTAGTCGATAACGGCGCATAGAATGTCCAACCAAAATTTGGCGCACCGCCATCCATAAATAGAGTCGACAGCATCATCGCGAAAGCGAAAGGAAGAATCCAAAAACTCCAGTTATTCATCCTTGGCAGCGCCATATCTGGCGCACCCACCATAATCGGGATCATCCAGTTGGCTAAGCCAACAAACGCAGGCATGACCGCACCAAACACCATGATCAGGCCATGCATGGTGGTCATCTGATTAAAGAAGTCTGGCTGAATCAGCTGTAACCCAGGCTGAAAGAGCTCAGCTCGAATCAGCAATGCCATGCATCCGCCGGTAAGGAACATCAAAAAGCTAAACCAGAGATAGAGCGTCCCTATATCTTTATGATTGGTTGTGAATAACCAACGCCCTATACCGGTAGCCGGACCATGATGATGAGAAACTGCAACCGTATCCATGCCCCCTCCTACTCTTTCAACTCAGCAATCTGTGTCGGTGTAACTAGATCGCCCACCTTATTACCCCAAGCGTTTCGCTCATAAGTAATTACAGCAGCCAGTTCCACAGCCGACAGTTGATCCCTATACGCCTGCATCGCCGTGCCTTTTTTACCGTTAAGCACAATATCGATATGAGGCCCCGGCTCTCCCAAAGCTATTGGACTATTTTTCAAAGCTGGGAAAACACCTGGAATTCCCTCACCATTGGCTTGGTGGCAGGCTAAACAGTTTTTGTTATAAACCGCTTCACCGGTTTCCATAAGCTCAGCTAGGTTCCAATCCTTTTGCCCTTCAGCTGCTTTTTCTTGATCCGCTTGCCTAACCTCAGCTAGCCAAGCCTCATACTCTTCTGGCGTTTTCACTTCGACAACGATCGGCATAAAACCGTGATCTTTACCGCAAAGCTCTGCGCACTGACCACGATAAACACCGGGTTTATCCACAATGGTCCACGCTTCATTTATGAAACCGGGAATTGCATCTTTCTTAACCGCGAGATCCGGTACCCACCAAGAATGAATCACGTCATTTGCGGTCAGTAAAAAGCGCACTTTTTTACCTGCTGGAATCACCAAAGGGTTATCCACTTCGAGTAGATAATGTTCGCCTTTAGCAGCTTTGTTGTTGATCTGTTCTCGAGAGGTAGAGAGACTTGAGAAGAAATCGATATCTTCAGCTAAATACTGATAGCGCCATTTCCACTGATAACCAGTAATCTGAATATCGACTTCAGATTCTGAGTTATCGTACATTTTGATTAAGGTTGCCGTTGCAGGAACAGCCATGGCAATCAAGATAACGAAGGGAATTAAAGTCCAAGCAATTTCGACAACAAGGCTTTCATGGAAGTTGTGCGCTTTTGCTCCTTTGGACTTACGATGATAGATCACCGACCAGAGCATCACACCAAAAACAACGACACCAATAGCCACACAGATCCAGAAAATAATCATGTGCAGGTCATAGACCTCTCGACTGATTTCGGTAACACCTCGGGTGAGATTTACCTCCCAATCAGCCTGGAGATTATTAGCAAACAATAACAGTGCAACAAATCCCGATATTGTTTTTATCATTGCAGCCCCCTTTGCTATACACGCAAAAGAGCCTGTCAGAAACCTCTCACTAAGGGCGTTGTACTTCTCTTTCAACGTCGGTAGCGACAGGGTTCGGGCAGGCTCTCTTTCCGCCTGGACTCCGTCCTATCATTTCCGACCAATCCGCTTGGTTGTTAACTGCAAGTATAGCAGCGATGAAAATTTTGCAAGGACGTCATAAGCAGTTATGGACGTCAGATCTTATCCACCAGCATAAATGCACCACTCATCATTGCGATAATAATGAGCAAAAAGATTACCGTATAAACAAGGGTTTTAAGGGGGCGACAATTACAAGGGAAGGGTTTCATAATAACCTCCTTCTACAAGGGCTATTATGAGGTATAGCAGAAAAACGGCCCCTTAAAGGAGCCGTTTTAAAAATTCTGAAATGCTTCTATCTGACCCTTAGGCCGTAGGCTTCTGTTTAGTTTTTCGCATAACCCACAATAGCGGCCCAGACACCGCATAAGCTAGGAATAAAATCCATAAGAATGCAGGCGGGCTAATTGAGATAATACCTACAGCCAAGACAATACCCGCTAAGATCAAGAAAGGTACTTTCTCTTTTAGGCTGACATCTTTAAAGCTGTAATAAAGTACATTACTCACCATCAAAACACCGACCAAAGCAACAAACGCAGCTATCAAATAAACATAAGCCGATCCATCTATTTCATACTCGGTCGCAGCCCACACTAAACCTGCCACTGCAGCCGCCGCTGCTGGGCTAGGCAATCCAATAAAGTAACGTTTATCTGTCGAACCAATTTGGGTATTGAAGCGGGCAAGTCTTAAAGCTGCCCCTGCTACATAGATAAATGCAGCAAACCAGCCTAGTTTGCCAATATCATCCAACACCCAGGAGAAAACCACGAGTGAAGGCGCTACACCAAAGGAAACCATATCAGCTAGTGAGTCATACTCCGCACCAAATGCACTGGAGGTGTTGGTCATACGTGCTACTCGACCATCAAGCCCATCCAGTACCATCGAAACAAAGATCGCTATTGCGGCATTTTCAAAGTGCCCATTCATACTCGCAACAATTGCATAGAACCCTGAAAACAATGCCCCTGTCGTAAATAAATTAGGCAGCAGGTAGATCCCGCGGCTACGAGGCTTTATCGGTTCTTGATTATCTTGATTTTGCGGCTCATTCATCGCGATTTTTTATATTCCATAATATAGAGAAACCCCATTCTACTGTGACCAGCGTCAGGATGCCATTTCTAGAGATCTAGATGATCCTGATCTAATAGAATTCTATCCACAAATTTAGTTAGCAACGCATTTGATTGAGGCGTTTCTTGTGCAGTCGCTAGCACCTGATCAAGGTGATCATCTCCATCTGTGTATTTATCTTTGTAAAAGGTCAGTCGCTCAACCAAGATTCGTTTACCAACCTCAGGATGAAATTGAAAAGCCCAGAAAGGCTTATCTTTTACTCTAAATGCATGAATGCATTTATCTGTGTAAGCAAGAGAAACACAGTTTTTCGGCAGTTCATTTGCGTACTGCTTGTGCACTGAAACTGCATAAAAATTGTCGGGGGTATCTCGAAATATTGGATCCTGCCAAACGCTATGATCAAGCGAGATAGGTATTGTACCCATCTCGAAATTTTTCTCTCGATGCAAGATCTCACCACCAAGCGCTAATACCGCTAACTGAAAACCAAAGCAGGAGGCAAACACTGGCTTGTCGGTTTCTGCGCAACGTAAAATGAGCTGCTGACACTGATCTACAAATGGGTAAATGTCTGGGAAAAGTACATTAGCCTCACTGGCACCACCGACTAGCAAAGCGTCATAATTATCGGCGGCAGTATCTGGAAATGTCGGTGTATCAAAGACATTAAGCACATCAAACTGCTCGATATTAAGCCCGCAGTATTCAGCAAAACTCTCTAGCTCTTCCCTTCGAACTTGATCTTCATCTCGGATCTGAAGCAGCAATAACTTCAGTTGGTCCCTACTTTTCACCATGCTTCCCATCCATACCAATACTTTATCTTAGTACTATAAAAACATCGCCTCGATGTCACAACTTGGCCTCTGCCCTATCGCACTGAAGTTTGATCCAATCCACTGTTCTGCGGCATTTCGTCCCTTTTCCTTGAGACCTAAAAGAAATTCCTGCCGGGTATCATATTTGCTGGCTTGTTCCAGACTAGATAACACTTCACCCGATTCAATCAGATGAAAACGTAGCGCTTTGAACCGCCGCTCCAGACTACTGGTACTGAAAAACTTATCTTTAGCCTGCTGTCGGGTATAGCTGATCGCTCTCATCTCTCGTAAAAAAGTACTTTGAAAACCCAACTCAGTAACACGTTGGTTAATCGCATGAGAGGTCGTCGGGAGATCACGTCCCTGCATAGGCTGAAGCAAAACCATTAAGATATCCTCTTCCTGACAATCAAAGATCAGCGGATACACCGCTGGATTGCCGGAGAAGCCTCCATCCCAGTAGTAACAGTCATCAATTTCAATAGCTTGGTGCAACGTTGGTAAACACGCCGAAGCCAAAGCATGCTCCGTGGTCAGCTCATTCTCTCTAAATAGACGAATTTTGCCTGTTGTAACATCGGTAGCAGCTATGAATAACTGTATTGATCCATCATTTCTCAGCATTTCAAAGTCGACAATATCATCCAGCAAACCACGCAATGGATTAATATCGAGAGGGTTAAGGTCGTAAGGCGATAGATAACGCAAGAGATCGAGCATAAACCCTGTCACCGCCGTCATCTGGGAATCGGGCAACTGAGAACCTATCAACTCCGAAGGAGAGTTAAGAGAAACCTTGTGCCAAAATTGGTCTAATAAATCCTTTGCTCCTGAAGCACCATTCAACTGCCAACCATGTGCAAGCAGAATCGCATTCATAGCACCTGCACTAGTTCCGCTGATCGCTTGAGGCTTGATATCCTCTTCAAGTAAACGATCTAAAACGCCCCAGGCAAATGCTCCATGAGCACCACCACCCTGTAATGCCAAATTCAATGACTTTGTCATACGTGCCTCCTGCTGCTTTTGTGCACCGCACAATAACAACATAGAAAATAGCATAGAAATATGACAAAACTGAACAAAAAATAAGCAGAGGCACTCCTATTAGATTAAAAATTGGCATAAAATAAGAGAAACATTCGAAAAAGCGCAACATTATGGATATCAGACAGCTCAAACAATTCGTTCACTTAGCCGAAACCTTACATTTTGGTCGAGCAAGCGAAGCTTCTTACATAAGTCCTTCGGCACTAAGCAGAAGCATCAAGCAGTTGGAAGAAGAAGTCGGCACAGATCTGTTTGAACGAGATAACCGCAGTGTTGCCCTGACGACAGAAGGCAAAATATTCTTAGGCTATGCCCGCGATTCCCTAGGTCAATGGGATATGGTGCGCACTCAACTGATGGAAAGGTCGGGTGAACTTCAGGGCGAAATAAGTATGTATTGCTCGGTTACCGCCAGTTACAGCTTCCTGTTCGATATCTTGAGTGAGTTCCGTACCGACTATCCCAAAATAGAGATCAAGTTACACACCGGGGATCATGAACACGCTATATCCCGCATACTATCCGGAGATGAAGACTTTGCTATCAGCGCAAAACCTGACGCGTTACCGGCAGGGATTGCATTTAAGACGATTGCCATCTCTCCCCTCCTATTTATAGCGCCAATACAGGGACTACAAGGTCAAGATAAACCACCGGTTCGGCCAGATAGCTCCACACCGATGATCCTATCCGAAGCGGGTTTGGCTCGTAAAAGAGTCGATCGCTGGTTTAAAGATCAAGATATAAAACCGATCATCTATGCCCAAGTATCGGGTAACGAAGCTATTGTGAGCATGGTAAGTCTAGGGTTTGGCATAGGTGTTGTACCTGAGATTGTTCTGCAAAACAGTCCACTAGCAAGCAGCGTGGAAGTACTCGACATCACACCTAAACTCAAACCCTATGAAGTTGGGATAGTGACTTTAGAGAAAAAACTTAAGAACCCGCTGATCAACGCCTTCTGGTCCCAGCTAACTCAAACTAAATAATCACTTTTTAAACGGTAACATCAACATACCACCCAAACGGCAAGAGGTGTTTGGATCATTAAACTCGTTTAATCCGATCTCTACACCTACTTGGCCTTTAGCGGGCTTCTCAATATAAGTCTTACAGATTCGATCCCAACAGGATAACGCAAAGCCATAATTACTATCCGTCTCACTGAGAATTTTTGAATGATGCACTCGATGCATATCAGGGGTAACAAATAGCCAACGAATCACCCTATCTAATAGTTTAGGCAATTGTATATTCGAGTGATTAAACATGGCTGATGCATTGAGTAACACTTCAAATAAGATCACCGCAACCACCGCTGGCCCCAGAAGAAACACCATCAACATTTTAATCAGCATCGACAGGACAATTTCAACTGGATGAAATCTAGCCCCCGTGGTCACATCAATATCTGGATCCGCATGATGCATGCGGTGAAAACGCCATAGCAAAGGAACTTTATGAAAGAGAACATGCTGTGCATAAATCAGAAAATCCAAAAGCACTACAGCTAATAAAACCTCCAACCAAATAGGCAAATCCAACCATATAAAAAGTCCAAACCCTTTGGCCTGCGCATATCCAGCAACGCCAACAGCCGCTACCGGAAACATAACCCTCAGCAGCAAACTATTAAGCACAACCAAACTGAGATTCGATCGCCAACGAAACCATTTTTTTTGCAGCAAAGGTCGGAAAGGCCTATATAACTCCCAGCAGGCCATCACCGTGAACACGCCGAAAAAACAGCTTAAGCGCACTATCGGTTCATTCGCTAACAACCAAGCTGAAAAGTTCACTGGGTACTTTCTCTTCCTAATCTTACTCTTCTGGCATCAAAGCGGCGATTTCTGGTAACACAAATGGACGCCCTCTTTCATTTAATGCCGTTCCGATTACCAACGCTTCAAGGGCCACCTTTTCATCGGACAATCTAATCACACGCTGACGAAAACCAAACTTAACTTTACTCACCCTCTCGACACTTACTTCAACAACAAAGCGATCACCACTGGTTAAAGAATTTTTATAATCCATCTCAGAACGAACAACGACCAGATGAATTTTATCTTCGGTCAACTTAGCAAAGTCGATCCCCTTGTCTAAAAGATACTCATGCCTCGCATGCTCTAAATAATTGAAGTAAACGCCATTGTTTACGATGCCTTGCAAATCACATTCGTAATCACGCACTTTAAATTCTAATCGAAACGACATGCTTTATTCCTTTTTATTATCAGAGCTCACAGAGGACTAAATGCTAAAAAATATCAATAAATCAGTCAGCCTTCTGAGCTATATCACTTAAATACAGCTATAACTATTACTAAACTGTGCAGATCAAATACATTGTACACATCTAATAATTAAGAGCCGTTAGTTTTTACTTTTTGCATGCGAAGAAGGGTGAACCATGAAAAAAATGCCAGTTACCAACCGCGAGGTGGTACTACCTGAAGGTCAGCGCATTATTTCAACAACAGACCTCAAAGGACGTATCACTTACGTTAATCAGGTTTTTTGTGATATTTCAGGGTTCACTGAAGAGGAGCTTTTAGGTAAAGCCCACAATATTGTTCGCCACCCAGACGTGCCACCCGCTGCCTTTGAAAACCTCTGGATGTCCTTAAAAGAAAACCATGCGTGGCGCGGAATTGTTAAAAACCGTTGTAAAAATGGCGATCATTACTGGGTCGATGCTTACGTAACCCCTTTGTATGAAAAAGGCCAAAAAGTTGGCTATCAATCGGTTCGCTTTAAGCCAACCGCCGAACAGGTTTCTAAAGCAGAAGTTATTTATTCAGTGGCCAATGCCGGTAAAGCGGGCAAGGCATTAAAACTGAAATCTATTAGCAACCAAACATTTGCTATCTTCGCCTTAATTTCATTTATTAGTTTAATTGCTTCATGGTTTGCAGGTGCGTCACTGCCTATTTTAGGAATTATGGCTCTGACCGAAGTTCTTTTAGGGGCCTGTCTGTTGCGCTTAACCGCTCCAATTAAAGAGCTAGCTAATCGTGCACGCGATCGCTTCAGCAATCCTCTAATCCAATTAATGTACTGCCCTCGTCAGGATGAATTTGGTGAAATTGATCTCGCTTTACAGATGAATGAAGCCAGAAACACTACCGTACTTACACGATTGGGAGATGTTAGTCACACCATTGATCAAGCCATTGATGTCACCGATAACGCTATCCGTCAAACTAACGAAGGGATCAGCCAACAAGATAAAGAAAGTGACATGGTCGCCGCTGCTGTTCACGAAATGGCATGTGCATCACAAGAAATTGCAGCTAACACTAGCGATATGTCGAATGCATCGCAGAATGCACGCTCTACAACTGAAGAAGGTCGAAGCGCACTATACAACACGGTAAATCACATTAAAGATCTGTCTAATGAAGTAGTGGAAGCAACGGAAGCTACCATGGAGCTAAAACAACATACAGATGCGATCGGCAATGTCGTAACGGTGATTAATGATATTGCTGAACAAACCAACCTACTAGCACTGAACGCTGCTATCGAAGCCGCGCGCGCAGGTGAAACAGGACGCGGCTTCGCAGTGGTAGCAGATGAAGTTCGTACCTTAGCAACACGTACGCAAAATTCTACTCAAGAAATAGAAGCCTCAATTGAAAGTGTACAGTCTGCTGTAGATAAAACAGTCAACATCATGGAGCAAAGCCGCGATCATGCTAAGCAAAGTGTCGATGTGGCAAACATTGCTGATGAAGCCTTCCAAACAGTACAAAGCTCTATTGATGATATTTCTGATCGCTGTTTACAGATCGCCAGCAGTTCTGAACAACAGTCCTCCGTTGTAGAAGAGATCCAACAAAATATCGTCGCGATCAGGGACCTTGCCCGTCGCAACAGTGAAGCCTCTGATGAAACCGCTTCCGCTAGCAGTGAACTGCATGAACTGGTAAAACAACTAGATTCAATGGTGACAGCGTTTGATCGCTAGGATGATTTCATGAGCGGAGAAGAGGTTTACAGGGGCAGTTGTTTATGTGGTGAAGTTCAGTATGAAATATCACCACCCTTTTCCACCTTTCAATACTGTCACTGTTCACGTTGCCGCAAAACCACTGGCAGCGCACATGCTAGCAACATAATAATGCCACCAGAGCAATTCCGCTGGACGGCGGGAGAAGCATACGTTGGACGCTATGAACCCAGCGATGCCAAACATTTTGCTGTCTGCTTCTGTAAAAAATGTGGATCTAACCTACCGTGGCTAGCCCAAACAGGTAAAGCAATGATCATTCCAGCCGGCACACTGGATACAGGCCCCGAGGTACCACCGGAACGTAATCTTTTTTGGGGCAGTCGAGCCGATTGGTATCAAACCGTGAATCAATTAGATGCCTTTGACACACTCCCTGGCAAAAGCCCAGCATGTAAGATCGATGTTGAATAACTGAACTCACTCAAGGCTCTGAAGTCTCATAGGAAATGAGAGGACAGAGTTATGAAATCGTTCGCCAATTCGTTAATTGCAGCCTGCCTTTATTTCTTACCTCAAGCTTTAGCGGCTGAGCAGATCTTTGAAAATCAAGGAGCTGTACCTCAGTTAATTGAGCTCTATACCTCAGAAGGCTGTTCCAGCTGCCCTCCAGCAGAACGCTATATCAACAGCTTTATAGGTTCCGCAGACCTTTGGAAAAAGGTAGTACCTTTAGCCTTTCATGTAGACTATTGGGATTACATTGGCTGGGAAGATCGATTTGCCCAACCTGAGTTTAAACAGCGCCAATACAATCATCGCCGCTTAGGAAATTTAAAAAGTGTGTATACACCGGGCTGGATTAGCTCCGGCAAAGAATGGCGAGGGTTTTTCCAAGGCAAAGCCCTACCCAATCAATCTTCCTCTGGGGGACTACTTAAAGCTAGCCTCAACAGCCAAACCCTCAAAGTAAGTTATACCCCAAAAAGGGACCGAAAGGTGCTTATAGCTCATGTTGCAGTACTCGGGTTTAATCTCAGTAGCCAAGTCACTTCAGGCGAAAATGCAGGCCGCCTACTTCAACATCAATTTGTGGTTTTACATAAACAACAAAAAGCCCAATCAGACTATAACTGGAGCTTTGAACTACCCCATCTACAAACGTCTCAAAAGCATGCATTGGCCATTTGGGTTTCAGAACGAGATCAACAACCAATTCAAGTTGCTGCCGATTGGCTGAAATAAAAAAAGGCGACCTAAAAGGTCGCCTGAATACCCCAGTGGGGTTATCACAAGTGCATAGCTAATAAAGGGTTTAATGTCTTAATCTTCACCACCTAGGAAACCTAGGATATGCAATAAACTGGTAAACAAGTTATAGATGGACACATACAAGGACACTGTTGCCATGATGTAGTTTGTCTCACCGCCGTGCAGGATGTTGCTTGTCTCATAAAGAATAAAACCAGACATCAACAGTACAAACATTGCCGATACAGCTAAAGACAGAGCAGGAATCTGGAAAAAGATTGCCCCTAAGCCTGCAACAAACGCCAGTAAAACACCGACCATTAAGAAGCCACCCATAAAGGTAAAGTTCTTACGTGTGGTTAAAACATAAGCTGATAGGCCTAAGAAAATTATTCCTGTCATACCCATCGCATTCATTACGATAGAACCGCCACCCGGCATTGACAAATAATGACCAACAATAGGGCCTAGGGTGTAACCCATAAAACCAGTCAGAGCAAAGACTGAAGGTAATGCCCAAACACTATTGCGCAGCTTGTAGGTCAGAAAATATAAACCAAAAAAGCCGACTAAAGAGATGATGACACCGGGGTGAGGTAACTGGAGCGCAATGGATCCACCAGCAATGATCGCACTGAACAGCAAAGTCATAGATAACAATGCATAGGTGTTGCGTAGTACTTTATTAGACTCTAACGCAGATGGTTGCGTCTGAGCTGCTGAAGATCTTATAGATGTATTCATACACCCCTCCTGGTTTTTACTAACCAAAAGCCAAAAGGCTTTCCGGTATCAACAGTTCAAAATTTAACCGCCTACCAAAAACAATAAAACTCGATTATTATTAACAAAAGCATCGATTTTACCGAGTTTTTGATGATTAATTACAAACACCTTCACTATTTCTGGATGGTCGCTAAAGAGGGGAGCATAGCTGCTGCTGCTGAGCGTCTGAGTGTTACACCACACACAATTAGTGCTCAGCTGAGCTTGCTTGATGATTACCTTGGCTGCTCTCTCTTCACAAAAGTAGGTAGGCAATTAGAACTCACCGAAACGGGTCATATGGTTTTAAGCTACGCCAGTGATATCTTTTCGTTGGGTGGCGAACTGGAAGAACGGGTCCGTAATTTAGATAAGATCCGTCCCTTAGTTTTCAAGGTAGGCGTGGTAGATGTAGTACCGAAATCGATCGCTTATCACCTACTCTCCCCGGCTATGGATGACATCAACAATGTCAGAATGATTTGCCATGAGGGTGATATCAACGAGCTACTCGCAGAGCTTGCCCTGCATAGATTAGATCTGGTGATTTCAGAATCACCTATACCTTCTGATGTCAGTATTAATGGTTTTAGCCATAGTTTAGGCACCTGTGGCAGTAGTTTTATGGCAAGCCCATCAGTAGTTGAGCAACTAAGTGGAGAGTTCCCCCACAATCTTAATGGTTCCCCTATGCTGCTTCCAAGCGAAACAACCATTGTCCGCTCACAACTGCTACAGTGGTTTAGTAAGAACCGTATCCATCCTCGAGTGGTAGGCGAATTTGATGACAGCGCATTGATTAAAGCATTCGCCAATGCTGGTAAAGGGATTATGGTGGTACCTACGCCGATTAGAGATGAAGTATCTGCGCAGCTCGGTTTGGTGACGCTAGGTGAAACCAATGAGATTGTGAATAACTTTTACGCAATTTCTATCGAACGAAAGATCTCGCATACCGCTGTGGAAAAGATCACTACAGCCGCTAGAGACTGGTTAAAAAGCAGTAGTTAGGAACCACTATAACCATTACTTAACACGATGAGGGAGAATTTTTAATGCATACACCCAGCGCGATCATACTCAAATATCCCTCTCCTCAATTAGATTCAATAACATTCGAAGATGCGGTACTCGCAGACAAAAATGACTATCTAAAGAAATTGAAAAAATGGCAAAAGCGCATACTTGAAGTACAACAAGCTTATTATCATCAAAACCGCCGGGCCATAATTGTATTTGAAGGCTGGGATGCCAGTGGTAAAGGCGGCGCTATTAGACGTATCACCGAAAAGTTAGATCCTCGCGGTTTCACTGTTCACCCAATTAGTGCGCCAACATCAATCGAACAAAGCAAACACTACCTTCAGCGCTTCCAAGAAAAATTGCCGCCCGCAGGTTCTATCGCGATATTTGATCGTTCGTGGTACGGCCGTGTATTAGTGGAGCGGGTTGAAGAGTTTGCTTCACCACAGCAATGGCAGAGAGCCTACCAAGAGATAAACGAATTTGAACGTAGCTTGATTGATGATGGTGCTCGCATAATAAAAATCTTTATGCACATCACCCCCGATGAACAACTGAGGCGTTTTACCGAGCGCCTAAACAATCCAGTTAAACGCTGGAAGCTAACCACAGAAGATATTCGTAATCGTGAACGTTGGGAAGATTATACTCACGCGATCAATGACATGTTGCACTACACACATACAGAAATTGCAGCGTGGAATGTCATTGCAGCCAACCATAAATGGTACACACGGATAGAAGCACTCAAATGTGTTGTAAAACAACTATCCTCTGAAGTTGATATAACACCGCCGCCTTTAGATCCTGAAGTCACTGCGGCCGCCTACTCCTCTTTAGGCATCAAAGCTAAAGATTGAATAGATAGGCTTCAGAAACAAAATCCTGAATGCCTACTATGCTGTTAGTATCGAACCAAGCAAAACGCAGCACTCATGAATACTTCTCGCAAAGAAAGCGTCATTCAAATAAGTATTCTGGATATTCAGAAACGTCTGCTTCCTCGCGCCTATGAACTTCGTGACCGTTTACAAGCAGGCCTAGCAGCAGAATCCTACGACCTCGAGTTTTTAGAGACTCTCCACAAAGCGATCCAGAATTTACATATACTTTCTACAGATTCACCAGAGCACCATCTATTTATTGGTAACTTAGTACAGCTTTACAGTGCACTCATCAGCATGGCACTAAAAAATTCCGAAGACTAAAACCTCGCTCCCCATTCAACAAAATCATCAATTGAATGACATATTTCTGTAATAAATCTAATGCATGATGAGTATTAAATTTAAAGAGGCAAAGAAAATGACAGAAACAACTTTAACAACTCAGCTGAAGCAGTTGCTGAAACGTGGCTATTCCGAAATGGATGTTCGCAACTTAGCAATGGCACCTAAAAACATCGTAGATCAGGCCATCGCAGAGTTTCATGCGGAAGAACGTATCCATGAAAAAACCATTCAAATTCAACATAACCAGGCTAATTTTGCCATGCGTTTAGGTAACTAAGCCCGCCAACCAAACCAATCTTTCCTGTATCAAGCTATCCTTTAGCATTATTTCGTTCTTCTATTGACTTTGTTCAGATACAATTCACTCTGTTTGGGTTACTAATAGATGCTACTAGGGGGTAGCAGACTTGGTTGTGAGGGCGAAGTCGAATTAGTCCCAATGACAAACTCATGAGCACCTACAGGAAAATTACAATGAAAAAACTACTGATGGCGACTGCAGCTGCAGCAATGATGATTCCAGCAGCAGCAATGGCAGAACGTGACGGAGCTACTGTTTACAACACTAAATGTGCAATGTGCCACGCATCTGGTGTTGCTGATGCACCTAAAGTAGGTGATGCTGCAGCGTGGGCTGAACGCTCAGCACAAGGCATCGATGCACTTTACGCTACAGCTGACAAAGGTAAAGGCCAAATGCCACCACGTGGTCTTTGCATGGACTGCACAGACGGCGAACTAAAAGCTGCGATCCAGTACATGGTTGATAACTCTAAGTAAGTTAGAGTTTCAGCAATAAAAAAACCGCCTTTTGGCGGTTTTTTTATTGGAGCAGTAATTATTGCTTAGAAAATATCATCAGGTCTTAGATTGATAACTTCCCCATCAGGATCGCCATCTTGGCGCGCCTGAATCTTTTCTAAGGATTCCTTATCTTTACCCTTCTGCACAATAATCTCTACACGGCGGTTCTTAACACGGTTTGCACGAGTATCGTTTGGCACTAATGGTTTCGTGTCTGCCAAACCGAGTACTTTAAAGCGAGATTGATCGATTCGCGGATCGCCAAATAGTTCATGCGCTACCGCCAATGCGCGTGCAACAGACAGATCCCAGTTAGATTCAAAGCGTCGACCGGCATAAGGGATATTATCACTGTGCCCTTCAATAGCGACACGACCTTTAACATTTAAAAGCACATCTCTGATTTTAGCCAACACAGGAATTGACTCGAACTTCAGCTCGGCAGAACCGGAATCGAAAGAGCCTTTCTCCTTGATACGGATAATAATTTTCTTACCATCCGTCTCAACTTCAACACTACCTTCACCGATCTCTTGAGCCAAAGCAGCAGCAAACTCAACCGCTTCCTCTTTCGCTTCCTGCTCTTGTTGTTTCTGCAGCTCTTGCGCTTCACCCGCCTCTTTATCAGGCGAGTCGCTATCACCCTCTTTAGATCGAATATCCAAGGTATTCATATCGTTATTGACCGTCATCTGACGGACTTCGTTAAGAGGCGTGGGTTCTGGTCGACCAGGGCTAAATTCCTGCGCGATAATAGAGGTACCCTTTGGAATATCCTCTACTTTAATCTGGTTTTGAACACCAAACGCTTCGCGCATTGAACCTGCCAACTGTTTAAACTTCAGTACGTCCATCTCCGAGAAGGAAAGTAGAAGTACGAAAAAGCACATCAGCAGCGACATCAAGTCGCCAAACGTTGCCAACCAAGCCGGAAGCCCGGGGGGGCAGGGGGGGCATTCTTGTTCTTCGGTATCGTCACTCATCGCTCTAGTCCTTTACCGAATTAACCTTCAGCCGCTGCACGCTTGCCTTCTGGCAGATAGTTACGCAACATTTGTTCGATAACACGAGGGTTCTGACCCGCTTGGATAGCCAACAGACCATCAATAATCAAAGCCGAGTTCAACGCTTCCTCATCTTTACGGACGTTTAGTTTATCTGCCAAAGGAATGGTGACCATGGTCGCAAGCATTGCACCATAAAGGGTAGTTAGAAGTGCTACCGCCATCGCAGGACCGATGGATTTAGGATCACTCATGTTTGATAGCATCTGTACCAGACCTACCAGCGTACCGATCATCCCCATTGCAGGACCTACATCCCCCATCGCGGAGAATACAGTCGCACCAAATTCATGACGATCGTGAGTCAACTTAGCTTCTTTATTCAGCAGACCTTTGACGACTTCAGGGTCGTGACCATCCACCAGCAACTGGATTCCTCGCTGCATGAAATCGCTACTTACCGTCTTATCTTCTAGAGAAAGCAAGCCACCTTTTCGCGCCGCATCGGCCAGATCTACCGTTTCAGCGATAATCTCTTCTGGATTTAACGACTTGAACATAAATGCTTTAGCCGCAACTTTGCCGGCACCAAGGAACTGGGGCAGTGTGAATTTCATCAATACAACAAAGATGGAACCACCAACAACGATCAACAAAGACGGAGGGTTAATAAACACCCCAGCATCACCACCAGTGACGATCGCAGCTATTACAATACCAAAACTGCCTAATAATCCGACGAGCGTTGCTATATCCACTCATTACTCCTTAATTAAGCGCGCAAACTGTTCAAATCTAAGCTGCCTATCATAGCAAAAAAGCACAGGGTTTCACCCATCATACAATCGTTTAACTATAGAAATTGTATGTATATTTGCTTATAGCTGCTGGCTTCGGTAAGTTTAGCGCTTTCAATCTAAGATTCGCTCTTATGCCACGTAAGAAAAAAACAACTGACTTTGAACAATCCCTGCAAGCACTTGAATCCTTAGTGACCAAAATGGAACAAGGAGATCTTTCCTTGGAAGAGTCACTTCAAGCCTTTGAAGAGGGTGTCAGCCTAACTCGAGAGTGCCAAGGAATTCTTACTCAAGCAGAGCAAAAAGTTCAGCTTTTGATAGAATCCGACGGTGAACTTTCAACCAAACCGTTTACTGCAGACGAGGACAGCTGATCTTGGAGATCCGCAATCTACTCAAGAGCTACCAAGAGCGGGTAGATCACCACCTTCAGAAATGTATCAATAAAGACAGTATAGATCCGGTCCTACAAGAATCTATGCAATATTCACTATTCAATGGTGGAAAACGCATTCGACCGGCTTTGATCTATATGGTCAATGCAATGCTAGGCAGCAGTCACGAACAAGCCGACAGCGCAGCAGCCGCTATTGAGTGCATACATAGCTACTCTTTGGTTCATGATGATCTTCCGGCAATGGATGATGACGACCTAAGACGAGGCAAACCAACCTGCCATATTGCTTTTGATGAAGCGACCGCAATATTAGCGGGTGACGCTTTGCAATGTTTAGCATTCGAATTGATCTCATCCGATGACAAACTAACGGCAGAAACTCGTTTAAACCTTATCCAAAAGCTGAGTCATGCGTCTGGGCATCAAGGTATGGTTGTCGGACAATCGTTTGATCTGCGTAATGTGGGCAACTCTCTTTTACTTGAGCGGCTTGAAGCTATGCACCAACATAAAACCGGTGCCCTGCTGACTTGCTCAGTGCAAATGGGAGCCATCTGTGCAGGCTTAACCGATCAAAAACAGTTAGCCGCACTCGCAGAATATTCCAACGCCATCGGCCTAGCCTTCCAAGTACAAGATGACATTCTCGATATAGAAGGCGATTCTGCAGTGATCGGAAAACCTCAAGGTTCTGATCTAGAACAGAATAAACCTACGTATCCAGCTCTATTGGGTTTGGAAGGTGCTAAGCTGAAATTACAGCAGCTTCATCAACAGGCCCTATCGGCATTAGATGTATTCGGCGAAGACGCATCAGAACTAAAAGCCCTCGCTGATTTTATTGTGCATCGCGACCACTAATAACTGATCGAGCTTTATGTTCCATACAATCCCAAGTAAACGCCCTAACACACCTCTGTTGGATAGCATTGATAATCCAATCGCTCTGCGTTTACTCACGCCCGAACAACTTCCAGAGCTAGCTGAGCAATTAAGAGCTTATCTACTCTACAGCGTCGGACAAAGTGGCGGCCATTTCGGTGCAGGACTGGGTGTGGTGGAACTAACAGTGGCTCTGCATTATGTTCTTAACACACCGCAAGATCATTTAGTGTGGGATGTAGGTCACCAATGCTACCCCCATAAGATCTTAACCGGCCGTCGCGAACAGTTACCCCAAATCCGACAGAAAGAGGGACCATCCCCCTTCCCTAAACGGGACGAGAGCCCATATGATGATTTTGGTGTAGGTCATTCCAGCACCTCGATTAGTGCCGCTCTAGGCATGGCAATTGCCGATAAGATCCGTGGGATAGAGAGTAAATCTGTAGCCGTAATTGGTGACGGTGCGATGACGGCTGGTATGGCGTTTGAGGCGTTGAACCATGCAGCACATACCAACACCAACCTGCTGGTAATCTTGAACGACAACGATATGTCGATCTCCCACAATGAAGGCGGGCTGGCGACTTATCTAGCAAAAAACTTTAAAGACAGAAATGACGGTGAGACCACCACCGCCCTCTTTGAAGCGCTAGAGTTTGAATATACAGGCCCTGTTGATGGTCATGACTTTTCTAAACTCATACCGGTATTACAAGACATTCTTAATCGACCAGGACCACAATTCCTTCATTTGGTAACAACGAAAGGTAAGGGTTTCAAACCTGCTGAAGACGATCCGGTTGGTTATCACGCAATTACTAAGATCGATCCAATTCACCAAAAGCCTACGAAGAAAATCAGTTATTCCAATGTCTTTGGTCGTTGGATTTGCGATCTAGCCGAACAAGACCCACACCTGACAGCCATTACCCCGGCTATGCGTGAAGGCTCAGATTTAGTGGAGTTTTCTCAGCGCTTTCCTGACCGTTATTTTGATGTGGCTATCGCCGAACAACACGCACTGACTCTAGCGGCTGGTATGGCCTGCCAAAATATTAAGCCGGTAGTAGCCATCTACTCGACTTTTCTGCAGCGAGCTTATGATCAACTGATCCATGATGTGGCCATTCAAGATCTCGATCTATTGCTGGCCATCGATAGAGCTGGCTTAGTTGGGGAAGATGGTTCAACCCATGCAGGTTGTTTTGATATTGGCATGCTTCGCGGCTTACCAAAAGCTGTATTGATGACGCCTTCAAGTGCCGAAGACCTTCGCAATATGCTTTTCACCGGTTACCAATATCAAGGCTTAGCTGCGGTTCGCTATCCACGAGGCAGCGTTCCAGCACAAATAGATACACCCATGCAGGCAATTGAGCTAGGGCAAAGCCGAACGCTCAATCAAGGCAGTAAAGTTGCGCTTCTAAATTTCGGACCTTTACTAGAAACAGCTCAAGAGGTTGCAAACGACCAAGGTTATACCCTAATCGATATGCGCTTTGTTAAGCCTCTAGATCAAAATGTCCTTAAAGATGCAGCAGAAAGTCATGACTTATTAGTCAGCATAGAAGATCACAGCATCATTAACGGCGCAGGATCAAGTGTGAGTGAGTACCTACATCAAGAACAGATCAACACACCTTTACTGATGTTAGGTATACCTGATCGTTGGATTGGCCACGCATCTCGCGCACAGCAACTTCAACAATGCGGTCTTGATGCTGCAGGTATGATTAAAGCAATCGGAGATCGACTAAAAACGATCGCTTAAAGCCAAAAATAAGCGACTAACTGCAGAATTGCCGCGGCATAAACACCTGCTAGCAAGTCATCCAGCATTATACCCACACCACCAGAAACTTTCTGGTCAGCCCATTTGATCGGCCAAGGCTTCCAAATATCAAAAATACGGAATAGCACAAAACCAAGAGCAATCCATTCCCAGCCAGTTGGTGCAAGCGTCATGGTCAGCCAAAAGCCAACAAACTCATCCCAGACAATGCCGCCATGATCATGCACACCAATATCTTTTGAAGTGCGATCGCATAACCAAATGCCGATGATAGTCGTAACCACCAACATCAATAGATAAAACGGCAAACTCAAGTGTTGGAACCAAAGATAAGGAATGATCGCCGCCAAAGTGCCTACTGTGCCAGGCATCCAAGGAGCAGCACCGCTACCTAGACCAAACGCTAGAAAATGGATCGGATTTTTCCAAACACTACTAGGTACTTTATTCACGGTTATTCCTTTACGGCTTAGTCTAACAATCGCGGCTAACAGCCTACTTGAACATCAGGATTGGTGGAAGTGATCATAACCTGAGCCTGAAATTTCACAAGGTTCCCCTCGAAGAAACAGACTGAGTTCTGACTCCTCTGTGACCTTACCAATAACGGCTACTGAGGTTGGCAAACTAGGGATTAACGCTAAATGCTCCGGCGGCAGGGTGAAACATAGTTCAAAATCCTCACCACCGGTCAACGCCCACTGCTGCGCCTGCTGTTCCCCATAAGTATCCACCAGCTGAGAAGAGATCGGCAAAGCTTCTATCTGCAAACGCGCACCTAGGTTGCCACTAGCTTTTAAAATGTGCGCTAAATCGGATAACAAGCCATCAGAGATATCCACACAACTACTGGCAGAACCCACTAACGATTGACCTAGGCTGATACGCGGCACAGGCGAATAGAAACGCTCGAGCAAATACTCCGCATGAGTTTCATTAGTGAAGCCCTTAAGCAGCCCTTCAAGACCTCCACGGCTATCACCTAAGCTACCACTAACACAGATAATATCGCCCGGTTTAGCCCCATGACGACAAAGTCCCTTCCCTTGAGGCACAAAGCCATGCACTTGAGCAGAGAGAGCTAGAGGCCCACGCGTGGTATCACCACCAATGAGCGCAATACTGTACTCCTGGCATCGTATACCTAATTGAGAACTAAAGCGTTGCAGCCAATCTGCATCGGTTTGCGGCAACGTAAGCGCAAGCGTCAGCCAAGCAGGCTTTGCGCCCATAGCAGCTAGATCACTGACAGTGGAACCCATAAGGCGATCTGCGAGCTTTTCCGGCTGTATGTCAGGCAGAAAATGAGTGCCTTCAACCAGCGTATCAATAGAAATGGCGAGTTGCTGACCCTCGGGCAAATTAAGTAGAGCACAGTCATCCCCTACCCCTAAAGCAACAGAAGCATCCGAAGATGCTTCTGAAACCTGTGCGAAGTAGCGCTGTATCAGCTCAAATTCACCCAGCGGCATAGCTTACGCTTTACCTTCTCGTTTAGCGCGAATTTCGGCCATACGCACACGTTGCGCTAGTTTATCTAGCACGCCGTTCACATAACGATGACTGTCGGTTGCCCCGAATGTCTTCGCCAATTCAACACTTTCATTGATCGCGACGCGATATGGCACTTCCATGCGTTTAGAAAGCTCGTAAGCACCGATACGTAGAACGTTCAATTCAACAGGATCCAACTCTTCGATCTGACGATCAAGGAAGTCAGTAAACAGACCATCAAGCTCTGTTTTAGTTGCCGCAACGTTCTGCAACAATTCAGAGAATAAACGTACATCCGTATCACGCATGTCGTTATCTACACGGAATTGCGCTTCTAGTTCATGCAGAGGCTGACCAGCTAATGACCAAGAATACAAAGCCTGCAGCGCATAGCTACGAGCATTACGACGCTGAGATGTTAGCGAAGGTTTCTTTTTAGCTGCAGATTTTTTTTCGTTGTCACTCATCTGGCTTTAAACCTCAAGCTGCTTAAGCAAGCTAACCATTTCCAGAGCGGAAAGCGCTGCTTCTGCACCTTTGTTACCCATTTTAGTACCTGAACGCTCAACAGCTTGTTCGATGCTGTTTACTGTAAGGATGCCATTCGCAATAGGAAGATCGTAATCCAAAGATACCTGAGCAACACCTTTAGAGCTCTCGC
Organism: Neptuniibacter sp. QD57_21; assembly: GCF_047778075.1. Classification (GTDB taxonomy): domain Bacteria; phylum Pseudomonadota; class Gammaproteobacteria; order Pseudomonadales; family Balneatricaceae; genus Neptuniibacter. The sequence goes on along the minus strand of NZ_CP180549.1, from coordinate 391,710 downwards.
CAGATACGTACTCAAAGTGTGGAGTACCGCCACGGATAACCGCACCTAGTGCGATGATCGCGTCATCTTTCTTCTGCGCTGCAACGCGTTTAACTGCCAACGGAATTTCGAAAGCACCAGGCACACGGATCACACGAATATTATCTTCGCTTACGCCATGACGCTTTAGAGTGTCGATTGCACCCTCTAGCAAGCTCTCAACAACGAATGCATTAAAACGGCCAACAACAATTGCATAGTTGCCGTCTGCGTTTACAAAATCACCTTCAAAGGTTTTAACAGTCATGATTTAAATACCGTTACAGTTATTCTTCACAAGGAATATATTCTTCGATCTCCAGATCAAAACCAGAGATCGCATTAAACTTCATTGGAGAACTAAGTAGGTTCATTTTACCTACACCTAGGTCTCGCAAGATTTGTGAACCAGTACCTACCGTTAGGTAAGCACCTGATGCACTAACATTAATTTTGGATTTCTGACGACCGTTGATCATCAGATCCGTCGCATCGCTTAGATCGATACGGTCACCCGTATCAAGTAGAAGCACAACACCTTGTCCCTCTTTAGCAACACGCTCCAATGCTTTACGCATAGTCCATTTCGGCTCATCGCCAGGTGCTACCGCACCGACTACATCACGTAGTACCTCTGTACGGCTATGAACACGCACATACGCTGGCTCATCAGCTTTCAGCTCACCTAACGTCATCGCTAGATGCGTGCAGTTTTGGATTTCGTCACGGTAAGTGATGTAGTTAAAATCACCGTACTCAGTAGACATCACGCCTTCGGATTCACGTGCAACTGTATGCTCATTAGCAGTACGGTAGTGAATTAGATCTGCAATTGTACCGATCTTAAGATTGTGCTTTTCCGCAAACTCTTCCAGATCAGGACGACGCGCCATAGTGCCGTCATCATTCATAATTTCAACGATCGCAGCCGCTGGCGTAAAACCTGCCAAACGCGCTAGATCACAACCCGCTTCAGTATGACCTGCACGGCTTAACACACCACCCGGCTGCGCCATAAGTGGGAAGATATGACCCGGCTGAACAATATCTTCTGCCTTCGCATCTGCTTTTACGGCTGTACGTACAGTCAAAGCACGGTCAGCAGCAGAGATACCTGTCGTTACACCTTCCGCCGCTTCAATAGACATCGTAAAGTTAGTTGAGAACTGAGCACCATTGCTCTGTACCATCAGAGGTAAGTTCAACTGCTCACAACGCTCACGCGTCAACGTTAGGCAAATAAGGCCTCGAGCGTGAGTCGCCATAAAGTTAATATCATCAGGGCGAACCATCTCTGCAGCAATTACAAGATCGCCTTCATTCTCGCGATCTTCATCATCCATCAGGATGACCATTTTTCCCTGACGAATATCTTCAATCAATTCTTGCGGGGTATTTAATTTCATTAACTTCGTACCGTCGTTAGCGGTTAAAACCGTGAGCAATTAAGGTGTCCATTGTCAGACCCTGTTCGCTCTGTTCATTATTATCAGTTGTTTGACCATGACCAATTAAGCGCTCCAGATAGCGAGCGATGATATCCACTTCCAAATGAACCTGTCGTCCTGTGACATATTCAGTCATGATCGTTTCTTGTGCCGTGTGAGGCACAATATTCAATTCAAAGCAGTCACCGTCAAGGGCATTTACCGTCAAACTAATACCATCAACCGTCACCGAGCCTTTCGCTGCTAAATAACGTTGAATCGCAGCAGGCGCTTTAACACTAAAGCGAATAGAACGAGCATCTTCACTACGCGATACTATTTCACCTATACCATCGACATGGCCAGTGACAATATGACCACCTAAGCGACTGGTTGGCATCAATGCCTTTTCCAGATTCACTCGCTCTCCAATCGCTAAAGTATGGAAACGCGTATAAGCTAATGTTTCTCGAGAAACATCAGCAATAAAGCCATCACCGGGCAATTCTACTGCGGTTAAGCAAACACCATTAGTGGCGATGCTATCACCCAGTTTAACGTCCGCCAGATCCAACTGACCTGTGCGAACATATAAGCGCATATCACCCGCTTGCTCTTCAATCGCTGCAATCGTACCTACAGCTTCAATAATACCGGTGAACATCTATGCATTTTCTCCATATTGAGGCTGTAAGATCAGCTTTAGATCATCACCCAACATGCGGCTATCTAACATCTGCAGCTCTACCTGCTCTGACATTTTAGTTAAGGGTAGCTCAAATAGTGGCTTAGCCTGACTTCCTAACAACTTCATCGCCATATAAACATGAAGTTCATCAGCCAATTTCTGCTCTACAAACGCACCGGCCAACACAGAACCAGTCTCAACAAGCAGATCGTTACACTGCTCTTCAGACGCCAGCCAACGTAACAAAGGCAATAAAGCCACACGGCCATTTTCAGCGGGCATCACTCGAACTTCTGCACCTGCGTCCTTAAGTTTGTTCTGCGCTATTGTATCATCAGAACAAGTAACAATAAGCGTTCGCCCCGGCTGCTTAAGAATGGAAGCAGTCAGCGGCATCTGTAGACGACTATCCAAAACAACGCGTAATGGCTGTTTCTGTACGACATCCGCAACATTAGGAAGATTTAACTGCGCTTCGCGAACCGTCAGTGCTGAGTCATCTTGTAGAATGGAGCCTATACCGGTCAGAATCACTGACGATTGAGCGCGCAATTTCTGTACATCACCACGTGCAGCAGGACCAGTAATCCACTTGGATTCACCTGAAGCCATCGCTGTTCGACCATCAAGGCTGATCGCAGATTTAACCCTAACAAAAGGTAAACCCGTCTCCATACGCTTGATAAAACCGGGGTTCAACGCTCGAGCTGATTCTTCAAGTAAACCCGATGTAGCTTCAATACCTGCTTCACGGAGCATAGTCATACCACGACCAGCAACCTGAGGGTTTGGATCAACCATCGCGGCAACGACTCGCGTCACGCCAGCGTTGATTAATGCCTCAGAACAAGGCGGAGTACGACCATAATGGCTACAAGGCTCTAGGGTTACATACGCTGTCGCCCCTTTCGCTTCTTCACCCGCAGCACGAAGTGCATTCACCTCGGCATGGCCTTCACCTGCGCGATAGTGAAACCCTTCACCCACGATATTGCCCTGTTTAACTAGCACACAGCCAACACGCGGGTTAGGTTGCGTGGTATATAGCCCCTCTTTCGCCAACTGAATGGCGCGGGCCATATATTCGCGATCAGAGACAGACCAAGTCGCACTCACTTAGTAGCACCCTCGGTATCATGCTCTTCCGATAAGCGTTCGATCTCAGCTTTAAACTCATTAATATCTTGAAAACTACGATACACTGAAGCAAAACGTACATAAGCAACTTCATCGAGTTTGCGTAGTTCGGCCATCACCTCTTCACCAATCTGGCGTGAAGGCAGCTCGCGCTCACCTGTCGCACGTAGACGATGTTTAATACGGTTAATACACGCTTCAAACTCTTCGATAGAAACGGGACGTTTTTCTAAAGCTCGATGAATACCTGCACGGAGCTTTTCATCGTCAAATGGTTGGCGAGAGCCATCAGCCTTAATTAGGCGTGGCATCAGCAGTTCTGCTGCTTCGTAGGTGGTAAAGCGCTCATTACAGTTAATACACTCGCGACGTCGACGCACCTGCTGACCTTCGGCCACCAGTCGAGAATCAACCACTTTGGTTTCATTGGCATGACAAAAAGGACAATGCATCAACTTTTCCTGTGTAAAGAGCGTTTATCTTCTCTGAGCTTAGTCTGAGAACAAAAAAGGGCGACCTTTTGGGTCGCCCGGAGATTGTACATTTTTCCGACTATAACTTACAGCCGGAACCCTGTTTTACTTGTATACAGGGAAACGTGCGCAGATCTCTTTAACTTGAGATTTAACACGTGCGATCACATCATCGTTGTTGATGTCATCTAGAATGTCGCAGATCCAGTTTGTTAGCTCTGTAACTTCTGCTTCTTTGAAACCACGGCGTGTTACAGCTGGCGTACCGATACGTAGACCAGATGTTACAAACGGAGAACGTGGATCGTTTGGAACAGAGTTTTTGTTTACAGTGATGTTGGCACGACCTAGCGCTGCATCAGCATCTTTACCTGTAAATTCCTTGTCGATCATATCAACAAGGAATAGGTGATCATCAGTACCTTCAGAAACGATCTTAATACCGCGTTTCATGAAAGTTTCAGCCATCGCCTGAGCGTTTTTAACAACCTGAGCTTGGTACTCTTTCCACTCTGGATCCATAGCCTCTTTGAAGCAAACCGCTTTACCAGCGATTACGTGCATCAATGGGCCGCCCTGAGATTCTGGGAATACAGCGAAGTTAAGTTTCTTCTGCAGATCTTCATCAGCATTTGCAGATAGGATCAAACCACCGCGTGGGCCACCTAGTGTTTTGTGAGTTGTTGTTGTAACAACGTCAGCAACACCGATTGGAGATGGGTAAACGCCTGCAGCAACAAGACCTGCGATGTGCGCCATATCAACAAATAGGAACGCGCCTACTTTGTCTGCAATATCGCGGAAACGCTGCCAATCAACAACACGTGAGTATGCAGAGAAACCTGCAACAATCATTTTTGGCTTGTGTTCTTCAGCTAGACGCTCAACTTCAGCGTAATCGATCTCACCCGTTTCTGGGTTTAGACCGTACTGAACCGCATTGTAAATACGACCAGAGAAAGAAACCGCAGCACCGTGAGTCAAGTGACCACCGTGAGCAAGGCTCATACCTAGAACAGTATCGCCTGGCTGACAAAGCGCCATGTAAACAGCAGCGTTAGCTTGAGAACCAGAATGAGGCTGAACGTTTGCGTAAGTCGCACCGAACAATTCTTTAGCACGATCAATCGCTAGCTGCTCAACAACATCTACGTGTTCACAACCACCGTAGTAACGCTTGTTAGGGTAACCTTCAGCGTATTTGTTAGTCAGCGCAGAACCCTGAGCTTCCATAACGCGAGGGCTAGTGTAGTTTTCAGACGCAATCAGTTCGATGTGCTCTTCCTGACGTACAGTTTCAGCCTGCATTGCAGACCATAGATCCGCGTCGAAATCAGCGATAGTCATATCTTTGCTAAACATTGGAGTTTCTGTCCCCTGAATACAATGTGAACCCTGTTCAGCTGCAATAACAACGGCAAAGCCGCCAGAACATTCCAGCGTAGAACCATTTGGGAATTGGGAAAGCGCGTATTATAGCGAAACATTTCCGCGGATACACTTGAATCATCCGCAAAACTGCTTCAATTTTATTCAATAAAAAGAGCTCAGGGGCTCCCCCAAGCTCTTTTTACAATCGGAATAGGATCATTCGACTTTTACATTCGCCGTTTTAGCAGCGCCCGGGTCTGGCTTGGGCAAATTGACTTCCAACACTCCATTATCAAATTTCGCTGTAATTTTATCTGGATCAACACTATCACCAACCGATAACCGTCTTAAAAATTGTCCGAAATGACGCTCCTGACGAATTATTTTCCCTTCTTTTTCTTCCTTATCCTCTGTTTTAGTTTCAGCCTTAATCGTTAACAAACCATGCTCCAAACTTACCTGTACATCCTCTTTTTTCACCCCAGGTAAATCAGCCTTTATACAATACCCGGTATCAGATTCATGAATATCTATAGCAGGCACTTTATCATCACCGCTTGTAGTCACTGGAACAAAGAAACGATTCAAGAAAGCATCATCAAAAAGGCTGTTAAATCTTGATAGTTCACCCATGATCACTCTCCTCTATTATGTGGTTACTTTCTATACAGCAGATTCGTAATCTCAGTTTAGAAAGCCCTTCGACTCTCGCCAGTACAAAAATTGATCAGGATCAAGATAGATATTAATTGCCAATTTCCGGTAAAATCGGGAGCATTAATTATTTAACAAATAAGAGTTGAACCCTTCATGGCTCAATACGTTTATTCAATGAACCGCGTTGGCAAAATCGTTCCGCCAAAGCGTGAAATCCTGAAAGATATCTCTCTTTCTTTTTTCCCAGGTGCCAAAATCGGCGTATTGGGTCTGAACGGTGCAGGTAAATCTACCCTGCTAAAAATCATGGCTGGCTTAGATACCGACATCATCGGTGAAGCTCGCCCTATGCCTGGCATCAACGTTGGTTACCTACCTCAGGAACCAGAACTAGACGAAACAAAAACCGTTCGCGAAATCGTTGAAGAGTCAGTTGCTGATGTAAAAGAAGCGTTAGATGGCCTAGAAGCTGTTTATGCAGCTTACGCAGAACCAGATGCAGACTTTGATGAATTAGCTAAGCAACAAGCTGAATTCGAAAATTTGATCCAAGCGAAAGATGGTCACAATCTTGAAACAGCACTGGAACGTGCTGCTGATGCGATGCGTCTTCCTGCTTGGGATGCAGAAGTTAAGCACCTATCCGGTGGTGAACGTCGTCGTGTAGCGCTATGCCGTTTACTGTTAGATAAGCCAGACATGCTGCTTCTAGATGAACCGACCAACCACTTGGATGCAGAATCTGTAGCTTGGATCGAGCGCTTCCTTCAGGAATACCCAGGTACCGTTGTGGCGATTACCCACGACCGTTACTTCCTAGATAACGCTGCGGGTTGGATTTTGGAACTAGACCGTGGTCGCGGCATTCCATACGAAGGTAACTACTCTTCTTGGCTAGAGCAGAAAGAAGCTCGCCTAGAACAAGAAGCGAAGCAGGAAGCGGCTCACCGTAAATCTGTTTCTGCCGAACTTGAGTGGGTACGTCAAGGCTCTAAAGGCCGTCAGTCAAAATCCAAAGCGCGTCTTAAGCAGTTCGAAGAGATGAACTCCAAAGAGTTCCAATCTCGTAATGAAACACAGGAAATCTACATTCCACCAGGACCACGTCTTGGCGACAAAGTTATCGATGCGAACGGTATATCTAAAGCTTATGGCGACAAAGTCCTGTTTGAAGACCTAAGTTTCTCGATTCCACAGGGTGCTATCGTTGGTATCATCGGTGGTAACGGCGCAGGTAAATCTACGCTATTCCGCATGATCGCAGGTGAAGAGCAGCCAGATTCTGGTGAGATCGAAATCGGTTCTACTGTACAGTTAGCTTACGTTAACCAGTCTCGTGATCTAAACGGCGACAAAACAGTGTTTGAAGAACTATCTGATGGTCAGGACATGATCACAGTAGGTAACTACACGACGCCTTCACGCTCTTACTGTGGACGCTTTAACTTCAAAGGCGGCGATCAGCAGAAGTTCGTTAAAGATCTTTCTGGTGGTGAGCGTAACCGTCTGCATATGGCGAAACTGCTTAAAGAAGGCGGCAACGTTCTGCTATTGGACGAACCAACCAACGACCTTGATATCGAAACACTACGTGCCCTTGAGGAAGCTCTTCTAGCCTTCCCAGGTTGTGCGGTAGTTATTTCCCACGACCGTTGGTTCCTTGACCGTATCTGTACTCACATGCTGGCATACGAAGGTGACTCACACGTAGAGTTCTTCGAAGGCAACTACACTGAGTACCAAGCTGATTACAAACGCCGCTACGGCAAAGAACATCAGCCAGAACGTATCAAGTACAAGCGTATTGCGGACCTATAATCCCTATACTTATAAAAAAGCCGGGCAGTGCCCGGCTTTTTTTGTTCTTAAACAATTAGTCCGCAATATTTACTTTATCCCGCCCGGTATCTTTAGCGCTGTATAAGGCGTCATCGGAACGTTGTAATATTGAATCCACATTATCTTCAGCTTTCAAGCTGGCAACACCGATACTAGTAGTAAAGCCAATTCGTTCTCCTGAAGGGGTTTTTACTTGTTCATCATGACAACCCACGCGGATCTGTTCAGCCACTTCAACAGCTTGATTGGTATCTAAACCGGGAAGCACCATTAAGAACTCTTCACCACCGTATCGACAAACTAAATCCAATCGCTTGCGAGCAGATTTTCGCATCACTTTAGCAAAACGCTGTAGCACGATATCACCTGCGGCATGACCGTAGGTATCGTTAAAGCTCTTGAACTTATCTAGATCAAACAACAGAACACTCAGCGGCTTACCCTGATCTCTCATCAATTTGATATCGCCACTTAACTGCTCCATCGCCTGCCGTCTATTTGCCAAACCAGTAAGGGGATCTCGTGTCGCTTGTCGATAAAGGCCCAACAACATGTTCAGTTGATTCACAGCCGCCCAACACGCAATTAAGCCCAATACAGCCAACAACCAGAGACTGTTAATCCCATCAATGGTACCAGCCAAGCCGCGGAACAATTGAGTTAGATACTCAACAAGCAAAAGAGCAACGGCATAACACAGCGCCTCCAATATAGACAAAGGAAAAACAGCCATCATGGTCATGATCATAAAAGGAAAGAAATGATAACCTGCCACAGTAAACTCGTAACCATGGGCAATTAACATGGAGCTTGAGGCACACTGAAAAGCAGACAAAATGACGACTAGTAAAGCAAGTCTTAACTTCGCTAAACGCATGCTGTAGCGCTTATATCCCCACAGAGCCAAGCCCACACAGGCAAGCGCCGTTAGACCACGAGCATATGCGATTGAGAGCAGCATATCCTCGGGCAATAGCAAATAATCCACCAGCAACCAAGCAGGCTGAATCAAGGCGAGTAAGAGGGAGATAATCCGAATACGACGAAAAAGAAAATGACTGCGAGTTTGGTTGAAATATCGAGAATGCCTACGACCGCTGGAGACATCCAAAAGCGCTTCTAACAACATATTAATTCTTACAACTTTGTTTTTATTCTTGTTATATCACTTAGCCTGTCCGACTTAGTTTAGTCCAAATGCACAAGCTCAGCTTTAGAGATCAAATTATGATAAAGCCCTTTCGTTTTCAAGGGTTATATTAACGATTACAACTTGACCACAATTTTTTTTGCAGTAATGTCTATAATTATATGAGTTAAATACACTTTTCCTTGGGAAGAATTGCTGTGACCACATCAGATACTGAACGCCGTCGTTTTACCCGTATCAACTTTGATGCTCAGACTGAATTGAAACGCGATAACGAAACTTGGGACGCAACCCTAGTGGATATATCTTTTAATGGTATTCTTGTGAAAAGTGAGCAGGCACTGGCACTACAAAAAGGAGATGAGGTTCAAGCAGTCATCCATCTTCTAGGTGATGATATCGCTATCCGCACACCTGCAACACTCGCCCACCAACAAGACAATGAATACGGTTTTCTAATAGAGAATCTGGATCTTGATTCATTAACTCTATTACGCCGCCTAGTCGAACTTAACTTAGGCGACGAAACATTGTTGGAACGCGAACTAGATCATTTTTTTGAAGACTAACTAGAGCGCCTCTAAGGCCTCTGTCAGCTTAGTAACTGCCACAATATCCATACCTTGAAGCTGCTCTTTAGGGACGTTTCCTTTAGGAACAATTGCACGTTTAAACCCATGCTTAGCCGCTTCTCGGATTCTTTCCTGTCCATTCGGTACAGGCCTAATTTCGCCAGACAAACCGACCTCCCCAAATACCATTAAGTCATGCGGTAAAGATTGATCACGGAAGCTGGACACAACCGCCAATAACAATGCCAAGTCGGCACTGGTTTCTAGTACCTTCACGCCACCTACAACGTTGACAAAGACATCTTGGTCACCCGTCATAATGCCGCCATGACGATGCAACACTGCAAGTAACATAGCCATTCGGTTTTGCTCCAAACCTACAGCGACGCGACGCGGGTTATTCATGTGGGATTGATCAACTAGCGCCTGAATCTCTACCAATAGGGGGCGAGTCCCTTCCCAAACCACCATCACAACGCTACCGGGGCTCGGACCTTCTTCACGGCTAAGAAATATTGAACTTGGATTTTTAACTTCCTTTAGGCCGTTTTCGAGCATGGCGAAAACACCCAATTCATTCACTGCACCAAAACGGTTTTTATGCGAGCGCAAGGTTCTAAAACGAGAATCAGACGACCCCTCAAGCTGAAGGGAACAGTCAATCATATGCTCCAAAACTTTCGGCCCAGCCAAAGAACCGTCTTTAGTAACATGGCCGACAAGGAACAAAACTGTGCCTGTCTGTTTTGCATAGCGAGTTAGGTACGCAGCTGATTCCCTTACCTGAGATACAGAGCCCGGAGCTGATTGAACATCAGCCATGTGCATCACTTGGATAGAATCAATAACCATCACTTTCGGTTTTAGCTGTTGAGCGGTGTTACAGATTTCTTCAACGCTAGTTTCAGAGAGCATTTTTAATTGCGCGGTTGGCAAACCTAAACGGCTAGCGCGCATCGCCACCTGCTGTAAAGATTCCTCACCCGTGACATAAAGTGCAGGCATCTGTTCAGCCAAAAAACACATCGTCTGTAACAACAAAGTACTTTTACCGGCACCTGGATGACCACCCATCAAAACTGCAGACCCAGGAACCAAACCACCACCAAGCACTCGATCCAGCTCGCCTGCGCCGGAAGTAAAGCGCGGCATCTCCTCTAACGCTACTTCAGAGAGATTAACCACCTTATCTTTACCAGCACCACCAGCATAACCATCAAAACGCACATTACGCGCTTCGTTCGTAGCGGTCTTCGCAGTCGCTAAACGTACCTCGGTTAAGGTATTCCAAGCATTACAGGCGGTACACTGCCCTTGCCACTTAGTGTAATCGGCTCCACAGTCATTACATACGTAGGCTGTTTTTTGGCGTGCCATCACTCTCTCCAAAGCTTTATCTATAAGTAAGAATTCTACCCAACACTCTGCTTATAACCTATAGATCTTTTCTTATTTTATGATTGCTCTACAATCAGACTCCTATATAAGAACAAGGGTAAACCCCTACATCACAGGAGATGTATATGAAGCTGGAAACAATTGCCGTTCACGGTGGCTACTCCCCAGACCCAACAACCAAAGCGGTTGCGGTTCCGATCTATCAAACTACATCTTATGCTTTTGATGATGCTCAGCATGGTGCTGACCTTTTCGACCTTAAAGTCGAAGGGAATATTTATACCCGCATCATGAACCCAACGACTGACGTACTTGAAAAGCGCCTTTCAGAAATGGAGGGCGGCATCGCTGCTCTTGCTGTGGCGTCAGGTATGGCAGCAATCACTTACGCGATTCAAACAATTGCAGCGACTGGAGACAATATTATCTCCACCAGCGAATTGTACGGTGGTACCTACAATCTGTTTGCTCACACCCTACCGCACCAAGGGATCGAAGTTCGTTTTGCTAATAAAGATGACGTTAGCGAAATAGAGAGCAAAATCGATGCAAACACTAAAGCGCTTTTCTGTGAATCTGTGGGTAACCCATCAGGCGGCATCGCTGATATTGAAAAGCTAGCGGATGTAGCACACCGTAATGGCATCCCGCTGATTGTGGATAACACAGTACCAAGCCCAGCTATGTGGCGCCCCATCGAGCACGGTGCCGACATCGTTGTTCACTCAGTGACTAAGTATATTGGCGGACACGGGAACTCTATTGGTGGCGTGGTTATCGATTCGGGTAAATTCCCGTGGGCTGACAATGCTGAACGTTTCCCTCTGCTAAATACACCTGACGCGTCTTATCATGGTGTTGTCTATACCGAAGCCCTTGGCCCAGCCGCTTATATTGGTCGCTGTCGTGTAGTACCACTTCGCAACACCGGCGCCGCTATTTCTCCTATGAATGCCTTCATGATCCTACAAGGCCTAGAAACTCTGGCCCTACGTATGGAGCGCATCAATGAAAACAGCGCAAAAATTGCTAACTTCCTAGAGCAACATGATCAGGTTAGTTGGGTGAAGTATGCAGGCCTTGAAAGCCATAAAGACTACGATCTTGCTCAGAAATATCTGAACGGGCAAGCATCCGGCATTATCAGTTTCGGTCTAAAAGCAGGCAGAGCAGCCACAGCACCGTTCTATGATGCTCTGCAGATTTTCACTCGACTAGTAAACATTGGTGACTGTAAATCTCTTGCAGCCATCCCCGCTGAAACAACACACCGTCAGCTCAATGATGAGGAACTTGCATCAGCTGGCGTATCACCTGAGATGGTTCGTTTATCGATAGGTATTGAACATTCTGATGATCTGATTGCAGATCTAGAACAAGCACTCGCTGCCGTGAATAAGTAACACCTTATTTTGAAAAAAAGTTGATGCAAAAAAGGCCGCTAAATAAGCGGCCTTTTTCTTATCCAAGCAGAACTTAATTAAATATAGATTTAACTTTATTCCACATGGTACGTGCATTTTCTTCTGGTGCCTCAGGGGACTGAGCTAGCTCACGCAGTTTATGCATTTTGTTCATTGCCAGCTGATATTGCCCTGACACATCCTCAGCACTGGATGCATTGAACTCAAGATCATTTACTAGGCCATCTCTTAAACCATAGATCCAACCATGTACGGTTATCTCCTGATCATTAGCCCAAGCTTGCTGTAAAATTGTGGTTTCACAGAGATTCATCGATTGCTCAATCACATTAAGTTCACACAAACGATCCAACTGCTGGTGCGAGTCCTCCCATGTAGACAGGAAGTCTTTATGTTTGTCATAAACACGACGAATATTACGCAGCCAATTATCAATCAGCCCATGGGGTTCATCTTCGATAGAAGCCGCCACACCACCACAACCATAGTGGCCAACAACCATGATGTGCTTAACTTTAAGCACCTCTACCGCGTATTGAACGACTGACAGACAATTCATATCTGTATGAACAACAACGTTTGCAACGTTACGGTGAACAAATAGCTCACCCGGCATCATGCCAACAATTTCGTTCGCAGGAACACGACTGTCAGAACAGCCAATCCACAGATACTCAGGTGATTGCTGTTGCGCTAGTGTTTCAAAAAACTGCGGGTCTTCCTGATTTATCTTTTCCGCCCATTCGCGGTTGCTTTCTAAAAGATGAGTAAGCTTGTTCATTAATCACTCTTATAAACAAAGAGGGGCTTATGCCCCTCTGAAATCCAAATCAATATTAAGATTGATGATACTTCGCACTTAGTTCGTGTACTGCATCAACAAACGCTTTCGGCTGCGCTGGATCTACAAACTGGTGAATACCATGACCTAGGTTAAATACGTGACCAGAGCCGTTGCCATATTGACCTAGGATGAACTCTACTTCTTGTTCAATACGGTTTGCTGGAGCGTAGAGAACACTTGGATCCATATTACCTTGAAGAGCAACTTTGTCACCCACACGTGCACGTGCATTACCAATATCTGTTGTCCAATCCAGACCTAGCGCATCAGAGCCTGCTTCAGCCATTGCTTCTAACCACTGACCACCATTCTTGGTAAACATGATCACTGGCACTTTACGACCATCATGCTCACGAATTAGACCATCAACAATCTGTTTCATGTACTTAAGCGAGAACTCTTGGTAACAAGGACCACTTAGTGCACCGCCCCAAGTATCAAAAATCTGTACAGCTTGAGCACCAGAGCGGATTTGTTCGTTCAAGTAAGTCGTTACAGACTGTGCAAGCTTATCTAGCAACGCATGCATAATCTCAGGTGTCGCATACATCATCTGTTTAACATGACGGAAGTCTTTACTTGAACCACCTTCAACCATGTAAGTTGCAAGCGTCCATGGACTACCAGAGAAGCCAATCAGCGGCACACGACCGTTTAGCTCGCGACGGATCTCTTTAACCGCATTCATTACGTAATCAAGATCTCTTGCTGCATCTGGTACAGGCAAGTCAGCAACGTCTTTTTCTGTACGGATGATCTTTTTAAAACGTGGGCCTTCACCCACTTCAAAGTAAAGCCCAAGACCCATTGCATCCGGAATTGTCAGGATATCGGAAAACAAAATTGCAGCATCGAGGTCATAACGCTCTAAAGGCTGAATGGTAACTTCACAAGCCAACTCTTTATTTTTGCAAAGGCTTAGAAAATCACCTGCTTTCGCACGAGTCTCACGGTACTCTGGAAGGTAACGACCCGCCTGACGCATCATCCAAACTGGAGTTGCATCTACAGGTTCACGAAGTAATGCACGTAGGAAACGATCGTTTTTCAATTCAGCCATTTGTGTCAGCCACTTATATCTTGTAAATTCGAATTGGTCGCTATTTTAACGATTTTTAACAGGAATTACCTGTAATTCCATCTCTCTTTAACTAACTTTGTGATCTAAGTTTGAAAAAATACTGTCTGTTACTGTTTTTAGTTATTTTGAGTGGTTGCCAATCCCAACCGACTAAGCCCATAAATCTCGCTCCTGCCAAGTTAGCAGTATTTCAAAAAGAGCAAGTTTGGTTAGATACTAGCGCTACCAGCACACACAATGAGCAAACGTTTAATAACAAACTAAAAACAAGATTGGCCTTATATGGCGCTGAAGACATCCGAACATTAGGCTCATCACAATCACCTAAGACGGGGCTGGTTATTCAAAGCCGCATAATTCCGTTAAATGGACAGCAAAGATATCAGATGAGGATCAGCAGGAATCAACGAGAACTGATCTCAGCAGATTACCCTGTCATATTAGCTAACAGCGACCAGTTAGCTATCAATGATTTCTTAAGCAGTATTCACTATAAGATTATCAATGCTGATCAGTATTTTTAGGCAAAAAAAATCCGGCCTTCTTAGAAGTACCGGATTTTTTCAAACGGATTAGTTAGAGATTAAACTTCCAAGTAATCCAGCATACCTTCTGCAGCTTTACGACCTTCAGCAATCGCCGTTACTACTAGATCAGAACCACGTACCATATCACCACCAGCGAATACTTTTTCGTTAGTAGTCTGGAACGGGAATGCATTCTGTTCTGGCGCTTTAACACGGCCATCTTCATGCAGATCGATACCAAAATCAGTAAACCATGGCGCTGGGCTAGGACGGAAACCAAATGCCACAAGAATAGCATCTGCTTCTAGAACCTCTTCAGAACCAAGAACGACTTCAGCACGACGACGACCATTTTCGTCTGGCTCGCCCATCTGCGTGCTAACAACCTTGATACCTGTTACTTTGCCATTTTCACCTACAACTTCAACAGGCTGACGGTTGAACTGGAACTGTACGCCTTCTTCACGCGCATTTTCCACTTCTTTCTTAGAACCAGGCATGTTCGCTTCGTCACGACGGTAAGCACAGATAACAGACTCAGCGCCCTGACGAATAGATGTACGGTTACAGTCCATCGCAGTGTCACCACCGCCAAGCACAACAACTTTCTTACCCTTCAGGTCAATAAAGCCGTTTTCATCTTGCTCGAAGCCAAGGCAGTTATTCACATTAGAGATCAAGAACGGAAGTGCATCATATACACCATCTAGATCTTCACCTGGGAAGCCACCTTTCATGTATGTGTATGTACCCATACCTAGGAATACTGCATCGTATTGATCGATCAGATCCTGCATCTGAACATCTTTACCTACTTCAGTATTCAGACGGAACTCTACGCCCATCTCGGTAAAGATTTCACGACGGCGGGACATTACGTCTTTTTCCAGCTTAAATTCTGGAATACCGAACGTTAGAAGACCACCGATCTCTGGGTTACGATCAAATACAACAGGTTTAACGCCATTACGTACAAGAACGTCTGCAGCTGCAATACCTGCTGGGCCTGCACCAATCACTGCAACTTTCTTATCAGTCTTTGGCGCCTGAGACATATCAGGCTTCCAACCCATCGCGAATGCCGTATCAGTAATGTATTTTTCTACAGAACCGATTGTTACCGCACCAAATCCATCATTCAGTGTACAAGCACCTTCACATAGACGGTCTTGCGGGCAAACACGACCACAAACTTCTGGCAGAGAGTTAGTCTGGTGACTTAGCTCAACCGCTTCAATAATGTTCCCTTCAGAAATCAGCTTAAGCCAATTAGGGATATGGTTGTGTACAGGACACTTCCATGAACAATATGGGTTACCACACTCTAAACAACGGTGTGATTGTTCAGATGCTTCTTCTTTCGCAAACGGCTCGTAGATCTCACCAAAGCCTTCTTTACGTACATCTGCATCAATTTTCTGTGGTCCTTTACGACCCACATCGAGGAACTGAAAATCGTTGTTCAAACGGTCAGCCATAATCCTCACCTCTTAAAAGCAGCCCTTAACAGCAGGGCTGCGGATTATTCTTCATCTACTTTAAAGGATCTGTTCTTACTCAGGACGAGTACGAATACTAGTCAACAGATCATTCAGGCTTGCAGCTTTTGGTTTAACCAACCAGAAGCGACCGATGTAATCATCAAGATTATCGATGATCTCTTGGCCCCATGCACTGCCTGTCTCTTTAGTGAACTCAATGATCACAGAGCGCAGATGATTTTTGTAAGCTTCCATATTTTCAGTGTGGATACGCTGAATCTCTACTAGCTCGTGGTTATATTTATCCACGAAGCTGTTATCCATATCCAGAACGTAAGCAAAGCCACCTGTCATACCAGCACCGAAGTTGTAGCCCGTAGAGCCCAACACAGTAACCAAACCACCCGTCATGTATTCACAACAGTGATCGCCAGCACCTTCAACGACAGCATGTACACCAGAGTTACGTACACCGAAACGCTCGCCTGCTTGACCCGCTGCAAATAGCTTACCGCCAGTTGCACCGTATAAGCAGGTATTACCCATGATGGCAGTTTCATTTGACTTGAATGTTACTTCGTCAAATGGACGGATAACGATCTTACCGCCAGCCATACCTTTACCAACGTAGTCGTTAGCATCACCTTCTAGGTATAAGTTCTGACCACCAGCGTTCCAAACACCAAATGATTGGCCTGCATGACCTTTAAACTTGAAGGTTACAGGCTGATCACTCATGCCTAGGTTGCCATGCTGTTTAGCAATTGCACCAGAGGTACGGGCACCTACAGAACGGTCACAGTTAGTGATCACCAGTTCGTATTCACCGCCAGTCTTATCAGCAATCGCTTTCTCAGCAAGCTCTAGCATCTGAGTGTTCAGCTCAGCTAGGTCGTATGGTTCGTTACGCTCTACCTGACAAGTGTTAGGGAAATCTTCACCAGCAGATGTCAGAATTGGAGATAGATCTAAATTCTTCTGACGAGGTGTTTCACCGTCAAGGATCTCTAGAAGATCTACGCGACCTACTAGTTCTTCCATAGAACGAACACCTAGCTGTGCCATTAACTGACGAGTTTCTTCAGCAACGAAACGGAAGAAGTTCTTAACCATCTCTACCGTACCGCGGAAGTGATCTTCACGCAGTTTATCGTTCTGAGTAGCAACACCGGTCGCACAGTTATTCAAATGACAGATTCGTAGGTACTTACAACCCAATGCAACCATTGGCATTGTACCGAAACCAAAGCTCTCAGCACCTAGGATCGCGCCTTTAACAACGTCCAAACCAGTCTTCAAACCACCGTCCGTTTGTAGACGCACAGAACCGCGTAGTTGGTTACCACGTAGAGACTGGTGTGCATCGGCAAGACCAAGTTCCCATGGAGAACCTGCGTAATGGATCGATGTCATTGGTGACGCCGCTGTACCACCATCGTAACCAGAGATAGTGATCAAATCTGCGTATGCTTTAGCAACACCACATGCGATCGTACCTACACCTGGACGAGATACCAGCTTCACAGAAACTAGCGCTTCTGGGTTAACCTGCTTAAGGTCAAAGATTAGCTGCGCCAAGTCTTCGATGGAGTAGATATCATGGTGCGGCGGAGGCGAAATTAGCGTCACGCCTGGTACAGAGTAACGTAGACGTGCAATCAGGCTATTAACCTTACCACCAGGTAGCTGACCACCTTCACCCGGCTTAGCACCTTGAGCTACTTTGATCTGCATAACTTCAGCGTTAGATAGGTATTCCGGTGTTACACCGAAACGACCCGAAGCAACCTGCTTGATCTTAGAACGCTTCATCGTGCCGTGACGAGCAGCATCTTCACCACCCTCACCGGAGTTAGAACGACCACCAAGTTCGTTCATCGCAACAGCAAGTGCTTCGTGAGCTTCTGGAGACAATGCACCTAGGGACATTGCAGCAGAGTCGAAACGTGGGAAAATATTGTCAGCCGGCTCTACCTCATTAATTGAGATAGCTTTAACATCTTTACGTAAGCCCAGCATGTCACGCAGAGTTGCGTAACCGCGGTTGTTAACCAGCTCAGCATAGCGTTGGTAAGCTTCAGGATTACCTGTTTCTACTGCTTCGTGGATAGTCTTAACTACGTCTGGGTTATAAGCGTGGTATTCACCACCATGCTTATACTTCAGCAAACCACCTGCTTGAATTGGCTTACGCGCAGTCCAAGCTTCTTTCGCTAGTAGGCCCTGCTCAAATTGGAAGTCCTCGAAACGAGCACCTTCAATACGGCTAGTAACACCTTTGAAACATAGGTCAACGATTTCAGAGCTTAGACCGATCGCCTCAAACAACTGTGCACCACGGTAAGAAGCAATAGTAGAGATACCCATCTTAGATAGGATCTTCATTAAGCCTTTGTTGATGCCTTTACGGTAGTTCTCGTGAGACTGAAGCGGCTCAATTTGAATTTCGCCAGCAGCGCATAGATCGTTAAGAACACGGTAAGCAAGGTATGGGTAAACAGCAGTCGCACCAAAACCAAATAGTACCGCGAAGTGATGAGGGTCACGAACCGTACCACTTTCTACAACGATGTTGGCATCACAACGCAAGCCTTTATCAACTAAGCGGTGGTGCACTGCACCTGTAGCTAAAGCAGCGTGGACTGGAAGGCAACCACGAGCGATATTAGCATCGCTTAGTACTAGAATGACTTTACCATCTCGAGCTGATTGTTCAGCTTGATCAGCAATAGACTTGATCGCGCCCTCAAGAGAGATCTCTTCAGGGTTATAGTTCAGATCAATTTGTGCAACTTCAAAGCCTGGCTCTTGGTTATCACGCAGGCGGTTAAACTTGCTTGCAGACAATACAGGCGTAGTCAGAATTACTCGACGAGCGTGTTCTGGTGTTTCTTCGAAAACATTCTGTTCAGAACCGATACACGTTTCTAACGACATAACGATCGCTTCACGTAGAGGATCGATAGGTGGGTTAGTAACCTGAGCGAATTGCTGACGGAAATAGTCATATAAAGAACGCACACGGTCTGATAGGACAGCCATTGGCTTGTCATCACCCATAGAACCGATCGCTTCCATACCACTCTCACCTAGTGGACGTAGGATCTGGTCACGCTCTTCAAAAGTAACCTGGAACATCTTCATGTGAGTTTTAATCTCGTCCGCTGACATAGCAGGGAAAGATTTAGACTCTTCTTCCAAGTCCATTGTCTGCTCTAAACGTAGAGCATTCTCTTTAAGCCATTTTTTATAAGGCTGTGCAGCTTTCAGGCGGTTATCTACATCTTGTGTATGCAGAACATCACCTGTCTGCGTATCGATAGCCAAGATCTGACCCGGCCCTACACGGCCCTGAGCAACAATATCTTCTGGCTGATAGCTAAATACGCCGATTTCAGATGCAGTACAGATATAACCTTGCTTAGTCATTACCCAACGAGATGGGCGTAGACCGTTACGATCAAGCATACATACAGCAAAGCGACCATCGGTCATTACCATACCCGCAGGGCCATCCCATGGCTCCATGTGCATAGAGTTGAAATCATAGAATGCACGTAGATCAGCATCCATAGTTTCAACATTCTGCCATGCTGGCGGTACGATCATACGCACTGCACGGTAGATATCCATGCCACCAACCAATAGGAACTCAAGCATGTTATCCATACTTGAGGAGTCAGAACCTGTTGTATTAACAATAGGCTGCAGCTCATCTAGGTTAGGTAGCAGATCTGTAGCAAATTTGCTTGCACGTGCTTTAGCCCAATTACGGTTACCTTCAACGGTATTAATTTCACCGTTATGCGCCAAGAAGCGGAAAGGCTGAGCTAAAGGCCAGCGTGGTGCAGTGTTTGTAGAGAAACGCTGATGGTAAGTACATACAGCTGTTTCAAGACGAGGATCTGCCAAATCTTTGAAGAAAACAGGTAGATCAACAGGCATAGTTAAACCTTTATAGGAAATAACTTTGTCTGAAAAACTACAAATATAGAAATCTTCATCAGCTGACATTGCAATTTCAGCTTTACGGCGTGCTGTAAACAAACTAATTGCTAGTTCACGTTCAGATTTGCTTGCCGCTGTAATAAAGACCTGTTCGATGAGTGGCAGGGTATCTTTTGCGATAGGCCCCAGACAAGATTCATCGGTTGGAACTACACGCCATCCAGCAACTTCAAGACCTTGATCAGTAATTGCAGTATTTACTGCGCTACGTGCTGCTTCTGCTTTCGCTGCATCACGTGGCAAAAATACCATACCAACCGCATAAAATTCGCCTAGATCGGTGTTAAATTCTTCCTGCGCAACGGTACGCAAAAAACCATCAGGTTTTTGCATCAACAGGCCACAACCGTCACCTGTTTTACCATCTGCCGCAATGCCACCACGGTGTGTCATGCACGCTAGTGCTTCGATCGCTTTTTCTAGCAGATCGTGACTCGCCTGGCCTTGCATGTGTGCCATAAGGCCAAAGCCGCAGTTATCTTTGAATTCACCGGGGCGATAAAGACCTTTGCTCATAAGCCATTCCCACTTAAAAATACTTAAAAATCAATATCTTAATAATTCTTTCTGCTGCAATATATGCGCCACTCAGCAAAAAGGGACAGCTATTCTACACGCGAAGTTAGTTCGGGACAAATTTCAAACAGTTGCCCGAGGATATATGGAAGGTAATAGCCCATCAATACGACACGCTATCTATTTGTTTTAAAACTATTTTTTACTTTTAATATCTATTTTTACACCCTGAATACTTCTTGCCCAAGGTTTTACGTTTTGTAGCTCTTTTGGCAATTTTCTAATGGCTGCATTCGCAATATCTCTATTAGCAAACTTGCCATGTACAACTACGTGCCACGGCTGCCCTTTATATATTGTAGAGAAGTGGTAAAAATCACTCGGTTTTTGCTGTGATTTGATAAAACCAAGGGCACTTTCTTCTGACCTAGCACCTAACATCTGCAGGGTATAACCTTTATCAGGCCAATCCATCAATGCTTGTTCACTTTGACTTAGTCCGACTGATAACAGCTTAGGCTTTGTCTCTTTAGATTCAACTTTTAGGCTCAGAGGCGTAACCGATGGCTGAGTTTCACTACTCGTCTGCACAACATCTCTAAGGTCTTTTTCTAACTGAGCTGTGTCGACTTTCTTAATTTCCGGCTTACCATTAGCAAGAGCCTTAGGTTTCACCGTAATCCCGCCTTGGGGAGAATGATTAATTTCTTCAGTTTGTTTAGACGGCGCTTTTGCAATACTTGGTATTACATCTTCAGCTATTTTCGGTTGAACTACAGTTTTAAGTTTATCTTCCTGCTCTTTCAATCGCGCAGAAAGCTCTTCGTGCGCTGGGGTTATTTCTTCAAGAACCTTTTCAGGCTGAACAGCCTTTCCCATCTGCAAGCTATCAACTTCGAGTGACTGAGCTTTATCAGAGCTTGCTGGCACCACTAAAGGAACAGATACTCGCTCTTCCACAGCCACTTGCTGCTCAATAGCTGGCTCTTCTGGCATAAACTTCCATAAAGAAACACCAAGAATCCCGATCAAAACAATTCCAATACCCATCATATGAATTGGTGGTAGAGGAAATGCCGTTTTCTTTTTAGGCGGAACAGTTATTTTACCACCAGCAAGAAGCGTTTCTATTCGCCCAGGCATACCACCAGAGAGGGCGATTAAATCTGATTTTTTCTTTTCAGCTAGAGTAGTAAGAGCTGGATGGCAGATCTGTAGATATTCAGCTGCTTCTTCATCTGACATACCCTCAATAGCCACATGATGAACACGTCCTTCCATTGCTTTGACAAGATCTGTAGCTAAAACAGCTTCTGCATAAGACGGTTCAGACATCAAAATTAACTGAGCACCTGCTGCATGCAGATTTATCAGCAACTCAAATGCTTCATTAGATAGATATTCAGCATCATCAATTAGAATCAGACATTTCTGACCTGCAGAACTTAGCGCTTTTAGCTGAAGATGAAACACTTTCAACTGATCGGCAAATCCTGTTCCGGTCGCATTATGACTAGGCAATTGACCAATAAGGGATTCAAGGAGTTTCTGCTGTGATAATTCAGCTTCTGGCTTTATAAAACAGCTACAAAGAGTTGTATCACCCTTTTCTGGATGAAGTTGATCCAATAAAGTACTTTTTCCTGCACCTCTATCGCCTGACACTAACAGCAAAAAGTCAGAAAACCTGACTAAGTGCTTTAATTTATCTAGCAGTTGAAGACGGCTTGGCGGTTCAAAGTATATATTTGACTTCATCAGACAGGATCAACTCTTAAAGCATTAACTAACAGCAGTTACCTAACTTTTTACCCGCAGATAAGGTCTGGTCTAATAACTCCGCAGGAAAATCTGAAGTGACAATTGCTTTACCTACTTCTTGAAGTAATACGAGACGAATACTGCCATCAACAACCTTTTTATCCACAAGCATCAAATCTTTAAAAGTATCAACACCCATAGATTCAGGCGGCAACACTGGAAGATTAGCCGCTTCAAGTATATTCCTGATTCGATCAACATCTGAAGATGAGATCCAACCTAATCGACAAGACAGATCCGCCGCCATCATTGTTCCTGCGCCAACAGCTTCGCCATGAAGCCATTCGCCATAGCCCTGATCAGCCTCAATAGCATGACCAAAAGTATGCCCTAGATTCAGCCACGCACGAATACCAGCTTCTTTCTCGTCTTGTGCAACAACCTCTGCTTTTACAGCACAAGATCGGTAGATTGCCTGTTCAAGAAGATCTGACTGCAATCCCATCAGCCCATCAATATGATCTTCTAGATAACATAAGAAAGCTTCATCATAGATCAAACCATACTTAATCACCTCTGCCATACCTGCAGACAGCTCTTTTTCTGGGAGTGTATTTAAAACATCAGTATCAATAACAACACATTGAGGCTGATGAAAGGCCCCGATCATATTCTTGCCTTTCGGGTGGTTCACGCCGGTTTTACCACCAACAGAAGAGTCGACCTGAGAAAGCAGAGTCGTCGGCACCTGAACAAAGTTCACCCCACGCTGATAACAAGCAGCAGCAAAGCCTGTCATATCACCGATAACTCCACCACCTAGTGCGATGAGCGTTGTCGTTCTGTTATGACGATTTTCTAATAATGCATCAAAGATCGTATTGATCTGATCCATATTTTTATACTGTTCACCATCAGGCAAAATAACCGTATCTACTTGAAACTGGCCTGTAAGTGTTTTTTGTAAGCGTTCAAGATATAAAGGAGCGATTGTGTTATTCGTCACAATCAGAACCTGCTTACCCTTGATATATGGAGAAATTAGCCCCTGATCAAGTAAACCTTGACCAATAAAAATAGGGTAACTGCGATCACCCAAATCCACTTTTAATGTTTGCATAAAGAATTACTAATCCGCATCAAGCGGTGACTTTGCCTTCAATTGTTTAATGATGTCACTTGCGACAGTTTTGGGGTGACGCCTATCTGTTTTGACTATTATGTCAGCACAATCAAGATATAAGGGATGACGCTCAGCCATAAGCGTTTCTAGGACAGCTCTAGGGTTCTCTGTTTGCAGCAAAGGTCTATTTTTGTCACGAGAAGTTCTATCTAATTGCTGATCCACTGATGTTTCCAAATAAACTACCGTACCATTCGATTGCAACGCAGCTCGATTAGCAGCCCTCAACACAGCCCCTCCGCCTGTAGAAAGGACAATAGAGCGATCTTCCGCCAAATCCTTTATGACGCTTTCCTCTCTATCGCGAAAACCTGTTTCGCCTTCCACATCAAATATCCAAGGAATATCGGCACCGGCACGGTCTTCTATTTCACGATCAGAATCAACAAATTCTAACTTTAATTCTTGAGATAACAAACGGCCTATGGTGCTTTTTCCAGCTCCCATAGGCCCAACGAGAAAGATGTTCAATTCACACAACCATTCTTACAATTACTGAGAAGTTAATGAATTTCTAACCAATTTAGGTGTAATAAAAATCAACAACTCAGTTTTTTCAGATTTATTCTCTTTATTTCGGAAAAGCGCACCCATAATAGGAAGATCACCTAGCAAAGGTATTTTACCAACAGCCTCACTAGTTTCATTTTTGAATACCCCACCCAGGACGATTGTTTGACCGTCTGGAACAACCACCGAGGTTTTAAGCTCATTATTATCAATACTTAGCTCACCATTAGGTAACACCGCCCCGATAGAATCCTGCTTTATTACTAAATCCATAGCTATCCGATCACCAGGATTAATCCGAGGAGTAACATCTAGTTTCAAAACCACATCCTTAAATTGAATGCTCACCTCGCCGTCTTCAACCGTTTGATAAGGTATTTCAGATCCTGACTCTATAGATGCCTGAGTACCGTTTGTAGTCAAAACCTTAGGTTGTGAGATTATTTCAGCTTTACCATCTGTTTCTAAAGCTGATAGTTCTAAACCTAAAATAGCACTTGAACCAGGCTTGAATCCTATAGCTATGGCCCCTGCATTTGCAGCAGTAGCACCTAGATCCACTTGAAGAGTAGTTTCCGAGAGCCCTTGACTGAAATCAAGTTCAGTTACATCCCTATTAATAACCCAACCTTCACCATCGCTATCTATACTGTTAAATCCAAATCCCCAACGCACACCAAGATCTTCAGTCACACTGGAGCGAGCATTTACCAAACGAGCTTCGACCAATACCTGTTCAACCTCCACATCAAATCGTCTAAGGGTTTTACGAATTTCCCCAATATCCTTCTCGGTACCACGAACCATGATAATATTCGTCTCATCATCAGCCATGACAAAACCACGGTCAGATATTAATTTTGCTTTTTCAATCGCATCAAGCATTTCCGAAGCTTTACGATATTCGATCTGAATATATTCAGTTCTTAATGGCGCTAACTGCTCTACTTTTTGAGAACTTTCTAACTCTTCCTGCTCTCGTCTTGCGATCTCAGCTGCAGGTGCAATCAATAACACATTACCCACAGTACGCTGATCCAATCCTTTAGTTTTCAGAATAATATCTAAAGCCTGATCCCAAGGAACATTTTTTAACCTTAGTGTAATGTTACCACCAACTGTATCGCTCACCACCAAGTTCAATTCAGCTACTTCTGCGATTATTTGCAGTACCGAGCGAAGCTCCACATTCTGAAAATTTAAATCAATCGCTTCTCCACTAAATGGAAATAAATCTTTATCTCTTTCTTGTTTTTCAGCCGCACTTAGAGGCTTAAAGTCCAGAACCAACTTATTGTCAGTCTGATAAGCCAAGTACTCATATGGCTCAGCACTAGGCTTGACAAGAATACTAGTATTACCGCCGTTAGCCATCGCATCAATAAACATAACTGGCGTTGCAAAATCCTGCACATCTACTCGTTGTTCTAAAGCGCGAGACAGATCAGCACCAATCAAATTAACTACAACATTATTCCCTTCTTCTTGAATATCTACCCCAGCTTTATCATCTGATAGGGTAATGCTTACTCGTCCTATGCCACCCTCTTCTCGCTCAAAGTCCATGCCTACAACACTAGTGCGATCTGACATTAAGCCAGTAGAACCAGAACTATCTACTGAACTTTGTGACACCATACTCTTACTATCTGCAACTGGAGGGGCAGTATTCACTTGATCCCCACCCGATTGAATAATCACAAAAAGACTATTCCCCTCAGAGAAGGCTTTATACGAAGAAGACTCAAACAAGCTAGTAACAATACGTAAGCGCCCATCTGTTTGAGCAAAATTCACCGTATCAACCTGACCGGTTTTCACATCCAAAGAACGAGTCCCTAAACCATTTTCCACTCCCCAAAGGTCCATAACTAATCGCGCAGGCTGGTTTATCATATAAGCTTGAGGTGATGGAGGTGCAGCATCGAAGTCAAATCTAAGTTCAACTTTACCTCCTGGCAAAGCAACAAAATTAGCCTGTTTCATCTGCACTTCAGCTGCCGCCCACTGCGACAAAAACACACTGATTAAAGCAACACATAGTAGGTAAACTTTTTTATAGTTAATATTTGCTGCTTCAGTGTTCATGGGGACCCGAATTTTCACAATATTATCCCTTATTCCTGCTCATTCAAGGCAAGGCTGCGTGTTCGCTTCATCCAACCACCGCGCCCATTTTTTATTATTTCCAACAAATTAATCTGTCTTTCATCCAACGAGACTATCTCACCATGATTTAGCCCCATATAATCTCCAACAGTCACTCTATGAATTTCTGAATTAGTATCTTCAATCAAAGCCCACAAGCGACCATCATCCCTTTGGTTAATGGTTCCTACCATGTTCAACTTATCGATAGAGAAACTTTCGAGATAATCCTTTTCTCTATCGTTATCTGGTTGCAGGTCACTGAGTTGATTTTCCGAAGCACCTAATTCTTCGGTCGCCACCACCGGTACTATAGCCCTAAAAGGCTCTCTCATAGAGGCGCCCTCATAGACAAAGCTACTATACGGTTTAACTTCTGGCAAAGCTTCGATACTGCCACCTTTCAATTTATTTGTCTTCGATACAAAACTTTTCAAATCTGCCGTATCAGCAACCCAATTAACACAGCCACTCAATAGAAAACCAACTAAGAATAGCGAAAGAACCCTGAACCCACTCATTTTCTTCGCCCTCTTTTTCTACGTTTCGATTTTTTCTTATTAGGTTTTACCTGAGTGTCATCATATCTATAAGTCTTAGCATCAATATTCATTGACACACCAGATCCTGAAGGTTTAATTGAATAATCATGCATTGTCACTATTCGTGACAATCCAGCCACACCACTTACGAATTGACCTATTTGGTGGTAAGACCCCGCTACCGATATTTTAATCGGCAATTCACTGTAAAAGTCTCTACGTTTTTCAGTAGCTAAAGATATTGAGCCTATATTTAATCCTGCAGCAGTACCTAAATTTGTAATATCATCCAGCAATCCTGGCACTTCTTTTTCTGTCGGCAACTGTTTCAATAGCTCTTTAAACCTACCCTCTACATCCTTCATCTGTTTACGAAGTGCATCTAAGTTTGCAACCTGTAAAGCTTTACTTTTATATTGCTTTTTTAGGCCTTCTTCCTTAGCAACTACTTTTTTCAGGCTATCCTGCTTATCCTGTATATAAAAATGCACTCCACCAGCAATAATAAGTGCGATGACGAGCAGATAACTGACTACTTTAACCCCTATCGGCCAATTACCAGCATTAGCAAAATCCATATTCCCTGGATCAAAGCCCTTAAATGCATTTTTAAACACATCCATCACTTACTCCCTTTACTTTCTTTTGGAACGATTACCGGCAAAGACAAAGCAAAATCATTCAATTCATCTTTTGAAAGCTTAACCTTGCTTAAAGACGGCTCACCAAACCAAATAGAGGTTTCAATATTCCTCATCAAATTAGACACATCTAATTTATCCTCAGCCAGCCCTTTTATACTAATCTTGTTAGATTTCCGTGTAATACTGGAATAATACACTCCATTAGGAAGTACTTTTACAAGCTCATCAAAATTCCGAACTATGAGTGGACGAGAAGCCTGTAAGTTTTGAATAGCATCTAAACGCTCAAGCAATCTCTTTTTCTTTTCCTTAAGTTCTTTGATTTCTTCTAATTTTTTATCCAGCTTTGCAGCTTGACTCTTAAGGTAATTATTTCGATCCAACTGTCTATCTTGCATAACATCGAAATAATAGCCAATCCCCAACACAATCCCACCTGCAAATAGTGCAGAACCACATAAATTAATCAAAAAACTTTTTTGTCGCTCTTGAGATCTTTCTTCTCGCCAAGGTCTTAAATTAATCCTAGCCATGTCTATTAGCCCTCAAATCCACGCATTGCCAATCCACATGCCTTCATCAAAGAAGGAGCATCACGCTCTAGCCTAGAACGGTTTACTCGTGAGTTGATCGACATTTTAGAGAATGGATTTGCCATATCTGCATTTATTCCTAACTCTTCAGTCAGCTGATCAGCCAAACCATCTATCGTAGCAGTACCACCAGAGAGATATAATGCAGAAAGCTCATTATGAGCACCGGAGGAATAGAAGAATTGAAGAGAACGTGATACTTGCTGAGCCACTGTCCCTCTAAACGGCATAACAACCATTTCTTGAATCTCTGAAGACAAATCATTCAGTCTTAAAGATTGCTCAACCTCTTCAATGCTCATCCCATATTGTTGATGAATTGTATTGGTTAAGTCATTTCCACCAAATGCCTGTTCACGACTGTAAACAATTTCATTCCCTTTAAATACATTTAAAGTCAGAGTAGCTGCACCTATATCAACTACACCGACCAAATCTTTATCATCTCTAGGCTCAGGCGAAGTTAGAGGGAAAGCCCTTTCAACCGCATAGGTATCGACATCGACAATCGAACACTGCAAACCGGCGTTACTTATCGCATCTTCACGCTGTTCGACATCAGTTTTACGACAAGCAACAAGTAGAACTGTATTGAGATTATCATTATTTCGCACAGGTCCAAGCACCTCAAAATCAAGTGCCACCTCATCCAATGGATACGGTATAAATTGATCTGCTTCGACCTTTATTTGATCTTCAAGCTCGAATTCAGAAAATGCATTACTCATTTCTATACGCTTGGTAATAACAGCAGAAGCCGGTACTGCAGCTATAGCTGCAGACATCTTCCCTCCAGCCACTTTGACAGCCTTTTCAATAGTTTCTGCAACTTCACCAACATCTTGGATATTGCCATCAATTACCGCTGTAGGAGGCAAGGAGACAACAGCATACGCTTCAAGCGTATAGCCACTACCACTTTTGGACAGAGCAACCAGCTTCACAGATGATGAGCCGATATCCAGCCCGACTAAACTACCCGACTTGTTCCCCAAAAAGCCAAACACAAATATATTCCCTAACTTAATCCTGCGTTAATGTGCATTTAGTACTCTAGGCCAACTCTTAGCATTATTAAAAATTAAATTTAAATTTAATAACCGCTAGAGGATCGATACTACCTGTCTATATAATAGACCTAAATTAACTTCCGTAATTATCAGACTAGCATGTCAGCTATGGTTTCGCTTTTCAAACTTTTGTTTAAACTAGGTATTTTCTGCTTTTTTCTTGGGGCAATTGCGCTTGCAGGCACTTACTACCATTTCGCCCCAAAGCTACCCAATACCGATTCTCTTAAAGAAGTTCAGTTTCAAACACCTTTGAGAATTTTCTCTCAAGATGAAAAACTCATCGCCGAATTTGGTGAAAAACGTCGTACACCTATCAACTTCGAAGAGATTCCACCTCAGTTTATTCACGCCCTTACTGCTGCTGAAGATAGCCGCTTCTTTGACCACTTTGGAATTGACATAAAAGGCCTCTCTCGAGCAGCCTTCCAATTAGCCTCAACCGGCCATATCCAAAGCGGTGGTTCAACCATCACCATGCAGGTCGCAAAAAATTTCTTCCTGACCCGCGAAAAAACATTCACACGAAAGTTCATGGAGATTCTACTTGCACTTAGAATCGAGCAAGAGCTAAGCAAAGAAGAAATCTTCGAACTTTACATAAACAAAATTTACCTAGGCCATCGCTCATACGGCATACAAGCAGCCGCTAATGTCTATTACGGCACAAATATCGAAAACTTAAGTCTTGCTCAGCATGCAATGATAGCGGGCCTACCGAAAGCACCTTCTGCGTTTAATCCAATCACCAACCCCAGCAGAGCAATTGAGCGTCGTAATTGGATTCTTAAACGAATGCACTCACTTAGCTTTATTAATGATCAACAGTTAGAAGAAGCAATTGCAACTCCTGTCACAGCCAAATATCACACAAGCGACATTGAACTACGCGCATACTATGTTGCAGAGATGGTTCGCAAAGACCTATACGAAAAGTACGGTGAAAATTTGTACACCGATGGATATAAAGTCTACACAACACTGGATAGCAAACTTCAATCGTCAGCAAACATTGCTGTATCAAACGGCTTAGTGGCTTACTCTGAGCGCCATGGTTACTTAGGAGCTGAGGAACAGTGGGATATTGCTAACACCTCTTCTAATGATCTACAGAAGAAATTAAACAAAGTAATTTCCTACTTCACCCTTCAACCAGCAGTTGTTCTATCAGTCGATGATAAATCTGCAGAACTACTTTTAAAAGAAGGGAAAAAAGCGACGTTAGAATGGGAAGGCATGGCTTGGGCTAAACCATACAAATCTGTCAACTACACAGGTAAAGCCCCGAAGAAGGCTAGCGACATACTAAAAATAGGGGACTTAATTCGAATTAGAGAGAAAGAAGGAAAACTCCATCTTACACAAACACCTAAAGTACAAGGCTCCCTTGTCGCCCTGAACCCTAAAGATGGCGCTATCGTATCTCTCGTAGGCGGATTTAATTTCACTCACAATAAATTCAATCGCAGCACCCAAGCCGTTCGTCAGCCGGGTTCAAACTTCAAACCTTTCATTTATGCAGCTGCACTAGACAAAGGTTATTCACCCGCCTCTTTGATTAATGACGCTCCAATTGTTATCCATGACCAGCAATTGGAAGGCAATTGGCGCCCAGAAAATTCCAGCAAAAAATTCTACGGTCCTACGCGCCTTCGTGAAGCACTTTATAAATCCAGAAATCTTGTTTCGATTAGGCTTCTGCGAGCAATCGGCATAGACGCGGCACAAACCTACCTAGATTTAGCAGGTTTCGACCGCACAAAGCTCCCCAATAACTTATCGTTATCTCTGGGCACAGCAGACGTAACTCCGCTTCAACTAGCGACGGGTTATGCCGCTTTTGCCAATGGAGGGTTTAAAGTAGAACCTTATTTCATTCAACGCATTGAAACCCAGTTTGGTGAAAACCTGTTCACTGCCCAGCCTGCTTTAGCATGCAAAACCGAGTGCGAGCAAAACCCAGAACAAAAATTTGCCCCGCGAATTTACAATGAGCAAGTATCCTTCCTAACCTACAACATCATGCAGGATACAATTCGCCGAGGCACTGCGCGCAAAGCCCTAATACTTAAACGTAAAGATATTGCAGGCAAAACTGGCACAACCAATGATCAAAAAGATGCGTGGTTCTCAGGTTTTAACCAAGACTTCGTTGCTACTGCTTGGGTAGGTTTTGATCAACCTAAAACTTTAGGCCGACGCGAATTTGGCGGCACCGCTGCCTTACCGATCTGGATCGATTTCATGCGAGATGCACTTGAGGACAAACCTGAAAACGCACCAAAAACCCCTCAAGGTATTGTTAGCGTCAAAATTGATCCTCGCAGTGGACAATTGGCTTACCCTGGGCAGACGGATGCCATCTACGAATACTTCCGTAAGAAAAACATTCCAACAGGCTATGCTGCACCTAGCAATTCAGCATCCACCAATACTGCGGAAGAGCTATTCTAAGGCTTTTCTACAGCTATAAAAAAAACCGCCCAAGGGCGGTTTTTTTTATCTTAAACAGAAATATATTTAAGCGATTTTTGGATCTAGTTCACCACTTTCGTATTTCTCTGCCATTTTTTCCAGAGAGATAGCAGTGATCTTAGACGCATTACCTGCAGTACCGAAAGCTTCGTAGCGGTTAACACAGATATCTGTCATCGCTTCCATAGATTTCTTCAGGTATTTACGTGGATCAAACTCAGCTGGATTTTCAGCCAAGAAACGGCGGATCGCACCAGTAGATGCTAGACGAAGGTCAGTGTCGATGTTTACTTTGCGCACACCGTACTTGATACCTTCAACGATCTGCTCAACTGGCACACCATAAGTTTCTGGAATTTCACCACCAAACTCATTAATTACAGCCAACCACTCCTGAGGTACAGAAGAGGAACCGTGCATTACTAAGTGAGTACCCGGAATGCGTTCATTGATCGCTTTAATGCGATCGATCGCTAGAATGTCACCTGTAGGTGGGCGAGTAAACTTGTATGCACCATGAGATGTACCACAAGCAATTGCCAACGCGTCTACACCAGTCTTCTTAACGAAGTCCGCCGCTTCATCCGGATCAGTCAGCATCTGGTCATGAGACAATGTACCTTCAGCACCGATACCGTCTTCTTCACCCGCCTGACCTGTTTCCAGAGAACCTAAGCAGCCCAGCTCACCCTCTACAGAAACACCACACGCATGTGCCATCTCAACCGTACGGCGAGTAACATCAACGTTATATTCATAGCTTGATGGCGTTTTACCATCAGACATCAGTGAACCGTCCATCATTACAGAGGAGAAACCCATCGCGATAGTACGCTGACAAACAGCGGGAGACGTACCGTGGTCTTGGTGCATACATACCGGGATATGCGGAAATTCAGCGATTGCCGCTTCAATCATGTGACGCAGGAAGTTGGAGCCTGCGTATTTACGCGCACCGGCAGACGCCTGAACAATTACTGGAGAGTTAGTTTTATCTGCCGCTTCCATAATAGCGCGCATCTGTTCCAGGTTGTTCACGTTGAATGCTGGAATGCCATAGTCGTTTTCAGCAGCATGGTCCAGCAGCTGACGCATGGAGATCAGAGCCATTTTGTCACCTTTAAATATCTGTTAACTTCGTCGAAAGACGGGGGTGGGTAGAGTTTACCACCCATCCATTATTAAAATTAGTGCTTAAGCGTTTTTAGCTTCCAGAGCAGCTACTGCAGGTAGCTTCTTACCTTCAACAAACTCAAGGAACGCACCACCACCAGTAGAGATATAAGATACCTTATCCGCAATATCGTATTTATCCACAGCTGCTAAAGTGTCACCACCGCCCGCAATGGAGAAACCTTGGTTTTCAGCGATAGCTAGAGACAACGTCTTAGTACCTTCACCAAACTGGTCAAATTCAAATACACCAACTGGACCATTCCAGATGATTGTTCCTGCATCTTTTAGCAGCTCAGCTAGATTCTGTGCAGATTGAGGGCCAATATCCAGAATCATGTCATCTTCAGCTACATCATCAACAGATTTAACCGTCGCTTCAGCCGTTTCAGCAAACTCTTTCGCTACAACAACATCCACAGGCATCGGGATGTTTACTTTCTCCATCAGGTCTTGAGCTACTGGAATCAGATCGTGTTCGCACAAGGATTTACCCACTGGCTTACCAGCTGCGGCAAGGAAAGTATTCGCGATACCACCACCAACGATCAACTGATCAACTTGGTCGGATAGCGCTGTTAACACTTCAAGTTTCGTCGATACTTTAGATCCGCCAACGATCGCTGCAAGCGGACGAGCAGGCTTATCTAGCGCCTTACCTAATGCATCCAGTTCACCCGCCAGCAGAGGACCTGCGCAAGCTACTTCAGCAAATTTTGCCACGCCATGGGTCGACGCTTGAGCACGATGAGCCGTACCGAATGCATCCATAACATAAACATCACACAATGCAGCCATCTTCTGAGATAGCTCTTCATTGTCTTTCTTTTCGCCTACGTTGAAGCGAACGTTTTCCAGCAACACAAGATCGCCTTCAGCAACTTCAAAGCCCCCGTCCAACCAATCTTTAATTAGTGGAACTTCGCGGCCCAACAAGCTGCCAATATGGTTAGCTACAGGCTGTAGAGAGAACTCTTCGTTATATTCACCTTCCGTTGGTCGACCTAGGTGAGACATTACCATCACCTTAGCACCTGCTTTAAGTGCCAGCTCAATAGTCGGCAATGATGCACGGATACGCGCATCAGAAGTTACTTCACCATTTTTCACTGGTACATTTAGGTCTTCGCGGATCAGAACGCGCTTGCCGCTCAGATCCAGTTCGCTCATTTTCAGTACGCTCATTGACGTGCCCTACTTAAGTTTTTAAATATTTAAATCAGGAATTCGTTTCTTTAGCAGCTAATTCTTCTTCGCTGCCTAAAGCTAACCAGTGCTGTGCTACATCTAACATACGGTTAGCAAAACCCCATTCATTATCAAACCAACATACAAGCTTGATTAGACGCCCCTCAGACACTTTGGTCTGGGTACCATCTACCACCGCGGAACGGGAATCGCGGTTGAAGTCTACCGAAGCATGAGGCTCTTCGGTATAACCTAATAGTCCCTGTAACGGTCCTTTCATAGAGGCGTTCTTCAGGATTTGATTCACCTCTTCGACACTGGTCGACTGCAACACATTAATTGAGAGATCCATCATTGACACATTAATCGTGGGAACTCGAACATGCAGGCACTGAAATTTACCCGCGAGATGCGGTAAAAGACGGTCAATACCCTTATCTAGACCTGTATCTACCGGTACGATCGAATGCATAGCACTTCGAGTTAGGCGCAAATCAGTTTGATGGTAACTATCGATAACCGGCTGATCATTCATCGCGGAATGAATCGTGGTCGTAACACCGTTTTCAATCCCAAGCTGTTTATCTAGTAGATCTAGTACTGGGATAATACAGTTTGTAGTACAAGAAGCCGCCGAAACAACTGTATGGCTTGAACGTAATAACTGTTCATTAAGGCCAAATACGATGGTTGCATCCACTTCATCAGTCGCCGGTTGAGAAAACAACAAGCGTTGCGCACCGCTATGCAGATGCAACTGAGCTAGAGAACGAGCTTTAAACGAGCCAGAGCATTCAAAAAGAAGATCAATACCCAAATCAGCCCAAGGCAGATCCTCAGCATCAGATTCATTCAGAACCTGAATGGTGTCGCCATTGACCAGAAGCTGTTTGCCATTATGTTCAACAGATACAGGAAAGCGACCATGAGTCGTATCGTAGCGGGTCAGATAGGTTACCGTTTCAAGATCGGAGAGCTCATTGATAGCAACAACCCTAAACAGATCTTGCAATCCACTTTCATAAATCGCACGCAGGACGCACTGGCCGATTCGACCATAGCCATTTATTGCTACGCGATAACTCAATCTAGAACCCTACCCTAAAAATAAAAAGACCCGGAACCCCGGGTCTTTTTACGTGTTCGATTAAAGAACAGATTTAACCGTTTCAACTACGTTTTCAGTAGTGAAACCGAAGTGTTTGAACAGCTCACCTGCAGGCGCAGATTCACCAAAGGTACGCATACCTACGATGGCACCATTCAAACCAACGTACTTGTACCAGAAGTCAGCCTGCAGCGCTTCAACCGCAACACGTGCAGTAACAGCCGCTGGCAGCACCGATTCACGGTATTCCGCAGACTGCTGATCAAACAAACCTGTTTCAGGCATTGAGACAACACGTGCTTTCACGCCTTCAGCAGCAAGCACTTCAGCGGCATCCATTGCTAGGCCTACTTCAGAACCTGTAGCAATCAGGATCGCATCTGGCTGACCATCTGTATCACGCAAGATGTAACCACCTTTCGCAATGTTTGCGATCTGCTCTTCAGAACGAGATTGATGCGGCAAGCCCTGACGAGAAAAGATCATTGCCGTTGGGCCATCTGCACGCTCAAGCGCAGTTTTCCAAGCTACTGCAGATTCAACTGCATCACACGGACGCCATGTGCTCATGTTTGGCGTGTGACGTAGGTTAGCTACTTGCTCAACAGGCTGGTGAGTCGGACCGTCTTCACCCAGACCAATAGAATCATGCGTGTAAACGTGAATAGCACGTTGCTTCATCAGTGCAGCCATACGTACTGCATTACGCGCGTATTCCATAAATACAAGGAAGGTTGCACCGTAAGGGATGAAACCACCGTGCAAAGCGATACCATTCATGATCGCAGACATACCAAATTCACGTACACCGTAGAACAGGTAGTTACCAGAGGCATCGTTTTTCTCTACACCTTTACAGCCAGACCATAGAGTCAAGTTAGAACCGGCTAGATCGGCAGAGCCACCTAGTAGCTCAGGTAAAAGAGGACCGTATGCATTCAGCGCATTCTGAGATGCCTTACGAGAAGCGATTGTTTCACCTTTCTCAGCAATTTCTGCGATGTAAGCATCAGCTTTTTCTGCAAAATCTGCTGGTAGTTCACCAGAAATACGACGTAGTAATTCATCTGCTTGTTCAGGGAAATCAGCACGGTACGCAGCAAAACGTTCGTTCCACTCATTTTCAGCGTGAACACCCGCTTCCTGCGCATTCCAGTCTTCAGCGATTTCAGCAGGCACTTCAAAAGCAGGATGTGCCCAGCCCAGACGCTCACGTGTCAGTGCGATCTCGTCATCACCCAACGGTGCACCGTGACAGTCTTCTTTACCTTCTTTGTTCGGAGAACCAAAACCGATAACTGTTTTACAGCAGATCAGTGTTGGTTGTTCTGTATTTTCTTTCGCTTGCTCGATCGCCGCACGAATCTGGTCAGCATCGTGACCATCAACATTAGGGATAACCTGCCAACCGTAAGACTCAAAACGTTTAACGTTATCGTCCGTATACCAGCCTTCAACTTCACCATCAATTGAGATGCCGTTGTCATCCCAGAATGCAATCAGTTTACCAAGACCCAGCGTACCCGCTAGAGAACAAGCCTCATGAGAGATACCTTCCATCAAGCAGCCATCACCCATGAACACATAAGTGTTGTGATCAACAATATCGTGACCTTCACGGTTGAACTGAGCAGCTAGCGTTTTCTCTGCAACTGCAAAACCAACAGCGTTAGTAATGCCTTGACCCAAAGGACCTGTTGTCGTTTCTACACCTGGGCAGTAACCATATTCAGGGTGACCCGCTGTTTTAGAATGAAGCTGACGGAAGTTTTTCAAATCTTCGATAGAGACATCGTAGCCAGTCAGGTGCAATAGGCTGTAGATCAGCATAGAGCCGTGACCGTTGGACAGTACGAAACGGTCGCGATCGAACCACTGTGGGTTTGTTGGGTTGTGCTTCATAAAATCGTTCCAAAGCACTTCAGCGATATCCGCCATACCCATTGGGGCACCCGGGTGACCAGATTTAGCTTTCTGTACGGCATCCATGCTCAACGCACGAATCGCGTTGGCAAGTTCTCTACGAGAAGACATTAACTCAGCTCCTGGGCGTTTTGCCCAAAATAGAAGGTTCAGGAAAAAATTGGGCGCAATTTTCTCGCAGATAGAGGAAAGCTTCAAATAAGAATTGCACTTTCAGGGTGAAAATGAGCGTTTTTCATCCAAAAATTTAAATTTCTCATGCTGAACGCACTGTAAAAATATGCATTTCACTAAAGTCGCGAGTAGAATACGCACTTTAAAAATCCACATGGTCTTCCAACTGCTAAACTTTTTTCTACACTTTGTGTCTTTTTAGCATCAAATGAATTCCATCGAAGCCCTATTTTGTAAAGGTAATTTTCACAATGAGCGAATATAGCTTATTTACATCAGAATCCGTTTCCGAAGGTCACCCGGACAAAATTGCTGACCAGATCTCCGATGCTGTACTGGATGCTATCATTGCTGAAGATAAGCATGCTCGCGTTGCCTGCGAAACACTGGTAAAAACTGGTGTAGCCGTCGTTTCTGGCGAAATCACGACGTCTGCTTGGGTAGATTTGGAAGATTTAGTTCGTAAAGTTATTAATGATATTGGCTATACGTCTTCAGACGTGGGTTACGATGGCGACACTTGTGGTGTCATCAACATCATCGGCAAGCAATCTCCTGATATCAACCAAGGTGTAGACCGTGCCAAACCTGAAGACCAAGGCGCTGGTGACCAAGGCCTAATGTTTGGTTATGCATCAAACGAAACTGATGTTTTAATGCCTGCACCAATTACTTATTCTCATCGTTTAGTTGAGCGTCAAGCTGAAGTGCGAAAATCAGGCCTATTGCCATGGTTGCGCCCAGATGCGAAATCCCAACTTACATTCCGCTATGAGAACGGAAAGCCGGTAGGCGTTGACGCACTTGTGCTATCGACTCAGCATAACCCTGAAGTATCTCAAGCAGATCTTCGTGAAGCAGTAATGGAGCTTATCGTTAAGCACGTTATCCCTGCTGAATGGATCACCAAAGAGACTCAATTCCACATCAACCCAACAGGCAATTTCGTAATTGGCGGCCCTGTAGGTGACTGCGGCCTAACAGGCCGTAAAATCATTGTCGATACTTATGGCGGCATGGCTCGTCATGGTGGCGGCGCATTCTCTGGAAAAGACCCATCAAAGGTAGACCGCTCTGCTGCTTACGCTGGCCGTTATGTCGCGAAGAACATTGTTGCTGCTGGCCTAGCTGACCGTTGTGAAATTCAGGTTTCTTACGCAATTGGTGTAGCAGAACCAACGTCTGTATCTATTAATACATTCGGTACTGGCAAGATCTCCGACGATAAGATCATCCAGTTGGTGCGTGAGCACTTTGACCTACGCCCTTACGCGATCACCACGATGCTTGATCTACTTCACCCAATGTATCAACCAACTGCTGCATACGGCCACTTTGGACGTAACCCGTTCGAAATGGAGTACAAAGGTGAAACCTTTACTGCATTCACATGGGAGCGCACTGATAAAGCAGACGCATTACGCGAAGCTGCAGGCCTATCTTAATTTAGTGATTTTTATCCAAAAAAAGCGCCTTATGGCGCTTTTTTATTGCCTACAGTAAGTTATATGACAATAATGAGAAACTTACTTCGCGATCTTTCTTGGAACTAATGCAACTTAGTAATTATAGCATCCGGCAAAAACTGATCGGACTCGTCATCATACTCGCATTGGGTATATTGATGACTTCCAGTCTTGCCTTTTACTTTTCATACCAAGACACCTTGGCCGGAAAAAAAGATCAAATTCGCAGTGTTGTTCAAGCATCTGCCAGTCAGGTTCTTCATCTGCGCGCGTTAAAAGAATCCCAACAGATTTCTGAAAATGAATATTTAAAACGACTTCGCTCGCTCATCTATGGCACAAACTATTCAGATAGCAGCTATATCTTTTTAATGACCGACGAAGTGCGAGTTTATCTTCATCCCAAGCGCCCTGAGCTTGAAGGACTATTAATCAATGAAGTACCCAACATAAAAAATGGCGAAGCCATTGCAGCCAGCTTTAAGAAAATTTTGGAGAATCCCGAAAAATCTCAATTCTGGAAACTCTACCTACCGAAACCTGACGGAGGCCCCTCCCTCGAAAAGCTTACTTACGCGCAGCTAATACCTGACAGTGATCTTATTATTGGTACTGGGGTGTACCTCGATGATCTAATTCCCGTCTACATTAATCGCGCGCTAAGTTACATCACGATAACCTTAGCCGTTTTACTTGCTGCATTTGCGACTGCGGTACTGATATCACGCAATATTGTTCAACCCATCATTATTCTGTCTGGTCAGATGAAACGCCTATCTGCAGGAGATATAGATCAAGAGATACGCTTTACTCATCATAAAGATGAAATAGGCCAAATGGCGCAATCTCTAGAAGAGTTTCGTGATCATTTGATTGAAAATAAGCGTTTACGTTATATGCAGGAACATGTTCAGTTCCTCGAGAATTTTGACCCTGTCACTCGCCTATATAATCGACGAGCGATTGGCGAAGCGCTTGAACGAGAGATAATTCGCAATTTCGAAAGCCAAGAACAGGTTTCATTTCTGTTTATCCGCTTGGATCTCCTAAGAAACTTAACCATAGAATTAGGCGACGAGCAGCGTGACCAAATCCTGATTGAGACAGCTAATCGCTTAAGGCAAATACTCTCTATCAACCATCGATTAGCGCGAATCGGCGAAGGCTGCTTTGGACTAATGCTCATAAACAAACCAGCACACATCAACCTTGCAGATATAGCCGATTCTATTCTCAATACCATTGAACAACCTATCCAATTGGATAATCTACAAATTCAAATTGGGGCGCGTATAGGCATAGCCTCTTACCCAGAAGATGGAGATCAACAGTTTGAATTGATAGGCCGTTCAGAAATCGCCGCTAAAACTGCCCGCAAACGAGAGCAAGGCTGGCTCTACTTCAACCAGATTAAAGGACAAACAACGGAACAAAAAATCGCTCTGTGGCAAGATCTATCAGCCGCAATGGACCAAGACCAATTTTATTTGGTATTCCAGCCGTTGTTCGATCTAGAAAGTAATGCGCCGCTGTCAGCTGAAACCTTATTACGCTGGACACATCCCAAACTAGGCCCTATTTCACCAGCAGTTTTTGTTCCTCTGGCGGAGCAAAGCGGCTTGATTTCACGCCTTGATCACTGGGTGCTAAATGCCGTAGCCAAGCAATGCCGTATTTGGTTAGACAAAGACATTGCCTTTCCTCGCGTTGCTATCAACCTATCTGGCATCAGTTTTCTACGAAACGATTTCGAGCAAAAGCTACAAAGCATTTTTTCTCAATACAATGTATCGCTTGAACATATAGAGCTTGAACTTACCGAGGGTGTATTGATCGAAGATCTAGGCCGTATTCAGGAGAAATTAAAACGCGTACGTGATCTCGGTGTCAGCATTTCTATAGATGATTTCGGTACGGGCTACTCTTCGCTTAGCCGTATCAAAAACCTTCCAGTCGATCATATTAAAATTGATAAATCTTTTATCGATGACATCGATACTAATCCTCAGGATCTAAAAATAGTGCAGGCAATCATTCTCATGGCCCAAGGCTTACAGCTTCACGTTGTAGCAGAAGGTGTAGAAACTGAACGTCAACTATCTATTCTCCGTGAAGAGCAATGCGATGTAGTCCAAGGCTATTTATTAAGCCGCCCTCTCGCCGTGGCAGACTATGAGGCACTGATCGATGAAGACCTAATCATTGAAGGCGACTAAATTTTATTATGAGAATACCCCGTTTTTTCGAATCTCAGCCCCTACAAACCGGTGCGGATATATCTTTAAGCGATTCTGTTGTCCAACATGTCAGTCGCTCCCTTCGAATGCGACCTGATGATCAGATCATTCTTTTCAACGGCGACGGCTCTGAACATCAAGCCAAACTCATCAGCATTGAAAAGCGTAGCGTTACCGCGCGAATTATTGAAAGTACACCCTCTTCTACCGAAAGCCCTTTGCCAATAAGCATAGGCCAAACCCTTTCGCGCGGAGAGCGAATGGATTATGCCGTACAGAAAAGTACCGAAATGGGCGTAAAATCGATCACCCCTCTTTTTTCTGAACGCTGTGAAGTAAAGCTACCCAAAGATCGCCAAGAAAAACGTGTGAAGCATTGGCATCAAATTGCTATTAGTGCTTGTGAACAATCAGGTCGGACTATACCCCCTGAAATAGCATATCCAACCGATTTAGAAAAATGGCTCGCCTCCCAAGATGCTGAGCTTAAACTTGTGCTACATCATCACAGTGAACAGCCCTTGCAAAAGATGTCTGCTCCAGGCTCTGTTGCATTACTGATTGGCCCAGAAGGCGGCCTTACCGGCGAAGAAGTTGAACTTGCTACTCGATATGGTTTCAAACCCCTGACACTTGGACCACGCGTTATGCGCACAGAAACAGCTCCCGTAGCCGCATTAACATTACTCAATTATCTATGGGGCGACCTAGCTTAAGCGCAAATTATGTCCTGTGCGCTTAAATGGTAAAGATTAAGGATCAAAAAATGACAATTAAGCTCGGCATTGTGATGGACCCTATCGATAACATCACATTCAAAAAAGACAGTTCACTCGCCATGCTATGGGCGGCCCAGCAGAAAGGCTGGGAGCTTTGGTATATGGAGCAGCAGCATCTATTCTCACTAGACGGTAAAGCTCAAGCTAAGATGGCTCCTATTAAAATAATGATGAACGAGCAAAAATGGTTTGAACGCGGCGAATACGAGACCCATGACCTGTCCGATCTTAACGTGATTTTGATGCGTAAAGATCCACCATTCGATAACGAATTTATCTACACAACCTATCTATTAGAGCAAGCTGAAAAAGAAGGCTCTTTAATTGTTAACAAGCCCCAAAGCCTTCGCGATTTTAATGAGAAGCTGTTCGCGACTCATTTTCCACAATGCTGCCCCCCTGTATTGGTTAGCAAGCATGAATCTATGCTCCGCGAATTCCACAAAGAACATGGTGACGTCATCTTCAAACCACTCGATGGTATGGGCGGTTCACAAATATTCCGTATCAAAGAAGATGGCCTGAATCTAGGCGTGATTATTGAGACACTTACAAATCACGGCCAACAAACCATCATGGCTCAAAAGTTTATTCCTGAAATCGTAGATGGCGATAAACGCATCTTATTAGTGGATGGTGAACCAGTGCCTTATGGCCTAGCTCGAATCCCGGCGAAAGGGGAAACTCGAGGCAATTTGGCCGCAGGCGGCCGAGGAGAAGGACGCGAACTGACTGAACGAGATTATTGGATCTGTGAACAGATTGCTCCTACCTTAAAAGAAAAAGGGTTATTATTTGTCGGCTTAGATGTCATTGGCGACTACCTAACAGAAATTAATGTGACTAGTCCAACCTGCATTCGCGAATTGAATAATCAATACGATCTGGATATCGGAATGCAGCTAATGAATGCAATAGAACAAAAACTGGCAAAGCAATAAAGAGATGCAACGAGCAAAGGACCTAACGAAGTGAGCACCGCTGTAACACAAACAGTGACCGCGGTTGAACGTTTCGGTTTTACGTTATTTTTCGCGACCGCACTACATGCGGTTGCGATTTTGGGGATCACGTTTACATTCAATAACGAGCGTCCACCACAAAAAACAATTGAGATCACCTTAGCTCAATACCAACAAGAAACAATTCCTAAGCAAGCCGACTTTATTGCACAAGCGAATCAAGAAGGCAGCGGCATAAGTAAAGAAAAACTACTGCCATCTACACCTCAAAAAGCTGAATTTAGAGATAACAAGCCGAAACAAGCCACAGCCGTTGCACAAGCGGTTGAACCAAATCCCCCTAAACCAGAACCAAGCACCGTAGCCGTCCAAGCAAATACAAAAGCAGACAATAACTCCAAACAAAAAGCGAAACAAAAAGTCATCACGGCCACACAAAGTTCGAAGCAAACTGTTACAAAGACCGCTAAGCAACAACAGAAAGTGCCGTCCGGAGGCTCTCCCGGCACCTCCCTTCTTGCGAGAAGTTTAGAGATGGCTAGCTTACAAGCAGAGATTAATGCTCATCGAGAAATGAGAGCCAAACAGCCTCGAATTAAACGCCTTACTTCAGCATCCACTAAAAAACGTGAAGACGCTCTCTACCTGCATAACTGGCGAAAAAAAATTGAGAACATAGGTAATCTTAATTACCCTGAAGAAGCTCGAAGAAACAAAATGTATGGCCGCTTACGCCTACTTGTCGCTATCAAGCCTGACGGCTCAGTAAAAACTATTGAGATCCTTGAATCATCTGGTAAACCGATCCTTGATGATGCCGCTATACAGATTGTTAGACTGGCGGCTCCCTTCCAACCCTTCCCTATAGAGATGAGAAAAAGTACAGATATCCTAGAGATTATTCGTACTTG
This sequence comes from Neptuniibacter sp. QD57_21, assembly GCF_047778075.1. Classification (GTDB taxonomy): domain Bacteria; phylum Pseudomonadota; class Gammaproteobacteria; order Pseudomonadales; family Balneatricaceae; genus Neptuniibacter. Next base: position 348,252 of record NZ_CP180549.1, on the reverse strand, counting down.
GAAATTTGAGAAACGTGCCTATTTGGACTAATCCTTAAATAACTTAGATAAAAATGGGCCTGTAATTATGACCTCATCGAGCTGTTCGTTACGAAACCATTTTCTTATATCCATGCCTCATCTGAACGACCAGAGTTTTACTCAAACCGTTACCTATATTTGTGACCATAGTGATTATGGTGCTATGGGTATTGTGATTAACCGTCCTGTAGGCATCACCCTGGTTGAATTGTGTGACCACCTCAACCTTCCCTGCTCTTCTATCGCGAATCAACAGCAAGCTATTTTCAGCGGAGGTCCTGTCAGAAGCGACAGAGGCTATGTCCTTCACAAAGCAGCCGACCCTTTTGAATGGAGTAATAGCCACTGTGTGGCGGATGACATTTATCTCACCACCTCAATTGACGCTATAGAAGCTGCAGCAGAGGGACGTTTTAAACACAATTATTTAGTTGCACTCGGTTGCGCAGGCTGGAGTCCTGGTCAGCTTGAGCAAGAGATGAGCGACAATGTTTGGTTAAGCTGCCCAGCAAATTCAGATATACTCTTCAGCACTCCGGCTGGTGATCGCTTACAGGCAGCCGCATCAATATTGGGCATTAACCTTGATCTACTAACCGCCCTGCCCGGACACGCCTGATACATTATATGTCAGGCATCATGTCCATTTGGGATATAAGGCTCTGACACAGGCATGAGTAATCAGATCAATCAAGTTGTAGCATTCGATTTTGGAACCTCCCGCATAGGGGTGGCAACCGGTCAAAGCATTACAGGTACTGCCGCACCACTTCCTCCTTTTTCTGCCCGAGATGGTCAACCCAATTGGGATGAAATATCAAAACTAATAAATGAATGGAAACCTGACGCTTTGGTTGTCGGCATACCGCTTAACTTTGACGGCACTATCAGTGATATGGCCCATAGAGCAAGGAAGTTTGCCAACCGATTACATGAACGGTATAAAACGCCCTGTTTCTTGATGGACGAACGTTTATCCACGGCCGAAGCCAAAGAGATTCATTTTGCTGCTGGGGGCAGTGATAATTTTAAGAAAGAGTCTGTCGATGGCCTTGCAGCGCAGCTGATCTTAGAAAGCTGGTTTAATTGCGACATTAGAATTCCTAGCCATACCCGATTGGAGGAAGTTTATGACAACAAACGTACTTAATGCTGAAGCCCTGCTGGAAAAAATGCAGCTGGAGTTACAGGCATTACTGTCTAAAGATGATAAACCTGATCCATTAATGATCGGCATTCATACGGGCGGGGTATGGTTAGCAGAGCACCTACACCAAGCATTAGATCTAGACAGTCCTTTAGGGGTTCTCGATATCTCTTTTCATCGAGATGACTTTGGCACAAGTGGTTTAAACCCTAAAGTTCAACCTTCCAAGCTACCCTGCACAACAGAAGGGCGTCACGTTATTCTTGTAGATGACGTCATCATGAGTGGTCGCACGATTCGTGCTGCCATGAATGAACTGTTTGACTATGGCCGCCCAGCATCCATAACTCTTGCAACACTGCTTGACCTGCAACAGCGTGAATTACCTATACAGGCAGATATAATTGGCGGCACACTAGCAATAAGTGCCGACGAAACTGTAAAACTTACAGGCCCTGAGCCACTGGCTTTGGAAATCCGTAATCGTTCTGACGACTGAGTATTTATCATGTTTGAACAAAATGATCCGAATCAGATTCAACTCACAGATGAAGGCGAACTAAAGCACTTTATTACCACAGAAGGGCTATCTCGCGAGTTGCTAACTGAAATTTTAGATACAGCAGACTCTTTTGTAGACATGAGCGCTAAACAGGTGAAGAAGGTTCCTCTGTTAAGAGGTAAAACCGTCGTAAACCTATTTTTTGAAGCTAGTACCCGTACTCTTTCAACATTTGAGCTAGCAGCCAAACGCCTTTCTGCTGATGTTCTTAACCTAAATATCAGCACATCCTCGACCTCTAAAGGTGAGACACTTAAAGACACTCTAATGACACTGCATGCTATGCACTCTGACATGTTCGTGGTCCGCCATTCGAGTAGCGGTGCAGCACATTTTATCGCTGAACACGTAACACCCGATGTCGCTGTTATCAATGCAGGGGATGGTCGTCACGCCCACCCAACGCAAGCAATGCTGGACATGCTAACCATTCGCCAGGCTAAAGGTAATTTTGCACCATTAACCGTGGCGATTGTTGGAGACATTTTACATTCCCGAGTGGCTCGTTCTCAGATTCATGCACTACGCATCCTAGGCGTAAATGAAATTCGCGTAATCGCGCCAAATACACTTTTACCCCGCAATATAGAAGCCTTAGGGGTGAAGGTATTCACCAATATGCAAGAAGGCATCAAAGACGTTGACGTTGTAATGATGCTGCGCCTTCAGAAAGAACGTATGAACAGCGCTCTTCTTCCAAGCGAAAGCGAGTTCTACAAGCTCTATGGTCTTACTATGGACAAACTGCAGCTAGCAAAACCTGATGCTGTCGTTATGCACCCAGGTCCGATTAACCGCGGCGTTGAAATAGCATCATCCGTTGCTGATGGTGATCGCTCCCTCATTTTAGATCAGGTAACAAACGGCATTGCAGTGCGTATGGCTGTAATGTCTATGGCCATGAGTGGCCAAGCTAAAAGCCGCCCAAGCACGTTGGAAGCAGGAGAGTAACGACCATGAACATTCTTATTCAAGGCGGTCGTATCATTGACCCGGCAAACCAAACTGACAAAGTTGCCGATCTATACATAGTTAACGGCGAAATTGCAGCTTACGATTCTGCTCCAGAAGGCTTCGATGCAGAGCAAACAATTAATGCTGAAAATCAGATTGTTTGCCCCGGCTTAATAGACCTATGCGCCCATGCTCGTGAGCCGGGCCCTGCGCAGAAAGGCTCGATAAAAACAGAGGCAGCTGCAGCGGTAGCAGGCGGTGTAACCACAATAGTGACACCACCTTCCACCAACCCTGTAATTGATACGCGTGCAGTTGCACAACTGATTCAGGATCGTTGTGAAGAAGAAGGTAAAATGCAAATTTTACCTATGGGCGCATTAACTAAAGGCCTACAGGGCGAGCAACTTGCACCTATGGCTGCGCTTTCAGCAGCGGGTTGTATTGCATTTACTAATACACGCAATCCGGTAGCTGATTCCCTAACCCTAACTCGCTGCCTAGAATATGCCGCAACTCACGACCTACTCGTGATTTTCCAAGCTGAAGATAACGCCTTAGCGAAAGGCGGCTGCATGCATGAAGGGAGTACTTGTACTCGCTTAGGTCTAAATGGCATCCCAGAATCAGCGGAAACTATCGACGTCTCTCGAAACTTACTGCTTGTAGAGCAGACAGGCGTTCGCGCACACTTTGGTCAGCTATCCTGTGAACGCTCTGTTCGTATGATTACCGAAGCACGCGAAAGAGGCCTTCCGGTAACAGCAGATGTATCGATCCAGAACCTGCTACTGACTGATGAAAATGTGAACGGCTTCAACAATGACTTCCACCTCATCCCTCCTTTGCGTAGTCAGCTAGACCGTGCTGGGCTAATTCAGGGATTGTTAGGTGGAAGCATTCAGGCGATCTGTTCTGATCACCAGCCGCATGAACGTGCAGCGAAAGAGGCGCCATTTGCAGATACCGAACCAGGTATGATCGGCTTGGAAACATTGCTGCCTTTAGGCTTATTACTGGTTGAACAGAACATGTTAGATCTGCCTCAACTGATTGAAAAACTGACCACTGCCCCTGCTGAAATTTTAGGCTTAGCCACAGGTAATCTAAGTGTTGGCAGCTCTGCAAATATCTGTATTTTCAACCCTGATAGTGAATGGCAACTCACACCTGAAACTTGCCATTCAAGAGGCAAAAACACCCCGTTTATGCACTACCCTCTAAAAGGAAAAGTGTCCCATACACTTTTCCAAGGGCAAGTAGTTTACAGCGCCTAAATACAAAAAGCCGCGATAGTGATATCGCGGCTTTTTAATTCCAGTTTAGCAAAACCTTAATCACATACCCTTAATGTTTGCTTCACCCTCGTTGTGCAGATAATCCTCTTCATCTTGCAAATGGAATGATTGATTATCTTCATCAATTGCAAGTTCTGGGTTGGTGTCAGCGCTCAACTTAATCATTAGACGAAGGTCGTTTGGCGAATCTGCATGGGCTAGCGCCACATCGTAAGTAATCACCCCGTCTTTGTAGAGATTAAACAACGATTGATCGAACGTCTGCATCCCAAGGTTGGTCGATTTCTTAACCACATCTTTAATTTCATGAACTTCACCCTTACGAATCAAATCCTGAATCAATGGCGTGTTGATCAAGACTTCAATCGCTGCACGACGCCCCTTACCATCTTTCGTAGGTAAAAGTTGTTGCGCGATTATCGCCTTCAAGTTCAGCGACAAATCCATCCATAGCTGATCATGATGCTCAGGCGGGAAGAAACTGATGACACGATCCAATGCCTGGTTAGCATTATTGGCGTGTAGTGTTGCCAACGTTAAATGACCCGTTTCGGCAAATACAATGCCGTGCTGCATAGTTTCCCGAGTACGAATTTCACCCATCAGAATCACATCAGGTGCCTGACGTAGCGTATTTTTTAGGGCGACGTCAAACGAGTCGGTATCTATGCCGACTTCGCGTTGAGTGATGATACTTTGCTTATGCTCGTGAATATATTCGATCGGGTCTTCAATGGTAATGATATGACCGCGGTGATTGGTATTACGGTAATCAATCATTGATGCTAGGGAAGTCGATTTACCCGTAGAGGTACCACCAACAAACAAGATCAACCCTCGTTTTGTCATAGACAAATCACGTAGAATCGGTGGTAAATTCAGTTCTTCTAAACTCGGGATATAATTATTAATCTTCCTAAGCACCATACCCGCTGAGTTACGCTGAAAGAATGCAGATACACGAAAACGTCCTAAACCTGGAGCGCTAATCGCAAAGTTACATTCATGACAGCCCTCAAACTCTGCCAGCTGCTTGTCATTCATAGTGCTATAAACAAGCGCTCGTGCCTGTGAAGGTTTGAGAGTGTCTTTAGTTAACGGTTTCAAAGTACCATCAACTTTAATCGTAGGCCTTGCACCGGCCGTTACAAAAAGGTCAGAGGCATCCCTATCTACCATGACCTTTAGTAGCTGCGTAAAATCCACGCCGTTTGTCTCCTAAGCCCAATTAGAACTGTTGTGGGTTGGCTGCTCGCTCACGGGCTGTCTCGCGCGAGATTAATCCTTTCTGCATCAACTCTTGTAGAGATTGATCCAACGTTTTCATACCAAATGCTGCACCCGTTTGGATCGCCGAATACATCTGCGCTACTTTATCTTCACGGATAAGGTTACGTATAGCCGGTGTACCAATCATAATTTCGTGAGCAGCAACTCGCCCGCCTTTTGGCTTTTTCAACAGTGTTTGCGATATCACACCCATCAATGACTCTGAGAGCATGGATCGCACCATATCTTTCTCAGCCGCTGGGAATACATCAATCACACGGTCAATTGTTTTTGCTGCAGAGGTCGTATGCAAAGTACCAAACACTAAGTGACCTGTTTCAGCAGCAGTAAGCGCAAGACGGATAGTCTCCAAATCTCGCATCTCACCTACAAGGATAATATCCGGGTCTTCACGAAGTGCCGATCGAAGCGCATGTGCAAAGCTATGAGTATCTCGATGCACTTCACGCTGGTTAACCAAGCATTTTTTACTTTCGTGCACGAATTCGATTGGATCTTCGATCGTTAAAATATGATCTGCACGAGTATCATTGATGTAATCGACCATCGCAGCCAAGGTGGTACTTTTACCGGACCCAGTAGGGCCCGTCACAAGCACTAATCCACGCGGCTTTTCAGACAGATCCTGAAAAACCTTACCCATATCAAGATCATCTAAAGTCAAAACCTTACTTGGGATCGTACGGAAAACAGCACCTGCACCACGGTTTTGGTTAAATGCGTTTACACGAAAGCGCGCCAAACCAGGGACTTCGAACGAGAAATCCGTTTCGAGCACATCTTCGTACTCTTTACGCTGTTTATCGTTCATGATGTCATAGACAAGTGTGTGAACTTGCTTATGATCCAATGAAGGCAGTTTTATACGACGTACATCACCGTCAACACGAATAATAGGGGGCATTCCTGCAGAAATATGCAAGTCAGATGCACCTTGTTGTACGGTAAATGATAAAAGTTCGGTAATATCCATAACGTTCCTGTAACCCGGTACTGCGTTATATAGTTATAAGGTAGTTCTAGCAGAATCCCCGTTGCAATCCAATTGCTAAGGTCACAAATATATGTCAATCATAGCAGAGAATCTGAAGAAGGTTCGTTCTGAGATAGCTTCTTCTGCCTCTATCAATGGACGAAACACTAAAGACATCACCCTGTTAGCCGTCAGTAAAACACGCCCTGCAAGCGATATTCGTATTGCGGCAAACGAAGGTCAGGTGCATTTTGGCGAAAACTACCTACAGGAAAGTTTAGACAAAATTAACGAGTTAAAAGAGCTCAGGCTGTGCTGGCATTTTATTGGTCCACTGCAATCCAATAAGACCCGCTCTGTCGCTGAAAACTTTGATTGGCTTCATACTTTAGACCGCTTAAAAATCGCTAAGAGACTTTCCGAGCAGCGTCCTACAGAGCTGGAACCACTGAATGTTTGCATTCAGCTCAATATCAGTAACGAAGAGAGCAAATCAGGCTGTCGACCTGAAGAACTGCATACTCTGGTTGAGGAGATTAGCAAACTGCCTAACATCTGTGTTCGTGGTCTTATGGCAATCCCTAAAGCGACTGAAGATCCAAAGGAACAACAAGCCGCTTTTGCAAAAATGAAAGCACTACAGCTTGAATTACAGGCCAAACACCCTCAATTAGATACACTATCAATGGGCATGTCTGGAGATATGAATGCTGCTATCGCAGAGGGCTCTACTATTGTCCGCATTGGCACAGCCATTTTTGGCCCTCGGGCACCTAAGTCCGCCTAATTTTTGTAAGGATCTATTGTGAATAACCAACCTATTCTCGCGTTTATCGGTGCTGGCAACATGGCACGCGCTATCATTGGCGGCCTAATCAGCAACGGCTACCCAGCAGAAAAAATCTGGGCCAGCGAACCTGAAGCTGAACGCCTTGCAGATTTAAAAGAACAAGGCCTAAAAACAACGACAAATAACAACGAAGCAGTTCAAGCGGCTGATGTTGTGGTCCTAGCAGTTAAACCTCAGATTTTAAAAGCAGTAACGGCATCAATTGCTGATAGCGTACAAAGCTCGCAACCACTAATTGTTTCAGTAGCCGCAGGCATAATGACAACTAGCATAGATAAATGGCTAGGCGGAAACACTGCAATTGTTCGCTGTATGCCTAACACCCCAGCACTTGTAAAGACTGGCGCTAGTGGACTTTACGCCAACGCTAAAGTTTCCGCCGAACACCGCCAACAATCGGAAACTGTTTTAGATGCTACAGGGATTACATTATGGGTAGATGAAGAATCACAACTTGATGCCGTAACCGCTGTATCAGGCTCAGGCCCGGCATATTACTTCCTTGTGATGGAGTCCATGATTGCTGCCGGTGAAAAACTAGGCCTTTCAAAAGAAACTGCCACACAACTAACACTACAGACTGCTCTTGGAGCAGCTAAAATGGCGAAAGAGAGTGAATTTGACCCAGCTGAACTTCGTCGCCGTGTAACCTCACCTAACGGTACAACGGAGCAAGCGATCAAGTGCTTTATCGAAGGCGAACTTCCTGAACTTTTTGATGACGCAATGAAAGCATGTAATGATCGTTCTGTAGAACTTGCCGAAGAACTAGGTAAAGATTAGCGGGAAGGCCCAACAAAGGTTCAACATCACACAGCTACACTCTATACTGCGTGAAAGTTGAACCTAACTATACTTGTTTTACTAACAGATCAACGACATAGGAATTGATATGGCACAGGATCCAATCGTTTTGATAATCCGCATGCTGGGTGAAATGTATGCGTTCATTATTATCTTGCGTTTCCTTTTACAGCTGTCCCATGCCGACTATTACAATCCGATATCTCAAGCGATTGCCAAATTGACGAATGTACCTGTAGTCGCAATTAGCCGAGCCGTGCCTCGTATTGGCAAATTTGATGCGTCTGCATTGCTCTATGCAACAGTAGTTAAACTCGCGACACTATTTTTGATCGTAATGGTATCGGGAATGGACATGCCCAACATTGTTCACCTTCTGGTACTGGCACTTGTGGGCGTTGTGAACGGTATTCTAGAGATCTATTTTTGGGCAGTATTAGGCTCAGTTATTATCAGCTGGGTTGCGCCTGGCAGTTATCATCCTGGCCCACAATTAATTCAACAAGTCACACAGCCTCTATTTAAACTTGTGCAAAAGGTGATCCCACCAATAGGTGGTTTAGATTTGTCACCTATATTTATTTTCCTTGCGATCACAATCATACAATCCCAGTTAGGCAGATTTGTTTACTAACCAATAAAGCAGAGCGTTTCCGTTCGCTCTGCTCTATTTAATTGTTTGAGAGCAAGTTTTTACATTAATCGTTTGGACAAATACGAGCTTGTGACGTAAAAACTCGTTAAAATAGGTCAACTTGATTAAATTGTAAGATCATTTTACTGAGATACCTAAGGTGACAGATTCAACTTTCATTTCTCTTGGTCGCGTACTCATCTTCTACGAGATGTGAAGCTCGACTCCTCTGGCGCATCTAGCGCTCCGTTTCGTTGTGTAATTAGAAAATTGCTGTTTTAGAGTCGAGATTAGAAATGCCTGCTGTTATTCCTGAAGATTCCGTTGGAATTATTACACCTGAAATTATCGAATTTAATGAGCCATTACAGCTTCAATGCGGCCGCACATTAGATAAATACCACCTTATCATCGAAACCTACGGTGAACTGAATAAAGATCACTCAAATGCGATTTTGATCTGTCATGCTTTGTCGGGTAACCACCATGTTGCTGGTTATAACAGCATGGACGATAAAAAACCGGGCTGGTGGGACAGCGCCATAGGCCCAGGTAAAGCGATCGATACCAATAAGTTCTTTGTTATCGCGTTAAATAACCTAGGTGGTTGCCATGGCTCAAGCGGCCCTAACCAGATTAATCCTGAAACCGGCAAACCTTATGGCCCTGACTTCCCGATTGTAACGGTCAATGATTGGGTCGAAAGCCAAGCGCGTTTGGCTGATCGCTTCCGCATCGAGCAATTTGCAGCCGTTATTGGCGGAAGCTTGGGCGGCATGCAGGCGTTACAGTGGTCGATCAATTATCCTGATCGTCTGCGTCACTGCATGGTTATCGCAGCCGCACCTAAGTTATCAGCACAGAACATCGCCTTTAACGAAGTAGCTCGCCAAGCAATTAGTAAGGACTCTCAGTTCCATAACGGTCACTACTACGAGAAAGATGAAGTACCTAAAGTCGGCCTAATGCTGGCACGGATGTTGGGTCATATCACTTACCTATCAGACGACGGCATGCGCAGTAAATTTGGTCGTGAACTTCGTTCCGGACAGATCAGCTACGATTTTACACCGCAGTTTGAAATCGAGTCTTACCTTCGCTATCAGGGCGAGCGTTTCTCGACAGCATTTGACGCCAATACATACTTGTTGATGACTAAAGCGCTGGATTACTTCGATCCAACAGTGGATAGCGGAAAAAGCCTTCCAGAAGTGCTAGCACAAGCAAAAGCGAAGTTTATGGTGATCTCATTCACTACAGACTGGCGTTTCTCACCAGAGCGCTCACGCGAGATTGTGGATGCGCTAGTAGAAGCAGATAAACAAGTGAGCTATGCAGAAATTGAAGCAGCTCAAGGCCATGATGCGTTCCTAATCCCTATTCCTCGTTACCTCGACATCTTCTCTGCTTATATGGAGCGAGTTGAGCAGGATACTATGGCACTAAAAGTAGAGGAGAAAAGCTAATGCGCGCTGATTTAGAGCTGATCAAAGACTGGGTAGAACCTGGCAAGCGCGTGCTTGACCTTTGTTGTGGCGATGGTGAGTTACTTCACTATCTACAAACAGAGAAGAACGCGACCGGCTACGGTTTAGAAATTGGCCAAGACAATATTACCGATTGTGTACGTAAAGGCGTCAACGTAATCGAGAAAGATATTGAAGAGGGCCTGGCCTCAATCAAAGACAATACCTTTGATACCGTGATCATGACTCAAGCTATTCAAATCATGATGCGTCCGGATCAAATCGTTGATGAGATGCTTCGAATTGGTAAAGAGTGCATCGTTACTTTCCCAAATTTTGGGCATTGGCGGGCACGAGGGTATCTGGCGTTCAGAGGTAAGATGCCAGTATCCAAGTTCCTACCCTATACTTGGTATAACACACCCAATACACATTTCTGTACGTTCAATGATTTTGAGCAGCTGTGTGTTGAACGCAATATCTACATCATGGAACGTACCGTTGTGGATAACGAACACCAACACCGGTGGTGGATCCATCTCTGGCCTAACATGCTGGGTGAAATTGCCATCTACCGGATTACAAAATAAGTGAGGCAGATAATGAATCGCTTAAGCAAATGGGCATCAGCTTTATTTTTGTCATTAATCGCACTCATTAGCCAACCCGTTCTGGCTGAACAGTTTGTAAAATATGACAACTACGAGATCCACTATAACGCTTTCTACAGTACTTTTATTAAGCCCGATGTAGCTCAGGCTATTGGTATCCAACGTAGTAAGCGACGTGCTTTGGTCAATGTATCAGTTTTAAAAATTGAGAATGGCGAGAAAAAACCGGTATCAGCGTTTGTAAAAGGCCAAGCAACAAGCTTGATACAACAATCGCAAAATCTCGACTTCAAAAAAGTCGATGAAGGCAATGCGATCTATTACATAGGTCAATTTGGTTTTACTGATGATCAAGTGATGCGCCTATCTCTAGAAGTACAACCGGACCCAAACAAACCCGCTTACACTGTAAAATTTGAACAACGCTTTTACGAAGAGTAAGCCCTAACAACTCACAAAAAGGCGCATTATCATGCGTCTTTTTTTATTTTCAGTGCGGTGAAAGAATGATTAATAAAATTGTGCTCGCCAGTGGCAACAAAGGTAAGTTGAAAGAGTTTAATCAAGTTCTGGCAGACTTAGGTGTCAAAGTTGTACCTCAATCTGAATTCAACGTAAGTGATGCCGATGAAACCGGCCTAAGCTTTGTTGAAAACGCCATTCTAAAAGCACGCCACGCCGCTGAAGTTACGGGGCTACCTGCACTAGCCGATGATTCTGGGCTAGAGGTTGATGCTCTTCAAGGCGCTCCAGGTATCTATTCGGCACGTTTTTCAGGCGAAGATGCAACTGATACCAAGAACAATGAATTACTTTTAGAACAGCTTGAAGGCATTCCTAGCGAACAACGCAGCGCTCGTTTCCGCTGTGTTTTAGTCTTTATGCGTCATGCTAGCGACCCAACCCCATTAATCTGTCAGGGTAGTTGGGAAGGGACAATTCTCGAACAAGCTAGCGGAAACAACGGTTTTGGGTACGATCCGCTGTTCTGGATTCCTGAACTGGAAAAAGCATCAGCTGAATTAGCTCCTGAACAAAAGAATCAACTCAGCCACCGCGGCCAAGCAGTTCAACTGCTGAAACAAAGTATTGAAACTTACTTGAAGTAACCGTTTATGAGCCTACAGCTGCCGCCACTCTCTCTTTACGTACACATCCCCTGGTGTGTGCGTAAATGCCCTTATTGCGATTTTAATTCTCATGCGCAGCGTGATGAACTGCCTGAAGCAGAGTATATCCAATGTCTATTGGATGATCTGGAGTCAGAAAAACATCTCGCACAAGGGCGCAGCATCCAAACAATCTTTATTGGAGGCGGTACACCCAGCCTATTTTCTGCAGATAGCTTTAAAGTATTACTGCAAGGCATTAACAATATTATCCCGCTAGAAAAAAATGCCGAGATCACGCTAGAAGCTAACCCTGGCACTTTCGAGCAAGATAAGTTTGTTGGCTATCGAGATGCGGGGATTAATCGACTCTCTATCGGCGTGCAAAGCTTTAACGATCAGCATCTCGCAAAGCTTGGGCGAATACATAACTCTGACAATGCGCTTAAAGCAGCCACATTAGCTCGTGAACTCTTCCCTAAATTAAATCTAGACTTGATGCATGGCCTTCCTGACCAAACGCTAGAAGGCGCATTGAGTGATTTAGAACAAGCGATAGCCCTACAGCCTGATCATCTATCTTGGTATCAGCTAACCATAGAGCCCAACACAGAATTTCACTCTCGTCCCCCACTACTCCCAATCGATGACACTCTGTGGGAGATCCAAGAGCAAGGGCAAGCGTTGATCCGCTCCGCAGGTTACAGCCAGTATGAAATTTCTGCCTATGCTAAATCGAATGAAAGCCAAGCCAAACATAATTTAAATTATTGGCAATTTGGTGACTATCTCGGCATAGGCGCAGGTGCTCACGGCAAGATCACACTTCCAGAACAAAACAAAATCATTCGCCGCTGGAAACAGAAACAACCTAAAGCCTATATAAACCCAGCAACAAGGCTAACAGGCGACACTGAAATAAGCCCAGAAGAGCTTCCTTTCGAATTTATGCTCAATGCATTACGGCTGTATCATGGTGTACCTAGCAATCTGTTTACAGAACGAACGGGGTTACCCCTATCGATAATCGAGCAGTCACTAGTAAAAGCACAACAACAAAAGCTACTAACAAAAGAGCTCCACACACTATGCCCAACCGAGCAAGGTCGTTGTTTTTTAAACAATTTACTCGGTTTTTTTATGCACTAAGTAGTTTTACGGTTCGCAAACAAGATCATTTGTACTAAGTTTATAAGCGATATTGAATTTTCTGCAGACAGGGATAGGTCAGCTCTCAAATTTTATTCCTAGGCGCAGTAAAAATGACAATAAAATTCAAACTAACGGCATTAATAACGTTCATTATCATTTCGATCGCATCGATGTACGGCATGCTCCATTTTGCAATCAACAACGTTTCCAGCTTGAAAGATGCTGAAACAGAAGTCAGCAACCTTGAAAGCAGCATGCTGACCTTGCGACGCCATGAAAAAGACTTCTTAGCTCGAGACGATATCAAATACCTAAAACGCTTTGACGATACCGTTGCTGCATTTCAAGCCGAAATAACCACTCTTGAAGAGCACTTAGACCACGCCGGTATTCCGCACGAGAAAACTAAAGATCTACATATAATCATTGATACTTATGCCGATAATTTCCATCAGTTAGTGAAATTGAAGCAGGAGATCGGTTTATCTCACAATGAAGGCCTACGCGGAGAGCTTCGCAAGGCAGTACACGGTGCTGAAAGCAAAGTAAAAGAGCTAGATAACTATCATCTCTTAGCCGATATTCTGCAATTACGCCGCAATGAAAAAGATTTCCTTATCCGTAAAGACCTGAAATACCGCAAAAAATTTGAAGCTAATTTTGAAAAATTAAATAACGACCTAGAAACTGAGTTATTCAACGAAAGCGATATAACCGAAACTAAACAGTTGCTATCTGTCTATCGTTCTAAATTCCTGACCCTGATCGACAACTACGAACAGCTTGGACTCAGCAGCAAGCAAGGCCTTCTAGGCGAAATGAGGAAATCAATTCACAAATCAGAGACTTTACTTGACGAACAAGTTATCGAAATTACGGAGCGTTTAGAAAACGAAATAGCTTCGATCCAGCTTTTCTCAAGCATAAAAGCCATCATCATCGCAGGCATCGTATCTGCAATAGCCCTATGGATAGCTCACAATATCATTTCTCGCCTACGCAACCTTCAAAAAGTAATGGGCAATGCCAAAGAAAATAAAGACCTGACCGTCCGTTACAATGTTGTCTCAAAGGACGAATTAAGTGATATGGGACATAGCTTTAATAGCATGATGTCTGAATTCCAAAGCTTGCTCGATCGTGTTAACAACTCTTCAATGCAACTAAGCGCCGCTGCCGAAGAAGTGTCCGCAATCGCTGTTGAAACCTCTCAAGGCTTAGAAACTCAAAAAGCCCAAGTAATCCAAGTCTCTGCCGCTGTACAAGAGATGGAAAGTGCTATGCGAGAGATTGCTCATAACACTGAATTGACTGCGCAAACTGCAAGCCACTCACAACAAAGCGCTGCTGAAGGCCAACGTATCATCAGTCACGCAATCGAGAATATTAACAACCTAGCAGAAGGTGCTAGCCAAAGTACCGAGGCTGTCACTCTGTTAGAAGAAAACGGTACTAAGATCGGCACAGTACTAGATGTTATTAAAGGGATTGCCGAACAAACTAACCTACTTGCACTTAACGCTTCCATTGAAGCTGCGCGCGCAGGTGATCATGGCCGCGGCTTCTCAGTCGTTGCGGATGAAGTTCGAGGTTTGGCTGGTCGAAGCCAAGAATCCGCGACTGAGATCGATGTCATGATTAATGACCTACAGCAGCAAACAGGTCAAGTATCCAACTTAATGATGCGTAGTGTCGAGGTAAGTGCTCAAAGTGCAGAAGAGGCAGGAACCAGCATTAGCGCACTGGATAAAATCATGAATGACGCCACCAACATTGTCGATATGACATCTCAGGTGGCTGCGGCTGTTGAACAACAGACTGCCATGGCAGGTGATATCAACAACAATGCTGAGCAAATTCAAACGATTGTCGAGGTAGCCAGCGAACAAGTTGGTCAAAATGCTGAAGCGAGTGAAGAAGTCGCTAAACAAGCGGCTTACTTACAACAAATAGTAGGCCAGTTTAAAGTTAAATAATTACCTTAGAGAGTTATACGGTTGTGAGCTTGCTGATTAATTTCAGCAACTCGCGCCGGCAACTCGCTTAAACAAGATACCTGAGCAGACGCACTAGGTGATTTATCACCCGATTGCAGATTAACCCAAATTGTCCACAACCCGACAGCGGCAGCACCTTCCACATCATGTTCATGATTGTCCCCCACATGGATAACCTGCTCCGGTCTTAAGCCCGTGTGCGCTAACATCTGTTCGAACATTAATGGGTGCGGCTTCATCTGCCCGACATCATCTGCTTTGAATTGGAAATCGATCAGATCGGCTAGGCCCACTCGATGAATATCAGCATTACCATTACTCAACGCACCCAACTGATAACCTTGCTGCTTCAATTCCAATAAAACTTCACGTGCATGCTCAAAAAAGACCACTTCCTGGCGGGCTTGAATAAACACGTCAAAAGCTTTGGCAGCCAAGGCTTCTACTTCATCCGCGCTGTAACCCGCTTTTCGAAGACCATACTTCAACTGCGCCATCCGAATCAGCGTTACACTATGGGCAATCTCTGGAGCATCTTCTAAAACGATCTGACGCAAAACAGCAAGATCATGTAACTTGTAATGCTGTAAAAATGCCGATGCATGCTCAGATATCCAAGTAAACATAGTTTGGTTTGCATGCAGGATAACAGGGTCGACAGCCCAGAGAGTATCATCAAGATCAAAGGTAATGCAGCGTATCATTTCTGGCTCTTTTTCCGTGCACGAGGGTGAGCACCTTCGTACACTTTCATTAAATGTTGGAAATCTAGGTGAGTATAGATTTGTGTTGTGGATATATCCTCATGCCCTAGGAGCTCTTGTACGGCACGAAGGTCACTACTGGATTCAAGAATATGGCTAGCAAAACTATGACGGAGTCTATGCGGGTGAACTTTACCATTCACACCTAGATATTTACCCCAATAATCCATCCGCTGCTGCACCGAGCGAACCGTAATACGGCTACCACGCTTACTAACAAAGAGCGCATTCTCATCATAGTTAGCCAATTCGTGACGCACATCGAGCCATCGATCTAAAGCCTCAAGTGCCTTCCGCCCTATGGGTAATTCACGTTCTTTACGGCCTTTGCCCACGACCCTCAAGCTTCCCTCGGAAAGATCCAAACTATACAGGTCGATAGCCACCAGCTCTGATACACGCAGTCCAGATGAATACATAAGCTCCATCATTGCGGCATCCCGAGCAGAAATGTTATCGGTCACGGGTACATCGAGCAGTGTTCCCATCTGATCAACATCGAGTGTAGAGGGCAGCTTACGGGGTGATTTAGGCGCTTGCACGGCTGCAGCAGGGTTTTGCTCTACTACCGATTCACGAGAGAGGAAATTATAGAAACTACGGATAGCTGACAGAGAGCGCTGAATACTGCTACCGGCCAGATCTTTACGATGTAGCATCGCTACATACTGGCGAATGTGTTTAACCTCAACCGAAGACCATTCAGTCAGGGTCTGTTGCTCAGTAAAATCGAGTAGTTTGTTGAGATCGCGACTGTAATTATCGAGGGTGTGAGGAGAGAGCTGGCGTTCAGTCGCTAGGTAATGAAGAAACTGCTCTAACAGCGCTTCTTTCAACTCTCTCCCCTATCTTTCTTTAATGATCCTGCTGACGCAGAATACGAGAAGCTACGCGGCTTAATACTTCACCAACATAGCTTAGCAATACTGTGCCTTGGCTACTGGTAAAGTAGTTCGCATCAAAGCTACCAATTGCCAACAAACCTAAAGTTTCGCCCTGCACTAACGGCACAACAGCAGCGGATTGAACTTTGATAGCTTCATCACCAAAAATGAATTCATTTTCAGCATCAGACAGGCGTCCACAGCTAGGTAGATTAGTACCTACCAAACTATCAATCACCGCAGCATCTTCACGCAGAGTAAGTCGAAGGTTATTCACATCTAAAGGTTTGCTCGTGAACAAAATCAACGCTGTGCTATCGCTAGCAAAGTCCTGACATAAGCTTTCATCAATCGCTACAGCAATATCATCCAGCGTTTCAGCTTCCAGTAATGCCAATACCATACGCTTGGTCTTCTCGAACTGCAGATCATTATGTCGTGCAATATCGATCAGATCAGAAAGGTGCGCTGTTAGATTCTGGTTTTTTTCACGAAGAACCGTAGTTTGACGCTCAACCAAAGAGACAGCTCGACCTGTCTCATGAGGTACGTGTAATTTTTCCAGTAATTTTGCATTACCTGTGAAAAAGTCAGGGTGTTGCTGGAGGTATTCCGCTACCTGAGCTTCGTTAATCTGTCCTGTTTCTTCACTCATACGAAGATCTGTCCTTCATAAACCGTTGTTGCTGGCCCTGTCATAATAACGGGATGGCCTTCACCCTGCCACTCGATCTCAAGATCGCCACCAGGAAGATGAACTGTCACAGGCATATCGAGCAGACCGCGCAATTTTCCTGCAACAACCGCGGCGCACGCACCGGTACCACAAGCAATCGTTTCACCAACGCCACGCTCAAATACACGCAAATTAACTTCATTGCGTGCCAATACCTGCATAAAACCGATATTCGCTTTTGCAGGGAAGCACGTATGAGGCTCTAGCACTGGACCCAATGTTTCTACTGGCGCTGTTTCGGTGTTATCCACAACTAAAACCCCATGCGGGTTGCCCATAGATACCGCACTTAATTCAACTGTTTCAGCTGCGCCTTGATGGTCAACCTCAACAGGGTAAGTAATTGCTTGCTGGTCGGCCGCAAAAGGGATCTCTGAAGGCTGCAATATAGGCTGACCCATATTGACCTCAACTCGCTTATCTTCGCGAATTTTCAGGCACATACGGCCATTAGCCGTCTGCACGACAACTTCGGACTTACCCGTTAAGCGCTTATCGCGAACAAACTTGGCGAAGCAACGGGCACCATTACCGCAGTTCTCTACCTCTGAGCCATCTTGATTGAAGATCCGGTAACGAAAATCCACATCTGGATCTGAAGGTGGCTCAACGATTAATAGCTGATCGAACCCTACACCAAAGTTACGATCACCAAGCTTTTTTACCAGTTTAGGCGTAACTTTTACGCGCTGGGTCACTAGATCCAGCACCATAAAGTCATTACCTAAACCGTGCATTTTGGTAAAACGGACTAACATCAATAACCCCTAACGATCCTTAGGTAACAGCTGTTCACCCTTAACTAGATCAGCCAGAGTTTCACGCTTGCGAATCAGGTGGAATTGATTGTCATCCACCATCACTTCCGCAGGACGACCACGGCTATTGTAGTTAGACGCCATCACAAAGCCATAAGCGCCTGCAGAACAAACAGCGAGTAAATCACCAGCTTCTAGTGTTAGCGCACGATCTTTACCTAAGAAGTCACCCGTTTCACAAACAGGACCTACAAGGTCCCATTGTTTCTCTTCACCACCTTCGCGCAACATTACCGGAACAATCTCCTGATAAGCGCTGTATAAAGATGGACGGATCAAGTCATTCATTGCACCATCAATGATTGCGAAATTTTTCTCGCCAGTGCACTTCAAAAACTCAACACGAGTCAACATTACACCGGCATTGGCCGCGATAGAACGACCAGGCTCAAAAATCAGCTCAAGGTCACGACCTTCAACTTTCTTAAGAACTTCTGAAATATATTCTTGAGGCGTTGGAGGCACTTCATCGGTGTAACAAACACCTAGACCACCGCCCAAATCCAAATGCTTAATTGTGATGCCTTGCTCAGCTAACTGATCTACTAGTACCAATACACGATCGAGTGCATCTAGGAATGGAGTAACTTCCGTTAGCTGACTGCCGATGTGGCAATCCATACCGACAACATCAACATTTTCCATCTGAGCTGCGCGGCCATAAATGCGTACAGCTTCATCAATATCGATACCAAACTTATTCTCTTTCAAACCTGTAGAGATATAAGGATGGGTACCTGCATCTACGTCTGGGTTCACACGGAATGAGATCGCAGCCACTTTGCCTTCAGCACCAGCGACTTCGTTTACACGCTCAAGCTCAGCTTCTGACTCAATGTTAAAGCAACGAATACCTACTTCGAGAGCACGCGCAATCTCTGCTGGCTGTTTACCAACACCTGAGAAAACAACTTTAGAAGCATCGCCACCTGCACGTAGAACACGTTCTAGCTCACCGGCAGAAACAATATCGAAACCTGCACCTAGGCGCGCAAGAACATTTAGCACTGCAATGTTGGAGTTAGCTTTTACGGCATAACAAACTAATGAGTCATGCCCTTCTAATGCATCTGCGTATGCTAGGTAAGCACGCTCAAGTGCATCACGAGAATACACATATGTTGGTGTACCAAACTCTTCGGCAACGCGTGTTAAAGCAATTTCTTCACAGCAGAGCTGCCCATTTTTATATTCGAATGAATCCATGAAAATTCTCTTACTTCTGCTGTGATTTTTTCTGATTTTCTGCATCAGGCAGATACAAAGGGCCTTTCTGGCCACATCCACCCAGTACTAACATACTAAGCAGGACAACTAATCCAATTCGTTTGGTCTGCGTTTTCACAGTGGGAATCCCATTAAACGGTCTAATGCGTCGATTATACCTAGTTCACAGAGATTTCATAAAAACGTTTTTCATATCCAAGTAGATATAAAGAAAAAACTGCCTTTTAATCGATAATTTTGGGAGTTAATGAGAACCATTCTTCGGCTTTTAGCTATTGCTTGATATACTTCGCCTCTATAAACACGATTTCAAGGCAACTACGCCGGAGTAAACATGACTGAAAGCGAATTTAACGATCTGGTTGATGAAACATTAGAACAGATTGAAGAAGTGCTAGATGATGCAGAAACCGATATTGATGTTCAGTTCGGCGGTGGAATTTTAACGATCATCTGTGAAAACCGCACTCAGCTTATTTTTACCCGTCAGGCTCCAGTTAAACAACTATGGTTGGCAACCAAGAGCGGTGGTTTCCACTTTGACTATGATGAAAACCTTAACAGCTGGGTTTTGGATAGCGACGGCCAAAAGCTTGAAGATTTCTTCGGCAAAGCCTTTGCTGAACAAGCGGGTGAAAATCTGATTTTCGATCTATCTGGAGCTTAATATGTCATTCTCAAATGCGCTACAACGCCACTTTGACACCTTTAACCAGTTAGACAAAATTGCTGCTGATAGCCAACTTCTGGCCGATCAAATAGAGCAATGCTTCGACCAAGGCGGCAAATTGATCTTTATGGGTAACGGCGGCAGCGCAGCCGACAGCCAGCATCTAGCAGCTGAGTTTGTTGTACGTTACAAAGCGGAACGTCGCCCACTCGCAGCGATAGCACTTACGGTTGATACTTCGATTCTTACCGCTCACAGCAACGACTACAGTTATGATTCTGTTTTCACTCGTCAGCTACAAGCATTAGCCAAGCCTGAAGACCTAATCATCGGCATATCGACTTCAGGCAACAGTGCTAACGTCATTGATGCAATTGAAGCGGCGAAAGAGATCGGTTGCACCACTTGGGCTTGGACAGGCTCTCACGGTGGTAAGCTAAACGATATTGCCGACCACTTAATCCGCGTACCATCTGATGAAACAGCACGCATTCAAGAAGCCCACATTTTTGTAGGACACTGGTTGTGCGAAGAGATGGACAGAAGAACCACTAGCAACGCCTAATGGTTCGTCCGCATTAATTTCTATTAATGCAGACTCGCTCAGTCAAGGCGTACAAACGATCCAATGCGCCTTGATTTCCCTTTACAAAGGCCTGACCTAACTCGCCAATTTTTTCTCTTTCAGCAGGCTCTTGTATCAATTTCTCAGTCTGTTTCAGCAACGCCGTTTCATCTTCGACTACGACTAAGCCGCCAGCTTCTCGTAACGAGTCGCAAATAATTTGGAAGTTAAAGAAGTTCGGTCCCATAACAACGGCTTTCTTTAAAACTGCGGGCTCCAATGGATTATGCCCACCGCGCTCAATCAAACTACCACCAACAAACGCAATATCAGCCGCCGCTAACAGTTTCATAAGTTCACCCATAGTATCGCCAAGATACACTTGAGTTTTAGGGTTCGGCTGTTGACCTAAGCTACGACGCGCCAACTTAAAGCCTTGCTGCTTTATAAGCTCCGCAACTCCGTCAAATCGTTCTGGGTGGCGAGGCACAATGACCAGCAATAGCTCTGGAATACCCTCTAACAGCTTGTGATATACATTTAAGATCGCACTTTCTTCGCCTTCATGCGTACTGGCAGCAATAAAGACTGGTCGATCTAAACCCCACATTTCTCGCAGGGCTACAGCCAAACGCTCACTCCCTTCTGGAGCCGAGACATCAAATTTGATGGAACCGGTTACCTCTAACGCGCTCTGCGGAAGGCCTAAATCGACAAAGCGCTGACCATCAACACTATTTTGCGCAGCTATCTTAGTGATCTGCTTTAGCATCTGATCAGCTATCTTGCTGAAACGAGCGTAACCTTTTGCAGATCTTGCTGATAAACGTGCATTTGCGACTAACACAGGCACATTGTGTTTGGCACAACCTGCAATCATGTTTGGCCATAATTCCGTTTCAACAACCACACAACCGCGCGGTTTCACTTTGGAAAGAAAACGATTAATCGCACAAGGCGCATCATAAGGACAGTAATAGTGAGTAACACTATCACCGAAAGTATCGATGATTCGCTCCGCTCCCGTTGGTGTCATAGTCGTCATCACAATAGGCAGCTGTGGATAGCGAGCTTGTATCAGCTTAACGAGAGGAATTATCGCCAGTGCCTCACCGACAGAAACAGCATGAATCCATAAAGGACGATCGTCAAAGGCTGGCGATTGAAAAAAACCAAGTCGCTCTTGCCAACGCTGGCGATAAGCAGGCGCCTTACGACCTCGCAACCATAACTTCAGCAAAATAAACGGTAGAGCGATATAAAACAGACAAGTATAGAGAGTGCGATTCATAAAAAGTGAGCACATCAGTCGACAATAAAGTCGTCTAGTATAACACGCATCGGCTAGCTCCTAAGCGCCCCCATGCTTATAATGCCGTCTATGAATACACTTAAACTTGATCTCGTAATCGTGGGCGGCGGCGTAGCTGGCCTTTGGCTTCTTAATAGAGCAGTAAAAGATGGACTAAATACCATTTTGCTGGAAAAAGACACCTTAGGTGGCGGACAGACCATCCGTGCACAAGGGATCATTCATGGCGGTACGAAGTATGCGCTAAACGGCGTACTAACCCAAGCTTCCAATACGATAAAAGAGATGCCGCAACGCTGGCGTGATTGCCTAAATGGCAACGGCGAAATAGACCTTACCTCTGTAGAAGTTCTATCTGAAGCTCACTATATGTGGTCTAAGGGCTCCTTAGGCTCTCGCATGACTACCTTCTTTGCGACCAAAGCCTTTCGCGGACGTGTTGAAGAGGTATCGAAATCAGATCGCCCTAAAGTGTTTTCAAATTCCAAATTTAAAGGGTCTCTCTACCGTTTGAATGAGCTGGTATTAAACGTACCAACCGTGATTGATGCACTGAGAGCACCTGTTGAAGATCGCATATTCAAAGCGGATTTGAACCAAGCTGAAATCCAGATTCATGATCAACAAATTCAGAGCATCACCTTTAAGAAGCATGACCTAACACTTGAAACAGCTCAGCTGGTACTGACCTCTGGTGAAGGCTACGAATCTATTGCTAGTCAATTATCGCTCGAACAGCCTGAGATGCAAAAACGCCCTTTGCATATGGTAATGGTCAAGCACGACCATAATTTGCCTACGTTTGCCCACTGCATCGGTACTGGCAGCAAACCAGTAGCAACGATTACCACACACCCTTGCAGTGATGGCAAACAGGTTTGGTACCTTGGCGGCGATGTTGCCGAAACCGGGTTAGATCGCTCCCCTACTGAACAGATTCAATTTGCTCAGAAGGCATTAACAGACCTACTGCCTTGGGTAGATCTTTCCGATGCGCAATGGAGCACATTCCATGTGAATCGCGCCGAACCTAAGCAATCATCCCTAGCGAGACCCGATTCTGCTTTTGCTCAGAAAGTCGGCAATTGCATCGTGGCTTGGCCAACAAAATTAGCGCTATCGCCTGATTTAGCCGATCAGGTGTTACCTTTATGTAAGAAAATATCATCTGATACTGACCTTTCACCTCTAAAAGTACTTTCTAAGCCGGAAACCGCACAGCCTTTATGGGAGAGTGAGTTTTGATTAAACGCGAGCTAGCTCAAACAAGTTTAAAGATCTCACCCATCGGCTTAGGCACAGTAAAGATCGGTCGAGATAAAGGCGTAAAGTATCCAACGGGGTTCACCATTCCTGATGACAAAGCGGTGCTTGATTTAATCGCACAAGCTAAAGATTTAGGCATCAACCTGATCGATACAGCCCCTGCTTATGGCAATAGCGAAGAGCGCTTGGGCCCTTTGCTTAAAGGGCAGCGTAACGACTGGGTTATCTGTTCAAAAGTCGGTGAAGAGTTCGACAATACAACTGGTGAATCCGGCTTCAATTTCACGCCGGAGCACGTGCAATACAGTGTAGAGCGCAGCCTTAAACGCTTACACACGGATTACATTGATATGTTACTGGTACACTCTGATGGAAATGATGTAGAGATCATCCGCAAATACGGTATTTTGGATGTTCTAGAGGAACTAAAACAGTCAGGCAAAATCCGCGCGACTGGTATGTCGACGAAGACCGTAGAAGGCGGATTATTAGCTTTAGAGAAATCTGATTGCGCGATGGTGACTTACAATCTAAACCATCGAGATGAAGAAGCCGTCTTGGACTACGCAGCCCAAAACAATAAAGGCATATTGCTTAAAAAGGCACTCGCTTCTGGCCATATCTGCCTAGATCAAACTCAAGATCCAATTCAGGCCAGTTTTGATTTTATCTATGCCCATCCGGGCGTAACTTCGGCCATTATTGGCACAATCAATCCTAAGCATCTAGCCAGTAATGTGAACGCTGCTAATGCCGCGCTCAGCAAACTTGCGATCTAAGTTAGTTTAAATAAAGAGTGCGATAGCCGACTATTCGTCGCTATCGCCCTGAATTTTCTCGACAATGGCTGTAGTAGAGCAATTATCAAGGAAAGAAAGCACTCGAACCTCACCACCGTAGCTACGAACAAACTCACCACCAACGACGCCTTCAATGCCATAGTCGCCGCCTTTGACTAAGACATCCGGTTTCACCTGTTCCAGCAAACGTTCAGGGGTATCTTCAGTAAAGTACAGCACCCAATCGACCGCTTCCAAACCAGACAATACTGCCATGCGACGCTCAACCGGATTAATAGGGCGACCCGGTCCTTTTAAGCGACTAACGGATTCATCACTATTGATCGCTAAGACAAGGCGATCGCCTTGCGCTCTTGCTTGCTCAAGATAACCAACATGACCGGCATGTAAGATATCGAAGCAACCATTGGTAAATACAATACTCTCGCCAGCAGCACGCGCATCAGCTAACGCAATTAATAACTGCTCTTCGGTCACTACACCGCGCTCAGCACCTTGCTCTTTAGTCACTGCACGACGCAGTTCTGGCGCACTGATAGCCGCAGTACCCAATTTCCCAACAACAATGCTCGCTGCGATATTGGATAAAGCCACAGCATTAGTGAGTTCCTCACCCGCCGCTAAAGCTGAAGCAAGGGTAGATATAACGGTATCGCCAGCACCTGTTACATCGAACACTTCGCGTGCACGTGCAGGGAAATGAACCTCATCGCCTTCAGCAGGAATCAAAGTCATACCATGTTCACTGCGGGTCACTAGCAAAGCCTCTAGTTCAAGCTCTTTCGCTAACGCCTGTCCTTTAGAAACAAGTTCTTCATCAGATGCACAATGTCCAACAATTGCTTCAAACTCGGACAGGTTAGGCGTCAATAAGGTTGCACCGCGATACTTACTAAAGTCACTGCCTTTAGGGTCAACCAGCACAGGTACATTTTCTGCTTTTGCCGCATTAATTAAACCTTGGCAATCAGACAGAGTACCTTTACCGTAATCAGACAGCACCAACACGCCTACATTCCCTAATAAAGGTTCTAATTCTGATTGGATACTTTCGCTGTGTTCAGCAGAGAAAGCTTCTTCAAAATCTAAGCGAATCAACTGTTGGTGGCGACTGATAATGCGCAGTTTAGTGATCGTTGGCTCTTCTTCGGTAATCGAAAAAGCACAGTTCACTCGAGCAGAGGTCAATTGCTTCTGAAGCGCTTCACCCGCTTCGTCTTTACCCACTAAACCAACTAAAGAAACACCTGCTCCTAAAGCGGTCACATTCAATGCAACGTTGGCAGCGCCACCTGGGCGATCTTCATTCTGCTCAACTTTTACCACTGGCACCGGTGCTTCAGGGGAAATTCTTGAGGTCGGCCCATGCCAATAACGATCTAGCATTAGGTCCCCTACAACCAGAACCTGTGCTTTATCAAAACGTGGCATATTGATTTTCATTCAATTTCTCCGTGACTAAGATGCTCAGTCATTTTCAGTAAACTGCTTCTGGTAAAGATCCGCATACATTCCACCTTTCTCTAAAAGCTCGGCATGCGATCCTTTCTCCATAATTTGGCCTTGATCCATTACGACAATTTGATCCGCAGACTCTATTGTTGAAAGTCGATGCGCGATCACCAAAGTCGTTCGTCCTTTCATTACGTTCTCTAAAGCTGCTTGGATATGACGTTCTGACTCTGTATCCAAGGCTGATGTCGCCTCATCAAGAATAAGGACTGGGGCATTTTTCAAAATCGCACGAGCAATCGCGATGCGCTGGCGCTGTCCACCTGAAAGTTTGGTACCTTTTTCACCCACATGAGTATCTAAGCCATCAGGCATACGCTCGACAAATTCCATCACATGAGCGGCGCGTGCTGCCTCAATGATTGCTGATTCCTCAACATCAGGATCTACTCCGTAGGCTATATTCTCACGAATTGTGCCATCAAATAGGAATACATTCTGAGTCACTAAGGCAATATGGGATCGTAAAGAGATCAACTCGTAGTCATCGAGTTTATGCCCATTTAGGAGAATAGCTCCGCTCGTCGGTTCATAAAAACGAGGGATCAAGCTTGCCAACGTAGACTTACCGCTGCCCGATCGCCCCACGAGAGCTACAGTTTGCCCTGGTTCCACTTCAAGATTTAAACGATTAAGTACAGGCTTATTGGACAGATATGAAAAACAGAGATCTTTAAATTCAAGCCGACAATTTCCTTGATCGTTTTTAGTAACCAAACTGCCTGTATTGCTTTCTACGGTTTCATCCACCAATTCAAAAATACTTTTAGCTGCGGCAATACCACGTTGAATAGAACTGTTTACTTCAGTTAAAGCGCGTAGCGGCTTAGCAATTAAGCCAGCAGCAATAATAAACGCAATAAACTGCCCCGCAGTCATATCGTTATTCATCATAGGATGTAGCGCTAAGAAAATAAGGAGAGCTAATGCACTGGAAACAATAATCTGAACAATAGGAACACTTAAACCTTCAGTGAACGCTAATTTTAAACTTTGACGCAAATTCTGCTCACTGGCTTTTTCAAAACGTTTTCGCTCTTTATCACAACCACCAAATGTACGCACAATCTGAACACCTTGAATGTTTTCAGAAGCGACATGAGTGACATTCCCCATAGAATCTTGAATACGATGACCCAAACGACGAAAACGTTTAGAGGCAATCATCACAACCAAAGCAATTAATGGAGACACTGCCACAAATACCAGAGTCAGCTGCCAATTAAGATAAAGTAGATAAACAAAGAGACCAATAACTGTCATTCCTTCTCGGACAGCTACTTTAAGCGAGTCCGTAGCAGCAGTTGTTACCTGCTCAACATTGTATGAAATTTTAGAAAGAATATGCCCCGAGGCATTATTATGGAAATAATCGAGGGGGATTTTCAGCAACTGATCAAACATGACTTTTCTGAGCTGATGCACGACATTACGAGCCACATAAGCGGTAAAAAAGTTCCCCATGAAAGTACCAATACCACGAGCGATTGCAATACCAATCACCGCAAGAGGGCCATAAATATATGTTCCTTCTTTAGCCTCACTAATGGCATCAATCAAATATTCCATCAACGCAGCAAAACCAGTCTGGGCACTGGCATAGAGGATAAATCCAAAGATGCCCAACAAAAAAGGTAGCCAATAAGGGCGAACATAGGTTAAAAGACGAAAATATATTTTCATCCCCACACCTTTTTCTTGGTCATTTTTAGACATAAATGGGTATGAATCCTCAGAAATTAGCCCAGCATTATAACCTGATGATATAACTTCCCCAACCTTCTCTCTGGCTGAGAAACAAGGAGACACGTATAATCGGAAGCTTATTGATCAAGATCTGATTGACTGTGAATAAAACCGAATCCTTTTTAGCTCCAAAATACTGGCCAACCTGGTTAAGCGTCTTTCTACTGAGAATACTCGCCTTACTGCCTTTCAAATTGGGTTTAGCCTTCGGCCGTTTGTTAGGTGTAGTTCTTTACCATTTGTTGCCCAAGCGTCGTCATATTACCGCGGTAAACTGTAAGTTATGCTTTCCTGAACTCAACACTGCCGAACAAGAACAATTTGTAAAAGATGTTTTCAAAAATAACAGCATTGGGCTAGTTGAAACTGCTTGGTCATATTGGGGCAACAAAAAAGCCTTACAAAGCCGCACTGAATATCGTGGATTTGAATTATTGGATGAAGCCTTAGCCCAAGGGCGTGGAGTCATCTTGCTTGGGGCCCATTATTCCCATTTAGATTTAGGAGGCATGCTATTTTCTGGACATGGTGCTCCTCTTATCTCTATGTACCGCCAACACAATAATCCATTAATGGAAAAAACAATTAGTGAAGGTCGAGCATCATTTAGCCGCCCAATAGAACGAAAACAATTACGAGAAATAATTCGCTGCCTGAAAAAGAACCAAGTTGTATGGTATGGACCTGATCAAGATATGGGGCATAAAACATCCGTATTTGTGCCTTTTTTCGGTCAAACGGCAGCCACCGTAACAGCGACAACTCGCATGGTAAAATTAAACAATTCGCCTCTTCTATCAATGCAACAACGCCGTAAAGAAGACGATTCTGGTTACATTGTAGAAATTGTCCCAGTAGATAACTTCCCTAGCGGGGATGAAACTGAAGACGCAACATTGGTGAATTTAGCCGTTGAAGCTGGCGTAAGGAAAGCACCTACACAATATATGTGGGTTCACAAACGATTTAAAACACAGTTAAATGGCAAGGAAAGCCCTTATCAGAAATCCTCAACGCAGTAGGACCACCGATGAAATTGCCTTTAAAAATCATTTTAGTTAATCGACTTACCAAATTTATTGGAGCGTTGGTTAAAGGGTTTTCTTTCCTTTTTCACTTCTTGTTCCCAAACAAGCGATTCACAATACCTACGCAGAGCGATCCATTAATAAAATCTAACAAGTGCACTAAAATTCCAAAAGTCATTTGGCAAACAAACTACACCAACCGCGTAAGCCTACCAGTGTACTGCAACTACTTGTTCAATAGATTAATCTCTCCAGATTTTGAATACCGCTATGTCAGTACTGAAGATCGTCTAACATTTATTAAAGATAATATGCCTCCTGAAGTCGCCTCAGCATATGAAAAGCTTACTAATGGAGCTGCCCAGGCTGACTTATGGCGTATGATAACTCTAAATCACCACGGCGGTATCTATATGGATATTGATGCTCACGCTGTTTGGCCTATATCCAAAATGATAGATGAAAACGATGACGAATTATTTTTGCTAAATAAAGAACATTACACTAATTACTTTATTGCTAGTTCGAAAAACAACAGATTCCTCACCACAACAATAGAAAATATCGTAAAAAACATTCAAGACAAAAAAATTGGCTCTGGAGTTTACGATCTAACTGGCCCCACAGTGTTCAATAACGCAATAGGCTCTGAATCTGTAAATCATCGCTACTATAAGATTACTTGCATTCAAGGCAGTTTTACCAATGAGCATTTCCAATATATTGATAAGCCAAGAGGGAAATGGACTCATATGAATAAAGAAGATCTTTTAAAAGACTAAAACAAAGCAACTTAAACTTTCCCATTTGGAGCACTATCAATGAGCAGGCGGATTATGCAGTTGTGCCTATCACCAAATTTTGGTGGCTTAGAGCTCTATATGCAGCGTTTGAGCAGTTATCTACAAACCCAGGCACCAATTCATGTTGGAATTGCTCAAGGAAGTAAACTAGACAACACACTGACTGAACAGCATGATCTGCCAATTTTACGTTTGCAAAAACATGCATGGAAGAACATTTTCAAAAATGCAAAAACTCTTGCTAAATATATTGATGAAAATGAGATCGATCTAGTCCATTTGCACTGGACAAAAGACCTCCCTCTCTGCGTCTTAGCAAAAAAATTAAGTAAACGTAATCCTAAACTCGTCCAGAGCCGTCATATGAATATGACTCGCTTCAAGAGTGACTTCTATCATCGATACCTCTATAAAAATATCGATCTAATGATCGCCGTGACACAGCAAGTAAAGGATCAGATTACACGCTTCATACCCGCAGAAATATGCCCTCCCGTGAAGACCTCTTATATTGGGGCTCCAATTTATCAGCAACTAAACAAAGAATTAAAAACAGACCTAAAAAAGCAATACCAGCTAGAAAATTCCTTTATCGTTACCCTTGCAGGTCGTATTGAACCTGCTAAGGGGCAAGCCCTATTAGTATCGGCACTTGAATATTTAAGAATCCCTAATGTGCATCTGATGTTCATAGGTGACGCTATGGAAACTGAGTACCTAGAACAATTCAGAAATAGTATTGTAGAGAAAGGATTAACTGAACAAGTAAGATTTACGGGGTTTGTAAACAATGTTCAAGATCTCATGGCGATCAGTGATTGTGTTGTTTTAGCCACCGATAAAGAAACCTTCGGAATGGTTCTAATCGAAGCAATGCATACAGGAACGGCTGTTATTGCGAGTAATAGCGGAGGTCCTCTAGAGATCATCAATGACAAAGTAGATGGATTGTTATTTACTAGTGGGTCAGCTGAAGATTTAGCCGAAAAGCTCAAACTCTATTACAACAATCATGAATTGAGACAAAAGCTTGCAGATGCCGGCAGAGTGAAAGCACAAGCTGATTTTGAAAGTAATACTCAATTCTCTGAAGTAAATGATTTGCTGCAAAACATCTAATTCAAGCTGAGATAATAGCCTTATTTCCTAGTGATAAACTACCGAAGAAAAAACCAATCTATCCAACGAGGTAAATAGGGCTATCAGATACCTTTGCTGTTTCAAAACTCAAGATAGCAGCTGACTTATCCATCAACTGTTTACTTTCCACGCTGATATTTTCTTGCTTCAGATACTTTTCCAGAGGTAACTCGACCTCGTTGCCCCAAAGTACAGTCACATCTCGATCTGATTGACGGTCTTTGCAAGCAAGCCGATATACCTCTCCTTGCTTTTGGTAATGCCGTACTTCCACATTACCCAAAACATCGAGCATAGTTTTGTAAACCCAAAAGGCTTCGCGCTTACGCAAACCTTCTCGGCTATCAACCAAACCATAACCGGGCGCGATAAGTTGATGCCAATGAACAGACTCCACTCTCTGAGTAGCCATAGCCTGCAGATGGTAGCGAAGTAAAAAGTTCGCATAGTCGCTTTCACTTACGCACTCAGTTTCGCTGGTAGGTGCCCAAGGAGCTGTATTGGATAGGGGCCAATTTGCTTCTGTCAGCAGTAATTTACTGGACGTTTTAGGACTTAATCTGGCGA
This sequence comes from Neptuniibacter sp. QD57_21, assembly GCF_047778075.1. Taxonomy (GTDB): domain Bacteria; phylum Pseudomonadota; class Gammaproteobacteria; order Pseudomonadales; family Balneatricaceae; genus Neptuniibacter. Next base: position 317,546 of record NZ_CP180549.1, on the reverse strand, counting down.
TACTGTGCAGGAGCGTAATTTTATTAAAGGTATCAAACACCTTCATTTGTGGATTCTCTGGTGCTCCACGTCGATCTACATAGAGAAGTGCTGCTACTTTATCGAACTTCAATTTAAAGCCATTAAATAGAGCTCTAATCAGGTAAGGGTATTCAAAGTCGATAACTGAGGGGCCTAATAGCTTTAACCCATGGAACTGCTGATCTCGGACCTTCTGCACCACCTGATAAAACTGCAGATACTCAGCTACAGAGAAGAAGCCCCACTTAGAACGATTGATCGTGGTTCCAATTTGAAACTGCTTTACTAGAGGTGAAAAAACTTCAAAAACTCTGGCCATATCCTTAGCAAGTAGTTCATGATCACCAATATGCTGACGATCTTGCACTACCACTAAGAGAATCTCTTTCTCTCCAAACCCGGCCACAAACTGATAATACTCATCTATACGATCCATTTCCGACAGGAAAAATCGCACCTGTAAGCTTTTACAACCCAGTTCCTCAACTAACTCATATTGCTCTTCCCCTTTGTCTAAATTGACACAAAGAGAAAAGAAATGATCCGAAGACGGCTCCACTTTTCGATTAAAGAGCCAAGCGATTAGAGCTAAAGGAAAGACTAAGCAAGATGTCAAAAAGGTAAGCAGATAGTCCTTAAGATGCTTACGTTTCATCCGCTTTTTATAAGTTCTATCCGTGATGATTCGCGGTTGATCGGAATAGTGATCCCACGGGTGTAGATCATCATCTGAACTAGGTTTAGGCGCTGGCAAGACGCTCTCCTTCTAAACACATAGTTTTTAAACCTGCTCAGTTAATTGAAGTAGTTCTTCTTCAATTTCAGAGTACAGTTCGTCTGAATAGTCTTGAGGGACAGTAAAGTTATGCTGGTTTTCCGGTTGATTGACCGAAGCCCATCGAGCCGGAGAAGCAACCTTTACATCACCGAAGAAGGATATGGTTTTAAGATTAGATCCAGCGGCTAAATGCATAGGGCCCGTTGAAGTACTGACAAACAAAGAGAAATTACTCAACAGCAGAGCAAAGTCATAAACGCTACCCTGCGATCGGTGCAAAACCGCCTGACCTCCAAGTACAGCATCTGTTTCAGCAATTAAAGATTCATCATCAGGGCCAAAGGTAAACACAACCCTATATTTTTCCTGTTGAATCACTGCTTGAGCAAGACGGATATAATCTTGCAGCGTTAGATTACCATCGGTACTCCCACCACTGCCTGGATGAAAAGCAACGATGGGGCGGTCATTCTCTAACTGATATTGCGCATTAAATGCTTCCAAAGCCCGAATTGAATCAGCCTTAGCAAAACCAAACAAAGGCGCCTGTATACCTGTCTCGATTTGGCTATCAAATGCTTTAAGAAGATCTAAGTTATAGGCAAACTCAGTTTTTTTCACCTGACTACGACGCTGCTTAACTCGACAGTTAAACCAGATTTGCGCCAGTTTAGTTGCCGGTCCTATGCGCTTAGGAATACCCGCACGCCATAATAGAAAGCCTAATTGTGAATCGATAAACGCTGAGATACTTACGGAGCACTTTGCCTTCTTAACCGCCGCTAATGTAGCGCCAAGATTGTCAGGCTGATACTCAATCACCTCATCAATATAAGGTAACTGCTGCGCTAAACTGAGATTAATCTTAGACACTAAAGCAACCAAGCGCAGCTCTGGTCTAACTGCCTTTAGGCATTGGAACATCGGCAGAGCAACAACAAAGTCGCCAATCTTGTCGTGGCGAGTAATTAAGACACTAGTTGTCATTGGCGTTCTCTATCCTACCGCTACTGTCTTTGGCTGCTTTATTCAGCTCATACAGCTTCATATACTTATAAAAATTCGTCGCCATATGTGAAAAGGCGATAATCAACCCTGCAGACCCATCCATAAAACCACGCTTTAAGAAATAGGTTTTAAAGAATGAGTAGATGCCATTCAAGCTGGCTTTCAGCGGAGATGACTTCTTTATGCCTTGCTTATCTTCTGCAAAAAGAGAGGAGTACTTATCAAGCTTAACGATGAATTGAGAGATATTTTGATAAGGATAGTGACGAACGGTGCCTGCTAGGTTTTCGACTTCGAAGCCTTCGGTGATAACAAGCTCATGCACTTTACTGCTATTAAAGTTGGTTTTGGTACGATCATACAGACGCACGATCACATCTTTGCCCCAACAATGCTTAACTTCACGCTCTTTGTAAAAGTTACTGCGCGTAATTGAATACACCTTATCAGAATCTAATGAGCGTTGTGCCAATGCGGAGATAAACTCATCTGCAAGCACTTCATCCGCATCCAATGACAATACCCAGTCATGCTTAGCATAACTAGCAGCACGCTGTTTCGTTTCACCAAAACCTAAAAATGGCCCTTCAACCAAATTGACATTCTCGAAGTTGGAAACTAGTGATTGCGTGCCATCATCCGATCCATTGTCATAGATCACCACATCATTAAAACAGGCCAAAGCGTCCAAAACAGGAACGATGGTTTCTGCGCCATTTTTAACGATAATAACGCATGAAATATGGTCGATATTAGTCATTAACGGGCTTACCTTTTAAGCGCTTTTTGAAGTTTTTCAAGCGTTTATTCTTGTTAGAGAAGAGCTTTACCTGCTCTGCAAAGTCATCAGGTACAGCGCTATGTTGAGCGTACTCTTTTGCAATAACGTCTAAATCTTCATCTCTTGCCCAGAGTTTTTCAAAACCCCGTGCTCGCATTTCGTTATCGAGCTCAAGTTGTAGCATGCGATTAACATCAACAATCTTAAATTCATATCCACCATCAGCGAGTTTTCGGATCAAGATATTACCCGGCGAATAATCTTTGTGGAAAAATCCAGCATCGTGCAGCGCTAAAGAAAACCTCGCGAATGCTTTAAACACTTCAGGTCGATCCGGAAAATCTAAGTCCAGTAAGGGCTCACGGATCGTAAAATCATACGCGTAATGCTCACTGACAAAATAACTATTAGAAATTAAGCCACCGTCAAAGTACTCAACATAGGCAACCGGTGTTGGCGTAAAGTAACCCAATAAAAGGGAGTTCTGATACGACTTTTCAGCCTTACTCGGTCTGAGATACGTATAAATACAACGCCTTAGTAAGTTCGGCACTTTGAAAGACTTCAAGACCAATGATTCATCTAAGTAATCAACTATCTTTAGTTCATTCCGTGCTTTATGAATGGATGTATCACTACTTTCAAACAAAGCAGGCACATCTTTCAAAATCGCACTAAAGCGCTGACAATTTGGATTTACAACTGATTTCATAAGGTTAGATGTATCTCAATAGCCTAAACTGGATCAATACGCTACCGTTTAGGCTCAAAAGGCATAAAGCCTTTTCTACAATTTAAACAACAGATTTCAGCGCAGTTTAACATAAGCTGATTTATTCATATCATTGATTTACTCCTAAGATACATAGGTAAATTGAAACTTTCCTATTTTATCTCTGTCCTAGAAGCTTCTGAATTTAAGTAGATATTATTGATGAAAAAGCTACCTCTACTCCTCGTTATCTTAAGTGCAATTGCGGCCTTCTTTATATTTGATCTGGCCCAATACTTAAATTTGGACTTTATCAAAAGCAACCAAGCAAGCTTCGAACAGTATTACGCTGAGAATCCAATCAAGACAGTAGCGATCTTTTTTGGACTGTATGTGCTCGTTACAGGACTGTCTTTACCCGGTGCTGCCATTATGACGCTGATTGGCGGTGCACTATTTGGACTCGTTACCGGCTTACTCATCATATCTTTCGCCAGCACCATCGGCGCAACTTTAGCTTTTCTCTGTTCCCGCTTTCTATTTCGGGAAAGCATTCAAAACCGCTTTGGCAAGCAACTACAGTCTTTCAATGCGGGCATGGAGAAAGAAGGTGCTTTCTACCTCTTTACCTTGAGATTAGTGCCGATCTTCCCCTTCTTTATGATCAATCTAGGTATGGGCCTAACCCCAATCAAAACTTGGACATTCTATTGGGTAAGTCAGGTAGGCATGCTGGCGGGGACTGCCGTTTATGTAAACGCAGGTACACAACTAGGTCAGTTAGAATCGCTCTCAGGCATTTTGTCTCCAGGGATCCTACTGTCATTTACTTTATTAGGTTTATTCCCACTGATTGCCAAGAAAGTGATCGATCTACTTAAAGCGAAACAGGTCTATGCCGGTATTCAAAAGCCCTCTACATTCGACACTAATATCGTTGTTATAGGAGCAGGTTCTGCTGGACTAGTCACCTCTTACATTGCAGCAGCAGTAAAAGCCAAAGTCAGTTTGGTCGAAAAGCATAAGATGGGAGGCGACTGTCTCAATACCGGCTGTGTACCCTCAAAAGCTCTGATTCGTTCCGCTCGCTTTGTAGCAGATAGCAAACGTAGCCAGGAATATGGCATTGAACACAGCGAGGTGAAGTTCAATTTCGCTGATGTTATGGAGCGAGTATCCAAAGTCGTTGAACAAGTTGAACCTCATGACTCGATTGAACGTTATACAGGATTGGGCGTCGATTGCGTGACCGGCAGCGCAACCATTCTTAACCCCTATGAAGTGGTCGTAAACGGAGAGATCATTACTACCAAGAATATTGTCATTGCTACAGGCGCTAGACCACGCATCCCTGCAATCAAAAACATAGAAGCCATGCAGCCACTGACTTCAGATAATCTGTGGCAGATACGCGAATTACCGAAACGCCTGTTAGTACTCGGCGGCGGCCCAATAGGCTGCGAATTAAGTCAATGCTTTGCCCGCTTTGGTTCTGAAGTGAGCATCGTTTTACGTGGCGATCACATTATGCCTAAAGAGGACAAAGACATCTCTGACTGGGTTAGTCAGCGCTTTGATCAGGAAGGTATCAATGTATTAGGCAATCGAAAAATGTTGGAGTTTGTTGAACGAGAGGGAAGCAAGTACCTTGTTTGCGAACATAAAGGCCAGATGGAGGAGATTCCATTTGATCAGCTTTTGGTAGCGACTGGGCGACAAGCTAATGTGAATGGGTTTGGCTTAGAAAATTTAGACATACAAACCAAAGCTGACGGAACTCTAGAAGTAAACGACTACTTACAAACAAAATACCCGAATATCTACGCTTGTGGTGATGTAGCAGGTCCATACCAGTTCACTCACGCCGCTGCCCATCAAGCCTGGTATGCAGCGGTGAATGCTCTGTTCGGTCGTTTCAAAAAGTTTAAGGTCGACTACTCGGTCATTCCCGCAGCAACTTTCACCGATCCAGAAGTCGCACGTGTGGGTTTGAACGAGTTAGAAGCTAAAGAACAGAATATCGCTTACGAAGTCACCTGCTTTGATCTTGAAGAATTAGATAGAGCAATAGCAGACAGTGACAATCACGGTAAGGTTAAGGTACTAACGGTGCCGGGCAAAGATAAAATTCTTGGGGCTACCATCGTGGGACCGCACGCGGGCGAACTTATCACCGAATTTGTCACCGCCATGAAGCATGGCTTAGGCTTTAACAAAATCTTAGGCACTATTCATATTTACCCAACCATGAGCGAGGCTAACAAGTACGCGGCTGGTGAATGGAAACGGGCAAACTCTCCGCAAAAACTACTGGACTGGGTAGCAAAATTTCACCGTTGGGAACGTGGTCAAAAGTAACGCTGTTTTACTAATTTGATAAACTCAGGCCAGGCCTGTTTTAACCATAACCTTTGATAAAGGCAGGTGATTTTAAACCAGCCTTTATCTTCATATTTGCGCGCACTAGTAGATAAAGGAACTGAACAGCATTTCAGTTTTATGCCCTGCTGACGCGCATACCAAACGAACAAGTGATCTTCACCATAAGCGACAGCCTCTGGGTAGCCTCCTACCTGTTCAAATAAGGACTTTGAGATTAAAAAGCCCTGATCGCCAAAGGGCACTGCCAAAATTCGAGACCGAAGGTTCGCACCAAGCGCATTGATAGGCATCCTAGAGGGCCCATCAGCAATAAAAGTCAGTAAACAATAATGCAGACGTTCAGGATAACGTTTTAAATTATCCAATAAGCTGGATACTAAACCGCTTTCGAATCGACTATCTAAGTGGAGAAACCAAAGATACTGTCCCCCAGCCTCTTTTGCTCCGCGGTTCATCTGTATGGCTCGACCAGGCTTGGTGCAAAACCATTTTACCGAGTAATTTGATAAGGAAGTGCAACTCTGAGCCAAGGCAAGCTGAGCTTGCTTACAAACAACAAAAATCAACTCAGCGCCGTCAGGGAGGTGTTGTAAGTCGTGCAACAATCCCTGCGGGACCTCTGCTTCAGTAGGCCCCACAGGAATAATGACGGAGAGGAAAGGCTTAGGCACTCAACAGTTCCAACAGCTCTTTCTGGGATTGGTTCAAGCTGTCGCGCGGCGTTAATACAGCAGATGCCAAACTGCTACGACTAGCGCAATCGAACGCTTCTTCTGGGCTGTTAATAAAGGCGGTAAGGACTGCCTTTGCTTTTTCTAAACTTGCACCATAACGGGCAATCACCTGCTCCACACTCACATGATGCGCAGGATCATCCATCCAGCAATCATAATCGGTCGCTATAGCAATAGTGCAATAACTGATCTGCGCTTCTTTTGCTAAAAACACCTCTGGCACATTGGTCATCCCAACTAAGTCACAACCCGCAGCGCCTCGTAAGAAGAAACTTTCGGCTCTAGTACCTAATCGCGGCCCATCAACACAACCATAAGTTTTATTTCGATACAGGGAAATACCTACCGATTCACCCGCTTTTTCAAGCGCATCAGCAAGAGGTTTAGAGGTTGGCTCGGCAGTGGAAACATGGGCTGCTAAACCGTTACCAAAAAAGCTCTTCTTGCGATTACCTTTTACAAAATCAAAGTACTGATCTGGCAGCGATAGATCGCCTGGTTTTATCTCTTCTTGCAGACTGCCGACAGCGGATAAACCGATTACCTGCGTAACCCCAAGCTTCTTTAAGGCCCAGATATTTGCACGATAATTTACTTCCGAGGGCAGTAACTCATGACCACGGCCATGACGGGGTAGGAAAAACAGATCCCTTTCACCCATCCGACCTTGCAGAATAGGGGCCGAAGGGGAACCGAAAGGTGTCTCTATCTCATGCTCCCCCGTAACCTCTAGCCCTTCTAACTGATATATACCTGTACCACCAATGATTCCTAACACACTCGCTCCTTATCCTTCACTACAAGACGCACCGTAAGCAAAACAGCTATAACAGCGATGATGCTTCATGCTTACTCGGTGCTCTAAACTTTCTCTTAAGCTACCGCCCAAATCGTACTCTTCGTCATCATCCACCAGCGTACAAGCATAGACTCGCATCTGACCATTTTTCTTCACCACCATTTTGCTAAAAGCGCACATAAAATCTTTACGGCTCTCTTCCGTTTGGTAAGTGGTCATACATGCTGTAGTTACCTGAGGCACCTGAGGAAGACTCCCCGGTGTGGCAAAGTCAGGGAATGCGACCAAATTAAGATCGCGCGGCAAACCGTATTCAACAAAGAGTGCTTTAAATGCATCATCAACCGACGCTTTATCTTCCTCTTTATCCATATGCCGAGCGACAGATATATGAAACCCTAAATCATATAGCTGCTTTAGGCCGTTAAGGGCGCTAACAAAATTACCCTCACCGCGCCCCGCATCATGTTCTGCTGCTGTAGGCTTATCTAGGCTTACCCGAAAACTCACGGGGTAGTTCGACTCGTTTAATGTCGCAACTTCTGCCATCCGTTTTTGGATGGCTTCCGTACCATTGGTTAACACAAGGCAGGGTTTAAACTGGGAGGCGTACGCCAATATTTTGATCAGCTGTTTAGCGAGAAATGGCTCACCTCCGGTAAATGAAAATTGTTCAACACCAAGCTCCAGAGCTTCATCGATGTAAGGCTTCACATCCTCAAACTTAACCAGTTCCAAACGTTTATCACCTGGGGCTGAGCCTTCTAAACAAAAAGGACACTGCAAATTGCATGCAGTACCAGTGTGAAACCATAATTCACGTAAAGTAAAAGGGTCGATATATCCCCGTGTCTCACCTTGCGGGGTTTTATACCAATTTTCCGTATGGATACGCTGCATAAATGACCTGTTTATTCCTAACTTGTAACCATCCTGTTATTCACTATAGGCGTTATCAACTGCAGTAATGCTTTTCTTGCAGGCCGCCGATCCGATTTGAGATCCTCGATCAATCGCACCAGATCTGCTTCAAGATCAATATCATAAGTCGGTTCGATATAGCCCACTGACAGCCCTGCATCTAAACAAAACTCTTCGAGTCCTTGAGCCAAACGCTCAGTACTCCAAGGCAGTGTTTCAATATTCGGCCATGCAACCCCTGAAGCCATCACGGTGACGCCTCCGTCATCGGCCTTACTGCAAACAACATCATAATCAGCCATCTTATGGCAAACCTGCTGAAGAAGGTCCAAGGTTAAAATCGGTGCATCAGTTCCGATAGTCACTATGTTTTGATGACCTTGCTCTCTCAAACGTTGATCAACTGTATTGATCCTTTCGCCAAGATTACCCGATGGCTGTGGAACTACCTGAACGTGCTCACCGTCCAGTAATCCCTCTGCCCACTCAACCTCATCAACAGACGCGGGAGACAGAACAACCCTACCTGACCAAGCTTGTGCATCCTCGAGTGCACACTGCAACAAAGCTTTGGCAATCTCAAACGTTGTTTCAGCACCTAATGAGGCCGCTATGCGTTGTTTACCCTGCCCAATACGAGGCTGCTTACAAAAGATTAATAGCGTAAAAGCTTTGCTCATATACAGGAGTAACCTTTAATTAAATTCCCTAACTGATTGATAGACCTAAGCTTAACGCGATAGTTCAAGGAAAACATATTCCCACTTATAGCAAAAGTTAATCTGCTACCACCCTTCTGCTAAAACCAAGGCTGTGATACAACTCAAGCATAAATTTTTTATCGAAGGGCTGCTATGAATCAGGTAATCCAACTTCTTAACGCACATCGTTCTATCCGAAAGTTCACTGATAAACCGGTTAGCCAAGAGCAGATCAACCGTTTTGTTCAAGCAGGCCAAGCAGCTGCAACGTCAAGTTTTATTCAGGCTTGCACGGTTATCCAAGTTAATGATCCAGACAAGCGAGCTTCACTAGCGGAATGGGCCGGTAATCAAACTTATGTAACAGAGGCGCCGACCTTCCTAGTCTTCTGTGCAGATATGAAACGCCATCAACTAAGTTGCGATATGCACGATGCGGAAATGCTATCTGGATTTACAGAACAATTTATTACTGCCACAGTCGATTGCGGCTTATTTGCGCAAAATGTTGCCATTGCAGCAGAATCCGAAAATCTGGGCGTGGTTTATATTGGCGGTTTGCGTAATAAGATTGAGCTAGTATCTGACGCATTAAACTTACCAGAACTGGTCTACCCTGTATTTGGCATGTGCATTGGTGACCCTGATCAAGACCCTGAAGTTAAACCTCGTTTACCATTGGATGTCGTGCTGAAACATGACCGATACGATGACAGCCAAGATCAAGAGCTTATTGCCGCATACGACCAAGATGTTCAAGCGTATTATAAGAGTCGTACTGGCGGTCAAAAGGATATGACTTGGAGCGAACAAATCTCTGGAATGCTGCAAAAAGAGGCGCGTCCACATATGCTTTCTTTCCTACAACAGCGTGGCTTTTTACAGAAGTAAACCTTGGAAAAGGTTATAATCAGTACTATCTCGAGCTAATCAATAGGAGTAAAACATGACGGGATCAATTGAAACAGGCGAATCTCTAGATCTACTTCTAGCACGACAGCCTGTGTTCAATAAAAGTCAGGACGTGGTCGCGTATTTGCTGTTATATCGTAATGATGATGAACAAGCTCCTAATACAATCAACGATCATCTGGCAACTTCTTCCGTTATCCTCAACACTTACGCAAGCATCTGCGAAGAAGGGGAAGTCAGGTCACTTCCTTGCTATATCAAACTTACTGATAAAACATTGATGGCAGATAACTTTCCAGACTTACCAAAGGAAAGCTTTATCATCGAAATTTTAGGACATTCAAAAATAAGCCCTGAATTTGTTCAGCGAGTCCAAGAGCTAAATCAACAAGGTTACCGCCTTGCCTTGTCTGACTATCGACCTCACCCAAAATATGAACCTCTGTTAAATTTAGTTCACATTTTAAAGATAGATATACAAAAAACAGGTGTCGACCAACTCCCTCAGACCGTAAAAGATCTTCGCCCTTACCATCTGGAACTTTTAGCTGACAAAGTCGAGTCTCAAAATGAATTCCGTAAATGCCATGAGTTGGGCTTTGCCCTTTTCCAAGGTTATTTTTTAAGTAAACCAGAACCAGTAAAAGGGAAAAAACTAGGCAGCAGTAAGGTTCTTCTTTTACAAATGATGGTAGAACTTCAAAGCCCTACCGCTACAGCGCAGTCTGTTGAGCAATTAGTTGTTAATGATCCTCTATTAACCTACCGAATCTTACGCGTTGTAAACTCCGCAGCTTTTAGCATCCAGCGAGAGATCGAGTCCTTATCGCATGCAATCAGCCTTTTAGGCTTCGAGCAAATTCGTAAATGGGTTAGCCTATTCCTAGTCACTGACACTCAAGAAAAGCCCGAAGAACTAACTCGCAGCATGCTAGTCCGTGGGCGTATGTGTGAACTACTTGCCGAGATGCTTGGACGTGATCAACCCATCAACAACTTTATTACAGGTCTATTCTCTAAATTAGATGTACTTCTGGATATGGAGATGCCGGAACTGCTTGAGCAAATTCCACTCCAAACAGATGTCAAAGCAGCCCTACTATCCAACGAGGGCCAGCTAGGGCAAATTCTTGATCAGGTTTGTCATTACGAACGTGGCGATTTTCAGGATTTAGATCTACTACTTGATCAACATTTCTATGAAGCCGCTTATCGCCATAGCCTGAGCTGGTCACAGCAAGTAATGCAATCTTTAAGTGATAAATAACAGGCTCATGTGTGCCGATTCTTGAGAATATCGAACTCACCCTGCTGCTAATTTTTGCGGCAGCAGGAACTTCATTTATTACCGCCGCTATGGGGATTGGTGGCGGTGTCCTACTCTTAGTAATTCTTGCCTCTTTTCTACCGGCTTCAGCACTGATACCGGTTCACGGCCTTGTTCAGCTAGGCTCCAATGGCAATCGTGCGATTGTTACTCGACAGCATATCGACTGGGAGATGGTGATTAGCTTTAGTATCGGCGCGCTAATTGGCTCAGCCCTCGCCTCACTAATCGTTGTGCAACTACCTCTGACGTTTATCCAAATTTCCGTTGCCCTATTTATTCTTTTTCTAGTCTGGGGCCCAAAATTAGGCGCTCATCAGATGAGCAAAAACGGCCTCGTCGTAGCTGGCGCAGGTACAACCTTCGCATCCATATTTGTCGGTGCGACCGGCCCTCTTGTAGCAGGTTTAGTGCACCGACAAAATTACGATAAGCACAGCAGCACGGCTAATTTCGCCACCTGTATGAGCATGCAGCACCTGCTGAAGATATTTGTATTTTCTTTTGTAGGTTTTGCTTTCTGGCAATGGCTGCCGTTAATCTTACTGATGATTTTAGGTGGGATGTTAGGCACTTGGCTTGGACTTAAAATGCTCAACCGCATTCCAGAAAAGCAGTTCAAAGTGATTTTTAAAACGGTTATAACACTATTGGCCATGAGGCTACTTTGGCAAGCCTCTCAACAGTTTATATAAAGATAGTAATTCGTTATGCAAATCTCACAGTAATTTATCTAACCGACCTAAAGAGCTTTCGCGATTTCACATTCCAAAGAGCCATCCTGCAGAAGCGATAGAACCTATAACTCTCGCGGGTGATCTTATATAACAAACCCACTTTAGTTTTGGCATCTAATTGAATATAAGTCCCCAAATCATTAGGAGATGAGACAACAGGCGGCAAAACACCTAAGGCAGGGACCTTATGCAAATAGGAACTACCAATAAAATAGTCAACGGAGTAACACCATCTAGCACTTGCTGCTAGAAAAGCCTTGGCCCCCTCTGGTGATATAGAATATCCCCCTGTTCGCATATCATTACAATTCCAATAAACGAGATCTAAGCTATCGTTGATTGATTCAACAAGAGAATGATTACCAAATTGAGCTTCTAACCGTATGTACCCATATTTTTCATGAAGCATCTCTATCTCTTGCAAAGCCTCTTTGAAGCCTTCCAAAGGGATAGCGTCATCCTCTAAGATAACAATTGGTTTATTTAGCTCAACACACTTTTTCCAGAGTAGATAATGGCTTGCATAGCAACCTCTCTCCCCATTAGAAAGAGGCCTACTTTTGAAAACTTTACGAAAGTTGTCATCAGGTAAATTGACTAGTTCAGCAGGCAATCCCTTATGACCATTAATCGCTTCAAAGATCTCATATTTTAGTTCCACATCATTGAGTATGTTTGTAATTCGCTCACGTCGCTCTGAAGCTTCTGGCAAGCTAATAATGAATATATCCATGATCTCTAGTGGTAACAGCTGACTTAATTGGAAGGGTAGTTTAACATGATGCCCCTACCCTACATACTGTTTTAACGTACTTAGGCACCAATGAACAAATCAATCCATGCAATTTGGCTAGGCAAAACAATGCCCCCTCTGTCACACGCTTGTGTGAACGACTGGAAGAAGCAAGGTTATGAGGTAAAGCTATGGACTGATTCCTCAGAGCAAGTCATTGAATGGATTAACGAGTGCGAGTTTGCGAAAGAGTGTTACAAACGAGGGCTTTTTGCATTCGTAAGTGATTACTTAAGAATCCGTATCTTACATGATTTCGGAGGGCTATATTTGGATACTGATGTAACTATAGTTCGAGACCCTTTTGAGTTATTTGAGGACTGCAATTTTTGTGTAGGATTAGAAAATGATAGTTTAGTAGGGACTGCTTCTATTTTCGCGACAGAATCACACAAAGTATTAAGTCAACTGCTCCACTTCTACCAAAATGAAATAATGTCTTCAGCTCTTTTTATGGGGCCCGATATTATGACTACCATACTAGCCCCATATAGGGAGGAGCCCGACATTAAAGTTTTGAGCCAAGATTACTTTTTCTCCTACCAAGGTCAGGATATCGAATTCTCTCACCCCAAATCGGCTCATTTAATACATTGGTACCAACATACTTGGAAGAGTCACAACATCCCATTTTTGAAATCTAAACATAAAGGGTTGCTTGGAAAAATATACGAGTACCAGAAACCTTTATTCAGACGGAAGTAGATTCTTTATCCCCTTTTAAGGTAGATAAATATTGACCATAGCGTTCAGACAGCGGTATAGAAAAAATCGCAGCCATAATGACTGTAAAAGTCCATAAGCCAGATTTCATAAACCAATAAGATTCAAAGATATTAACCACCAGCCAATATACTAGAAACATGATTGCTAGGTACTTCACTGATTGAACACTGCTACCATTTACTTTGGATCTAAATAAATCTTTTATTGGCAATACCAAGATCAGTAAGCACAGGAACAGTCCTAACATTCCAAAACGTAGCAAAGTTGCAATATATGAGCTATGAACATGCTGAAATCTCTTAAACCATTTAGATTGTGGCAATCTAGACGATTCTTCTATGAGATAAGCCTCTACCCCATTCCCTAGGCCTATAAATGGGCTTTTACCTATCCAAGTCACTGATTCGAACCACAATTGTAGCCTAATTCCCATACTAGTAAGCGGAGCATCCGAGAATTTTCCTGTTAACAAATAATCAGTAATAATAGAAAACTCTGCATTCAATCTATTATAAATAACATCAGTACTACCCACTAAAACAGCAAAAAGACAAAACCCCCCTAACATAGAAATTTTCATAAAGAGCGTTTTTTTATGCGAGATCACTCCGAAAAGAATCGCGCACATCATTGCTAATGCCACAGCGATGATTGCTTGTCGCGTCTGTGTAATTGCAAGAAGTATAAAAAGAGAAGGAATCAACAAAAACAAACCGGCCAACAGAAACTTATTACTTGTTGATTTAGTCAATAGGAAGTGGCTGTAACACAGCATAGCCAAAATAGAACCACCTAAAATCAATGCCCCGTGCTGTGCATTCCTATAATCGAAATCGATCCGTTTCCCAGAAAGTCCGGCCAAAATATCAGCGACTAAAGAGCCATTCAAGTAAAGAGTAAAGATTGATCCTAAGGCAAATGATATCAGCAGAGCCCAAATATACTCCTGCCGTCCCCTCAACCAAAATGCCACAAAGAAAAACACAAAGAACTCGAGCAGGTTTCCAACCTTTGGTGAGCTAGTTGCAAGCTCTGGGTAGTAGTTTAAACAATAATACCAACTACTTAATTGAAGAATTATAGCGAAAGGAATCAGCCACAATATCTTCTCATGTTTAAAAAAAGACCAATGTATAACTACCGCTGCCAATGACCCCAAGATCATCAGAGACTGAAAAATATCTGCAAACAATTTCCATGAATCTTTAAATGCCGCATAAATACACGCGCTTATCACCATAAGGAGGATAAATTTTTTAGATTCAAAAATTCTGACTAAATTGTCGCTTATCATTTCTAACACTTACCAAGGCTTTTAGTCATGTATATGAACAGGTAACTTTTATCACCAACTCCATACACCAACAATATTTCTAGCTTATTATTTTATCGCTCATATGATATCAGGACCTAAGACTATTTCAGAATCAAATCACTAATAAAAACCTCCTGTTCTGACCTATGACTATATTACTCATATTAATAAAGAACCCCGCATTAAGCGGGGTTCTTCAGTGCAAGAAAAACTCTTATATGATTAATCTAACTTAGACAGATCTCGAACAGCACCTTTATCTGCAGATGTTGCCAGCATACCGAATGCTTTTAGTGCTGCAGAAACCTTGCGTGGACGAGGCTCAACTGGCTTCCAGCCTAGCTTATCCTGCTCTGCACGGCGTTCTGCTAACTCTTCATCAGAAAGCAATACATCGATTGTTCGGTTAGGGATATCGATACGGATAATATCGCCGTTACGAACTAGACCGATTGCACCACCTGCTGCAGCTTCTGGAGAAACGTGGCCTATCGACAAACCAGAAGTACCACCAGAGAAACGACCATCAGTCAGCAATGCACAGGCTTTACCTAGACCTTTAGACTTGATGTACGACGTTGGGTAAAGCATCTCTTGCATACCCGGGCCGCCTTTAGGGCCTTCGTAACGTACGATAACAACTTCGCCCGCTACTACTTTATCATCAAGAATATTCTGAACCGCTTCATCTTGAGATTCTGTAATGTGTGCAGGGCCTTCGAATACAAGGATAGACTCATCTACACCAGCAGATTTAACCACACAGCCGTCTAGCGCGATGTTACCTTTCAATACAGCAAGACCACCTTCCAAAGAGAACGCATTCTCTAATGAACGGATACAACCATTCTCACGGTCACCATCTAGTGTTGGCCAGCGAGTAGATTGGCTAAATGCTGTCTGAGTTGGGATGCCCGCAGGACCAGCACGATAAAACTCCAATACTTCAGGAGTTGGGTTACGCATGATATCCCACTTATCCAGTGCATCTTTCATTGTCGGAGCATGAACCGTTGGAACGTCTGTGTGTAGCTTACCGGCACGATCAAGCTCACCCAAAATCCCCATAATGCCACCAGCACGGTGAACATCTTCAATGTGGTAATCAGGAGTATTTGGCGCCACTTTACATAGCTGAGGCACTACACGGGATAAACGATCAATATCATCCATGGTGAAATCGATCTCAGCTTCCTGAGCGATAGCCAACAAGTGAAGGATCGTATTTGTTGATCCGCCCATAGCGATATCAAGCGTGATGCAGTTTTCAAACGCTTTAAAACCTACAGAGCGAGGTAGAACTGATTCATCGTCCTGCTCGTAGTAGCGTTTAGCCAAATCTACAATCGTACGACCTGCTTCTAGGAACAAGTTTTCACGATCAGCGTGAGTTGCAACTACAGTACCGTTACCAGGAAGTGCAAGGCCTAGAGCCTCTGCCAAGCAGTTCATAGAGTTCGCTGTGAACATACCAGAACAAGAGCCACAAGTAGGACACGCAGAACGCTCTACTGCATCAACTTCTTCGTCAGATGCATTTGGATCTGCTGCAAGTACCATCGCGTCAACTAGATCTAGCTTATGCTCAGCTAGTTTAGTTTTACCCGCTTCCATTGGGCCGCCAGTAACGAAGATTACTGGGATATTCAGACGCATAGACGCCATCAACATGCCCGGTGTGATTTTGTCACAGTTAGAGATACAAACAATCGCATCTGCACAGTGTGCATTTACCATGTACTCAACAGAGTCAGCGATAATGTCACGCGATGGCAGAGAGTAAAGCATGCCGTCATGACCCATCGCGATACCATCATCGACTGCGATAGTATTGAATTCTTTAGCAACACCACCCGCCTTTTCAATTTCGCGAGCTACTAGCTGTCCCATGTCTTTCAGATGCACGTGACCTGGAACAAACTGAGTAAATGAGTTTGCCACAGCAATAATTGGCTTGTGGAAATCCTCATCCTTCATACCTGTTGCACGCCATAAAGCACGTGCACCCGCCATATTACGACCTGCCGTCGATGTCTTTGAGCGATATTGTGGCATTTCAATGACCCTTGTTTGTAATAATTTTGCTTAGCTATCGAGTATAACAGAACCGTTGCGAAAACCGTCGTTCCAATATTGCTTTGTTCGCAACAGCATATACCACGAAATGCGTTACCAAATGCACGAGGCTAATCCGACCAATAGATTAAAATTATGCATGTTCCAGCCCTTGCAGAGTCGAAGCCCGCACTCTAATCTTGGCAGCTTAGTTGTGTTAGAGGTTAATCATGTCCAACTTAGATAAAAAAGAGATTCGCTCTGACAAGTGGATGCAACTCTTCATCAAATCAGGCGTTCCGATCGCCATCATCAGCATTATCTGCTTGTGGGTGGGGTGGTTTTTCAAAATCCCTTCCCTAGGCCAAATATTTATTGTTACTGCTGCGATTGCGCTTGCGATCGGTATGGCTTACAACGTTCGCTTTGTCATTCTTTCGGTTAGACAATTAAAAGAAAAACAAAAGAAAGACTGATCTACTCCCAGTATCTCGATTTCTCTCTGGGAAACTTCTGTGGGGAGGCCCTCCTCACAGAATACCATTCACACTCGATACAGTTTCACGCCCGTAAGCTAGGCTATAAATTCTTTATATAAGTAATTTATCTGGTCACACGAACTATTTACTATCCATTCCATAGTACGGGATACTTAGAAATTAACGAAAAAACGGCCCATTCTGCATTCTTCCGAGAGTCAGATACTAAGGCTTAATATTCTATTGTTTGTGTAATCTGAATAGTGACCTGCACCAATGAGGTTTTCCCACATGCTCAAGCAGCAGATTCGATATGCTGTATTGTTACTAAGCCTAATGACTGGCTTAGCACCAGTGGCAATGGCAGACGATTCGCCATTAACACTCAAACAAGCCATGACCGCCGCGATTGAAGCAAGCGGTGGTGAAGTAATAAAAACAGAGACTACTGAATTTAAAGGACGTGCCGTTTTTAAAATACGCCTCGTTAAAGAGGGTCATGTTAAAGATATCTTGATTGACGCCAAAAGCGGCGCCGTGATTACCCCCAAATAAGGAGTTAAATACAATGAAGTTACTTGTTGTTGAAGACGATCCAGATCTACGCCGCCAATTGACGACTGCCTTAGAGGGTAACAACTATACAGTTGAAGAAACTGCTGATGGTGAAGAGGCACTATACATGGGCCAAGAATATCCATACGACCTCGCAATAGTCGATCTTGGTCTACCAAAGCTTTCTGGGATTGAAGTCATCAAGAAATGGCGCGCAGAAGGTAAAGAGTTTCCGATTATCATTCTAACCGCCCGCGGCGACTGGCAAGACAAAGTAGAAGGTTTAGAAGCAGGTGCAGATGATTACCTAGTCAAACCTTTCCATATGGAAGAGCTACATGCACGCCTAAACGCTTTATTACGCAGAGCAGCAGGTCACGCGAAACCTGTGCTTGAGTTTGGCCCGCTCAAAATCGATACCACTGGCCGCGTTGTTTACCGCAACGGCGAACCGGTTAAGCTAACAAGCTATGAGTATCGCACCTTCGAATACTTGGTATTAAATACAGGCAAGACCATTTCAAAGAGCGAGTTAACTGAACACTTGTATCACCAGGACTTCGACCGCGACAGTAATGTACTGGAAGTATTTATCCGTCGTTTACGTCAGAAACTGGACCCTGATCAAGAGTTACAGCCGATCACTACCGTACGCGGGCTCGGCTACCGTTTCGCCCTCACAACTGATCAGCCAAACGACTAAGGATAGTTCGTGAATATTCGATCTCCCCTGCAGTCATTGCAGGGGCGACTGTTGATTGCATCAGCAGTCATTCTTCCAATCGTTCTTCTTATTGCAGGATTAGCCTTGAGCAAGGCTTACCACAGCAGTTTAGAAAACTCGGTGAGAGACCGTTTGCAGCTACAGGTTTACCTGCTCCTTGGTGCAGTAGAACTGAAAGAGGATCATATTCTCTTCCCTGAGCGATTACAGGAACCTCGCTACGAACAGATTAATTCCGGTTTATATGCCGCTATACATGATCAAGAGGGCAATATTCTCTGGCGTTCTCTATCATCTTTACTTCTAGACGACCCTCAGCTTTCTGAAGTGATAAACCTTAGCGGATTAACCACTGGCGAGCCGAGGTTTGAACATTTGGAAGAGGCACAACTCTACCGATTCCAACTACGCATCATTTGGGAAACAGCAGGCAAAGAAAAGTCATTTCTGTTTACCGTAATGGAATCAGATGATCTCGTGATTCGCGATATTCAAGCTTATAACCAACAGTTAACGGCTTGGCTTGGCATCATTTTCCTCGTTGCGCTATTGGCGCAAACCTTCATCCTCAGTTGGGGCTTAACACCATTAAGGCGACTCGCTAAAGATCTTAAGGCGATTGAAGCTGGTAAAGCGGAGAAACTTAAAGGCCTTTACCCTGATGAAGTTGAACCGGTAACCACTAACCTTAACGGCTTAATTGAGAGTGAGCGTAAACAGCGAGAACGTTATCGAAATACCTTGGGGGATCTAGCTCATAGTCTGAAAACCCCACTTGCGGTAATGCGTGGCGCGGAGCTAGAAGAACACGAACTGCACACCTATCAATCTCTGGTATCTGAGCAAGTGGAACGCATGGATCAGATTGTTCAGTATCAGTTGAGCCGTGCAGTGAAGAGCAAGAACAAGCCTCTCGGTAAAGCGGTCCCTGTTGAGCCCATCATAGAACGAATGCTCTCGGCTCTTGGCAAAGTCTATCGAAATAAAAATGTTGTTACTGAAACATCTTTATCAGAAAACCTGACCTTCTTTGGGGATGAACGCGATCTCATGGAAGTGTTGGGTATGATCATGGAAAACGCGTTTAAGTACGGTCATAGTCAGGTTGCTATCTCTGCATCACAATCTGATCGAGAGTTAAAAATAACCATCTGTGATGACGGCCCCGGAGTAACACCAGAGATGCGCCAAGTCATTTTACAACGCGGCGCTCGCTTGGATACGTCAATTCAAGGACAAGGGATTGGCTTATCTGTAGCCACCGATATTATCAGTAGCTACCAAGGTCAGATTGAAGTGAAAGACTCCCCACTTGGCGGAGCCTGCTTTGTGATTCACTTCCCAAGTTAAAGATTAAGCATAAACACTTTGGAATTGCGCTGGAGATTAAACAGCGCTTTCTTCTCACCCGGCAAGTTATCCACAGGGGTTTCGACAAAACCACGCTCAACAAACCAATGCGCCGTCTTAGTTGTCAGCACAAACACCTGCTTAAGGTTGTGCTGCAGCGCTTGCTGTTCAATCGCTTTAAGCAGCTTATCGCCTCGTTCAGCCCCTTTATATTCTGACGAAACGACCACACAAGCCAACTCTGCCATCTGGTCTTCTGGGAACGGATATAGAGCAGCACAGCCAATCACCACGCCATCACGTTCGATAAGCGTGAAACGTTCGATCTCATTTTCTAAGACTTCACGCGAACGCCTTACCAGGGTGCCATCCTGCTCTAAAGGTTGGATCAATTCTAACACCGCACCTACATCTTCAATCGTTGCAGAACGAAGCTGCTCGTAGGAATCTTGCAGCACCATAGTACCCGAACCATCACGGGTAAATAATTCACCTAGTAAAGCACCGTCTTCTTTATAACTGATAAGATGGCAACGACGCACACCCTTGCGACAAGCAGCAACTGCGGCTTCTAAATGACGCGACATTTCCGTATGTGGTTGGTCTGTATCTTCCAATGAAGATAGATACTGCCCAACCAAGCGTTCAGCCTTGCGGGTCAATAACTCACTACGCAATTTGCCCGAGCTATCCAAAACACCTTGATCCGCACCAAACAAAATCAACTTATCAGCATCTAAAGCACTGGCAGCAGCCGTCGCTACATCTTCAACTGATAGATTGAATACTTCACCGGTTGGTGAGTAGCCTAAGTGAGAAAGTAGAACGATATTGCCATCATCTAACTGCTGGGTAATGGCATCATGATCTAAGCGACGAACTTCACCCGTATGGGCCATATCGACGCCGTCCAGCACACCAACGGGCTTCGCTGTCACAAAGTTGCCAGAAACAACCTTAATGCGCGCACCGGCCATCGGCGTATTAGGCAACCCCAAAGACAATCTCGCTTCAATTTCTGCCCGCACAATAGCGGAGGCTTGAATGACACAAGTCAGGTTTTCTTGATCGGTCACGCGAAGGTGATGATGCAAACGTGTTGTTAACTGCTTTTGTGCAAGCTGTTCTTCGACCTGTGGTCGCGACCCGTAGACCAAAATCAAACGCACACCTAAGCTATTCAGCAAGGCGATATCATGCACAATGTTGGCAAAGTTAGGATCAGCAACGGTTTCCCCACTCAACATCAACACAAAGGTGTTACCCCGATGCGCATTGATATAAGGAGAGGAATGGCGGAACCAATTGACGTATTGTTTAGTGTCGTCGTTCACAGTCAGTCTACAAGCAGTTTTCAATGATTAGGTCTATTACGGCTACTGTAGGCTTAATCGGCACAAAAGCCAAATATTCATCCATCTGAACATTACTCGGCAAGAGTGATTTAAAGCCCTATCTTAGTGCGTTAGACTGCAAACTTAGATGGCAGCCTATAAAGAGAAAAAACAGAGATGGCATTAGAAGTAGAGCTAAAGCTAACTTTAAGCCCGCATCATGTGGAATCATTAAAACTACAACCACTGTTCCGCTCCTCTCAAGTTCGAGAATTGGGTAGTCACCAGTTAGGTAACATCTATTACGACACCCCCGATCAGCAACTGACTCAACATCGTGTAGCCCTGCGCATTCGACGCAAAGGTGAACAGCTGATTCAAACACTGAAAAGCAGTGGTTCTTCTGAAGCAGGTATGCACTCACGCAAAGAGTGGGAGTGGCTGATTAAGCAACCGGAATTAGATTACGCACTACTTGAAAGTGCAGAATGGCCTAAAGCCCTTCAAGACCCGAATATCCACGCTCAAGTCGCACCAATTTTTAGCACCGACTTTACCCGTACAACGTGGATACTCGATACCCTGGATAGCAAAGGTAATGTGCTAAAAGCCGAGATCGCTTTAGACCAAGGCACTGTGAGTGCTCATGGCCGAGAAGATCCTCTGTGTGAGCTAGAGCTGGAACTGCTGGAGGGCGAGGCGACTGAGATGGTCAAATTCGCATTAGATCTAGCGAAACATATCCCTCTCTATATTAGCGATATCAGTAAAGCGGAAAGAGGCTATCGACTTCTCGATCCAGAGGCCTATGACGTTCATCGTAAACTTCCTGAATTCGATGAATCTACTACGCTAGAACAAAGCTTCAGCACTTTGTTGCAAAAAGAACTCGGTCTGTGGCCACGCTATTTAGAAGCTTGGCAATTTACTCAAGATTGGAAATACATCCCCCTAGCACTCGAGTCACTGCGTAATATTGGCGCCCTCTACGAGACCTACAGCGATATTGTGCCTGCAGAACCTGATGGCAAGATCGACTTCCTTCTCAGCAAACTGATCCGTCAGTTACGAGATATCGATGCGTGGCGACGTACAGCAGTTATCTCTGGTCAAAAAGAGAGTGACTTGATCAAGCAACAGCAGCAACGCTCAGAAGCGCGCTTAAATGTATTATTGCAAACAGCAGAACCGGGCGTATTAGCACTGCTGATATCAGAACAGCTGATAGAGAAATCTTGGCGCGAGCGCTGGCAGGAAAGCCACCAGCAACTTGCCCAAAGTTGTTTAACAAAAGCATGATAAGCATCACTCATTCAGTTGTTTTAGACTGTTAGAATGATTTTGGGGTCTTCATTTAGTACGCATCATATTCGGCCCCAAGTTTCACATTTCAGGAGACATAAACCTTATGCTCAAACCGCACATGGATTTACTGCCAGAAACACTTCAACCAGTACTCAGCAAAAACTGGGAACCCCTTGAAGAAACTCTGACTACACTGAGCAATACCCCTGAGAGTTTCAGTCAGGACTTAAGCCGAGTTCTGACCGGCAGTAACTTCGTGGCGGAGCAACTCGAGCGTCGCCCAGAGATGTTGAGTTCGCTCCTTGAAAGCGGTGATCTATACAGCACCTATTCAGAAGAGCAGTATCACAACACACTGAAAGAAACCTTTAGCTCTTTAGAAACAGAAGAACAGCTTCACAAAGCGATCCGTTGTTTCCGCCAGCGTGAACAAGTTCGATTAATCTGGCGTGACCTCACCCGTGCCAGCGATATGCGCACAACCACCCGTGAACTGTCTTGGTTGGCTGATGCTTGTGTCGAACAAACCATGAACTGGCTTTATGACCAAGCGTGCGAACGTTGGGGCACACCAACTGGCAGACACAGCCGTAAGCCGCAACGCATGGTTGTACTTGGCATGGGTAAGCTAGGTGCAAACGAGCTGAATTTATCCTCCGATATCGATCTAATCTACGTTTACCCAGAAAACGGTGAAACCGAAGGCAGCAAAAAATGCCTCGACAATCAGGACTTCTTTATCCGTCTAGGCAAAAAACTGATTCAGGCATTGGATAACAGCACCATCGACGGCTTTGTATTCCGTGTCGATATGCGCCTACGTCCTTTCGGCTCAGCTGGCCCCTTGGCGATCAGTTTCGATGCTATGGAAGGCTATTACCAAGAGCATGGTCGTGAGTGGGAACGCTACGCCATGATCAAAGCCCGCGTAATGGCCGGTGATAAAGAAGCGGGAGATGAGCTAATGCAGATTCTCCGCCCATTCGTGTACCGTAAATATATCGACTTCAGTGCTTTTGACTCTCTTCGTGAGATGAAAGAGATGATCAGCCGCGAAGTTCGTCGCAAAGGACTTAATAACAACGTAAAACTTGGCTCTGGCGGTATCCGCGAAGTCGAGTTTATCGCCCAGGTGTTCCAACTGCTGCGTGGCGGTCGTGATACACGTCTGCAACAACGCGAGCTGTGTAATATTTTACCGATTCTGCCAGACGTCGTAGGCATGCCGGAACAAGCCTCTAAGGAGCTGATGGCGGCTTATGAATTTCTCCGTAACGCAGAACACGCCATCCAAGCGGTAGCTGACAAGCAAACTCAAGAACTACCAATCGACGAAGTAGAACAATGCCGCTTAGCATTCAGCATGGGCTTTAACGATTGGGATAGTTTCGCAGCAGAACTAGAAAGTCACCGCGAGAAAGTACGTATCCACTTTGCCGATCTGATTGCGCCTTGTGAAGAAGCGGAACCTGAAGAGGATTCTGCATGCGACGATACTTGGCTGTCTCTATGGAATGACGACCTCGAAGATCAACAGGCGATTGACCTGCTTGAAGAACAAGGTTTTGACGACCCTAAAGAGGCATGGCACAAGATCAACACTTTGCGCGAATCGCGTACCGTGCAGATGCTACAGCTCATTGCGAAAGAACGCTTATTAGCCGTACTGCCTATTTTGCTACGTGAAATCGCCGCGACCGAAAATGCGACAGAAACCTTAGGTCGAGTCTTAACTCTGATCCAAGCGATCTTAAGGCGTTCAGCTTATCTAGTGTTATTGGCCGAAAACCCAACCGCACTTCAGCAGATGGTGAAACTCTGCTCAGCATCTAGCTGGTTCTCAGAAAAACTAGCGAAGCAGCCAATTCTATTGGATGAATTGATTGACCCTAGCAGCCTATATTCGCCACCGGATAAAGCTCAGCTAAACAGCGAACTACGCCAGCAACTGCTACGTATTCCAGAAGAGGATACAGAACAGTTAATGGACACCCTACGTTACTTCAAGAACGCTCACTCTTTGAAAGTAGCGGCATCTGAGATCACGGGTGCGTTGCCGCTCATGAAAGTAAGTGATTACTTAACTTGGACAGCGGAAGTTATCTTAGAAGCAGTGGTCGATATCGCTTGGAAGTTGATGACCGAAAAGCACGGTGCTCCACAGAAATCCGCAGGCGTACCCTGCAACCCAGACTTTATCGTTTTGGGTTACGGCAAAATGGGCGGGATCGAGCTTTCCTATGGCTCGGATCTAGACCTAGTTTTTATTCACGATTCTGATGCGAACCTGTTTACCGATGGCGAGAAACAGATCGCTAACTCGGTCTTCTTTACTCGCTTAGGTCAGAAGATCATCCACATCTTAAATACATTCACCACCTCAGGTCAGCTGTATGAAGTGGACATGCGTCTGCGTCCATCTGGTAACTCCGGCCTATTGGTAAGTTCTCTTAAAGCCTTCTCCGACTATCAACACAAAGAAGCGTGGACTTGGGAACATCAAGCCCTTGTTCGTGCACGCGTTGTTGCCGGTGATGCAGCTCTGAAAGAGAAGTTTGAAGAGGTGAGAGCCGAGATTCTTAAACTGCCTAGAGAAAATGAAAAGTTACTAGAAGAAGTAACAGAGATGCGCGAGAAGATGCGTGACCATCTGGGTAGCAAAGGTAATGATGAAGAGAACCCTGTGTTCCACCTTAAACATGACCGAGGTGGCATTGTTGATATTGAGTTTATCGTTCAATACTTAGTTTTACGCAATGCCGGTAAATGCCCTTCTCTTTATGAGTTCACCGACAACATCCGTATTTTAGATGCTGCCGAGCAGGTCGAGTTAATCAGCCAAGATACAGCTGAAACCCTACGAGAAGCTTATAAAGCTTATCGCGCAGCAGGCCATCGTCAAACCTTGCAGGATCGCTCCAATACCATATCTGGCGCTGAGATGACCGAGATGCGAAATGCAGTCGCAAGCATCTGGCAAGGGATCATGTCAGGGGAAAGCTAAGCTTTCTCCTGATAACGAAAAAGGGCAGCACCTGCGAAGGTACTGCCCTTTTTTATAAAACTGTCTAGGGAGGCCTTTAAACGTCGGTCAACCAACCGTGCTTATCTTCTGCCTTACCCCATTGGATATCGTTTAGCGCCTTACGTAAACGTAGAGTTGTCTCGCCAATACCACCGTTACCAACGCTGTACTCTTTATCGTTATAAACCATAGTACCCACTGGCGCCAATACCGCAGCTGTACCCGAAAGAGCAGCTTCGCAACCTGGCTTAGCAATACGCTCAAGCATCTCTTCTACCGAGATACTACGCTCAGACACTTTAAGACCTAAATCACGGGCAATGGTTAGAACAGAATCACGCGTTACACCGTGCAGGAAGCTTTCATCCAAATCACGTGTGATAACTTCATCACCATCGATTAGCAGGAAGTTAGCTGCGCCAGTTTCCTGAATATCACCGTTTGGACAGAACAGAACCTGATCAACATTGTGCTCAGCTTTAGCTTTCATCGTTGGCAGTAATGCACTCGCGTAGTTGCCACCACTCTTGATCATGCCATTGTGAGGCGCACAACGTAGGCCGTTATCTTCTACCAACAAGCGCAACGCGCGATCACCACCCGCAAAGTAATCACCTACAGGTGAAAGCAGTACGTAGAAACAAGCCGTTTCAGATGGCGCAGCCGCTTTACCGATCGCAGGCTCAGTACCAAACAACGTTGGACGGATATACATAGAACCCGGAGGCGCTGGAACTTCATCAGCAAAACGCTTCACTGTATCCAGAATCATCTGAGTTACAAATTCCTCATCCAATTCTGGCAGTGCTAATAGACGCGCACTTTGCGCCATACGAGATACGTTACGATCAATACGGAAAACTTTGATCGAACCATCTTCATGACGGAATGCTTTAAGACCTTCAAAACACGTCGAAGAGTAATGCAGCACATGCGCACCTGGGTGCAAGTTGATGCTGTCACTAGGGACCATTTCGACCGCACTCCAGCTGGAACCGTCAAACCAAGAGATTGACATTTCAGGCATAAAAACGGAGCCGAATGCAGTTGCCATGAGACCTTCCTTCTAATTATTTTGATGCGTTACTGTTTTGCCCTTCGATACACTCGATACAGGGGCAAACAGAGATAATATGTACAAATTTAGGGCTGATATTCTAATCCTGATAACAGAAAATTGGAATTCCCTGAGCCCTCCAACAGCGCATCTTGCGGAATTAAAGTGCCAATAAACCCTATAAGAATTGAAATTGGGCGTTTTTCTCCAATTCTTGTATGATTCTCACCTTATCAAATACCGGTTGTATCGGGCTGTCTAAGCACGATAACGCACTATTTTTGATCGCAGTCTAAAAGCAACAGAGCAGAAGGTTCACTCTCCTATGTCGTTCACACAGCAAATGGATAACAGCTAATGAAAACGCTTATCATCGGCCCATCTTGGGTAGGCGACATGTTAATGAGCCAATCTCTGTACCAGCATCTAAAACAGAAGAACCCAGATATTGAGATCGACGTGTTAGCGCCAAATTGGTGTCGACCTGTTTTAGCGCGTATGCCCGAGGTCAATAAAGCGATTGAGATGCCGGTAGGACATGGCAGCCTGCAATGGGGTCTACGCAAACAGATTGGTCAGGAACTCGCTAAAAACGGTTATGAGCAAGCTCTCGTGCTTCCTAACTCACTAAAATCTGCGTTAATCCCATGGTTTGCCAAAATTCCAAAAAGAACTGGCTGGCGTGGTGAGATGCGTTATGGCTTGCTGACCGACCTTAGACCACTGGATAAAGAAGCCTATCCATTGATGGTTCAGCGCTACCTTGGCCTAGCAGAAGCACCAGAGACACCCGCCATGCCGATGGAACAGATCCCTTATCCGCAACTGACAGTGGATAGCGCCGAGTATGAAGCTGCTTTAGCTCAGTTCAAACTAAACCCTGATAAAGCGATCGCGTTTTGCCCAGGTGCCGAGTTTGGTCCAGCTAAACGCTGGCCCGATTATCACTATGCAGCACTAGCGAAGCTATTAATTGCTGATGGCTACCAGATCTGGCTATTTGGCTCCGAAAAAGACAAGCCGGTATGTCAACAAATTCAAGACCAGCTTACGATTGAAGAACAACAGCGCTGCAGCAACTTAGCCGGAGTTACCACGCTTCCTCAAGCTATCGACCTGATCGCGCATTGCCAAGCGGCGGTGAGTAATGATTCTGGATTGATGCATATTGCGGCAGCCGTCAATGTGCCGCTTGTTGCACTCTACGGTCCTACCAGCCCTGGATTTACACCACCGCTATCCGATAAAGCAGAGATCATTAGGCTGATCGAAGGCTACCAAAAAATTAGAAAAGGTGATGCCGACCAGGGCTATCATCAGAGTATGATCGATATCACACCTGAGCTTGCTTATAAGGCAACCATCAACGGATTAAACCGATGAAGAAAGTTCTTGTTGTTAAAACTTCATCCATGGGCGATATCATCCATACTTTGCCTGCGCTCACAGACGCGGCTCGCGCAATCCCGGGTGTACAGTTTGATTGGGTTGTAGAAGAAAATTTTACCGAAGTACCTTCTTGGCACCCTTCGGTCAATCAGGTTATCCCGGTTGCCATTCGTCGCTGGCGCAAGAGTATCTGGAGCACACTAAAAAGCGGTGAGTGGTCCGAATACAAACAGCGACTGCAAACAGAACAGTACGACGCTGTTATTGATGCCCAAGGCTTACTCAAGAGTGCTGTATTAGTAACGCGCTTGGCAAACGGGCCTTCATTTGGTTTGGGAAAAGATTCAGCCAAAGAGCCTTTAGCCGCACGTTTTTACGACACCTCTATTTCGGTTCCGAAACAGCAACATGCCGTTGAGAGGGTTCGCCAATTATTTGCCCAAGCGCTTGGATACGATCTCCCAGAAGAACGTGGTGATTTTAATATTCGTCAGCACTTCTTAAAGCAAACTCACCGTGAAGCGCCTTATCTAGTCTTTCAACACAGCACGACTCGCTTTGATAAGCATTGGCCTGAAACCTACTGGCAAGCGTTGATCAAACTCACAGGGGATGCGGGCTGGAAGATCAAACTACCTTGGGGTTCAGAACCAGAACAACAACGCGCACAACGACTAGCTGAAGCACATAAAAATGCAGAGGTGTTACCACGGCTGCCATTAGCTGAAATCGCTACCATTCTAACGGGTGCAAGCGCTTGTGTATCAGTTGATACCGGCCTGTCCCATCTCGCGGCGGCATTGAATACACCTAACTTTATTCTATTTGGTCCAACTGATCCTGGATTAGTTGGTGGCTATGGTAAAGACCAAACCTGCCTACAAGCCAGTGAATGCCCTAGAAATCAAAACGATGTTGAACCTGCTATTTTTGCGCCACTTACGCCTGAAATTGTTTGGGGTACATTATCCAGCCAAATCACTTTAGCTAGTTAATAAGTCGATAAATGGGCATCAGAGTATTTGCCTATCAGACAAATAGTTCTAGGATAAAATGAAAGGTTTTTAGCTAAGCCTTAAGCGCTCTAATGTACAGGATCGAACATTAGCAAGCACAGCAACGACTGTAGGAACCTAATTTGTCGAATATTCGCTGTGTTCGGCTTTGTTGTATTAAGAAGGTTTACTTTGGCAACCGATCACTCTGAAAACGTCCATATCAATAAGCCCATCCGCGGCTTACTTGCGCTCGTAGTTTTACCGCTATTTTTGATCGCGATTGGCGGCATTGGGATCTATTTAAATCTAGCAAGCAAAAGTGAAACAGAAGCACGCAATCACAGCCAAAACATAACTCAGCTACTAGCAAGCCAAACTGACGCTTTTATCCGCAACAGAACCCACGCTGTTGCATTGATGGCTGGCGAGCAACAAATCATCCAATACCTCCTTGAGCCACACCAAAACTACTCAAGAATAAATAACAAATTAAAGCGCTACTGCCGCACACTCCAAGCATCTATCTGCTACATCATGAATAATAATGGGGTTACCCAAGCAGACAACCGCGAACCAGACAACACCCTAGTTGGGAAAAACTATGCCTTCCGCCCCTACTTTCAACAGGCAATCCAAGGGATTCCAACCGTCCACCTAGCCCTAGGGGTCACGACAAAAAAACGCGGCCTCTATTTCAGCCACCCTATAGTTTCTGAAGCCGAGACACCGATTGGGGTCGCCATCATCAAGTTTCTGCCGGATCAGATTGAAGAACGGTTCCATCGCCTACCGGGTAACGCATCTTTAATTGACCCTAACGGCGTTGTCTTTGCTTCCAACAATGAAACTTGGCTCTACAAAACACTTTTTCCTCTTTCTTCGGTACAACAAAAACAAGTCGCTGCTTCTCGTCAATTTGGTGACACCATACCTGAGCACCTAGGATTCAGTCGAAAGATAGACAGTTCGATCATAGAAAAAGATGAACAACTTTTTATCTATGAAAATGCACCATTAGAAGAGTTACCAGGTTGGCAGATATCCTTTCTTTTAGAACCTGAGCAATTCCAAACCTCAGAACAGATTACTCAACACCAGATCGCTTTGTCGTTGATCGGAGCGATGTTCTTTCTCACCTTAGTTGCAATCAAACTCCTCTATCGCCAGCTTAGGCAAAGCTTAGGCTCGACCCAACGCTATCAGCATGAGTTAGAACAAAGTGAACAACGTTTACAACGCTTTGAAGAGGTCACCTCCGAAGCAATCTTCATCCATAATTCGCAAGGCATAGTCGACCTTAATAGAAGAGCAGAAGAACTATTTGGCTATAGCTACCAAGACTTTATTAAACTTGACCCTCAAACCTTATTTACACCGGAAAGTTTGCCAACAGCACTTGAACATGCACGAAACACATCTGAGCAACCTTACCAAGCCGTTATTATTACCAAACAACAAGAAGAGATTCCTGTAGTCATCACTGGTCGAAGGGTGCTATGGCATGGTGAGAAAGCAAGGGTAGCCTCATTCCGCGATATCAGAAAGCGAGTTGAAACACAGAAAAAATTGTCTGCTAGTGAAGACCGTTTCCGCCAACTCTCAGACCTTGTCGCCGAAGGCTTGCTGATCTATAGCAATCACAAAATCATCGATGTAAATCAAGCTCTGTGCCGAATTTTTGCTACCGATAGAGAAACCCTCATTGCCTCTTCCTTGGGTCATCTTTTCAATAAAGAGATATCCGAAGAGATCTTAGAGCTAGAGCAGACAGATAAGTCCTCTTTTGAAATCACACTGCAACGTGGAGACGGCTCTACCTTCCCTGCAGAGATTTCCTCTGCCAGCATGCTATTTGATGATGACCTGTTTAATATTGTCTCTATACGCGATATTAGCCGACAAAAAGAGCAAGAGGAGCATATTCTCTATCAAGCGCAATATGACCTACTCACCAACATCCCCAACCGTGTATTAGCACGTGATCGCGCCGAACAAGCAATCAAAAAAATGCGTCGAGAAGGCCGGAAACTGGCCTTAATGTTTATCGATTTGGACGACTTTAAAAAGGTAAATGACAGCTTAGGCCATGATATTGGCGATCAGCTACTGCAACAGGCTGTCGAGCGCCTACAAAGCTGCTTAGCCGAAAACCACACATTGGCTCGCCATGGCGGAGATGAATTCTTAATTATTCTCGAAGATCTCGAGAAACCAGAACAAGCGGAACTTACTGCTGAACTCATTTTAGAAAAGTTCTCGCAGCCCTTCGTAATCCAAAGTAAACAACTCATTGTTACAGCCAGTATAGGTATCGCCATTTTCCCAGACGATGCCGTCGACTTTAGAGCATTATTACGTGCAGCTGACATCGGTATGTACAAAGCTAAAAAAGATGGCCGTAACCGCTTCCACTATTACACTCAAGAGATGAATGATGTCGCGGTTCGACAATTAGAACTCGATAACTGTTTACGTTCAGCCATCGCCAACGATGAGCTCAGTTTGGCATTTCAACCGCTGATATGTGGATTAAACAACGACCCTAAAATTGTCGGTGCAGAAGCTCTTTTACGGTGGCACTCGCCTAAACTAGGCGAAGTATCCCCAGCCGAATTTGTACCATTAACCGAACAAACAGGCCTCATCATTCCAATCGGACGCTGGGTATTAAAACAAGCCTGCAAACAAGCGCAACGCTGGATTGAACAGGGTCATGCTGGCTTCACTATATCTGTTAACGTTTCGCCGAGGCAGTTTAAGGGCAATGACTTTATAAAAGATCTGAACCAAGCACTTGAATACAGTGGCCTCAGCCCTGAAAACTTGAAGCTTGAAGTAACAGAGGGGCTAATTATTGAGGCATCCTCCAAACTTGATAACACCCTACAAGCAATTTCAGACATGGGCATCCAGATCTCAATGGATGATTTTGGTACCGGCTATTCCTCTCTAAACTATCTACAACGCTTCCCGTTCGACAACCTGAAAATTGATCGGTCATTTATCCGAGAACTCGCGACTAATCCAGATTCACAGATCTTAGTCTCTGCAACTATAGCTATGGCCCACCAGCTTGGCCTAAGCGTGACGGCAGAAGGGATAGAGACAGAAGAACAGAAAGAGTATTTACATGAGCTACGTTGCGATTACCTACAAGGCTATTTGCTTGGAAAACCCGTTACAGCGCATATGTTTAGTGAAGCAATAGAGCGAGGAATACAAAAAAATCCAGATGGAGATAATGCTTAAAGAATGCCTAGAAAGGTGAGAAAGTGGTGCCGGCACCAAGAGTCGAACTCGGGACCTACTGATTACAAGTCAGTTGCTCTACCAACTGAGCTATACCGGCACATCTCAGAAGAGGACGCGAATAATAGGCAGTTATTCGACACGAATCAAGACTATTTTTAAAATTATTTCAAAAGCGATTAATTAACATACAAATCAGGTGTGGAAAGAGGTCTTTCCCTCTAATCCAAATTATCTAGCCACTCCTTTCCTTGCTTCTCTGTCTTAAAGAACTCAAATTTTATCTCGTGTTGAAAACAAATCGCTTTGAGCATTCTGAGATCATCTTCATTCGAGTGCGCGAGGTCGATATAGGCGATTTGAAGATGAGTCCAGTCATTATTCACAAACTGATCAACTACATCATACGCTTCCATCACAGGAATAGACCCACATATATGAGATAGATAAAGCACCTTGGTTTGACCTATAGATTCAGCTGTCTCTGCAATCGCTGCCCAAACAGCCAAAGCATCTCTAACTGCATGTTCAGGCTGACGATTTCCAAAGACCTCAACCCGGATAAAAAACGGGGAATGTTCAATCTCATACTGATAGGTCATTTCGCTATAAATCGATCAAGTTATTAACCACCTAATTATAGACAAAGATATTCAGTGCTAAGGACGTAAAGCGTTTTTGTTCTATTCATTTACAATCAAACACATAAAGAACCATATTCGATAAGAGGGGTTACCTTTGAGACTCTTAGCTTGCTTAATGATCCTTAGCGCTTCAGGTATCGTCCTAGCAGATTCAACCAGCTGTGCTGATAAGTTTGAACTCTACGCAAAAGCCCAAACTACCTGGCAATATGACAGTGCCAAACGCGCCATCCAGCTTCTGCCTGAATATGCTGAGCGAATAAACCACTATAGAGACACGCAACTGCTTTCGATTGAACGTCGTGTTCTTGCGGTGAAATTAGCGTTAAAACATACCCCAGACAAAGTACAAACTTGGGGCAGCATCAACAACTGGATAGACCTCTCCCCAGAACTAGAAGCAGAACTCGCTCAATACGATCCAAACCTCAGCACGCTGTCGCAAATGCATAAAAAGATGACAACGCAACCAGAGATAGAAGTCGATAACAATTTTCATCGCACGTTCCAAACAGCAGCATTAAGCGATGATGCCTTTCGACAGCTAATGGATAATTTCAATCTCCGCTCACGCGATATCAACAGTATGAGCTGCGAGAAATAGAACCTCTTAGGGGGCGACTCTGTCCCCTACCCTTTTCTATCTCCTAAATCTGAAAACAGTCACTACTTTAGAGCCATTTTTCACCTTAATGGTTGCCCCTTCCGTATCTCAGTGCCACTCTTTCCTACAACATTTAGTGGAGAACAGATATGCGCGCGTACCAAGTAGATTCCGCCGAAGGCATTCAAGCGATTAAGCAAGTCGAAATAGAAACGCCTAAACCCAAGGGCAAAGAGATTCTGGTTAAGATGAAGGCCTGCTCTCTCAACTATAGAGATACGTTAATTACTTTAGGTGGCTATGTACGGAATGATGTACGCCCAATCATCCCTCTGTCTGACGGCGCTGGCGAAGTGGTTAGTGTGGGTGACGAGGTTACTCAATTTAAGGCAGGCGACAGAGTCATTGGTAACTTTTTCCAACACTGGGTAGATGGCGAGATCGATGATCAAGGTCTTAATTCGGCTCTGGGTGGCGCAATAGATGGAGTGCTAGCGGACTACTTTATTCTGCAAGAAGATTGCACGGTAAAAATCCCTGAACATCTATCTTACAGTGAAGCATCAACCCTCCCCTGCGCAGCAACAACTGCTTGGCACGCCTTAGTTAACGTCGGCAATATTAAAATGGGTGACACCATTCTTCTATTGGGTACGGGAGGGGTTTCTATTTTTGGCTTACAGCTAGCGAAAGCTAAAGGTGCCAAAGTGATTATCACCTCATCTAGCGATGAGAAATTAGAACGTGCGAAAAAACTCGGTGCCGACCACACGATCAACTATAAGACCTCGCCAGATTGGGAAGAAGAAGTGCTTAAACTTACCAACGGTCAAGGCGTTGATAACGTATTAGAAGTAGGGGGCGCCGGCACCTTCGAGAAGTCCGTTGCTTCTACAAAAGTTAACGGTACTGTGTCCGTAATTGGCATTCTAAGCGGCTTAGAAAACCCGACTATCAGCTTAATGACGATTTTTAACCTTTTGAGAATACAAGGTATCTATGTAGGTAGTACCGAAATGCTTACACAGCTCACGGAATTTATGGCTGAGCAAAATATGAACCCTATCATTGATAAAACATTTTCATTCAACGATGCCCAAGATGCTTATGAATACATGGCAGCCGCTAAACATTTTGGCAAAGTGGTTATAGAAGCCTAACCCCCCAAAAATTGATATGAATGAAACTGTAGTACTTATAGCTTCATTCATTAAGCCATACAACAGAATCAAAAATATAAGTGTTCTAACACTTCATGATGCAGCTTCTTTTTCAAAGCACGACTTCTGGCTTTTTCTAGCAATATCCAGGAATACTCAAAGCAACTATCTGTAACTAAAAGGTTAATTCCCTACATAAGTAAAGCCTATATAATGAGTAACCATTCCAAATTGTGACTAAGATCAGATCACACGTTATAGAAGTCAGCTATTCTTAAGGGACTTAGTAGTAGCACAACCTTAAAAGTTGGTGTTTAGAGTGATTTTTAAGTCCCTATTCAAAAAAAAAGAAGCAAACCCACCTCAAGTTCCAGAGACAAAACGTAGAGCTCCGCAAGCAACTGCAGAGGAGATCTCTCAGCTTTTTATAAGCACGCTTTTAGAGCAAGATGTGCAAAATGAACATAATAGTATTGGCAATACAAACGAGTTAGATGACAAGCTCGTCGCTAAAGTAATAGCCGAACTTACTAATTTCAATCCCGATACTATTCCTAAGATCGCCAATGCTTCTCTAGAATTGATGGAAGCGTTAATTGATGAGAACGTCTGCTCCTCTAAAATTGTTGCAACCGTCAAAGAAGATCCTGTATTACTTGGAAAGTTACTCCATCTAGCAAATTCTGCCTTTTATCGCTGTAGTAAAACAGAGATTGAAAGCATTGATGATGCTGTAATCATGATGGGTAATGATGAAATAAGAAAGCTCGTAATCAGCACGTTGATGGTCGACAACCT
Organism: Neptuniibacter sp. QD57_21; assembly: GCF_047778075.1. GTDB lineage: Bacteria > Pseudomonadota > Gammaproteobacteria > Pseudomonadales > Balneatricaceae > Neptuniibacter. The sequence continues at coordinate 282,173 of NZ_CP180549.1, read as the reverse complement.
GAAAATCAATTCTGTCTATTTCCGCTTTTTTGGCGCTAACATATGGCAACACTCCCATGATGTGGCAACAATGGCTGCTTTATACGCATCCTCTAAAGGAATGAATGAATTTCAGGCTTACCTCAATGGGTTACTTCATGATGTTGGCAAATTAGTCATCTTTAAACTCCTCATTGATGTTCTTGAAACAGAAGCACCTGGCACATACCCGTCCAAATCCTTCTTCAGTGACATCATGAATCGCTACAGTCACAAATTTACCTTAATGGCATTGAAAGAATGGGCACTAAATCCTGATTGGATCAGACCCATTCTTACATATCAGAGCAAGGTTAAATTGGAGAGTATGGACCTAAACAGTCAAGCTCTTTACATAGGTAATTATTGTTCCGAACTCACTCGTCTACGCCAGTCAAAGCTAATCGACGATGAAGAGCTCTCTAGGCAGTTGTATAGCAAAGGGATCGAATTAGAAATTTATAAAGAACTTATAAATAAACTCTGACAGAAGTCACATCTATATTAACAGATCACACGAAGCCCATAGCTCAGGCCCCTAGCTTAATAGAGACATCGTCTCAAAAACATTAAGAATAATCACAACAATATGAGCAAGTTAAAACCTTACAAATCACATTGACATATAAGAGACAAAAAGTATTATTCATACCGCATCACAACAAAGAAACTGCATCGCATGGACAAGGACGACGATTCATTCTATCCACACTGCAGAACTCTTTTAGAGCATTAAAACGGCCATCCGTTACCGCCAAGATATCTAGATACAATTCTACAACTTCATATTACTACGAAATTTTCGGCAGTATATGGAATCATAGAGAAGTGGGATTTGCTCTTACGGGGAAGCCAGATCGAACAACCTCTCCGCCAAGTACACAAAGGGTATAATACCTATGAAAAATTTCGGACTTATCTTTTTTGTGCTTTCATTATCGCTTAACGCATACGCAACAAAAAATTACAGCACCCTACACCAAAAGATTGAACTCAGATTCCAAAGTGAACTTGAGCCTATCGCTTTAGATGCCGCATGGATTAATGCAACAACTTTTAAGATTGGGACCACGCAACAATCTGAAAACCACGAAAAGTTTGCCGCTTATGTCTGTAAGTCTATCCATAACTACGGTCTCTACCATCCAAAATTAACCGTTCGCATTATTAACTTTCCAAGGTTAATGGCTACAGGACACCAAGCAATTTTAGCTGAAAAAAACTGCAGTATGCCTAAAGCACCCTAGATCACTTATTGAACGACAGAGGAAGAATCGAGAGCCTGGTCAAGAATCGAAAAATCCCAAAACTGCTCTAGTGTTTGCTTTTCAGGTTGTTTAATCGTTCCCGCAAAACCATAAAATGCTATATCGGCCGCGAAGGCTGATGCTCGGCCTCCATCATTAGGGAAAGCTCCCTCAGCAACCATTTCCTGTACATATTGAAGTATTTTAATATCTGCTACTTTCGGCAGTAATCCATAATTATTACGCTGATCCAGAATAAATACAGGCTCAAGATTCATTCTGCTCCAGACAAATAGAAGTTCTTCTACTAAAATTCCGAGCTCTTTTTGGTTAGCACTAATAAAGGCCTCATTCGCGAACAACGCTTCATCTGTAGCATCAATTTTCTCGATTGGGAGTACTTTAAAAGGGGATTTAGGCCGATAAATTAGCTGATTTTTACGCTCTGTATCCACAACGGTCGCATGAATTCTTCCATTTACCATGGCATTTGCGCGCACACCAGAGCCAGGTAGGTAGACCATTTTTCCGTATGTAATACCGTGTTTTTTGGCCATCATATTAACTAAGGCTTCAGTACCTGAACCTTTGCCATGGGAGTACATATCTACGCCGTCCAACTCATCCCAACTCGTGTAGTAACGCGTATCCACAACAGGATGGAAGCGGAGCATATTTAACTGGTAAAACATACGAATGGCCGCACCGGTTTCCTGCACTTTCTGGTAAGGAGTCCCCATGCCAATATCCGCTTGTTTATTCAAGATAGTTCTCATTGCCATACCTTCTGACAGCATATAGCTCACCTTGATATTCAAGCCTCTCTCTTTAGCCCGTTCAATAGCAATGAGGGTAGGCAGCATATCCACACCCGGCAAGTCATCCAAAGCCACGCGGATCGGATTCGTATTAGCATTGACGCTTGATATACTAATCGCACAAAAAAGAAGTAAGCTTTTTAAGAATCTCTGCATGTTATCCCCCACCATTTCGCAAACTATTGATAAGCATATTACATTAGAAGTAGATACATAAACGTCTAAAAACGGTATTCTTGGTCCCAATACATCACTTGGTCATGTGGTGCTATAAAGAGGTTGGATCATGAGCACTTCGCTCAAACGCAAGTTTTTACTCCCTATCCTAGCGGGAGCTGCGCTGTTAATTCTGAGTGCTGCGATTATTACGCAACTGGGCTTATTACCCGAACTCCGTTCACAACTGCATAAACGCGCAGAGCTCATGCTAACAACCATACGAGCAGCCTCGAAGATTAATCCTGGCTATCAAGATTTACGCTTTGCATTAGAAGAGATCACTCTAAAAACCTCCGGAGTTTATGGCATCACCCTCGCCACGCTGGACCCCACTATTATCTGGGCTTCGAGTACCCATCCAGATGCAGATTTAGATCAACACACTGCAGACATGCTTGAGTTACTTGATAGCAGTGCAGAACAGCATATTTTCGGTGATTTTATTCACCGTAATGGAGATGTAATCGTTATTGCGCCATTAAAACGCTTAACGGACACCCCTCCTCAGCCAAAGTCTTTTGAGCAATTAATATTACCTAAAGACGTGAATATTTCGTCAGCCTTTTCTCTTGAACCTGATAGCTACGAAGGCATCCTCTATTTACGTTTTAATTGGGCGGAAGCCGAGGCGTTAGCGAACAATGCTCTACTCAATCATATGTTCGCAATCTCCGCGGCTATTCTTTTGATGCTGGCATTAGCAACAACCACTCTCTACAAAGTTATTCTTCGTCCACTAAGTTTGATCAGTAAGACTATTCACGCTCAAAAATCAGGCGCCCTTGATTCACGTACACAAAAGCTACCTGATGATGAAATAGGTCTTCTGGGCAGTTCAATCAACGAGATGTTGGATGATCTTCACAATAGGGATCGCCTCTTAAAGAGCGTAGTGAATCACCTACCCGTAGGACTTAGTCTAAAAGGTATTGATGGAAGAAAGATCATTCAGAATGACGCCTATAGAACTTCTTACCTATCACCCTATGTAGATGGAAAAATTCGTGAAGATCTGCTCAATAAACGAGTTGATCTACAACATCGGGTTATTTCGGAAGCCATCCCAGTTTCTCATGAAGAGCTACTCAATTTAAACAATCGTGAACGTCATTTTGAAACCACAATTTTCCCAATTTTTAATACTCACGATGAGATTGAATGGCTAGGCACCCTTTGCTTTGAAATAACAGAGAAGAAAGAACGAGAACAACAACTAACCCAGTTATACAAAGCGGTTGAAGCCGTTAAGAGTGGCATCGTAATTTGTAAATATGACGCACCTAATTATCCAATCATTTACATAAACCCTGCGGTCACGAAATTGACCGGATATTCTGCAGCAGAACTCATTGGTAAGAGCCCCAACATCTTTAGTCAATCTGCAGAGAATAGCAGTGCCTTAGAAGAAATAAGGAAAGCGATTGTTGACCAAGAAACATGCTCCGTAGTCCTGCGCAACAAGCGTAAGGATGGCAGTTACTTCTGGAACGAATTTACACTGTCGATCATAACGACAACCGATGGCGAAGCAACTCACCTTGTCGGGGTTCAAAATGATGTCTCTGAGCGTATAGAAGCGGCGAACAAAATAGAGCATATGGCATTCTTTGATCCTCTCACAGACCTTCCTAACCGCATACTATTCAACGACCGCTTAAGTCAAATAATTGCCGAAGCTCAAAGAGAGCACACCCATGCAGCAGTTATGTATATCGATCTGGACGGTTTCAAAGCGGCCAACGATAGCTTTGGACACAATACTGGCGATCAACTTTTAAAAGATGCCAGCAGTCGGATGAAGCTCTGTATTCGAGAGCAAGATTCTATCGCTCGCATGGGCGGCGATGAGTTTACGATCCTTATACCGGGCTTAAACCCTGAACAAGTCATCGTTAATCTACCTAAAGTCGTTGATAGAATCCTCAAACAACTTAACACCCCCTTTGATATTTTTAACAACCAGGTCCATATCTCAGGCAGCATAGGAATAAGCATCTACCCGAAAGACGGCCGCACGCCCGAAGAGCTCCTTATTAACGCTGATCATGCGATGTACCATGCGAAAGAAAGTGGTAAAAACTCATTCCGTTTTTTCCAACTAGAGATGAATCAGGCTATTGAGCAACAACAGAAAATTGAATTTTCACTGCGAGAGGCGGTTCGCGATAAAGCCTTTAACCTACACTATCAACCACAAGTAAGCTGTCACAGTCATAATCTATCGATCGAAGCGCTCATTCGTTGTAACCATCCAGCGATCAAACATCTATCCCCTGCGACTTTCATACCTGTCGCAGAACAGACCGGTTTGATTGATGAGATTGGTACTTGGGTGATTGAACAAGCCTGCTCTGATATGGCGGAATTCCAAAGAGATGGTTCAAAGATCAACAAAATTGCGATCAACATTTCACCTCAGCAGTTTAGAAGACAAAATATTGCACAGATTATTCACAAGAATATAAAACGCTTTAATCTGCCTACAGATAGCCTTGAAGTAGAGATTACCGAAAATGTGATCATTGACGATTATCAAGCAGCGCTTTCCATATTGAATGAGTTGCGATTACTCGGAGTCACAATCGCTATCGATGATTTTGGAACGGGATACTCATCACTGACTTATCTAAAACAGCTCCCAATCGACACACTCAAAATTGATAAGCAATTTATTGAAGGTCTTCCTCATGATGAAGAAGGGGGCCATATCGTTAAGGCTATTTCAGGTTTAGCTCACGGTATGAACATGCAACTGCTCGCAGAAGGAGTTGAAACCGAAGAACAAGTAGCCTTCGTTAAGGATGAACTAAATTGCGATCAGATTCAGGGGTATTATTTTTCTAAACCCCTAAGTAAGCAGGATTTAATAGCATCTGAGTTTTATTAAGGAAGCCGTTGTCTAAATGCTATGTTCGACCACCTTCAACCTAAGCCACCCCGTAGTAAAAACAAAATAATAGCGTGCCGCAGCGCTTGTTAATTAACCTTTAATTTCTAGCACCTTTGACCCACACTTTAGGTAAGCCTCTTTCACGAGACGGTAAACCATGTCTGATAACGACAATAGAATCACAGTTTTCTATGACGGCTCATGCCCTCGTTGCGTTCAAGATCGTAAAAACTACGAAAGCCAAGATCCTAATGCTGCAGAGGCGGTTGAATGGTTTGATATCACCGACCAAGAGCAAGCATTGATAGCTCTAGGCATAGACCCACAGAAAGCCTTAACCGAACTGCATATTCGAGATGCAGATGGAAAAATCCACTCGGAGTTGGATGCCTATCGAATACTGATGCAAAGAGTACCCAGTTATCGACTCTTAGGCTGGTTCATAAGCCTCCCACTGATCAGGCCTTTAAGCAGCAAGTTATACCATTGGTTGGTGATACGTCGTTTAAGGAAAGCTGGGCGCTTGTAAAGATCCGACAAACCAGTTCTATTTACCCCCTTCCTTTTAGCATCAAATTGCTGCCCTATACTGTTTAACATGCCCCTTAAACATACTCGGTTTGATGTTATGTAACTCACCCTTGTTAAACGATGTGTAAATTATGAATGATGCCCAACCTAATCCAGAGAGTTTGGACACCCAATCCATTCTCGACACAGCGTTAGATTTAGCGCAACAGCAGGGGAGCTGGTACGACCTCAGTTTGGTCGATATCGCGGTGCATTGTGACACCTCAATCAGTGAGATTTATAAACACTTCGCCGATACCAATGCGATTGCCGATTTCTGGTTTTCGCAGGCTCTAGAAACCATGCTATCAGCAGATAGAGATGAGATTCTTGGCTTACCTTTTACTTCACGTTTGGATCATATTATTTGGCGCTGGTTTGAAGCACTCGCTCCCTATCACGCGGTAACCACTCAGATGCTTAAAGCAAAGTTACATCCACCGCATATGCACCACTGGGGCCCCATGATTTTTGATCTCTCACGCTTAGTTCAACTATGGCTTGATATAGCGGAGTTAAATGCTGGAGGGCGGCGCCGCCAAATTCAAGAAATCACACTTACAGGGATTTTTTTGGTGACGTTAAGCGCTTGGTGTCGAGATCAGAGTCCGCAACAAGCTCAAGCACATAGCAAACTATTAAGGATGCTGGAAAAAGCGGAGAGATCCGGGCAATTCTAATGATTAGACGAGATAAGGTTTGATCAAGGAGGCAATATCTACCTGCGCGCGCAAACGTGCACAGAGTAGATAAGTACCCGCGAATTTCCTATGCAAAAACAGTACATCTGTCGGCGGTAGATGCATATAGCGCTGACGAACACGTAGAGAGATAGCCTGATTTGCCACCCGCTTAGATAGATCTGAACAGCCAAAATCAAACCATCCCTCTTGCCGTAGAGGTTCAGCAACCATACGAATCATCTCGCATAACCCTTGCCGATAAACCGGATCCTCATCTGCCCGGAGATAACCCAACGCCAATGCATAAGTTTCGATAGCAGGAAGGTCATCATCCCGTGCAGCCGTCATCAATTGCCGGAGCTGTTCAGTAAACTCAGCAGGATAACGCCTCGTCGCACCAAAATCCAACAACCCTATACACTCCTTTTCGGCTTGGTATCGATAATTCGCGAAATTGGCATCGGTCTGAACCAATTGCCATTCGAAGACTTCTTTTAACATCAGAGACAACATGCGGGTAGCGATCCGATTACGTAACTGACTCGATTCACCAGCCAGTGACTCTATAGGCACACCCGGCACAAACGACATTGAGAGTACTTCAGCACTGCTGCGTGAACTATCCACTGTAGGCAAATCGAAGTTGGGATCACTTCCGAGACAACTTCTATATTCTGCGATGCTGGCTGCTTCGGCTTTATAGTCAGCCTCTTGATGCAACTGCCGTTTCGCCTCATCTAAGAGTAGAGAAAGGTCATACCCTTTTGGCACCAAGCGTAACAGTTTGAACAAAGTAGAGACATTATTTACATCACTATCGATACTGACGCGCACCCCGGGATACTGAATTTTTATCGCTAAATGCTGACCTTGCTTAGTTTTAGCCTCGTGAACCTGCCCTATAGAAGCCGCCGCAATTGGCGTAAAAGAAAAGTGTTCGAACTGTTCCTCCCAACCGACGCCCCAAGCATTCTTCAACACATCAGCCACTTGCCCTTGTGGCATGGTATAAGCGCTCTCACGTAGAGTCGCTAGAACATCGGTAAGCTCAGGTGGAAGATAATCCCCCGCCTCCATGGATAATAACTGGCCAACTTTCATGGCGGCGCCGCGCATTTCCGATAACTTATCTGTCAGTTGCCTAGCATTTTCAGGTGTTAGCAGCAGATCTATTGCTTTGACTCTCTTACCTCCTAGCAGTTGACTTGCACCTTCAGAGATCATCTCACCAGCGATTCCACCAGCAAGGCGGCCCAACTTGAGTAAACGGCCTGCACGGCTTGATGGAACCGGTTTATCTCTAACCACAGTGACTTTCCTCTAGGTTCTTGCCAGTAAAGTTGTCTTACGGGCTCTGGTTTCAGTATAGGAAAGCTAAAACTCCGTAAACCAAACACGCTCACAACTGGTAATTGCCTAGCCTTAAACTAGAGTTAGTAACACTACATAGTTATTACAACGTTAGGGCGCAGTTATGGTTAGCGTTAGCAGTTACTACTATGGAAATATTTTTGACACGGACGCAAACAACATTCTCAAAGAACTATCACCCATCATAGAACCTAATATTCCTTCATATATTGAAAAGTTCTATACAGTCCTGCTCTCAGATCAGGCATCTGCCCAATTTTTAGATAATCACCTCGTAGAGATTCGACTAAAAAAGCAACTCGGGCAATGGCTTAAAAAAACTTTAGCCCCCAAACGTGAAGATCAAGTACAAGATTCTTTAAGATCCCACTTAAAAGTAGGTGAGGTTCACTCTAGAGTTGAAATACCTATGCCTCTGGTCGATGCAGGTATGACCATTATTAAAGAAGGCATCATTCATACCGTTTTAAGCAGTAACTTGGCAGTACCGCAAACTATTGATTCCGTCATTCTGGTCAACAAAATTCTAGATGCTGCTATGAGCCTCATTAATGAGTCTTATCTCAGAGGAAAAGTTGCGCACGAACGGACCTCACAAGAATTTATTACGGCATCATCGGCGCAAGAGCTCGCCTTAGAGATAGAGCGGATCAAAAGCAGCATTTATCAGTGGATGACTTCCAATCTGATCGCTTTCCCAAAAGAAAGTGAATCCTTTTCTGAATCAATTAAGCAAAAGGATTTCGGCTTGTGGATAAAACACAAACTTCCCCTGATCGTTTCAAGCTCTAAAAGACTGGAAAAAATTAACGTAGCATTAGACTCCTCTGACCAACACCGAGAGAACTTACACGCCCAAGGCAGTAACGCCAGTTCAGAGGATCTAAATGCACTAAAACAGATCCTGCAAGAACTGATTTGGCACTTGACCGAAGAAGCCAACTGCAATTTAGCCAAAGAGTCTAAACAAGATGCGTTAACAACCTTATTAGAACGCCGCTTTCTTGACCCTATTTTGCAACAAGAAACTCAAATGGCGATTAACGGCGGACCACCCTACTCAATAATGATGATCGACTTGGATCACTTTAAACGCGTCAATGATCTATATGGACATCAAGCGGGTGATGCCGTTCTGAGGCAATGCTGCAGACTAATTAAGGAAAATATTAGATTAACTGATTATGCTTTTCGATATGGCGGCGAAGAGATGTTAATTGTAGCTCCTGAAATGGACATACAAGAAACCATGAAGCTGGCTGAAAGGATGCGAAAAACCATCCACGATACCTCCATAACAATTGCAGAATCAAGGACCATTAATGTTACCGCTTCCTTTGGTATAGCAAGCTTTTCGGGCCACCCTGATTATCAAAACCTCATTAACGAAGCTGACTCCAACCTATATGCCGCTAAACAGGCAGGTAGAAACTGCGTCAGAGGTTAGAAATACTAATCACAAGGGAAAGCACGTTGCAGGCCCCACAATAAAACATACTCAAGATCGGTTTCTTTCCAGAAAGGGCTATTTCTGGAGCCATCCATCATACGGTATTGCAGTTCCTTCTCGAAAATAGAGACAGCATGCTCTGGGCCTAAATCCACTTTTTCTGGCTGACAATACAGAGGGGCTTGGCTCAAGCCTTCAAGGTTAACATTCGCAGCCGTATAAGCATTCAAGGAGGCAGCTAAGTAGATATCGGTTTTATCACTCTGTCTGTAGTTGTCAGCTTTCTGCCAATCGGCTTTAGCTTGAAACGATGTAATCAGCGCAAGTCCCACAAGCAGCGTGGATATCTGTTTCATGCTCATATTTTTTATTGTCCCTTTTATTGTTAAACCTATCCTTCACCTGAAAAAGGTATCAGTTCACAAAGAAAGTAGCGAGCTTAACGTTTTGAAAGCAAAGTGCTATTTCGAATCTAGATACCAATAAACAACTGAATCTATAGATGAAGAAACAGTTATCCCGCTCACTTTTGATTTAAACTAATCTTAATGATCTGATCTCTAAAAACATAACGTACGGATTTTAATTATTCATCACCAGTCAATAGCGTATTCAATGAGGCCATTTCGATGACAGCGTTAGACTTATATAAACATCCTATTCTTGGAGTAGTTTTTGCTCTTATAGCAGGGCTGCCTTTATCACTCTCCGCCTCAGCAGCAACCCAACTAAATACAAAGGTCATAGCTCAAGACATTAACTATCCTTGGGGCATGACATGGATAAGTGATCATGAGTTGCTAATCACAGAAAAAGAGGTTGGTGGTTGGATTATCGATACAAACACGGGGAAAAAACAAAAAGTGACCGGCTGGCCTAAAGATATTAACCCTGATGGTCAGGGGGGGCTGTTAGACGTACTCCGTGACCCTCTATTTGCAAGCAATCGAAAGCTCTATGTCAGTTTCAGCCACCAAGACAGGTCAAAGGGATCGACTACACGCGTAGCCTCTGCAGAACTTAGCCCGAACCTCGAACTAGTCAATTGGACAGTATTATTCACCGCCCTCCCTTACAGCGGCAAAGTCCACCACTATGGTTCACGCCTTGCGCTAGCAGGTGACAATCTATTTATCAGCGTGGGGGATAGAGGACAGCGCCACCGCTCTCAAGACCTGACCGATCACGCAGGGAAAATCCATCGCATCAAAACAGATGGCAGCATCCCCAAAGACAACCCATTCATAGGCATAACCACTAAATCAGGCCAGACCATTCCTGAAAGTATTTACAGCTATGGCCATAGAAACCCACAGGGAATGTTCATCGATTCGAAAAGCAATATATGGATTCATGAACACGGCCCTAGGGGTGGTGACGAACTCAACTTAGTCCTTAAAGGGAAAAACTACGGCTGGCCGATCATTACTTACGGCAAGGAGTACTGGGGTCCATCAATTGGTGAAGGCACGCATAAACAAGGGATGCAGCAGCCAGAATATTATTACGTTCCCTCAATCGCTCCCTCAGGTTTGATCCGTTATAAAGCAGACCTATTCAACGAGTGGCAAGGCGATTTTCTAATCGGCGCTTTAAAAGGCAGCCATCTTAATCGACTTACCGAGGCTTCTAGTTCTTCAGGAACGAATCAAAAATACGAAGAACATCGTTATTTGGAAGATTTAGATGTTCGCATCAGGGACATCGAAGTTGATAAAGAAGGGGCTATTTATCTTTTGACTGATGACGGGAATGGAAGGCTGATTAAAGTAACACCTTGAGATGTTCAAACCACCGGCCAATCGGTATAGAGCAAGTTCACAAGGCACTGTGGCTCACCCCATTTAGAAACATGCATAATAACGGTCAATAATGAACCAATGGATATGAATCGCCCTCAATATTATTGCTCTTGGTTAATAGTCACGAGCTACCTGAAATTTTAAGGGTAACTTTCATTGATGCTGGCAGTAGTGGATTAAAGATTAAATAATCCGTAAACCTAGCAACCTTTCTAATAACAGTAAATATAACCCTAAGCGGAAGACAATCCGGTAAAACATGCCGCAATGGCACTAAAGCAGCTTGATCGATAACCGGCTCTGCAAAACCTTCACTGCTGACTCTAATCTCCTTAAAATTGTTATTAAAAATCTCAGCTATATCATCGTGAGAGAATGTATGCACGTCGATTTGGTCATGCTCCCAATGAAACAGTCTCTCCCTTGAAAAAGAGTTTCTAAGCCTATTTATCAATACCAGCGGAAACTTAACCATATTCGTTACAGCTGCACCAAAGTAACTAGGCTCTCCTATGATGATAAACGGAGCCTCAGGTTTAAGAACCCGGCGAACTTCAAGCATAAAAGCTACCGGATCAGGCAAATGGTGTAGAAATGCACACCCTACAGTTAAATCTAAACTATTCGTCTCAAAGGGGAGCTTCTGCATATCTGAGACGATAGTGTCTACTTCAACACCGTGTTTCAATGCTGTATTTTCCAGCACTTGGAGACTCTTACTGCTAATATCTACCGCCGTTACTTTTTCAAAACGCCCGTCCAAAGCTAGTTTTATAGATATATTTCCAGTGCCAGCCCCTAAATCAACAACCCTCCCTTTAGCAGGCAAAGGCCTTCCCAAGACTGACTCTAGCTCTATAATTGTATTTTGAACCTCTAATATTGAATGGTTTACCCCCATGCGTTCATCATAATTATTGGCTTCGACCTCATCATGAAATCGGCGATTTAAATCTAGTATTTTGAGCTTATCGACATCAGTTTTCATTTTAAAAACCTCTATTGACTGTTAAACAATCAAACAGCAATAAACGCACCAAACAAAAAACAAATAACTATCAGATAGTTATACAAAAGCACGAATAACATTTCGCATTTTGCGAAAAAAAATGCATCGCATTTATGCACTTCACCATCATAATTCGGAAAAGTTTAATCTGTAAAAAAGGCGAGCCTTTCCGATTCAATTTTGTTACAAACTAAGATCAATTCCTCTAAATACTGACCACAGAAAAACACACCGTAAACGCTACCAGCGCACATCTTCATCTCAGACGATATAGCCAACAAAAACAAAGAGATAGAGCGAAAATATAGATAAAATTTTAATAAATCTTTTCTATTAATATTTTCTAAAGTAGATAAAATCGAGGCATGATTAAATCCTATTAATATTTAACTTTTTTTTATTTTGGTTCGCTTATTGCAGCTTGAATATTCAATAGAGATTTTGAAATGAGAACTAATGAGGAACAATCATGCCTTCCTTCAATAGATTAAATACTCCAAAAGCAATTCTAGCTTCGCTGCTGCTTTCATCTTCTCCCATGTACTTACACGCAGCTCCTTCTGCAACAGGTACGGATCAATTGATTGTTAAATTTGACGACCAATTTGCAAATGGTCGGTTTGAAGCAGATCGCCTCTCTCAAGCAGCTGGCGTCCCTATGAGCTTTCTCCGCGAAACAGCAAATGGCCGGCTAATTTTTCAACTTGATGAACTAAAATCACCTAACCAAGCCGAAGGTCTAGCAAAGGCATTATCTAAAATTGAAGGTATTTCCCATGCGGAACCAGACATCCACATGGTTCCTTTCGCACTTCCAAACGATCCCCTGCTTCAAGATTACCAATGGCATTACTTTGGCCCGAACTCCAGCCCAAGTGAACCAGGCGGATTAAATGCAACACAAGCATGGGAAAACCTTAATAGCAGCGACCAAAAAGCGGTTGTAGCCATTCTTGACACTGGAAGCACTGATCACTCAGATTTAAACGCTAATACCATTCCTGGTTATGACATGATCAGTTCCGTCGACATAGCCAATGATGGTAATGGCCGTGATTCTGATCCGAGTGATCCTGGAGATAATACCGATCCAGCACAGAGCAGCAGCTGGCATGGCACTCACGTAGCTGGCACTGTCGGTGCTGTAACGAACAATGGTAATGGTTTGGCCGGTGTCGGATATGACCGCGTTCAACTCATGCATGTGCGCGTGCTTGGTGTCGGTGGGGGAACTTACTCAGATATTTCAGATGCCATCTACTGGGCAACCGACAACGGCGCAAATGTAATCAACATGAGTTTAGGTGGAAATAGCAGCTGTGATCCCAACTCATCAATGCAAGCAGCTATTAATTATGCAGTCTCGAACAACGTCAGCGTTATTGTCTCTGCCGGTAACAGTAACACCAACACAGCGAATTTCACCCCTGCAAGCTGTTCAAATGCTATCAATGTTGCAGCGGTTAACCGAAGCGGAGGCAAGGCAAATTATTCCAATTATGGGGACCTTGTTGATATAGCTTCACCCGGTGGTGAAGGAAGTACCAGTACTAGCACATATGTAATTTCGACGCATAATGACGGCGTAACAGGGCCAGGTAACGAACGATACGTGGGCATGGCCGGAACGAGTATGGCTGCACCACATATCTCTGGTTTAGCAGCCTTACTTTACTCTGAAAACACTGCAATCACTCCAATGGAGATTGAGCAACTCATAAAAGAAAATGCTCGTTCTTTCCCTGCTACATGTAACGGTTGCGGAACAGGTATCGCAGACGCATATTTAGCAATGCAAGCACTGTCTACTGAACCGCCTTCCGAACCAGAACCAACATTACAGGCTCCTGATGCACCATCACTATTTGATGCATCTGTGAATGGAAGTGAAGTTTCACTATCTTGGTTCGATGTCGATACTGAGGAGTGGTACGAGTTACAGGTTAGTAAAAAAGCTCGAGGCAAAAAATGGGGGGCATATGCTGATGTATTGAATGCTGATAGCCATATTGCTGCAGATACCACTAGCTTTATCCATAGCTTAGGGGATGGAACATACAAGTACCGATTAAGAGCATCTAACAGCGCTGGCTCCTCTGAATGGGTGTTGAGTGAGCAAATCAGCGTCGATTCTAGCAGCACAGATGATGGGTCAGGCTCAGGTAGCACAAAGTGTCATCCTAAACGAGGTTGTTAGTAGCCCAAGCAAAGAATCAAAGCAATTTAGTGGTTTCTGTTTACCCTCATGTAGACCACCTCCCTCGGAGACTGGTCTACTGAACGCTCTTCATGCGGCACTGTGGCCATAAGTGAGAATACCGGTACTTGCTCAACTCAGATGTTCTAGGGACACGTCGGTAGCTCGATTGAAGTTAATAGTAAAAAACATAAGAAAATAGAAAAGAATGGGATTATTCGCTAGCGCTCACCCTTCGGGCCGTCGCTTCGCTCGGCTCGAACCCATCGGGGGATTTATTCGCTAAAGCTCACCCTACGGGCCATCGTCGCAGGCTCCGATGTTATCTCGCGCTGCTCGATTCACCCTCCAGATCGGTACATTAAATCAGTCGAAGTGCGAGGAGATAGATTACTGCGATAGAAAAAGTGGCGCGCCTGGAGGGATTCGAACCCCCGACCAACAGGATCGGAAACCGGGCTAAGAGCGCTCTCATAAGCCGTGTGTGAGACGATCTCTAGACACCATCACGGTTAGGATTTTACACTGAAATCCGGTGGAGAATCGGTCACAGCACATGTTGATGCGGCACTGTGACCAGAGTGTGATCTAACCCTACATATTCGAAGTGTTTTTCTCCAACCCTATGCCATTTACTCGTTGCTGTCCTTTAGCAAACGTTTGACATGAAGCTAAACCATCAAAACAAGTTTCAGTGAAAATTTTATAGTGATTCATTTTCTTTAACGACAAACTATACATACGATCATGATGACTAATATTAGAAACCTTTCTAGCATACTCTTCATGAGAGGCCCTATCAGGCGTATTAGCGTAGTAAATAGCTTCAAAGAAGTCCGAGTTATCCTTGATTCGAGTTGTCATAATAAGCCAATCGATGAATAAAAAATCAATTCGAAGACTATCTTTAGTAGCGTAAGCATGCCCAGAAAATTTAGCGGTGTTCCCTATCTTCAGCCTCTTTTCTGCCGAAAGAAAGGCCTGGTTACATGCACTCGAACACTCAGTGTTTACTATTGGAACTTCAGCGTCATCAACTTCATAGTAGTCCGCAAGACAGGTATTTATCCTCTCGTCTTTTATAAACTTTGAAAGATCAAGTGCAGCTTTTGTGTTTCCACCAAAGCTGTTGAAACATACCCACTTACTTTGCTTAGCATTGATAACATCTTTAAGCATTTCTACAGATCTATCATTTATCTCTCCCAGAAAGATGACTGCATCTAACTCACAACCCAATTTAATTGAGCATGCTTTTCCTCGCGAAACCTGCTTAACATCCTTATCAGAATTCACTATATGAACATAATCAATTTTTGATTCTTTATTGGGAAACCAATCGTCTACCACCATAACTACATAGAAACACACGAATACTGCAACAATCCCCCAAAAAAAACCTTTCTCAAAAGACCGGTTGGCTTTAGGTTTAGCGCTACTGCTGTCTGTCATTATCTTCCCTCTTACTTCAAGCCACGTTAAAAACTTTTCTAGCGATCTAAAGAAACACTTCCGTACACTCCGGAACCGAGAGCACTCCAAAAACTCATTACCGAGCCAAATTTCGAGCACTTAACTGCTTCAGTTTCAACTATATTCTTAGCTTTGTTCTCTGAGCCAACCTCAAGCTTCCTATCAAGCAATTTTGCTAATCCTTAACCATTAACTAACTTGAGAGGTTTCCCCTCACAGAAGCTCTCAGCCTCTTCAGTGAAGTGACCACATAACCGCCTGCCACACCGGATGAGACCATCACACCATAAAGCTCACGAATTACAGACACACCGACCCGCTTGGTCTTCCAGTGCTTACACTGAACCAGATACTCTTTTCCATTCTTACGAAGCCGGACATCCACACCTCCATCTGCTCCAACATCACCACCATGAACAACTCGAAAGCCTTTCTTCCTAAAAGCTTCACCAACCAACAGTTCAAATTGCTGCCAGTTTATATCATCAGTGGGTTTTGGTTGATGTCTTCCCTTTGCTGGGCGTGGGCTAGGTACTGTTGATGATGGAGCCGACCACTGCTGGTATCTACGAGCTTGTGCTCGCGCTTGAAAAGACTTAATGCCTGATAGCAATGCACCTAAAACAAATGCGGCAGGAATGACATATTGCAAGAAGGACGCAATACCTCTGAGTAACGTCCCAGTCATATGCTGTGCCATTACAGTGGCAGAATTAGCTACAGGCTGAATTTCTGATATTGAGTAATAGTGAAGGCCAACATAGGCAACCACCGCAATTAAGAGGCTAACCCAATACGGTAGAATTGATGCGAGATCGATAAGATCTTCAAAAAGGGTGGTGCGTCCTCTCCGTGACATATTTCCGTCCTCAGTTACAGCACTAATTCTACTTCTGAGAGACAAATAGTCAAACGAAAAATATTCACTTAACTCATTGAAAAATAATTATAAAAATAAAGAAAACAGCAAACCACCCACTAACCAAGCGAAAGAAACAATGCAGAATATATTACTTGAGCAAGAGCGTTCCGCTCACATCCTATCAACTGCCCCGATGATTTCTGGTGAGCTTTGGCATAAAGAACCGGAACTCAACCACACTAGATGGTATGACTACCGAATGACTGATCCAGTAACCCTCACCGAGTTATTTGCTGAGAAGTACATAAAAGTATTCAGAGAGCAGCACGCCAAGAACAAGGACTTTCACGAGGCAGAGAAAAAACAGCCTATCAAGTCTGCAAACTTAATTGAGCTCCGCCCTACAGAGGTGACCTCTCTATGGCTAGCACGACAATGTGCAGACCAGTATGGGATAGCATATGACACTGCGATTCGCATTGCCTTCAACACTCTAGTTGATCGCCAATATAAAAAGCTACCCCGTCCGAACCAACTTTACAGCGCCCCTGTCAAAGCTGCTTACGAGAAGCACATAGGCTCTAACTCGTACATTGGCCCATTCCATATCGAAAACGAGCAGTTCTGCTATCAAAACTATCGCAAACTCGCACTACAAGACACGATGATTAAGGACCTAGTCACACAAATTAAAAAAAGCGACAACAAACGTACTCAAGCGACAAACATTGCGATTCAAATGGAAAAACACTTCCTGAACGATGAAGTCGTCATTCGAGAATTTGGTACACGAATTCACGCACTTGCTGTGGAGAAAAAGGAAGAATGTTCCAACACTCCACGTACAGACTTCCACGAAGAAGCTTATAAGCCGTCTTGCTGGGGTATTCCTCATTCAGGATCTCAAGCTACCTTGTGTTCAGACTGTTCTTTCCAAACTGAATGCGGTAAAGCCCGGAACAATATAGAAGCACTGCTCGAAAAAAATCACGGCACGTCGGATCCCAAATTGGAAGAAAAGAGAAGAAAAGCAGCCGAAAGGCAAAGACGGCACCGAGAAAAAAAGAGACAAGAAAAACAACTTCAACAAACTGCACCGGCATAATGCCAACAATCAAATTGTTACCCGGAATCTATAAATCCTGTCACGCTTCCCATTCTTTTTTAATATATCTAATAATTAATATTAATAAATAATAAAAAAGGGTGGAAAACGTGACAGATCTATTGAAGTAGCTATTACATTATTGAGTCCGGAGTACCATCTTTTTACGTCAGATCTGAATCTTATGTAACGTACTACCTTACTCCGCAGATAGAAATGTACTGAGCACGATCCGGCAGCTAAAAGCCTTCCTGCCAAAAACCCACCACCTAAGCTCCTCACAGCCCTCCTGCTTTGCGATCTCTATCAAAAACAACAATCCCACGCCCTCACTAAAACACGCCAGGAAAGGCTTACAGCCCATATCAAAAGATCCGGCAATTACTTGTCAATACTATAGATACGGATAAAACACACTAACCCTGTTCGCTCCACTCCCTGAGTAGTAATCAGTTTTACCCTTACACTTAGCCGCAAAGTTAATAAAGGTTATAAACTAGTTATACGGAAAAACGCTTTTTATAAACCTATAAGCGTTACTCTAGAGCCTCTTTTTGGTGGTAAAGCCACTGCCTAACAACGAGATTATTTTTCATGCTTACATTAGCTATAGAAACCCTGACTTCATGCGCCTTCCCGGCCCTATCACACTGAAATTCACGCACGATTTATATAACTTACCCAGTACTTTTATGTAACGTTCTTTTAACTTCAGAGGTATATGCACTAAACCTTTATTAACCCTCGTTAACCAATTCGGCTAACTAAATCACTTGCACGTAGGTGCGTATAACGATTCAGCATTTCCAGCGTTTTATGCCCGGTAATCGTTGCCACTTCCATAGTATTCAGGCCTTTCTCAAACAATCGACTGGTGGCTTCATGGCGCAAATCATGAAAACGTAAACCTTCGATACCCACACGCTTACAAGCTCTCTCAAACGCTTGAGAGACGCTATCTGGGCGTATATTAAAGACGAAATCATTTACCCTACTGATTGACATCAGCACCTCTACAGCAGCCGATGACAAAGGCACATCACGGGGAACACCGGTCTTGGTTTCGGGTATATGTAGTGTCCGATTTTTAAGGTCGATATGCTCCCATCTAATCTTCACCAATTCCCCTCTACGCATGGCTGTTTCCACAGCAAAGGCAACAACCTTTTGTACTACCGGAGTCTCAGAAAGGGATTCCTGCAGTAGATCAAACTCACCATCCAACAACCGACGATCACGTCCGGAAGGTCGTTTTGGTTTTCGGACACTAGGGATTCCCTTAGGGAAAGGGACATTCCATTCTTGTGCAGCAATTTTCAGCACTTTACTGAGTAGGGAAAGGCGGTGAACAACCGTAGTCGGCCCAACCTGTTGGAGTTGTGAATCTCGAAATTCAGCTAGGTGTTGATTGGTCAAATTGAACAATGACACAGCACCTAACTCTGCTTGCACTGGACGAGCTGTAGAGCGCTCTATGGCCTGCTTCTTCTTGTCACTGATACTTTGAAGAAAGCGCTCAATCGCGTCACTGACGGTCATCTGCTCAGCCTTAGACGTATCAACAAACACCCCTTGTTGAATTTCTGCCTCAATAAGACGAGCCCAAGCGATTGCATCAGACTTTAATGTGAATGACTTGGCCTGAGGCTTATGCCCTTTGATACGAACCTGAGCCTGCCACTTACTTCTGAGCTTCCGGATTGTTGCCATTGATCATCACCGACATCTATAAGGTTGTTGTGTACGATGAGCATCATAGGACGCCGGCGATAAGTTGTCGGGCTGAAACTTAGCTCCAGTGTGATCATATTGTGACCACACCACACGGCACACTTAATCAGTAGCAAGCTAAACAAAAGGGAAGCAGCATGATTACTGGTTTCCCTTCTTATTCATAGCGTGGGTGAGTAAGGGTGTTCGACTCTGTTGCTCACTCAGGTGATGATTCACCGGTTTAATAGTCTGTTGTTCAAGATACAGTGACAGCGACTTACTCGCCCTTCTCTCAATGAATCGCGGGTTAAGAACCTGGCTTCCCAAGCCATAACACAACTAAACACCAATATTTATAATATATGACTATAGTCAAAACACACGCTTAAGAACTTGACACTAGTGCCGATAGAATATAAACATTATTTGGTTCAAGGTTAACAAGTACTCACTTTGAACTTGACAGCTGTATAAAAAATAAGAACAATACGCCTCCCTGAAGGAATCAGGGCACATTATTTACGGCTAAGACCGGAACTGCAGCGACATATCCATGACTAGAGCACAATACGACAACTTCTGGCAGAGTGATTTAGAGGACCTAGCCTCTCAGGCCAACTATAAGAAGCGCACACCTCTTCTAGATGATCGAGTACCTCCACAAGGTCACCCGATGCTGTCTGCTGCTCGCTACATCGAAATTACCAAGCCATCCTTTTTTGCACGCACAGCAGACAAACTCGGTCTGTTAAAAGCGTACATACGCCTTAGCAAGCTCTTCGACTGAGCTTAATTCACTACAGCTTTTTCATTAAGCTCAGTCTCAAGGACAGCAACTCGTGAAGATTGAAGATCTTTCACCAGAATCACTGGTTAATAGAGCCAAAGATAGAGGTAAAGAGGCTGCACCAAGCCTACGCTCCTGCGTTGAAATCTATTACATAGTCCGGTACTTTGTCTCTCTGTACGAAGCAAACAATTTAGAACTTCCTGTCCAAATATGGAATGAGTATAGGAATGCTCTAGATCACTTCATGCGGCACACGACCGAATCACCGGATTTCGACTTTACAGACGGCGATGCCAAGACCTCTACCCATCTAAACAAGATGGAAGGGCACCTTCAAAGAGCGGCATTGGACATCATGAAGATCGTCTGCCATGTAACTTTAGACAAAGCGTCCTTATGTAAAGCCGACTTTACCACTGAAGCCCTTAGGCTCGCTGATCAAGGCAACTTTAATAAGGAATACTGTAAACTAGAAACCGATGCAAAAGTTCTGTTTACAGCAGCAAAAGTATTTGACGACGACCTAGACAAAAGAGAAACAAAGCTAGGCATTGAGAAAAATGCAACCCCAGATAAGCTTGATGGGTTGGACCGATACATAAAAGCGGCCATAGCCGCACACACATTAGACTCCTACCTTGAGACTCATCTTGAGCACCTACATAGTCTAGACAGCTCTTTGCATACCCACAAAGAAGTAGGGAAAGTGCTATCCACCAAAACGGCTATTATTATCGGTTTCGCAATCGGTGCCGTATTTTGGCTGATCCCGTCACCTTTAACTTCTACCTCAAAAGACGACCAAACCCCAATACATATTCAAGCCCCTATAACTGGGCAAGAAGAAAACCATGCAATAAAAAAACACCTGAAAAACACCACTGCAGCGCCGAAAGCTGAAACCACACCCAACACAGAAAACTCAGCCCATGTAGACACCACTCCACACACTCCTAGCTCCTCAACAGCAGCGCCCAGCATTTCCTCAAGGTCCACCAAACCTAACTAGGCTCTGCACTACGGACTTCTCATTATCAAGTTCACGCTGACACCTCTCCCTGAAAGCAGCCTCCTCAAAGGCATCATTCATACATGCACTCCCCCTACCGTATTAGTAAAATCAACATATACGCTAAGCCAAAAGCATCAATACACATAAAAATCGTGATGATCCTAAGGACAAAGGAAATACCAATCGGAGCAAATGAATGCGAATAATCCAGAATACGGACATCACTAATTCAGATTTAATCGTAGACGCGGTCTACGAAAGCTCCGATGCAAAAAATATAGGTGCAGATGTACTAAACCCTCTGTTACCGGGTGTAGGTAATCAAGGCGGGTTCAGAGCTGCAGGAAAAGGCACAAACAAAACACTGGCCGTACTCTACTCATCTGGTGAAGACAAAGACTGGCCGGACACTCTAAATCTGAGCACTGGCGAGTTCGTTTACTTCGGAGACAACAAGAAGCCAGGTCATGAACTTCATGACACACCCAAGAAGGGTAATATGCTACTCAGGCATTCATTCGATCTTCTGCACTCAGCTCCCGAAGCGAGAAGACAAATACCGCCGTTCTTCATCTTTAAAAAGCATCCCACACAGAGTGGTCCACGCTCAGTTCAATTCAAAGGGCTAGCAGTACCTGGCTACCCAGGACTGTCGGCTGCGCAAGACCTGGTAGCAGTATGGAAGACAACAGACAGTCAGCGTTTCCAGAACTACAGGTCAGTGTTCACTGTGCTCGATGCAGCCTCAATAAGCAGAGCCTGGATCAATGATGTGCTTTCGGGAAACCCACACACGACCAACGCACCTAAAGCCTGGTCAAACTGGGTTGCAACGGGACACTACTCCCCCCTCATCAGCGAGCCAACTACTCAGATCAGGGCTGAAAGCGAGCAGTTTCCGGACACCCCTCTTAAAACAAACATATTGAAAACGGTCTGGAATCACTTTGATGACGATGATAGAAACACAAAGCATCAGAGCGCGTTTGTCTTTGAGCACTTTGCGGCCCGGATTTTTCAGATGCATGATCAGCGCGTGATTGTGGATGACATCACAAGAAACGCAGTTGATGGAGGCAGAGATGCTGTAGGGCGCTATCTACTCGGCCTGAACGATGATCCTGTGTACGCAGAGTTCTCACTTGAAGCGAAATGCTATCGACCAGGCATCAACAGTATGTCATCAAACAGAGTGGGCGTAAAAGAAGTTTCCAGACTGATTTCCAGAATACGCCATAGACAGTTTGGCGTCTTGATAACAACATCCGCAGTTCATAAACAAGCATATGAAGAAGTCAGAGAAGACAAACATCCTATCATCTTCATTTCCGGTAAAGACATTGCCGAGATTCTGATTACTTCAGGCTACAATACTCCGGAAGCAGTGAAACAATTTATCGACAATGAATTCCCACCTGTATCAATAGTTAATCACATGGATACTTTTCAGAAAGCGCTTCCCAAGCACCTACTATCAGCACACCAATGTGTTCAGAATCAAACGCTCCATCAAATTTAGAATCAACGGCAGAAACTATGTCATTACTACTCAGGGTCTGCTGAGGGCTGACACAAAAGCTATCTCGCCCTAAAGCCGCAATCTGGGCCGCTTGAAAAACCCCCTGTTTATAATCTTCAAAATATTGATTGCCTCTAGGGAGTTTCATTACACTAAAAACAGGGTTGAGAGCACCCGCTGCATGAAACATTACCAAGTCATCACTACTCATTCTACGATGTGTCAGATAATTTGACGTACCGGCGGTTTCAGCAACTTTTGCCACTCCTTCATAGAAAGACAGCAAACTATCACTAGTCATTCCGTTAACCGAAACAGGCTCTTCAGCTGACAAAACAACCGCTTGTGACAATATAAATACGCCAAATAAGGCTCTGATCTTCATTGTGAATTTCATGCCGTTTCCTTTCCTTATTCAGTCCATTAAATGATCAACTTATAAGCTACCACAAGAGCACCTACAATTACCCCCAACATCAACATCAGTCCTAATTGCCATCCTGCGATAATAAATCCCAGAAACGCAAACGAGCCTTGAGATCCAACACATTCTTCTTTAAATGCTAACGCTGAGAAGCAACTTGATAAGGGGAGTGTAAAGACCTAGATCGAATAAGCTTCTTTCATGAAAAACAACACAGTAAAGAAAATGCCGACATTGAGTAAAAACGCTATAGCGGTCAGCTTAATCGGATCTTTCGCTCTTTGACCAACCACTGGTTATTCCTTTTACCATGATGAATGAAGATGTGCTTTTTCAGAACCATATATGATCCAACGATGCGCTTGTAAACCGTCTCCACCGGAGACGGATCTACAAACAGTCCCACTCCGGCACTGTGACCATATCGTGACCACCGGTATTGACTGCCCGCAAATGTTCTTGCTGTGCGCCTGTAGCTCGGTTGGATGGGGTAGCAAAAAGCGAATAGGAACAAAGAGATAGTGGAAAATAAAAAGTGGCACGCCTGGAGGGGATTATTCGCTACGCTCACCCTTCGGGCCGTCGCTGCGCTCCGTTGTCTCGCTTCGCTCGGCTCGAACCCATCGGGGGTTCTCACCCTACAGGTGAATGAGCATCTACCTAAAAACGGTACGAAGTCTGAAAGTCTGGAGATATTTTTAAAAAGTGGCGCGCCTGGAGGGATTCGAACCCCCGACCAACAGGATCGGAACCTGCTACTCTATCCAGCTGAGCTACAGGCGCACTCAAGAAGGTTTGCGGGCAGTATTCTACCCATGCCTATATGATTCGCCAAGTATTATTCGAAAGTAACGTCTGTCGGTTCGGGTCGGTACAAGGTTTTGATCTCGGTTTCTAAATCACCTTGTAGAAGGACTTCCCACTCTTGGGTCTTTTCGGTGTAAGCAAGGAATGCATTGCAGTTACTACAACGGTAAATACGTTGATTAGGGATAGCACTCAGGAGGTTGAAGCTTTCCATCTCTTCTGGCTTTGCGTCAGCTTGGATGCAAGCGCATGTTTCAGACATTCCATTGCTGGACATTTCAGATTTCCTAACCAAGACTTTAGACCTTAGTATAAACAAGATTTCCTTAAATGCATGTTTTTAAGTTGATCTAGCTCTTGTAGATGCCTGTTTTTCGCCCTTTTTATAGAGAATGATCAAAATATTTACTCAAATCGGGCCGATAAGTGCTTCCACTGCCAAAGCCCCATTTCAGTTGTGATTATTTATCGCTATAATCCGCAGCCGGTGAAACTTTGAGCAGTCGTGTCTGAATATCCGCCCCTGAGCACCTCTTGAGGCCGGGCATCCTGACAGGCCACGCTGCCCATATAACAATTTATGGTTGATTGAGAGGTCGTGACTGTGAAAAAAATCACTTCAGCTTTAGTTGCTTTAGGTCTAGGTGTTGCTCTTAGCGCATCTGTACAAGCTACTTCTAACGATGAAGCAGTAATTGAACGAATCAAGGCAGTTGGTTCTGTTTGTATCGAAGGCGATGACACTTGTGGTGGCGCGCCTGCAGCAGCACCTGCTGGTGGTGCAGCTCGTTCTGCTGAAGAAGTATACACAGCTAAATGTGCAGGTTGCCACGCAACTGGCGCTGCTGGTGCTCCAATGTACGGTTCTGCTGACTGGACTGACCGTGCGGGTAAAGGCATGGAAACTCTTCTAGCGAACGCTATCAACGGTATCAACGCAATGCCACCACGTGGCCTATGTGCTGACTGTTCTGATGAAGAGATCCAAGGTGCGATTCAGCACATGCTAGACAGCGCTAAGTAATCACTTAGTTCTGAGCATAAAGAAGGCCGCGATTGCGGCCTTTTTTGTGTCTGCAGTTTTTAGTCGAATAGATTCTTAAGGCTATTCAACGTGGCTTGCCCACGTTTCTGGTTTTGCACTTGGCACTTCTCTCCTGCCCCTTCGATCTCAAGATCTTCGTGTGGCAGCTCATCCAAGAAACGACTCGGCATGCAGTCCATCACTTCGCCATATTGCTTACGCTGTTTAGCAAGAGTGATAGTTAGGCACTGCTTGGCACGGGTGATGCCTACATAGGCAAGGCGACGCTCTTCTTCGACATTATCGGTTTCGATACTGTTTCGATGCGGCAGTAGCTCCTCTTCCATACCCATTAAGTAGACATGAGGGAACTCCAAACCTTTAGAGGCATGCAAAGTCATCAGCTGCACACGGTTTGAGTCGTCTTCTTCCTCTTGGCGATCCAGCATGTCGATTAGCATCAGGCGATTGATGGCTTCTTGGATACCGGAATCCGGATCTTCTTCTTGTAAGCGCTCCAATGTCGATTTTAAGGATTCGATCAGGAACCAGACGTTCTGCATCCGCTTTTCAGCCATCGCTTCGCTGGAGCTGTTTTGCACAATCCAGCCTTCGTAGTCGATATCACGGATCATTTCATGAATAGCCGCAATCGGATCACCGCTGTGACATTGGCGATAGATATGCTGCATCCAAGTACAGAAACGGCGTAAACGCTCAACGGCATTTGCAGGCATCACCTGTTCTAAGCCTAATTCATCACAAGCACTGAACATACTGATCTGACGCTCTAAAGAGTACTGCCCTAGCTTCTGCAGAGTGCTCGGGCCGATCTCTCGTCGCGGTAGATTAATGATTCGTAGGAAGGCGTTATCATCATCAGGATTAACGAGGACCTTAAGGTAACTCATCAAGTCTTTGATCTCCGCACGTGCGAAGAAAGAGGTTCCGCCGTTCAACTTATATGGCACTTGATAGTGTTGGAGCTTCATCTCCAACAAGCGCGCCTGAAAGTTACCGCGATACAAGATCGCCACATCTTTAAACTGCACATTTCTACGCAGGTGTAGATCGGTAATTTCCATCGCAATGCGATCACACTCGGCATCTTCGTTGCGGGTATGGATAACTTTGATTGGATCACCCATACCCATCTCACTCCACAAGGTCTTCTCGTAGACGTGAGGGTTGTTGGCGATCAACGTGTTGGCTGCTTTTAGGATCAAGCTAGTGGAACGATAGTTTTGCTCCAATTTAACCACTTTCAAACTTGGGTAATCATGCTCTAACTGGTTAAGGTTTTCTGGACGCGCACCACGCCACGCATAGATCGATTGATCATCGTCCCCTACCACAGTTAATGCACCCCGATGCCCCACCAATTGCCGTACCAAACGATACTGGGACAAGTTAGTGTCTTGATACTCATCCACCAACAGGTAGCGAAGACGGTTCTGCCATCGCTCCAATACATCAGGTTGAGAAGCAAACAGGCGTACAGGAATCAGGATCAGATCATCAAAATCTACGGCATTATAGGCACGTAGGTGCTGTTCATAACTTTCGTAAGCACGCGCAGCCAAAATATCTTGTGGAAGTCGGGCTTGAGCGAGTGCTTCATCAGGCGTGAGCATCTCGTTCTTCCAATTGGATATGCAGTTTTGCACCATATCCACTTGGTCGCTCTCTTCATTGTTTTGTAGCATCAGGTCTTTCAGCAGTGCTTTAGTATCCTGATCATCAAAAATAGAGAAGCCTGGCTTAAATCCCAACGCTTTATATTCACGTTTAATGATGGTCAAACCAAGGTTATGAAAGGTCGCTACGGTCAGGCCTTTGGAGTCCCCACCTTGGAGTAGAGACATCACACGCTCTTTCATCTCTCGTGAAGCTTTGTTGGTAAATGTCACCGCAGCAATATTGCGCGCAGCAATACCACACTGATTAATCAGGTAAGCAATCTTTCGGGTAATTACACTGGTTTTACCCGAGCCAGCACCTGCGAGCACCAATAATGGGCCGCCTATGTATTCCACTGCTTCTTTCTGACGTGGATTTAATCGTGACATTTCTTAAAAAACCTTCAAAAAAACTAAAGCTTCACTTAAACAAGCCGACAAACTGCCTTTATGATAACGTGAAATCCGATTAAAAAATGCATATAAGCCATTGAAATGCATAAATTAAAACAGTTGTTTTAATATTTATTTCAGAATGTTAATCTGCCATTAAGCTAGTAGGTAATTATGACATGAATCTCTATTTAGTGAGATAGCTAGTAACAAGATTTATGTTGTGTAGTAGATCTAAGTTGGGGAAGTAAGTGATGCGCTCAGCGCTGGGACAGTTACTCAGTCGACATAAAAAGGTTTTACTGGTTGATAAGCACCAGCAAAATCGTATGCAAATTCAATCGATACTGGAGCGATTTCCATTGTATCAATTGATGTTTTGTGAAGATCAGGTTGAAGCCTTAGCACGCACACGTCTTTCCGACATTGATTTTATTCTTCTTAGCGAAAACGTCAGCCCTTTACCTTGCAGTACCATCATTGCTGACATTTATAGTTCTGTTCCACATATTCCAATTATTGTCTTAAACCAATACATCAGTGAGGAACAAGGCTTAGCTCTGATTGAAGCTAAAGCCACTGATTTTTTATCAACAAACACCCTAAATGCTGACCTATTACTGCGTACATTGCGCCATGCAGAGCAATCAGCCAAGCAGAACGCAGAGATTCAACAGCTACGCCACTCTGACACTTTAACCACAGCAGGCAACCGTCAGTTTTTTTATCAATCACTGTTACGAAAGTTAAATCATTTAGCTGAGAAGAAACATCACCTTGCGCTTATTACCATCGATCTAGACGATTTCCGTAAATTCAATACTCACTACGGTTTTACAACGGGAGATCAGGTAGTAGCCGAAATGGGTGAACGCATTCAGGGCAGTCTCAATAATGACGAGCTCTTTGCCCGTTTAGGCAGCGATGAATTCGCCATCATTATCGATAGGCCCTCAAATATTGACCTGCAAGCAACAGTTCGCGAATACTTAAACAAGCTAATCAATTCCCTACAACAACCTTATCAACATGATCAAATTGAAACACAGCTCAATTGCAGCATTGGCGTTGCACTAGCACCCGATCATGCCAACGATGTAGACCTACTTAATCAGCGCGCGAGTCGTGCTCGATTAAATGCTAAACAGATTCATGGCTGCAGCTATGCCTGCTATCGCCCAAGTATGGATGTTGATACCAACAATCCAAATGACTTGGAAGCAGAACTAATGCCAGCATTACGTGCTGAACAGTTCCAACTGTTTTTCCAACCAAGGATTGATCTGCGTTCTGGGAAAATATCTGGCGCCGAAGCATTAATACGCTGGCAGCACCCTAATCGCGGTTTAATCATGCCTGCAGATTTCATTCCTCAGTGCGAAAATAATGGAATGATTGTTGCGATAGGCTACTGGATCATATACCAAGCGGGCCAGCACCTCCAGGAACTAAAAGCGGCTGGATTAACCATCGACAAACTCGGTATTAATCTATCTTTCCGTCAATTTAAAGACGACATGCTAGTCGACATGATTAAGCGTATTATCGAGCAGGAACAGATCGATACATCGGTACTTGAATTCGAACTAACAGAGTCAGCTATTTTTAGTGATGAGGAACATGTTCGCGCCTGCCTGAACACTCTGTCCGAGGAGGGACTTACCTTCTCCCTCGACGATTTTGGCACAGGTTATTCGTCATTTTCTTTGCTCCATAAGTTGCCTATTAGTGCATTGAAGATTGATCGTTCTTTTGTCAGTCACGTCCAAGATTCCAATGAAGCCGCGGAGATTGTGCGCTCAATCATCAGTCTTGCACAAAACATGAATATCAAAGTCATTGCCGAAGGAGTTGAAACCCGAGAGCAACTCGATTTTCTAATCCAGCACGATTGTGATGAGATACAGGGCTATTATTACAGCCCCCCCATCAGCTTTAGCGACTTCAAACAGATGTTGTTACAGCGTCTGTAATTCATCAATTCAAACTACTCCTAGCCGCCACCCTATAGCTTAATGCTTCCATTAGATGCGCCCTTTGCACCACTTCAGAACTGGCTAAGTCTGCAATCGTTCGCGCCACCCTTAATACACGATGATAAGCTCTTGCGGATAACTGCAGTTTCTCTAACGCTTTCGCTAACATTTCCTTATCTTTCTGTTCTATCTGGCAAAGCGTCTCTAGCTGCGGTCCCGTTAACGCTTGATTAGGTACACTCTGACGGCTGAGTTGAACTTGGCGGCACCGCACTACCCTCTCGCGAACAGACTCACTTGATTCTTGTGTTTTTGGAACTTCAATCATCTCTTGTTGTGACAGCGCCTGAACACTCAACTGCAGATCAATACGGTCTAACAACGGTCCAGAAACCTTGCCTTGATAACGTCTTATCTGATCAGGGCTGCAACGACAGCGATCTGTACCATCAGCGTAATAGCCACAAGGACAAGGGTTCATGGCTGTCACTAATTGAAATTGTGCTGGGAACGTCGATTGCCGGGCAGCTCGAGAAATTAAGATCTCACCTGATTCCAGCGGCTCACGCAGCACCTCCAACACTTTGCGACTAAATTCAGGCAATTCATCCAAGAAAAGAATACCTTGATGGGCTAAAGAAATTTCACCAGGTTTAGGATTTCCGCCACCTCCCACAAGTGCTACAGACGAAGCCGTATGATGTGGTGCGCGGAAAGGTCGCTTTCTGGGTAAACGTGTTTCACTACTACTTTGAGTAATAGAATAAACCGCAGCCACCTCGAGCGCTTCCTGTTCGGTCATCTGCGGTAACAACCCCGGCAAACGGTTAGCCAACATACTTTTACCACTGCCTGGAGGCCCCACCAGCAAAATATTATGACCACCCGCGGCAGCCACCT
The DNA here is from genome assembly GCF_047778075.1 of Neptuniibacter sp. QD57_21. Taxonomy (GTDB): domain Bacteria; phylum Pseudomonadota; class Gammaproteobacteria; order Pseudomonadales; family Balneatricaceae; genus Neptuniibacter. The sequence goes on along the minus strand of NZ_CP180549.1, from coordinate 252,222 downwards.
CTAAAGCGCGTTTTGCTTGCGCCTGCCCTTTAACATCGCCCAGATCAGGCCCAAAAGCATCAGTGGACAAAGGCTGAACTTGTGCCTGCGCAACTGAAATCAACTCAGAACCTTGTAGATGAGCACAAACTTGAAGCAAATGACCTGCCGGCAATACCGATAAGCCCGAGGCCATCAGCGCTTCAGCCTGGTTCATATCAGGTAACAACAAATGGCGCTGCTCGGAGCGGCACGCTAGGGCAACCGGTAAAACGCCAGTCACGGGCCGCAACTCGCCCGAAAGGGCCAATTCGCCAATCAATTCGACATCAGCTAATGATTTGGCTGGCAATTGATTGGTAGCCGCCAAGATACCTACAGCAATGGCTAAATCGTACCGCCCACCCTCTTTCGGTAGATCAGCGGGAGCTAAATTGACCGTGATACGCCGTTGAGGGAATTCAAAACCTGAATTAATCAGAGCACTACGCACCCGTTCGCGGCTTTCTTTCACCGCAGCTTCAGGCAACCCAACTATGGAAAAACTAGGAAGGCCACCAGATAAATGGACCTCGACCGTAACCGCAGGTGCATCTATCCCTACCTGCGCGCGCGTATACGCTATCGCTAAAGACATAAGCTTCCATCCTTGGAAGAGTTAATTAAGATGCCAGAACCAATTTCATCGCTCTAGCGTAATGTTTTTCATAGCTACAGAACATTCTCCACATCCTGTAGTTTTTTAATTATTTAATGATGTTCTACGGCCAAATGATCCAAGATCTGCTGCAAAGACAACGGCGTACCGAAGTAACGCCCTTGCATCAGCATACAACCCTGCCCCATCAATTGACCGCGAGCACCCGCAGTAGCAACGCCATCGGCCAACACTTCAATCTCCAACTGACCAGCCATATCTAAGACGGTATCAACGATCTTTTGACGACCTTCATCATTGCCCATCGCCATGATCAGATCAGCATCCAATTTAATCAAATCTGGCTGAATCTCTTGCAGCTGTTCTAAAACAGGACTTCCACAAGCAAAGCCGCTAACGGACAGTAATGCTTCACTGGTTAACAGATCAAACAGTTGACCTTCGTATTCAAGCGCAGTTTTGATATCAACATCAACCATATAACGGCCTTGCTGTTGATAATGATTCAATTGAGATACCCAGCGCTGTACCGTCTCTTTGCTTTGCAATTGCTGGCTTTCGATACGGAAAGAGACAAAACGCAGTTTAGGAAAACGCTCCCACACTACATCTAAACCACGCAGCTCTTGATCGAGCCACTGTTCATAATGCTGCAAGGATTCGGGACTCTGTAGCAGACCAGAAAAGTCGGCTAATGGAATCTGTCCTAACTCAGGATGAATCCAGCTAGGCCGCGCATGTACTGCGACCACTTGATGGCTGTAGATGCTATAAACCGGCAAGTAAGTCATCTGAATAGCACCGCTAACGATCGCTTGGGTCAAATCTTCTTCTCGTAAGATTTGCGGCCCTTTACTGCGTTCCATTAACTCGCTGTAAACTCGGAATGTATTGCGTCCACCCTGCTTCGCTGCGTACATCGCAACATCTGCTTTTTTCACCAAATCTTTCGGGCGCTCAGCATGCTCTGGGTAGACAGAGATCCCCACACTACCACTGATAAAGATCTCGCGATGCTCAACAAAAATACCGTGAGCCAACTGATCAACCACACGCTGCGCGACTTTGAGTGCCGACTCAACACCATCAGCCAGCGGAATCATCATGACAAACTCATCACTACTTAGGCGCGCCAAGGCATCATCACCGCGTACCACCCCTCCTAAGCGGCGTGCCACTTCTTGGAGCAAATTATCTCCAACACTGCGGCCTAGGTTATCGTTGATCCATTTAAAACGATCCAGATCCACCAGCATCACAGCTAACTGCTCGCCTTGCGCTTTACTCTGCTCTATGCGTTTCGCCAAGATATCTTGGAACATATCCCAGTTAGGTAGATGAGTCAGTTCATCGAACTGAGCTGATTGCACGATGGCATTCATCTCTTTCTTAAGGTGACCAATATTGAAGAACTGCGCCATATAACCTGTGACTAAGCCCTGATCGTTCTCCAAACGCATGATATTGAACCATGCAGGATACACAGTGCCATCTTTATGCCTATTCCATAGCTCGCCTTGCCAGCTACCATCACTGCTGACGGTAAGCCACAAATCCTCATAAAATGGATCATTTAATTCCCGTGCCCCAAGAAAGCGCGGATTTTCGCCCTTCACTTCATCTAAGCTGTAACCGGTAATTTCGGTAAATGCCGGATTAGCCTGCACTATATTGTTGGCTTGATCCGTCACGAGGACTGCTTGAGGCGAACGAAGGAATAACTGCTGTTCAAAATGATCCATATTTAACCTACGTAGCTAGCAAAATTAAGAGGATGGTTACTTACCCTGCAATGCTTCTTCTAATGCCTGAACTTGCTTCTCTAGAGTTTCCACTTTCTCTCGGGTGCGCAGCAATACCGTTTTCTGAGCATCAAACTCTTCACGACTAACGATATCCAGGCGATCAAACGTCCCCTGTAATACCGCTTTGACCTGCTGCTGTAACTCATCTTGGCCCGGTAGCTTATTTTCACCGGACAACAATTGCGAAAACTGTTCACTTAGGCCTTCTATTAGTTGTGGATTGATCATCCCACTCACCTCTAACAAAAAATACTGCCTGTCACTATAACAACAAACCAACACCATTCAAGGCCGCACCACAATGGTGCAAACACATATTGCAGTGCACCTAATCCAGCCCCATAAAAAGGCACTAATATTTCCCACAAAACCAAAAACAATCATAACCATATGAAATAAAAGAAAAATAAAAAAAATGGCACAGCCTTCGCTATAACCTACGCAAACAGAATTTATGTTTGCTTAGCGATAAACGCATCTGCACAGAATTATTACCTACGGGGGATAGCAATATGAAAATGGTCTCTGCTGTCATCAAACCATTCAAATTGGATGATGTACGAGAAGCCCTTTCTGAAATTGGGGTACAAGGTATCACTGTGACTGAAGTAAAAGGCTTTGGTCGCCAGAAAGGACATACAGAACTCTACCGCGGCGCTGAATATGTGGTCGATTTCCTACCAAAAGTACGCCTAGACGCAGCCGTATCTGAAGAAATTGTCGATCAAGTTGTAGAAGCGATTAGCAACGCTGCACAAACCGGCAAGATTGGCGACGGCAAGATCTTTGTAACACCAATAGAACAAGTTGTGCGTATTCGTACCGGTGAGACCGGTACGGAAGCCCTTTAATTTTTGACTTTTTGATTGCTTCTGGAGGAATAAACCAATGGAAGAACTACTAAATTCAACAGCGGGTGATGTTACCCAGCTTAAATACGCACTAGATACTTTCTACTTCCTAGTATGCGGTGCTTTAGTCATGTGGATGGCAGCAGGCTTTGCCATGCTGGAAGCGGGTTTGGTTCGTGCTAAAAACACAACTGAGATCCTAACCAAGAACATCGCACTGTATGCGATCTCTTGTACTATGTATTTGGTTTGCGGTTACGCAATCATGTACGGCGGTGACTACATGCTTTCTGGCATCACGGGTGACGGTTTCACCGGTGCTGAAGAGCCAGCAACTTACGCACCATCAGCAGACTTCTTCTTCCAAGTAGTATTCGTTGCTACAGCAATGTCTATCGTATCTGGTGCCGTTGCTGAGCGTATGAAGCTTTGGGCTTTCCTAGCATTCGCTGTAGTAATGACCGGTGTTATCTACCCAATGGAAGGTTCTTGGACTTGGGGCGGTAACGACGTATTCGGTTTCTACAACCTAGGCGACCTTGGTTTCTCAGACTTTGCAGGTTCCGGTATCGTACACATGGCAGGTGCTGCTGCAGCCCTAGCAGGTGTTCTAGTACTAGGTGCTCGTAAAGGCAAATACGCTAAAAACGGTGCTGTAAACGCTATCCCAGGTGCAAACTTACCTCTAGCTACACTAGGTACGTTCATTCTATGGATGGGTTGGTTCGGCTTCAACGGTGGTTCCGTACTAGCATCTTCTGATGTAGAGAACTCTAACGCAGTTGCTGTTGTATTCATGAATACTAACGCTGCAGCAGCAGGTGGTGTAATCGCTGCACTGATCGTAGCTCGTCTACTGTTCGGCAAAGCCGACCTAACAATGGCGCTTAACGGTGCACTAGCGGGTCTAGTTGCTATCACTGCTGAACCATCTACTCCAACTGCACTACAAGCAACTCTATTTGGTGCTCTAGGTGGTACATTGGTTGTATTCAGCATCCTAACGCTAGATAAACTAAAAATTGATGATCCAGTAGGTGCGATCTCTGTTCACGGTGTTGTAGGTCTTCTAGGTCTTCTACTAGTACCAGTAACAAACGGCGATTCATCTTTCTCTGGTCAGATCATCGGTGCAGTAACTATCTTCGCTTGGGTATTCGCTACAAGCCTAGTGGTATGGTTAGCACTTAAAGCAATCATGGGTGTACGCGTATCGGAAGAAGAAGAGTACGAAGGCGTGGATATCTCTGAGTGTGGTATGGAAGCTTACCCAGAGTTTACATCTGGCAAGTGAGATTGATCTAAAACATTAAAAGGGCGCTAAGCGCCCTTTTTGCGTCACTAGTATATCGCTAAGAGCTTGATCCAATTCGTTGTTCATATACCATCTTGCGATTATCTAGGTATACTAAGACGCATAATTCACTATAGTTACATTTGCTGCTTGGTCGTAAGGCCATAGAATGAGCAAGCCCAACTGAGGAATAGCATTATGAAACTGGTCACTGCGGTGATTAAACCGTTTAAACTGGATGATGTCCGTGAAGCGCTTTCTGAAATTGGTATCCAAGGTGTTACCGTTACTGAAGTAAAAGGTTTCGGTCGTCAGAAGGGCCACACTGAATTGTACCGCGGTGCAGAGTATGTGGTTGATTTCCTTCCAAAAGTGAAAATTGAAATTGCTGTAGACAGCGACATGGTTGATCAAGTTATTGAAGCGATCAGCAAAACAGCTAATACAGGTAAAATCGGCGACGGTAAGATCTTTATCTCTCCTCTAGAGCAGGTCATCCGTATCCGTACAGGCGAAAGCGGTCCTGACGCGCTCTAAGCGAAAAGATATTCCAAAAAAGCGGCTATTAAGCCGCTTTTTTTATGCCTGTTCTATTCAATTTAATATTTCTTCACTCGAAATTGAACTTTCGTTCAAATTCAAGCTCTTTACCTAAGTCATCAACATATTGATCAACTAAGAAAGAGCCAATTATGCTTACACAACCTATCTTGTTCAGCCCTATTTCACTAGGCAGTATCGAACTATCCAATCGAATTTTGATGGCACCTCTTACCCGTGCCCGCGCAGACAAACACCATATTCCTGGCCCATTAATGGTTCAGCACTACGCCGATCGCGCTACTGCAGGTTTAATTATTACCGAAGCAACCATGGTGATGGAAAACTGCAGCGCCTTTATCAATGAACCCGGCATCTACTCAGAAGCGCAAATCGCTGGCTGGAAAAAAGTCACCGATGCCGTACATCAGAGAGGCGGTAAGATTGTTGTGCAACTATGGCATGGCGGACGTGCCTGCCACCCGGATTTAAATAACGGTGTTCAACCCATCGCTCCAAGTCCAATCGCAATCGAAGATGAAGTCCATACACCTGATGGCCTTAAACCCTACACAACACCACGCGCACTGCAGATAGACGAGATTTCCGAAATTATCGCAGGCTTCAAACAGGCAGCAATCAACGCCAAGGAGGCTGGATTCGATGGTGTAGAACTCCATGCAGCCAACGGTTATCTGCTCGATTCGTTCTTACGCGATGGCAGTAACCAACGTGAAGATCAATACGGCGGTAGCTTAGAGAATCGATCTCGACTGATCTTCGAAGTATTAGACGCTATTTGTGAAGTATGGGGTAACGACAAAGTAGGTATCCGAACCTCGCCTTTAAATGGCTATAACAGTATGGAAGACAGCGACCCCATTGGCACGACCTTCTGGCTCGCAGAAAAGCTAAATCATTACAAACTCGCTTACTGGCATCTGATGCGCAGTGACTTTCTGGGCGAGCAACAAGGTGATGTTAACTCAATCGCCCGAGAACATTATCAAGGCAACCTTATTGGCAATATGGGCTACAGCTATGAGGAGGCTGACTCAACGGTATTAGATAAACAGCTAGACGCTGTAGCCTTTGGCGTACCTTTTATCGCCAACCCAGATCTAGTCGCTCGTTTCCAAACAAAATCCGAGCTAAATGAGCCTAATCCCGATACCTTTTATACACCTGGCCCTGAAGGCTATAACGACTATCCATTCTTAGACCAGACAGACTTAGTGAGCGCATAAATGAGCAATCCTAAAGATTACCCAAGCGTTGATCAGTACCCCATATCTAAACGCTGGCCAGCGAAGCACCCTGAAATTCTGCAACTCTATTCGCTCGGTACACCGAATGGCGTGAAGATATCCATTGCTCTTGAAGAGCTACAAATTCCTTATGAAGCGCATCGTGTGACGCTGGCAGCAAGCGATGTCAAAAGTGAGGAATATTTATCTCTCAACCCGAACAATAAAATCCCAGCAATCATTGACCCGCACGGCCCAGAAGGCACACCTATTGGCCTCTTTGAAAGTGGCGCCATTCTGGTCTACCTAGCCGAAAAGACCGGTAAACTGATGGGTAACAACACCACTGAAAAAGCCAAAGTACTGCAATGGCTGATGTTTCAGGTGGGTGGCGTCGGACCCATGATTGGACAATTGGGTTACTTTCACGCCTTTGCCGGTAGTGAAATTGAAGATCCACGACCGAAACAGCGCTATATCAACGAAGCAAAACGCCTACTAAATGTGATCGAAACCCAATTAGAAGGACAAGAATGGATTGCTGGTGACTTCTCTATTGCGGATATCGCCCTTGTGCCTTGGCTGGATACGATAGAGCGTGTTTACCGTGCTGGGGATGAAACTAAAATAGCAGAATTCAAACAAGTTACATCTTACATCAATAGATTCAATCAGCGACCATCCGTACAAAAAGGGTGGTCAAACCCTGCAAAAGCCGCTTAATCTATCACTCAGGGTAAGAAGAAATTTTCCGCTTACCCTGAAATAATCAATCTATTAAAAAGGCACAAACATAAACCATAACCCAATGTAATATTAGTATTTTTTATACCTTAGGCTAAAACATTAACAAAAAATTCATTTTACCTGCTCCTCTAAATTGACCCACATCAAACCAGTCACAACTTTATTAAACATCTAAACCATTCAAACAACTTTTACCGCAGAATAGGTAGATCAAGGTAGAAAATTCAAACAAACCCATGCAAAAAACAAAATTAAACCCAACAAGCAACAGTACAATTCCAATGGATTGGTTTAATCAATCATCCATTGGCGTGCTTGTGTTGGATGACCTATTTCACTGTTTACATTGCAACCCCTACGCCGAAACCTTGATCTGGAATAGAGCTGGAGAATCTCTTAACCATAAACTTCCTGACGATTTTAAACGGGCTATTCGCCCTCACATCATGGGCCTATTTGCACAGAACAGAGATTCTTACGACACCCACATAGTCCTATCTTCACAAGAAGATAGCGTACAGCTGCGTATAGAATTCACTGTTATTCAAAAAGCTGACTGCCGAAAAGTATTTATCACTCTACGCAACTCGAGTCAGAGTGCGCGTCAAGCAAGAGAGCTTAAGGTATTCCGTAATGCCGTAGAAAATACCGGTAGTGCGGTTGTAATCACAAACGCACAAGGTGAGATCGAATACTCCAATAGCCGCTTCAGTGAAATCACAGGTTGGGACGGCCATGAAATACTAGGTAAGCGGCCAAACTTTTTACGCTCCGAGCAAACCACAAACGACACATACAAACAGCTGTGGGGTACTGTACTTAACCATCAGCAGTGGCGAGGTACCTTACTCAATAAACGCAAAAATGGTTCAACTTACTGGTCCCTACAAAATATTTCCCCTATTCATGATGAACTGGGAAATATCATTAATTTTGTTTCTGTCAGTGAAGATATATCTCAAATCAAAGAGCACGATGCTCAGCTAGAGAAAATGGCTTATTTCGACCCTTTGACCGAGCTGGGCAATCGTCGAAATTTCCGTCGAACTCTGGATAAATATCTACAAAACCCAGCCAGTGACAAACTGCATGCTTTACTGTTACTCGATCTAGATCACTTTAAGCAGATTAACGACACGATGGGGCACGAAGCAGGTGATGTACTCCTGACCACCATAGCAAGCCGCTTAAAATTCTGCACTCGCCACCAAACCTCGGTATTCCGCCTTGGTGGCGATGAATTTACAGTTATTTTCCAAGACTGCGAAGACCGTGAGCAGATAATTAGTCGCGTCCGCGATGTACTGTCATTACTCTCTCAACCCATGCAAATCGGCCCTCACGAATTGAGTGTAACCGTCAGTATCGGCATTACTTTAATCGGTCACGATAGTGTCGATGCAAGTGACCTGCTAAGAAACGCAGACTTAGCTATGTATTATGCAAAAAGGCAGGGTAGGAACACTTATGCTTTCTTTGCTGACCAGATGAACGAAGAGGCGCAACGCATACTCACAATCGAGCATGATCTAAGAAACGCCTTAATTGGCAAACAGCTATCTTTAGCCTATCAGCCACAGATATGTGCATTAGATGGTCGCATTACAGCAGTGGAAGCACTTCTTCGCTGGCAGCACCCTGTCAATGGCAATGTACCGCCTGATGAATTCATTCCCCACGCAGAAGAAACCGGTTTAATCATCCCAATCGGCCGCTGGGTGTTAGAAGAAGCTTGTCGAGCGGCTAAATCAATACAGGATCAAGGCTTGCCCCCGATTAAGGTCTGCGTAAATTTATCTGTCCGCCAATTTGATGATCCCTCTTTGATTACTCAGATATCTGAAGCTTTGGCCAAAGCCTCACTTGCTCCAGAATGGCTAGAACTTGAAATCACAGAAAGCATGCTTATGCGGGATATGCCAACGGCTATCAGTACCCTGAAGCGCATAAAAAGCATGGGCATAAGCCTAGCTATAGATGATTTTGGCACAGGTTATTCATCTTTAAGCTATTTAACTAAAATGCCTGTCGATCTGTTAAAGATTGATCGCTCTTTTTTACAACAAATTCCCGAAGACCAAGACAATATGACGATAACTTCGACCATTATCGCCATGACCAAGCAACTGGGTTTGGATGTGATAGCAGAAGGTGTAGAGAACAGATCTCAGATGGATTTCTTGCAACAACAAAACTGCAATACCATGCAGGGGTTTCTAGTCAGTCATCCGTTAAGTTTTGATGACTTCAACAAGAAATATCGTGAATCTCAGTACTTCTGTGACGCATGTAACACCATGGATGAGTGCAATCACAGCGACTCGACTAACAATCATTAAGACCGCATAAACCTATCTTTATTCCCTTTAAGCCATTGCCGCTAAAAAGCTTTTTTGCTGTTAAGGTCTAAACTTAGACTTATCTATGCAGTAGAGGAGACAAACTATGTCCTCCAATGTTGATAGGGAAACGTTCAATCAAATAATGGTGCCTAACTACGCACCACAACAGATGATTCCAATAAAAGGACTAGGTTCTAGAGTATGGGATCAGCAAGATAATGAGTTCATCGACTTTGCAGGTGGCATTGCAGTAAATGCTTTAGGGCACTGCCATCCCGAACTCACTGCTGCACTTCATCAACAAGCCGATCAGTTGTGGCACCTCAGTAATGTCTGGACCAATGAACCTGCACTAAAATTAGCCCAAGCGCTTTGTGATAAGACCTTTGCCGAAAAAGTCTACTTTGCCAATTCAGGAGCTGAGGCAAACGAAGCCGCTTTTAAACTCGCTAGAAAATACGCCTATGATAATTTTGGCGCAGAGAAGCACGAAATCATCAGTTGCAATAACAGCTTTCACGGACGCACCCTATTTACCGTGTCAGTAGGTGGGCAACCTAAGTATCGTGAAGGTTTTGAGCCAGTACCTGCGGGTATTTCTCATGTGCCTTTTAATGATATCGCTGCGTTAGAGCAGCAGATCAGTGATAAAACCTGTGCGGTAGTCATCGAGCCCATTCAGGGCGAAGGTGGGATTACACCCGCCACGGCTGAGTATTTACAGGCAGCCAAAAGCCTATGCTCTGAACACAATGCCCTACTCATTTTTGATGAGATACAAACCGGTGTCGGCCGTACCGGTAAGTTATACGCCTATCAACACAGCCAAGTTAAGCCCGATATTTTAACTACCGCTAAAGCTTTAGGCGGCGGTTTTCCAATCGCCGCGATGTTGAGTACCGAGAAGATCGCTAAATCCTTTAACGTCGGTAGCCATGGCAGTACTTATGGGGGTAACCCTCTAGGATGCGCCGTAGCACTTAAACTGTTACAGATTGTCGATACGCCTGAGGTGCTCGAAGGTGTATTCCATAAACATCACCTGATCACCCAACAGATAGCTCAATTCAATCAAAAAACTGAGTTATTTAAGGATATTCGCGGCCAAGGCCTGTTAATCGGCTGTGAACTGAGTGATCAATATAAAGGCAAAGCGAGACTGTTTTTAGAGCTGGCACAACAAACAGGACTAATGGTACTGGTAGCAGGCTTAAATGTCATTCGCCTGACACCCTCGCTGATTATTCCCGAAGCCGATATTAAAGAGGGATTAGCTCGCTTCAATCGCACAATGCAGTTATTCAAGCAACAGGCCTAAGCTGAGAGTGCTAGAGGTTAATTATGCAGTTATCTGTCGAACCACTAGACCAGTTAGAACGTGATCTCCTCGATAAGATCAGCGCTCAACAGCACCTAAGAGAACAGCAACTGATTGAGTTAGTTGAGATTAATAGCGGCTCACTGAATCCCGAAGGGATCAACCAAGTTGGCCTTAAATACCAAGAGCTTTTCGCCCCACTGTGCAGTAAAAGCGAAAGGATTGAACTGCCGGAGTGGGAGCGAATCGATTACACAGGCAAAGCAGAATACCAAGCGCTCGGCTCCCTTTGGAAGTTCAGCCACAACCCAGACGCACCGATCCAGATCCTATTTTGCGGTCATACCGATACAGTCTTTCCTGTGGATAGTCCTTTCCAACATGCGATTCGCTTAGACCACATACGACTGAACGCACCCGGTGCCGCAGATATGAAAGGCGGTATTCTGGTCATACTATCAGCGCTAGAAGCCTTAGTTCAGCATCCACTTGCTCATCAGATCGGTTGGAGTGTCATTTTAAATCCAGATGAAGAGATCGGTTCACCCGGCTCAGCCGACTATTTGGCCAACGCGGCGAAACAACATGACATTGGATTAATCTACGAACCGGCTTTACCTGATGGCAATCTTGCAGGGGAGCGAAAAGGCAGCGGCAACTTCACTTTGGTTGTCCATGGTCGTTCAGCTCATGCAGGTAGGACCCCCGAAACGGGTAGGAATGCGATTAATAAAGCCGCTGAACTGATCCTGCAGCTAGCATCATTAAACAATCAAAAACCGGGCTTAACCCTCAATACCGGTATTATCAAAGCGGGCGAAACCACTAATAAAGTACCCGATCTAGCGGTGTGTAAATTTAATGTTCGTATTCAGAAAACAGAAGATGCCGAATGGTGCCTTGAACGCATCAATGCATTTATACAGCAGCATAATCAACAAGAAGGCTTCCATATAGAGCTCCATGGGCATTTTGGACGCTACCCAAAACAACTCGACCAACCCCATCTCGCACTCTACCAACTGGTACAACAATGCTCAGAGCAGTTAGGCACTGCTTTAACCTGGAGTGCAACTGGAGGCTGCTGTGACGGGAATAACTTATCGACAGCAGGTCTACCCAATATAGATACTTTGGGTGTGACCGGTAATTTTATCCACAGCCCTCACGAATTTATCAATTTACCTAGCCTTAGTTCACGCGCGCAGCTCAGCGCACTGCTACTCTTTCACATAGCTCGTGAAGGATTGCCCTTTAAGCGCCTGCGCCCTCAGGGGAGGCCACAATGACCAATGAAGAGCTAACCCAAATGCTAGATGAGATGTGGCAGGACTATTTAGAGCTGAATCCACAAGCTCGCCATATCCACCAGCTATTCAGCGACCTTAACTATCAAGTACTCAATGACCATATTGCGTTACGTACTTTTGATCTGGAAGAGGTCAATATAGATAAGATGGCCACACCGTTTCTGTATAGCGGCTATCGAGCAGCAGGTGAATATCATTTTCCAAACAAGCATCTCTACGCTAAGCACTTTCAACATGATGACCCTGCCCTGCCGAAGATATTTATCAGCCAACTGATGACCGAATCGCTCAGTACTGACAACCAACTGCTTGTGCATAACTTAGTGGCTGAACTCGATCCTATGCAGCAACCCCCAGATACATTGTGCTATTGCGGTCGTCCGTGGGAGGTCAGTTATGAGGAGTACAAAGCATTACTGGCACAAAGTGAGTATGCCGCTTGGCTGGTGGCTTTTGGTTTCAGACCTAACCACTTCACCATTTTCGTCAACGCACTTACGTCGCACACCAGCATCGAAGAAGTTAATCAGTTTTTAAAAAGCCATTCCATCGAACTCAATAGTGCAGGCGGTGAAGTGAAAGGCAGCCCCGAAGAGAGACTCGAACAGTCCTCAACCTTAGCCAGCAAAGTCGCGGTTGAATTTAGTGATGGCAGTGTAGAAATACCGGGCTGCTACTACGAATTTGCCCGTCGCTACCCCTTGGAAGATGGCTCTCTCTACCAAGGCTTTGTCGCGGCATCTGCCGACAAAATCTTCGAAAGTACCGATAGCCGTTAGGAACTTTAGGGAACAGGAGGTCGACTATGTATTACATTCGCCCGATTGAAATGAACGATTTAGAGACCTTACATCAGATCGCTATCGAATCTGGCCCTGGCTTTACCTCTCTCCCCGAAAACAGCGCTTTGCTCGCTGATAAAATCGAGCGCAGTTTAAACGCCCTCAAACAAGATATTCAGAAAGCCACCAATGAAAGCTATCTGTTTGTCCTGATCGACAGTGAAACTGAAGAAGTTGTCGGTACTACAGGGATTGAAGCGGCCGTAGGCCTGCAAGAGCCATGGTATCACTACAGAGTAGGTACCGTGGTACACGCGTCACGCGAGCTCAATATCCATAACCAGTTTAAAACCCTCTACCTATGTAACGATTACACTGGCTGTACAGAGGTTTGTACTCTCTATCTGAAACCTGAACACCGTCACTCACAAAACGGTAGCCTGCTGTCTAAAAGTCGTTTTCTGTTTATGGCAGAACAACCACAACGCTTCTCTGAGCGCGTCATCGCAGAGATGCGCGGTTTCTCCGATGACAATGGCCGCTCCCCCTTTTGGGAAGGGTTCGGGCGTAAATTCTTTGCGATGGACTACTCAGAAGCGGATTACCTCACTGGCTCTGGCAACAAAGTATTTATTGCCGAACTAATGCCGAAATACAGCATCTATATCCACTTACTCCCCGAAGAAGCACAAGAAGTAATCGGTCGTGTTCACGCCAATACTGAACCTGCCCGCCGCATGCTGGAAAATGAAGGTTTCCGCTTTGAAAACTATGTAGATATCTTCGATGCCGGCCCTACGATCACAGCACCGCTGGCAAAAATACGTGCGATTAGAGATAGCCGCTACGCCAAAATTAGAATTTCGCAACAAGCTGACGTCACTGATTCCGATTCAGCTTATCTACTCAGTAACACCCGAGCAGCAGGTTTCCGTTGCTGCCTTGCTAACTGCCAAACCAATCAAGGCATTGCTGAACTCACACCTGAAACCGCTGAAATGCTGCAAGTTAAAGACAGCGACACCATTCGATTGGTCGAACTAAAAGGGAGGCACCCATGAAACCACAAGCATCATTGTTTATTAATGGCGAATGGGTTCAGGGCAACGGCTCCGAACTCGAGTCGTTGAATCCGGGCAATAATGAGCGAATCTGGCAGGGTTATGCAGCTGACGAAGAGCAAGTAAATCAAGCTGTTTCAGCGGCTGAAGAAGCTTTCCCACACTGGTCTGAACTCACGCTCAAGCAGCGAGCAGCCTATCTTTTGAAGTTTAATGAGCTGATCAAAGAGCACGAAGACCTTCTTGCCGACACCATCGGCCAGGAAACCGGTAAACCTCTCTGGGAAGCAAAAACAGAAGTGACTGCTCTTCTGGGCAAAGCGGCTTTGACCATCAAAGCCTATCAAGCGCGTTGCCCAACTGAAGAGAGTACCGTACTGGGAGCACGCTCTATTCTAAGCCACCGCCCCCACGGCATCGTAGCGATATTTGGCCCTTATAATTTCCCAGGGCATCTACCAAATGGCCATATTATGCCAGCGCTTTTAGCGGGCAACACAATCGTCTTTAAACCCAGTGAATTTACCCCGCGAACAGCAGAACTGATGATTCATCTTTGGCAAAAAGCGGAGCTACCCGATGGGGTACTTAATCTGGTCCAAGGAGAAAAAGAAACAGGGGCACATTTAGCAGAGCACTCAAAAATTAATGGCCTCTATTTCACCGGTAGCGCAGCCACCGGCTGTTACTTGCATGAGCAGTTTGGCGGGCAACCCGAAAAGATTTTAGCACTCGAGATGGGCGGAAATAATCCTCTGTTGGTTACAAAAACAACCAATATCGCTGCGGCCGTCTATAACACTATTCAATCGGCCTATATCACTGCAGGCCAGCGCTGTACCTGCGCGCGACGCTTATTGGTACCGGTCGGAACAGAAGGGGATGAATTTATTGCCGCTTTGCAGAAAGCCGTGACCAAAATTGAGGTAGGCACCTATAACCAAAACCCGTCACCTTTTATGGGCGCTTTGATCAGTCAGTCAGCCATGACTTCTATGCTAACTGCTCAAGAAAAGCTGATGGAACAAGGCGCTGAATCACTGGTCGGTATGCAACGATTTGCCGAGAAAGGCGCCCTGTTAACACCGGGGTTAATCGACTGTACAGCAATAGAGAACCCCGATGATGAGGAGTACTTTGGCCCTCTCCTTCAGATATATCGTGTACAAGATATTCAGCAGGCAACAACCTTAGCCAATAACACCCGCTATGGCTTAGCGGCTGGCGTACTCAGTGACGATCCTAAAATATTCGAGTACTTTCAGCGTCGAGTCAGAACTGGATTGATCAACTGGAACAGACCACTAACCGGCGCATCCAGTGCGCGCCCCTTTGGTGGTACCGGCATCAGCGGTAACCATCGCGCCAGTGCATGGTATGCCGCCGATTACTGCGCTTACCCAGTTGCCTCTATGCAGGCCGACAGCATGGACATTCCCGACACCCTTCCTCCGGGCCTACATATTGCCGATCATGTTTGGAGTCATGAATGAGTTTAACGCTTAATTTAGATGGTTTGGTCGCACCCAATCACCACTATGCGGGGCTCGCACAGGGCAACCTTGCATCACAACAGCATCAAGGCGAGATATCCTCACCCAAAGACGCAGCACTTCAAGGTTTGGAAAAGATGTGGCTACTGCATCAGCTTGGCATTCCACAAGGGATTATTCCCCCGCCAATACGACCTGATCTAGCACTGCTCTATGCAGCGGGCTTTCGCGGCTCCGACGAACAACTCTTGGATCAAGCTTGGCACAAAGCCCCTCAGTTGCTGACTGCCTGTTATTCCGCTTCTGCTATGTGGGCAGCTAACAGCGCAACCTGCTCAGCATCTCAAGATACCAAAGATCGACACTTACACTTCACCCCTGCAAACTTAAATAGCAGTATCCATAGATCATTAGAAACCAAACATAACTATCAGTTCT
The DNA here is from genome assembly GCF_047778075.1 of Neptuniibacter sp. QD57_21. Taxonomy (GTDB): domain Bacteria; phylum Pseudomonadota; class Gammaproteobacteria; order Pseudomonadales; family Balneatricaceae; genus Neptuniibacter. The sequence continues at coordinate 236,357 of NZ_CP180549.1, read as the reverse complement.
TCCAAACCTGTTTTGACAATCACGACAGATTTAGCGTGCATGTTCCGTTGCCATCACAACCGATCTTTGCAGATGAAGGTGCTGCCAATCAGATGCGCTTAAACTCGCCTTGTGACCAGGATGCACTGAATCTATTTATCTATGGCAGAAAAGGCTCGCTGAGCGCAAGTACACGCTTTCCAGCACGCCAAACTCGCCTCGCTAGCGAAAGTATTATCCGCCAACATCAGCTGGACCAAAGCCGCAGCATACTGATTCAACAGAACCCTATTGCCATAGACCACGGGGCTTTTCACAACGATGTTGTCGCGGTGGGTCATCTGAACTTTTTATTCCTGCATGAACAAGCTTTTAAAGAACAAAGTGAGGTTTTAAACACTTTAAGGATGAAGAGCTGTCATTGGCAGGATGCACTTAAGATATTTGAGGTCAGCTCCAGCAAGCTAAGCCTGCAAGAAGCAGTAGAAACTTACCTATTCAACAGTCAGCTTATCCAAAAAAACGATGGCAGCCTTATGTTACTTGCCCCCATAGAAAGTAAAATCAGCGCTAAGGCTTATGCCATCTGCGAGGAGTTAATAGCTGCCGACAACCCTGTGAGCGAAGTCCAATTTATCGATCTAACACAAAGTATGCAGAACGGTGGCGGTCCAGCGTGCCTGCGCTTGGCGCTACCAATCACGATTGAAGAGTTAAGTGCTGTCCATCACGGAATACTGCTAACCCCTGCACTATATGAGTCGCTGAAACATTGGATAGAAACGCACTACCGAGATCGCCTAAGCCTTGAGGATCTGCGCGACCCTCGGCTGATTTCAGAGATACAAAGTGCGCTATCCCACTTGGGAGAGCTGTTAAAGCTCCCCAATTTTTACAACTAAATTTTAGGCGCAAGGCAACAGAATGCGCGCTTCCAATCCGCCCTCTGGATGGTTTGATAGACTAAGTTCACCACCTAAACGTTGTACAGCCCGTTGCGCGATACTTAACCCTAAACCATAGCCTTCGGATTTACTGTTACCCCGGAAAAACGGCTCACACAGTTTTTCTAACTGCTCTGCTGGCACACCTTCACCATGATCGCGAATACGAATCTCACAGTGTTCACCCTTATGCACACTCAACTCAATTGACGTCGATTGCGGTGTATGTTTGCAGGCATTTCCCAAGATATTATTCAGCGCTCGAAGTAACAAAGGCGCATTCAATTCCACTTCACAGTCAGATTCCATACAGAGTTCAAACTCACGTGCTTGCTGGCTGAAACGGGCATCATCAAGCAACTCTTGCAGGACATCACTGAGCTTAGTTTTCTCGCCTTTAACCTCCATCTGTTCCAAGCGAGATAAGGATAAGATTTCGCCGATCAATTGATCTAAGCGCTGACACTCATGAATGATCCGTTGAACTGTTTTATCCCCTTCACCCAAGCGTTGCTCTGCAATCCCTGCTGCGGCCTGTAATCGGGCTAGCGGCGCTCTTAACTCATGGGAAACATCACACATCAGATGCTGGTGCGAGGTCAGAGTTTGTTGGACATAATCTGCCATGCGGTCAAAATCTCGGGCTAACTCACCCAATTCATCACCACGCGCCCTTAATTTTTCATCCGTACGAGTGTCCAACTCTCCACGATAGATCGCCTGAGTGTGCTCGCGTAACAAGATTAATGGCCGCGCGATAATTGCAGATACGATCAACGCACCTAAAGAAGACACCAATAAAATCAGCACCATTTGCACCGATAGGATACGGTTCACTAGATCTGCGTAAGGAGAACGCTCCCAGCTGAGATCGACTAAAACTTCATACTGACGACCCCGCTCTGACTCTAGATTAAAGCGGTAACTATCTTCAGGATTTTTTTCAAAACGGGGAAGATCAACAACCTGCCTCTGTGCAGTCAGATCGGTAATATGGACACGCTTAGTTACACTTCGCCAGATAAAACGTTTCCAATGTGGTGTGCGTTCTTTGTGATGGTCTGGCGCTGGTAAGCCAATCTCTTTATCCCTATGCGAGCGCTTGAAATGTTTCAGTCGTAATGGCGGGATTGTGGCATGACCCATGCGTTCATAACGTTCAATCATCAGCTCTGCATAGCCTTCCGCCTTTGCTGTGATTACTTCCTTGAAGCGATCCTCTTCAGTAATGGTGCTAACCACACAGATAGTCGCTAACAGTACTGAGAAACTCACGCACCAGATTGCGGCAAAAACCTTCCAGAACAGTCGTTTATACCACTTCATACCAGATCCTTAATATACTGATAGCCGACACCACGGACTGTTTTGATCAGCTCTTTATCTGGTAGCGCTTTCGCTAATTTCTGCCGTACACGGCTAACATGAACATCAATCGCTCGATCAAATGCCGCAAGTTTTCGATGTAAAACCAACTCAGTTAATTGCTCTTTATCCAATACATTTCCAGCATTCGCGATCAGATAAGCAAGCACGTTAAACTCTGTCCCTGTAAGCTCCAATAAATCGCCCTTGATCCTAACCTCACGCAAACCAGGATCAAGCTGGACGCCACCCATCTCAACATTAGTATCGGGGAAAAGGGTTGTTTGTGTTTTCGGTTCCGAACGACGTAGGACCGCACGAATTCGTGCAAGCAATTCACGTGGATTACAGGGTTTGCTTAGGTAGTCATCCGCTCCCATCTCTAACCCCAGAATGCGATCGATCTCTTCGCCTCGCCCCGTCAACATAATCACGGGTAAGGTCACTACAGGTCGAATTTGTTGTAGCAGCTCTAAGCCAGATTTACCCGGCATCATGATATCTAACACCATCAAGGCGTAACGATCCGAACGTTTTAATTGCGCGCAGGCTTCATCTGCATTGTGAGCAAACTCAACCTCAAAGCCTTCGTGCTCGAGATAATCGGATAACAACTCGCATAGTTCCACATCGTCATCAACCAGTAATAATCGCTGTTTATCTCTCATACTTTATCCCGCACTCGGCCTTGACCGCCTATTTTCGCTACTTATCTACTAAAAATAATAATCCTTTTAGCGCCAAAATAGATCGCCCTATTGTTAGATTTACCCAACTTTACACTGCCGAAACCCATCTTTGCGCTTACAAAAGCCAAACTTTATTCCATCAACTAAACAGCCTAGGAGCAAAGAACATGAACCGTAAAATCATGACTGGAATCGCAGCTGCTGTGTTAACTGTTTCTAGTTTAGGCGTTGCACATGCTTACACTAAAGATGACGGCGCTAAGATGGAGAAGCGCCTGCAGTATCTTTCTGAAGAGCTGGGATTAACCACCAGCCAACAGGCGGCACTGAAAGAAAATATGCAGCAGAAAAAAGCAGGCATGAAGGATCAACACCAAGCAAAACGAGATCTTCGCCAACAACTGATGCAACTAGACCCAGCATCAAAAGACTATCAGTTACAGCTCAACAGCTTAGTGTTAAAAGCGCAGGAGCAAACTAAAGCGATGATTATGGCCAAAGCAAAACATCAGGAAGAACTGTATGAGATTCTGACTCCAGAACAGGAAGCCAAATTCGCACAGTTAAAAAGTGAAGCACCACAAAAATGGATGAAACATAAAGGGGAGCACAGAAAAGGGAAGCAATGTCATTAACATTTTATTCCATAGAGTTACGTATCCTATATTCGCGTAACTCTATGGGTATAGCGTTAAATTAGCTTGGAAGCCACATCCTTCACATCTTCCATTACAACAAAGGTACTGGTTTGCTTCACAAATGGCAGGTTAGAAATTTTCTCACCGAGTACTTCCCTATAACTTTCGATATCGGACGTACGCACTTTTAACAAATAATCGAAATTCGCTGCAATCATATGGCACTGTTCGATTTCAGGGATGGCGCGCACGGCCTCATTAAAGGCCTGCAGCGCTTTGGTTTTCGTATCGAGCATCGTCACTTGAACAAAAGCGATATGCTTAGAACCCAGCTTCTTCTGATCAATCAGGGTGGTATAACCCATGATATAACCAAGCTCTTCCAAGCGTTTCATACGCACTTGGCAAGGTGTTTTCGAAAGGCCAACTCGCGAGGCTAATTCCGTAACCGTAATACGTGCATTCTTTTGCAGTTCGCGCAAAATCGCCATATCGAGTTTATCTAAATTTTCCATGACGGCGCTCCAGAAGCATAAAGTCAAAACGTCCAAATTTTTGGCGAGAATATAGTGAATTCGACTCCTCATAACAAGTTGACTACTCTTTCTTATAGATGAAAAAGAGCTATGCAGCGCGTTTATCTAGGTAAAAAACCATCAAATTAGAACAATCATCCGAATAAACGAACAAATAAAGACCAATTGCCTAGAAAACAGCCAAGTTTGGAGCATTTAACCAATGGAATACCGGTAAGCTTTCCGGTCGTTATACCCAAGCTTAACTACTGTCTTTTTCGCAACCAATGAAGGTAGAAAAGTCTGCAGCATAGCTAGCGCAGGAAGGTGTAACAGAGGATGGAACGATAATAAGCATAAACTATGACAAAGAGGTTTCTTAGATGGTAACCCTGACATTTATCCTATATCTGATGCTGATGCTGGCAATTGGTATTGTTGCCTATCGTCGCACTCAGGATCTGTCTGATTACGTTCTTGGTGGACGCAACCTAGGGCCGATCCCAAGTGCGTTGAGTGCAGGCGCATCAGATATGAGTGGCTGGCTGTTGATGGGCCTTCCTGGTTACGCAATGGCGGCCGGTTATGGCTCTTTCTGGTTGGCAGGCGGTCTACTAGTGGGCACTTGGCTAAACTGGCTGTTAGTAGCTCAGCGCCTACGTGTTTACTCACAACGTGCTGATGATGCACTAACACTACCTGCGTTTTTCGAAAAACGTTTTGAAGATCACAGCCACAGCCTACGTGTGATTTCTGCCGTATTTGTATTGGTTTTCTTCCTGTTCTACACCAGTTCTGGCTTAGTAGCGGGTGGTAAACTATTTGAAACTGTATTCGGTTTTGATTACACCGTCGCAGTTCTTGTCGGTGCTGCAGCCGTTATCTCTTACACCCTATTTGGTGGTTTCCTAGCGGTATCTTGGACAGACGTAGTTCAGGGCCTACTGATGGTTGGCGCTTTGATCTTAGTGCCATTGATCGCGATGGGCGAAATCGGTGGTTTGAGCGGCACGCTGGCAGCAGTCGAAGCGAAAAATCCTGAGCTCTTGAATATGTTTACCGATGCGGATGGTAAGAGCATCACGCTAATCGGTACGCTATCTCTATTGGGCTGGGGTCTTGGTTACTTCGGTCAGCCGCATATACTTGCGCGTTTCAAAGGTATCAAATCTAAAGACGCGGTTCCTGCTGCACGTCGTATCGCAGTGATCTGGAGTGCTATCTCTATGGCGGGTGCCTGCCTAATTGGTTTAGCCGCTATCGGCTATCTACCAGACGGTTTGGGCGATAATGAAACTGTATTTATGGTGATGGTAGATGCACTATTCCACCCTGTAATTGCAGGTATTCTACTGGCTGCCATCCTTGCCGCTGTAATGAGTACAGCGGATTCTCAGCTACTCGTGTCTTCTTCTGCTCTGGCTGAAGATTTCTACAAAGCACTGTTTAACAAAGATGCAACCCAAGAACAGTTGGTTCGTGTCGGCCGTATCGCTGTAGTGGTTATCGCTCTGGTTGCTACCTTCCTCGCAATGGATAAAGACTCTAAGGTTCTAGAGCTTGTATCTTACGCGTGGGCAGGTTTCGGTGCAGCATTTGGTCCTGCCTTGATTATGTCACTGTACTGGAAGCAGATGACCAAAGGCGGTGCGCTTGCGGGTATCATCACTGGTGGTGTAACTGTGGTTGTGTGGAAGCAGCTATCTGGCGGTTGGTTTGATCTTTACGAGATCATCCCAGGTATTATCTTTGCCTTCATCGCAATTATCGCTGTATCCAAAGTGACACCAGCGCCATCAAAAGCTATTCAGCAACGCTTTGACGATGTAGAAGCTGAAATCAAAAGCTAACGAATAGAAAACAGATTTTTAAAAGCCCTAACTGCTTTGCAGTTGGGGCTTTTTTATACCCATCATAAAAAAGAACAAAAGCTCACAAAACAAACAAAAACACACCAAATTATCCACAAATAGAACTAAATAAAGAGAAACAAACCTCCATAACTACTTTTATAGATAAATCGACTATTTGAGCGCTTGTAAAATAGCCCGATAGATTTAAGAGGTGGAAGATTATGAGCATCACAATCGAACAATGCCGTACAGCTATTCGTAATAACTATCTGGCAGATGAAGCAGCCGTTATCAACGGTTTGATTAATAACTCAGGTTTAAGCGAAACAGAGCGCGGCGCTATTTCAGCCAATGCTGCAGATCTGGTACGCAAAGTTCGATCTGAAAGCTCCCCTTCCATGATGGAAAAATTCCTTGCCGAATACGGCCTGACCACCAAAGAAGGTGTCGCGCTGATGTGTTTGGCAGAAGCACTACTTCGTGTGCCAGACAGCCTAACCATCGACGCTTTAATCGAAGACAAAGTGGTATCCGGTAACTGGAAAGGCCACTTAGGCCAATCGGCATCTTCATTAGTAAACAGCTCAACTTGGGCGCTACTCATCACGGGTAAGCTACTTAAAGAAGATGAAAAGAAGAGCATCGGCTCCACAGTCAAAGGCATGATTAAACGCCTTGGTGAACCGGTTGTACGTACCGCCGTTGCCCAAGCGATGAAAGAGCTAGGCCGCCAGTTTGTACTTGGTCGCGACATCAACGAAGCAACTAAACGTGCAACAAAGCTTGAGAAACAAGGCTATAGCTACTCCTATGATATGCTCGGTGAAGCAGCCCGAACTGATGCCGATGCAATCCGTTACCACCAAGCTTACTCACAAGCGATCAGTGAACTGACATCTGCTTGTGAAAGCAAAGATATCCGCCTTAACCCGGGCATATCTGTAAAACTATCAGCTCTGCATGCCCGTTATGAAGTTGGCCAAAAAGCCCGTGTTATGCAGGAATTAGTAGAGCGTACCCTAACGCTAGCCCTGCAGGCAAAAGATGCCAATATGGGCTTCAATATTGATGCCGAAGAAGCCGATCGTCTCGACCTTTCACTTGATGTGATCGAAGCGGTTCTGGCAGATGAGCGCCTAGCAGACTGGGATGGCTTCGGTATTGTGGTACAAGCTTTTGGTCCACGTGCCGCGCATGTTCTGGACTGGCTGTATGCAACCGCTGAACGTCTAGATCGCCGTATCATGGTGCGTTTGGTAAAAGGCGCTTACTGGGATGCGGAGATCAAAAGAGCACAAGTGCTAGGCCTGGATGGCTTCCCTGTATTTACCCGTAAAGTTAATTCTGACCTGTCTTACATGTGTTGTGCAGAAAAGTTGATGCAGATGACAGATCGCATCTATCCACAGTTCGCTACGCATAACGCCCATTCAGCGGCTGCGATTCTGTTCATGGCGAAAAAACACGATGTGGATAACTTTGAGTTTCAGCGTCTACACGGCATGGGTGAATCACTGCACGATACAGTGTTGAAATCGAACAATACTCGCTGCCGTATCTATGCGCCTGTAGGTGCACACCGCGATCTACTGGCTTACCTTGTTCGTCGTTTGCTAGAGAACGGCGCAAACAGTTCCTTTGTAAACCAGATTGTCGATAAGCGCATTACACCTGAAGAGATCGCGACCGATCCATTTACCCAAGTGCTGGAAAGCCATAACGCAATCAGCAACAACATGATTGCCAAACCTGCCATGATTTTTGGTGAAAAGCGTCTAAATGCCAAAGGCTGGGATATCACTGACCATGTGACCTTAGAGCAGCTAGAACCGGCTCGTGAGGCCTTCCAGAACACGCAATGGCACGCAAAGCCGATGATTGCAGGCGATGCGAGCAGCTCTGAAACGGCTGAAATTCGTAACCCTGCCAACCCAGAAGATCTTGTAGGCCTGGTAACTGAAGCTAATGCTGAAGATATTGAAAGTGCGATTGCCTCTGCCGAGCTGGGTTTCCAGCGTTGGTCAAAAACTGACGCTAGCGAACGCGCCGCTTGCCTTCGCCGTGTCGCTGATCTATTAGAAGCCAATGCGCCTGAGCTGTTTGCGCTGGCGAGCCGTGAAGCAGGTAAAACACTTCTTGATGCTGTAGGCGAGATTCGTGAAGCGGTCGACTTTGCCCGTTACTATGCAAATGAAGCCGAGAAACACGCGAGCAGTGAAGCACGTGGTGTGATCACCTGTATATCCCCGTGGAACTTCCCTTTAGCTATTTTTGCTGGTCAGGTTTTAGCAGGCATCGCATCAGGTAATAGCGTCATCGCTAAGCCTGCTGACCAAACACCATTAATGGCTGCCCGCGCTGTTGCCCTGATGCATGAAGCCGGTATTCCAGAAGATGTTATCCAACTATTACCGGGCTCAGGTACCAATGTCGGCGCGCCACTGACCTCTGATCCACGCATCGCTGCAGTGTGCTTTACAGGCTCAACATTAACTGCACAGCGCATCAATAAGGTGATGGCGAAAAACATGGCTCCGGAGGCTCCTCTAGTAGCTGAAACCGGTGGTATGAACGCAATGATCGTTGATTCTACAGCCCTGCCAGAACAGGTGGTACGCGATGTTCTGATGTCATCGTTCCAGAGTGCAGGTCAGCGCTGCTCTGCTCTACGGGTACTTTATGTACAAGAAGATATTGCTGATAACCTACTAGAGATGTTGTTTGGCGCTATGGATGAACTACGCCTTGGTAACCCTTGGCTTCTAAGCACCGATGTTGGCCCGGTTATCGATAGTAACGCTAAAGCTAAGATTGATGAACACTGTGCAAAATTTGCCGCAAAAGGCCAGATACTTAAGAAACTCCCTGCTCCAACAGACGGTACTTTTGTCGCGCCAGCAGTACTGAAAGTGAACGGTATTGAGGAGATTGATGAAGAGATCTTTGGTCCTGTTCTACATGTCGCAACGTTTGCAGCAAAAGATCTAGATCAGGTAGTCGAATCGATTAACAGTAAAGGCTACGGTCTAACCTTTGGCCTACACACCCGCGTGGATAACCGTGTTGAGCGCATTATCAACAAAGTTAAGGTAGGCAACATCTACGTGAACCGTAACCAGATTGGTGCGATTGTCGGCTCACAACCATTCGGCGGTGAAGGCCTATCCGGTACTGGCCCTAAGGCAGGTGGTCCACACTACGTTAAACGTTTCACTCGCTCAAATATTAGCAATAGCACAGAAGCGCCAGCAGGCCAGACTATTAACTCTGAAACGCTGAACAAGATGATCCAACAACTGGATCAAACAGCTTCTACTGAAGCTAAGGTTTCCGAGGAACAACTTGCTAACGTCTTTGCTGAACAGGCATTTAAACTGCAAGGCCATAGCGCTGAAACTACAGAGATGCCAGGACCAACAGGCGAGTTAAACCTTCTATCCGAAACTGGGCGCGGTATTGTGCTTTGCCTAGGTCCCGATGCAGAAAGCGCTAAGAACCAGGCAGCAACGGCACTCATGCAAGGCAATGCGGTAGTCATTATTGCTCAAGGCATCGCTGATCTACTGAAACAGTGTGCTGAAGCTGAACTGCCAGTAGAAGGCATAGTGGGTCAATTGTCCGCTGAAGCCATCACCGAAACTGATGGATTCGCTGCGATCTGCTGCAATGCCAGCACTGAAGTCCTAAAAGAGATTCGTCTGGCACTCGCCGCTCGCGAAGGCGCGTTGCTGCCAATGATTACAGAACTGGATCAACCAGAACGTTTCGTCATGGAACGCCATCTGTGCATCGATACTACAGCCGCTGGCGGTAATGCCAGCCTAATCGCTACGGCCGGCTAAGACCGGCTTTAGCAAGTACCTTTCCACTTACTTCGTTTTTTGATTCATGGGCAAAATTCGAAGACCTTTACCCCGGGGCTACCGCCATTCAGCCCCGGGGGCTTTTCATTCTAAAAAATGAATTATTAAGCTTGGCTTCGATACCAATCGACAAATGTATCAGCGGGCATCGGCCTTGAGATTAAGTAACCCTGAATCTGGTCACAATTGAGCTCTCGCAATAGACCAAACTGGGTCTCCGTTTCTATCCCTTCGGCAACCACTTCAAGCCCTATGGCCTGGCTCATATCGATAATAGATGCCACTATGCTTAAATCGACTTCTGAGTCCTCAATATTAACCAAGAAACTACGGTCTATTTTCAGCACATCCAGAGACATATTACGGATATAGCTAAGACTGGAATAACCGGTACCAAAGTCATCAATGGCAATACGGACGCCTGCTGTTCTCAATATATTGATTGCTACGCGAGTCTCTTCTAGGCAATGCAAGAAACTGGTTTCCGTAAGCTCTACCGACAACAATCTAGATGGCAACTGGAACTCTTCCAGAACCTCTAAAATTTCTTCTGCTATATCTCGGCGCTGCATCTGCTTAGCAGACACATTGATTGCGACAGGAACTTCATACCCCAGCTTCCACCAGCTAGAACACTGACGAACCGCCTCTCTCAAAACGAAATAGCCGATTTGATCGATAACGCCTAAATCCTCAGCAAGTGGAATAAATTCATCAGGGGGAATAAAGCCTTGTTCAGGGTGATTCCAGCGAATTAATGCTTCGACGCCAACGAGTTGGCGATCTGATGCTGTTACCTTGGGCTGGTAATACAGTTCAAACTGTTCTGCTTCGATAGCTCGGTGCAGATCATTTGCCATGCGATAACGTGATTTCACCAACTGGTGCTGTTCAGAGGAGAAGAATCGATAGCTATTGCGACCAAAATCTTTCGCCTGTTTAACGGCAACTTCGGCACACTGAAACAGATCTTCAGGCTTTGTTGCATCTGTAGGGAAGAAACTCACCCCGACGCTGACAGTCAGATTGATCTCCGTACCAGACACTAATATGGGTTGATTGATCGTAGATAGAAGGCGATTTAAAAATTCACTTACCGCAGTATTATCATCAACATCAGTAAGGATCATATTAAAGGAGTCACCACCAAAACGGGCAACGGTATCGCCCTCCTCTAAAATTGACTCGATTCTACGACCCACCTCACGCAATACCTGATCACCCGCTTCGAGACCAAAGCGGTCATTTACCCTCTGAAAGAAGTCTAAATCAACGAAAGCTAAAGCAACTTGATGGCTATGCTCCTGCGCATATCCAAGGGATAAGTTAAGCCTGTCATTAAACATCTTCCTATTTGGAAGGCGAGTTAATTCATCAAAATAAGCTAAACGCTTAATACGAGCTTCCGATCTCTTAATTTCTGTTAGATCAGAGAAAATGGAAGCATACTGACAAATCTCTCCTGCATCATTTTCCACAGCCGTAATGGTCAGCCATTCGGGATAAACGGTACCATTTTTACGTTTATTCCAGATCTCACCCTGCCACTGTCCTTTGCTCTGTAATGAAGCCCACATATCCTGATAGAACTTCTTATCATGGCGACCAGAACTTAAAATATTGGTATTTTTGCCCAATACTTCCCAGTCTTCATATCCTGTAATATCAGTGAAGGCAGGGTTTACCCGCTGGATTTTAGCTTCCAGATCGGTCACTACGATCGCTTCCATCGAAGCGCTTATAACTTTATCTGCCAACTTCAGATTGTGTTGGGATAAAGCTAACGCCTGATCACGCTCATTCAATAATTCTTTTAAGCGATAGACATAATCCATCTCAACATTGCGCAGAATATCGCTATAGGAGATCAAACCAATAATCTCACCATCATGGCGCTTAACACCGAGGTGATGAAAACTGTGCTGCCGGAATACTTTGCGGGCGTTATAAAGGCTGAGATCAGCTTCAACAGCTACCAAATTGGCGGAAGCAAAATCTTTCAAAGGTAGATCTAAATCACCCTCCGCCACACTCAACATCAGATCATTTTCGGTAAGAATGCCTACAATATCCTTACCTTTGCAGATCAATGCAGCACTATGACCTGTCGTTTCCAAACGCTCTACAGCCAAACGAACCGTTTCGTGTTCAGGAATGATCAACGCATCTTTACTTATAATTTCTGAAACTGAGCGTAAAAACAGATCATGTTCCACCCCCTGGCTATTAACCACATCCGTCTCAGAAAGGATGCCGAAAAGCTGATTGCTTTCATCGACAACAACTAAATGACGGAAGCCTTCTGCAATAAAACGCAAACCCGCTTCATCAATAGTTGTGGTCGTTACAACCGTGCTGACAGGTGAAGACATGCAGGTAGATACATCGCTCTGCTCCAAGTCCGTCCCTGACACCGTGATCCGCATAATATCTCTGCGGGTGATAATGCCAACCGGCCGGTTTCCTTCGCAAACAACTACACAGCCGATGCCATGTTTAGCCATTAACCCTACCGCCGTAGATACCTTTGTATCTTCAGAACACACTACTAACTGTTGCTGCGCGACTTGACGCACCAAAAGGTGTTTCTGGGGGTATGGCATACTGGTCATTACGAACTTACTAACTCTGCTTTATGTCAGAAGAGCAATATTACTGAATAAAATTCGAACAATAAAACCACATGAATAATAAGGTTCTATGATATTGACCCGAGTCAAATAAACAGAAAAAACTCGCAGCAGGACCTAAGGTTGGCCCCGATAAAAATCGGTTTTTAAGACAGATAAAATAGAGAGAATAAAACAGGGAGGAAAGAGATTCCTCCCCGGAAAGCCCGAAAAATCAGTCTTATTAGCTTAGCTTTTCAAACATAAGATCCCAAACACCATGACCTAAACGTTCGCCACGTTTTTGGAACTTAGTGACTGGACGCCACTTTGGCTGTGGAGAGTATTCTCCGTCACCTGCAACGTTCTGATAGCCTTCAGCCGCGCTCATCACTTCCATCATGTGTTCAGCGTAATTTTCCCAATCGGTAGCCATATGGAAAACACCACCCACTTTCAGCTTCTTACGTAATGTCTGAGCAAACTCAGGTTGAACGATGCGGCGCTTGTGGTGACGCTTTTTGTGCCATGGATCAGGGAAGAACAGCTGAATGCAATCCAAGCTGCCATCTGGAATACACTGCGCCAACACTTCAATTGCATCATCGCAGAATACGCGGATGTTGCCTAAGCCTTCACGCTCTGCATTGCTTAGGATACGACCTACACCTGGGCGATGTACTTCGATACCGATGTAGTTTTTCTCTGGCTGATCTTTTGCCATTTCAACCAGTGAATCGCCCATGCCAAAACCGATCTCAAGTACAACCGGGGCATCGCGATTAAATACCTCAGCTAGATCTAACATCCCCTGTTTCAGCTCCAGCCCCATTTGCGGCCATACATCTTCCATCGCTTTCTGCTGACCTTCGGTCATACGCCCAGCACGTAAGACAAAGCTTTTTACAGTACGCATGTGCCTCTCTTCAGAAGCCTGCTCAGGGTTTTGCTGCTCGATGTTATTTTCTTCTGTCATCATCTGACCTAACTAAGTAAAACAAAACAGCCTGACATTGGGACGTCAGGCTGTATCGGAAAGTGTAGCCAAACCACCGTTAATTAGCGGCGATTATTTACCAACAATGGTTCCTTCCATTGGCGAAGAAGCACTCGCGTATTTCTTACGTGGCATACGGCCCGCCAAGAATGCTTCACGTCCAGCTTCAACCGCTTTACGCATAGCTGAAGCCATTAAAATAGGGTTTTGAGCACCGGCAATAGCCGAGTTCATCAATACCGCTTCACAACCCATTTCCATCGCTACCGCTGCTTCTGACGCAGTACCTACACCGGCATCAACCAATACCGGTACTTTGCAATCTTCCATAATAACATTGATATTATGTGGGTTAAGAATGCCCAAACCAGAACCGATCATAGAACCTAGTGGCATGATAGATACACAGCCTAGATCTTCTAGCTCTTTCGCTACGATTGGGTCATCACTGGTGTAAACCATTACTTTGAAACCATCACGTACCAGCACATCTGCGGCTTTGATTGTTTCAACAACATTTGGATATAGAGTTTTCTGGTCGCCCAATACTTCTAGCTTAACCAGATCATGACCATCCATCAGCTCACGCGCCAACTTACAAGTACGGATCGCATCATCAGCGTTAAAGCAGCCCGCCGTGTTCGGAAGGATTGTGTATTTCTCTGGAGAGATCACATCCAACAGATTTGGCTCATCTGGATTCTGACCAATATTAGTACGACGTACAGCCACGGTAACGATTTCAGCACCACTTGCTTCAATCGCCAAACGGGTCTCTTCCAGATCTTTATATTTACCTGTTCCGATTAGCAGACGAGAGTTAAAAGATTGGCCTGCGATTACTAGCGGATCATTTTCTAGGGACATGGTGTAATTCCAAATGCTCGTTATTATTTACTCTGGCTGTACTGCATCAAATGCTAAAATTAACCGCCACCAATGGCATGAACAATTTCAACACGGTCTGATTCTTTTAAAACCGTCTCAGCATGCTGGCTGCGCGGAATAATTTCAAGATTAAGCTCAATCGCGATTCGCTTTTCGCCTAACTCTAACTGCTCAACCAAACTTGTCAGGGTGATACCATCCTGCAACTGCAGCATCTCACCATTTACCTGAACCTGCATTGATCTATCTCCTACCTGAAGTCAGCGCTGCATACCCCAGCAACGCCCACCCGCAAAGGAACGCAACTCCACCTAGCGGTGTAACCATACCTAATGACCGCATCCCAGTTAACGCCATTAAGTACAAGCTGCCTGAAAACAACAGAATTCCAATCACAAATCCAACCGCCGCGCGCTTAATCACTTTCAGGTCTAAACGTTCTGGCGCGAATGCCAAAACCAGCAACGCCAGCGCGTGATAAAGGTGATATTCCACACCGGTCTGATACACAACATAAAGGGAAGGCTCGATCGAACCTTTAACTGCATGTGCACCAAATGCGCCGATAGCCACAGCTAAAAAGCCGAAAATGGACGCAATAAAAAGCAGTGGATATGTATTCATGATGAACTCTGTTAAAACGAGTTCGGATTATACCGAATTTGCTACGGCCTTGCCGAATACTGCTGGCATAAAAAAACCGCTTAAAAGCGGCTTTTTTACTCCAGAAAACGAATTACGCTTCCATGGAGACTCGAATCTTCTTCATCGCATTCTTTTCTAACTGACGAATACGCTCAGCGGATACGTCGTACTCTGCTGCTAGCTCGTGCAAAGTAGCTTTATCATCCGTTAACCAACGACGCGCCAAGATATCTTTACTACGCTCGTCCAACTCAGACATAGCCGACATTAAACGACGCTGTGCATCCTGTTCCCAGTTAGCATCTTCCACCTGTAGCGATGGATCTGCGCTTTTATCTTCTAGGTAGTGAGCAGGTGCCCAAGCAGCTTGCTCGTCATCTGCACCTTCCGGCGCATCAAATGCAGTATCAACAGAGGCCATACGACCTTCCATCTGACGTACTGTCTTAGCTTCTACGCCTAGATCTTCTGCGATTAGATCAACCTCATCGTTGGTCATCCAACCAAGGCCTTTCTTTTTCGAACGCAGATTGAAAAACAACTTGCGCTGCGCTTTGGTCGTTGCAACTTTCACAATACGCCAGTTACGCAGAATAAATTCATGCATCTCAGCTTTTACCCAGTGCACGGCGAAAGAAACCAGACGTACACCCATAGTTGGGTCAAAGCGTTTAACAGCCTTCATCAGGCCAACGTTACCTTCCTGAATTAGATCGCCTAGAGGCAGACCGTAACCAGAATACGTTTTAGCAACATGTACAACAAAACGAAGGTGAGACATAACCATCTGACGTGCAGCTTCTACGTCACCATCAAAGTGTAGGCGCTCAGCCAGAGAACGTTCCTCTTCAACGCTCAGCACAGGAATCGCCGTAACAGTCTGTACGTACGCATCCAGGTTCTGACCAGGAGAAAGGTTTTCAACAACTTGTAAGCTTGTGCCCATTAATGACCTCGTATCATTCTGCTTTAAACACCGCAGATATGACTTGTTTATAGTACAAAAGTTCCAACAAAATCCCGCTTCCTAAAAAGCGGGACCGAAAAATATAACGAGGAATAAGATAAAACGCAAATATGACGTTTAAATGACAGGTTATTGCGGCTCAATGTCGCGAAGGTGACGACTTACCGCGAGTTTTGCACCAACTAAACCAAGCAAGATTCCAGACAACAACAGAATAAGGCTATCTGAAAAACCTAAGCCCTGAAGCTCAAAATCGCTTTGATATAGTGCCGCTAGCTGCCCAACAGGCTCATTCAGAAGTAGTAGGCTGATCATCACAAACAACCAAGCCAAGGCAGCGCCTAAAAGACCAAACCAGAAACCGGTATAGATAAAGGGGCGCTTCACCCAAGAATCGGTCGCACCGACTAATTTTGCGACCTGAATCTCATCTTTGCGGTTTTCTATCGACAGACGGATCGTGTTACCCACCACCAGCAAGACAGACAACGCCAACAGCGCACCTAGAACCAGGACAACACGGTTAGCGAGTTCAACAAACGAGGCTAAACGCTCAACCCAAATCATATCCAACACTACATCATCGACTTCAGGCATTTCCGATAAAGTCTGTTGCAGCTTTATTAACGCTTGTTTCTGATTGTCTATGGGCTGAACCACAACAACCGCAGGCAGTGGATTGCTATCAAGAAAGCTTAAGATTTCAGCAAACTCCGACATCCGCTGAAACTCCAGTAAGCCCTGCTCTTTAGTCACCAATTCGACAGCGGCTAGATCTGATCGCAGCAGCATGTTTTGACTAAAGCGTTCGGCAGCTTCATCAGCAACCGAAGTTTTCAGATAGATAGAGATGCGCGGGTCACCCTGCCACTGGCCGCTCAGATGATTGATATTCTTCAAACCAACGAACATGACACCCGGCAACGCTAAGGCAATCGCCAATACCGCTAACGTCATTAAGCTCGGTAAAGGCGTCGCTTTTAAGCGCTTCAGTGAATCTTGCGCCGTCTTTTTATTGTGACGTAACCAGCTTTTTGCCTGAGCAACAAAGTCGATCTTATGACGAGCAGCACCTTTGGATTGAGCAGGTGCCGGAGCTGCAGTTTCTAAGGGTCGTTCTTGTCGAACGGCACCGCGTCTTTTCGGTTCTCGATTAGCCATCGCGTAGCAACCTCCCCTGATCCAAAATCAAGGTACGATGGCCCATACGTGAGATCAAAGACAAATCGTGACTGGCGATCAAAACGGTCGTGCCATGGCGGTTAAACTCCATAAACAGACTCATGATCTCAGCAGATAGCGTCGGGTCTAGGTTACCGGTCGGCTCATCGGCCAGCAGCAATTGCGGTTTGTGTACGATCGCACGGGCAATACCAATACGCTGCTGCTCACCGGTAGACAAAGCAATCGGATTAAACTTCTCTTTATGCAGCAAGCCAACCTTATCCAAGGCAGCTCTTACACGTCGCCCTGTATCTTCCTCATCGTAACCGGAGATATGTAACGGCAACGCGACATTTTCAAATACAGTGCGATCAAAGAGAAGCTGATGATTCTGGAATACTACACCGATACGACGGCGGTGGTAGGGAATATCTTCGCGACTAAACTGCGCTAAATCCTGTTGTGCTATGGAAACGCAACCTCGAGTAGGGCGCTCCATCAACATGATCAGTTTGAGTAACGTACTTTTACCTGCGCCCGAATGACCGGTTAGAAACGCCATCTCACCACGTTGTAGCGTGAAGTTTACGTCTCTAAGCGCATCGTGCCCTTCAGGGTAACGTTTGCTGACATTCTCAAACTGAATCATGCGGAATTCCTTTCACGACTTAATCAAATAGCGCGTCTACAAATTCCTGAGATTTGAATGGACGAAGATCATCAATCTGCTCGCCAACACCAATAAAGCGGATCGGCAGATCCATCTGTTTAGCGATAGCGAAGATCACGCCGCCTTTGGCAGTGCCATCCAGCTTAGTTAGGGAGATGCCTGTCACGCCAACACTGTCTTTAAAGATCTTTGCTTGGCTCAATGCATTCTGACCCGTACCGGCATCAAGGACCAACATCACTTCATGCGGCGCTTCTGGTGATAACTTCTGCGTTACACGGACAACTTTTTCCAGCTCTTGCATGAGGTTGTCTTTATTCTGCAGACGACCAGCAGTATCGGCGATCAATACATCAACGCCTTTAGCCTGAGCAGATTGCACCGCATCGTAAATAACAGATGCAGAGTCTGCACCGGTGTGCTGTGCCACAACAGGAACATCGTTGCGCTCACCCCATACTTGCAATTGCTCAACAGCCGCCGCACGGAACGTATCACCTGCAGCTAGCATCACTGACTTACCTTCGCTCTGGAAACGTTTCGCCAACTTACCAATCGTAGTTGTTTTACCGACGCCGTTTACCCCTACCATCAGGATAACGTAAGGCTTGTTATTACATTCTACTTTTAGCGGCTCTTCAGAACGGTGTAGCAGGCTTGCAAGCTCCTCTTTAAGTGCCACTTGTAATGCTTGCGCATCGCCTAGCTGTTTACGTTCTACCTTATCGGTTAGACGCTGAATAATGTCAGATGTCGCTTCAACACCAACATCAGCCATCAATAGAAGGGTTTCGATCTCTTCTAACAGATCATCATCGATCTCTTTCGCACCAAGGAAAAGGTTACCCAACTGCTCCGTTAGGTTCGCCTTGGTCTTGCTCAAACCCGATTTAATACGTGAGAAGAAACCTTTTTTCTCTTGTTTCTCTTCAACAGGCTTTTCTACAGGCGCTGGAACTGGTGCTTCCACTTCTGGCTCTGCCTGAGGTTCTACAGCCACTTCAACTACGGGCTCAGCTGTTGGCGTTTCTGGCTCCGCTTCCACAACAGTTTGCGGCGTTTCTTCCACTGGTTGTAATTCTTGTGCAGGCTCAACAACTTCAGCAGTTTCAACGGCTGCTTCTGCAAGAGGCTGCTCAACCGGAGCCTCTTCCTGAACTTCTTCTTTAACAGTTACAGGCTCTGATTCTTGAGGGGCCACGGCAGGTTCAGCAGCAACAGGCTGTTCAGGCGCAGGCACTGCGGCCTCGACTTCAACCTTCTCAACATCCTGTTCCTGAGTCTGCAGATTTTCTTCTTCTGCAGGCTTACCACCGAACATGGATTTTAATTTCTTAAACATTTAACTTCCTCATACAGCCGCCACATGATTCGGCCACTGGTTGATATAATTCTGCACTTAATTTATTCAGCTGAGTCGTCGCTACTCAAATAGCGATAGATTCCCGCAAGCACTAATGCGGTGATCACAACACCTGCGTAAGCTATGTAATCAGTATTCCAGCCTTCGGTAACAAACCATTTTTGTAAACTCAGCATGATTTTCCGTTCTCATACGGCATATTATTTGGGTGATAATGGCCAATAAAATCCAGCAGTCCACCCACAAAGTCTGGTATCTTATCACAGTGATTTGGTACAGAGACTACCCTTATGACAAATGAATACCGTCCCTTGTTTAATCGTAAATATTTGATCGGCCTCGTATGGTTCAGTTTGATCGCCATTATGATCCTTTCATCTATGGGACCAGGGGCAGTCAAATACCATGAGATCGAGTCAAATGAGGCAAGAACTCTCAGCTGGATGGAGTTAGATGACCAGCCTATTACGCTGGTTTTACTGCTACCTACACGCCCAGCTTTTAACTCGACTCAGCGCCAACTGCAGCAGCTTCAAAGTCAGATTTTACAACAGCGCTTAAATGCACTGGCTAACCCGACTTATAGCTATCATGTACTGCCACGCCAAGACCGCATCGAAGTTACGCTTCGCTGGTCATCAACGCAAGAATTACCTAACCTGAAATCGATCTGGAGTGCGCTAAGTCAACCGGTCGAGAGCGCCCGCTGGCAGGATCAACTGAAAACTATTCAGGCGCGCCAATATCTAGATGGTCAAAACAGCGAACAGCAGATCATTAATCACTTTTATGAGCGCTTACAGCCAAGCAATCGTATGACGGTTTTGGGTAACCTAAGTCGCAGCTTTAATGTCATGTTCGAAAATCCACGCTTTGCATTGAGCGGTGAAGGGGCTGAAGATCTCGTTTCAGCAGTTGAAGAGAGCCTTCCGCAACAGCAAAGCGATCAAAGCGCAGCGCTGATTACTGCCAGTCCTCAATTCATCCAGCAAGGTGAAAGTACGGATCAACGTTTTCGCTTACTGGTTGGTACGCTCATTCCTGCTCGCGACTCAAAAGATTTTGTACAAGAGAGGTTAAGTGCACAAGTACTTCAAGACCTGCTGAGCCAACAACAGACACAGTACAATCTGAACTTCCGTATGCTTTGGGCCGCTTTGAGTGATACCGGTTACCGTGCGCTGATTATTGATGGTGTACAAAACCCAGGTCCAGTATTACCCCAGTTAAGCCAGATGATTACCGAAGATCTAGTAGGAAAAAGCCAGCAGAACCTAGCTTCTCAATGGCATGACAATATGCGCGATATCGCTAACCAAGTGCAGGCGCTCAATCTGATTGCGTTCTACCGTTTGCCGGAAGACACATTAGAGACCTATGCGGAGCAGGTTTTAGATCAAGATACTGATCAAGTGATCGAACTCGCTCGTAAAGCCTTACAGGCAGATAAACAAATCAGTATCCTTCAATCCCCCTCGCTTTAAAGGAAAGACCATGGGCCGTCGCAACCCTCCTCGCAAACAGGCGAATAAGACAGATATCCCCCGTTCGCAGCTACGTATTATCGGTGGCGAATGGCGTGGCCGAAAGATAGAGTTTTTTGCCGTCGATGGTTTACGCCCTACACCGGACAGAGTGAGAGAAACCTTATTTAATTGGATTCAATCCTCAGTGCCGGGCGCGCAATGCTTAGACCTATTTAGTGGTAGTGGCGCCCTTGGGCTGGAAGCCCTATCTCGCGGTGCCGCGAGTATGACGTTTATCGATCTGAACCCAACCACATCTAGAAAGCTGAAAGACAATATCCAGTTTTTAAAGTGTCAGAATGCCGAAGTCGTTCAAGCCAATGTGCTTGAGTGGCTACAAAGCCGAAAAACTGATTGCGAGCAGCGCTACGACCTTGTGTTCCTAGATCCGCCTTTCCGCCAGGATCTTATCGCGCCGTGCTGCGAATTACTGGAAGCGCACAACCTATTATCAGAAAACGCTCTTATTTACGTTGAAAGCGAGTCAGAACTACATAACCCACAGGTACCTAGCCACTGGCATGAGCATAGACAAAAAACGGCAGGCCAAGTGACCTACCGTTTGTATATGCGTAATAGCTAGCCAGTGAGTTAATAAGCTGGCTGGACGTCGTCTAGATAGAAGCTCGCTTCATATTCTTTCAGATCATTCACATGTAGATCTTTCGGGAATTCAAAGCGGGCAGCAAATACCTGTCCCGGTTTGATATAACCTTTAACGTGATCAACATAACGCTCGATCTTGCCATTCCGTTTTAGGTACATTCCCATCACCATATCTTTTAGAACCGGCCCTTTCACTGCATAACGCCAGCGAGTTTCTAGGACATGATTACCAGCTTTACGGGATGACTCTAGCTTTAAACCGTTCTGTACCGCTTTTACAAAACGCGCTTGATCCTGCTGACGACGCTCCTCTACTTTCGCTTCCTGATGCTGCACATAAGCCCCTAACGCCGTAGATAAAAGCGCAGCGACACCACCACCGTCACCTGCAGCTACCTCATTGCTATTTTTGCGCCACAGCACATTATTATCCAACAACTGAGCTGAGCGAGGGTTAATCTGGCCTTTGCGGTAATAAGGCATTACAGCCTTACCGACTTTATAAGCCTCTTTATAGCGTTCGGCGTTTACAGGGTGATCATGATGGAACAGGGATCGAGCATTACCCTCCGCAGCATATTTTCTCTGCCAAATACGGCTAGCGGCGAGGGGATCATACCCGGCTAATGCGGTGTACAAGATGCCGATACGATCAGCCTCACGCTCACTTTCATGGGTAAAAGCAGCTTTGTAACCACTACGACGCGCGGAATTCGAACCCGCTAATGCACTGATCTGAGCATGTGTCTGGCGCTCATACACGTGGTTCGCCACAGTATGTGCGATCTCATGGGCAACAACCGCAGCCAGTTCAGCATCGTCTTTAAGATCTGTCATCAACTTAGAGTGCACAACTATGTAAGTACCCCCTGTCGTAAACGCATTAAAAGAGTCGCGTTTGATCAGAATTGGTTCCCAACGCTCATTTTTCAGATGAGAGATCTGATGAATACGGTCAAAAATACGAACTAAGCGCAAGTACTGACTACGGCTTACTGCCGCATTTACGGGTCTTTTGTGCTTATTCTCATTCGCAATAATTTTCTCAACATAGGCGTTACCCTGCTGAATCTGAGCCGAGCGATTGGCCATACTTAAGCTGCGCTGCCCTGTAACCCTATCTTTTTCACTAACAGATTCAGCGACTTGATAAAGCCCCCGATCCACCTTTTGTAAGGTCTGACAACCCGCTAGTCCAAGAACAAACGCGAATACAGCAAAAATACGCAACCAAGACATCTTCGTAATACCCTTAAAACCCATATAGTTATTGGTAATAAAAAACAAATTTCTTATAACCGATATAAATCAAACCATTCCATTATAGTATTTGTACCGCCCGTGCAATTCAGATAATATGCCGCACTTGCTAAACTGCTATTTTATTAGGCCTACACAAGATAGGCACTAATTAGACATCAACTGCTGTGAACCAGATATGAATACAGCCGTATACCCAGGAACATTCGATCCAATCACCAATGGTCATTCGGATCTAATTGAGCGTGCATCTAAACTTTTCGATAAAGTTGTTGTTGCTATCGCCGAAAGCCCTAAGAAGCGACCACTGCTGGAATTAGAAACTCGAGTAGCTTTGGTAGCCGAGGTAACTGCGCACCTCGACAATGTTGAAATTGTCGGCTTTGATTGTCTACTAGCAGAATTACTAGAGCAACAGAACGCAAATATTATTCTACGTGGATTGCGCGCAGTTTCGGATTTTGAGTACGAGTTTCAACTCGCAGCGATGAACCGACATCTAGCACCGAACGTAGAAAGTATATTTTTAACACCAGCGGAACATTTATCTTTCGTCTCCTCCACGCTGATCAGAGAGATCTCCAGCTTGGGCGGTGATGTAAGCAAATTTGTTCATCCGTCGGTGTCCAAGGCCCTGATTGAGCACCAGCGCCTGTAAATTTACTTTTATGACAGTGAGGTAGTCATCATGGCATTGATCATTACTGACGAATGTATCAACTGTGACGTATGTGAGCCGGAATGTCCGAACGAGGCCATCACTCCGGGTGACGAAATTTATGAGATTGAACCATCCAAATGTACTGAGTGCGTAGGCCACTACGATACTCCTCAGTGTGTTGAAGTTTGCCCAGTTGACTGTATCCCTAAAGATCCAGATCACGAAGAAACTGAAGCAGAGCTTATGGAAAAATATAAGGCTCTGACTGGTTCATAAGACCAGTATTCAGAATTAAAAAAAGCAGGCATTAGCCTGCTTTTTTATTGCCTAAAATTCAGACCTATTGATAACGCTCCTGCCAGAAGATCATTCGATCATTACCGCGGGCACGGCCGAATGTAATAATCGCATCGGGCACACTGCTGTCGTTAGCATTACCGTCCTGATCCCAATCGTATCTTAACCAATTATCGATCGAAGACAGACCCACAGGGAAGTAACCGGTATTATCATTGCCGCCTATGCCTGCACCTGGAGCCGTAAAAATCAGGCTAAAGTCACCCGATACTGCATCAGCATTTGTAGCGTCGATATTTAAATTACCTACTGTACTACCATCACCAACGGTAACCGTTCGATCGGCTTCCACACTGCTGATTAAATTACCGTTATAGCTAATACTCGCCAATGGGATGACGGTACAACTATCATCTGTATTGCGAACAAACGCTGTACCATCCCAATACTGAAGTTCAAATGGCACGGGGAGATCCTCAGTTTCTGGACCATGAGCGGATTGCAGGATAACGCGGCCATATCGCAGTTCCGTAGCACTCCCTAGCGCTACGCCTGTGCAGCTCCCAGTACAATCACCTGCTAGATCGGGATCGATATTCAATGCTGAGGAAGTGAAGTTACGATTATCTAATTCAGACGTAATCGACACACCTAACTGCAGCTGGGTATAGGGACCATCTTCTAACCCGGCAGAACCACCTTGGCGCTGGAAGGTCAGATCAGTAATAGCAGTTGAGCTTACTGTCGTTCTATCAATTACACCCTCAGTCCAACCACTTAACGACATAGGCGTCGTGAGACGCGAGCTTAATTCATTACCATCGTCGCTATCCTCCGCGCTTAACTCCAATACTGCAGTATTGCTATAAAGCGCAAGGTCATAGTTTTCGGTCAGCTCACCATCAGCAGAACGTGCTTCAATCTTGTATTCAAGGGCTGAGAACGGCTGTTGCATATAGGTAAACGGAGTACATTGTTCCTGCACAGCTGATTCAGTTAGAACGAAGTGATCTGGATAGAAACGGCCAACCTTGCGGTATTCACTCCCTATATCCACTCCCGACTGAATATAATCACTCATCGACCCCTTAAGCTGGATACTCCCAACTTCATCATATTTCAGACCTACAGCAGAACCATTTGAAGTTCCGAGCGAGATAGTTGCAGTACCACCGCTGAAATTACCTAACTGCCCAGCCCCCGTATTTGGCGTAAAGAATGTTGTATCTGCAAATATAGTTACAGATCCGGTAAAGTTTGGCGTAATACCATTATCAGTCAGATCCGCAATATTATCGGTACCGCTTGTGTCCAGCAGCGTATTGCCATCAGTATCTATTGCATCGGGAATACCATCATTATTGGTATCCTCAGCAGCATCATAGAGGTAAGCATTAACTTCAACATCAAACGGCTCATCTGCAGCGGCAAAGCCAGAGGAGCTATCTGGCCCGGTTTCATCTCCACTCGGATTTGTACCACCAGAAGAAGAGATACTAGGGAAACCAAACCCAAATGGACGTACAACAAAGAGATTCGAATTACCTGTCATGACCGCTCCAGTATCTGGCACGGTATAACTCGCCTGTAACTGCATTTCACCTGCATCATTGTAGTTAAGACGGACCGGTGCTTTAGACTCAGTATCGAATGTCATATCAACAGATTTGAATGTTTCCGGTGTACCTGAATTGAGGTCTACCTCGGGGTTACTGCCACTTTTAACGTTAAAAGTACGCCCCGAAACACACGAAGTTGGGTTGTTACATTGAGCTACCAGATTAATCGATAAAGTCGTACCATTTGGGAAGGCCGCCTGACACACACTCGGGTCTGCAGTCGTTGCTTCAACCGCCTGAAGATAAAGACTAGCCGCACCAAAACCAGCATCCGATGCTTTACCTGCAATCTGAGTCGGTATGGTTTCTACACCTGCGCCATCAATAAAACGAAACCCCGCAAGGGTATAGGTAATATTAGGGTCGTCAGCTGCAATCCAACTACCACTATTCTCAGTAATGGAGCCATCTGTTACGTTGAAACCGAAGGTTTCACTCGTGCCACTTAATATTGGGTGAGCAAACTGAAGCACAGCCGTTTGTTCTCCCGAAGCAAAGGTAAATGTGGCTACGCCATTATCAGAACTACCATTATCAAATGCCGATGTCCCACTCACGGCACCCAACCAGTTGCCTTTACCTGAGGTAGCAGAGATCGTCATAGCAGCACTACCGGCATCTACCGCACTATGAGAACTATCATGAGCTGAAATGGTAATGTTTTCGATTAAGCAGGTGACACCACTTTGGTCATGGGTAATCGAGTAGTGGTCAATCGATGCTCCACAGCTACGTGGAGTACCATCCCAGTTATTGGAATTCATGATATTTGTGCGAATTTGAGCGATTTTACTCTGACTTAAGACGCTATCAAATATTAGGAATTCATCCAACAGTCCTTCCCAGTCCTGACTTATATCAAAGCCGCCACCCAAACTATCCTGATCCTGGCCAATGATTAAACCGCCAGTCATCACATCTATCGGGCTGTTATCATCACCATCCGTATGAGTTACACAGCCTTGACTAGCACCGTCGATAAAGAAACAGCTTTGTGCTGTAGATGCCTTACGTGTCCAAGCAAGCTGATGCCAATCACCATCGCGCATTGTGGAAGTAGCAGATAACCTCGTATTAGTCTGGAATGGCGATGCAGTGATAGTTGGCCAAAACTGGTCATTATTATCAAAATAAAAAACAGCCTCATTTGCACCTAAACTGCTATCAGCACTGGCCACAGACAAAATAGTGGAGTCATCCGAAGAAGTCGATTTAGCCCAAACAATCACCGTAAAATCTAACAATCCATCCATTGCGCCTTTATGCATAGAAAGGTAATCCGTTGCACTGTTTGCACTTAGGTCAACAGCATTACACAGCTGAGCATCATCGGTTGGTGAAGCATTAAACGCCGTACCGTGATAATCGTTACCACTGACATCTAAAATATCATCCACACCACTCCAGCTTGCTTCATCAAACCGCCAATCAGCCACAGGAGCTAGTTCTACAATTGGGCAACTTCGATCAGAGCCATCTAAATTTTTCCCTGCATCCTGAAGATCATAAATACTTGCCACGTCTGAGCTGGAAAGCGCCTCATCAAAAAAAAGTACCTCGTCCATCAAGCCATTGAAAGCCTGACTGGCAACAAAGCCACCACCAAGCGAATCTTGCTCTTGCCCTAAAATCAATCCGTTGCTTGCTATGGTGATATTATCAATTCCTAAAGTCCTGCAACCCTGTAAGACTTTATCAATGTATAAACAGTTTTGATTGCCTGATCGGGTCCAGACCAAATGCCGCCAACTACTGGTAGCAAAATTAGAAACTGAAACAGAGCCATTATTGACATTGTTTAAATGTGGTTCAAAATTTGTGCTGCTATTGAACCAAAAGATCAACTCATTAAAGGAAGATGAATTGGCGCCAGAGATTAAAGATTGATTATTAGTATTAGCGGTATTCACCCATGTGGATATCGTAAAATCGCCCTGATTGGCAAAAAGATCACCATCAACCCTTACGTAATCCGTTGTTTCTGTTGCAGTCAGATCAGCAGCATTACATATTTTCCCCGAGACCGGCTGGATACCACCAAATGCCTCACCATGATAACTCCCTGAAGAGTCTGCAACTTCATTAAGGCTTCCATCCCAGCTAGTTTCATCAAATCTGAATTCAGCTACAGGTGTTAAGGGTCCAGAAGATGGACAGGTTCGAGTTGAACCATCCCAGTTGTTGCCTGCTAACTGATTAGTATAGATTTGAGTAACGTGTGTCTGAGTTAATACCTGATCGTAAACTAAGACCTCATCTAACTGACCAGAGAAATACTCTGGGCTACCACCATTGTCTTCAATACGGCCGATACTATTAAAGGTATTTGAAATAATCCCTGAAGCAATCGTGCCAGTCGCATTTAAAGCCCCATCAATAAAGATCTGATAAGCGCCTGTATTAGCATCTCTAGTTAGAACAACATGACGCCAAGTACCATCATTGATTGATGATGAGGATTTAGAAGTACTATCATCGCCAATACTAATACCGATATTCCCAGAAAGGTCCAACCAGCCCCAGAAAATATCGTCTGTACTGCCACTAATCTCTATACCCGTTACACCCGGCGCGAGATAATCCGTTGAACTACCTAACTGATTAGTTTTAATCCAAAAACTCAGACTAGCTGTTCCTCGCAGAGCTGACAGATCAATGGCTTCTACGAAATCATCAGCACCATCAAAACTTCCGGAACGACAAACGGCACCATCTGAGACTGTAATGGCCCCACCCTGAGCCTGACCGTCATGATTATTCCCGGTATTGTCGACCACTTCATTGGCGTTTCCTTGCCATTGAAGTTCATCCATCCGAAATTCTATTTCAGGATCAGGGATGGGAGTATCATCTAAAGTTTCCAGATCAATTTTGATGTAGTTCGTGTCATGTCGAGCTGAGTGACCTCCATTTTGTCTGGGCCACCTGTTCACCGACAGAATATGTATCTCGTTACTACTTACATAATCGGATAAATTGGAAGAAACTGAACCCGCCAGAGTTGTAAAACCTGAAGAAGAAGTCGATGCTAAGGATTCAAAGTTCCCTGAAGAGAAATTACGAATATAGAGGACCGCCCCAGAATATCCACTTCGAGAATTGGCCCCGCGACCACTCCAAGTAGCTGTTATTCTGCTTAAATCAGTTGCACTTTCGCTAACTGCAAACTGATAGAGCATTTTTGCATAGTTGCCCCCACTGTTTGCCCACTGATATTCATAAGAAAAGTCATTTGCGTTAATTCCAGATCCTAAAAATGAACTTAAACCACTAGTCGATGTTAACGAGCCATTATCGCCCCGAAGAGAGATATGGCTACCAGAGCTAAAGTCATAAGTAACTGTGGCAGCAGAGACACTGAATGAGAACAGCATTAACAATGCAGTGAAAACAGCACAAACGCTGCAGCCCATCCCATCGTTGATCCTATGCATCAGCTCCCCCAAACAACAATTAACGCCTCTAAAGACTATTCAGCCGATCAAATCGAAGCTTTAATACCCTTTAAACCATATCTTTCATCTAAAATAAGGCCAATCGCACTACCTTGCGCTAAGTGATAAGCATATTGCATATGTAAGCAGCGGATTTTGTCCCACTGAGAGATACCACCAATCCCATACTTACTGTAGAGCGGCGTGAAACCTAATTCTTCAATACGTTTTTTCTGCTCTTCAGAAGCCGAAGCCCAACGAAGATCCACATAACGCTGCTGATCCGCTAAGTGCTCAGCACGAAGCGCTTCGTTATCCATCAGTTCTTGTTCTAACTCTTTAACCGCACCTGCTGTTTCTATCTCAGCGATGGCTTGATAGATATCTTTACTGGCCATCCAATAAAGCGTTGGGAAAGGTTTATCATCAACCAACAGATCCATCTGCAACACTAATGGAACCTCTTGATCATTTTGTACAGCAATACCGGCTAAACCGCGCGGTTCACGACCCAACTGCTGTCGAATAATTTCTAACTGCTTTTCACTGGGTGAAATCAACACTACTACTCTCTATCTGTGACAAGCGAATAAATCGATTAATCTATTTATTATACATTACCGTAGTCTTCACCACGGCCCAGCCAACGTTCAACTAAGGAATCTGCAAAATCAGGCCATTCTTGCATCTGACCCGCCACCATCTTAACCCGAGTTAACAGATCTGAATCTCGTTGCAGATCGGCCATTTTAAACTGCATAGCTCCAGTCTGCCGTGTACCTAAAACCTCACCTGGCCCGCGTAACTGCAGATCTTTTTCCGCGATTTTAAAACCATCAGTGGTTTCACGCATTACAGTTAAACGTTCACGTCCCTGATTGGATAAAGGCGCGTGATACATCAGCACACAAAAGCTTTCGACAGAGCCTCGGCCCACTCGACCACGTAGCTGATGCAATTGCGCTAACCCTAAGCGCTCAGGGTTTTCTATGATCATCACACTGGCATTAGGAACGTCCACACCTACTTCAATGACCGTTGTCGCGACTAAAAGGTCCAATTCAGCTGATTTAAACTGCTGCATAATCTCAGCTTTTTCAGCCGGCTTCATACGACCATGCACTAAACCTATACGTAGTTCAGGCAGCGCTACTTTCAGATCCTCAGCAGTTACTTCTGCGGCTTGGCATTGCAAAGCTTCAGACTCTTCAATCAGAGTGCACACCCAGTAAACTTGGCGCTTTTCAGCGCAGGCTTTTTGTACCCGCTGAATAACTTCGTCGCGGCGGCTATCGGCAATAACTACAGTATTCACAGGTGTTCGTCCCGGTGGCAACTCATCGATAATAGAGCAATCCAGATCGGCGTAAGCACTCATGGTCAGAGTTCGGGGAATCGGCGTAGCGGTCATGATTAACTGGTGCGGAGCTAACTCACCATTACGCCCTTTTTCACGCAGTGACAGCCTTTGATGCACACCAAAGCGGTGCTGCTCATCGATCACCACTAAACCTAGATCAGAGAAGACGACCTCTTCCTGAAAAAGCGCGTGCGTCCCGACAACAACTCGCGCCTCACCTGCTCTAATCGCTTCTAGTTGCGCCTGCCTTTGCTTACCTTTGAGCTTACCTGCCAACCACGCAACTTTAATATCGAGTGACTCAAGCCAGTTACTGAAGTTGATATAGTGCTGTTCGGCCAAAATCTCGGTCGGCGCCATAATCGCAGCTTGCAGACCACTCTCTACCGTTTGTAGAGCAGCCAATGCCGCCACGACCGTTTTACCTGAACCAACATCGCCCTGCACTAAACGCAGCATAGGATAAGCTTGCGCAAGATCGTTGGCGATTTCATTGCCTACGCGCTGTTGCGCGCCAGTTAACGGGAACGGTAGCTGATCTAAAAAGGCTTGTTTAAGTTGTCCTGTTCCCGGCAGTTCAGGCGCACCTTTTTGACGTGCTTTTTGACGTAATTTCAACAAAGAGAGGTGATGAGCGAGTAGCTCTTCAAACGCCAAACGGCGCTGAGCAGGGTGCATACCGTCCAACAAAAGGTGCTGGTCTACATCGACTGGAGGGCGATGAAGATAAGCTACGGCATCATTCAAACTTGGGAACTGCCAGCCTTGTCGCAATTGATCAGGCACAAGCTCTTGCAGGCCACCCTCTTTCAGATAGTTAAGCGCTTGATCAGTCAGAGCTCGTAAACGTCCCTGATGCAGACCTTCTGTGGTTGGATAGATCGGCGTTAGGTTCTCTTCTACTGGAACCAAATCATCGTTATCCACCCGCTTATATTCAGGATGGACGATCTCCAAACCATTTGCACCTGTACGTGCTTCACCAAAGCAGCGAATACGAGTGCCAGGTTTTAAGTTATTTTTCTGAGCAGCTGTGAAATGAAAGAAACGTAGCGTTAGTGACCCCGTGCCATCTTGAATACGGCACAATAAACTGCGGCGGCGACCTTTGCTGATATCCGCCAGCTTCACCTCACCCTCAACCACGCACTCATCACCGGGACGTAACGCCCCCATAGGCACAATTCGCGTGCGATCTTGGTAACGCAGAGGCAGATGAAACAATAGATCCTGTAGATTTTGAATACCAAGGTTATTCAGCTTCTGCTCTAACGCAGCGCCAACACCTTTTAACTCTGTGACAGGAATAGAAGCAAGTAACAAACTTATTTACCGCCTGCAGGATCAAAAGAGGCAATCGCTTCAACCAACACATCGATCGCTTGCGGACGTGGAAAGCTAGCACGCCAAGCCACCCCAACCGTGCGTTCTGGCACTGGTTCTTGGAAAGGTCGTGTTACTACCATCTCTGATTTACCCGTTCCATATACAGCGGATTGCGGCAATACGGAACAACCTAAGCCAGAACCAACCATCATACGGATAGTCTCTAGAGAGCTACCCTCGGTAATCGTATGTTGAGTATTAATCGCTTGATTCAACGTTGGGCAGGATTCTAATACCTGATCCCTAAAACAATGCCCTTCGCCCAATAACAACAGCGGGGTATTAGGTAGATCTTCACTATTAATCTTTTTCTGCTGCGCCCAAGGGTGGCCCACTGGCATCAGCATTTCGAAATGCTCATCGTATAGAGGGCGCGTCAGAATATCCGGTTCTTGGAATGGCAGCGCTAAGATAATTGCATCCAGCTCACCGTTACGGATCTTAACTCGCAGGTTCTCAGTGAAGTTCTCTTCGATATACAGCGGCATATCAGGCGCAAGCTTTTGCACCTGAGAAACCAGATGAGGGAATAAGTAAGGTCCAATGGTGTAGATCGCGCCTACGCGAAGTGGGCTTTTCAGCTGATCTTTGCCCTCAAGCGCCAGATCTTTGATGGTATCGGCTTGCTCAAGCACGCGCTGCGCCTGTTGCACCACTTTATCACCTACAGGTGTGACGCGAACCGAGTTTTTACTGCGTTCAAACAGTGGTACACCCAACTCATCTTCAAGCTTTTTGACCGCTATAGACAAGGTAGGCTGACTGACAAAGCACTTTTCAGCCGCATGACCAAAATGCTGTTCTCTCGCCAAGGTAACAATGTAACGCAATTCTGTAAGGGTCATCCGGCCTTATCCTTTGCTATGATAGGTCTGTGATTTTCGGAGGCTTAACCTGTATGCAACAAGCAACTATTCTCATCGTCGGCTGCGGCGATGTTGGCTCAACTCTTGGACAAATGTTATTAAATCAAGGGCATAAGGTATTTGGCCTACGTCGTAATATAAACCAGCTACCGCAAGGCATCCAAGGAATAAGCGCTGATCTCACAAATTTAGAGAATTTAAAAGCGGCTCTGGCGGAAATAGACGACTGTCATATCCTTGTCTACACAGCAGCGGCAAGCAGTCATGATGAAGAAGGTTACGAAGCAGCCTATGTGGCTGGCGTGCAAAACACCCTAAATGCACTACCCTCTAAACCTAAACATCTATTCTTCACATCCAGCAGCGGGGTTTACCACCAAAACGATAGTGATTGGGTGGATGAAACGAGCCCCTGCGAACCTAAATCTTTTAGTGGCAAGATCATGCTTAAAGGTGAACAACAGGTTTTAAGTGCTGATCTACCAAGTACAGTGGTTAGATTTAGCGGCATCTATGGCCCCGGAAGGAATCATCTAATCAGCCGTGTCAGAAGAGGTGATATAGCCCCCGCTAAACCTGAGCATTTCAGTAACCGCATTCACCGTGACGATTGCGCTGGCGTTTTAAACTTTCTCATTACGAAAGTACTTAATGGCGAAACAGTAGATCCATGTTATCTGGCCAGTGATAGTAGCCCAGTCACTATGCATGAGATCACAACTTGGTTAGCAAATAAAACCAAAAGCGCAATCACTTCAGAAACCGTTTCTCGTCGCGCAGGCAGCAAACGCTGCTCAAATACAAAGCTAATTAAAGCAGGCTATACGTTCAAATATCCGACATATATAGAAGGTTACAGTAATTTAATAGATCTTGATCAAGAATCCCTCGATAAATAAAACTAAAGCTCCTGCATACTGTAGTTTTTGATACAATCGCGCCCTCAATTCAGCAGTATTTTATAGTATGCAGCAGTATCGCAATCTTATTCTTGGTTTTGTCCTGATCATTACCTTAATGACAGGCTTAGGCGGCTTCAGTCTCTACCACCTCAATAACATCTCGAAAGACGTCGAAAACATCTATAACCACCCATTTGCTGTGAGCAATGCTGGGCAGTCGATCCAGACTCTAGTGTTTGCGATGCACCGCGATATGAAAGATGTGGTATTGGTAAAAAATACGGAACAGTTAAAAGCTACGTTAGAGCAAGTGCACCGCCAAGAACAGCAAGTTCTCAAAGAGTTCGACATAATCTTTGAGCGCTTTTTGGGTAACAAAGTCACGATTAAACAGGCCTACCAAACCTTTATTGAATGGAAACCGATTCGTGACGAAGTAGCCAAATTAGCTTTGGCTGGTGAAACTGAAAGAGCCGCTGAGATTACCCGAGCCAAAGGTGCTCAGCATGTCGACAAGCTTCTTTCCGAAGTGCACGAGTTTGTTCTCTTTGCCCAGAACAAAGCCGAAGAATTTCATCAACAGTCATCGGATAATAGAGACCACTCTATCTACGTGGTAGCTACTATTGGTTTCTTAACGATTGTTATCTCTCTTCTGATTGCAATCAAAGTGACCCGTTTGATTATGCGTTCAAACAAAGCTTTATCGCAGCGAGAACATCTGATTGACCAGAACATCATGCTGGCAAACCTTGATACACAAGGCGTGATTATTGATGCCAGTAATGCCCTCTGCCGTTTCCTCGACACAACCAAAGAAGAACTGATCGGCAAGCAAAGTAATTTTTTTGATAATTCAGATACTCACAGCATGCTATCGGAGCAGATCTGGAAAACAATCAAAACCGGTAAAACATGGCAAGGTGAGATACGTCATATCAACGACGATGGCTTAATGCATTGGGCAAACTCGCGCATTTTACCCAATATTAATGAACGCTATCAGATAACCGGCTTTACAAACCTACTGCAGGATTCAACCAGCAAGAAGCTATCGATTACAGATAAGCTCACCACACTGCCAAACCGCCGTAGTTTTGAAGATGTGTTAGAGCGCGAAATTAAGCTCAGCTACCGTCATGGCACAGCAATCGCGTTAGCTATTCTGGATGTAGATTTCTTCAAGCTTTACAACGACACCTACGGTCACCCGCAAGGGGATAAGGCCCTGCGAGATATCGCGAACTGCATCAGAGGCAGCCTACGCAGACCTTCCGATTTTGCCTTTCGCATCGGGGGTGAAGAGTTTGCCATCATCATTACAGAACAAGATGCAGCTAAGGCCCAAGCTTTCCTAGATCGTATTCGAGCAGAAGTGGAAGCACTGCATATTCCTCACGAGAAGAGCACTGTCAGCGACTATGTAACTATCTCTATTGGTGCCTACTGGAGCGCGGGCAATCAGATTTCTGATAAAAATGAACTGTACACGGAAGCGGATAAAGCGCTGTATCTAGCAAAGAACAATCGCAACCAGTTAGTTGTTCATAACCATCAGAGCTATGCGAAAAGCGCTTAACAGCCTTACTCGATAAGTAAGGCTATTTATTAGATACAGCTACTTAGCAAACTCTTCTAATAGAGCTTGCTGAGCAGAGAAAACCTCTTCCTCTTCACCCGGCTGGTTCTGAATATAACTACCGTCCGCCTGAAGCTCCCAGCTCTGGCAGTTATCTTTCATGTAGTAATCCAGCTCGCGCTTTAAACGCTCACTATGTTTTCCAAAGACTTGGAAACCCGTTTCTACACGGTTAAGCATGTTACGTTCCATCCAGTCAGCGCTGGCACAGAACACTTCCGGTTTACCGTCATTACCAAAATAGTAAACGCGCGTATGCTCTAAGAAACGGCCGATGATGGAGCGAACTTTGATATTTTCAGACAGCCCCTCAATACCCGGACGTAGACGACACATACCACGGATAATCAGATCAATTTGAACACCAGCTTCCGCTGCTTCGTATAGGGCACGGATCATCTTAGGCTCAGTCAAACCGTTCACTTTGACCATGATATGACCTGGCTTACCAGACTTAGCTAAGCGGGTCTCACGACGGATCAGTTCGATCATTTTAGAGTGCAGGGTAAATGGGGCTGTGTATAACTTTTTCAGCTTCTGAATCTTACCCATACCCGTTAGCTGTTGAAAAACCTTGTGGACATCTTCGCCCACCTCTTGATCCGCAGTCAGATAACTGTAATCAGAATACAGGCGCGCTGTACCCGAGTGATAGTTACCCGTACCTAAGTGAGAATAACGTACTAAGTGATTCTCCTCTTCTCGTACGATTAACATCGCTTTAGCGTGGCACTTGTAACCAACAACACCATACACAACCAAACAACCCGCCTCCTGCAAACGTGAAGCAAGATGTAGATTACTCTCTTCATCGAAACGTGCACGCAGTTCAATAACTACGGTTACCTCTTTACCGCTACGCGCCGCTTCTACTAATGCATTAACGATATCGGATTTTACCCCAGTTCGATAAAGAGTCTGTTTTATCGCTACGACATCAGGATCTTTCGCTGCCTGACGCAGTAGATCAACCACTGGTGAAAAGGACTGGAATGGATGTAACAATAATTGATCATTCGCCCTTAAGGCATCGAAAATATTGTCACCTTTA
Source organism: Neptuniibacter sp. QD57_21 (assembly GCF_047778075.1). Lineage (GTDB taxonomy): Bacteria > Pseudomonadota > Gammaproteobacteria > Pseudomonadales > Balneatricaceae > Neptuniibacter. The sequence goes on along the minus strand of NZ_CP180549.1, from coordinate 200,601 downwards.
AGCTTACCAGGCATGCCGGGAGAAAATGGCTTCCAGCGCAGATCATTCCGCTCCACTAAATCACGCACAGCCATAAGGCGGGTCAAGTTAACAGGACCATCCACCCTATAAGTTTGCGATTCATCCAATTTGTACTCTTTCTGTAGGAAAGCGATCAACTCTTCTGGTGTTCGCTGGTCCACTTCCAATCGAACTGCATCACCGTACTTACGCGAGTGCAACTCACCCCTCAGGGTATTTACCAGATCCTCAACCTCTTCCACATCGAAGGTCATATCGGCATTACGTGTGATACGGAACTGATAACAACCTTTAACCTTCATCCCTGGGAATAGCTCATCCGCAAATTCGTGGATAATCGAGGATAAGAAGATTAGGTTATCTCCACCATCACAGAGGTTGTCTGGTAGACGGATCAAACGCGGCAAAGAGCGCGGAGCCGGAATAATCGCCATGCCAGTTTCACGGCCAAAGGCATCTTTACCATCCAGCTCAACGATAAAGTTAAGGCTCTTATTCACTAAACGTGGGAAAGGGTGTGAAGGGTCCAAACCAACCGGGCTGATGACCGGCACAACACGATCATAGAAGTAAGACTGCACCCACTCTCTCTGCTCCGGCGTCCATAAGTGACGACGGATAAAATGGATCTCTTCCTTTTCCAACTCAGGAAAGATCGTTTCATTCAGGATCTTATATTGGCGGTCTACGGTCAGGTGACAGATTTCGCTAATACGCTGCAACACCGTACGTGGGTGCATTGCATCAGGACCAACTGCCTCACGACCATATTTCAACTGAGTCATCTGCTCAGCAACACGAATCTCGAAAAATTCATCCAAGTTACTGGAGAAGATCAACAGGAACATCAACCGTTCTAGCAACGGGTGCTGCTCCTCTAATGCTTGTTCTAGAACTCGGATATTAAACTGCAGATGGCTGAGTTCACGGTTGATATAGAGCTCGGGCACCTTCAGATCAACCGGTGTTTCCTCTACCTCTTGCTCTGTTGTTGCAACATTTTCACGGCTCTCTAATAACGCCGCTGCTGCTTCGCTCTGTTCCGCTGATTCAACCATCACGCTGTTTTCTCTCCCTAATTCTTTAACGACTACAGAATAAAGTTTAGTCGTTTAATATCTGTGCGACGCGTTTCGCAAAATAAGTCAGGACGCCATCAGCCCCTGCACGCTTAAACGCCAACAGGGATTCAAGCATTACGCTACGCTCGTCTAACCAACCGTTTTGGAAAGCCGCTACATGCATCGCATATTCACCACTCACCTGATAAACATAGGTTGGTGCTTTTAATTCATCTTTAACTCGGCGAACGATATCCAGATACGGCATACCCGGTTTTACCATCACCATATCTGCACCTTCCGCTAGGTCCAGTGACACTTCGTGTAGCGCTTCATTACTGTTAGCAGGGTCCATCTGGTAACTAAACTTGTTACCTTTACCAATGTTCGCCGCAGAACCTACTGCATCTCGGAAAGGACCATAGTAAGCACTTGCATACTTAGCGGAGTACGCCATGATCAAGGTATTTACAAAACCATTACTTTCCAGCTCATCACGGATACCACCGATACGGCCATCCATCATGTCGCTTGGTGCAACAATATCAGCACCTGCTTCGGCGTGAGATACCGCCTGCTGGATCAAGGTATCAACAGTGCGATCATTCAACACATAACCATTTTCATCGATAATGCCGTCCTGCCCGTGAGTCGTGAACGGGTCCAGTGCAACATCGGTCATGATTCCCATCTCAGGGCAGGCATCTTTGATTGCTTTCACTGCACGCTGAGCCAGACCATCTGGGTTGTAGGCTTCTTCTGCCAACTCAGATTTCGCATCCATCGGTGTTACAGGGAACAACGCCATCGCCGGCACACCTAAAGAAGCAAGCTCTTTCGCTTCTTTTACCAGCAAATCGATACTCATACGCTCGACGCCAGGCATAGACGCGACTTGCTCAGTTTGATTTTGACCTTCAATCACAAAGACGGGATAGATCAGATCATCTGGCGTTAAAACGCTCTCTCGCATTAGACGACGGGAAAAATCACTGGCACGCATACGACGCATACGTGTTTCTGGGTAAAAGCGCTGGCTGTTATTAAAGGACACGGCATCTTCCTTAGGTTACAAGATGAATATGACAGAAAACGATGACAAGCTAATGACAGCCTAGAGATAAGGCTAAAAATTGTGTAACTATTTGTCACCATAGTAATAAAACTGATCTTATCGTACTCTGCATACAAAAGGGTATGATCAAACTCATATCACTGTAGATAAAGGAGCCTGAAAGCATGAAGAAAATTGCAGTAATTCTATCTGGTTGCGGCGTATACGATGGCGCAGAAATTTACGAGTCGGTTCTGACTTTGCTACAGATCGCTGAACGCGGTGCTAGTTCACAGTGTATGGCACCGAATATCGAGCAGATGCACGTTATTAATCACCTTACTGGCGAAGAAGCCGGTGAAACACGTAACGTTTTAGTTGAAGCAGCGCGTTTAGCACGTGGTGAAATTATCGATCTTGCAACAGCCAATGCTGAAGATTACGATGCGCTAATTATTCCAGGTGGATTTGGTGCAGCGAAAAACCTATCTGACTTCGCAGTAAAAGGTCCTGAGTGCTCAGTAAACCCTGATGTAATTAACTTTACTCAAGCGATGCATAAAGCAGGTAAGCCAGTTGGTTTAATCTGTATTGCTCCAGCAATGACACCTATCCTATTTGGTGAAGGCGCTACTTGCACGATCGGTAATGATGCTGATACAGCAGCGGCGATTGAAGCGATGGGTGGTAAGCACCAAGACTGCGGTGTTAGCGAGATCGTAATCGATTCCGAGCGTAAAGTGGTGACAACTCCAGCGTATATGCTAGCGGGTTCAATTACCGAAGCGGCATCAGGTATCCGCAAGCTAGTAGATGAAGTGCTTGAACTAGCTTAAGTAAGAATCACTGACAGAAGAAAGCGGCGATGTTTATTCGCCGCTTTTTTATGCTTCTTTCTTAGCTTCCTTAAAGCTTAGATTCTGCCCTAAAACCTATAATCTATCCTAGCCAATTAAGTACCCTGCCGACGATGTGACCACTGCATAAAGATGCGGTACAGCATAGGAATCAGGAACAGAGTCAGTACGGTCGAGAACGCCAAGCCACTCACAATCGCCGTTGCCACTGGCCCCCAAATTAGGGAGTGACCACCTAAGCCCGTTGCTAAAGAAAACAAGCCTGCAATCGTCGTTAGTGAAGTAATCAAGATTGGAATAACGCGTCGTCTAGCCGCGTATAAGGTAGCATGTTTTACCGACATCCCTTTATCTAAGCGTTGGTTACCCGCTGAGATCAGCACAATCGCGGCATTCACCGCTATCCCTGCCAAAGCAACAACACCGTACAAGGTGAATAGACTCAGAGGGTTTTGCGTCAGTAACAACCCAAGCACTACACCAATAATAGCCATAGGGATGGTCATTAAGATCATCAGAGGCTGGAAATAACTAGAGAATTGCGTACCCAAAATCAGATATATCAATCCAAGACCAAACAGAAAGAGAATACCGATCGAATTAATACTCTCTTGGATTTCATCCAGCTCACCCGAGAAGTCCAAGTCCAGATTAGGAAACTGTACTTGCAGCTCGTCATTCCAATGCTCCAAAATCATGTCATTGGCAGTTACGGTATCGATGCTGTTAGGCAGGAGATCGGCTTCCACCGTTATTGCTCGGCGGAAGTTATAGTGACGGATATTTCCGAGCGCTTTCTCTTTTTCAAAACGAACCAGATTGATCAACGGTACACGCCCACCATCTGCTAACGGCAATTCAAATAGGAGTAACTGTTCTATATCACTGTATTGCTGCGGCTTTGCTCGTACCCGCACTTCAAGTTTTTCACCTTCGTGCTGCATATCAGCGACGATTTCACCATCCACCAACAACTGCGCTGTACGGATAACCTCTTGCGGATTGAGTCCCGCCTGAGTAATCGCATCATAGTCGGCTTTTAGCGTCAGCGTCATACGTCCGCCGCCAGCATCGTCGGTAATATCGGTTATCGCTTCCACCGATCGCATATAGGTTTGCAGCGCATCCGCGGCTGCACGAATCTCTGCGTATTCATCACCACGCACTTTAATACTAATCGGTTTAGACACTGGAGGACCACCTGCCAAACGCAAGAAAGAGATATTCAACGGCCCAGGCAAAGCCAATGCATCTTCACGCACCGCAGCTAACAACTCATCGACCGAGCGGTTATCTTCTGTTTTTGGTTTGAGCCCAACCAATATCTGGCCATAGTGATCACCAAACATAGGTGCTGTTTCGGTAAACTGCTGTCCGGCATAACCAACAATTGCTCGAAGATCCTCATCTTTAAGATGTTTACGTACCAACTTCTCCATCTGTTTTACTTTGTCCAAGGTAGCATCAAGGGAAGTCTCTGGTGCCATCTCCATATTGACATAAAACAAGCGCAACGGATCCGAGGCAAAGAAATCCATCTTGATCAAACCAGCTCCGAGTGCGCCCATCGAACCAATAAACAGTGCACCGATTAAGCTAAAGGTCAGTACAGGGCGACGCATCGCTTTAATCAACGATCGAACATAGGTAATTTGGATTTTATGGGTCATGCGGGTACGAAAGCGCTGCATCCGTCCCGGATTCGCAAAGGACACTTGCGCCACACTCACGTGTACCGGCAGCATCCAGAACGCTTCAACCAGAGAGATCGCCAATGCGATGGTGACCACCATGGGGATCACCCGCATAAAGTCACCCATGATCCCCGGCAGCAGCATTAAAGGTAGAAACGCCGCCATCGTCGTCAATACAGCACTGATTACCGGGCGTCCTACCTCTTCGAGCGAGGCCATGGTCGCTTGATAGATCGGTTGCCCTAGCTGCAAGCGATGATAGATCGCCTCCACCACGACCACTGCATCATCCACCAGCATACCGAGCACAATCACCACACCGAGTAGCACGGTAACATTTAAGGTTTCACCCATGCCCCAGAGCACCCAGAAAGTACCCGCCAGAATAAAGGGGATACCAATCGCAGTTAAAAAGGCGATATGCGCACCCAAGAACAACCACGCCACTACCAATACCAAGATCAAACCGATCAGAGCATTGTTCTGCATAAGGCTGATCGCTTCACGGGTCGGCACGGTCTGATCATCGACCAGAACCAATTTCACACCAGTCGCTTGGGCCAGCTCATTGCGCTGATCCATATAAGTTTTCACCCGCTCGACCAACTCTAAGGTATTGGCATTGGCTTTTTTCATCACCGCCAATACAACCGCGGGTTTGCCATCGATCACTGCATCTTGTTGCGCTTTTGCCCGGGTTTGCACAACCTCGGCAACTCGGCCAAGGGTGATCTCCTCCCCCTGTAGATTGATCAACGGGATATGCTTAACCTGATCAGGGTCGGCACTGCGTCCCACCAAACGTACAAGCCATGCCTGCTCGCCGACATTCACGCTACCGGCAGAGATATCCTGAAACCAAACAGATACGGTATTCGATAACTGAGTTGGCGACAGCGATAGCGCCTGCAATGCTTCAGGGTCAAAATTCACCTGCAATTCAGGATCATCCAGACCAATTGGATCAACCCGATCTACACCCGTGATACGTTCCAGATCTTTTTCGATATTACGCGCTTGTACCCTGAGGTTTTCGTCATCATCTAGTGCGGTTACAGCCACTGTGACACTTGGGAAAGCGTTGGCGCTGGTGATCTCTAATATCACCGGATCAATCGCATTTTCCGGTAACTCGTCTTCTACATTTTGAATTTCTCGGCGCAGATCATTGATACGTTTATCAAAGGTACGCTCGTCAATATCAGAAAAACGTATCAGCAAACTCGACACTGCTTCGCGGCTATTAGAAGAAGCAAACTTAATATCCGAGACATTGCGTATTGCGTCTTCTAGCGGGTCAGTTACACGCTTCTCGATATCATCAGCGCTAGCCCCCGGCAGCACAGTGGTCACAACAACCCAGTTAAAGTTGATGGTGGGATCTTGTTGGCGAGGCAACAGGTTGTAGCAAAGAAAGCCAATCACCAATACCAATAGAAAGGTGAGGTTAGCTAAGACATGGTTGTTAAACAGACGCATTAACATAGCTATTACTACTCCTGCGCCATCACTGTCACATCACTGCCCGATTCAACCCCGTGCTGACCTTCAACAATCACCAGCATATCCAATGGCAGATCAACAACGGCAGCCTGGCCTTCAACCGCTTTAGGCAGTGCAATAAATTCCGCCTTGGAATCATTCAGCCCCATCACTCCCAACTGACCATCACGGGAAACAATGTACTGAACCGGCAAGCGCCCTTGGGGCTCCTGCCATACCAATCGACCACTGCTACCTGATATGGCTTTATCTGCGCTAAATTGCAGACGAACTTCTTGAGTACGGGCACGATTTTCAACAAAAGGTACAATCACCCGTAGTTCAAGCGGAAAACGTTGCTGTTGAATCTGATATTCGATCTTTGTGGAATTAGGCAGAGAAGCAAGCTGCTTACTACTTAGCAACGCTGATACTTCCTGACGATCTTCAGCCAGAATTTTGAATAGAGGGGTGCCCGATGCAACAAGGCTGCCTTCACCGACTAAACGTTCCGTAACAACTCCGGTAAAGGGTGCTACTGGGGTGCAACGAGCTACCGCTAGCTCTGCTTCATCTAAACGAGCTTGAGAGCCGGAAGCTTGCGCTATTAAGCTATCCAACTCAGCGCGACGCTGATCACGCAGTTCTTTTGAGGCATTACGCTGTTTTAACAATCGCTCAGCTCGGCTTAATTGCTGACGAGCCAAACGGGTTTGCGCTTGTAGCGCGTTTAGCTCACTTTTGACTTGGACTAAGCGCAGGTCAAAATCACGACATTCGAGCTTTAGCAGTGGCGCGCCTTTATCGAGCTGATCGCCTACATTAACAAGCACTTCTTCAACGGGTGCATTTAAACGGCTACTGATAATTACATGATGATCGTTGATCACCTGCGCTGGTGCGCTTTGACTGGATGGAGCTAACAGCTCAGACAGAGGTTTAACTACCACACTTTCAGCGGCCTGTAGCTGTGTACCTAAAACCAAAAGAGTAAGAGTGAAGAGCTGTCGCATAACTGAGTCCTAACTAAATCCCTGTGAACCATTTATTTACAAATGATTCTCAATCTTTTTTCGTGCTACAAAATGATGCATGACCTTGACTCTAATAGCCATACTAAAGTTCACAATGTGTCTAAATTGCGTGCAATAAAAAGCCCCGCATTTGCGAGGCTTCATAATCAGGCTATCACTTCCGTTAAAGACGGACTTCAATACCCTTGTCTCGCATATATTCCTTCGCTTGCGGAACCGTGTACTCATTAAAGTGGAAGATAGAAGCCGCAAGCACAGCGTCTGCCTTGCCTTCGATACAGCCTTCCACTAAGTGATCCAGATTACCTACACCACCAGAAGCGATGACAGGTACGTTGACCGCATCACTAATAGCACGCGTAACTTCTAGGTCGTAACCGTTTTTAACGCCATCTTGGTCCATAGATGTCAGAAGAATTTCACCTGCACCTAACTCAACCATCTTTTGCGCCCACTCAACCGCATCGATACCGGTTGGTTTACGGCCACCGTGAGTAAAGATCTCCCAACGGTTCTCTTCACCCTCTTGGGATACTTTCTTGGCATCAATGGCTACAACGATACATTGTGAACCAAAGCGCTCTGCTGCTTCTTTAACAAACTCAGGGTTAAATACCGCAGCAGAATTAATAGATACTTTATCTGCACCCGCATTCAACATGGTACGGATATCCTCGCAAGTACGAATACCACCACCTACTGTCAGTGGGATAAATACCTGTGAAGCCATACGTTCAACCGTATGCACCATCGTGTCACGGCCTTCATGGGTTGCAGTAATATCTAGAAATGTAATTTCGTCTGCACCCTGTTCATCGTAGCGCTTTGCTACTTCTACAGGATCACCTGCGTCGCGAATATCGACAAACTTAACGCCTTTCACCACGCGACCGTTTTCTACATCGAGGCAAGGAATAATTCGTTTTGCCAAAGCCATGAGTAGCTACCTCTAAAATTTGATCTAATGGATTAAGGTTTAATCGTATTTTCAGTCATCGGTGCAGGTGCTGGCTTACCATCCCAATTAAGGAAATTCTTAAGCAACTGCAGACCCGCCTTAGAGCTTTTCTCAGGGTGGAACTGCACAGCGAACACATTGTCACGAGCAAGCGCGACATCAAACTGCTGACCGTAACGACAAACACCAGAAACCAGATCACGTTCTTCAGCTGTTACAAAGTAGCTGTGAACAAAGTAGAAACGACTACCGTCTTCGATCTCATTCCATAGAGGGTGATCATCCATCTGAGCAACTTCGTTCCACCCCATATGTGGAACTTTCAGGCGCTCGCCCTCTTCTGCTAGGTCATCGCCAAAGTAATTCACACTACCCTTAAAATGAGACAAGCAATCTACGCCTTCGTTCTCTTCAGAACGCTCCAGCAGAGCTTGCATACCAACGCAGATACCTAGGAATGGTTTACCCGAATTGATTGCATCTGTGACCTCTTTATCCACACCGGCACGTAGCATCTCTGCCATGCAATCACGCATTGCACCAACGCCCGGCAAGATAACGCGGTCAGCACTGGCAACTAGCGCAGGATCAGAAGTCACACGTACTTCAACACCCGGCTGTACAAATTCCAGTGCTTTGGCAACAGAGTGCAAGTTGCCCATGCCATAATCGATTACCGCTACACTCGACATAACTTACAAACACCCTTTTGTAGAAGGCATAACATCCGCAGCACGCGCATCAATCTCTAGTGAGTAACGCAGAGCACGACCAAACGCTTTAAAGATGGTTTCCGCTTGGTGGTGGGCATTGAAGCCCTTGATGTTATCGATATGCAAAGTAACACCGGCGTGATTTACGAAGCCTTGGAAAAATTCCCAAAACAGCTGCGTATCAAAACGGCCGATATTGCCGCGGGTAAAATCACACTTAAAATCGAGCCCTGGTCGACCTGAGAAATCGATAACAACACGGGACAAAGCTTCATCCAGCGGGCAGTAAGCATGGCCGTAGCGCATGATCCCTTTACGATCACCTACCGCTTCTTTAAATGCTTGCCCTAGCGTGATGCCGATATCTTCAACCGTGTGGTGGTCATCGATATGTGTATCGCCTTTAGCATGAATATCTAGATCAATAAGACCATGGCGGGAGATCTGCTCCATCATGTGCTCTAAGAACGGCACACCTGTATCGGCCTTAAACTGGCCTGTTCCATCAATATTTACCGACACAGTGATCTGTGTCTCCAATGTATCTCGACTTACCTTGGCTGTACGGTCCGCCATGGTGATCTCCCACTATATTTGATCTGAGCCGCGATTATACAACCATCCCCCCATCCATGCACTTTCCAAAGCGGTTAATTACACGCAAATACAGAGACCTTGGGCTATCTTGTAGGTATCGCCTTTTATTAAGGACGGAATCAGCTGATGAATGATCCCGATCTACATCAACTATTGCGCGGCAATCATCGCGCGCTATTGTTAGTTATCGATGCTTTACCTTTCCCGATCTATTACAAAGATCACGAAGGTAAGTACCTCGGCTGCAACAAGGCCTATGCTGATTATGTTCAAGTTTCCAGAGAGGATTTGATTGGTCGAAATGTTTTTGAAGTCTTTGATAAAACACCCGCTTCTATTTTTGCAGCAGCTGATATGGATCTTTTAAACAATCCGGGCATCCAAATTTACGAAACACCCGTTCATCGTGAGGGCAAAGACCTCAACTATGTGAAGTTCCATAAAGCCACCTTTCATGACAGCGACGGTTCCGTTGCAGGGCTGATCGGCGCCATCATAGATATCACAGATCAGAAAACTCTAGAGAAGAAATTTAAGCGTTTAGCGACTTATGACGATCTCACCGGTATCTATAACCGTCGTGAAGGTCGTAAACAACTAAAACTGCTGTGCAAAGAAGCGATTCGAAAAGAGCGCCCCATCTCCGTAATCCTGTTAGATATCGATGATTTTAAGGACATTAACGACACATACGGCCATGATACCGGCGATATTGCCCTTAAACAGGCAGCACAGTGTCTAGACCGTTATTCCAGAGCTCACGATTTTGTTTGTCGTTATGGCGGAGAAGAATTCATGATCATCCTTCCCGAAACGAATACAGATTCAGCTTTAAAAATTGGAGAACGTTATCTAGAAGCACTGCGCAGTATGGAAGTACAGATAACAAGTAGTGAGGTAATACACCTTACCGCAAGTATTGGTGTAGGAGAGTTGGATAAAGAGTTTACCGATAGAGAATTGATGCTCAAACAAGCAGATTTAGCCCTCTATCGCGCCAAAGCCAGCGGCAAAAACCAAGTCTGTAGCTAAATTATTCATCCCTCCTTCAGCCTCCGCCATTGAAACTTCATTATTTCCGTTTATCCTCATCCCATCAGAACCCTTGCCAAGGAGAGAACAATGAAAGGTCTGCTGAAATTACTCGCTGGTCTAGCCGCACTGATTGTTGTGGTGATCGTCGCTGGCGGTGCCATTCTGGGTGCATTCTTTGATCCCAACGAATACAAACCCGAAATAGAGCAAGCAGCACTTGATAATGCTGGTATCGAACTAAAAATTAACGGTAATATCGGCTGGTCAGTTTTCCCTTGGTTAGGGCTTGAAGTAAATAAGATTGATGCCAAATTCCCTGGCAAACAGGATTTAGCCAAGCTAAACCAAGCTCAAATCTCTGTACGCCTACCCGCACTATTGTCTGGCAATGTTGAGATGCAAAGCGTGGTGGTAGATGGTTTAGAGCTAAACCTTGTCCAAGAAAAAGATGGCAGCAACAACTGGGCGATCGCAGCGGCACCTGCTGATGCGAAAAAAGATACGACAACAGATGCAGCGCCAAAAGAAGAGTCGGCAAAAAGCACATCTGCACCTATCGCGATCAACATCGACAGTATCCAGATCAGCAACGGTAACATCATCTATCAAGATAAAGCCGCTGATATGATCGCTAAACTTACTGAATTCAACATGTCCTCAGGTCAGGTAGTGACTAACGCTTTCTTCCCAGCAGAGCTGAGCTTTAAAGCTTCACAAACAGTTAAAGGTGAAGAGCAGATTAAAGCCGCAGCGAAACTAGCTGCTGAGTTTTACCTGGATCTGAAACAGCAACAGTACAAGCTTAAAAGCCTAACCAGTGAGCTAAACCTGAGTGGTAAACCACTAGGCGATAAATCACTGGCGCTGAAGACTGCTGCCGATATTGAAGCAGACCTGCCGAAACAACAGCTAAGCCTTAACAACCTAAAACTATCGATTGCCAATCTAAATGCAGAGGGTGCGCTGGCCGTTAATAACTTCGCAGCACCAGCGATCAGCGGCAAGCTGAATGTGGCAACCTTTGATCTAAATCAACTGCTAAGCGCTGTGGGTCAGGCTGAAGTCAAAACTAACGATCCGAACGTTCTAAAAGCGATCAGTTTATCTACAGAACTAGCAGGTCCGGCCAATACAATCACCGCGACAGCGCTAACCGTTAAGCTGGATGATACGACCTTCAACGGTTCTGCAGCATTTAACCTAGCAAACAGCAACATCACGCTGAACCTGCAAGGCGACAAGATCAATGCTGATCGCTACATGCCACCTGCAACGCAAGGTGAAAAAGCAGCAGACTCTTCCAACACAGCAACTGCGAGCACTGCTAAAAAGGGCCAGAGTGGTCCTTACTCGAAAGATCCAATTCTGCCAGTTGAAACACTACGTGGTTTAGAGCTAGACACAACGTTAGGCCTTAAATCACTGCATGTTTCCAATATGGATATCAGCAATGTGGCACTACAAGTAAGCGCTCACGGTGGTTTAATCAAGGCAACGAAAATTGATGCTGATCTATACAAAGGCAGTGTGCGTAACAACGTCACTGTTGATGTGCGTAAGAACACACCGGTTATTACCTCCAAGAAAACCATCACCGGTCTTCAGGTAGGTGACCTGCTAAAAGATATGGCTAACGCTGATCAGCTAACCGGTAAGCTAAACTCAACCTCCAATCTGACACTGCGCGGTAACTCTGTTCACGATTTTGTAAACAGCGTTACAGGTACTGCAAAAGTGAACATGAAAGATGGTGAACTAAAAGGCTTAGACATGGCACAAACGGTTTGCCAGGGCCTAAACAATGTTAGCGCGCTAGGCGGTGATGCTGAGCAAGTAGATCGTTCTACGCCATTTACCAGCATGGGCGCTTCTACCCGTATTAAAAATGGCGTGGTTACAAACAAAGATCTTAAAGCCGCACTGGATGCAATGACCCTAAGCGGCAAAGGCACCGTAAACCTACCAAAACAAATGTTGAACTACCGTCTTGGCTTTATGGTTGAGAAGAATCTGTTTAAAGAAACCTGCTCTTTCCCCAATAAACTGGAAGGCGTCGAGGTACCAATCGACTGTAAAGGAAGCTTTAACACAGAACCAACCAAGCTATGTAAGCCTGATTTCAGCTTTATCACTGACGCGCTAAAACAGGACGTTAAAAAGAAAGTTGAAGAGAAAAAAGAGAAACTAAAAGCCAAAGCTGAAGAGAAACTTAAAGATAAGCTAGGCGACAAACTGAAAGGTTTATTTTAACCCCTAATGACACCTGATTTATTCGCTAATGCCGTGCTGGAATGGTTTGACCAGCACGGTCGTCACGACCTACCTTGGCAAGAGAAAAAGACCGCTTATAACACTTGGATCTCTGAGATCATGCTGCAGCAGACTCAGGTCACCACGGTTATTCCTTACTATCAACGCTTTATCGAACGCTTCCCAACTGTAGAAGAGCTAGCTGCTTCAGAGCAGGATGAAGTTCTCCATCTATGGACAGGTTTAGGTTATTACGCCCGAGCCCGTAATCTGCATAAAACCGCGCAGATAGTTAGCAGGGAACATCAAGGTCAGTTTCCTGAAACAGTTGAAGGGTTGGAAGAGCTACCCGGCATTGGTCGCTCCACTGCAGGGGCCGTCTTATCGATCAGCACCGGTAAGTGGGCTCCGATTCTAGATGGCAATGTAAAACGAGTATTAGCACGTTTTTATGCGCTAGAGGGCTGGCCAGGCACAACCGCTAATCAAAAGCTGCTGTGGCAATATGCCGAACAGAATACACCGCAAGAACGTACGGGTGATTACACGCAAGCGATGATGGATCTGGGCGCCACCCTTTGCACTCGCAGTAAACCATCCTGCTTACTCTGCCCTCTGCAGCATGGTTGCCAAGCATTCGAATTAGGTAAAACCGATCAACTTCCAGCACCTAAGCCGAAAAAGACGATTCCGGTAAAACAAACCTACATGCTGATCTTACAGCAGGATAATCAATCTGAGGTTTTACTCTATCAACGCCCACCGAGTGGTTTATGGGGTGGATTGTGGAGCCTACCTCAAGTTGCAGACCTACGTGACACCTTCAACGAAACCGGTTTGGAGCTAGATGAAGAAAGCATTCAGCTCATGGATCCTCTGCGTCACACCTTTAGTCATTTCCATCTAGATATCACCCCAGTGAAGGCGCGAGTAAATACCCCTACAGACTGTGTCATGGAAGGGAAGCCTCTGCTCTGGTATAACATAGAGCAACCAGAAAATGTTGGTTTAGCAGCACCGGTTAAGAAACTCTTGCAACAACTAACCAACGCGTAAATTGATTGGAGCAAAACATGAGTCGCACCGTCCTATGCCGTAAATATAAAGAGGAACTTGAAGGATTGGATCGTCCTCCTTATCCAGGCGCTAAAGGCCAGGAAATTTACGACACAATATCCAAAAAGGCTTGGAAAGAGTGGACTGATCATCAAACAATGATCATTAACGAAAAGCACCTGAGTATGATGGACCCATCCACCCGTGAATTCCTGCAAACAGAGATGCAAAAGTTCATGGATGGAGAAGACTACGAGAAGGCTGAAGGCTACGTTCCACCTTCAAAATAGTTTTTTTGTAACAAGTGGTTGACAGTTTTCCGTGAAGACGGTTTAATACGCGCCACTTGAGTTGCCCAGATAGCTCAGTCGGTAGAGCAGGGGATTGAAAATCCCCGTGTCCGTGGTTCGATTCCGCGTCTGGGCACCACTTCCTTAAAGAGGCTTGTTAATTCAAATTACAGGCTTTTTTTGTCTCTGGAAGAACTCATTTATGCCCAGATAGCTCAGTCGGTAGAGCAGGGGATTGAAAATCCCCGTGTCCGTGGTTCGATTCCGCGTCTGGGCACCACTTCTTCTCTTCTAGATTCTCTCTTTAGTTAAATACCCTAGCAAGATTTTATTTCGCAGGCGTCATCGAACCTGGTTAGATTATTCGCTTCGCTCACCCTTCGGGCTATCGTCGTTGCACTCCGATGTGTGAATGCCTAGGGCATTGATCCGCGTCTGGGCACCACTTTTTCTCTTCTAGATTCTCTCTTTAGTTAAATACCCTAGCAAGATTTTATTTCGCAGGCGTCATCGAACCTGGTTAGATTATTCGCTTCGCTCACCCTTCGGGCTATCGTCGTTGCACTCCGATGTGTGAATGCCTAGGGCATTGATCCGCGCCTGGGCACCACTTCTTCTCTTCTAGATTCTCTCTTTAGTTAAATACCCTAGCAAGATTATATTTCGCAGGCGTCACCGAACCTGGTTAGATTATTCGCTTCGCTCACCCTTCAGGCTATCGTCGTTGCACTCCGATTTACCAATACCTTCTGCATTGATCTGCCTACAAGCTAGATATGCATAAAACCACATTACCTTTGATAGTTTTCAGGTCTTCCATCTGTTATTAACAATCGTCGATGAATTTAATAGGTGGCTTGTTGCCTCTATCCACTTCAATATTGAATATATCAGGACGGTTATAGTGGCCTGATACATCCAGTGCTTTACGCGAACGTCGCGCATCTTCTAAATCAATATCTGCAAACAAAATCTCTTTTTCTTGATGCAGTGGACCTGCATGCACACCACCGAAAGGTTTGATAATCACGGCATCGCCAGGGTTTATCCATTCATCTTGATCAAAGAGGGAATCACGTTCAGGAAAATCCTCTGGAATATCGGATCCGGTCATAGCCGTCGCTGTACTTAGAACCCAGCACCCACCTTCTCGAGCAATATGATGCATGGAGGAGATCCAAATCTCTCCACTGTCCCAAGTAGGAGCAATATATATATCGATATTCTGAGAAAACAGAGCATAGCGCGCCAGTGGCATATAGTTTTCCCAACAAATTAAAGTCCCCAACCTACCGTATGGAGTCTCTACAACCTTAAGCCCAGAAGCATCTCCCATACCCCAAACCATTCTTTCAGGATTTGTGGGCATCATTTTTCGGTGATGATTGAGTATTTGTCCATCAGTCCCGATTACAACTAGCGTGTTATAAAGTGTGGTACCACTATAGGTTGTATCTCTTTCATTCATGCCCATCACAACGACCATATTATGCTGGCGCGCTGATTCACAGAGAGGATCTAAATCACCAGCCTGGATATCAACCGAGTTTTCTCTCAATTTCGCATGAATAGTGTTACCCAAAGCCATGTCTTTGCCCGGGCTCAGTCGCCATATCCAAGTTGGATAACCAGGTAAGTATGCTTCAGGGAAAACAATAATATTCGCACCACTATTCGCCGCTTCCTCTATCGTTTCCAAAGCCCTTGCTAGTGACGCTTCAAGATTCAACAAAACAGGTGGCTTTTGGGATATCGCTACTTTGATACTCATATTTTTCTCCACACAAGGTGACTAGGATAAGCGTAGCCCAACTGAATCAGTTTCCCATTCTTTATATTTATGACACTGACTACACCCATTCTAAAATCCATACAAACATAGGCAGTTCGCCCAATTTCGTTTTATTTATGAGAAAAAACTAAAAACATGCACATCACTTGTGCAGCGCAATATCAGAAAGTCCTTTTGATCTAAGACAGGACAGCCATCTTTTGCGCACTGCAAAAACATGACATGGCGCAATTACTCAATAAACGAAAGATTTTATAATTGCCCGATTTCATTGCTCCCCTAGGAAACAAACCGACCAATCGGACTGGCGCATAAACAAGAGGCTGTACATGAATTGTACCGGTATCGAAAAGAAGTATCCTGAAGGCGTACGCCTGATATCCACCACTAACTTGCAGGGTGTTATCACTTACGCTAACCCAGCTTTTTGCGAAGTTGCGGGTTATCACGTTGATGAGTTAATCGGTAAAAATCACAGTATTGTGAGACACCCAGATATGCCGCCGGCAGCCTTTGGCGACTTATGGGTACACGCCAAAGATGATCGCCCTTGGATGGGTTTAGTAAAGAACCGTTGTAGAAATGGTGACCATTACTGGGTACAGGCTTATGTTACGCCGCTGTTTGATAAACACGGAAGTAAAATCGGTTACCAATCCGTAAGGACCCGACCAACTGATGCCCAAATCCAACGTGCCGAAGCCGTTTACACTAAACTGCGCACCAAAAAAGTCAGTATAAAACCATACAGTCTATCTAGCCGACTAATGATCACAGGCCTGATGGCTTTCCTTTGTGCTCTAGTCTCTGTATTTCTTCCACTGTCTGATTATATGCAAGCAGGGATCATCGCTGCGATTGCGCTAGCGTTTATCTCATATCAGGCAATTATTCTAAAACCACTAAAGCATCTGAAAGATAATGCTGTAGACGTCTATGACAATGCGCTCGCTCAATATGTGATGTCAGGCCATATGAATGAGGTGGGATGTGCAGATATGGCTAATTTGATGCTTCAGGCCCGTCTCAGAACCGTAATTGGTCGAGTTCAAGACAGCATCACCACTTTAACCCAATTCATGGATCAAACCCTATCCTCCATCGATCAAACCTCAAATGGTATAGAAAAACAAAATCTTGAAGCCGATATGCTGGCCAGTGCCGCCACAGAGATGTCAGCGACAGCTCATGAAATAGCGCAAAACACTTCGCAAACATCCCATGCCACAAGCCAAACGGCTGACCTAGCGGATGGCGGTAAAGGTATTGTTGAGGAGATGATTGGCGGCATCAAAGACCTAGTTGGGGAAGTTCGCCTCGCAGGAGAATCTTCCGGAGAGCTTAAAACCAAAGCTCAAGCCGTTGAACAAGTAGTCGACATCATTACAGAAATTGCAGAGCAGACAAACTTACTCGCCTTAAATGCAGCAATCGAGGCGGCTCGTGCAGGCGATCAAGGTCGAGGCTTCTCCGTAGTTGCCGATGAAGTACGTACTTTGGCGCAACGGACACAAGAATCCACGACCGAAATCAGATCGACTATCGAAGCGATCCAAAATCAGGTATCTGAAACTGTTCATGTTATGGAACGCTGTGGTAGCCATGCAGAAGCCAATATCCAACGTGCAGAAGGGGTTGGGCAATCATTTGATGAAGTTAATGCGGCCATGCTCAATATCACGGATCTAAGTACCCAAGTAGCCGCAGCGTCTGAGGAACAAAGCTCGGTTTCAGATGAAGTGAGTAGAAATATTGAAAGCATCAGAGATGTAACCTCTGAAAACCATGCCATCGCCAAACGTATGAAAGACTCATCCGTTGAACTGACAAACCTTGTGACGGATCTAAAATCGATGCTTCAGGCTATTTGATATGGATACACAATTGCTGCTTCTACTCACCACCGCATTTTTGCTGTTGGTTGGCGGAATAACGTTCTACCTTTTTAAGGTAAAAGACGATAGTAAAGCTCGTGATATTAACTATCAGAAAGCCCTCCATTCTTTGGATTCCATTATATCCATTGGTGATAGACGCAGCGATTTAGCCTATTTGCAGAAGTGCCTTTCCGAATTTAGTTTGATGTTCAACGCACGTCAGGTTTGGCTTAATTACTCTCATTGCCCAGATATTTTCCTCGACGAAGATTGCAAAGCACTGGAACTAGAGCATCCAGAAATACTGTCTTATGTATTAAAAAACAAACGTGATTTTTTGAAGCTTTACCCAAAGACAAGCAACAAACATCTACTCAGTCTGCCAATTATTTATAATGATGATATCCCTGTTATTTTCTCTCTGGAGCTAAAAGAACGACCGTCCAGAGAGCAAATTGTTCTTGCACGCTCTTTGGCTCTAGCAATCTGGCAAGGCATGAGGAAGAAACATCGTAATAAGCGTATTCATGAACATGAAGTATTCTTAAGAGCGGCTACGGAAAAAGGCAATGTAGGCCTGTTTGATTGGGATCTACGAAGTAACTCAGTTAAGTTTTCCGATGTATGGCTAGCGCAACTAGGTTATATGCCCGGCGAATTTGAGCATAATATTTCTGAGTGGCGCTCCAATATCCACCCTGCCGATCTTCAAGGTGCTGAAGACTATATTCAAAATTGCTTAGCCAAGAAATATCAAAATTTATCTTTAGATTACCGTCTTACTCATAAAAACGGTCATATTCTATGGATGAGAGCACAAGCTTCTGTTTTTTATACTGACCTTAATGAAGCTTATCGTATTGTCGGCGCACATATTGATATCAGTGCCGAGAAAAAAGCTGAAGAGATCTTAATCACCGAGCGAGATCAAGCCCATCGTCTAGCAACCCGTAATGATACAATCCTTGAAAGTATCAGTGACGGCATTGTTGAACTAGATGCTGAAGGCAAGCAGATCTTTGTCAACAAGGCTGCAACGGCAATCTTAGGCTATAGCACGGATAAACTAATCGGACATTCCATCCAGGATACTTGGTATCGCACGAACCCAGTAAGGGAAAGCCTGATTAAAAGCAATTCCAGTATAGAGAGTACGTTATCAACCGGAGCGTCCTTATCTTCCGATGATTGGTTTATCAAAGACAATGGTGATTGTATTCCGGTGCATCGAAAAGCTGCTCCAATCATCACTAACGGTGAAATCACTGGCGCAGTGATCTCATTTTTTGATATCAGTAAGCAGATCGCTGATCACCGTTCTATCAAGCTTTCCGCAGCTGTTTATCAGAACACTGCTGAAGGGATCATGATCACAGATGCTGACAACAAAATTGTTTCCGTAAACCCTGCGTTTGAACGCATTACTGGTTATTCCAGTCAAGAAGTAGTGGGCTCAGGTCCAGAGTTACTCGCATCGGAATTAACGCCTCGTAAAACTTATACCGATATGTGGAAGGGCATTTCCGAACGTGGCAGCTGGAAAGGTGAGATAGTAAATAAACGTAAGGACGGTACTCACTTTACCGAACTACTTTCAATCACCACACTTGAGGATGATTTTGGCCACCAATATTATGTTGGAGTGCTAAATGACATCAGCCAAGTTAAGCAGGCACAAGAACAGCTAACCCAGCTCGCTAATCATGATCGCTTAACCGGTATTCCTAACAAGTTTTTCTTTGAGAGTCTGATAGATCACTTATTACCTAAAGATATGCGCCGTAAACGCAAATCAGCTCTGCTCTATTTGGATTTAGATCGTTTTAAAAATATCAACGACAGTATGGGCCATGAATACGGCGACCAACTAATTATCGATTGTGCAAAGCGCCTCTCAAGCCAGATTCGTGACATGGATTATTGTGCCCGAATTGGCGGGGATGAATTTGCTGTATTTGTCGATGATTACGACAACGAAGACGAAATCTATACCTTGGCAGAGCGCTTAATTAAAACAATTTCAGCACCCTATAACCTAGAGGGCTGCACATCCTACATTGGTTTGAGTGTTGGTATAGCATTCTCGCCTAAGGATGGTAGGAATTTAGACGAACTTAAACGGGCCGCTGATGCAGCTCTCTATCAGGCAAAAGCAGACGGCCGCGGAGTTTATAGAACCTACTCTTCCGAAATGTCTGATATGGCTAAAGAAAGACAAGAACTTGAAATTCTTCTGCGACAAGCAATGCAAGAGCAAGCGCTGAAACTGCACTATCAGCCTCAGGTAGATATCACCACGGGGAAAACCATCGGTTATGAAGCCCTTGCAAGATGGGAACACAAAGAAAAAGGTTATATTTCACCTGCTCAATTTATTCCTTTGGCTGAAGAAACGGGTTTGATTTCGGACTTAGGTAAATGGGCCCTAAATCAGTCTGCGAAGCAACTTAGAAACTGGCTAGATACTGGTGTGGAAACGAACTATATCGCGGTGAACATATCAGCCCTTCAACTTGCGCGTACTGATCTTGTATCAGACGTAAAAGCGGCGATTGCCCAATATGAAATCCCAGCAACAATGCTCGAACTAGAGATAACAGAAAGTTTCTTGGTCCATGATCCTCAGAAAGCAGCTGTAGTATTAAGCGAGCTCAAAGAATTAGGCGTGCGGGTCTCTATCGATGACTTTGGAACAGGCTTCTCGTCTTTAGGTTATATAAAAGATTTACCATGCGATTGCATTAAAATTGATCAAAGCTTTATTCGTTCCATTACAGAAAACGAAAGTGATAAATCATTGGTCAAAGCGATTATTGCCATGTCTCAAGGCCTTGGTTTAGGGGTAATTGCTGAGGGTGTAGAACACGTAGAGCAGGTTGAGATGCTCAAAGATCTAGGCTGCCAAGTTGTCCAAGGCTGGTATTACAGCAAACCTCATCCTCCTGAGTATTTTTTACCTAAAAATAAAAAACACCCGAAACTGTTTGCTGCTTAATTTCTCCTATAGGGCTTTCTGGATCATCTTTAAGCCCTCCTTTCTTAAAACCATCGCCTCACCCTCATTGATCTAAATCAAAGATCTACTCTCACAACAGCCAGAATAATTGTAACAACCAGACTCAAAGAGTAATTTTTTGTTATTGCTTCGGATCAGATCCAAGCATGCATATCACAAGATCATATGTGACAGTGTCATAAAAATAAAAATTAGACATACACTAGGATTAGCTAAATATGTTAGAAGGCTTAAACAATTTTCCGCTAGAGGGGCTTATAGCTTTGGGTACTTTTTTCCTTGTAGGTACATTGTGGCTAGCAATGGTTGTTTTTAATAGAAAAAATAAATGGCAACAAATATTCTGTCCTGAAGACCGAAGCACATGCTTTTGCCGTAGTTGCCGAGCAGAAAGAGGAAGTATTGAGTAATCCTGTGACCACCCACATCAAGCAAAGAGGGGAGCGAGAAGCAATCTCGCCCATTCTTAGTCTGATGCCACGACAAAATAATCCATGCCCCTCGTTATACTCAAAGAACCGTTAATGCAGTAGGCAATTTCAAACCCCACCATTTAATGATATAGATAGAGTCCCAATACAATAACAATATAAGTTTTAGGGATTATCTTCGTGTTACGGCAGACATCACTTTTCACCTTTCTTTTCTCATTAATCTTACTGACATCCAGTTTTTTTGTTCAGGCAAATGAGATACCTCTGACACAGGAAGAGAAAACTTGGCTGCTCAACCATCAGAAAATTCGAGTCCATAACGAAGTCAGTTGGGGACCTTTTAATTACCACGAATTCGGTCGTTCTAAAGGCTATTCTGTTGAATTCATGAACCTTCTGGCAGAAAAGCTCGGTATAGAAGTTGATTACGTAACAGGCCCTACTTGGGGTGAATTTCTAACTATGCTGGATCATAAAGAGCTTGATGTGATGCTCAATATCATCAAGACAGATGATCGCAGCAAATACATTCTCTTTACCGACCCTTATGTAAATAACCCATCAGGGATTGTTGTCCGAGACGATAATCGTACAGTACGGGATCTGAGAGATTTGAATGGCCGTGTTCTTGCTATTCCTAAAGGCTTCTTCTACCAAGAAATTATCGAAAAGCATTTTCCAGGTATTCAGCTATTACTACTTAAAGATCAAGTAGATAGCCTTAAAGCAGTGGCCTTTGGCCGGGCCGATGCCACCATGGGTGGGATTGCAGTCCAAAACCACCTAATCCGAAAACATCTGATGAGTAACCTCAAAATCGTTGGCGGTATTGATGATCCCCGCTTTGCCAATCTTTTACGTATAGGGGTACGAGATGATTGGCCTATCTTTCGCTCTATTATGCAAAAAGCGATTGAATCAGTTACCAAAGAGGAAAGAGATCGGCTAAGCCGCCGCTGGCTAGAAGGCGGGTTACAAAGAACCCAGACTCTTCATCTAGATAAAGAAGAACAAGAATTCCTCGCGGCTAACCCTGTCCTAAGGGTACATAACGAAATGGCCTGGCCTCCCTTCAATTACAACGAACAAGGCAAACCGAAAGGCTTTTCTATTGATGTCATGAACCTCATTGCCAAGAAAACCGGTTTTAGGATCCAGTATGTCAGTGGACCAAACTGGAATGATTTCTTGGCGATGACCAAGGAGCGTGAATTAGACATGATGCTCAATATCGTCAATACCGCTGAGCGTCGTAAATATATCCGCTTTACCCGCCCTTATGCAGTCAATCCGAATGTTATTGTTAGTAAGAAAAGCGCTAAATTCGAATCTATTGAAAGTCTATTCGGCAAAACAGTGGCTATACCAAAAGGCTTTTTCTACGAAGAGATCCTGACCAACGAATACCCACAAATCAAACAACATCTTGTAACCGATGCACTTGAAAGCCTTAAGGCAATCTCTATTGGTAAGGCCGACGCAGCATTGGGAGAAGCAGCTGTATTTAACCACCTTATCGCTAAAAATTTGATGAATGACCTCACCGTATCGGGTGAGGTAGATGTAGGCAAACCTGATCTAGCCAATCTACGCATTGGTGTTCGTTCAGATTGGCCTATCCTGCAACGAATTATGGATCGTGCCATTGAATCCCTTACCAGAGATGAAGTCGCTGCTATTTCTCAGCGCTGGATGGGCAATGAGAACTATGTCGCTAGACCTGGTAGTGGTCTTAGCCTAACGGCCGTAGAAAAGGCCTATTTAGAAAAGCAGCCTGGCATAACATTTTGTGCCAACCCAGATTGGATGCCTTTAGAACAGATCGGATCAGGAGGGCGTCATGAAGGCATGGTTGCCGACTACCTGAATTTAATGGCCGATCGGATTGGTATAGGCATGACAATGCTACCAACAGAAAGTAGCCAACAGTCCCTAGAATACGCCCAGAATAGACGCTGTGACATCATGTCCGCGGCCTTCGAAACTGCTGAAGCTAAACGACAATTAAACTTCACTAAGCCCTACCTGCGCTTACCTTTAGTCATCGCGATTCAGGAAGACTCTCTATTTGTTGATGGCCTCAAATCACTCAAAGATAAAACCATCGGGGTACCTAAAGGCTACGGTTTACTTAGCAAACTCCAGCAAGATTACCCTAAGATAAATGTAATTGAAGTAGATAGCGTCGCTGACGGTCTACGCATTGTCGAGGAAGGTAGAATTTTCGGTTTAATCGGGGCGATAGCTCCCGTGGGCCATGCGATTCGTAAACACCGTTTCCTAAATTTAAAAATAGGAGGCCGTTTAGATGAGGACTGGAAACTGGCAGTCGCCATCCGTAACGATAGCCCTGAGCTTCTTTCCATGTTCAACAAGGCCACCGAATACATAACAGAAGAGGAGCACTCCAAAGTATTCCAACGCTGGGTATCGGTTAAATTTGAACACGATGCTAATTATGAACTGATCTGGAAACTCGTATTTGCCGCGTTGTTCATTATCACGATAATCACGCTATGGAATTGGAAACTATCTCGACTGAATAAACAGCTGAAGTCAGAAATAAACCTACGTGAAGCTGCTGAACTGCAATTGAATCAACTTAATGAAAAGCTCAATAGCAAGAATACAGAGTTATCCATCCTATCTACAACCGATGCTCTAACTGGGTTAAACAACCGTCTACACATTGAGCTGTTACTGGAAGAGGAGATCTACCGTCTCCAACGTTTCAAACGCCCACTTTCAATTCTGCTATTGGATGTCGATCTATTTAAAAAGATAAACGACCAATACGGCCACCTCTGTGGCGATTCTGTGCTGAAAAGATTTGCACAAATACTACGAGAGAACACCCGTAAAACAGACAAAATAGGTCGTTGGGGCGGTGAAGAATTTATGATTCTTTTACCTGAAACAAACGCACAAATGGCTTACCGCTTAGCAGAAAAACTTCGCACTGCCATCGCAGCAGAAATGTTTGAAGAGGTCGATCAAGTGACAGCTAGCTTCGGCTTGGCTGAAGCAGCCATTGATCACTCACCCAGGGAATTAATTCAATTAGCTGATGCAGCACTGTACGAGGCAAAAGAAATGGGACGCAACCGAGTAGTTAACGGTAGTAGCGTCGAAAATGTCTGAATAATCAACAGTCTATTTGCAAGCTTAGAAACAACGCTAAGTGCTATAGGCAGCAAACATACAATCATCTGTTGTTTACTGCCTATATACCCCTTGAGCCCTAGTACAATTTTATCTAGTATGATTATTCAAATATGACGATTTTGTTACAAATTATCTAATATTTGATACTCAAAAAGGGAAAGGTAGCTCTATTGCTCAAAAGTCAGAATAGTCCATTTTTGATACTGATATGCTGCTTGTTGCTATCAACAGAAGTGCTTTCCCCCTTTTGTATATGCCAATCACCTAAACTATCCAATAACACATACTCCGAACCACCTCACTGTAAGCTTAATATTCATAATAACCACCGCTCCAATGTAGCGTTCGAAAACCATTTTGATAACTTACAACTCGATGATATCCCCAATTCAGCATTGCTGTACCAACCCATAGCCATCGTCACCCAGCACTTTGCTCAAAGTTACAGTTACACAAAAATCGTCCGAATAGACCGCCCTCCCCAAAAGCAATCCTCAGCTCATTCCAACATCGGATAGAGCCTTTTCGATAAGCCCTTGGACTGAATAGTTGCCTTTTTAATGGTAACCCTATGCACACATATCTCAATGCACAGCAGTCCCTCTGCCTGCTAGTCGTTAAATCACGACCAGCAAATACACCCTTTAAGATGTAAGGTGTTGATATGACTATAAAAATAAAACTGTTATTAATTTCGCTGTTCTTTGTTGTTGGTATGCTGCTAATCATGGGTAGCAACCATTACTCTCTGAATAACATTAGCCAACTGAAAGCTTCGATTCTAGAACTCAGCTATGTACAACAGGATTTACTGAATTTAAGACGTAACGAAAAGGATTTCTTCGAGCGTAAAGATCTTAAATATGTACAAAGATTTGATACTGGCGTTACCGCATTGGAACAACGATCACATGCATTAGAAGAGTTAAAACAAGCGTTAGGACTCAGTGCTAAACATGACAAATTTCAACAATTACTCACAACCTACGACAATCAGTTTAAGAGTTTTGTTAATACTCAAAAGGCACTTGGATTAAGCAAAAACGAAGGTGCATTAGGCAAACTTCGAAGCTCCGCGCACAAAGTCTCTGCTGCGCTACAGGATCAACCAGTATTCCAAAATACGCTTCTGTCTTTACGCCGCCACGAAAAAGATTTTATGCTGCGTAAAGAAGCAAAGTATGTCAGCAGTTTTAACGACACATACAGCTCTCTGACAATTCAACTAGAACAAAACAGTCATTTATTTGGTGCGCAATTCACGCAACTGAAGTCGGACTTAGCCCTATACTCAGCAACCTTTAACCAATACGTCCAGCTAACTGAAAAACTAGGCACCTCTCACCAGAAAGGCATTCGAAAGGATCTGCGAAACACCGCACATGAACTCGAAAAAGAACTTTCAGACTTAGCCACTATCCAAATACCGGAAGTGAAACAACATATTCAAAGCCAGCAGAACATCATGCTGGTCATGGCTCTGTTGATTATCATCATCGGTTTTACCTTCACAAGTATGACTGCTTTCAGTATCCAAAAGCGCATAGCGCTAGTCGCATCAGCCATGAAAAAGTTAGGTCAAGGGGATGCTAATCTGAAGCAGAAAATCACCGTAGATGGTAATGATGAGATAAGTGACGTAGCGACAAACTGTAACCAGTTCATTGAGAAAACCCGATGTGTTGTATCCCAGCTTTTACTCAATGTTGAACAACTGAAACACGTTGAATCCCAACTTAGCTCAGTAGTCACTCAGGTAGATACGGATAGCCGTAGTCAGCACATCAGCACTGAAGATATGGCAACAGTCGTTTGCCAAACCCAACAATCAGTATCAGAAGTAGCGCAAAGTGCTGCGACAACGGCTCATGCCACCTCTGAAGCACAGGAACAAGCCAATTCGGGTCTGGTTACCACCAGCCAATGCGAGCAGAGCTTTAAAGCATTTGCTAAAGATGTAGAAAACTCTGCAACGACGATTAATAGGTTGAGTGAACAAACCAGTGACATATCAAAAGTACTGGTAGTGATTAGCGATATTGCCGATCAAACGAACTTACTGGCACTGAATGCCGCTATTGAAGCCGCCCGAGCAGGTGAGACTGGCCGCGGATTTTCTGTAGTTGCAGATGAAGTAAGGGATCTCGCTAAACGCACCCAAAACTCTACCCAAGAGATACAGAGCATTATTCTTAAACTACAAGATAGTGTTTCTGAAGCAGTAAAAACGATGGCTAGTAGCCAAACAAACGCCATTAAAGGCGTCGAGCAGATTACAGAGCTCAATCACAAGCTAGTAGAGATTGATCATGCAGTAGCCAGCATTGCCACTATGAGCGAACAAATGTCATGCGCTACGCAGGAACAACAAACCTCCGCAGAAAGACTGGGGAGCAATATAGAACAAGTCAGCCATGCAGCAACAAGGACAGTAGATGGAATGCAAATTCTTAACCGCAGCCAAGATGAATTATCTGGATTAGTACAAGAGATACAACGAACCTGCGGAGCTTTCCGCTGCTAAGTTATATCTGAAGAGATAGGGCGAACAGCTAATGGCTGTCGCCCAGTTTCAATAAAGCGGCTTTACACCATCGAAGCAATGGAATCATCGATCATTGCAACCAAGTCATCTTCATCAGGTGAAACCCGTGCATATACGCGCAGGCCTATGAGCTGCATTTGGATATAGCGAGCAAGGCGGGCTGCGTCTTTTGAAGAATCGACCTCGCCTGCCGCTTGCGCTTGTTCAATCAGTTGCGTTAGCGCCTGTTCTACAGCCTTCAGAAGCCCCTTCGCCTCATCTAACAATTCTCCGTTTTCTTCTGTCAGTTCAGCAATCGCTTTTACCAACATACACATCTCACTGGGCGTATCCTCTCGGCAATTCAAAACCACAGTTTTGATAAATGCTTTAAGTGCACCAAGCGGGGATTCGGACGTATTAGTGCTTTCAGTTAATCGCTCTAAGCTGGCTTTTGCATAGTGATTTAAGCTCTCTTTAAACAACCCTTCTTTACTGCCAAATGCGGCATAGATACTGCCCGGACGCATATCAATATGGTCTTGCAAATTACGCATAGACGTAGCGTGGAAACCTTTTTCCCAGAAAAGATTCGTTGCCTTATCCAGCACCTCAGAACGGTCATGTTTCAGAGTATTAGCCATGATTAAAACTTCAGATTGAACATTTGTTCAAATTTTAGCTTGAACACCCGTTCAAGTCCAGTTAGGATAAAAATAGATGAACGGACGTTCAATTTAATTTTAGATCAGCTGATAAGGATAGAAGTCTTATGAACGCACAATACACCCCACCTAAAGTGTGGAAGCATGAAGAGGAAAACGGTGGCACGTGGGCAAGTATCAATCGCCCAGTATCAGGTGCGACTCATCAAGCTGAACTGCCGAAAGGTAAACACCCACTTCAACTGTATTCGATGGGAACGCCTAACGGCCAGAAAGTCACCATCATGCTTGAAGAGCTGCTAGCAGCAGGCGTTGAACAGGCAGAATACGATGCCCACATGATTCAGATAGGTGAAGGAGATCAGTTCTCATCAGGCTTTGTGGATATCAATCCCAACTCTAAGATTCCAGCCCTTGTTGATAACTCAGGGGCGACGCCAACTCGCGTATTTGAGTCGGGTGCTATCTTGCTTTATCTCGCCAAGAAGTTTGGTTACTTCCTCTCAGAAGACCCTAGCGAACAGACAGAACAACTGAATTGGCTGTTTTGGCTACAGGGTTCTGCACCCTATCTAGGGGGCGGCTTTGGACACTTTTACGCGTATGCCCCGGAAAAGTTCGAGTACCCCATAGACCGCTTTACTATGGAGGTAAAACGTCAGTTAGACCTGCTGGATAAACAACTGGCGGACCATCCCTATATAGCGGGCGAAAACTACTCCATCGCAGATATTGCTATTTGGCCTTGGTACGGCGAGCTCGTCCGCGGAAACCAATACAGTGCCGCCACCTTTCTAGATGTCGATAGCTATTCCAACCTGCAACGCTGGGCCGAACAGATCTCGCAACGCACAGCCGTACAGCGTGGCCGTATCGTCAATCGCACTTGGGGCGAAGCCTGGGAGCAACTACGCGATAGGCATCAAGCTACGGATATAGATCAAGTTCTAAAGCTAAACCCCTGAACAATAAATACAAGCCATCTCAATTTACGTTAACTCAACAGGTTAAAAAACTTATGCTTAAATTCTATTTTCACCCTACCCCTAATCCAATGAAGGTCGCTCTTTTTCTTGAAGAAGCTGGACTAGAGTATGAATTAGTCCCTGTGGATACTTTAAAAGGAGAACAACACAGTCCGGAATACGCGGCAATCAATCCAAATAGAAAAGTACCTGCCATTGATGATGAAGGTACAAAGGTCTTTGATTCCACAGCAATCCTTCTCTACCTCGCCGAAAAACATAATCTTTTTCTGGGGAATGCCGAAGATAAGGCAAACTTACTCTCTTGGTTGATGTTTATCGCATCAGGCCTTGGGCCTTATTCGGGTCAAGCGGTACATTTCCAGCGCGCTGCACCTGAGAACCTACCTTATGCAATCAATCGTTATCGCCGTGAAGCAGCCCGCCACTATCAAGTGCTGGATGATCAATTGGCTAGCAATACCTATATCACGGGTGAGGCGTACACCATTGCAGATATTGCTGCTTGGGGCTGGATTGACCGCGTGCTACCAGTTTTAGGTGAGAACGAGCTTGAGAAATTCCCTAACCTATCACGCTGGTTCAAAACGGTAGATGCCCGCCCAGCAGTCGCCAAAGCCAGAAGTATCAGCGGTGATATCCAATTTAAATCTGAAATGGACGAAGAAGCGAAACGCGCTTTGTTCCCGCAGAATTACTAAGCTCCGGTAAATTCAGAACAGAGGATTATCGATAAAAGATTAGCCTCTGTTTATTTCGTGCTTTAGGCTCTTTCCCTTTACACCCTGAAAGCACTCACCGTTTGATTCAGCCCTTCCGCCATTCTGGCTAGATCTAAACTGGCCTGAGAGGTTTCCTCAACACTGGCAGCGTTCTGGTACCCTAGGTCGTTAATATCGGTCACAGTGCGGGTGGAATCTTCACTTACCAGACTTTGCTCTTCAGCAGCGGTCGCTATTTGACTCATCATATTGTTGATATGGCTTAATTGATCGACCACTTTCGATAGGGAATCCGTTGATTTTTCAGCCCCTTCAACCAATGAAATCGCTTTCTTTTGGGTTTGCTGCATAGAGTTCACTACGCGTGTTGACCCATCTTGCAGTCGTTTAATAATCTCAGATATTTCAGCTGTAGAGTTTTGCGTGCGAGAAGCCAGTTGCCTTACTTCGTCAGCCACAACCGCAAAGCCTCGCCCTTGATCACCTGCCCTAGCCGCTTCAATAGCTGCGTTTAGTGCCAAAAGATTAGTTTGTTCTGCAATATCCGAAATCACCTGCAATACAGTACTGATCTCTACAGTGCTGCTATCTAGATCTTTCACCGTATCCGCTGAGTTTTGCAGCTGATTCGATAACTCAGTAATACTCTCAACCGTGCCGATTAAGATATGGTTACTCTCCTGTAGCTCGCCATCGGCCCTATTAACCGAATCATTTACCTCATTAATGTTATGCGCCATCTCATTTGATGTAGCGCTCATCTGCTGCATAGAAGCAGATAAGGTATCGGTCTGAGTTTGTTGGTTTTGCACATGACAACTGCTTTCTGACATCGCTGTGGCAACTTCCTCTGAGGTCGCGGAAAGCTGGCTACTGATTTCAACGATTTGCCCAATCGATTTCTGTAGTTCTTGGCGGGTCATCTCCTGAGACTCCAACATTTGCGAGATCTCATCGACACCTGTGCTCTTAACATCATGGGTTAGATCCCCATCCGCGATATGCTTCATGCCTTCCACGGATAATTTAAGTCGACTGGTGATATTGCGCGTGATCAGAATACTCAACGAGATCCCAATGGCTAAAGCTGCTATCAGCGTTACCACTATGTTGGTTAAAGCAGACTTCTCATGGGCCAAAGCTGTCTCGGAGGCTTCAAGAGTGAACCTTTCTATCTCAGCCAATAGTTCTTCAAGATGTTTAGTTAACTGATCAGCAGCCTCTTCAACTTGAACCGCCAGTGCTTCTGAACGATCAAACTCTCTGTTCTTAATCGCTTTCATAGCAGCTAGGCCATAATGTTGGAACTCTTCATGTTCTTTCTCAATCGCTTTTAACTGCTCGGCTAGCATTGCGAACTCATCCAGCTCACTGGCGTAGACTTTTGGAATCAGCCCACCACTCTTGGTCTGGGACAAGTCGATAATCGCCGAGAGCTGCTTTTTGGTAGATCCAATGTGTTTATCTACTTTGAGGCCAAATTCAATAAACTTGTCTTGTTCCTTTGAAAAGCTGTCCTGATAGCTACCACTGCTTTGACCACTCTCGTTCTTCAACAACCCAACCGTTCCGAAATGAACTGCACGTTCAAAATGAATAGTTTGCTCAAGCTGGTATTCCGTTATTTTGGTCATCTTCTCGATCAGGGGGATATCTTTGTGAGCAATACTATCGAGTTCTTTGCCTATCTGATCCATAGATACGATCGCTAGACCTGAGGTCATTAATAAAAGGGAGAGTAAAGAAATAGCGAGCAGAGCGATTTTTTTGGAAACCGACATTTGATTTAGCATGGTGACTAAAACCTCTTGATTCATCCTTGCAAGATTTCGCAACTCCATAGTCGTACCAAAATTATCTATGCAAATAAGCTACATCTGACGGATAAATGTGGTTATTCAAGAAGTGACAAAATCCATTTTTGGGTAAGTTCCTTAAGAAATCCTATTTAGGTATAGCACAGGAAATACAGAATACTAAGAATACCCCGAGCCATTTTTCGGTCATATCAATGAGACGCTGGGTACAGCACGAAAACTGTTCAGGACCAATTGAAAATCAATAAGTTGTAATCAATAAAGAAGGGCGGGCAAAAGCCCGCTTTGGGTAACAAAGTAGAACAACGAGCCGATTTAGCTCATATACAGTGGCTCTAACCCAGCTTCCCCTGCCGCGAGCCGATTTTCACGGTTGTTCTCAGCCTCAACCTGTTTCAACAGTCCTTTACCATCCCATGAGAAGTTATCACTAGCAAAGCAGCTACGATTGAGGAATTCGATCTCGTGTTTGAACTCTGGGCTGACTCTATCGGATAGGTCATTCAGATGATTACATCCTGCATATTGATGGCGTGCCCAAATGATCAATTCTGTTCTCGCTTCTTGGGCGTTATTTGCTAAACAAGCCGCTTTTAGCTTTTTAAAACTTGGCGCCGAATTATCCGCTTTAGGTTCTTCCTGTATAACCTGTCGTGGCTGCTGTCTTCGCCATAGCAAAAATGCCACTGTGGATAAGATAACCCCAATTAAGATACCCACAACTAAAGTTAACCAAGGTGATACTTCACTCTCGTTCACAACAACCTGTTGGCTATTTATATTATCCACAGGGCTATTTTCGACGATCTGAGGCGCTTGCGTTGATAGCGTTGTGGATAACGGCTGTTGTACCTGCGGCGGAGGGCTAGGAGCCAAGGCTGTTGCATCCGCCTCAACATCAATATTGATAGCAGGGATGCTCGCTGCTTCCTGTTTCTTAGCCTCAGTGTTCCACCAAGGAAGCTGTATTTCGGGTAACGTGACTTTGCCACCGCGTTCAGGGATCACAGTGACCTCAAGCTTAAGACTTAGGGTAAGTTCACCATCGACGTAGTACTGCTCGATTTGCGGTTTGGTTGCGTATTGCTTTAGGCCTGGTACTTCCGGTAATACCAATTCAGGTAACTGCTCTTTTTTTACGCCTGTGGCCTCTAAGATCAACGTTCTTGTGACCGGCTCACCTTGCTTCCAACTGTCGATAGCTCGGTCAAAATCACTACCCAAATTGATCTCTTTCGCTGATAGCCAATGCTCGCCAGTAAACTCTGCAGGAATCGGCTGAACCTGAACTTCATAATCCTCTGCAGGCACAAAGATTCTGCGCACAGCTCTCGTATTAAAGCCTCTAAAAGGATCTGGTCGACCATCTGGAACTTGGCCGCTCAAACGCGCCCCTTGGATTTTTAGAGTGCCACTTTGTTGTGGCGTAATCAGCCATGCCTGCTCGATCACAAGCATACGACGGCCATTAAGTTCTTGCTCGTACTGACGCTGTTCACCCAAGGCTTCAATTAAAGCCTTACCCTCGGTCACTTGGGGTTCTTGGATGCCAGCATCATAAATTTTCCGACCCAGAACCAAGCTAGATTGATAGATAATAGGCTGCTGAACGATAGGGGTTTTATCAGATAGGGTAGAAAGGAACTCTACGCCACCATCAACAGCTGAAGGCTGCTTAACTTCAACAACTTCAATGCTGTGTTCTTTACTCTTCTCTCCCTCAAGTTCCAAGGCAGGTATAGTTAACTGGCCCGCTCGCTTAGGAAATAGGGTTAAAACCAGTTTAGTGGTGCTTGTTAGCGAACCGTTTTGGAAAGTCGTACTGGACTGATGACTACGCCCTAGAATCTGGAAGTCCTTGTGTAGGGGCTCTAGATCAACTTGGTTCGCTTCATTCGCTGTGATCTTAAGAATCAGGCGAAAGGATTCACCTTGCTCGATACGATTACGATCAATTTCGCTGCTGATCGCAGCCATCAGTAACTGACTAAAGAGTAAAAGTGTTGCTGCGGTAAATAACTTAATTCCATTTACCATAGTTTATCCTCCGCTGCTGGCTGCTCGGAACGCTGACGATATTGATAGATAAATTTGCGTCGCCACAGACCCGCTGGATCATCTTGAATTCGGTTTAACATCTGCTGATTAGATTGCTCGGTTTCATCCAGAGGCTGAGATTGTTCGGTACTATCAAGCTTCTGTTCTTGCTGCTCAGCATCTTTTAGCTTTTCATCCAATTGCTCCTTGAGCTCTTCAGCCATCTGTTGCTGATCTTTTTGTCTGGATGAAGATGATTGATCCATCTGTTGTTGCTGTTCTTGCTGCTGATCAAATGATTGCTCAGAAGCGTTACTCTGGTCATTTTGAGAATCTTGGCCTGACTGTTTATCGTCCTTTTTCTGCTGATCAGATTTGTCTTCTTTGTTCTGATCTCCGCCTTGTTGCTGCTGTTGCTCTTGCTGTTTTAACAACTCTTCAACCAACTTACGGTTATGCAGAGCATCGTCAAAATCAGGCCTTTCAGCTAACGCTTTATCGTAGGCTTCTAGTGCTTTCTCCAGCTGCCCGAGCTTGGCCAGTGAATTAGCATGGTTATAAAAATCATTCACAGTTTCAGGCTCTGGCAGGCTGTCTAAAGCCTGTTGATAATCTCCGCTCTCATAGTGCGAGAGCTGCTTCCAACGCGGATCTGTGAACAACTCCGCCGCAGCGCTTTTATCACCCTGTTGATAAATTTCAGCTGCTTGCTGATTTTGAGTTTTCCACAGCCCTTGCCACCAATCTGCATTAGCTGGCTGGGAAACGCCAGCAGAGGCTATTACGACAATAGGCAACGTCAGATTAAACAAACCGCGACGAAATAGAGGTAGTAAGAACGGTAATGCCAGCAAGATAAACCAGGGGCCTTCGGCAACCCAACGTTCAATATCTTTATCGACATTTACGGCGGCATTCTCGCCAGACTTAAGGCCAGCTATCAGATAATCGATATCCAGATCGTCCACACTAATTAACTGCGCCTGACCACCACCTAGACCAGCGGCTTCTGTCATCAACCCGATATTCATGGTCGCAATAACTTCATTGCCCTGTTGATCTCGTAAGAATCCATATTCGGTAGGTACAGGCCCACCTTCGGCCGTACCAACGGCCAGAATAGAGATTTTACGACCTTGATTGCGAATACGACTGGCATCGGCTGCAACTTGCGCAGGCGAGACTTCATCACTCACCAATAGGATGTTTCCGCCTTGAATATTGGCCTGCGCTAACATTTGATCGGCTAAGACTAAGGCGCGATCTGCCCGACTTCCTTGTACCGGCATAATATCAGGGGTCATCGCCGGTAAAGCAGCCAATATAGTATCGCTATCCTCGGTTAACGGTGTTACTGCAAAGGCATCACCGGCATAAACAATCAGTGCAATTTCTGTATCTGGGAGCTTTTTGAGTAGATCTTTAATCTTAAAATTAGCCCGTTGCAGGCGGCTCGGTTTTAGATCGGTTGCATTCATCGACGCTGACAGATCCAAGGCAAGCACTAAGGCATCACTTTGCTTAAATACCGGTTGCGGTTGCTTCTGCCACACCGGTTGCGTAGCCGCGATTGCTAGCAAGATCACCGCAGCAAATAAACTCCACGGCAACCAATTACGTTTTAACTTTTGTGCTCCCTGCTGTTTTAACAGCGGCAGGAGTTCTGGATCACAAACCTCTGACCAATCTTGGGCATCAGCTCTGCGCTTTTGCAGCCACAAAATAAGCACAAACGCCGCAGGAATAATCAGCAACCAAAGTGGCTGTTGTAGCTGAAGATCAGAAAACATCAGTTACGCCCTCTTAAGCTGATCGCTAGGATCAATGCCAACACAAAAGCGCCATAGAGCGGCCAGTGGAATAGCGGATCAATAGGGCGGAAGAATTCGGAATCTTGTTCAACCGGCTCTAATTCATCTAGCTCAGCATAGATCTCTGCGAGTTCATCCAGATCATACGCACGGAAGAACCGCCCTCCGGTTTGCTCAGCAATCGCCGTGAGTGTCTTCTCATCCAGATCAGAACCTTGCGCGAAGAACGAGCCTAAAACTCCACCTTGGCTGCCGCCGCCAACACCGATCGTGTAAATCTTAAGCCCCTCAGATTTTGCTAACTCCACCGCCTGCAAAGGTTTGAGCACCCCCGCAGTATTGCGACCATCAGTAAGCAGAATCAAAATGCGTTGTTCACTTTCCATCTGTTTGAAACGTTTTACCGCCAAGCCGATAGCATCACCAATTGCTGTCGCTTTACCCGCCAAACCCACTTGAGCTTCGTCTAACAAAGTTTTAACCGTGTCGCGGTCATGGGTCAGAGGCGCCTGTTGATAAGCCTGTTCTGCAAAAAGAATCAGGCCCACA
Source organism: Neptuniibacter sp. QD57_21 (assembly GCF_047778075.1). Lineage (GTDB taxonomy): Bacteria > Pseudomonadota > Gammaproteobacteria > Pseudomonadales > Balneatricaceae > Neptuniibacter. The sequence continues at coordinate 165,104 of NZ_CP180549.1, read as the reverse complement.
CGATCCCCTTCGCGGCGCTTGATAAAATCACCGGCGACTAATCGGGTTGCCGCCAATCGGCTCACCCAACGGCCATTCACCTCAAAGTCCTGCTCCAACATACTTTCCGACAGGTCCACCGCCATCATAAGATCACGGCCTTCCAGTTTCTGTGGAATCGGCTCGCCTAACCATTGTGGCTTCGCTACAGCCGCTATCAATAGCCCCCAGATAAGGTAAAGCAGCACTAGTCGCCATGGAGAGGATTGCTGAGTTGATACTCCTTGTTGCGGCCCTACCGCTTGTTCCATCTGGTCAAGAAATGGTACATGCAGTGAAGCCCCACCCTGATCCGCTGAAGGCTTAGAAAAGCGTCTTACTAACCAAGGCAGAGGTAAAAGTAACCAGAGCCACCACCAAGCAAACTCAAACATCGGCAGGTCCTCTAACATTACCTCTGGCATTAGTTAGCCAACCTCTACAAGCACTCAACAAAGCTTCAGCATCATACTCAGGTGATGCTTGATAAGGCGCTACTGCTAACACCGTTAAAGTATCCGAGCTGCTTTGCTTAGCTAAAAAATCAGTCCAAGCGGTTCCATTTAGCGCGGCGACATCTTGGCGAGAATACAAGGTCAGCGCTAGGCGTTTTAACAGTGCATTACACTCTTCGGCTAAAAGCCGTTTATTTTGATGCTGCTGGTACTTCGCTTGAATGGAGTTCAGCTCTTGTAACGCCCAACGATTTGGGTTGTTCCGCATTTTCTTCAGGTAGTAATAGCCAAGCCACACCACTGCAATAAATAGCCCGATACTGAGTAAAATTAACAACCACCAGCCCGGTGCCAAAGGCCACCAGCCAATCATCTCTGGCTGCTGCATGGGACGCAGGGGAAGCTGGGAAAAGTCCACTAGCTCACCTCCTGGGAATCAAACTGAAACAGCGGATGCTGATCCGTTTGCCAATGGGCAAATTCAACGCCACGTAGGTTGTGCCGATTCTGTAATAACTGTAATCGCTGCTGAAACTGGCCACGATATTTAAGCTGTTGCGCCTGATTGGCAGAGACCAACAATTCACGCCCTAAGCCGCTAAAACGATACGATTTCCCACTACTTGGCAGTTGTTGTTCCAGTGGATCGGAAATCAACACCAGCTTCAGTTCACAACGTTGTGCCAGACGCATCAAATGCAGTTCGGTTTCTTCATCAACATCGTGAAAATCGCTAAAAATATAGAGGATACTGCCACTGCTTAAGATCGACTCTAACCGCGCTAGTGACTGTGCCAAGGATCGTTCAGTGGTCTGCTCAGTAGGCTCAACACCCTGAGATAGTGCGGTAATCATCTGCATCAATTGCTGACGACTATTACTTGGCTTAAACAAATGCTCTTGCTGCTCGCTTAGCAGCATGCCACCTACGCGGTCGCCATTCGCCAGCGTTGTCCAGAGGGCCATCGCACTGGCATAGGCAGCCAACACCGATTTAAAGTGTCCGCGAGTTGCAAACTGCATACTGTGGCGAAGATCGCACAGCAGGAAAACTGGGCGTTCGCGTTCTTCTCGATAAAGCTTGGTATGTGCTTCACCTGTACGCGCCATCAAACGCCAATCCAAATGACGAATGTCATCACCCGGCTGATATTCACGGACATCATCGTATTCCATACCGCGACCACGAATATGACTGAGATGATGACCTTCACGAATCGCCATGCGCTCACGGCTATTCTGTCGCGCAGGCGGCCAAAACCGTAAACTAATAAGTTCGTCCACACTGATGAGGTGCCGTGCTGATGGCACAGGCCTTGGGCTTGCTTCCCCTAAGAACATAAATTGATCCCTAAGGTACCGCCACGCGGTTTATCAGTTCGGCGATCAATTTATCTTTATCTAAACCTCGCGCTTCAGCCACATAGCTCAAGCCGATACGATGTCTTAGCACACTTGGAGCAATCTCTTGGATATCATCTGGCGTTACAAAATCACGTCCAGCCAACCAAGCTTTAGCACGTACAGCGCGATCCAAAGCGATACTCGCACGCGGGCTTGCGCCAAAGACTAAACTATCTTTCAGATCGTCTCCGTAAGCTTCTGGATTACGTGTCGCCATCACCAGTGCGATCATATAATCCTCAAGGTTATCCGCCATGTAGACCTGCATAATGCTGGAGCGAGCTGCGAATAACTCCTGCTCGGTCAGCGCAACATCAATATGAGCGGCTTCCCCCGCTAACTCGGAGTTATGCTCGTCACGCACTAAACGCAGGATCTCTTTCTCTTGATTATGATCTGGGTAGTCAACGCGGATATGTAGCATAAAACGGTCTAGCTGAGCTTCGGGTAGTGGATAAGTCCCCTCTTGCTCCAGCGGGTTTTGCGTCGCCATCACCATAAAGAATTTAGACAGTGGATAAGTTTTACCTGCAACCGTGACTTGTCGCTCCGCCATCGCTTCTAGTAAAGCAGACTGTACTTTGGCTGGCGCACGGTTGATCTCATCCGCTAATAATAAGTTACAAAACAGCGGTCCCTGACGGAAACTAAACTCGCCTTTTTGTGTGTTGTAGATCTCAGTACCGGTAATATCGCTTGGCAGTAGATCCGGCGTAAATTGAGCACGATGGAACACGCCTTCTAACAGATCACTTAAGGCATGAACTGTACGCGTCTTCGCCAAACCTGGAGGGCCCTCCAGTAAAACATGGCCATCCGTAAGCAATGCAATCAACAAATGCTCAACTAAGGCTTCCTGCCCAATGACTTTCTGCTTTAAAGCCTCTGATAACCCGATCAGTTTACTCTGCAAGGTTTGACTCGATGCCGTATTTGCAGTGGCTTCTACTGTCATTCTAAGCTCCTGTTTTTATTAATTTTGCACAATGACGTTACGAATGTGATGCCTATTTATATGCGGTTAGCATCCCTGTTTTCAACTCTGCAACTCGATCTAATTTTACCGAACAAAAGGTAGTATTCAGATTCCTATTCTCAATAACAGTTCAATGTAACGCTTCGCTCACAAAAACTTCTTAAACCTGTCATCTAAACGTCACCCGGCATAGATAGTTTTGGCGGCATAAATCTATAAGACTTTCCATAAAGGTATTTTCAATGTCTATGCTGCACGGTTCTCACCCTCTTAAAGCGTTAGCCTTAGCTGTTGGCGCAACTTTGCTTACAACTACGGCTTACGCTGCCCCTATTCATGTAACTAATGGTAATAACAGCGGCGAAGGTTCCATGCGTGCAGCACTGATCGCTGTTGCTGAAGGTAAAGCAGATAGCGTCATTGTTACTAGCAAAGACGATATCATGATCAACTCCACTCTGACTTATACTGGTCAGGCACCTATCGCGATCTACGGTAACGGCCAGATCATCAAAACTGCAAAAAACACCGATTTGCTGGCTATATCTCAAGGCGCGGACCTGAATATCAGCGGTCTTAAATTTGAAGGACCTGGCGGTTTTAGCATCCAAAACCGCGGTGACCTAACAGGCGAAGCTGGTAAAGGTATCTTCGTTAACCTACGAGATAACCAAACTGGAACCCTAACCGTGACACTCAATAACGTTGAAGTTAGCGGTGTTGCTTATCACGGTATCCACATCTCTGATTGTGATATTGCTAAAGATTGTGGTGCAGGCGCAGGCGGCGAAGGCGGTGGTTCTCCAGCGTCTATCGCAGTAAATGCATACAACCTAAACATCCACAATGTCGGCTATGGCCGAGTAGATGGCGACGGCCTTCGAGTCGATGAACGTAACGAAGGCAACATACTATTTACCGCTCATAACTCTCGCTTCAACAAAGTAGGCGCTGACGGTGTTGAGCTGGATGAAGGTCAGAATGGCGACGTGATTGTTAACGTGAGCAACGTCGATTTCTCTAACAATGGTGGTTACTGCCAAAAAGACCTTCTACAACCTCTTCTGCCATCCCCAGTAGAAGCTGAATTTAAAGATGGCGAGATGTCTGCTGACAAAGTACCTGCTGAGATTGCCGGTTCCGCTGATGACAAATGCTTTGAACGCGAAGTCGATCTATATGCTTCCGGCTCAGTTGAAGCTTACGAGTTTGGTATCGATTTTGATGATGGTTTTGATATCGATGAAGCAGGTAACGGTAGTATTAAGACCGTCCTTTACTCTTCGACTATCCACAATAATCTAGATGAGGGCCTAGACTTTGACGAAGAAGGCGAAGGCGATATCGAGATCACAGTGATTGAATCTGCTGCATCAGGTAACACCGATGATGGCTTCAAAATGACGGAAGAGGAAAACGGTAACCTCACCGCTCTGATCTCTTCTGGTCATGCCGACAAAAACGGCGGTAAAGGCATTGTGCTAGAAGCTAAAGATGCAGGTAAAGTTGCAGCTCTCATCGAAAACAGCACAACCGCAAATAACGACAGTGGTAAGAAATCCGGCCTTAAGATAAAAGGTAAAGGTGTAATCACGCTGAAAGGCTCTGAAATCAATGACGGTTTCAAAGCGAAGAAAGCTGAAATCGTAAAAATCTAAGCCTCAACAGATAAACAACAAAGGGGAGCACTATGTTCCCCTTTTCATATCAATTAACATGACTTTATTCGGTCAGCATAAATCGAGTACAGAAAAAGATCGATAACAGCTCCAAAAACCCTCTGATTAACTGAGGTTTGTTCCGTTCAACGCAGCCTTTAGTTCTGATATTGGATGGGGGCGTGCAAATAAAAAGCCTTGTACTGCATCGCAGCCATATTTATTCACAAACTGATACTGTGTCTCAGTCTCTACACCTTCAGCTACAACCTTCAAGTTCAGGTTATGTGCCATATCAATTATAGTGCGAACAATCACCTCGTCATCATCATCCTGACCTATATCCTGAATAAATGACCGATCAATCTTTAAGGTGTTAAGTGGCAGTTGTTTCAACCGGCTTAGTGACGAGTAAGCCACACCAAAATCATCTATTGATATTTCTACTCCGATCTCACGAATTTCACATAATTGATCATAAATATCGTCCATTTCTGAAGCTATAACCGTTTCCGTAATTTCTAGCTCTAATTTATCAGCAGGGTACTTAGTTTCTGCCAACATAGAGCTAACCTGTTCAGACACACCCTGACGCAAAAAATGCGCAGCTGAAAAATTGACAGACAATAAAAGGGTCGGTTTTCCGTCATATAACTCTAATAACTCTCGACATGCGGTTTCCATGACCCAGTTGTCGATCTGACCAATTAACCCACAGTCCTCCGCTAGGGGGATAAACTCTGCTGGTGAGATAAACCCTTCATCAGGGTCATACCAACGAATCAACGCCTCAAGCCCAATAGGGTTTAACGAACGACTATCCCACTTAGGTTGATAATAAACATCAAAGCAGCCTTCCTTCACAGCTTTACGCAATTTACTCTCTAAGCACATCCTTCGCTCGGTCCGCTCATTCATCTCTCGAGCATAAAAACTAAACTGATTACGACCCGCTTCTTTAGAGCTGTACATTGCTGTATCAGCATTTTTTAAAATCGTAGATGCGTTTGTCCCATCTTCAGGATAAACACTTATACCAATACTCGTTGTTACTTGAAGGCTATAACCATTGATTTCGGCAGGTTCACTTATGGTATCTATAATTTTCTGAGCCACCTCTGCGGCCACATCGGGTGCGGTATCTTGCAGTAGGACTGCAAACTCATCCCCCCCTAAACGGACCAAGGTATCACTGCTGCGTAAGTTTTGTTTTAGTTTACGACCTAAATTGATCAGCAGTTTGTCCCCAATATCATGCCCTAAACTATCATTAATACCTTTAAATCTATCAAGATCGAGAAAAAACAGAGAAAGTTGCTGTCCATGACGTTGACCAAAATTTATCGCACCCTGCAGGGTCTCATCTAGCATTGCTCGGTTAGCCAAACCCGTTAATGGGTCATGAAATGCTTGATGTTCCAACCTTTTATTTAATTCATACAGTTCATCTGTACGTTCATTAACCTTATCTTCTAGATTATCCCTAGCTTGCTGAAGCTCGTTATCTCGAAGCTGAATTTGATGCAACATCTCATTAAAGTCATCAGCTAACACACCTATTTCATCCTGAGAAGCTTTATCTGCCCTCAACTTATAATCACGAGTTCTAGTGATATTTCTGACAGTGCTTGCCAATTTTAATATGGGAGAGGTAATTACGCGTTGAGCCGTACTGGCAATAAGGACAGCAAGTAATAAAGCAGCTAGAAATAACCACCCTAATACAGCAACTCGCTTAAGTTGCTGTTGTTTCCAACTTTCCATTTCGGAATACAAGACAACAAAACCTAGATACTCCTGATCCCAGCTAATTTCATGCTTGGTATAAAAATAACCGTCAACAAGACCACTCTTTTCTGCTTGCCATATTACTGAAGGTTCATGTTCAGCTCTCTTGAAGCTAGCAAACACATTTTGATCAGCATCATAAAGATAAGCTGCAACCACATTGACCTCTCCTCTGAGGGAGGCAAGAGTATCAGTAGCAGATTGGTGATCCCCAAAGAGCAAAGCTGCAGCGCTGTTGTTTCCTATCACGCTAGCCTGAGACTGGATACGATTTATTAAATCATTACGTGAATTTATCCAATCACTTATTGCAAAGCCAATCGTTGCTACCGACAACACAATACAGCTACTTAAGAACAACAAAATCGCTAACTTTTTCTGAATTAGGCGACTATTTATTAACAATTAAATATCCTCCTTATCCAAAATATTTGCCAACTTAAGTAACTGCGAACTCATTTGGAGTTTACGCTCATGAACCTGCTTTAGGCTGACTTCAAATCCGATACTAGATCCCCGCCTTACTAGGCTTAATAATACCCCTGGCAGAAGCAATCCTTGCTTCACATCAGTGGTAAGATCTGCAACTGTTAACAGCCCGACTTCTGGCCCACTGGCAGCATAATCTAGCTGATATTGAGAAAGCTCTTCGTTGCTGATCAACAAGATACTGCACGATTTAGCATGGGTTAGATCCTGAATAGTAGAACTCTTCACGACTTTCCCATGTACATCTCGACCTACAATTGAATCGAACCCTTTACCAATAAAATCGGTACGATAAAAACAAATGTTGAGATGCTCTTGGTTTGAATGAGAATCAGGCCAACTCACAAATTTAGCAATATTGAAAATAAAAGCAGCTTTCACACGATCTAATTTTTCGCCATGATCAGCCCAAGCACTGGTAGCCAGCGCCAAACAGAACAGGATGGTTAAGAGATTAAACCAAGAGAACAGCTTCCAGCGAAATATCATAAAAGATTTTTATTCCATTTCAGGCTGAACCATATTTCCCGTTCACTGCGCTCATTATTATGCTGAGAACCAAAATCGGCAGCCGGGTCGTAAACCTTTTTATCAAAAAAATTGTCCACCCCAAATCGATAACTCAATCCATCTTTCCATTCCCCTGAAGCAAACAAATTTGTGATGACAAACTCATCAGCATTGTCGCGCTCAAAGTTATTTGTATCTTCACGCACATCACTATGAACTAAGCTAAAACCAACCAGATGATTAGACAGATATAGGTAATCAACTTTAAAGCTACTACTCCAACTAGCCAGATAAGGTAACTCTATTGTTTCAGAATCTGTTTCTAAGTAAGCCAGTGCTAAACGAACATTCACTTGATCTAGTGGTCGCATGTTAAGAAGCATTTCAGCTCCACGCATTTGAACAGTGCCATCAACATTAGCGAAATATTCATCCGCCATATCAGGTGTTGGCACTTCACTTATGTAGTTTTCAAGTTCATTGTGGAAAAGATTCAAGCTTATATTTGCTTGGTCCCACTGATATTGATAAGCCAACTCCAACGACTTGATTTCTTCAGCTTCCACATCAGGGGCTTCGAAGTTGGTTCCTTCCAATACTTTGAGGTATTCACGAAATGTCGGTGTTCTAATTGCAGTACCGTATTGTGCTTTCCAAGTATTACGGTCATCTGGTGCGTATACTGCTGCGGCGCGGTAATTAAAATATCCACCAAAAGAACCAAACTGATCGTACCGACCACCAAAAGTCAGACCTAGCTCAGGATTTACCTGCCATACATCCTGAATGAATAACGCCCAATCATTATTACTTATCCCTGGTTCATTCAGCAGATTACCCTTCTCTGTTGGACTGAGAAAGCCATCTTTAAAGTGAAAAAATCGCTCAAAATCAGTGCGTTTAGCTTTTTCATATTGCCAACTACTTCCAACAGCTAAAGAATGATCACCGAAAGCCTTAAGCCAGGTAAAAGAAGCCCCTGCCATGGTGGCATCCTGATATTCTTCATAGCCTAAGGCACGAGTTTCTTGCTCAATTTCAATTTCTCTCGTCTTATCATCCTGATAGTAAAGCTTGCTCTCGACTCTCCCGCTTTGTAGATCTCCCCATTGGTAATCTAAAGAGAGTGATAGAAAATCTTCATCAATAGAAGCATCTTGAGTCGTAGGTATATTTAAGAAAGGAGTTTCCGATTTATTCAACATCAAGCGGAGTGTCAGGCCCGGCATTGGACTAGCCTTAATGTGCAGGTTTTGGAATTCTTCATCTAGAGGCTGTAAAACATCACCGCCAATAAAGCTTTTCCGGTCTTCACGAAACGGAGCATCCTGATCAAGGGCACTAGCAAAGATTTGTACTTCTGGAGTGTTATAGAGAAATCCCGCTTTTTTCCTATCGTTATCCGCCACCTCTGCCGTCAGTTCCAACTGATCTGCATTTGAGAATTCGCGGGTAGTGATCGAAATTATCCCTCCAAATGCATTAGCCCCATAAAGACTTGAAGCAGGACCTAAAATAATTTCTACTTTCTCTATCAATTCCAAAGGTAGATTGTCACCTAATGAAAAATGACCATAGTAGAGATGTCTAATTCGGACGCCATCTACCATCAAAACCATTTTATCGTTATAGCGATCTAACAACCCCCTGGCCCAAACTGAGCGATGACGCTTACGATATTGATTAAGCTGAAGTCCAGGAACGAAAGCTAACAGATCGTCTAATCTACGCACTCCGAACAAATCAAAATCTTGGCGATGAAAACTATAAACTGTTCCTGGCGCTTTTTTGGTCTGTGTAGGCAGTAAGGAAGCTGCTGTAAACACTTCCAATTCCACCAATTCATTCAGTGAAAGGAGCGTAAAATCTTCTTCGGTAGGGACGGCATAAGCTGGATAGGACAAAGCCGCAGACACAAGCAATGCTACACAACATTGCGTCTCACTATTAAACATTCCCGATTACCCTGTATTTTTTTTATTTTGTGGTAAACGTACAAGTTATTTATTATCTCATTGATTTTATAGATAAAATCATCAGAAACACTAACTCACTCTACTTCGATATTCTTATTTTTCACCCATAAAAACAATCTTATTTTTCTAATCTATTGTCATAGATCATATAATCCAGACTAAAGCCTCATATCACCCAATCAGCTATAATCGTTTTATTCAACTATAAGAGAAGCTGTTTTGAGGGCTTTCCCTAACATAAAACTACATTTGTATACTCCATATATAGCTCCTATCGATAACTGCAGATATCAGCGATCCGTATAACATTAAGAACGAACCTAGAGCCGACCTACTAGAAGAAAGAAACAAGTAGCGACTATCATTTTTTGATATACTTTACACAGTAAAGTGCTCTATTTTTGAATAAAGAAGGCAAATCTGTCAGATCAAGAATTGAACTACTTCGCGAGTACGACTCCTCTATTACAAGCTTTGGTGGTATGATGTCGCCCCTTGGGCGCAGTACTAGGTACAGCCACCACTGTTTTGTTGGGTTTATCCTCTGGTGGTACCATTCTACTGGCAGCATTAGGGGTCGGTGTTTATTCTTTATCGCGGTACCTGCAGCGATATTCTTAACACCTCCAAGCGCTAACCAAAGCCTATCAATGATTGCTAACTTACATAGCATCACGTTGTATAACGTGTTGATAAGGTTTCTATTTTTCAGCGCACTGATTATTGAATTTTTGGCATTAAGCCAAGAGGAAACAGGTAAACAAAAATGAGTAAAGTCTCCGTCAGTATCATCATGGGCTCTCGCTCAGACTGGCCAACCATGCAAGAGGCTACTAAGCCACTGGAAGAACTAGGTGTAGAGTTTGAAACTAAAGTGGTTTCTGCACACCGTACGCCTGAGCGTCTTTTCCAGTTTGCCTCCGAAGCGCACACACGTGGCGTTGAGGTAATTATTGCAGGTGCTGGCGGCGCAGCTCACTTGGCAGGTATGGCAGCATCTATGACTCATCTGCCAGTTATCGCAGTACCTGTTGCCAGCAAAAACATTAAAGGCCTAGATAGCCTGCTATCTATGGTTCAGATGCCACGCGGCGTAGCCGTTGCTTGTCAGGCAATTGGCGGTGCGGGCGCATACAATGCAGGCCTAATGGCAGCACAGATGCTAGCCCTTAAAGATGCAGAATTGAGCCAGCGCCTACAAGAGTGGCGTAAAGCTCAGACTGACAGCGTTCCTGTTGAGGTAGAATAATGCACGTTGCTATTGTTGGATGCGGTCAGTTGGCACGCATGATGGCTTTGGCTGGTTGGCCTCAAGGTCACCGTTTTACTTTTCTGGCTGAGCCAGGTGAAGGTACTGATTGCGTTAAAGGCTTAGGTGAAATTGTTGAGCGCACTCCAGAGATGGAAGGCGAGTCTCTTTTTACTGCACTAGGCAATCCTGATGTGGTAACGGTTGAGCGTGAACATGTTGATGTTTCTCTTCTAAGCACACTAAAGCCGCACTGCTCTGTTTATCCTTCTCCAGAAGCAATTAGCTATTGCCAACACCGTGGACGTGAGAAAACTTTCCTAAACTCTTTAGGTATCAAGACTGCACCGTTCCACCTTGCGAACAATGCAGAGGAATTGAGCGCGAGCGTTAAAACGCTAGATTACCCAGTATTCGTTAAGACCTGCGAAGAGGGTTATGACGGTTACGGTCAGTGGGTTCTAAAAACCGATGAAGATTTAGCTAATCTGGTAGCTCAAGCAGATTCGCTACCAGAAGTTGTGATTGAAGGTCGCGTCGATTTTGATCGTGAAGTCTCTTTGATTGCCGCACGTGACGCGTCTGGCGCTTGCGTATTCTATCCGCTAACAGAAAACCTTCACCGTAACGGTATTCTGTGGAGCTCGATTGCTCCGGCTGATGCACCTGAAGCCTTGCACGCTAAAGCTAAAGATATCGCAGATAAAGTACTCAACGCTTTGGACTACGTTGGCGTAATCGCTATCGAAATGTTCCAAGCGGGTGATGATTTGCTGGTTAACGAACTAGCGCCACGTGTTCATAACAGTGGTCACTGGACTCAAGGTGCAGGCATCTCTTCCCAGTTTGAAAACCATATCCGCGCTATCTGCGGTTTAGGTTTAGGTCACACCATCAACAGCCAACACGCTGGCATGGTTAACCTATTAGGTATCGAAGCACCTAAAGAGATTATCAGCGAAAGCAATGTACAGCACCATGTGTACAACAAGTCGCTGCGTCCAGGCCGTAAGGTTGGGCACCTTAACCTAGTCAGTGACGACCGTCACACACTAGAAGTTAAGCTAAAACGCATTCGCGATAGCCTTTACGAAGACTAATCGTCTTTAGTTAGGACTAAGCATTAAAAAAACCCGGCTACTTTACAGTACCGGGTTTTTTATTAGCTGCTCTTAGACAATCACGGCCGAGTCATCAAGTAATGAGCGATTGCCTCTCGATCTGACTTCTTTAGGTACTTAGCGCCATCACGTACCACTTCACCCATACTGCCACCATAGACATCACCATCCTGCTTCACTCCAGACTTCAACGAGTAAGCCAGATCCGCTTCGCCCCAACCCTGTTCAGCTAATGCGACTGCAGTAATTGCAGGAATAACGTCATCATCTTCAACAAAGCCCTGATGACCACTTAAAGCTGCCGCAGTATCTAATCCTCCCAATAGGTTTCTAGGGGTATGACAAGCGCCGCAATGCGTCGGCCCTTGAACGAGATAAGCACCTCGATTGTACTGCTCACTTCTCTTAACATCGGGAATAAACCGTTGCTCATCAAAGAACAGCAACTGCCACACATCTAAGCCCCAATTGAGGTTGAACGGGAAGCTCACTTGATGCGCTGCCGAAGGTTTGGCAACAGCGGGGACGGTTTTAAACGCCGACCACAAATCAGCGACATCCTGATCAGATAAACGCATGTAAAAACTATAAGGAAAAGCTGGGTAGTAGCTTTGACCGTTAGGCGACTTACCCACGCGCAATGCACGTTCAAAATCATCTACACTCCACTTCCCGATTCCGTGTTCCTTATCCATCGTAAGATTCGGCGCATAGAAAGTTCCGAACGGCGTTTCCGTGCCCTTTCCACCCGCTAACGGCTTTCCTTTAGCTTCACTATCGGTGTGACAAGCGATACAGCCTGAAACACGTGCAAGATAAGCTCCTCTGGCAACATTCCCCTTCAGCTCAGATAGCGAGGCTCTAGGTTCATCTACCGAACTCAGGTAGCTGACTCCTAACGCAGCGCCTAAAAAAAAGCAGATTAAGAGAGCTGAAAACCAGAGCAGTTTTCTCATTTATCTTTCTCTACACGATAGTCAGTATGACAAGCTGAGCAGTTATCACTTAAACGCTCAAATACTACCTCTACCGGCATAGTCGCAAAGGATTCCGCACCCTCTTGTACTTCAGGTTCTGCAGCCATACCCATCATACTTGCTGAGGTGTCTTCGGTATTTTCCGAGCCGATATTGTCAGCGGAGTCGTACAAACCTTGGCTGATTTGCTCTAACTCTTTAGAAAGATGCTGAAAACGGTCCCACTCCTGCCAAATCTCAGCTTTAGCTTCGGTTGGATGATGCAGACTACCTTTCGGGAATAACTTGGTAAGGTTCTCACCCGCATGCATATTGATCGTTTCAGCTGCAACACGAACCTGAATAGGCTCATAAGGAATCTTGCCCTTAAACATGTCAGAAACCGTTTTCATCGCCCCTTTCATATCTTCCATGGCATCCATACGCTCTTTAACAATACCTGTTGCTCCACCATGGGCATATGCATATCCAGACAACATGGCGCCGACTAAAAAAAAGGGCGCTACTATTTTGTTCATATTCTTGCTCATATGTAATTACTAACCAATCATCCTCAGCCAAGACTAACTTAAAACCTACCAGCTACGATATTAAAATAAGCCAAAAAAATTCTCTAAACTCCCATGCCTCTCAGCACATCTATTTTATTACTATCCAGAGGCAAAACCCTTATCTATTTACCTTTTTAAAATACTGAAGCCTAATTCCACTGCAAAGTGAGTTTAAGCGTAAAATAAAGCTTAAAATTTAATCTAAAAAAGAGAATGCACTATAAAAAATTGATAGAATCACCATCAATTAAATCATCAATTATTCGAAGGAATGGAATAGATGAAAAAGCTTTTCTCCACAGGATTAATAGTAACCGCTATCACCTTAACTGCAGGTTGCTCCAGTACGATTACTATTAAAGAAAACGCTCCCAGTTCTGATGCGTTAGAACTTTCCGCTGATACTAACGGTGTTAAACTCTCAGATATCAACTATGCCAAAGATCTACCCACCTATAATGGTGAAAAATACCTGATCGGTCATGGTGACCAATTAGTTGTATCTGTATGGGGACGCATAGATTTAGGTTCTCAATTACCTGCAGGTGGTGATACCCGCAGAAACCTTTCGGTTGTGAGCGAAGACGGCGAAATTAGCCTTCCTTTCCTTGGTAATATCAAAGTTGCTGGCAAGACTGCTGCAGAGGTTAATCAGTTAGTTACTGACCTTTACTCTAAAATTGTTGATCGCCCTAAAATCGATGTCACAATTGTGGAGTATCGTTCTCAGCAAGTAACGGTAGAAGGAGCGGTGACAAGACCGGGTAATTACCCTCTGAACGATGTAGTTCATACAGTCGCCGAAGTCGTTATGAGAGCAGGTGGTGTCAGAGACAATGCTAATACCGTAGAAGCTGTTCTGGTCCGAGATAAACAAGCTTATCGAATGAATTATCGCTCAGGTCAACTAGGTCTTAGCGACGTTCATAATGTCCGCCTACAAAAAAATGATCGAATTTTCTTCCCTGACATCGACGATAATTACGTCACAGTTATGGGTGAAGTTGAGCGACAAAGACTAGTTCCAATCCCTGTTACCGGCTTAACTTTATCGGACGCACTAGCAATATCTGGTGGTTTATCGGCTTTAACTGCTGACTCCGAGAATATTTTCTTAGCTCGAGTGTCTGATGGGGAGCAAAGACTATACAACCTTTCTTTATCGGACAATCATCTCAAGCTGAAGAAAGATGATCTGTTAGTGGTTGCACCAACCAACTTAACTAAGTGGAACCGTTTCTGGAACCAGATCATTCCGGGTATCTCTGCTGGTGCGGGCGTATCTCAGATGTACTACAACTTTGACGTCGATGATAACCGTACACCAAATAACTAAGCCGTAAGCTCATAGTTATAAAAAAGCCGGTAACATTCAACATGCTACCGGCTTTTTAGCTCTATAATAAGGCTAACCATGAAGGGAGGCACAAACCTCTTCAAACTGTTCAGCAGCGCTGGAAACCGTATACGCCTTAGATATTTTCTTGGCTGCCTGAGAATACTGTTCATGGAGCTGAGGATTTGATAAAAACCACTGAATGGCTTCAGTAAAGGCATTCTCATCATTCAAAGGCACTAGCAAACCTGAGCGCTTATCCTCAATAATATTCCTCGGGCCAAATGGGCAATCCATACTAACCACAGGAACACCTTCAGACATAGCCTCAACCAATACATTCCCAAACCCTTCTCGTTTGGAACATGATAGAAGTAGAGTGCAATGCGGATAGTAAATAAATGGATTTTCCACATTGCCTATTAGATGAACTTTGTCCGTTAAATTTAGTTGTCGAATCTTATCTTCAAGGGAAGAACGTTCTGCTCCTTCTCCTAGAATAAGCAAATTAGCTTCAGGGGATGTTTCCAAAACTCGTGCAAAAGAGTCAATTAGCAAATCAAACTGTTTTTCTGCTGCTAACCGCCCCACGGCAATAAAAATCGGGCCTGTTAGGCGATCAAATATCTCAGGCCTAGCTTGTTTTTCCAATCCCTCTGACACATCAGGAATGACAGGATTACAGAGGGATTTCACTGACATTTCAGGAAGGTGAAGGATTTCACGATGCTCTGTACATATTTCAGGTACCGGAGCCACAAAAATATCAGCATAACGATACAAACACCGCATTAATAAAACCCGTATTTTCGAGTATTTAGATTCGCTTAACAGTAATGCTAACGGCGTATGCTCACTTATAATTGTATAAAAGTTATCTTTCACAAAGGCTTTAGCGAGCAATAACATCAGATTCGTGGCATGAGTACCTGCATAAACGATATCTGGATTAATTTTATTAAGCTCGGATACTAATTGAAAAACCCCTGAAGATGATTTCGCCCCTCCTAGATCATATACGACTACGTTTTGATTCAACCTAGACAACAAGTCACCATTACCATCCTGAAGTAAAAGGCAAGGCTCATAGAGGTCTTGATTAAGGTTATTAATCAAGTTGAGTACAACCTTTTCGAGCCCACCTGAAAAGAAATGAGGCAAGAAAAAGCAAATCTTTCTACGAGTATTTTTAAGCTTCATATCAGCGTTCCTTACGACTGATGAGGGCAAATAAATGTTTAGGCGAAATCCGTAGCCCCCAAAGAAGCAATACACCAACTCCTGCTCCTATGCCCCCTGATAGTATGAGCTCTAAGGTTAATGATATTCCCTGACTAGCCAAAGCAAGCTTTGACATAAAAAAAGCTAATGAAACGACAATGGGTATGAGTATTAATTTCAAAAGCAGCGCATCATAAACAAAAGTGGCGGAGCCCCGCTTGAAGAACAAGCAATAGCCAATCAAAAACAACATCATCAATCCAGTCGATAAGCTTATCGCTATTGCAACACCGTTTAGGCCATACCTATCCGAAAAAATCTCAAAAGTTATCAATCGAGCCATACAGTCTAAAGCAGCATATATGGAGATGATTTTCAAAATTGAAAACGCTGGATTCGCTAAAACCCAACCAATCAAAAAATTAACAACAAATGTAGCCACAACTGCAGGTATAACCAACTGCATCAATAAAGCAGATTGCTCAACGCTATCCATCGTAAATTTTTCATTGTAGAAAAATAGATAAACTAAACTATCCGCATAAATATATGTAAAAACAGAAATGGGAATAATTAAGAGCAAACCTATAGCTAACCAGTGCAATAAGTACGCTTGAATATCATCGCCTTTGTCTAAAGCAAACTCTCGACACCAAACCGTATAAAACACACCTACAATACTAAATGAAAGCACCCCAGGAACTAAATTCCCCAGCCTTTGAGCATACTCTAATAAACTAAGCCCACCTTCACCCGAAGAGAGCGCATAATGAGTTTCCAGCCAAATACCGATTTGACTCGCTAACAATACAATGATCATTGCATAGCCTCTTCGCTTTGCCAGACCATCTCCTTCTTTGTTCAGTTGTTCATTCGAGCCCACCGGCTGGAATGCACGTAAATATCGCAACACACATACTAGCAAGTACAAGACAAACACGTAGTACCCCACAACAAAAGCATAAGCGAGGATAGCTACTTGATCTGATGGGGTGAAAATAAATAGAGCAAGAAGTAAAAATATTCGAGGAAAAAGTTTCCCGAACTCAGATGTACCAAAATAACCTACAGCCTTACAAAAACCCTGCAATACAACAGAAACAACAGCGGCTGGAATTAATAAAATAAAGATATTCAGAATAGAAACAGTCTGTGCTTGTTGTTCTAACGTTTGATCAGAAGCCAACAAAGAAACCATCTCATCCGATAGGAAGAGTAGTATTGCTACCAAACAGCAACTCAAAAGCGAAGACTTAATCAACGACCTCGTCAGCAGCTTAGTTGCACGGTCAATGCTACTGATAATGGCATAGATAAAGACTGGTATATAAACCACTACCATGGCTTTATTTATCGCCTCAGTAAAGCCTGTAATAACTCTTCTTGCTAAGAAAAATATATCGCTCTCGATTCCAGCCCCTAGCTTAAATGCTAATAGAACCGAAATTAGGAGTGCCGCAGCCAATCCTAATGCTTGAAATGAAAATTGAAGGAAAATAGCTTTAGCTGCATTAAAATTTAGCAAGGCCACGATTCACTATATCGAAAGGTCATTGTCAGAATCTGAGAAGGTAACCCAAGGCGTATAACCTTTATCAGCTATTCGTTTCGAAATTTCAGGTGTGGCCATAACCTTGAGATGAGGCTTATTAAATCTAAAGCCTGTAGCCTTTAATACTGAATTGACCCACGTAAATGACGTCGATTTCATAATGGCTATTTTATCAACTTTAAGCTGCCACAACTTCGATACAGTAAAACTAAGTAACGCACTTAAAGCTTCGTCATCATGGTTAGTGACCAAAAAATCTACTATATATCCAGTAGTTACACCCTCTTTTTCTGCAAACCTGTAGACCATGTAGCCGATTAACTGGCCATTTTTTTTTGCTTCAACAAGTTTATATTCATGTAAAGGACAATCAGCAAAACGCCAATTTAGGTACCTTTGATCTCTAACAGTCAGAGCATCATAGCCCTTCGATACTTCCCGCCAAAAAAAATCGACGCTATCATTAAACCGAGCTACTTCAGATACATAAATATCGTCATGAACCTTGGGTAAAAAAGCCTTTACTGCCCCCCTAATGAGGCAATCCAAAGGTTTAGCAAGAACTGATAAGAACTTTCTTTTTTTTCTCAGTAAGGATGATGGTGATAGAACACAGAAGAATTGCTCTGTCTCTGCGATTATACCGCCACCATAGCGCTGGTACATCTTTACAATTTTTTCAAAAGGCAGTCCCATTTTAGGGATCGATTCGTTTTCAATAAGATACTTAACTAGCAACAAACCTTTTCCACGATGCTGCTTTTGAACCATTATGGAACCAACCCAATGCATCGGAATTTTTTCAGTATCAAGACTGAAAATAGACGGCATTAAAAACATAGCCCCAAAAGTCACTGATTCATTTTTTAATAAAACGACTTCTGAAGAAATTTCTACCGATGCTGGGTTTTGATTAGAGCTCCATTCCCAAACCGCTTCCCGAGCTTTGGCGGCATTTTCACTAAATACATCCTTAACTGTATTTAGAAAAACCTCTTTGCAATCAGCGGTACTTCTCTCCGCCCTTACCTTATTACTCATTTCAATCCTTGGGCGCTAGCCTTCCAACCCGCTTCCAACACCAATCAGGCCAATCTATGCCTCTATCCTTATTCATTTTGTCTTCAATCTTTAATAAAAGCTTTAAAGGTACAATGTTAAAAAAGAAACGAGCGAATTTAATAACGATCTGATCAATAACAGTTAAACTTGAATTTTCATGCCGAACTTTAGCGAAGCTGCTATTTGGCTTATATCGCATCACAAGCACTTCATCAGTCCAATCCAGCCCTAAAAAATTCAGAATAGACTTCATATTTTGCTCAGTCTGCTTTTTTAAATCGCTATATTGAAGCACGATAGTTTGAGCATCCTTTCCACCCAACTTTTTTATATAACGATGATTCATTGCATTGACTGCACAGGCCCGAATAATTTTACTCATTCGTTTAAAGCCTGAAGGGGGGGTGCGGCCAAAACCGCTTAAACGAGAAGGAATCAACTCTTCATCAGATCGCAAAACACAAATAAAGCGGGCATCAGGGTAAGCTAAACGTAATTCATCTGCCATCAACGTATGATGTGGCGACTTTTCTAACCAATTAGAAGAACCTTTTTTACGGGCTACATCATCCATAACGGCTCTAAAGAAAGCATAGTAACTATCTATATCTTCGTTCTTTTCCAGAAAGTCCGGCTGAACCTCTGACAAAATGCCGTAATCAGACTCTAAAAAGTTTTCAAAGAACCTGGCTTTAGATTTAGGATGATTAAAATCCCCAAAACCTTTAGCGAAATGAGAAAAAAATATACTTTCATGTACTCCTTGATGATCGTCTGCCTCAACAGCAGCGATGCAAGGATGGCTAGATAGCATATTTGCTAACCATGTTGTCCCAGAGCGTTGTAGCCCTAAAACAAAAATAGGTCTTTTTTTATCCATAGGAGACCCCATTCAAATACCCTCAACGCTGTTAGGCATCATCTCTAACAGGTTTCCATTTTGATACTTTCTTTCCTCGACACACGTTAATTATGCCCATCGCCATTGCTGCATGCCCCATGACAAAAAATGTCGGAATGTTAAACCCAGGGACCTTACGCAAGAAAGGAAACAACATGGTTAATAAGGCAATGGCATAGAATACAACCTGACATGCCAGAAAGGCTTGGTAAAACCAATGCTCGTCTAATAGCAGAGCATTACTTAAGAGTAACCCGATGAGTAATACAGGGTTCAAACGTCTAAGTAATTTATGTGAAAATAACTGTAAACTGTACCAACCATACTTAAATGGATTAAGTAGCTCTTTAAAAAGCATGAGCCCTCTCCACCCCATTTCGGTAGAGCGAACTCGGCGATCAAATTCTTTATAAACTTTATTGGTCACATGCTCATAGGTCATAGCATTAGGTTCAAAAACTAACCTTTTGCCTTTTGTTACTACTCCTACAGATAAAACGAAATCATCAGCACAACCTTCTAAAACTGGAGATGTAAGCTCCCTTCTAATTGCATATACCGAACCCTGAGCAGAAACAGCTCCGCCAACTTTAGTTTCAGCAATCTTTAGCGCTTGATCGTACCTCCAATAAATGGATTCGGCCTTGCCAATCCATCCCTGTTTTTCTGAAGATACAACGATCTGACCACAAACCCCACCAACAGACTCGTCGTTGAAGTGGCTTACCAATTCATTAAGGGTAGCTTCTGGGAAAAGGCTATTCGCATCTGAGAATACGATTATCTCCCCTTTACACTCAGCCAATCCCCAATTCAATGCTTCTAATTTACCAATATGATCCTTCGCTTCTAACACTGTTACATTATCTGCAACAGAGCGCGCTAACTCCGCTGTGTTATCTGTAGAACCATCAGAGACAATAATAATTTCAACTTTATGCTTATCATTAGTTTGAAGATTGATATTTTCTATCTTTTCTTTAATAACAGCACTTTCATTATGCGCACAAACTAAGAAAGAAACGTCATAACCATTTGCATAACTCTTCTTACTTTCATTCTTAGTTAAAAAACCTATCAATACTAACAGCACCCCGTAACCAACAAAACTGAATACTAACACGCTGAAAAAAAACCAAAAAATAGCATCCATTCTAATTTACCTTCTCTGAAGCTAGCATTGCATCAAGGAGCTGCTGCGAGTTTTTCATAACATCATACTGCTCGTGTACTCTTGCCTTTCCGTTCTTAGCAATTTCTAATGCAGCCTCATAGTTTGCCTCTATCCATTCAATCTTTTGGGTTAATCCAGCAACATCTCCAGGCTTTACACCAAAACCGGTTATGCCGTCTTCAATTAACTCAGGGATACCCGAAACATCGGTAGCAATCACAGGGCAACCAAAAGCTAACGCTTCCATAATCACAACAGGAATACCCTCACATCGACCTTCTGGCCCGACAATGCTGGGAACAACGACTAAATTAGATCGCCGATACGAGTCAGCAATTTCTTCAAAAGTCTGCCCTCCCTTAAAATCAACTTTTTCCGATATACCTAATTCAAATGCTAATGCTTCAAGATCATGCCTTTCACTACCATCGCCAATAATTCGACATGACCACTCAATTGTTGGATCTATTCTAGATAGCGCTAATAGCAGATTATCAACGCCTTTGCGCTCAATTAGAGAACCCACATAGCTTATATCAAAGACAGTTTGACGCTCATTTTCACTTTCTTGGATTGAAAGAAGATCTGCGCCACAACGAATAACCTTAAATTTTTCTTTAAAATGCTCACCGACATGATCCAATAAAAACTCTCGGTTATATTCACTAATGACGCGAACAAAATCGGCATCAGAAACTTTGTTCTTCAAAAGTTTCTGGGTGATAAAAATGTCATGGGCATGGCAGCTAAAACTGTAATTTATCCCAAAAATTTTATAAATCATCCAAGCAGAAGCCGCTGGGATACCAGCAAATTCAGCATGGAGATGCGTAATACCTCGCCTTCTGGATTCAAGACCATAGGCTACAGACTTAGGTAATACAGCAAGGTTATGAAGAATAAATTTCCAGTCAGAGCCTCCCGCTTTAAAAATCTGTTTAACAACAGAAATAACCTTGTGCGGTTTTTTTAAAAAGACTGTCAAAAAAGAAGACAACAAATAAAAACTCATAAAGAAAGGCTGATAATATCCCTTCTTAATAATTGCATGTGCAAACTTATGAACCTTTTCTCCTTCCCGATAAGGCTTAAGGTGAAACACCGTTACATCATGTCCTTTCTGCATATAGGTGTGGATATTTCTTAAGACAAATGTTTCCGTTATCTTTGGAAAATCCGTAACTAAAATTCCAATATTCATAAACTCACGTTTTACTTTCTTTCTGACGAATCCTTAGTGCAGCAATAGATAAGCCAGCCAAGATCCATGTATATTTGTTGTACTCATTAGGCACGAAGACACTTGCCATCAAATAAGCAATAAAGCAGATAAACAAAGCTCGAACTAATGAGGTAAATTCATCGTTTTCAACATCTGTGTTCGCAATTGCACGTAATCCATGCAATCCCCTCAGAATGACAAACATCAAACATGAGAATGCGATTAAACCGAACTCTACAGCTACTGATAAATACATATTGTGTAACTGTCTAGGAAGAGGAGTACGCCCGGGTACAAATCTATACTCTGTGGATACATAGTACTCTTTGAAGTTACCCGGCCCGACACCTAAAAGTGGATTTTGAACCAGCAAATCAACACCAATTAGGTTGTAACCTAAACGCCTTCCTAAGGTCCAATCAGAGCCACCACCTAGCAAAGTAGCTAAACGCTCCCAATATTGTTCAGGAATAAAAGGCAAAGCAGCTAGACATAAGAAAAAGCCCAAATAGCAGGCAAGAGGGAACACTTTATGATGTCGATATCTCCAAGCAATCCAAATTCCGACAATCGCATATACCAAAGCAGCACTTCGAGCAAAGGAAAGGACGATACCAGCAGTTCCGAGGAGCGTAGCCATAAACATAAAAAATCTAAGTTTTGGAAGCTCAATAAATAAAATTGCAGCCAGCAGAGTACCCGTCAGTAGCATTGTTGCTGCAGTAGTCGGATTGTAATCTGATCCACCTGAAGACCTTGAAACGCCTTCCCACTTAGCGGTCGTAGCAGCATCAGAGCTAGAAAGAATATTTCCACCTACAGTCGAATCAAATATCACCAAAACTGATGACATCAGTGCTGCAATAGCTAAACAATAGAGAAGGTATTTAAGATGCTTTGTGGTTTTAACCAATACAATGGTTAAGACAAATAAAAGCATCAAACTTGCCATTCTTCTGACAGACCAAACAGCATATTCCATGTTTTCAGCCCAGAAGAATGAAAGCCCCATAAAGAGACAAAAGAAGAACATTGCAATCACTGCAGGCTCTTTTAAGAGCTCTTTAATCGTATCCCTTTCCTTTTTAAGATTGATAATAACGCCAGCAAGAGTCAATAACGCTAGTACTTTGACTCCGGAAACGGGTAGCGCAGAAAAAATCAGATTTGCCAAAGCATCTAACTGCGCAAATAGCACAAGCAAAAATAAACCGAAAAACGGGTACAGCAAAATGATAACCACTGCTGCTGCACCTATAGGGATCAAAAAAGGAGCTAGAGGATGGACGATTAATCCTGAACCAATAATAATAGGAGCAAGAAGCAAAGCAATTAAGCATGCGATGCCTAGAAGCATTGGAGAAAAGCGTGTCATTAGCTTTGCCCTCCAACATAAGAAATTGGTGACCATTTATGCCTGATCTTACGTAACTTGTTGGCAGGCGATACTAAAAACAGCCAATACAGATTACCTTGAAACAAACGCAGCTTTGCGTGAAACAATAACTGCTCACCCCAAGGCCATCGCCAACCCCAGCCATAGTCACAAGCATGTATACGGCTAACTACATCATGAGGCTCATGCACGAGGTTAGAGCCTTTGCCTCCTGTAGTTAGCTTATAACCTACATCCAGTGCGATAGCATGGGACTGGGGAGTAACTCTATCGAAAGGCCAGCAGAATTGAGTCACCTCCCTATCAAGGATAATCTCTAGCTGTTGCTTAGAATCACGGAGCAATTCCTTTACACGGCTTTCATATTCAGTATCTAATTCTTGGGTTCCGTTATTCCACTTTTTACCTGTTAATTCAGAATCACACTCAGGTATAGAATCCCCAATAGCTAAGCATTCCAAAGCATTATTTTGATACCAATTATGCGTCGTCTTCCCTTTTGACCAATCAAGCCAGCTATAAAATCGCCAATTATGCTCTGTTAGAACACCAATTTTTCTGTCGCTAACTACAATTTTTCCGTGACTGACACCATGGGACTCAATTTCGAATAATGGATCACTATCCAGCGCTTTCAACTCGGCACAATTCATATACCCATGCCATTGAATGCCTTCATCGCTCTTCGATACAGAACGTATGTCCGAACTAGGGTCGATAAACCCTGTCGAAACATAGAAACTTGCAGGAATTTGATATTCTTTCAGCAGAGGGGCAGCTGCAACAAAGTTATCTAGATAGCCATCATCAAAATGAAGAACAACTGGCTTATCAGGCAGTTGTTCTCCTTTTTCCTTTATCCGATAAAGTTCAGAGGTACTCAATACATTGTAGTTTTTATGTTTCAAGACATCTAACTGCTGCCTAAACGCTTTAACGGTTATTGATGTGCCCCAAGCCCAAGGTAACCATGAAGGATCATCAGAAACGCTATGATAAATGAGGACAGGCACTCCCCCCGAGCCGCGCATTCCACGATCAAATAAGGCCAATATGACTAAGCAAATACCAGTCACTACTGAAATCAGCAATAAGCCTTCACTGTAAAAGTAAGACAAACTAATTCCAGCAATACACAACGCTACTGTTAATAGCCACGCAACGACTATTAAGTTACGTTTTTTCTGACGTGCAATCATAATTAGTCACGCCACAGCACGAACAATAACTTATCCTGTCCACTCTGCTGTTGGGCTAGTTCAACTAATTGCAGCAACTCATCTTGCTCTACTTCTCCTGGTCTTAGCACACACACTATTGGTCGCTGTCCTACACCAAGCTCATCAGCTGCAAAGCGGCTATTAACAACAGGTAAACGCTCTACATTACTTTCTATTACTGGTTCAGCATGACTAAATATTTCTTCAACCGTAGTAGCCATTTCATCAACTAAACGCTGATCCCCTATCGCCGTAACGCCGATCGAGCCGCTACTCCATCCCCCCATCAAGGAGATTCTTTGGATTAAACGCTGCTTAAACTCATCATCTACCGCCACTTTAGCTCCTAACAACCCAAGTACACGAGTCCCGACAGAGGTTCTCAATACATCAGTTGTAAGAATACGAGTTGTCGTTGTATCAATTACCACGACAACGAGAGTCATAATAATGAAACCAGTGATAACTGCAGCTACAGAGAATAAAAATACTTTAGGGAACCAAGGGTATAACGGCGCAATAGAAGGACTAATCATACGCACCTGTGACAGGCCAGTATTACCAGCCAAAGACACTGTGACCATGCGACGACGCAGATCTTCAACATCAGCCTTTAATTCGGTTTGCTTTTGCTGAGTATCTCTAAATCCTTTTTCGTGCTTCTGCAAAGCAATCAAACGTTGATCATATTCTTCTATGATTTTTGCTCGATTTTTAATTCTGGAAACAATACCAATTCTTTCAGACTCACTAAGAATAAGATCACTTTCAATTTTATCGATTAAATCACGACGCGTAAGTTTACGTTTACTGCGCTTAAGACTGGCAACTTTGTTGTTTAATTCATTTAAAGTAATTTCATCATCAGCACGCTTTTCTACTTCACGGTCGCGGCTTGAAAGAAGTGCTTCACGTTCAAATGCTATATCTGAAATGCCAAGCTCTTTTCGCTTGATGATATCGGCTTCTACAGACTTAGACAGCTCAAGTTCCTTTTGCGTTAGGATTAACTGCAATGACTCACGCAAACCAGCTGCCTGTTCTTTATAGTCATCTTTAGTCTGCTTTACGTATGCTTCTGCAAGAATGTTTGCAACTTTGGAGGCAATAACCGGATCTTTATACAGAACTTCGATATTAATAATGTAGGAACCTTCTACAACCTCAATATCAGTAGCTTCCATTAATGTTACCAGCAACTCTTCGCTTTCTGAGAGAGGAATATGTTTACCGTAGTTTAAGGTATTCCACGTTCTCCAAAATAAACGCTTAGCAGCTCGCCCTGCTTTTTTAAAAAAGCCCTTAATACCCGTTTCTTCTACGCCTTTTGCCAACTCCTGCTCAAGTAACAAACTCAATGCTTTTTCAGCTACAGGACGACTCAATAACTGTTCTGTGTGGGTTTGCGTTAAAATAGCAGCAGGGTTAAATTGACTGACACCTAACCATCCTTGTGTATATGCAAGTTCGGCTTCAGTCGGTTGCATTGTGATCGTAGCAACGCCTTTATAAAGAGGGCTAGCCACCAAAACAAACACACTCAGCAAGAATACAAGCCCGCCCGTAGCAAGGGTTCCTGTAAGAATAAACTTGCGATAAAACTTAAATAATTCAAGGTAATGTGTGATCACGATGAGTCCTTTCCTGCTCTCATAAAGGAATTTGAGTACGTTTCTTTTAAAGCCAGCACAAAGCTTAGACTTCTAATAAAAAATGTTTAAAAAATAGCCAGCGAGATTGTACACTGGAACTTCATTACAGACACCCTTACAGGGTCGATGCCCCCCAAGTGACATCTCATGTTAATACGGGAGGTTGGCACTAATAGCCACTACTCCACCAGTACATTCAATAGTATTAATTTTGCGTCGAATGATACCTTTACCTTTCGCCACATTATTTATACACAGTGCATCAAACTTTTTTAATCCAGCTTGTTTCTTTAAAAAGTTTTGTGCCTTGTAATCACCTACAAATATAGGCGCTGCATTTTTCCGGTTAGGGTAAGAAATCTTATAGCCATGTTTTAGCTTATCCCCTAAAGATTGCACTTTAATATCTTGACCATTAAAGAGGTAAGCTAAAAATTTGTAGCCATAATAACCAGGTTTAGGCTTTCGATTTTTATCAAACAAAGGGACTTTACGGTTACCCCACGTAGTCACCATTGCCTCTCCCAACCCAAACCAAAGGCAAAACTTTGAGCCCTGAGATAAAACATTTAGATTTCTATGAAGCACTGCATAAAAATGATCTTCAGGCTTATAGCTATCGTTGTAGTCTAATGATGGGCCACCACACTCGGTTGATATAATTTTTTCAACCGAGAGTTCAGCCTCATGTGCAATCAAATTTATTCTTGGACCATCTCTATTTACAGGCCCATAAAGGTGAACATCGGCCATATCGTAATGAGATTTTTTAAGTACTGTACGAACATGATTGTTAATTAAATTAACAACCTTAGGGGCCTTCGCTTCAGCAGGCGTATATTTAGTACTAGAATTTTCACTCCAACGTTGCAACACGAAGTCAAATTCATGTTCTTTTTTTACTTTTTTTTGAGCTCGCAAAATTTGTATGCCTTCCGCAAGCAACATCACATCCAAATTAAATGCAGCCAAACCACCTAATACAAACACAGCATTAGGATCTGTTTTTTTAACTGTTTCATAGGCAGAGTTGATGTAATTAACAAGATTCTGAGTAGAGGAAGCCCACCCACCTGAACGGTTTTTATTACTAATCCATTCATTAGCGACTTGATAATATATAACCGGCTGCTTCAGGCCAGGTGCATCGTTTTTACCATCATGATTGTAGCGGTCTACAACGGCCTCAATAAAACGTGTCCACTGAGCATTTTTTTTCGGTAAGGCATTACCAACAACCTGACTCGCTTTTGTTGTTGCCCATTTAGCATTGGATTCAAATGTTAGAAAAGGCTCCAAACCTAATTTTTGGAGCGTAATGATACGACTATCTAGTCCATCCCAATTAAAACGCCCACTTTGAGACTGAACGTGTTTCCACGATACAGATAATCTAACAACCCCAATACCTGCTTTTTGGACGTAGTGATAATTGCTTGCGTCATTACCAGGAAAAGCTAAGCCTAATGAGTTGCTAACAGGAACTATTACTTGTTTAAGGTCAAATGGTTCTGCTTTAGCTTGTGAAATGAATACGAGTACTTGCAGACAACAAGTAGCTATCAAAAACTGTAAAAATTTAAGCACTTTCAACATCCCTTTTATACTGCTCTAACTATGTTCCAACAATACCCCGAAGAGAAAACAGCAACGATCCGCGTAATCGCGGCCTGACTAGCTGATCGAATCTATAATTATTAATCTTTGCTTTGCTCTTCGCGCACCAACGGAACGGAGCCTTCCCCTTCAGGTTCTTTTCCTTGCAACTCGCGACTATAAGAACGAATAGACTTAAACCAATTTGTAAACGTTTCATCTGGCGCAACATCAGCAAACGGAATTAAATCAATACTAAGCGCCCTTTTTACAACATAAGCTCCAGCAAGTATGTTGACAGTAAACATGATCGCAATAGCACTAATAACAGCTAAATTAAGCGCGGTCGTAATCGGCCTTAATAGCCTCTCACGCTGAAGTCTAGCCGCTGGTCTTCTTTCTTTGCCTGCAAGCAGTACTATATAAATCTGTTTCCTAAAAAACTTGATAGTAAAGCGAATATCAATTTTATGCTTTACTCTTAATTTCCGAGCTAATGCAGTACCAATTATTTCCTTTTGCTCTGCATTAAAATACTCAAGCTCATCTTTATTAAAAGCGCTGGCAAGCAACCGATTATTATCATCACTATCAACCTGTTTGATCTCGTCAGCACTTTTCGACATACACTCTCTCTAAGAAATTAACGCCTTTTTTAAGACGTGGTGTTCAACCCTATAACTTTCAAACGTAGTTCTAAACTCAAAAAATGCTATATAACGGCGTTTATGAGACTGGTTACCACCCGGAACAGGTTCACTTTCCGATGAGTCCTTAACTACACATGTAGTAGAGATTCTCTTTCCACAACCTAATTCAATATCCAGTTCATATGAATCAGGCTTAACTATCTGCGTTGTTTCAAATGCAAAAGCTTCATCATTGACGTCAATGACCATCCCTTCAGCGATCACACCTTTTTCATCTCTTAGCCGTATTGATGCATTTTTCATGTAAACACGTTCAGTGTTACGTCTATTTTTAATACGTTTGGATTTTACGTGAAGAACCACTTCTAGGAAAATCTGAAAAACCGTAGTGAATATTGCCAATGCATTGCGGGCTAGAAATATGAGTTCACTAATAAAGTTCGTCTCTTTTTTTAAGAGAACTAAATTTAAACGATGCCTTAGCAGTTTTGGGGCACTGTGAGGTAACAAACTTTGGGCAACACCAACAATCCCAGGCTTCACCTGAAAACGAACACCATAGTTGGGAATTTCTTTTTGAATAACATCATACATTTCAGGGCGAACGGGACGAGGGCCGATGAGATTCATATCGCCACGAAGCACGTTCAGTATTTGCGGTAATTCATCCAATCTAGATCGACGTAACACTTTACCCAAAGGAGTTTCGAGATTGGTCCTTGTTGTCATTAAACGATCTTTTGTGAACTGGGCCGCTTCTTTTTTCAAAGTCCGAAATTTATACATATTGTATAACTTTCGATCCATTCCATATCTGGGACCAGAATAAAATATTGAAGGTCCCTGAGTAAAAAATAGCAGGACACTAATAACAAAGAAGAAGGGTAAGGCCATGATAAACAGCACCAAAGCTAGGCTGAAATTCCATAACCGGTATAGAAAAGCATTAGTGACTTTATAGCCAGGAGGCTCTGTTAAGATGCTCATAGAGGGACAATCATCCTTAATTTTTTCGTCTAAATACCCATTGTGCTTAAATGGCTATTTTTTACCTTTACCCTTGAATAGAGATACATCTGCCATGCTCTGAAAGGGTATTGCTAAGTTAATCAGACGACATACAACTCTTATTAAGATAGTTTCTACGTTAATTAACCAACACAATATTGGCGCGAATAATGCTTTAATTAGTACAAAGAATCAACACTATTAACACTCAACCTCTATAAAAAACATTAGAGACTTTGTATTAACAAATTATGACAGAAAGACTAATCTCACATTTTAGAATCGAACCACTTCGTATTTTCAACATCCGGTCACTTTGTTCACATCAAAATATGTAGCATTGCCGGTTCTCAGACGAAGTAGCTTGTCCGACCTATTATATAAAACCCCAGCAACTGATCAACATTTAATCGCCTGTCCACAAAATCACATCATTACTGCAACAACAAGCCAAACCTTAACAATTACAACGAGAAAGTTTGATAATTGCTAACGCTAAAATCTTCCTCTTGCTAGAGACCCGTTGGGTTTCAGCATTCCTAATTACCACCAATAAGCAGCACCAACCACCACTGGAATCAAATCGGATAATGCGCAAGTTATTATAGAGGGTTTCAAAGAGAAGTTAGCTTTACCAAGAACAGAGCAATTGGATGTACCTTCAATCTCGCTAACCCTTTTGTAACTGGCATTGCAGTAATTCAGTAAAATGCTCGGCAGCTAACGGTTTGGAATACAGATACCCCTGAAAATAATCACAAGATTTTTGCTGTAAGAAATCTCGTTGATCGGCAAGTTCTACACCCTCGCCGACGACTTTCAGCCCTAAGGCATGAGCCATCTGAATAATACCGGAGATCAGCGCAGGACTTTCGGGCGTGACACTCAGTTCAGCGGTAAAACTGCGATCAATTTTTAAGGTATCCACTGGGAATTTTTGAAGGTAATTAAGGGCTGAATAGCCGGTGCCGAAATCATCAATAGACAGCTGTACACCCATATCACTCAGGTGCTTCAACGCTTCGCCACAACCACGCTCATCTTCCATCAAAAGGCGCTCTGTGAGTTCGAGTTCCAAAGCATCAGGTTTTAGACCTGTCTCACGTAGGACTCGCTTAACCGTATATTCTAAGTGCCCATCACGGAACTGCGGAAATGCAACGTTCACTGCGATTTTAAAAGGCTCTCCCAGAAGTTCAGTCCACTGTGCCACTTGCTTACAGGCTTGCTCAAGCACCCAATCACCAATAGGCACAATCAACCCAGATTCTTCTGCCAACGGGATAAATTGATCAGGAGAAACTTGACCATATTCTGGGCATGACCAACGTAACAGGGCTTCAGCCCCCATAATTTTTCCGCTGGATGCATCGATAATACTTTGATAGCTAAGGCTGAGTTGATTTTGCGATAGCGCACGACGGAGATAGGATTCCATGGTGAATTTAAACACCGTTTCATGCTCCATCTCACGTGTGTAGAAACGGAATGCATCTTTACCTACCGCTTTGGCTTTGTACATCGCAGCATCGGCATTACGCAGTAGAGCAACAGGATCTTGACCATCCTTAGGCGCAACCGTGATTCCGATACTCGCCGATGTGGATAACTCATAGCCGTTGATCAGCACCGGCTGTACAGCCGTTCTTAGAATCCGTTCACATATATCTGAAATTTCATCGTTGGCTTTTCGATCCGGCAAGATAACTAAAAACTCATCCCCGCCTAATCGCGCAATGGTATCGTCGCTATGCACGCAGTATCCCAAACGTCGGCTAATTTCCTGTAGATGTTGATCACCGACTTCATGCCCTAAGGTATCGTTAATCTTTTTAAAGTTGTCCAGATCGACGAATAAGATACCAACCGAGGTTTGATTTTTATTGGCACGCGTTAGCGCTTGTGAAAGTCGATCCATCGCCAATACACGGTTAGGCAAACCAGTGAGATGATCATAAGTGGCTTGATGCAGTAATTTAGATTCGTAATTCTTGCGCTCAGTAATATCACCAATAGAGCCAACCATACGATAGGCAACATTGTTTTCATTTCTCAGTGCTAAACCATGAGCGAGCACCCAGAAATAACCGCCATTGTTGTTCTTTACACGATATTCACAGCGAAAAAATTCAGTTTCACCTTTAAGATGCCGACAAAGGACTTTTTGGTAACGTTCACGATCATCTGCATGCACCCACTGTAACCACTCACTGGAAGTAGTCTTAATAGTGTCCTTACCCATGCCGATGGTACTAAGTAAACGCGCTGA
The DNA here is from genome assembly GCF_047778075.1 of Neptuniibacter sp. QD57_21. Taxonomy (GTDB): domain Bacteria; phylum Pseudomonadota; class Gammaproteobacteria; order Pseudomonadales; family Balneatricaceae; genus Neptuniibacter. The sequence goes on along the minus strand of NZ_CP180549.1, from coordinate 133,673 downwards.
CAGGTATAGCTCTTTACTAACAGGGTCCCAATCCCAAAGCCCTTCATTAGCCCCTTTCATCGCCAGAGCATAGCGCTGCTCAGTCTCTCTAAGCGACTGTTCGACTTTCTCAAGATACTGAATACGCTGACGCAGCTGCGTATTTTCCCTAATCAGGCTTGGCACATCTTCGGACAACTGCGTTACCTCAATACTTCCCATGTTAACTTTGAGCGCTATCCGAGCTTACCACACTTAAGTTCCACAACCACATTTTGTTGTAGTGGATTAAGCAGATCTTAGAACAACACTATTGATGAGAATTCATCCATGGCATCTAATCCAAGTCTTCCTATACTCAATAAACAGAGTATGGAATTTAGAGATATAAAATATTGATGCGTGTCACTTATCGGCTTCTATTTGCTGGAATGATCTTTCTTCTTTCCCAGCTATCTTTTGCACAAACAACCTTTGGGTCTGACACCGAACAGCCACCTATTCGCTTCGTAGGAGACAAAGATTACCCACCGATTGAGTGGCTAGAAGAAGGGCAACCCCGAGGTATTTTTGCCTCTTTTTTAGAAGAATATTCCAAAGCGCTAAACCGCAAAGTTGAATACAACCTGATGAACTGGAAGCAAGCGCAGCAAGCCGTACTAGAAGGCAGAGCCGATGTCCTGACCGTTTTCAGTCCTAACCCAGACCGCGTTAAAGACTACGCCTTTGTGGATAGTTTTTTACAGTTTGAAATTAGCCTCTTTCTCCGTAGTGACAACCTCACTATCCATGGTTTAGCAGATCTCAAGGGAATCAAAACAGGCGTCTCTAAAGGGGGATTTCCTCGGAAAATAATCGAAACTCAAAGCCAAGCTAAGTTAGTAACAATGAATGATCACTTAGATGGTTTTCAAAAGCTTTTACAAGGTGAGATTGATGCCTTAGCCACTACTAAATGGGTCGGTTCCTACATTATTCAGAAGCACAAATTAAAAGGGATTAAGTTTGCACCCACGCCTATCGCCACTAAAGCGACCCACATGGGTGTAAGAAAGAGTGATACCGAGCTGGTTCAACAGCTGCAACAAGGCATAGAACTGATGGAGGCAGAAGGCACTCTAGATAGACTCAACCAACAATGGTCTGGCTATAACATGGTTTATCTTACCGAGGATAAACTTAACCAAATTTACTATCAGTTTGGTTTCGGAACTTTGCTCGTTTTAGCCTGTTTAGCAGTAGCGTCCATTATCACGTTAAAACGCCAAGTAAGAGAACGCACCCAATCCCTCTCCACCGCCAAAGCCTCTTTAGAAGAAACGGTCGATCGCCTTACCCGCACGCAAAAGCAGCTCGTGCAAACGGAAAAAATGGCTGCGCTTAACTCCATTGTGAGTGGCGTTGCCCATGAGATAAACACTCCATTAGGTATGGCAATTACACTGAGCAGCACACTCCAAGAACAGATCGCTCAATTGGAAAAACTAGTTGGGCAAGACAGTCTCACCAAGAAAGCACTCCTAGATTTTCTTAACGAGAGCCAAGACTCTTTAGAACTAGAAGCTGACGCTCTACGACGAGCTGTTACCCTACTACGTAATTTCAAACAGATATCTGTTCATCAAAGTCAGGAACATAGGCAACAGATCAACATAGCCGAACTTATTGACGATGCTACCGTGATCGCGACTAATGATCTTGCGGACGGTGAGATAGCAGTGTCTGTAAACGGCGATACCGCATTATCAATGGAAACCTATCCGGCGCCGCTAGCACAAGCATTAGTACACCTCATCAACAACGCAGTTACCCACGCGCCTAAACAAACAGATCCTCTCGCAGTCTCAATCAGCTATGCACAAAGTGAAGACAACCTAATCCTTAAAGTGGCAGATAACGGCTGCGGTATCCCCTCACAATACCTAGGCCAAGTGTTTGATCCTTTCTTCACCACGGCCCTTGGACAAGGGAATTCAGGCTTAGGGCTAAGTATCGTTTATTCAATCGTCAATCACGTCTTAGGCGGCACCATAAAGGTCAATAGTAACTCCAATACGGGCACCACCTTTATTTTAGAACTGCCGCTAAAAGCACCTGAAATTCACGATAATATAGAGCCGCAGGCATAAAAAAGCCGGTACCAAAGGTACCGGCAAACGTAGAGTGAAAAAGAGGTAATTCACACGTAGAAGACAATTACCTACGAACAAATCTTAAACTTATTCGCAGGTTTCCTAAGATAGTTTCTGTTCTAGCTCAGGCACGGCATCAAATAGATCTGCCACTAAGCCGTAATCAGCAACCGAGAAGATTGGGGCTTCTTCATCTTTATTGATTGCGACAATAATTTTGGAATCTTTCATACCCGCCAAGTGCTGGATCGCACCGGAGATACCTACAGCGATATACAGCTCTGGCGCAACGATTTTGCCGGTTTGACCTACTTGCATATCATTCGGTACAAAACCTGCGTCAACCGCTGCACGGGATGCACCTACTGCTGCACCCAGCTTATCTGCAACTTTTTCCAGCATGGCAAAGTTCTCTCCGTTACCCATACCACGACCACCGGAGATAATTACGTCTGCAGCCGTTAGTTCTGGACGATCAGACTGAGCCATCTCTTCGCCAACAAAGCTAGAGATACCACTGTCGTGTACTGCTGAAATACTTTCAACAGAAGCACTTCCCCCCTCAGATACCGCAGCATCAAATGCAGTACCACGAACAGTGATAACTTTTACTGGGTCGCAAGATTCAACCGTTGCGATCGCATTGCCAGCATAGATTGGACGTTGGAAAGTATTATCCGATTCAACCGCAGTAATATCAGAGATCTGCGCTACATCTAGAAGTGCAGCGACACGCGGCATAAAGTTTTTACCTGTCGTTGTCGCTGGGGCAACGATATGACTGTAATCCTTACCGATTTCAGCCACTAGCTTACCCATATTTTCAGCAAGCTGATGTTTGTAAGCGGCATGGTCTGCCAGCAAAACTTTCTCAACACCGGCTACCTGAGCAGCTGCCTCTGCAACAGCGCCACAACCGGCACCAGCAACCAGTAGGTGTAGATCACTACCCATCTGAGATGCAGCTGTCACTGCGTTTAACGTCGCTCCTTTTAGAGCGTTGTTGTCATGTTCTGCAATAATTAAAATCGCCATGTCTTCGCCCCTTAAAGTACTTTCGCTTCGTTTTTAAGTTTTTCAACCAGCTCATCAACACTGGAGACTTTGATACCAGCCTGACGTTCGGCAGGCGGCGTCACTTTTAACAACTTAGTATGTGCTTTCAACTCAACACCTAGATCTGCCGGTGTTTTAACATCTAAAGGCTTACGTTTAGCCTTCATGATATTTGGCAAAGACGCATAGCGAGGCTCATTCAAACGTAGATCGGTGGTTACGATTGCAGGCATGTTCAGTGCAACCGTCTGTAAACCGCCATCAACTTCACGGGTCACGTTAACCTTGTCACCTTCAATCTTAACTTCAGAGGCGAAAGTGCCTTGTGGCATATCGGTTAGCGCTGCCAACATCTGGCCGGTCTGGTTGTTATCGGAATCGATCGCCTGTTTACCCATAATCACAAGGCCAGGCTGCTCTTCATCAATCACTTTCGCCAGTAACTTCGCCACGTTAAGTGACTCAGGCATATCTTCAGTTTCGATCTGGATACCACGGTCTGCACCGAGGGCTAGCGCCGTACGGATCTGCTCTTGGCAGGCTTTAGGGCCAATAGACACCACAACAATTTCTGAAGCTGTACCCGCTTCTTTTAAGCGCACTGCTTCTTCGACAGCAATTTCACAAAATGGATTCAAAGCCATTTTCACGTTGGCCAAATCAACATCTGTATTGTCCGACTTAACACGTACTTTGACGTTGTAGTCGATAACACGTTTAACGGTTACAAGTACCTTCATCAGCAAAGACCTTTTAGTTTTAGTTGTAAGAGCGCTTCACACACTCTGTTTTGCTTATCTCTAAATATGCGCTCATTTCGGCGACGTAGGCAATTCGCCTCAAGCATAATAAGTGTTTTCCCTAATCATACTCATTTAAAAATAATAAGCAAACACCCCTAAAATTTATAAAACCCTCCTATAGGCTAATAATCAGGCTATTTATTTATTAGGGAAAACACCTATATAATACCCCTTAATAAACGAGTCCTCTTTTTATAGAGCAGTCTCACATAACTACGTGGAATCACTAGAGAGCGGCAGAATAACGCAGATTCCTCAACCAACTAAGAGGGGAAATCGACATGACAAGAGAGTCGATGGAATTTGATGTAGTCATCGTAGGTGCAGGCCCTGCAGGCTTATCCACTGCTTGCAGATTGATGCAATTAGCACAGGATAAAGAGCAAGACCTAACCGTATGTGTGGTCGAAAAAGGTTCTGAAGTAGGCGCCCATATTCTGTCCGGTGCCATTATGGAAACCCGCGCCCTAGATGAGCTATTCCCTAATTGGAAAGAACAAGACGCTCCGCTAACAACGGCAGTTACAGAAGATGAAGTTTACCTGCTTAAAGATGGCGATAACGGTAGCAAAATCCCTAATGCCTTTGTGCCAAAAACGATGCACAACCAAGGCAACTACATTGTTAGCTTAGGTAATGTCTGCCGTTGGTTAGCCGAACGCGCCGAAGAACTTGGCGTAGAAATTTTTCCGGGCTTCGCTGCTGCTGAAATTCTTTACAATGCCGATGGCAGCGTACGCGGTATTGCCACAGGCGATATGGGCCTAACTGAAACCGGCGAGCAAAAAGACAGCTATATGCCGGGTATGGAGCTACACGCTAAATACACCGTCTTTTCCGAAGGTTGCCGTGGCCACTTAGGTAAAGAGCTAATCAACAAGTTCGATCTAAGCCAAGAAGCAGATGCGCAACACTACGGTATTGGTATCAAAGAGCTATGGGATATCCCAGCCGAACAGCATCAACCAGGCTTAGTCGTGCATGGTTCGGGCTGGCCGCTAGATAAAGATACCAGTGGCGGTTTCTTCCTTTATCACACGGATAACAACCAAGTGGTTGCCGGCTTAATCGTAGATCTTAACTACGCCAACCCGCATATCAGTCCGTTTGATGAATTCCAGCGTCTGAAACATCATCCAGTACTAAAGAAACATTTAGACGGCGGTACACGCGTATCTTATGGTGCCCGTGCGATCACTAAAGGCGGCTTTAACTCTCTGCCAAAAATGAACTTCCCAGGTGGTTTATTGGTTGGTTGTAATGCCGGCACACTGAACTTCAGTAAGATCAAAGGCACACACACGGCGATGAAATCCGGCATGCTTGGCGCCGAAGCGATTTTTGAAGCGGTGGCGTCTGGTTGTTCAGGCGGTACAGATCTTGAGCGTTATCAGGATCTATTCGAGCAATCTTGGCTATACGATGAGTTATTCCGCTCCCGTAACTTTGGTCCTGCGATGCATAAATTTGGTGCCATTATGGGCGGCGCATTCAACTATGTAGATCAGAATATCTTCGCCGGTAAGCTACCTATTACCCTGCATGATAACCATGAAGATCACGCTCAGTTACAACCAGCAAGTAACTTTACGCCAATCGAATACCCTAAGCCTGATGGCAAACTGAGCTTCGACAAGCTCTCCTCGGTCTTCCTCTCCAATACCAACCACGAGGAAGACCAACCATGCCATCTGCAATTAATGGATAGCAGCATCCCACTAGGGACAAACTTGTTAACCTTTGCAGAACCAGCACAACGTTACTGCCCTGCTGGAGTATATGAAGTGATGGATGATGAAGAAAATGGTGGTCAGCGTTTCCAGATCAACTCGCAGAACTGCCTGCACTGTAAGACCTGCGATATTAAGGATCCGGCACAAAATATCAGATGGGTTACACCAGAAGGCATGGGCGGGCCAAACTATCCAAACATGTAACCTCGTAACCTTCTCATAAAGTTGTGGAAATCTGGGGCTTCATCCATCGAAGCCCCGGATTTTTTTACTTTAATAGCGCTGGGATTTTTAATCTATGGTTCCACGGGATCCGCAGGGTGGATCTTAGGGTCTTGGTACTCTGTATTAATTGTATAGCCCAAAGCCTCTAGCTCTGCTTCTTCTTTATAGCGCATGCGTTTTGAGTCTTTGATCTCTTCTACCCACAGTTCTTGCCAGCGCTCACGGTCTTTACCCGCAAATTGCTTTCTCGCAAACTCATCCTGAGTGTAAGCAGAGAACACTAAAAGGTATTCGCCCATAGGATCATCCGCCGAAATGCGGCTATTGCGCATGAAGCCTACTTCGATAAACACACCCTCGGCATAAAAGCGCCAAGTGGTTCGCGTTGTATTGAGTTTTAGCCACGTCTCTAAGGTTGGTGTAACGGTAATATCCGATTGATAGCCATGGTAGTTATTAAGCTTGTATTGCCAAGATTCTTCGCCTAGTAAACGAGGGTCATCCAAATAGTGTACCTGCCGCCAACCCAACGACAATAGGTGGCGCATAAATTGAAGTAGGCGGTTTTTAGCCTCTTCGTTATTTATTTTTTCTGGCTTTTTAGCAAAACTCCAATTAGCTGATATATTAATGATTCCCCTCTTCGGGTAATCCATGTTCTCCGTTCCCATAAAACCTAATAAAAACGGTATATCAAAACTATATTTACCATGCTTGAAACGAGCGGTAGGCCTATTCCCATCTTTGAAATCTCTTTCATAAAAATTAAGCCCTGCTGGTTGTCGATTCACATTTTGCTTGAGATCTAATCCATTAAGCTGGGCGAACTCATCCCCTGATTTCCCCAGTACTAAGATAGGTGAGTCAATAAGATGCGCCTCTGCATCAACAGAGGTATCGCATGCACTGAGTAGACAATAGATTAAGCTTATGAATCCGCATGCGATAACCTTTGTAACAGACTTTGCCACATTAAGGCTCCACGGGATCCGCAGGGTGGATCTTAGGGTCTTGGTACTCTGTATTGATTGTAAATCCTAAAGCTTCGAGTTCGGCTTCTGTGGTGTACCGAATGGATTTCAGCCTCTGGATTTCAGGGATCCAAAGCTCTTGCCAGTGTTCACGCTGTTCCCCCCTAAACTGCTTTCTAGCTCGTTCCTCTCGAGTATAAGCCGAAAAAACCAGAAGGTATTCACCCATAGGGTCATCCGCCGGTATGCGGCTATTGCGCATAAAACCGACTTCGATAAACACGCCATCGGCATAAAAGCGCCAGGTGGTTCGCGTTGTATTGAGTTTTAGCCACGTCTCTAAGGTCGGCGTAACGGTAATATCCGATTGATAGCCATGGTAGTTATTAAGCTTGTATTGCCAAGATTCTTCACCTGAAAGGCGAGGGTGACTATAGCTATGGACTTGACGCCAACCCAGTGACAGTAGATGGCGCATAAATTGAAGTAGGCGGTTTTTAGCTTCGTCGTTATTTATCTTCTCGGACTCATTTGTGAATCCCCAACTAGCGGAAATATCATCAATACCTCTCTCAAGGAAGTCAGTGTTTTCAATGCCTGTTACGCGTATCAAATTTGGTATTTCGAAGCTATATTTGCCGTGTTTAAAAAGAGCAACTGGTAACTTCCCTGATTTAAAGCGCTTCTTATAAAAATTGAGTCCTGCTGGTTGTCGATTTACGTTACTCTGGAGGTCAATACCATTTAGTTTGGCAAATTCTTCCCCTGATTTCCCCAGCACTATGATTGGTGACTGCATCTTACTTCCCTGTGTTTTATCTATACCATTATCGCAAGCGCTTAATAGGCAACATAACCCAAGAATGAGCCAAAACCTCATCAATATACCCACCTTGCATCCGGCTCATTAACCCAACTTGCGATAGTTTTTAGTTCTTGCTCCATATACCCTACTTGTTTATCCATAAGACCGTGAAAAGTTACAGCTGCATCCTCTATCCAATCCATACGATTACGATAGTCTTCAACAATTAAGTCATCCGGCGCGACTGACTTTAATTCTGGTGTATCTATATCGCAGTGATGGCTAAAGACTAATTGGTAGGTAGGAGATAGAAAGCTAGGGACTAGAGGGTGACGTTCAAACTTTGCCCAGTAGTTAAAGTCAGGATCATCATAGATGACCTTTTGCAAAACAGCGCCTTGTTCATGTTCTGCAATTCTTAACAAGCCAGAAAATTGTTCTGCTTGAAGGTTATCGATATCACCGTTATCAATTAAGGTCTCGAAATTTTTAATATGAGTAAAGCCCTGAATTATTTCGCTAGAGGGCTGGAAGTTTTTAATTTTAGGAAGTACTTCGTTGGCCCAAGGGATTTGATTAGTTGTTTCTTTGATCGGCTTTTCGAGGGTGCTGGCATCACGTTTGGTTTCACAATACATGCCTTCGCGAAATTCGTCGGGAAAGGTATTGTGAAGCCAATGACTGGCAGCAATATCAATAAAAAGCCACAGATTTCCCTTAGCTAAGCCATTGGCAACATCTTCATGATCCAAATATTCCTCTCCACCTAGATAACCAACAAAGTAGGAGGTTTGAACACGAGGATCATCAAGTAAGCACGCTACAGTTTTACTGGCAAAAGCACCGAGTGCCATCCAGTAATAGCGCCCCTTTTTAGAAGGATCTCCATTTTCCTCGGTTTCAAGATAAAAACGCGCATAAGTCGCAGCGATACGTTTTGCTCGCGCACTGTATAGATCAACGAAATTAAATTCATTATCACTGATCTCTTCTGAAAGACGCTTATAGCAAAATTCGTGTGCCATTGACCAAAGGAAATCACAATCACAAACGATATCAACCACCTTACCTGGGGTATCATTGATTGCTGTAATGGGTTCGTCTAAAGCCATGCAGAGATCCTTCTCTATTTTTTGAAATTAAATTTCGACCACGCGGTGTTTAGTTCAACCTCTTCGTTGAATATGCGTGAGATGATGTTCGTTTGGCCATCGGTAAAACTACGATCATCCTTAATATGAAGCGGTTTTGTTTTCTGACCGGTTTGCTCAGTTAAAAAGGGAACATTGGGTACTTCTTTTCCCGATTGCGTTAAATAACGATATTTAAGATCAGCTTCACGCATTTCTGAAGAAGAATTAGCAAGACTACTTGAATCGCCTAAAGGCATTGCACGATCAGACGAGAATTGATCACCAATCAGTACGTTCCCCGAAGCGCTAATAATGACGCCACCACAGCTGATGGCATCACCTAAACGCGCAGCAGGTAGGCCATTAATAAAGACGCTACTAGACCCTGAAGCAATCGCTCGACTATGAGGCGAACATGAAGAGCAACCATGGGCAGCGGCTGGATCGCTAACTCGGGCAGCAGGAATACCATTGGTAAAAACGTTGGGGCTAGCAGAAATAATTGGCGTAGGGGGGAAGCATCCATGACCACCGGCCGTATCGCCCAGTCGGGCGGCACCTTTTGACATATCCTTGTCCTTAGCTATAAATTTTGAGCAAGTATATGATATGAGTAGAGATTAACCAATTGTTTTAGTCTTGGCCTATAATCAAAACTCGCCTGCTACTTACTTCATTATTCCTATGGGAATTGGTAGTCACAGAAAATGCTTAAACTCGAACTTAAGATTCCACCTGTCGCACTGGTATTAATCTTTGCAGGCTTGATGTGGCTTTGCGCCAAATTACTGCCTTTCCTATCAATACAAACTGAACTTCGCATCCCCATTGCAGTAGCCATTATCCTAATCGGTTTAGTGTTTGGTTTAGCCGGTGTTTTTTCATTTCGTAAAGCTCAAACGACCGTTAATCCGACCACTCCAGAGGCAAGCTCTGCTCTAGTGACGACAGGGATATTTCAATACACTCGCAACCCGATGTATGTAGGCTTGATGTGTCTGCTTCTAAGCTGGGCATCCTACCTTGCAAACCCCGTATCATTGCTCTGTTCAGTTGGCTTTATCCTGTATATGAACAAGTTTCAGATCCAACCTGAAGAGCAAGCGCTCACCGCACTATTTGGTGATAGCTACAAGACCTACACTCAGCAAGTTCGACGCTGGCTGTAAGCTGGCGCCTTCTCAAAATACTGCTACATTTACAAGAGGTTAGCCCGCTAGGTTCAGCCTACCTTTACATTACAATTGTTTAAATTTCGTACAAAAAGCCATAGAAGGATTTTATGACCGTGCGTTGCCATAAATGGATTGCTGCGCTTTTGATACTTATCTTTGCGCCCGTGACATCAGCTAACAAGCCAGCTGTGCCTGAATCAGACAAACCTATTCAAGTTTTGCTGAACGACTGGACCAGCCAGTTAGTACTGGCTCGAGTCACGGGTCAGGTACTGCAATCGATGGGCTATAACGTCGGTTACGTAAACAAAACCAGTAATGCGCAATGGGGTTCGCTCAAACTAGGCTTGAGCCACATTCAGGTCGAAGTCTGGGAAGGCACCATGTCCAAGATGTTCCAACGTATGATCGATGCCGGAGCTATAGTGGATGCCGGCACCCACGATGCCATCACCCGAGAAGAGTGGTGGTATCCACTGTATGTCGAAGAGTTATGCCCAGGCTTACCAGATTGGCAGGCGCTAAAAAAATGCTCCGACCTTTTTGTTGATCCCCGCACTGCCCCGCAAGGGATGTACCTAGGCGGACCATGGGAGAAACCTGATGCCGCTCGCATCCGCGCACTCGGCATGGACTTTAAAGCGATTACCGTTGAGCAAGGCGATGATCTTTGGGTCGAGCTAAAACGTGCGGCTATCGAACAACGACCTATCGTTTTATTTAACTGGACACCCAACTGGGTGGAAGCCAAATACCCGGGCCGCTTTATTGAATTTCCAGACTATCACCCCGACTGCGAGACTAAACCCAGTTGGGGGACCAACCCGCGCTTCCTGCACGATTGCGGCAACCCGAAAAAGGGTTGGCTCAAAAAAGTCGCTTGGAAAGGCATGCCCGATACTTGGCCTTGCGCTTATGAAACCTTACAAAACATCAACTTCAGCAACGCCATGATTGCCCAGCTGGCCTCAATGGTTGATATAGATGGTCTGAGTTACGAAGCTGCAGCTGATAAATGGATGGCCGACAACCAGACGGTCTGGTCCGAATGGATTCCTCCTCACTGTCAGATATAAAAGGATCAATGATGAAGGGTGATAGCACCATACCAATCAAGGATTCAATCGGCTTCAATCTGATCAAGCTAGTTTTTTCGATCTACATCATTATCGCCGCCATAGTAACCTTGGCTCACATGGCAATCGAATACTTCAACGTAAAGTCTTCGATGCTGCAGGATCTGCAGCTTTACCAAAGCTCGTTTGAAGAGCCTCTAGCCGATTCCCTTTGGGATTTAGATCTGGAACGCACCAAAACGATTACACCAGGTATAGTGAAACTCCCTTCTATCGTTGGCTTACAGATTTATGATTTAGGCGATTCGCTTATCTCTGCGGAAGGTTTAACCCACGACAATTTAGCTGAGCACTCTGGCGGAATTTTACCCACACAATTATTGGAACACGAGTTCTCCATTGTTTACACCAAGGAAAATGAAGAGGCTGCTGTAGGTCGAGCGGTATTTTACTCCAGCTCCGACGTTGTACTTACCAAGGTACAAGCGGGCTTCGCGCTAATCATTATTAATGCCATCATCAAAACAACCGCATTGTGGGCTATTTTCCTCTATATCGTGCGTCCTACGCTGATACGTCCCATTGAGCATCTTAGTAGTGCCTTGCAGAATTTAACTTTTGATAAGCTCAGCAAATCTGACATCACCATTCCAAGAAAACGTCATGATGAGTTGAAGGTGCTCGAGCAAAGTATCAACGCCATGACTACCCGTTTAGCGGAATCCTCAGACCAACTTAACGAGCTAAACAAAAACCTCGATAGATCTCACAAGCTGGCACTTTTACTGCTCCGCGGCGTAACGGAAATGAAAGAGAGCAAAGAGAAACAAGACTCTTTCGCCGCAGTATCCAATGTAATCTCTGAAGCGATTCCGTGTTTATCTTCTTCGGCGTTATATATCTCTTACTACCATCACAATACCAATGAATCTCCGAGCCTAGAGGCTTCTGATACACCGGTTATTGAAGAGTCTTACCGTCAGGCTGGAAAAATTGAGATATTGGTTCGGGATGCTCAGATACATAGCAAGACCTCGCATTCTGAGGAAAAACTGCAAGGTAATCTGATCAACATCCCACTTCGACACGGTAAAGAGCTCGTAGGCTCCATCGAAATACTGTCAAAAACCCCCGTCAGTATCAGCATCGAAGAGCAACAATTTATCAGTACGCTGATCCCCTCTCTGATTATTTCGCTAGAAGATATCAGCATCCGCTCCAACTTGGAGGCGGCTGTTAGAGAAAGAACATCAGACCTGCAGAGATCAAATCACGAAATTGCGATTAAGGCGCAAGAACTGGCTCAGATCAGTCAATCTAAGTCGCAATTCCTGTCGAACATCAGTCATGAAATCCATACTCCGTTAAATGCGATCATCACCCTAACCGAGCAGAACGCTCAGAACAGCCAGATCCAAGATCCTGTAGCAGTGCTTAGCGTGATTCATCACTCAGCTGAAAACCTACTCAAAGTGATCGAAAACCTTGTCGATTACTCCGAAATAGAATCCGGCAAAGCACACCTAAACCCGATTCGATTTAACCTTGAATCACTGGTCAGCGAAGCGATCGACCACAACAAACCCGCAGCCCAAGGTAAAATCCTACAGCTCAAACTTAAAACAAAAGTTATCAACACATCCCTGTTTGGCGATTCCAAGCGTTTGTTACAGATCCTGAATATTTTCCTCGATAACGCCCTGAAATTTACCACCCAAGGCTCCGTGATTTTGAGTGTTTCGCAGCAAGCCAGTAGCAACGCGCTGTCGCAATTCGAGTTTTCTATTCGCGATACCGGTATAGGAATGGATGCAGAGAAGATCAAAACCTTGTTTAACATCGCCGGCAACGACAGCGCACCTGCCTTTAGCACACAGACCGGACACGGACTGAACCTATCCATCAGCAAGCAATTAATCGAGATGATGGGGGGAGAACTAGAGATCGACAGTACGCCAGATGAAGGTAGTAGCTTTAGCTTTACCTTGAGTTTCAAAAACGCCTGCGAAAGTGAACTGATCGAAGACGAGTGATGATGCTAATTTAAGCTTCATCACTCCTACGGATTAGATACGAAGGCCACCGTCCATCTCAACGATACGACCGGTAAAGAACTCGTTCTCTATGATGTACTGAAGCGTATGCGCCATCTCTTCCACTTCACCTAAACGGCGTACAGGTACAGCAGCGACCATACGTTCGATCGCTTCTGGCTTCATTTGAGCCGTCATCTCTGTGGCAATCACACCCGGTGCGATACCGCCAACACGGATCTTATGGCGCGCTAGTTCACCCGCCCAACTAGTTACCATCGTTGCGACAGCTGCTTTAGTTGCGGAATAGTTAGTCTGGCCCATATTACCGGCACGGGACACCGAGGAGATATTTACAATAACGCCACCTGTCCCTTGAGTTGCCATCGCAGCCGCTGCTTCTCGACCACAGAGAAAGGTACCGGTCATATTAACCTCGACCACCGACTGGAACTGCTCAAGGCTCATCTTCGCTTGCAGTTCGCCATCTTTCACTTTGATCAGCATGCCGTCACGCATTAGACCGGCGTTATTGACCAAGCCATTAATCTCGCCAAAGTCAGCAACGATCTGCTTAAAGGTTTGCTCAACCGCAGACTCATCGGTGATATTGCACACATAACCGCGGGACTCGCCACCCAATTCAGAGCAAGCAGCTGCTGCTTCATCCAATGTGCCTTGATCCAAATCGATCAGTGCCAACTTACCACCCTGCTTCGCTAGGTTCTCCGCCATTGCGCGCCCTAAACCACGACCACCACCGGTGATAACAAAAACACTGTTTTTAACCTGCATACCCGAATCTCCAAAAATATGGCCCTACCTGATTAAATATAGGCAATACCATCTACTTCTGTTGTTTTTATAACCTCATTTATAGCCTGTTTCGGGCGATATTACGAGAATTTTATTAGGGAAAACCCTAACAAAATGTAATTCTGGAAAATAGCGGATAAGAACGGGGAAAGGCTGGAAAAAGCGGTCAATAGCTGGACGCGTTGCTTGCTAGAACATGACTTTATGGCTGTAATGAGAAATTAAAGCACTGTAGATACTTACTTATCGGTGATGCACTTCTTAACTTTGATAAAACATTACCCTCTACTGATACAACAAAATAGCCAATACTATGAAGGCAGTGATACCAGAACCAAAAATCAAAATATCGACATTCTGCTTCTTTCGTCTTCGAATCCATAAATACAGACCCGAAATAACCCATATCCATATGGAAATAGCGACAAAATCGACAATTATCGCCCATATATCCGAAGCAACCTGCTTCCTTTCAAATCCAGATTTAAAATGCAGATGGTGTAAAAAGCCGTACATTGATGATGGCACATACCGCTCAACTACAGCTTTGCCCTGCGCACTCTGCCAAGTAATACGGTAGTTACCGGCACCAGAATAACGCAAGATGACCAATTGACGGTTATTGGACTCTGCCAGTAGCTGGTAATCGCCTTTTAGATCGAGTCTGGTCAGCAGATTTTGCGCTGTGAGTTGCGGCGTACTGGAAGAGATCTCAGAGGGTTTGAAATCCTGCTCCTGAACGATCGCCCATCCGGGAGGAATGACATGGAATAGGTCTCGAAACCAATCATTGTGGTTCAGACAAAACGCACTGGTCGCGTACATTAACAACCAAGGCGCCAAAAATAATGCGATATACAGATGAATCCACCTCATTATCTTGTCAAACCGAGCCCAACCCTTCTTAGTCACTCAACTCTGGCCCCTAATATTGTTAAAGCGCATATAGTAATGGAGCTAGATCGTTGTTTCTATCAAGAGAGCCTCGTAACAGAAGCACCCTAAGCTAATCCAAGTGGATAATTTATTTACTTAAGCAACTTCGATAGAATCGAGATAATTCAATTTCACCGATGTTTGAACCGTCAATGATACGCCAAGGCCTGACATCTAACGTAACACGCATAGCAGTACTCGCTTTACTGCTAGTAGCAACGTTGTGTCGCGCGAGTTGGGCCGTTCAAATATCCCAGCACGATACAGCTCCTGAGGCTGACCCTTGGCAAGTCGCTTTAGAGCATGGGCACTACCATCCCCCTGCACTAGACCATATGCATGATGAAACTTCCGGCATTTCCGAAGACGATCATCCCTTTATCCATACGGTCATGGCGCTCGACCACCAAGTATTTTTAATTACGTACCCTAAACGCCCTCAGGTTGATGCTCGAAGTACTTACCCAACACTTACTTTCAACACCTTACCTCCCTATCAAAGAGACCTGTATCGCCCTCCGCGGCGCAATTTAGATTAGATATCGAACGCGCATAACGCGCTACAATCTGTATTAACTTTGAATGGAGTACTGGTATGAATCCAGGCTTTTCATCTGCCCTACATTCCTTCTGGAAAGGTAGCCTTATCTCTGTGGCTACAGTTCTAGTGATGCTTGTTAGTATGGGGCTATCTACACAAGCTTTTGCTCATGGTGTCGCCGAAGGTGATGCTGTGTTTATCGAAAGTGCCAGTGGCGTGCAGTTGTTACCCTTTATTTATTTGGGTGCTAAGCACATGGTTACGGGCTACGATCACTTACTGTTCCTATTTGGTGTCATCTTCTTTCTATTCAGAATGAAAGATGTTGCCATCTACGTAACATTATTCGCTGTCGGGCACAGTCTAACCCTACTTTACGGAGTGCTCAGCGAAACCCACGTAAACCCCTATATCGTTGATGCGATTATTGGTTTGTCCGTTGTGTACAAGGCACTTGATAACCTTGGCGCATTTCGAAGATGGTTCGGTTTTCAGCCAAACACTAAGACTGCCGTTCTGATTTTCGGCTTCTTCCACGGCTTTGGTCTGGCAACAAAACTGCAAGACTTCACGCTGTCAGAAGACGGCCTTGTGCCAAACATAATCGCTTTCAATGTCGGCGTGGAAATCGGTCAACTGCTGGCTTTGGCAGGCATTCTGATTGCCATGAACTTCTGGCGAAAATCACCTTCGTTTAATCAACACGCATTCTTTACCAATGCAGTCCTAATGACACTGGGCTTTATGCTCATTGGTTTTCAATTAACGGGCTATTGGGTTACTGCATAGGAATTTCATCATGAACGATATTTCAAACATCAATAACGACGGTTTACCGTCAACAAAGAGCCTGATCAAAGCGACTATTGCAGCGTTCGTAGCGGGCACCGTCATATTAGTCACCACAATCCTTCCTGCTGAATATGGCGTAGACCCGACCGGTATGGGCAAGGTTTTGGGTTTGAATGTGCTAAGCCAAGCGCATGCAACCGAGCCAGAAGTACCTGAGGTGAACAATGCCTCATCAACTCCCGTAAACATTGAAAATCCGCTCTTGAAAGGCGAAACAGAACCTCGTAGTGATACGATGAAAATAACGCTGATGCCTCGACAGGGCGCTGAAATAAAGTCCCCGATGAACACCGGTGATAACTTTGTGTTTACCTGGACATCGGAAGGTGGATCGGTCTACTTCGATATGCATGGGGAAGTGCCCAATGCAGGTAAAGATGAGTTTACTAGCTATTGGATCGGCAAAAACCAACAGCAAGCGAGTGGTAATTTCACCGCACCATTCAAAGGAACCCATGGCTGGTATTGGCAAAATACCAGTGACGCTCCGGTCACTATTACGCTGAATACTCATGGTTTCTATGGCGAGCTTTATATGCCTTAAATGTGAGAAGGTTTCACTGATCTCTGCATGGAAAGAGGGCCTTAAATAGGCCCTCTTTTTGGTTATTTACTGGATACCGTCTCACTCGCTTTCCTTTCCCTTTCTGCATCTAGTATGGCCCTTTTACGTTCCAATCCCCAGCGGTATCCACCGAGGCTACCATCTCCTCTTAATACACGGTGACAAGGGATCAGAATACCTATTCGGTTTTTTGCACACGCGGATGCAACCGCCCGAAACGCTTTGGGTTTATCTATTTTTGCAGCCAATTCGCTGTAGCTGAGCACCTCTCCCTCTCGCACACTCAATAGGAATTTCCATACCTTCATTTGAAAAGCGGTACCGCGCATATCGAGTGGTAGACCGGGTCTAGGAACACCTTTACTCAGATGCTGATCCAACGCCTCCATCCATGCATCAAGTGCAGGCGTTTCTTGGGATGTGGAGGGGATCAAACTGGCATTCGGAAACTCGTCTTCGAGCTTAGAAAGTAATGACGCTTCATCATCGTCAAACTGGACGAAGCAGACTCCTTTATCGGTAGCAGCCATCATCATCTGACCAAGCACAGAGTTACGGCAAGCGTACGAGATAACCTCTCCTTCGCCTCCTGCCCTGTATGCTTTAGGTGCCATACCTATATTTCGGGTCGCTTCTCCATAAACACGGCTGACCGATCCAAAACCGGACGAGAAAATAGCATCCGTCACACTATCACCCTGTTTTAAGGACTTCTTAAACCGCCGCATTCGAACGGCATCTTGGTAAGCTTTGGGCGAAATCCCAAAGGCACTCTTAAACACTCGTTGCAGTCTGGAGGCAGACAGCCCGACAAGTTCAGCCAAACTTGCCAGGGTCAGCTGTTCTTCCGCGTGTGTTTCTATATGCCGAGCCACCTCAATAAGCCTAGACGTCCCAGATTTTTCGTCTAAAGAAAAGCAGCGTTTACAAGGCCGGAAACCAGCTCGCATGGCAGCTTCCATATCAGGGAAGAATCTTAAATTCTCTGGCTTAGCGGAGCGTGATGAACAGGATGGCTGGCAGAACACACCGGTAGTGATAACACCATAATAGAAATCGCCATCACGAGATTTATCTCGCGCTGCTAAGGCCTCGATCATTTCCTGTTCTGATGGCATCGACATAATTCAGCTCTTGATTAGCGTTTAGATATAACCATAAAAACCCACTTTTAAGGCGGTTTCCATCCGTTTATTGCTAAGGAATATAAGTAATTTAGGGTTGATAACAGTTTAAAAAGATACGGCGCAAAAATCGGATGGTATTTATTTGTCGCCCCTACTATTTTAACCACTCTTCTGGTTACTCGGCTTTTGCATAGAAGTTACTTATTTTCGGACATAGCGCTCATTGCACTAGACTTACCCACAAGCGACAGGCACCTATAACTCTGAGATTAATCTCCATTTAAGTGGTACATGATATGAATGAGCAAGACATTGCTCGTGGAATGCAAGCGTTGGCTCTACTCGACCCTGATATCAAACGCGCCGCAGCACAATTGGGGCCGCCTCCGGTACGACATCGTCCTAAGGGATTCGAAACCTTCCTATCTGCCATTGTAAGTCAGCAAATTTCGACCAAAGCTGCTCAAGCGATTTTAGAGCGAGTCACTGCGCTAATGCCGGAAGTAACGGCTTCAGAGTTATTGAATATTGATGATCAAGCTTTACGTGATGCGGGCTTATCCTGGCGCAAAATTGAATACGCTAAAGGCTTGGCCGATGCCGTGAATACCGGCCATTTTGATATTGAGGGCTTAGACGTACTGGATGACAAAGCCGCTATTGCGGCCATCACCAGTCTTCGCGGTTTTGGACGTTGGAGCGCAGAAATCTATCTGATGTTCTCTTTAAAACGCCCGGATATATTTCCGGCCGATGATCTCGCCATTCAGGTTGCATTGGGTCGTCTGAAAAGGCTCCCAGATAAACCAACACCCAAACAAGCAAGAGATATAGTTGAGCACTGGGCACCTTGGCGAAGCGTTGGTTCGCTATTTCTATGGCATTACTACCACGGCCCACCTATCTAACAGTCGATAGTTGCTAGACGCGTTGCTTGCTAGAACGCAGGCAATAGGGTGATGCAATCTTGCTTTGATACTCATTTTTTTATAAAAGAATTTAATATTAGAAAAACATGAACTTATTTGTAATTAGAACTCTATGAGTAATAGCTAACGGTTACATTAAAGGTTCTGACATTAGGGTAGATTACTTCATGAGCAATATTGATCAATTAGTTCACGAAACATTATGGCAAGACCATGACACCGAAGAAGACTTTCCTTCTAAAACTCCATTACTCGCTCACTATACGTCTATAAATAACTTCGATTACATCATCGGCGGCGAAGAGCTTTGGTTCTCAAATCCACTTAATATGAATGATTCAGATGAATTGCTTTTTGGAATGAATCAAGGGGCTGCCGAATTCAGAAGTAATGAAGCTTTAATTACAGCTTGCGGCAATGAGGATGTATTTCGTCGATTGATAGAGATCTTTGATTACCATTTAAACAAATTTGATGAAGACCATGTTCTAGACACTTATATTTCATGTTTTGCAAAGCACGATGAAACAGATTATGACGGTGCTCTTTCTATGTGGCGAGGCTATGGGGCTAACGGAAATGGCGTCTGCTTTGTTATGGATACAAAAAAGATAGAACCAAATGAAAACTCCCCTCTAATACTTGCTCCTGTACATTACACAACGAATGATGAAAGGATTAAGTGGATTAAGGAACGAGTACATTTACTTGCAGACATACTTAGCTCAATCGAAAAAACTGACGAAGAGCTTAATTCTATAGCTTGGCAATGGATTGAAAGACTTAAAGTTTTTTCACTATTTACCAAACATATAGGTTTTCAAGAGGAACGAGAATGGAGGTTTGTATACCTCAGTGATCGTGATGCTGAGAAAAACTATACACCAATGTTTGGATACCATACTTCCGATAAGGGAGTAGAACCCAAGCTAAAATTAAAGATATCTGAAGTGCCTGATGGGAAGACTCCCCTCTCTTTAGAAAACATAATCGATAGAATAATTTTAGGGCCTACCGCATCATCAGTTCTATCAATAAGATCACTGGCTAGAATGTTAGAATTGAAAGGGCATAAGAAGTTAGTCGACAAAATTCATGCCTCTACTATCCCTTATAGGCCATAGAATCCAGCAATAGAGTAGTATGTAGGGTGCAATAGCGAAGCGTATCACAGCTTAAGTTACGGATTGGTGTAATACGCTCCGCTATTACACCCTACTGGTTCCACTGTTCTATTCAGCTTTTCCTCTAGGCGCAGCCGTCCTCTAGCCACGCAGTGGCGTCCTAAAAGGCGAAGCCGATCTCTAGCCGCGAAGCGGCGTCCTGCCCTTAAACAAAAAAACCGGCACATGCGCTAAGTACATGGCCGGTAAGAGAGCAGAATCTGAAAAATAGGAGGGATAGTTCCTAGTGGAAGAAACTATCCCTGTGGGTAATTTTTCTTGGGGGTTAAATGGCGCCTCGCGCTTCGATTAATGCTTCAATCTCAGGAAGAATTGAGGCGTCATCGATGGTTGAGGGCATTTTATACTGCTCTTTAGCTGCAATCTTTCGCAGTATCGCGCGCAGGATTTTGCCTGATCGAGTTTTAGGCAAACGTTGCACAACGATTGCGCTTCTAAAGCAAGCAAGGGCACCTACTTGTTCACGGACCATTTTTACCAGCTCCGTTTGTAGTTGCTCTTCTTCGATCTGTTCACCGGCTTTTAGCACGATCAAACCTACTGGTAGCTGGCCTTTAAGCTCGTCGTTTACACCAATCACGGCGCACTCGGCTACTGCAGGGTGAGCGGAAACAACCTCTTCCATTTCACCTGTGGATAAACGGTGGCCGGATACGTTAATCACATCGTCGGTACGACCAGTAATGTAGATATAACCGTCGTCATCTTTAAAGCCGCCATCGCCGGTGTGGTAGTAACCCGGGAAGGCTTCTAGGTAAGAGCTAACGTAACGATCGTTGTTGTTCCAGATGCTCCACGCAACGCCCGGTGGCATCGGTAGTTTCACGCAGATATTACCTGCTTCACCGTCTTCGACTTCGTTACCATCGCCATCCAATACACGGATGTCGTAGCCTGGAATCGGCTTATTGGTAGAACCTAAGCGCGCTTCAGATGGATTGTCCCAACCCATCATTGGAGCCGTCATCGGCCAACCCGTTTCGGTCTGCCACCAGTGATCGATCACCGGCACTTTCAACAGATCAGACAACCAGTGGAAGGTTGAGGAGTCTAGCTTCTCACCTGCAACAAACACCCACTTTAGGCTGTTTAGATCGTATTTGTGCGAGAGTGCACCTTCTGGGTCTTCTTTACGAATAGCTCGGAAAGCGGTTGGCGCACAGAACATAGAGTTAACTTTGTACTCTTCGATCACACGCCAGAATGTACCTGCATCTGGTGTTTTGATCGGCTTACCTTCAAAGAAGATCGCGCTACAGCCACCCATAAGCGGGCCGTAAACGATGAAGGAATGACCCACAACCCAACCGATATCGGACGCGCCCCACCAAACATCACCCGGGTGCATACCGTAAACGTTATTCAGGGCATAGCTCAGTGCCACAGCATGACCGCCGTTATCACGGACGATCCCTTTTGGCTGGCCTGTAGTGCCGGAGGTGTACAGGATATACAGCGGGTCAGAACCTTTAACCGGTGTGCATGGAGCAGGCTCAACACCCTCTTGAACTTCGATCCAGTCCAGATCGCCAGCTCGACTCATATCCGCTTTAACCATCGCACGCTGGAACACAATAGTGTGTTCTGGCTTGTGCTCGGCCAGATCGATCGCTTTATCCACCAGCGGTTTATAGGCAATGGTTTTATCAAACTCGATACCGCAAGACGCGGTAAGGATCATCTTCGGATTGGCATCATCAATACGAATCGCCATCTCTGCAGGGGCAAAGCCACCGAAGACCACCGAGTGAATTGCACCTAAGCGAGCGCAGGCCAACATAGCCACGGCGGCTTCAGGAATCATCGGCATGTAAATTAGAACCGTATCGCCTTTCTCGATGCCTTGGGCTTTTAGGGCTCCGGCAAAACGGGCAACACGATCGAGAAGCTGGTTATAAGTAATGGCCTCTTTTTTACCGGCAGCAGGTGAATCGTAATACAGTGCAACCTGCTCACCACGGCCATTTTCCACATGGTAATCCAGTGCTAAATAAGCGCTGTTTAGCTCACCATCGGCGTACCAGCTGTAGGTACCAAAATCTGTTTTTGTAAGGGTCTTTGTCGGCTTTTTGAACCAAGAAATACGGTCAGCCTGATCCGCCCAGTAAGCTTCGGTGTTCGCCAAAGCCAACTGATACTCATGATTGTATCCCATCGAATCAACCTCAATTATTTTTGTTTTAGGTTGGAAAGTCCTGCCAGCACGCATCAACTGGCAGGTTTCGCTTATCTGTGGATAAGTTTTTTATTGGTCTTGGTAAAGGCGAAGAACGCTGGAGAAGTCCAGCCCGCCGTTACCGTTGGCTTTGTGCAGATTGAACAGTGCACGTGCCTGCGAGCCCATTGGAGTTGGGGACGCACTTTGTTGGCTTAGCTCCATCGCCAGACCTAAGTCTTTGAACATTAGATCGACTTGGAAACCGCCCTGATAATCGTTAGAAGAAGGTACGCCTTCCATCACACCTGGGAACGGGTTGTAAACCTGTAGCGACCAGTTGTTACCGGAGCTCTGCTTCATAATTTCAGATAGCACTGCTGGGTCTAGGCCGTTCTTCACACCCATGTTTAGGGCTTCAGAAGTACCTGTCATTAGGATCGCTAGCAGCATGTTGTTACACGCTTTAGCCACCTGACCTGCGCCGTTGCTGCCAGCGTGGAAGATGTTTTTACCCATGCACTCAAGCACAGGTTTTGCTTTAGCGAACTGCTCGTCAGATGCGCCCACCATGAATGCTAGCGTGCCTGCAACCGCACCACCTACACCGCCGGATACCGGCGCGTCGATAAAGTTGATACCACGCTCTGCACCTACCGCTGCAACCTGCTTAGCTGTTTCGGCATCGATCGTAGATGAGTCGATAATCAGTGCACCATCAGCAACTACATCAAACAGTGGCGCATCACCAGACACCATCAAACCTTCGACATGCTTACCCGCTGGCAGCATTGTGATAACAAACTCAGCATCGGTTGCTGCATCTACGGCTGTCGCAGCAGCTTGGCCACCTTCAGCCACTACTTTGGCAATTGCATCTTGAGACAGGTCGAATGCTTTTACTGAATGACCCGCTTTAACAAGGTTGATCGCCATTGGACCACCCATGTTACCTAAACCTATAAAACCGATAGTCGCCATTTCTCTAGTCCTGTTATTGTTATAACTAGTTGTTATACATCGTTGTTTTATCTGGATGCTTAACGCTGCATCCCATCTTCATTGCCCACGCCTTACAAATTGGCGAGTGGGTTCTCCTGTCCGTCGCCTTTCCAAGGTGACTCAAAAAATTCAGCTACTTTTGCCTGATCAACCTCTGCCAGTGTTGGATAGGTCCACTGCGGTTTGCCATCTTTATCCACAAGCAGCGCTCGCACGCCTTCTGGGAATTCACGATGACTGCAGCACTGTACAGACAGAACAATCTCGGCACAGAACACCTCTTTCAGGGACATCTGATCGGTGCGTTCTAGTTGCTGTTTGATCAGGTTGATCGCAAGAGGACTGCCATGGCCGATCGCTTTCTGGGAGCGATTGATCCACTTGTCGTCGCTTTCAACCGCCAACAGTGCAGAGACAATCTCTTCAACGCTGTCGTGATCGGTAATCTTCTGGATAAAGTCGTAATGCTGTTGAATCGGGGACTCCGATTTGAACTGCGGTTGCGACTGCTCTTCTACAACCCGTAACACGCGGTTAACGGCAGCTGTTGCACAGCCATCCCAGTTTTCCGCTTGTAACCCTTCAACCATGTTCTGGCGCAGTTCATTCGCGACAAAGCGATCAGCCAAACCAAGGAACAGTGCATCGGCAGCGAACATTGGGTTACCCGTCAAGCCAAGGAACAGACCTGTACGACCCGGCATGTGATTCAGGAACCAGCTGCCGCCCACGTCTGGATAGAGGCCGATCGTTACTTCTGGCATCGCCAGATGGGAGCTTTCGGTCACGATACGGTGGCTACAGCCGTTCATCAGGCCCATGCCGCCGCCCATCACAATACCCGCACCCCAACAGATAATTGGTTTTGGATAAGTGTGGATGGTGTAATCCAGCGTGTACTCCCGGGTGAAGAAATCTTCTGGGAAGGAAGCATCGCCCTCACCGGTCATCGCCTTGTAAAGATTGACGACATCGCCACCGGCACAAAACGCTTTTTCGCCGGCGCTATCCAGCAGGATCGCCACGACAGAATCGTCTGTTTTGCACTCATCCAGTTTTGGCTGGATCAGGTCGATCATCTCCAAGGTCAGCGCATTCAAAGAGCGCTCGGCATTCAGACTGATCTCAACAATCTTCTTGCCGTCTTGGGTTGGGTATTCGTTAAACAGTACGCAGCTCATCAATCAGTCCCTTATTGGTTTTTCCACTCAGGTGCACGCTTATCTAGGAATGCGTTTACACCCTCTTTCTGGTCTTCGGTGTGGAATAGATCAACAAACAGTTCGCGCTCTAGACGGTAACCAGCATCCCAGTGATGAGTGCGGTTGTTCTGAATCAGTTGCTTACACGCCGCGATCGCCGTTGGGCTTTGTTTTTCTACTGCTTTTGCCAACTCCATCGCTTTGTCGTATGCCTGGCCTTGTGGAACCAGCTCTTCAACTAAACCGATACCTTTCGCTTGTGGCGCTTTGATACGCTCGCCACAAAGAATCATACGCTTAGCCCAACCTTCGCCCACCAGCATGGTTAGGTTCTGCGTACCGCCAGCACATGGCAGTAAACCAACCGTTGCTTCTGGTAGCGCCATCTGTGCTTGCTCTTCGGCAACGCGAATATCACACGCCAGTGCGACTTCTAAACCGCCACCCATAGCAAAGCCGTTGATCGCTGCGATAGATACACCGCGGAATTTAGATAAGCTTTCAAAAGCACGACCAAACTGACTCGCCATCTCACGTGCCATCGCACGATCACCATCCGCAAACAGGTTTAGATCGGCACCTGCAGAGAAGAACTTCTCGCTCGTAGAGCGCAGTACCAAAGCGTAGATCTGTTTGTCTTGGTTCAGCTCGTCTACAACGGTCACTAAACCCGACAAGCTCTCTTCGGTCCAAGTGTTGGCCGGAGGATTATTCATGGTGATAACGGCGGTATGACCGTGTTTTTCTACAATCAATTTATCTGTCATAGCTTTCTCCAATTCTGTCCTACCGGATCACACAAGATCCGCTGCATCTTCCATCAATACTCGACGAGCAATAATGACGCGCATAATTTCGTTAGTACCCTCTAGAATGCGGTGTACGCGGTTATCGCGTAGGTAGCGCTCCAATGGGTACTCTTTGATATAGCCGTTGCCGCCAAAGATCTGCAGAGCTTCGTCAGCAATGTTAAAACCAACATCTGTAGCAAAGCGCTTAGCCATCGCGCAGTACGCTGTTTTATCGGCATGGCCTGCATCCAGTTTTGATGCAGCCAAACGTACCAGCTGTCTTGCTGCGACTAGCTCGGTCGCCATGTCTGCCAACTTAAACTGCAACGCTTGGAAGTGCGCTAGCTCTTTACCAAACTGCTTACGTTCATGCAGATAGTCGCGTGCTTTGTTCAGCGCCGCTTGTGCGGTACCAATCGAGCATGTCGCGATATTGATTCGGCCACCATCAAGGCCTTTCATCGCAATTTTGAAGCCGTCGCCTTCATTACCCAATAGAGCAGATGCCGGTACTACCACGTCTTCAAAAGTAATCATTCGTGTCGGCTGGCTATTCCAGCCCATCTTTTCTTCTTTACGGCCGTAAACGATGCCATCGCTCTTAGCATCCACCGCAAAAGCGGAGATCCCTTTTGGCCCCTCTTCACCGGTACGTGCCATCACTACAAGCACATCGGTACTACCGGCACCGGAGATAAAGATCTTGCTGCCATTTAAGATGTAGTTATCACCCTCACGGCGTGCCGTAGATTTAAGGGAAGCAGCATCAGAACCGGCATTTGGCTCGGTTAAGCAGTAAGACGCTAATTTCAGACCTGCGGTTAGATCTGGGCACCAGTGCTCGCGGGTTTCCTGATTACCAAAATCGGCAATCATCCACGCGGCCATGTTGTGAATTGTGATAAACGCAGTGGTCGAGGTACAACCCATCGCCAACTGCTCAAAGATAATGCTGGCATCTAAGCGGCTCAGGCCTAGACCACCGACATCTTCCGGTGAATACAAGCCACAAAAGCCCATCTCACCTGCTCGACGCAGCACATCAACAGGAAAAATCTGTTTTTCATCCCACTCAGCTGCATGGGGCTCAAACTCATTTTGCGCAAAGGCACGGGCCATATCGGCGAATGCAATCTGATCTTCATTCAGCTCGAAATCCATTGCTCTCTCCTTTAAGTGGAAAAGGTCTCTCTACATTACAGAAACTGTGGGAGCCCACCCCGTGGGCGATTAAACTAAATCGATCGCTCAGAAGGCTGAGCTCCTACAGTCTCGATTAAGAGCCTTTTCTCATTCTTGTTCTGTTCTTAACAACTGATTACTTCAACTGGATCGTTGTATTCACGCCAGTATCGATATCATCTTCAAACCAACGTGCTGTCACAGTCTTAGTCTCGGTGTAGAACTTAACCGCTTGCTTACCGTAAGCATGCTGGTCACCGTAGAAAGATTTTCTCCAGCCGGTGAAAGAGAACATTGGTAGAGGCACTGGTACTGGTACGTTGATACCTACCTGACCTACTTTGATCTCGTGCTGGTACTTACGTGCTGCTGCACCAGAAGAAGTGAACATGGAAGTACCGTTACCGTATGGGTTCTCGTTGATCAGCTCGATCGCTTCTTCCAAGGTATCTACTTCAAGTGCGATCAGTACAGGACCGAAGATCTCTTCTTGGTAGATAGACATGTCGCGCGTTACACCGCGGAACATTGTTGGGCCAACCCAGTTACCGTCTGGGTAACCGTCAACTACGCATTCGCTACCATCGAGAATACATTCTGCACCGGCGTCTTTACCTTCTTGGATAAAGTTAAGAACACGATCGCGCGCCTGTGGATTAATTAGTGGGCCGTAACCTGCTTTTGGATCATCCCACGCACCTGGCTGTACTTTCGCTAGGGCATCGCGTACTTCTGGGATCCACTCGCGTGCTTCACCTACGAATACCGCAACAGAGATCGCCATGCAGCGCTGACCTGCCGCACCAACAGATGCACCGGCAATGCTGTTAACAACTTGGTTTTTAGACGCATCCGGCATAACTACCATGTGGTTCTTCGCACCAGCGAATGCCTGAACACGTTTCATTTTGTCAGTACCTGTACGGTAGATGTGCTCACCTACAGCCACAGAACCTACGAAGGAGATTGCTGGCGTATCTTTGTGAGTTAGCAGCTGGTTTACCGCATCTTTTGTACCGTGAACAACTTGTAGAAGACCGTCTGGTGCACCCGCTTCTTTGAATAGCTCAGCTAAGCGCATTGGCGTTAGTGGATCTTGCTCAGATGGCTTAAGTACGAAGGTGTTACCGCAAGCGATCGCCATTGGGAACATCCATAGAGGGATCATTGCTGGGAAGTTGAATGGTGTAATACCAACACATACACCTAGTGGCTGAGTGATGCTGTAGCAATCGATCTTACGCGCTACGTTTTCAACTGTTTCACCCATAGATAGAGAAGCGATGTTACAAGCGTGCTCTACAACTTCGATACCACGCCAAACGTCACCTTTCGCATCTTCAAATGTTTTACCTGTTTCCTGAGCAAGAAGTGTAGCTAGCTCATCGTGGTTCTCTTTTAGCAGATGCTGGTAACGCAGCATTAGACGAGCACGCTCGCCTACAGGTGTTTCTTTCCAATCTTCAAACGCAGCTTTGGCAGCTTCTACTGCTTGATCAACTTCTGCAGCTGTTGCGCAAGGAACCTGTGCAATCACTTCCTGCGTAGCAGGGTTAGTTACTGGAAGCAGGGTCTGTGATTCACTCTGAATAAATTCGCCGTTGATAAGTAAAGGTACTTGCTGTGTCATTCTCTGATACCTGTATTTCTTGTTGTAGTTGTATTGTTTTACGTCGCGTTCAAACTCAATAACTCTGTTTTATCATGCAGCTTAGCAATTCATGATTGATAATCTTGTCTAATTGATGGACTATATTGCGATCATATAAGTAATTACCCTAATACATAGGTCGTAGCTATGAGCAGCCCATCAAATTGGCCCTTACCCCCCGAGAGTATTCGCTTTGTCACCCCAAGGCGCGTGGTAGCTGAATTAGCGCAGAATCCGCTAAGCCAGGGCTTGTACCCTCTAGGGATGGGCTACTATCGCGAAGCCAGCGGGCATCACATGGAAAGGATGGAACATGACGATTATCTAATGATCTATTGTCTGGACGGCGAAGGAGAAGCAGTACTTAATGATAAGAAGGTAAGAGTCAAAGCCGGTGATATATTGCTGATTCCTAAAGGAATAGCTCACACCTATAAAGCGCGGCAAAAGCGCCCCTGGACTATCTATTGGGTCCACTTTCATGGCCACCAAGCCGCTGATTTTGTTGCGCATTTAGAGCAACGCGAGTCCCCGCAAAGGCAATTTATTATCCCCATCGGTATCCACTCGCGCCTTGCCAGCGATTTTGAAGCCCTGCTAGAAGCACGAGAATCCACTTACAACCTCAACGCTTATATCTGCGCAGCAAACCAACTTCGACAGATACTCAGCCATATCGCCCTGCTACAACCCCTAGCACGGCAAAAATTGTCGAGAGCAGGTTTAGATATAGAACGAGTACACAGCCTGATGCAGACCCATGTTCACGAGCAACTGGACTTAGATACGCTGGCCGAAAGCGTCAACCTGTCGAAATTCCACTTTGTAAAGAAATACAAAGAGATCACTGGCACTACCCCGATAAACCACTTTATCCAGCTCAAGATAGAACGTGCCTGCCACTTACTAGATACCACCACCAACAGCATCAACGAGATATCATTCGCGGTGGGTTATGACGATGCTTACTACTTCTCCCGTATTTTTAAAAAGCTGATGGGGTTATCGCCAAGTCAGTACCGGAAGATGCGGACAGGGGCTTTTCCTTATCGGGGATAAGGGCAGGACGCTTCGCTAGAGATCGGCTGCGCCTTTTAGGACGCCACTTCGTGGCTAGAGGACGGCTGCGCCTAGAGGAAAAGCTTTTGGTGAGGGAGTG
The DNA here is from genome assembly GCF_047778075.1 of Neptuniibacter sp. QD57_21. Taxonomy (GTDB): domain Bacteria; phylum Pseudomonadota; class Gammaproteobacteria; order Pseudomonadales; family Balneatricaceae; genus Neptuniibacter. The sequence continues at coordinate 104,460 of NZ_CP180549.1, read as the reverse complement.
GCTTTAGCTCTGTGACAGAAGCAGGCATCATAAGAACCCTATGTTAGCCTCCAATTTTCAAACATGAATGGATTCACCATATGAAATCTCTTTTATCATGGATATGCCTGAGTAGCTTAGCGCTATTAAGCAGTTGTGGAACAATCAATGAAGTGGCTCCGTTAGAAAAAATAGTCAAAAGCCATGGTCTAAATGATTCTGAAGTCACATACATTTATATGTATCGCGGGACAAAGGATTATCAAGTGATAATGCTCAAGAATTTGAAACATTGTTCCGATAACAAAATGAAATATCTAGCAATTTCAACGTTCGATAGAGAAACAGAGAAAGCATTTCTATCTTTGCTAAGTAAAGATTTTGAACGTTGTAACATCATTTTTTATGGGACCTCCGAAGCGGTCAACGAAGCAAGATCTTATTTCTTAGATGGGATTTTTGAATCAGGCAACTTAGATGCCAATTCCAACATAAAAAAGATATACGATTCAGCAGTGAATCAATGAACAAAATCCTATGAAAAGAATAAAAGTTGGCCATTTTATTACAATCTGTATCGCATTCGTTTGTTTGCTAGTCCTATCCACCCAGCAAGTAGGGTGTAATAGCGGAGCGTATTACACAGATTCATAACCTTACGACTAGATTGTTGGAAACTTTTATATGGATATTTTGTTAGCGATGTTAACGCTGCCCGCGATAGTTACATTTGTAACTACTTGGGGGTTAAGCCTATGGCGAAGGGGGCTGGGTCTTACTTTGGGGATCCTAGTGATAGCCCTAACCATTTTTATAACCGCTTATGATTATTATGCCTCAATCCTAGAAGCCGGTTATTACAATGGTGATGACCGAGGAATAGGAAGGGGTTTCATTGGCATCATGGCAATATCATCATGTATAGGATCGATATTGTTCCTGATTTCAAACATTGTGGTAACACACCTTATGCAGCGCAAAAGGAAATGCTGAATAAGCTGATCGTTTCTCTAGCCGCGGAGCCGCGTCCTTTAGCGCTAGAGTCCTAATACCCCTTGCGAGTAACAAGATTAGCTGGCAGCAAGTAGGGTGTAATAGCGGAGCGTATTACACAAACTCATCATATCTACGGTGCACTACGCTTCGCTATTGCACCCTAAATTTTTTTAGATCTTTCCTCTAGCCGCGAAGCGGCGTCCTCTAGCGTTAGCGTCCTAAAAGGCGAAGCCGATCTCTAGCCACGAAGTGGCGTCCTGCCCCAATCATTGTAATGCTAATTACTATCATTTATATTGCGCCTCTCGTTAGCATTGAATAGCACCACGATGTTTAACCTTCTGATTAACTGAGTGCTGGAGAATCAAAATGAAAAAACTAGCAGGACTATTTTTTGCACTTGTATTTACCGTATCTGCTCAAGCAAGCGGCGTATCTGATGGTAAACCCGTTCAGCACCTTAAAATCGCTGATATATCCTCTTTGAGCGATGCAAAAACCGTTTTCATTGAGAAAACCTTAGAGATGAAAGGTAAGCAGAAGCTGGATGCAGAAGAGCTACATCAGATTCATATCATTACTTACTCACTAGAGAAAAGCGTTGCCTACTTTGCAGAGCAATCTACAGGTAGTGACAAAGAGTTGATGGAAAAAATTGCTGTAGTTGTTGAGGAAGTTCACCTGAACTCGGAAAACAACCGCAAGGACGAAACAAAGAAACAACTAGATACATACTTCAAACTGGCGAGCGAGTTTATTTATAACTCTTGGGATAACAGCATCGCACAGAAAGCAGCTAAGTAAGTTAAGCCCTAGTTGCAATAAAGGCGCGTATTGACGATGAACTAGCACTCACAATACGCGCCTCTGATAAACTCTAAATCTCTTCTTTGCTCTCTAGCTGCTTAGCAATTCATATTAAAACAGCTCAACATCTCCAACCGTCGTAGCCATTTGGCCTTTAGGCTCACCGCCTTTAAAGCTATTCAATAGCTGCTTAAGATGGACCGACATCTGCGCCAGATCACCATTACTAGAAGTACTTTGCATTGCTGAATCCATCACATGAGATACCGCATTTTTAGTACTGCAGATATTGCTTTGGATCTGCTGCGTCACCTCATTTTGATGATTAGCCGAATCTGCAATGGTGTGATTGATATGGTTCATATCTTCAATGCGTTCCTGCATCTGGAAGATATGGGTATTCGCTTTTTCCGTTAACGCTACGATCCCCAATACCTGTTTTTGGCTGAATTTGATCTCGTTGGATACTTGAGTCGCTGCAGCGTTAATCTGGTTGGTGGATAACCTGATCGACTCAGTTGCTTCAGCGGTGCGCTGTGCCAGATGACGGACTTCGCTCGCCACGACCGAGAAGCCTTTACCATGTTCGCCTGCACGTGCCGCTTCAATAGCTGCATTCAATGCTAGTAACGTAGTCTGCTCGCTGACTTCGGTGACAAATTCCAGAATATGATTGATACCGGTAATCTGCTTTTGCAGTTGTTGCATCTCTTGATCATTACGCTGGCTGCTGTGATGAAGCTCGGTCACAGTGCCGTCAATCTCTGCCATGATATCGGACGTAGCAACCGTCGCTTGTTGCGCATTTTCTGCCGATTTCAGCGCTTCGGTAGCTTTCAGTGCGATCTCACACGCTGATTGCGCAAGCTGATCGATCGAGCTGCTAATACGTAAAATCTCTTCCTGCTGTTTACCCACCAAGGTTTTTACTTCACTGGTATTTTGCGTGGATGCCAAGGTATTTTCTGACAGAAGATCCGCTGCTTGATCGATCTCATGGGTAATAGCGGTGAGGTTATCAATAAACTGATTGAACCATGTCGCCATCTCGCCCAGTTCGTTTTGCTGTTTGTATTCCAAACGCTTACTGATATCCGCCTCACCGGAAGCAAGCTGTTCCAACATGCCAGAACACTGTTTTATCGGTGTAATTACTGTACGCAGCAATATATAGGTAAAGGCGATAAGAATAGAGAAACCCGCAAGGCTACCAACAATAATGATCCACTGCTCTTGTTGTTTCAGTACTTGCTCAGCTTGCGCAAACGCCTCCTGCTTTTTCGCTCGTACCAGCGTTGCCACATTCACCATCTGTTGCTCTGGCACCGTAAACGCACCATCCAAATATTGATCCGCTGTGCGGGCTGGTTCTCGATCTGCCAGCTGATAAACAGGTAAAGCCGTGCGATATTTTTGGCCTAACTGGACATGACTCGCAGCAAGCTTATTTAGTGACTCTGTCACTTTAGGAAAGCTAGCGCCTTGCTCGCCTAAGGCTTTAATCTTCTTTTGAAAATCTCTTTCAAAGGTAGTGAAGCGATCCAAATAGAGGTTGTACTTCTGTTTGTTTTTGCCACGAATAAGCAGGTTCTTCCAAGCTTCGTTTTGCTGTAGAAGTACCATCTGAAGTTGCTGGGTATCTTCCAGCATGGTTTGGTAAAAGCTATTCAGTTGCTCTTGTTTGCTGATATATGACCGATAGTTGAGCGACATCGACAGGCCAATGGCAAACATACAGATCATCGCGATGGAAAACAGGCAAAGCATTTTCAGCTTTAGGCTCATGACTACTTCCAATTTAATTAGCAGAGCCGCTGATGCTAGATAGTCGGTGTTACCCGTATATTTCTATTCGATTGCATTTTTGTGTACAGCATTAAAATTCTTACATTTACCTGACATTCCCACAAAAAGTGCCCCCTATACTCCATCTGATATTCGCAGTTATTTCCAAACATTCCAGCAAGAATGAAACTGCCTAAACCGAATAAATGGATGACTAACAGGATGAAATTGGAAACTTATAGATGGCTCTATGCATTTATGCTTTCGCTCGCTTTTGTCCCTATTAGCTGGGGCGATAATGCTGTCGATCAAGTAAGTTTTGACCAGGCACTTGTTGAGGAAGAGGAAGATCAAAACACCAGTGATCTTTCCTACACTGCCTACATCAAAAGCAATAAACGCATTAAATGTTTATATGGCTATGCAGCAGATAAGACGGGGGACCATCAAGCTGCCATAGCCATTTTTGAAGACTGTATCGATCGTTGGAATGACGTCTATTCGATGCTCTGGTTAGCGCAAATCTATGAGGCAGGCGTTGGTGTAGACCGCGACCTAAAAAAGTCTACTGAGCTAATGAAGTTGGGCGCAGAACAAGAAGATGAGGCAGGCTATTCCAGCCTAGCAAGATTTCATTATGGTGTTGCTCTATTTGAAGGTATAGGCACGAATATAAATGAGCAACAGGCTAAACAATACCTAAGGCGTGCAGCGAAAGAAGGGATTCGCGAAGCCTGCGATTATCTTAAAAAGCAAAACCTGCAATGTACGTAGCCCCCAGGAAAGGTAGGGCAGATTAATACACCACGATCTGCCCTACTGATCCTTTCTTCGCATGACTAATATCAATCCACTTTAAAGTGACTCACACTCTGCCGTAACTGTTGAGCCAACGCCGAGAGTTCTTGGCAAACCTGTTGATTACGCTCAGATTCTGCCGACGTTTCTTCAGATTTAATTTGAATAAACGAGACATGTTCACTGATATCGTTGGCTACTGCGCCCTGCTGTTCTACCGCCGCCGCAATTTGTGAGTTAACAAATGAAAGGTTACTCACCGCTTGAGTGATATGTTCCAACGAATCACCCGCTTGACTGGCATTTTCTACACTATTACGTGCGGATTCCTGCCCTGATTGCATCGCATGCACAGCATTTGATGCACCAGTTTGTAGGCGGTTGATCATATCCTGAATTTCATGAGTGCTGTTTTGCGTCCGTCCAGCAAGGTTACGCACCTCATCAGCCACCACGGCAAACCCGCGACCTTGTTCACCCGCACGCGCAGCTTCTATTGAAGCATTCAGCGCTAACAAGTTGGTTTGATCAGCAATATCACGGATAACATCGAGCACTTTACCAATCTCTTCGCTATCTGCCCTTAGAGTATCAATAACAGATGCTGTTTCTTCTACCTGCTCAGATAATTGGTTAATTGCGTTAACTGAGGCTGTCACTACAGTTTTGCCCGTATCTGCCATTTGGTTGGTTTCTTTAGCCGTGTCATCAGCCGTTGCCGCATTACTCGCTACTTCATGAATCGCACCACTCATCTGTTCAACTGATGCAGCAACTTGAGTCGTACGTTGTTGTTGGTCTTCGGTATGCTCAGCCGTGTTTTTAATATCCACCAGCAAATGATCGGTTTTATCAGCTAATTGATGAGAAACTTGGGTCAATTGACGCACCATTTCCTGCTGTTGGGACAACATCCGATCCACTGTATGACCTAAATGTGATAACTCATCATTCCCTACCTCATTTAGGCGCTGGGTAAGGTCCCCTTCGCCATCGGCAATCACCCCAATTGCTCTGGATATTGTTGCTATCCGCTGACTAATCACGCGCTTAAAGGAGAGATAAATAGTCGTCAGAATGACTAACAACATCAATAAGAGAAAACCGATAACCGTCACACTGGTCACTTGGCTTGAGGCAAGCTGCTCAGTGACATCTGAATCAATCTCTAGAACACCTCGAACATCCCCTAACTTCCAATCAGTCTTGGGCGAATCGGGGTGGCTATTATGGCAAGCAACGCACCCTGGAGCCGACATCGTATCGGCAATAGCAACGCGAACAATGCTCTTATCGCCATGACTACTCACCTGTTTGTAAATACCGTCTGGGTTAGCCACCAGATAATCCCAAGCATCAGAAGCAAATTGATCAAGATTACGACTAGCACGATTAGGGAAAGGGAAATCACTATAAAGTTTGACGTTAACGCCGTTGTTTTCGAGTAATTTACTCAAATCATGGATCATCGTGGCTGGTAGCGGGATAGCTTTAGGGTTTCCCTGATGATCTATCGCAGGCTTAATATCTGACCCTTTACTGACAACAGAGGCTATGTTTTGCACATAGTATTTTCGTAACGTTTTGAATTGGATAGCCGTTTGTTCCGCGGCAAATACGGTGTCTTCCAGTACTCGGTCTTCCATCCTTGAAGGTATCAACCATGCCATAACGGCCAGCGCCACAATAAACACACTCAGAATGGGAACGGCCATTTTGATGAAGATCCCCTGAGTGATTCCTATTTTGGCCATAAGGAATTCCTCCAATTTGGTATTTTTAGTGTAGCAGGCAAAAACAACCGATGAGCAGCTCTTCCAGTCAGCAGAATATTTTTCACTTAATAAGAGTAATTCATGTTGTGGGCACCTAACCCTCCAACCACCGCTAACTCAACTACACTAGAAGAGCTAAGCTGTCGAAAATAGAAAATGTTTCTTTATCTTCTGGTGGGTCAATGTGGTTGTATGAACAAGAAACGAAGCTCTGATAAGCACGTTATTTCTAGCCGATTAGGCAAAAGAATAGCGATTCTTATTTTATTATTTAGCTCCTGCTTCACACTCATAAGTACATCGCTACAGCTAGCACTTGATTACCGTGCAGATATCAACCGTATCGAGCAGCAATTTAATATAATTCAAGCTTCTTATCTTAATGCCATCACTTTAAGCGTATGGTCATACGATGATTCTCAACTTAAGACTCAACTATTAGGTCTCAGTCAGCTTCCTGATATTGAATATGTGGCGATTAAAGTCGAAGACAAAACATCTTGGGAGGCCGGCGCAGCCAAATCAAGCGCTTCTAGAATTGTAGAATTCCCGCTTATTTATAACGCAAGTAAATTGCCAGATAGGCAGATAGGAACCCTATTGGTAACTGCCAGTATAGATAATGTCTATAAGCGATTAATTAATAAAGCAGGTGTGATACTAGTCAGTAACGGAATTAAAACCTTTTTAGTATCAGGTTTTATTCTCTTACTCATTTGGTTTTTGATCGCCAAACACTTGAAAAAAATATCAGAGTACATCGCCTCTTTGAATTTCAATAAACTATCAGAGCCGCTTCAACTGGATAAGAAAGAAATCGTCGACAAACCTGATGAGATCGATACTGTCTCCCATACCATCAATTATATGCGCAAGAGCCTACACGACTCTTACCAGAGACAACAAAAGCTATTAGAGGAAAGAAACGCCCTATTAGATAACGAGATTAAGCACAAATTACAGTTAGAGGACAAAGTAGCAGAACGTACCAAGTTACTCGAAGAGTCAATGGATGACTTACGTTCAACACAAAATCGCTTAATTGAAACCGAAAAAATGGCAGCCTTAGGCAACCTCGTAGCTGGAGTCGCTCATGAAATTAATACCCCAATAGGTATCTGCCTTACAGCGATAGGCGTGCAAGAAGATCATTGCAGAGCCATTCGTAATAGCATCGCCAAGCAAGCACTGACCCAAAAAGAGTTAGATGATTTTTTACATGACATAGAAGAATCTAACAAACTGTTCTCTAGCAGCATTATTAAATCCAGCGAGCTGATCTCTAACTTTAAGCTTATCGCTACAGATCAAAGACAAGAAGAGAAGTACGAGTTCAATCTCAATGAGTACTTAACCAACTCATTACAAACGATGCAGTTTCAATTAAAAGAAAAGAAAATCACCTGCACTCTAAATATACCCGAGGATATCTATTCTAATAGTTACCCCGGCGCTTACCATCATATATTAAGTAACTTAATCAATAATTCCATTATTCATGGATTTTCGAATAACGAAGGCAATATAACAATTGATGCCCGTAAAGAAGATGATTTTATAATTTTAACCTACCATGATAATGGTCGCGGCTTGTCGCAATATGAAGCCCAAAATCTATTCGAACCATTCTTTACAACTAAACGAGGCAAGGGTGGTATAGGGCTTGGAATGACTATTGTTTACAATGTGGTGTCGCAGCTTCTTCAAGGGGAGATAAAAATAATTAATCAAAGCGAACCAGGCTTCCACATTGAGATTAAGTCTCCAGTTAATGTGAACGAAGACGCTAAAAAAGATGATTCATTAACTAAAACATAAACAACGTTATTCAATTTTAAATTCGATTTTCTCCCAATCTGACACCCCGTATTTCTCTAATATTTTTGCAAGTGTTCCATCATTTCTCAGCTCGACAACCCCTTGATCATAGATCTCTCCCACCAAAGCAACTCTATCCCTTTCAGAAAACTTCGGTGTTAACCCAAGCCATACGTTGTTCATTTTTATACAGCCTGCTTTTTTAATTTTTCCTTTCCATATTGGGTGCTGCTTTAAATAAAATTCGGTTACGTTGAAATCATTCACAAAGGTATCAATCCTACCTGAATCCAGCATTTTAAAAGCCCGATCCATATAATCATCCGTCAAACTAATATGGTAAAAGTAATCCTGATTTTTTGGATCATTAATATAGGCATGATCTTCCCCCATCCCCGCATCTTTGATAAGTGCGGTTTGCCGAGTACTTAAAGAGGTTGCCCCTTTATATACCCACGAGTCCTCCTTTTTCGTGTAATAACAATAAGCGTAGGAGCCCGTAGGCTCCTTAGAGAAATAGAAGTGAGAAGCTTCACCATGCTGAGACGGATTCAACAAGCCTGTAAACTCACCATCTGAGGTCCGTTGTAAACCACGACTCCAAGGCATTAGATAGAAATTAACTTTGATGTTCTTTCTCGAAAAAATTTCACCTATTACCTCTGGAATATAGCCTTCCCCGATACCGCAATTACCGGTAAAAGGGCACCAATCAGACATAGCTATATTTATTGGCTTTTCGATCAGGATTTCTTCGGCGCTAGCCAAAGGCGAAAAAAAACACGTTACTGTAAGGAGAGCATGAAAGCCCTGCTTAATATGATTATCAACAAGCATGATGGATGACTCCAACCAACCGTATCGATATCAATCTAGTACATAATTTTAAGAATCAACAACTGGAGATTTATTTGTGACCTCGTAAAAAGGACTTCACTAATCCATTTAAAAACGCATCAGGTATAATGGCGCAAAAATTATCCATCTCGTCGTCATTCAGGAAGAAAGCTGATGTATAAACTTCTTATTACTCTACTAATCACTACCCTGCCGTCCGCCGCCTTCGCACATTGTGCAGCGCAAGCGGATGACGCCCTTGAAAAACTGCGCAATGCTCAGGATTCAATCAACGATGCTTACGATCTGTATGATGCAGGGGAATACGATAGAGCCAGAACCAAAGCAGTCCGTGCAAAAGATAAAATTTGGGAGGGCCAAGTCGTTTTTGAAGCCATGCGTGATAGGGGTGTATGTGATTGGGAAGGCCCTAGTTTGAGCGAAGTGAATGAAATTATTGGCTATACAAAGATATCTCAGGACCAAGCTAGGTGCGTCGTTTTTCTATCCAATATGGATAAAAGCCGAGCAGCCTTAAACAATATCTACAAATCAGTCACTGCTGAAGATCGCCAAAAATACACCAACTCAGTTCTTAAAAATGGCAAAAAAGCGTTGGGCGTGTGTGAAGACCGTTTGCACAAATACATAAACAAGACCATCACTTACCATAAGAGTTAAGCTACGGGGTGTAATAACTGCGTTATTACACCCTACTTACGACAGAACTTATCTATTTGCGCTTCGTTTAAACCAAAACTAAATTTCACGCCGTAATGGTCAGAAAGGAATGGTGCTTTTTCCAATCTGAGCTGGGCCACAAGGGTATATTTCTGCTCTAAAGCGTTTGGGGTATTCAGATACACTCGATCAAGCCGCCGACTATCTTCAAACCAAAATTTGGTTTGCTGAGCCCATAAGTTCAGCTCGACATCGTATGTTGGGGTGTTGATCCACTCATCGGAGTTTGCAGCATCATAGAATGAATGAAGAGTAGCATTCTCTTCTATAGCCTTATTCCCAAAATTAAAGTCCCCCGCCAAAATCGCCAGATGATCCGATGGAAGCGCTTCGACGACTTTCTGAATCTGTTCGACTCTGAGTTCAGAACTGTCTAGTGGGCTTTCAAGGTGCAGATTAGCGACGACTACATCACAGTTATCACTCGTTTTCAGGTGGACCATCAAAGCCTTGCGGCCCATAGCAGAAGTTAGGTTTATGACCTCATGGTATTGAGGCTGAACCTTAGTGAGGGTTACGTTTTGGTATCTGCTTATCTGTGATGAAAAGCTAACATGGTAGCGTTCGTTTAATCGGTGTTTTTCTAACAAACCGATGAACTTGGGAGTCACTTCCTGAAGGGCAACAATATCAGCATTCTGTTGGTATATTTCATCCAGAATCAATGGATACCGGCGTTGACCACTGCGGTCATCAAACCACACATTCCATGTCAAAATACTTAGCTTATGGTTATCAGCTTGGACTGGAAATGCCTGAGAGAACAACGCCAAGCCCAGCAGTTTGATTACACTCTTCATTTTTGAGATTCCACATCGAAATGATGCCTTGAGCGTGAGCCAGAACAGGAAGCTGAAGCAATAATGAGAAACATGTAAGGCGCAATACGCTTTGCTATTGCACCTTACTGAAGCGAAATAGCTTAGTGGTTTTCAGCCGCAGCTTTCTCTTTTTCAGCTGCAATGTGTTCGATATGCTGGTCGAAGTTTTCGTTTAGCATTTCGTTAAAGTGGCCGGTATACCAATCTACTGCGTCTTTCTTTTCAGCCGCTAGATCGCTTGAACGATATGCTACTTCGTGGGAGCTAAAACGTGCTGCAGCGTAACGAATAGCTGCACCTACATCTTCAAGTTCTTTACCTTCAGCAGTCAACATACGGTTAGCCAGATCGATAAACTCGTCTGCCATTTTATACGTATCCATCGCCTTTTCTTTTTGACTCATACAGCACCACCCTATTCAAAAACTGTTAGGGCAATAACCCGCCCCATTACAAAAGAGCTCAACTGTACAATAGGTAAGGTGCAATAGCGAAGCGTATTGCACCAATGGCTAAGATGTTAAGCAGTGATTAGAGCATCTCAACCGCGACCGCTGTCGCTTCGCCACCGCCAATGCAAAGCGAGGCGATACCGCGCTTCAGGCCTTTCTGTTTCAGCGCATGCAGCAGCGTCACCATAATGCGGGAGCCACTTGAACCGATCGGGTGACCCAGTGCACACGCCCCACCACGGACATTCACTTTGTCAGCATCAAGCCCTAGTTCGGTGATCGCCAGCATAGAAACCACAGCAAAGGCTTCGTTGATCTCAAATAGATCCACGTCCTCTTTCGACCAACCCGCTTTATCCAACGCTTTCTGGATCGAACCGATCGGTGCAATGGTAAATTCAGCAGGCAGCTGTGCATGTGTGGAGTGAGCCACGATTTTAGCTAGCGGAGATAGACCACGGGCTTTTGCCTCAGACTCTTTCATTAGCAACAGCGCTGAACCGCCATCGGAGATCGAGCTGGAGTTCGCAGCTGTCACCGTGCCATCTTTTTTGAAGGCCGGTTTTAAGCTGCGGATCTTATCAATTCGAGCATTACCCGGCTGTTCATCGGTATCGACAACCACTTCGCCTTTACGGGTTTTAATCGTTACGGGTGCGATCTCTTCGGCAAACTCACCGGCTTCAATTGCAGCAATCGCTTTTTCTAGAGAACCGATCGCAAAGTCGTCCATCGCTTCACGAGTGACGTTGAAGTCGTCGGCACTCTTTTGTGCAAACGAGCCCATTAAGCCGCCTTCATAAGCGTCCTCTAAACCATCGAAGAACATATGATCGATCACCTTACCGTGACCCATACGCATGCCTTCACGGGCTTTTGGCAATAGATACGGAGACTGACTCATGTTCTCCATGCCACCAGCGACCATGATAGAAGCGGAGCCCGCTAAGATTTGATCATGAGCCAACATCACCGCCTTCATACCGGAGCCACACATCTTATTGATGGTGGTACAACCGGCAGCATCAGGAATACCTGCAGCACGTGATGCTTGTCGAGCAGGCGCCTGACCTAAACCAGCAGGCAAAACACAGCCCATCACCACTTCATCGACATCATCCGCAGCAACACCTGCACGCTCAATTGCAGCTTTGATCGCAGTAGCACATAGATCGGGAGCGCGAACATCGCTTAACGATCCCATCATGCCACCCATTGGGGTACGCGCGGCACTTACAATAACGACTGCATCCTGACTCATATTTCCACCTTCATTACTTTCTAATATTGACGTTAACGTCAACTTGTAGAGACAAAAAAGGGGATCGTATAAATCCCCTTTGGTTTAAGTTTAGCTAAAGTTCTTTTTCATGAATTTCTGCACTTCACCAACAATACCGCTACGGAACGCTAGTACGCAGATCACGAAGATAAAGCCCATGATGATGTGGATGTAGTTACCCAACTCACCACCGGACAAGTAGTTCTGAATAGTTACAACCGCACCGGCACCTACGATTGGACCAAAGATCGTGCCCATACCGCCTAGCAAGGTCATCAACACCACCTCACCGGACATATGCCAATGAGCATCGGTCAGAGAAGCCAGCTGGAACACTAAGGTTTTCGTCGAACCGGCAAGCCCTGCTAGTGCAGCCGAGATTACAAATGCAGCCCATTTGTAGTCATTAACGTTGTAACCAAGAGATACCGCACGCGCTTCGTTTTCACGGATCGCTTTAAGGATTTGACCAAACGGTGAGTGGATCGTGCGATTTACCAACCAGAAACCAAACAGGAAGATGGCAAACACGAAGTAATACATACTCATGTTATCGCTCAGGTCAATAAACCCGAACAGATGTCCACGAGGAACGCCCTGCATTCCATCTTCACCACCGGTAAACGGTGCTTGTAGGTAAACGAAGAAAGCTAACTGCGCTAACGCCAGCGTGACCATGGCAAAGTAGATACCTTCACGTTTCACCGCCAACTTGCCATATACAGCACCCAGTAAAGCCGCTGCTAAGGTTCCACCCAACACACCTAACTCGGGTGTCACACCGGTTTCCATCATCAAATAACCGGTAATGTAGCCGCCGGTTCCTAAGAACGCAGCGTGGCCGAAAGAGAGCAAACCCACATAACCCAACAACAGGTTAAATGCGCAAGCGAACAGTGCGAAACAGAGCACTTTCATAACAAACACAGGGTAAAGCACGTAAGGAGCAATCAATCCAAGGACGACCAGTGCAATCATTGTTTTACTTATTTTCATCGTCACGTCTCCTAGGCTTCTTTACCAAATAAGCCCGCAGGCTTGGTTAGCAATACAATCACCATCACCGCAAAAATAACGGTGGTCGAGGCTTCGGGGTAAAAGTACTTCGTCAGGCCTTCCACAACCCCCATACCTAAACCGGTCAGGATTGCGCCACCGATCGATCCCATACCGCCAATTACCACGATGGCGAATACTACGATCAGCATGTTGGAACCCATATCGGGTGATACCGAATACACCGGCGCGGCCATGACACCGGCAAAGCCAGCTAAGCCGACACCAAAACCAAAGGTCAGAGTGACAATCAAAGGTACGTTGATACCAAATGCCTGCATCAACTGCGGGTTCTCAGTACCTGCACGCAGGTAGGCACCCAGCTTTGTTTTCTCAATCATGTACCAAGTACCGGCGCAGACAATGATCGACGCGATAATGATCCAAGCACGATAATTTGGCAGATACATAAATGGCAGACGGTTACCGCCTTTCAGCTCTTCTGGAATTGCATAGGACATACCCGAGGAACCAAACAGGTGGGTAAACGCCCCCTGAAGAATCAGCGCTAAACCGAAGGTCAGCAGCAAACTGTAGAGGTGATCCTCATTGGCAATTGGACGCAGCAGAAAACGCTCCATCAAAATGCCGATAAAGCCCACGGCGATCGGAACGAGAATTAGCGCGACCCAATAGTTAATGCCCATATAGTTAAGAGCCATCCACGCAAAGAAAGCACCCAGCATATAGAGCGCGCCCTGCGCGAAGTTAATGATTTTTAACAGTCCGAAAATAATTGCTAAACCCAGACTGAGTAATGCATAGAATGAGCCGTTAATCAGGCCCACCAGCAATTGACCAAATAGGCCAAAGAGATTTATATCGAGGAATGTTGCCATAACTCTCCACCCCTAACCGGCAACTGCGCCACAGATACATTTGTAGCTAACCGGTACTTACAATCCGCTAAGAGAGCTATATAGAACTACGAATAGCTCAAAACTCTGACTTACTGTGAGAGAGGCGAAAGCCGCCCCCCTCGTCATACAAGCGCCTTATTTGGCAGCCAGGAAGTTACACTTATCCATCATCGGACCAAATGCTTCTTCACCTGGGATAACCTGCTCAATTGCGAAGATATCGTCTTCGTTTTTACGCTCTTTGGATGTTTTGATACGTACCTGATACATGTCATGCACCATACGACCATCCGCACGTAGATGAGCGTTACGCGCGAAGAAATCGTTCGGCTTGTTCGCCTTCATCTTCGCCATTACCGCATCAGCATCATCCGTACCCGCTTCTTTGATCGCGTTTAGGTAGTGCATCGTCATAGAGTAAGCACCCGCCTGACCCATTGCTGGGATAGAGCCGTGACGCTCTTTAAAGCGTTTAGACCAAGCACGTGTTTCATCATCCATATCCCAGTAGAAACCTGTTGTTAGTTTCATACCGCCAGAAATTTCTGGATCTAGCGCTTTCGCGTTGTGAGTAAATACCAACAAACCTGCAACATCAGTTGTTTCAGTTAGACCGAACTCAGCTGCTGTTTTTAGGGAGTTAACGAAATCAGCACCCGCATTGGCTAGCGCCACTACGTCTGCGCCTGAAGATTGCGCCTGAAGAACGTAAGAGGAGAAGTCGGTTGTACCTAGTGGAGCACGCACGGCGCCTACCACTTCACCGCCATTAGAGTTAATTACGCCGGTTGCTACTTTCTCTAGGGCATGACCGAAAGCGTAGTCCGCGGTGATGAAGAACCACTTCTTCTTACCTGCAGCTACCATTGGTTTTACCGTACCGTTAGCTAGCGCAACTACGTTGTAAGTCCAGTGAGCGTTGTAAGGTGAGCACGCCTTAGTGGTGAACGCATGAGATGCAGAAGTAGCGATCAGAGCAACTTTTTTGTTGTCTGTTAGCACTTTAGTTACCGCACCTGTTACTGAAGAAGCTACCAGACCTGTAACTGCATCAACGCCTTGGCTTTCTACCCATTCACGCGCTTTTGCAGAACCGATATCTGGTTTGTTCTGGTCGTCGGCACTTACCACTTCAATTGGTTTACCTAGCACCGTACCGCCAAAATCTTCAACCGCCATCTCTACTGCTGTAACACAGCCTGCACCACAGATATCAGCATAAACACCGCCCATATCGGCTAGTACACCGATTTTGACTTTGTCGTCTGATACACCTGCCGCTTGCACCCCTGTTACTGCGAATGTAGAGGCAATTGCCGCTGTCAGCAGAGATTTCTTCATTGATTTCATCGCATTTTCTCCCGATAGAGTTTTTTATTTTTATTCAAAGTTTGATGCTTTGTGGTTTAACCCAGCACATCTTCGGGTCATTCACTTAGCCTCTGGACATTCAGGAACCTAAGCGCAGGCCTGTAAAAGGCTTATTCATAGGCTCCTCAAGGCTGTTAAACACCTAAATAGGTATTTAGTAATTCTGTTTTCTCGGCCAGCTCATGTTTGTGAACTTCTTCCACGATATGACCGTGTTCCATCACGTAATGACGATCCGCAATCGGTGCAGCAAAACGGAAGTTCTGCTCTACCAACAAGATGGTCAATCCGCGTTCTTTTAACTTGGTTAGAACCTCACCCAACTTCTGCACAATCACCGGCGCTAAACCTTCGGTGATCTCGTCGAGCAACAAGATATTTGCGCCCGAACGCAAGATACGAGCTAAAGCCAACATCTGCTGTTCACCACCAGATAGGCGTGTGCCTTGGCTGGTTCGGCGTTCGTAAAGATTGGGGAAGATTTCATAGATCTCTTCGACACTCATGCCGTCACTGCGCACAGTCGGCGGCAGCATCAGGTTTTCTTCCACGTTTAAACTGGAAAAAATACCGCGCTCTTCCGGGCAGAAGCCCATACCTAAATGCGCGATTTTGTGCGCCGGCATATCGATGGTTTCGCGACCATTGACGTTGATACTGCCACTACGACGACCCACCATATTCATGATCGAACGCAACGTAGTTGAACGGCCTGAGCCATTACGACCCAATAGGGTTACTAGCTCGCCCTGCATCACGTGCATATCGATGCCATGCAGAATGTGAGATTCACCATAGAAAGAGTGCAGGTCACTGATACGGAGTTTTTCGTTGCCACCTAAGCTCATGCCACAACCTCCTCTTTCTCAGGGGCTGTTTCAGCAGGCTTAGCAGCTTCTGGTTCTTCATCCGCAGCAACGCCCAGATACGCTTCTTTAACGCGTGGGTCGGCTGATACCGTGGCGTAATCACCTTCAGTAAGAATCGCGCCACGCTGCAGAACAGAGATGCGGTCCGCCAGTTTGGAAACCACATGCAGGTTATGCTCAACCATCAAAATGGTGCGATCTTTAGAGACCTGTTTGATCAGGTCCGACACCACTTCAACATCTTCGTGACCCATACCCTGAGTCGGTTCATCCAATAACATCAGTTCTGGATCTAGGGCTAATGTGGTTGCGATCTCCAAAGCACGTTTACGACCATAAGGCTGATCGACAGTCACGGAGTTCGCATGGTCTTGTAGACCTACCGACTCCAGCAGTTCCATCGCACGGCCATTAAGCTTGTCTAAGACTTTGTCAGACTTCCAAAAATGAAAGCTGTTGCCCTCTTTACGTTGAAGGGCAATACGGACGTTCTCCAACACCGTTAGGTGTGGAAACACCGCAGAGATCTGGAAAGAACGGATCACCCCTTTACGTGCGATCTCGGCGGAACGCATCTGGGTGATATCTTCGCCATTAAAAAGAATTTGACCGGACGTTGGGATTAAAAATTTGGTCAACAAATTAAATACGGTCGTCTTACCGGCACCATTAGGCCCGATCAAGGCGTGAATGCTGCCACGCTCGACGTTCAAATTGACCTTATCTACCGCAGTAAAGCCTTTAAACTCTTTAATCAAATCTGAGGTTTGCAGTACATAATCGACACTCATGCAGACTCTGATCCTCGCTGTTTTTTATTTTTATTTAACCAGCGCAACAACCTAAAAATACGGCTAAATGCTGATAAGCTGTCGCCCAACCTAGCAATTACCCCTACATAAAATCCAGTACAACTTTAGTCGTAGTCGCACTGCAAAAAACGATAGACTTACGATTTAGTTTATATTTTTCAGCAACTTACAAAAGCGGTTAAAATATTTACAAAAATACAGGAATTCCTTTATTGACCTTTACGTGAACGTAAACTTTGCTTAATCTGTAAAGAGTTAAAAACAGCGGATTTTTATGAATAGCAAACAGACTTATTCCATCAGCGAGCTAGCGAAAGAGTTCGCGTTAACCACGCGAAGCATCCGTTTCTATGAGGATCAGCAGCTGCTCTTTCCTACCCGACGTGGGCAGACACGTATCTACAGCACACAAGATCGCGTGCGCTTAAAGCTGATACTGCGCGGTAAACGTCTTGGGTTCTCACTAGCGGAAACCCGAGAGCTTTTTGCGCTGTGGGATGAAACGCTGACAGGAAGTGAAAAGCAGCTAACTCTGCTGTTAGAAAAAATTAATGAAAAGCGTTCGGAGCTGGAACAACAGCTTCAAGATATCGCGATTTTGCAGCAGGAGTTAGATAACGCAGAACTCCGCTGCCATGAAACATTGCTCGAACTAAAACAAAAACAACAAAGAGCCGGTTAATCGATTCAGCCTTTACTTGATCCTTAAGTGATCTGTGGATAAATCGACACGCCGGTAACAAGGGTACGACTATGATCTCACAGTATTCCAGCCTGAATTTTGGCCTTGGTGAAACATTAGATATGTTGCGTGAGCAAATAAACCATTTTGCTGCACAAGAGATAGCGCCAAGAGCGGAACAGATCGATAAGGATAATGAGTTTCCTCAGGATCTATGGCGTAAGTTCGGTGATATGGGGCTGCTCGGTATCACGGCTAAAGAGGAATATGGCGGTGTCGATATGGGCTATTTGGCTCATGTGATCGCCATGGAAGAGATCAGCCGTGCCTCCGCGTCCGTTGCCCTCTCTTACGGTGCGCACTCCAATCTGTGTGTTAACCAGATTCATCGCAACGGTACCGAAGAGCAAAAGCAAAAATATCTGCCGAAATTGATCAGCGGTGAACATGTGGGTGCATTGGCGATGTCTGAGCCCAATGCGGGTTCTGATGTGGTCTCCATGAAGCTGCATGCCCGCGATAATGGCGATCACTACCTGCTGAACGGCAACAAGATGTGGATCACCAATGGCCCCGACGCCAATACTTATGTGATCTATGCCAAGACCGAACCCAACGCTGGTGCTAAAGGGATTACCGCGTTTATCGTCGAACGCGATTATCCAGGTTTCTCACGTCACCAGAAGCTCGACAAGCTAGGTATGCGCGGCTCAAACACCTGTGAACTGGTTTTCGAAGATTGCCCAGTACCTAAAGAGAACATCTTAGGTGAACTCAACGGCGGTACCCGCGTACTGATGAGCGGTTTGGATTACGAGCGCTTAGTGTTAGCCGGTGGCCCCTTGGGGATTATGGCTGCAGCGATGGATATTGCAGTCCCTTACATTCGTGATCGTAATCAGTTTGGCCAAGCGATCGGCGAGTTCGAACTTGTACAAGGCAAGATCGCCGATATGTACACCCTGATGAATACCAGCAAGGCCTATACCTACAGCGTTGCCCAAGCAGCAATGCGTGGTGAACCCAGCCGAAAAGATTGCGCTGGGGTGATCCTTTACACCGCCGAAACCGCAACCAAAATGGCGCTGGATGCGATCCAGCTCTTGGGCGGTAACGGTTATATCAATGAATTTCCAACCGGCCGTTTACTCCGTGATGCCAAGCTCTACGAGATAGGAGCAGGTACCTCAGAGATACGCCGAATGCTTATCGGTCGTGAGCTGTTTATGAATAAGTAAGCCATCAACAGGCGACTAGGAGACTATCTATGGCTGTTCTGCACACAACAATAAATACACAGGCAGAGTCATTTAAAGCCAACCAACGCGAAATGCGCGCGGCGGTGGCTGATCTAAAAGATAAAATTGCAGTAATCGCACAAGGCGGTGGCCCTGAGTATCAGGAGCGCCACAGAGCACGCGGTAAGTTACTGGCGCGCGAGCGTATCGATCAACTATTAGACCCGGGTTCTGCCTTTTTAGAGATAGGCCAACTCGCGGCTTATCAGGTTTACGAAGATAACATTCCGGCAGCAGGAGCCGTCGCCGGTATCGGCCAAGTGTGCGGCCAAGACTGCATGATTATAGCCAATGATGCCACGGTCAAAGGCGGTACTTACTTCCCTCTGACGGTGAAAAAACATCTGCGTGCGCAAGAGATCGCAGAGATGAACAATCTGCCCTGCATCTACTTGGTTGATTCTGGTGGCGCCAACCTGCCTCAACAGGATGAAGTATTTCCCGATCGTGATCATTTCGGCCGCATCTTCTACAACCAAGCACGGATGTCAGCCAAAGGTATCCCGCAAATTGCCGTCGTTATGGGGTTATGCACCGCCGGTGGCGCTTATGTGCCAGCCATGGCTGATGAATCCATCATCGTCCGTGATCAAGGTACGATCTTCTTAGCCGGTCCTCCCTTGGTTAAAGCTGCCACAGGTGAAGTCGTCACCGCCGAAGCACTTGGTGGTGCCGATGTGCACTGTAAGGTCTCTGGGGTCGCCGATTATTACGCCGACAACGATGCCCATGCACTGCAACTCGCCAGACGCTGTATCGCCAATAGCAACCGCGTTAAACAAACCAACGTGCAACTACAAACACCGCAGCCTCCGCTTTATAACGAGGAGGAGATCTATGGCGTGGTCGGTACCGATCTGAAAAAGCCGTTTGATGTCCGCGAGGTGATTGCCCGAATCGTCGATGGCTCGAACTTCGATGAATTTAAGCAGCAATTTGGCACAACCTTAGTAACAGGTTTTGCGCATATTTGCGGCTATCCTGTCGGCATCATCGGCAATAACGGGATTTTATTCAGCGATTCCGCTCAAAAAGGCGCGCACTTTATCGAACTCTGCTGCCAACGCAAGATTCCACTACTGTTCTTGCAGAATGTCACCGGTTTTATGGTGGGCGAGAAAGCCGAATCCGAAGGGATCGCCAAACACGGTGCCAAAATGGTGACCGCCGTGGCGTGTGCCAACGTGCCTAAAATCACCGTTCTCATTGGTGGCTCTTTTGGTGCAGGCAACTACGGTATGTGTGGTCGTGGTTATAGCCCTAATTTCCTGTGGATGTGGCCTAACGCCCGTATCTCGGTGATGGGTGGCGAGCAAGCCGCAGGGGTTTTATCCACAGTTAAACGCGACCAACTTGAGCGTAAAAATCAAACTTGGAGCGCCGAAGAAGAGGCAGACTTTAAGAAGCCGATTATCGAGAAATATGAGCAACAAGGTCACCCCTATTACGCCAGTGCACGACTCTGGGATGACGGTGTGATCGATCCCGCTCAAACCCGTGAAGTGGTTGCAATGAGCCTATCAGCAGCCCTCAATCAGCCAATTGAAGACAGTAAATTTGGCATCTTCCGGATGTAAGGAGGCGACTATGACTAAGCCAGTAGTGTTATTGAATAAAGCCCAAGGTGTAGCGCATCTCGTGATTAACAAACCTGAAGTGCATAACGCTTTTGACGATCAGATCATCTCGCAATTATTAGGCCATCTAGAGGCCTGTGATAAAGACCCAGAGGTACGGGTTTTGGTGCTGCGGTCTGAAGGTAAGAACTTTTCATCTGGTGCCGATCTTGGCTGGATGAAGCGTATGGCTAAGAACAGCTACGACGACAACTTTGATGATGCCAAACAGTTAGCCGCTTTGATGCATCAACTGGATACTCTCAGCAAACCTACGATCTGCCTAGTACAAGGTGCAGCTTACGGTGGTGCGGTAGGTTTAGCTGCATGCTGTGATTTTGTGATCGCCACCGAACAGAGTCAGTTCTGCCTAAGTGAGGTCAAAATTGGCCTGATCCCCGCAGTGATCTCCCCTTATGTGATCCGAGCTATGGGCTCAAGGCAGGCTCGACGCTATATGATCAGCGCCGAATCCTTTTCTGCCTGCGATGCCCATCATTACGGTCTGGTTCACCAAGTCGTGGCCACAACCGAGCTGCTCGATGATAGCTGCCACCAATTGATCAATCAGTTGCTGCAAAACAGCCCGTTGGCGATGGCCGCTGCCAAACATTTAGTCGCTGCCGTCAGTGATAGTCATATCGATATTCATCTGATCACCGACACAGCCAGACGGATCGCCGAGATAAGAGTCAGTCCCGAAGGACAAGAGGGCCTGAGCGCCTTTTTAGAAAAACGAAAGCCAGAGTGGGTAGAGTCATGAGCGAAACACAATCGACGGCACTACCACGCAAAATCTTAATCGCTAACCGCGGTGAGATCGCCTGTCGTGTAATTAAAACGGCACAGCGCTTAGGTATCCGCTGTGTTGCGGTTTACTCTGAAGTGGATGCCAAGGCTAAGCATGTTCAGATGGCTGATGAGGCCTATCTACTTGGCCCCGCACCTAGTGCTGAGAGTTATCTTCGCACCGATAAAATCCTAGAGATCTGCCGTACAGCCGGTATTGAAGCGGTACACCCAGGCTATGGTTTTCTGTCGGAGAATGCTGAGTTTGCGACTGAGTTGGAACGTCACGGAATTACCTTTATCGGCCCACCAGCCAGCGCAATCACCTCTATGGGCTCTAAGTCCGCGGCCAAAGCGATTATGTCGAAAGCCGATGTACCTTTGGTTCCGGGTTACCACGAAGACGATCAAGATCCACAGCGCCTAAAACAAGCGTCGATAGACTGCGGTTATCCACAGCTGCTAAAAGCGGTGGCTGGCGGTGGTGGTAAAGGGATGCGTGTGGTTCGCTCTGTGGATGAATTCGATAGCGCCCTACAAGCCGCGCAGCGAGAAGCGCAAAACTCTTTTGCTAACCCCGATATGTTGATTGAGCGCTATCTGGAGCAGCCACGTCATATCGAAGTGCAGGTCTTTTGTGATCAGCATGGTAATGGTGTTTATCTGGCCGATCGCGATTGCTCTATCCAGCGTCGTCATCAGAAGATCATAGAGGAAGCACCCGCCCCTAATTTAGCGGACGAAACCCGCAAGGCCATGGGTGAAGCGGCTGTCCGCGCCGCTCAAGCAATCGATTATGTCGGCGCAGGTACAGTCGAGTTTTTATACGACACCGACGGTTCATTCTATTTTATGGAGATGAACACTCGTCTTCAGGTAGAGCACCCTGTGACTGAGTACGTCACCGGCGTCGACCTCGTAGAGTGGCAATTGGCAATCGCAGCAGGTGCACAGCTTCCGCTGACTCAAGATCAGATCAAAGCTAAGGGGCATGCGATCGAAACCCGTATCTACGCCGAAGACCCTGCGCAAGATTTTCTGCCGGCGACAGGCACTTTAAAATACTTATCCACACCCGAAGAATCCGACTGCGTCCGCATCGACAGTGGTGTCCGCAACGGTGATGAGGTCAGCCCATATTATGACCCTATGATCGCGAAGCTGATTGTTTGGGGTGAAGATCGCAATGCCGCAATTTTGCGTCTGAATCGAGCATTATCGGAATACCGTATTGCCGGTTTAAAAACCAATCTGAAGTTCTTAAGAGATCTAGCATCAGAACAACCTTTTGCAGATCTCGACTTGGATACCGGTTTTATCGAACGCCACTACGATCTGCTCTTTGCCGAGCCAGTCATAGACAGCTCACTCTATCTCGCCATCGCAGCGAGTCTGTTTGGACAGTTAGAAACACCAGATCACTCTGATAACCATGCTCACCCTTCTCCGTTTACGGCATTGCGTAACTGGCGCTTGAATATCCCGTCTATTCGAACACTGCAGCTACAGCAGGGTGAAGCAATCCATGACATAAATATCGAACAACGGGCAGAGACAGAGCTCGTTACAATTGATGAGCATCAGTACTCCATCAGCCTAACGCAACAGGATGATCAGCTTCGGGTTCAAGTTGATGATCAACAGCTACAGATGCACTTTTTCCGTGATGGTAATGAGCTTCACCTGTTTCATCACGACCTCTGCTTCCAATGCCGTTTGCATCAAACCACGCACGTTTCTGAGCAAGGGAAAACCGATCACTCTCTCACCGCACCCATGAACGGTGTCGTCGTTGAGGTTTTAGTTGCACAAGGGCAATCGGTACAAGCCGGCGAAGCCTTAGTGATCATGGAAGCGATGAAGATGGAGCACAGTATCTCAGCACCTCATGCAGGTAAAGTCAGCGAAGTATTCTTTGCCGCAGGAGATCTAGTCGAAGAGGGTGCGGAACTACTCGAGCTGGAATTCTCCGAAGAGGAAGCCGCATCATGACGTTGCCGAAGCAGGTCAAATTAGTCGAGGTAGGGCCTCGGGATGGCTTACAAAATGAGCCCGGCGATATTATCCCGACTGATATTAAGATCGATCTGATCAATGCACTGTCCAGTGCAGGTTTAAGTCATATTGAGGCCACGAGTTTTGTTTCTCCTAAGTGGGTTCCACAAATGGCTGACGCCAGTGCAGTGATGATGGGTATTCAGCGTCATCCAAGCACCACTTATGCGGCACTTACTCCCAACCTAACTGGCTTGAATAAAGCACTCAACACAGAGGTTGATGAAGTTGCGGTATTTACCGCCGCTTCAGAAGCGTTTACTCAAAAGAACATTAACTGCTCCATTGCCGAAAGCTTGGAGCGGTTTGCGCCGCTGATCGAAAAAGCTAACGCCAACAATATCCCTGTCAGAGGGTATGTTTCCACGGTGATGGGTTGTCCTTATACCGGTGAAATATCTGCTGAACAGGTCACGGTTGTCTGTAAAGAGATGATCGAAATGGGCTGCTATGAGATCTCTCTAGGCGACACAATCGGCACCGGTACACCATTGAAGGCTAAAAGGCTGATAGAAGCCGTAACGAAAGAAGTACCCGTTTCAAAATTAGCTGCACACTTTCACGACACCTACGGCCAAGCCCTCGCCAATATCTATGCAGTGCTTGAAGAGGGGATCAGCGTTATTGATACCTCTGTCGCTGGCTTAGGCGGTTGCCCTTATGCCCAAGGAGCATCAGGCAATGTTGCCACCGAAGATGTGCTCTATATGCTCAACGGCCTCGGCATAGAAACCGGCGTGCAACTAGACGAGCTTATAAAAGTGAGCCACTGGATCAGCCAGCAGCTGCAACGCAGTAACGGCTCTAAAGTCGCTCTAGCCCTCACTCCCAAATCATCTATTTGAGAAACAACATGAATCCACAACCGTCACATCTTACGGCGTTAGATCTGCCTGTACCTTCACAAGATCAACTTCCAGAAGTGTTCCAGAAGTACTTCGCTTTATGCGAAGAAAAGCTGGGCTTAATCCCTAACGTGCTGAAAGCTTACAGCCATAACATTGCTCAGCTAGAAGCATTTTCCAGCTTGTATAACGAGTTAATGCTAGGCAAAAGTGGTCTCAGCAATTTGGAAAAAGAGATGATCGCTGTCGCCGTTTCTGCCAGTAACGCCTGCTACTACTGCCAGGTCGCACATGGCGCTGCTGTGCGTGAATACTCTCAAGAACCCACCCTCGGTGAACTGCTGGTAATGAACTACCGTGTTGCCGAACTTTCCGAACGACACATCGCTATGCTCGATTTCTCGGTGAAGCTTACCGAATCACCCCATCGCATGAATGAGGATGACCGCCAACAGCTAAGAGAGGTCGGCTTTAGTGATCAAGATATCTGGGATATCGCCAATATCGCAGGCTTCTACAACATGACCAATCGAGTCGCCAGCGCTGTGGATATGCAACCCAATCTGGAATACCACAGCCAGCATCGTTAAAGCTCAGCCTGAAATACACATAGACCTAACAACAAAAATAGAAAAGGTTTATCCAACATGTCCGATCTACACAGTTACACTCAAGGCTCTAAAGCCGAGCCCTTATTGGATATCACCATTGGTGATCAATTTGATTTAACGGCAGAAAAATTCCCCGATAACGATGCATTGATCGTTCACCATCAGAATATTCGCCTGACCTACGCGCAGTTACAACAACAGGTAGATCAAGCGGCACGGGCATTTCTGGCGATAGGGGTTTCGAAAGGCGATCGAGTCGGCATCTGGTCCCCTAACTGTGCGGAATGGACAATCACTCAGTTAGCGACGGCGAAGATTGGTGCGATTCTGGTGAACATCAACCCGGCCTACCGCACACATGAATTGGAGTACGCGCTTAACCAATCAGGCACCAAGTATCTGGTCTCTGCTGTGAGCTTTAAATCATCTAACTATATGGAGATGCTCTACTCTTTAGCTCCAGAACTTAAAGCAGCGCAAGCCGGCCAATTAACCTCTGCTACGCTACCTAACCTCAAGGGCGTGATCAGCCTTTCTTCGCAAGCGTTAGCAGGTAGTTGGTGCTGGCAGGAATTTCTAAATCACGCAGATCAGATCAGTGCCGAGCAACTTAGCACTGTGCAGACGAGCTTAGATATTCACGACCCGATCAATATCCAGTACACATCCGGCACAACCGGCTTCCCGAAAGGGGCGGCGCTATCGCACCACAATATTTTGAATAACGGCTTCTTTGTTGCCGAAAGCATGAAGTTCACCGATCAGGATCGCTTAGTTATTCCGGTGCCGCTCTATCATTGCTTTGGCATGGTGATGGGTAACTTAGGCTGTATTACCCATGGCGCGGCTATGATCTACCCTGACGAAGGTTTCGAGCCGCAATCCGTCCTCACCGCAGTGGCCGAAGAACGTGCGACCGCCTTGTTTGGTGTCCCAACGATGTTTATCGCAGAGATGGAACACCCTGAGTTTGAGCAGTATGACTTGAGTAGCCTGCGCACCGGCATTATGGCCGGATCTATCTGTCCTGCGGAGGTAATGAAAGCGGTCAATACCAAAATGCATATGCACGAGGTCCAGATCGCCTACGGCATGACCGAAACCAGCCCTGTATCCACCCAGACGGCTGCCGATGATCCCTTTGATAAACGCGTCTCTACTGTAGGCCGTACCCAACCGCATATCGAAAGCCAGATTATCGATCCAGCCACAGGCGAAGTTCAGCCAAGAGGTGATGTAGGCGAGCTATGTACCCGCGGCTACAGCGTGATGCTGAAATATTGGAACAATCCAGAAGCAACTAACAATGCTATCGACTCGCAAGGCTGGATGCATACCGGCGATCTCGCCATTATGGATGCTGAGGGTTACGTGCAGATTGTCGGCCGTATCAAAGATATGGTGATTCGCGGAGGCGAAAACATCTATCCAAAAGAGATCGAAGAGTTTCTCTACACCCACCCTGCGATTTCAGATGTCCAAGTCACCGGTGTACCCGATCCACAATTTGGTGAAGAACTGGTCGCTTGGATCAAACTGACACCGCAAGCAGACAACGTGACTGAAGACGAGCTGAAAAGCTTCTGCCAAGGAGCGATAAGTCACTTTAAGATCCCGCGTTATTTTAAATTTGTCGATAATTTCCCGATGACCGTCACCGGCAAGATCCAGAAATTTAAGATGCGAGAGATCTCTATCGAAGAGTTGGGGCTCGATGAGAATTAGATTAGATACAGGAATAGGCCGTGACTGAGGTTAATAAACACTATTCACAAGCATTCGATGGCGAGCAGATCATCCGCCAACTGCACTTATCTTATCCACAGGGGCCAACTGCGTTTCAATTGGCCCCTATCGATCAGTTACATATCGGCGGCATTAAAGCCTCCAAGAAGCTACTGCAACAAATAAAATTGTGCAGGCCGAATCGAGTATTAGATATTGGCTCTGGGTTGGGCGGTTTGATGCGTTTAATCGAGTCGGAACTGCGTATTAATGTCATTGGATTGGATATAACCCACGAATTTAACCAAACCCACCAGCAAATATCACAATTATTGCCCTCTTTTGACGCTCCTAAACTGGTCACTTCCGATGCGCAGCAATTACCCTTTTGCAGCGATAGCTTTGACCTCATTATCTTCCAGCATAGCCTGCTCAATATCCCCAATAGCCAGCAAGCATTGGCTGAATGTCGACGGGTTTTAAAGCCACAAGGCCGCTTACTGCTACACGAAGTCATCCAAGGGCCCAATACCGACGCAATGCAGTTTCCCGTGCCCTGGGCGCGAGAACCGAGCAACTCTCACCTAATCACACAAACAGACTTAGAAAGCCTACTCGAGCAAGCTGGCTTTAATATCCAAAGTTACGATGACTGGAGCCAAGAGGCACTCGCCTGGCGACAAAAACAACTCAGTAAAGAGCAACAATCCCAAAGCGAGACTGCCGCTGTATCACCCGCCATGATCTTAGGCCCAGAGTTTAAGAAAATGGGTAGCAATGTGGTTAAAAACCTTGATTTAGATGCTATAAGAATCATCGAACTGGTCGCACAAACCAATTGCTGATGATCTATCCTCCCTAAGCTAGCTTCAGGAATATATGCTGATAAGCAATATCCAACGCCACATACACCAACAGTAACGACATCGCCCAGTTTAAACCACGGAAGTAGCGTGGATTGTGAATAAGCTTACCTAATCGCGCACCCATAAACAGATAACTACTCGGCGCGCCAAACGCCATTGTGGATAACAGTAACGACCAGACAAAAATAGCGTATCCCGATATTTCGGCTGCCGGAAACTGCACCGAGACTATCGGCAAGATCGCGATAAACGCTTTAGGGTTGAGCAACTGAAGGATCAACCCCTCTTTAAAGCTCATTGGGTTCTGATTAGCTTTCACTTCCGTCATTGCCATGGCTGACAGAGCCACTTTGTAAGCTAAGTAGAGAATATAAAGGCTGCCAGCAGCACTCAAAAACAGCTCATAACCCGCGGTAATAAACCAAGCGCCGACATATCCAAACAGTAAAAACAGCACCAGCATCGCACTGGCCACACCCAGACTAAACGCCAGTGCCGAGCGAATCTGCCCATGTATACCGGCATTTAAGCTGAGTAGATTGCAGGGACCAGGGGTGTACATCACGCCAAAGGCGTACAGGAGTATTTCAACCATAGTGATCAACTCGGATTAAAAAGAGAGATTTAAGGGGCTCGGAGGAGCCTTGAAATTAAGCGTTCAGAAAGTGCTTCTGATATTGCTTGGGCGTCATACCAAAGATCGGTTTGAAGCGCCGGTTGAAGTGACTCAGATCGCTGAAGCCATAATCAAACACCACATCATCCAGAGCTTTGCCCTTCTCCAAATCCTCACGGGCGCGGTTGATCCGGCAGTTCAAAATATACTGGTGCGGTGTGATACCAAATTGCTGTCGAAACATCCGCAGGAAATGATACTTCGAGAGATTGGCTTGTTGGCTCAACTCTTCAAGCGAAACATCAGTTTGTAGATTGTGATTAATAAAATCCCGTGCTCGCAGAAGTAAGCTATCGACACGACGAGCCTTTTGGTCCGCCTGACATTCGCCGTACAGCTGCGTAATCCGCGTTGCCATCTGATAAAGCTCGCACTCTTGGCGCAGCTTATCTGCAGAGCGATCTTCGATCAGCTGAACTAATTGCAGAATATGCTGACGGAGTTGGGCATCATCCAACAGTGTATCCGCCACACGAAAGCCTTGGCTTTTGATACCGGCGGCTTGGAAGACAGGTGCGAGCTGATCAGGGTGCACATAGAGCATGCGGTACTGCAATCTATCATCGATACCGGAATGACCGTCATGCACTTCTTCCGGGTTAAAGACGATAATATTGCCAGGGAGACTACGATGAAATTGACCACTGGAGAAAAAGTCTTGTCGACCAGTCAGCGTAACCCCGAACGAATACTCCTCATGGGCATGACGTCCATAAGAAAAATCGCTCATCGCAGCATTAAGAACAGTAACTTGTTCTAAATGCTCGCTTTTACTGTATTGGAACTGGTTATTCTGATTCATCACTCTTCACCGCTCTTGCTAGTATAAATCGCCTGCAGCTTGAAGGAACCTACGAACAAGTCCTATACGACTCAGGCTTACAGAGCAGTTGAAGCGCGAGGCAATGATTACAGGCATGCAGGTTGCCTGTCGAAAATCATTAACAAAGCGATTCAGTTACTCTATAAGCCCCGTAGGGTGGGCTCTAAAACGACCATCTACGTTGTCAGTCAGCTTGCAAAGGTACCGACATTTAACTGCACTGACTTTCGCGTATCTGGTCGCTTTATAGCCCACTGAGAAAGTATGAGACTTATTCGTAGGTTCCTTAACTACAGTGTAGAGGGATGAGCAAAACTAATACTTGGATAAAATTGCGCACTTTAAGAAAAGTGCGCAGAGGGATACAGCGCCTATTCTTCTGCTTCGGCGCGTTGGCGTAAAACAAACTTCTGTATCTTACCGGTCGATGTTTTAGGGAGCTCTCCAAACACCACCACTTTCGGCGCTTTAAAACGCGCCATATTGGAACGGCAAAACTCGATAACTTCGGCCTCGGTTAGGCTGGCATCAGGCTTAGGTTTGATAAAGGCACAGGGTACTTCGCCCCATTTATCATCCAGCTTGGCAACCACTGCGGCTTCCAATACTGAAGGGTGTCTATAGAGCACGCCTTCGACCTCAATCGAGGAGATATTTTCACCGCCAGAGATAATGATATCTTTTGAGCGATCCTTTATCTCGATGTAGCCATCCTCATGCCACACCGCAAGGTCACCTGAGTGGAACCAGCCGCCTGCAAAGGACGCATCCGTAGTCGGTTTGTTCTTTAGATAACCTTTCATGACTAGATTACCGCGCATAAAGATTTCGCCGATGGTTTCACCATCTTGCGGTACAGGTTCTAGAGTATCTGGATCAGCCACCATCAAGTCTTCAAGCATAGGCGCTTTCACCCCTTGACGGGCTTTGAGACGGGCTTTCTCTTCGATGCTGTTGTCATCCCACTTATCGTGCCATGCACACAGCACAGAAGGGCCGTAAGTCTCTGTCAGGCCATAGACATGGGTGACATCAATCCCCATCTCCTCCATCCCTTGGATGACTGCAGCAGGCGGTGCAGCACCAGCGGTCATCACCTTAACTTTGTGCTCAATCCCTTGCTTGAACTCATTAGGGGCGTTATTCAACATATTTAGAACAATCGGAGCACCGCAGAAATGATCGATCTTTTCTTCTCGAATTAGATCGTAGATTTTCTCTTCACGAACATGGCGCAGGGACACACTGGTACCAACAGACGCAGCCAAAGACCAAGGGAAACACCAGCCATTACAATGAAACATCGGCAGGGTCCAAAGGTACTTGGGATGACGCCCCATATCCCAAGAGACCACATTGCTCATGGCATTCAGATAAGCACCTCGATGATGGTACACCACCCCTTTAGGATCGCCGGTCGTACCTGAGGTATAATTCAGCGTGATCGCATCCCATTCATCCTCGGGCGGCTGCCAAGCAAACTCAGGATCACCTTCTAACAGCAGTTCATCGTAAGTGATACTACCGATCTGCTCACCCTCAGTGAAACTATAATCTTCAATCGCAATCACTAAGGGATCTATATCTGCCATCTCCAGTGCTTGTTTAACCAAAGCACCAAATTCACGCTCCACCAGTACCACTTTGCATTCGGCATGCTGCAAGATAAACGCGATCGCCTCGGCATTTAGTCGCACGTTGATCGCATTCAGAACCGCGCCGGACATAGGCACGCTGAAATGCGCTTCAAATACTTCAGGAAGATTTGGCGCGATAACGGATACGGTATCGCCCTTGCCAATACCTCGTTGTTGCAGAGCACTGGCAAAGCGACGACAACGGGTATATGTATCGGACCAGCTGCGGCGTGCGTCGCCATGCACGGTAGCAGTATGGTCGGGGTAAACAAATGCAGCTCGTTCTAGAAAGCTGAGCGGAGTTAACGCAGCGTAATTGGCTTGATTCTTATCGAGCCCAATCTCGTAAGGGTTTTGGCTTGTTATCATTGTTATTATTCCTTTAATTGCCCACGCCAAAACTAGCATCAACTGATCAAAAAAACACCTTTCAGATCATCTGCTTAGCGGACTTAAAACTACAATTAACCACATATAAGTATCTTCCCTTATCCTTAAAGCTGCTTTAAAGTCTAAGTATAAAAATAACAGGTTTTAAGATCGGGATTTCCCGCAGGTTTAAATATGAGTGATGACCAGAGTTTAGAACTCGCCCGTTGTAAGGCTGATGCTGATCGTTATCGACTGTTAGCAGAGCAGTCGACCGATATGATTTCACGGCATACCCCCACTAAAGAGTGGACCTACATTGATGCCAGCCCTGCGGTTGAAACTGTACTCGGCTACACCCCCGAAGAGATTATCGGCATGGCAGGGTATGAGCAGTTCCACCCTGAAGATGCCGATAACCTTTCCAAGCGTGATGACAGCGTCCGTTATCGTAGTGGCGTCTACACCAATGTGTACCGATATCGTCACAAAAAAGGTCACTATATTTGGCTAGAAACCACCAGCCGTGTGATCCGTGATGACGATGGCAATCCGCAAGAGATCATCTGCGTATCCCGAGATGTAACCGAGCGTGAAGAAGCGCAACGGGATATGCGTCGACTCGCGCGTGTGGTTGAAGCCTCATCCGATATGATCATGTTTTGTAACCACAAAACTCATAAGCTGACCTATCTGAATGAGTCTGCTTATCACACCCTCGGTGCCGAGAAAGATAAACCAGTGGTCTACTACCTGTCGCAGCTTTTCTCTGAAGAGATCTTAGACACTCTGATCAAAGATGCCTTAGAACACGCCTCCATCCATGGGGTTTGGTACGGAAGCATTCCGATGCAATTAGACCCAGAATTGAACCGTGTAGCGGAGATTCGCGAAATTATTGCCCATCGCAACCGCCGCGAGAATGATCAGGTTGAATATTACTCGCTGATCGGACGCGATATTACCCTACGCCTTCAAGCGGAAGAGGAAGCCAAACGACATCAACTCGAGTTGGCGCATATGTCACGTCTACTTTCAGTAGGTGAGATGGCCACCGGCCTTGCCCACGAGGTAAACCAGCCTTTGGCTGCGATCTTGAATTACTGCCATGGTACGCAGAGGCGTTTGGAAGAGGGCGATGCTGATCCGGTGAAAACCGTATCTGGCTCGATGAAGTTGATTATGAAGCAGGCCAAGCGTGCTTCGGAGATCATCAAACGGATGCGCTCCTTTGTGCGTAAAACCGATTACCAGTGTTTTGCTTTCCCGATTAACGACAGTTGCAAGGAGGTCAGCGCCTTTCTCTGTCAGGAAGCTCAGGACCACAACATCACCTTCGATTTTCAATTTGGGGATAACTTACCCCCTCTTGTGGCCGATAAAGTACAGATCGAACAAGTACTACTTAACCTGATGCGTAACGCAATTGAGGCCTACAACGATTGTAACAAGACCTACAGACCCGTTATTATCACCACTAAAGCTGCCGAAGGTTATATTCATGTTTCGGTAGAGGACAAGGCAAAAGGGATTAGCAGCGAAGGTTTAGCCAAGCTGTTTGAACCGTTTTACACCTCCAAAACAACTGGCTTAGGTATGGGCTTATCTATATCCCGTACCATTATCGAAACCCATGGGGGCCAGATGTGGGCAGAGAGTGACGGTAAAACCGGTACGCACTTTTATCTGAAACTGCCGTTAAGAGAGCAATGATGCAAACAAACCCGACAGGCACTATCTATATTGTTGACGATGACGAAGATTTTCGTGATTCCATGCAATGGCTTTTAGAATCTGCCAATCACAACGTTGTTACCTTCCCTTCTGCACGGGAGTTTCTGGATAACTTTAATGGCGAAATCGGTTGTATGTTACTGGATGTACGTATGCCCGAAATTAACGGCCTAGCCCTGCAACAAATCATGCAGGAGCGTAATATCCAAATGCCGATTATTGTGATCTCAGGCCACGGTGATATCCCAATGGCGGTGAGCGCGATGAAACAGGGCGCGATGGATTTCTTAGAAAAACCGTTCGATGGTGATGTGCTACTACGCTTAGTTGGGCGTGCGTTAAGCAAAGCGCAAAAAGCACGCGACGAACAAGGTGCGCAGTTAGAGATTCAAGAAAACTACGCTAGCCTGAGCCGTCGTGAGAAAGAGGTAATGGCGCTGGTTGTTGCTGGTAATGCCAATCGCCAGATCGCTGAAGAGCTAGATATCAGCCCTAAAACGGTTGAAGTACATCGCTCACGTGTCATGAGCAAGATGCGCGCTGGTAGCCTTGCTTCTCTGGTAAAACAAGCTGCTCAGCTAAACGAACAAGCTTGATCTAACCGCACCTGAGAGCCCTCAGGTGCGATCAGTTTGCCGATCAACGCTTATCAGGATCAGGAATTGAGTAGGTCATGGTCGCATGAGCCATCGGTTCCTCATCCCCTTCCGATAAGATATACACTTCCCCCACCGCCAAACGCTTTCCGACTTTTAGCATCTGTGCTGTAGCGAAGATATCGCGATCAGCAGAAGGCTTACGTAAAAAGTTGATATTTAACTGAGTCGTCACCGCTAAAGGCACGGGACCTATACGGCTTAATAACGCCGCATAAACAGTCACGTCAGCTAGCCCCATCATCGCAGGGCCAGAGACTGTGCCTCCCGGCCTTAGATGCTGATCATCCACCGGCAAACGCATGGTGGCAGTACCATCGCCTAACTCCACCAATTCCCCATACTGCTCACCTTGGGGAAAGTGCTCTGCAAGAAAGCTCTGCAGCTGTTCAATATTCAACTTCATACACAACTCCAATCTGCCTTAGCTCAGTTTAAGCGACCGCCTCATGTTCATCCCGCGCTTTATTACGCAGGATAAAGCGCTGAATCTTGCCACTCGGCGTTTTTGGCAGTTCTGGCATAAACTCGATCTCGCGAGGGAATGCGTGAGTTGATAGGCGCGTACGTACCAGTTGCTTTAACTCTTCAGCCAGCTCTTCTGTGGGATCAAACTCACGTTTAATCACTACATAGGCTTTAATAATAGCGCCACGTTTCACATCTGGTTTACCGATAACTCCCGACTCAGCCACCGCATCATGTTCGAGCAATGTACTCTCTACATCAGCAGGCCCTACACGATAACCTGCCGTAGTGATGATATCGTCATCACGACCGGTGAATGAATAACTGCCATCACCATGACTCATCACGACATCACCAGTGAGGTAGTACTGACCATGGAATGGGTGCTTCTCTTGCCATGTGTAACCTTGGAAGAAAAACAGCGGCGAGTTATCCACATCTACTGCTAACTGCCCAGTTTCACCTTCAGGAATCTCCTTAAAGTCTGCGTCTAGGGCAACAACGCGATGGCCTGGCATTGAGAAGCCCATTGAGCCCACACGCACAACATCTTGCTTAAGATCATGATGGTTACATGCAGTCATACCGGTTTCTGTTTGACCGTAATGATCCATTACAGGACAACCTAAGCGCTTGTCGACCCAACTGATTACTTCTGGGTTCAACGGCTCACCAGCACTGCTCGCTACGCGTAGCGAGAAAGTTTCATCGGCAGCCAACACATCATCGTTTGCCATCAACATACGGTAAGCCGTTGGTGCCGCTGCAAGGTTAGTGATCTTATATTTACGCAGCATGTCGTAGGTGCTTTCTGGAGTAAACGCCGCCTCACAAAAATGCGTGGTATTACCCAACAACAGAGGACCAACCACTGCGTAGTAAAGGCCATAAGCCCAACCTGGATCGGCAACATTCCAATAGGTGTCTTCTGGACGCAAACCAATAGCAAAACGCATATAAACGTAGAACGAGAGTAGCGCTCGGCTTGGTACGGCAACGCCTTTAGATTTTCCGACTGTGCCTGAGGTAAACATCTGTAAAAATGGATCATCTTTGCCAATTTTTACTGGTGTAAACTCTGTCGATTGCTGCTCAATCTCAGCAACAAAATCGAGATCATTTGTAGCATCAGCAGCCTGATCACGATTGAAAGTCAGGATGGCTGGACAATCAGTTACATCATTAAGCTTTGGACGGTTGCTTGGGTCGGTCACCACCAGCTTTGTACCCGCTTGCTGAACTCGATACTCGATCGCACCGGAACCGAACGCCGTGAACAGCGGCTGGTATACCGCGCCTGCACGCAGGGTACCCATAATCACCACCATCAATTCAGGGGTGCGCGGTAGCAAAGCCGCAACGCGATCGCCCTTACCTATACCTTGAGCGGTAAGGAAGTTTGCAAACTGGGCCGACTTTTCTTTCAACTCAACAAAGGTCATTTGCGAAGCAGGTCGCTCAGCACCTTCATAATTCAGAGCGATTCGATCGCCTTCTGCCCATTTATCTACAATCTCCTCACAGACATTAAATCCATCTTTGAGGTTACCGATCATGAGCTCTTCAATCATGGCCGGATCAAACTTATCGTAATAATCCTGATAGGTTGCGGTTGTCATTAGTTTCCCATCCATCATTTTTTATTTTTGTATTCTTATACGCATGAGCAATCTTTAATTACTGGTGCTCAGCCAGTATTTCTCGCGCAATAATGAGTCTCTGAATTTCGCTAGTGCCTTCGTAAATCGAGGTAATTCTCACATCGCGGGCATAACGTTCCAGTGGGTATTCCTGCATGTAGCCGTAGCCACCTAAAAGCTGCAGCGCGCTGTAGCAAGCTTGATTGGCTTTTTCACTGGCAAAGAGTTTTGCCATGGAGGCTTCTTTAGCGAAGGTCAGCCCTCGTTGTTTACGATCAGCAGCGTTCAAAAGGAGTAATCGTGCGGCTTCCAACTCGGTAGAACGATCCGCAATCATCCACTGCAGGCCCTGAAAATCAGCTATCGCTTTACCAAACTGCTTACGCTCTTTGGTGTAGGCGATGGCGAAGTCCATCGCGGCTAACCCAACACCCAGTGCGAGAGAGCCTATACCGATGCGTCCACCGGCAAGTTCTGCCACAGCCAGACGAAAACCATCATTTAGCTCACCTAGAATCGCTGATTCAGGTACAAGCACCCGATCGAAATACACTTCATTGGTCGCTGAGCCATGTTGGCCCATCTTCTTTTCTGCCGGGCCAACTGTGATCCCCTCGCTACCTGCTTCAACTAAAAAGCAGGTAATCCCCTTACCTTTTTTCGCTTGTGGATCGGTCACCGCCCACACCACAAAGACGCCGGCAAACTCAGCGCTAGTAATCCACTGCTTAGTACCGCTGATCTCATAGCCCTGATCGGTTTTGACCGCTTGAGTTCGCATCGATGCTGGATCGGACCCCGCACCGGCTTCGGTTAAGCAGAAGCTACCTGCTCGATATTCGCCGCTGCAGATCAGTGGCAAGTATTTAGATTTCTGTTCTTCAGTGCCCATCGCCTGTATGACTTCCGCCACCATATTGGTCACTGACATAGTCACTGCAGTTGAGGCACAGGCACGGGCGATCTCGGTAATCGCTAAACTGAAGGCGACAGCTCCCGCTTCAGTGCCACCATGGTCTGCAGAGATGTTTAGCCCCATAAAGCCCAATTCGGCGAGTTGCTGACAATTGGCCAGCAGAATGCTCTTGTCTTTTGTCTGATCCAGCTCCGCCGCTACCGGTGCTAATTCACTTTCAGCAAAGCGCTTGGCGGTATCCTGAATCAGTTGTTGTTCTTCTGTTAATGTGAAATCCATAAGGAACACCTTATTAGGGTTTACCCTAATCTATACCTTATATATTTCATTTGGTAAAGATAAAAATGACAGGCATAAAACAGACAAAATCTGAAGAATTCAGTATAAGCCTAGGAAAACAACAGATAAGTAGTAACCCCTATTAATTTTATTAACTTAAGAGTTACTACAGGAGATGAGGATAAAAGGAAGTGTAAATTAGGTGATAAGGATCGAAGAAAGTTCGAGCATTTGCCCACGCATTGCGCGCTCTGATTCAGGCAAAACATCTTCGCTAGGCCAAAAGCCTGTCCGTAAACATTCAGCGTAAGGCGCTGCCAAATTCGCTTGCTGCATATTCTCGCTAGCCTGATCCGCAGGATAATCCAAGCGATGCCAGCTGACCTCAATGCCCTGCGCATTTGGCGTCAAAAGCATGTACCAGACAGAAGCCGTGCCATCATTCGCCGGCATGCCGATCACACCGCTATTCAGCCAATACCCCTGCTCCAATTGCGTTCCAAAAGGGATACCACAGTGACCGCCAACCACAACATCAGCACCCGCTAGATCTAGCTGAGTCTGCTTATGCTGCGCTGAACTGCTGGCAAAGATAAATTCATTTATCCGGTCGACACTGCCGTGCACAACTTGAAATCGTTTATCCGCCAGCTCAAAGCTGATTTGCCGAGGTAGTTTCCCCATCCATAGTTTATCGTCTTGAGAGACCTGCTGACTGGCGAATAGGTACCATTCAACTGAGAGCAGGGAGCAAGCCGAATCTTCCGAAAAACCACAGCCACAATCAGGCGCATCCGCAGCTAAGGCTTCCTCACAGTTCCCCATCACCACAGGAATACCCCAGTCACGGATTAACGCTAATGTCTCGACGGGTTCCGCACAGTAAGCTACCAGATCCCCTGTGCAGATAACCTGCTGCGAAGATAAGCCCAACCTGTCGGCTTCCTGTTTAAGCGCTCTGGTGGCCGCTAAATTGCTGTACGGGCCGCCAAATATCAGCAGCGGCCCTGTTAGTGTTCCAAGGTCCATATTTCCTAGACTCACAGTCACTTAACTCATTAAGCCGGCTGTAGTTGCTTTTGGCTGGCTCCACCAACTAAGAACAGTGCACAACCACCAATCATCACAACCACACATATCCAAAGTAACTTAGTGTATTTATGGGCTTCGCCCAACAACGCCGTGTAACCCGAAGATTCCGTGAAGTAGAGCAGAGCACCAGCCATCGCTAGGATAAAACTGCCTAGATAACTCCAGACTGGGATATCACGGCGATTGGCCCACAAACTGAAGAAGATAACAGGTACCAGATACATCGAAGCCGTGCCGCTTACAGCTACTGCACTAAACAGATCTTTATTGCCGATAAACACCATTACCAGGCCCATCAACATAAACAGCACCATCACCATACGGCCATTACGTAGATTAACCGGCAGAAGCTTCATATCCACGACCATCATCTTCGCCGAGCTGGTTAGCGTGCTATCCAAGGTAGACATGGCAGAGATAATCAAAGAGGCACTAAACAGGAACATCGGCAGCTCACCCAATAGACGCGTCAACGCCTGATTCATATCTTCCCCTGAAATCGCATTCGCGCCTGCAATCACCCCTAATGAACCAAACGCGATAATGCAGATACTGCTAATCCAAGCCGCATGGGTAAAACTACGTCTAGTCGTTTCACGATCCGCCAAGAAACCGCGGTCCATCATCACAGGATCGTGCATTGGATAGCTCCACACCTGCAGCAGGGCAACGATCAATAGGATTGGACCGGGATCACTAATTTCAAACGGTTTAAACGCGATTAGATCGGCATTGAAGTGACCGCCACCAGCCACCAAGGCTAACAACACCGCCAATACACCAATAAACACCATCATCTGGAAGAAGTCTGTACGCAGAGACGCCTGCAAGCCGCCCAACATGGAGTAGATCAAGGTAACAACCGCTAAGCCAACAACCGCCAATGTATAAGATTGCGTGCCAGCCGCACCAAACAAGATGCCGATAACCAGCAGGTTAGCAAACACCTCACTGACCAGACGCACACCGATGACAAAGTTGTAACAGCGACTGCCCCATTGACCAAAACGATCAATTAGAAATGCTTGAACGCTCTCGTACCCTTGCTCAAATCGGAGGTGATCGACAATCTTTCCTCCGGTCAAAAACGACAGATAATAAGCCGCGTAAGCTAATGTTCCCCAAATTCCGTAATAGAAGCCCAAAATGGCTGCATTCAAAAGCGAGCGTGCAAAGATCCAAGTTGTTACCTGCGAGAAAATCAGCGTTAAAAGCCCCGGCGCTAGACCTTCTGCGGTTCGGCCTTTAAAAAAACTACTTTCATGATTTACTTTGCGTGAAAGGAAAACTGAAACCAACGCTAAAGCCGATACAAGCAAAATCAGCCAAATGTCCATAGGTAACTCCATTTATAGAAGGGGAAGGATGCTTGCTCAGACAGCGACTCTTGAAAGCAGTTCCCCGTCTTTTCAAACATTCTTTAATCGTAATAGACTCTCTTGATTGTTTGATCAAATCAGATAATCCAACTGGCGGTAATGCCATACCTCGTTTATAACTAATAAGGTTCAATAAATTGATAATCAAGGAAGATTTTTAATGATCTCTGCATATACTTAGTAGTAATCCCATCGTATGAGGAAAGTCTATGTCTGATGAACTCATTGTTTTTGCCGAAGAGGAAAATAACGATTCTACTCTGGCGGCAACAAACAACAGTTCACGACCCTGGAAGGTTTTAGTCGTTGATGATGACAAAGACGTTCATGAGGTAACAAAATTCGGCTTAAAAGGTTTGGTTTTTCTAGGACAACCTTTAGAGCTACTACACGCCTATTCGGCAAAAGAAGCACAAGAAACACTCACTGAGAATAAAGATATAGCGGTCATCCTGCTTGATGTTGTAATGGAAACAGAAAGTGCAGGCTTAGATCTAGTCAAAACGATTCGTGATGATCTGGCACTGACTAATACCCGCATCATCTTACGAACCGGTCAGCCAGGGTACGCCCCAGAAATTGAAGTCATCCTCAAATACGATATTAACGATTACAAGAATAAAGCCGACCTAACCCGTACTCGTCTTTACACCAGCGTTACTGCCGCAATCCGGTCTTACTCTGAAATAACCGCTATCGACTCCAGCCGCAAAGGGCTAGAAAGAATCGTACACGCCTCAAGTGAATTGATGTCACTACACGGTATTCGAGAGCTAGCAAACGGTATTATCTGCCAATTAGCAGCGTTACTAGGTATTTCAGAAGAAGGCATGATCTGCTTTAAGAAAAACAGTGACGACGAAGTTAATGCAACCGGATCTGAATTTACAATTGTAGCTGCATCTGCTCAGCCTAGCAGTCAAAAGGAATTTCCCGAAGTTATCGAGGATGCCAATATCAATGCAATGCTACTGGAAGCCAGCAGCAAGCGCCGAAGCATTGAGAATGACTACGCTTGCGTACTCTACTTCCCAAGTGAATTCCGTAATGACATGTTGCTATACCTAGATATTCAGCGACCACTTGAAGGAACAGAGCATCAACTGCTCGAAGTTTTCTGCAGTAACATCTCTGTCTGCCTCGATAACGCGACCATTCTCGATCGCTTACACAATTACGCCTATTTCGATTCTTTATTAAATATCCCTAACCGCGTTTCCTTTGCTAATCACATCGATAAAACCATGCTCAGGCAGCTTCATCCACAGCTTATTACGCTGATCGATATTGATCATTTCAGTGGCATGAATGACACCTTAGGTTCAGAATCGGGTGACGAATTACTTAAACTGGTCGCAAACCGTCTCAGCGCAAACCTGCCTGAGGGCTCGTTTATCTGCCGTATTTCTGGCGATACCTTTGGTGTTATGGGACCAGAAAATAGCTTTACCGTTGAACAGATCAACGAGATGCTGACCAAACCGTTTGAGTTATTCGGAGATGAGCTCTCTATCTCCATCACACAAGGCTGCTACATCCTTAAAGATGCCAATATAAGCGGTAATAATGCGATCAAGCGTGCAAATATAGCCCTTAAACGCGCTAAAGATATTGCACGTGGCGAATTTATTGAATATACCCATGAAATTGAGCGTGAAACACAACAACGTATGCTCTTGCTTCAAGGGCTACGTAAGGCGTACAGTGAGGGCGAATTGTTCCTCGCTTACCAACCCCAAATTGATCTTCGCACCGGTAAAATCAGCGGTTTTGAAGCGCTTATCCGCTGGCGTACCAAGAGCGGCGCTCTGATATCTCCAGTCGAATTCATCCCTGTTGCCGAAAGCTCTGGTCTAATCGTCCCTATCGGTGAGTGGGTCATGGACACCGCGATGCGTGATCTGGAGATCATCGAGAAAAAGTACGGTTTGGGTCTTCAAGTAGGCATCAATATTTCACCGGCTCAATTCCGTCACCCTGACTTTTTAAAGCTTATAAAAAGTAAGTTGGATAACTTTTCTCTTAAGCCACAACAAGTTGAGTTCGAGGTAACTGAGTCTGTTGCCATGATCGACACCAACAGTGTGCGAGAGATATTACAGGTAATTCACGATCTTGGCGCCAAAGTCGCGATTGATGATTTTGGTACCGGATTTTCATGCCTCAGTTATTTAGAAACACTTAACTTTGATCGCCTAAAAATCGATAAATCATTTATCGATAAAATGTTGGATAAACAGAAAGGGACACATATACCTGAGATGATTATTAACTTAGGTCGAGACCTAGATATGGCGGTTATTGCAGAGGGGGTAGAAACAGCAGAGCAAGTAGAACGCTTAAAAGAGCTACAATGCTTCGAAGTTCAAGGCTATCACTATGCGAAACCTATGGAGTTGGAGCAGCTTTGTATCTGGTTGGACAAGCATTTGAGCTAGTAGGGCCGCTAGCTCAGATTATTGGGTAATTACTCACTGACCACGCGATTTCGACCTTCACCTTTTGCTCTATATAGCGCCTTATCCGCGCGATCTAACAACTGTTCGATACTCTCACCCGGGTAGAATTGCACCACACCAATACTGACGGTTATATCCAACCCTTCTGGTTTCAATTGTTCTACTTGCTCGCGAATTTCTTCAGCCTTTTCCTTAGCTGATGCAAGGTCACAATGCCCTAGCAAGATAACAAACTCCTCCCCACCAAAACGCGCAGGAATATCATCTTTGCGACATATACGCCCTAAAAGGTCACCGAGCTCACGCAGCACTTTATCGCCAACCAAATGACCATGGGTATCGTTTACCTGTTTGAAGAAATCTAGATCGAGCAGCATGACACTGAGCGGATCACTGTGGCGCTCTGTATGCGCTAAACGCTGTTCAGCAGTTTCTAGAAGATAGTAACGATTGTAGAGACTTGTGAGTTGATCCTTCAATGCGATCTCTTTAAGTAGATCTCGCTGCTGCTTCAACGTTACATGAGTATTCACTCGCGCGAGTACAATCGATGGACGGACCGGTTTGGCAATATAGTCCACCGCACCCAGTTGCAAACCGAGCTCTTCATTACGATCAGCATCTCGTGCGGTCACAAAAATTATAGGGATATCTTGAGTATGAGGCTGACCTTGCAGCTTTTGACATACTTCGTAGCCGCCCATATCAGGCATCTCGATATCTAACAGGATAAGATCAGGTAAGGGGTCAGCAACCGCTAGTTTGAGGCAATCATTCCCCCCGGTCGCCACCTTAATCCGGTAATGATCCTTTAAGCAGTTTGCCAAGACTTTAATATTTGAAGGCACATCGTCTACGATTAAAACGACAGGCTTGCTCATGTCTTGTCGACTCCGTCCGAAAGCTCTGGTTGAATACCGAGCGCTTCTTCCAATATAGCCAAGCTATCCTCAGCAGCTTCAAAATCAAATGCTGATAATCTAGCGTGAAGCTGTTCTAACGGCTCCTTCAATTCCAAACCGCTCGCGCTCTTCCATAAGTCATCATACTCTGTGGTATCGATATAGCTACCTAAATTAACGGCTTCCCGAATAGAAATAATTTTCTCTTTTACTTCATCCTCAGTGAGACCTACTGGCATAGGCTCTGTTTTTTGCGAGGTGTATTCTGCAAAACAGGCTTTAACCTCATCATAAGCCTGCAAAAACTCAGGCATTACTTGTAATGCACCATCCCCATCATCAGCCTTAGCTAACTTTTCCAACTTAGCAGCTTGGGCCTGCAGGGCTATTGCTGAAAGGTTAGCAGCCATACCTTTAACTGCATGGGCTGATTTACCTGCCGCTGCCCAATCAGACTTACTTATATATGATTTAATGTTGTCTACTATAGGATCAGCATCGACCGCGAATATCTCTAATAATGGAGCAATCAATTCCTCTTTGCCCATCATCCTAGCGATAGCATCCTGCTTGTCCCAAACCGCAACAGAAATCTCTTCCACTTGTTCAACTTCCTCAGGTTGTGAAACCGTCTCGGCAATCCCTAAGAAACGTTGTAACACCTGATTAAGTGCAACAGGAGAGACCGGTTTACTGAGGTAATCATCCATACCTGCAGCCAGACACTTCTCCCTATCCCCTGCCATAGCATTCGCTGTCATCGCAATAATGGGGATCGTGATATTTTTCTGTTTAGCTTTGCCTGCCCTAATTTGCTGAGTGGCTTCATATCCATCCATCTCTGGCATCTGACAGTCCATCAACACTAAATCATAAGGGCAGTTATTTTCTAGTGCAGCATTTAGGCTCTGCAACGCCTCTAAACCATTACCAGCCATATCAGCGGTGAGACCTAACTCTTGTAGGATCCCTTGTACCACCAGCTGGTTAATCTGATTATCTTCAACCACTAGGATACGCTTCTCACCTAAGGTAGGGTGCCCTTCAATCGAGAGATCTTTTAGATAATGACTAGTTACTAGCGGCGAGGCATTACTCAGTGCCTCACCACCACTCGCAACCACTTGAAGAGCGTCGAAGATATCTGAAGTAGTTGCAGGTTTAGGAAAATAACCA
This sequence comes from Neptuniibacter sp. QD57_21, assembly GCF_047778075.1. GTDB lineage: Bacteria > Pseudomonadota > Gammaproteobacteria > Pseudomonadales > Balneatricaceae > Neptuniibacter. The sequence continues at coordinate 60,708 of NZ_CP180549.1, read as the reverse complement.
CTAAAACCTATATCAGCAAAACGTTTGGCATCACCACGATGAGCCATTGAGGTCATGAGAATGAGTTTAGCGGAACTGAATCTATGATCAGCTTTAAGTATTCTCCCTAGTTCTGCACCATCCATACCCGGCATCTGCATATCCATAAAGACAACATCAAAGCAGGCTGTTGAAGACTCGTAAAATTCCTCACAGCGAGCAATAGCTTCATTGCCATCTTCCGCTTCTACAACCTTCGCTCCCCAATGCAGTAACTGTGCAGATAGCACTTCGCGATTGGTTCTATTGTCATCAACAACTAAGATGTCTAGGTTCTCTATACCTGTATAAGGAACAACTACTTCTGCTTGCTCGCTCGTTTCTAGGTATACGCTAAAGATGAACTCGCTACCTTGACCAACCGTGCTCTGTACCGATATTTCTCCACCCATCAGTTCACATAATTTTTTACAGATAGCGAGCCCTAGCCCAGAACCACCATATTCACGAGTAGTAGAAGCATCTACCTGACTAAAGGATTCAAACAGTTCAGGCAGTTTTCCAGGAAGAATACCTATTCCCGTATCCTTAACACTACAATCTAAACGCAACTGATCGCCTTGATGCTGCAACTGTGACTGGATAACCACCTCACCTTCACTTGTGAATTTGATGGCATTCCCCACTAAGTTAATTAACACCTGACGCAAACGTCCTGGATCACCTTTAACCATAGAGGTTTCAACACCGGTCAAATCAAGAATAAGCTCTAAACCTTTATCTTGAGCTTGCAGCGCCATCGCTTCTGCAAATTCACCAAACATACCGCGCAAGTTAAAGTCGATACATTCTAGTTCTAACTTGCCTGCATCCACTTTGGAGAAATCTAAAATATCGTTAATCAATGCCAGCAGGGAATTAGCACTGGTTTGCGCAACGACCGCACGATGCCGCTGATCGTCGGTCAAAGGCGTGTTCAGCAATAGCCCCAACATACCAAGTACGCCATTCATCGGGGTACGAATCTCGTGGCTCATATTGGCTAAGAATTCACTCTTCGCGATATTGGCTTGTTCTGCCTCATCTTTCAGCGCAATTAGGCTCTGCTCCATCTCACGCTCAACGGTGACATCCAGATTGGTGCCGATCATTTTTAAGGAACGTCCTTGATCATCCACCATATGGGCAGCTGTCGCTTTCACATAACGTACCGTTCCATCAGGAAAATTAAGTCGAAATTCACAGTGCCAGTCATGTCGGCCACGAACAGCCTCTTTTAGCGAGCCTTCGGCCATTTCAATATCTTCCGGACAAACCCGCTCACGCCAATAATCAAAATAGAGATTATTATTAATAACCTCTTCTGGCACTTGGTAGATCTTGATCATCTGATCGTCCCATTGCAGTTCATTGGTGATCAGGTCCCACTCCCAAATACCCAGCCCCGAGGACTCCACCGCAACATCCACACGACTTAACGCATCTTCAAGCTTACCCTGCATATCTTCAGCCAGATCCAAAGCTTTAATCAGACCTTGCTCGGCATCCACGCGGGTTGAAACATCTCTGAAAGACCATACTCTACCTACCGCATTATCCTCAACGTACATAGGAATTGACGATTGTTCATATGTTCGACCATCTTTCAGGCTCAAGCTGGTAAAATGAGAGCGCCCCTCAGAGTTGATCAGGCCTTTAACATTGCGTGCGGCCTCATCAGCATTATTCAGTTGCCTTAAAATAGGCCCAAGCACATGGGAATGATCATTAAACTCTTCTGGTAATCCCCATAGTTCAGCAAAACGCTTATTGTAACGAATAACACTACCATCATTCTTAGTTACTAGAATCCCGTTATCCGTGGACTCTAAAATCGATGCCTGTATGGTCAACGCCTCAGTAATTTCCAACTCCATCTGCTTACGCTTAGTTATATCACTTCGAATAGCGACATAACTCAGAGGGTGACCCGCATCATCTTTAAAAGGAACAATAGTTGTCTCAACCCAATAAATACCACCTTGTTTATTGCGATTTCGAATCTCTCCTTTCCATACCTCTCCTGAAGCAATCGTACGGTAGAGCTCGATAAAGAATTCCCGTGGATGATATCCAGAATTAAGAATGCGATGATTCTGCCCGATCAATTCCTCTCGGGTAAAACCACTAATTTGAGAAAACTTTTCATTAGCATAGGTAATCGTTCCCTTGAGATCGGTGACCGCCACAATAGAGTGCTGATCCAAAGCAAACTTCTGCTCCCCTAGCTCCAGCAAAGCTTGATTAGCTCGCTCGGCACTACGCCTCAACTCAGCCTCATGAAGCTTTCTAGTTTCCAACATCAGATTAAACGCATCAGCCAGCTGGGCAGTTTCTATATTATTGGCATTGACCTCAACCCGCCCAGTATTGCCCGTCGATGCTTCGCGACTGGCATGCGCCAGAGTAATCAAAGGCCTACTAATACGGCCTGCAATGCCAAACCCCATCAATAAGACCATCAAGGCAGTAACTAAGCACAAGACCAAAGTAACTTGCCCTAACCAGTGAGATGCTTTTAAAGCGATATCTAGGTCAACTTCACTAACCAAAATCCAACGGATATTTTCAAGCACAATGACATCATGCATACCAATAACCGGTACTCCATTAGGACCTATATAATTCAAAGCATGCTGAATCGAATTTTGATCAGTATCTGCCACTGCATGTAGATACATCTCTGTCTCAACTTTACGTTTGAGCACCTCATCCCGATTGTTTCCGATTGGAGTAATTAAAGTGCCGTTAATATTCATCAAGTAGTGAAGATGCTGCTCTTTCTCATCTACAGCCACATCAAGTAGATCAAAAACTCGGTCAAATCGCAGCTGAATGGCGAATGCACCTATAGTTCTGCCATTTTCATCATTAATTGGAGCAGTTAAGAAACCGGCAAAGGCATCATTGGAAGGAGCATATACTTCCATGCCAGAAAACGAGACATTGCCGCTACGAAGAGTATTTTTAACACTGTAGGCAAATTTTGTTCTGCTGTAAGGTCCACGCTGCAGACTTGTGCCCAAATCATTTTCTTGAGCTACAGAAAATAGGATATTGCCGCGGCTATCAATCAAAAAAAGATCGGAGATATAATCATAGCGGCGACTAAAACTGATTAAATCAGCTTTATGTTTGTCTACTCGTTGAGACCAATCTTCGCTATAAACATAATCTTTAGCACTTAACCCACTATGCTGAATTCCTCTTGAAAGAGAGGACAACATAGAAAGGGTATCATGGGATTCTGCTTTAAATCGAAGATCGACCACTCGATAGTCAAACCAATTTCGAATCGAGCGAATTGTCACTAAAGAAGATTGACGGAGCTTTTCCTCAGCGGCCACTAACAAACTATCTTTAGCTTGTTGATAACTCAACCAAGATACGAAAGCTAAGGGGATAAGCGCTAACAAGGTCATCCATACCATGAGCTTTACACGCAATGAAGCCTTGCGACCAATATCAGGATTGGGTGTGGAAGACTCAGCTGCCTCTTCCCTCTTCATACAGAGTACGTCCTTTGGCTAGTTTGTGCAGATCAATTGCTGACAGAATTATAAAACCGATCAATATCAACAACCTGCTTAAGAATTCCATTCCTTAAAGCATAGCCTAATTTAGCTTTCCGACAGGAGAATTTCACACCTTTATCGACCAAAGACTCTGGTTAAGATTGATGCCCTAAAAAAACCTGTAGGCTGATCACACTCAAAGCAATTTTTGCAGTGCTGCTTTTTCCCGTAGCAGTTTCAATTCCATACGAAAAAGCTCAGCTTTTAAGTTGGGTAAGCGTTGCTCCATGTCCTTAAGGTCATCCAAAAGGCGCTGACGTTCACTACGACTTTTACCCTCTGCCACCAATTTAGTTTCTGTTTTGATAATCTGATCTTTAAGCTTCTTTTGTGCGGTTTTATTTTTACGAATATCAGCTTCCAGTGATTTAACCGCTTTTTCTTGCTGGTAAACCTCTCGTCCCTGTTGGTATTTAGCTATGAAAGCGCCCTCTAATTCAACCGGACAAACATAAGCATATGTGGCACCTTGGCGACCTAAACGATAGGCATTGTCAGGCTGACAATATCTTTTCAGTCCCTCGTTTCGCCCGTGAAGGTAATCCTCAAGATTTAGGCTCACTCGATATTCAGCGCAGGCAGATTGGTGTTCAGCCAGATAAGCTTCTGCTTTACCCTGTAAACCGTCTCTATAGCCAATTCCTTGCCAATCCCCTGTAAGACACTCTTCTTGGCTTAAACTGGCACAGCCTGGCAAAATCACAAACAACGATGCCAATATCAATGAACGCATAACAGACAAACCTTCGATGGAAATAAGCAAATTTAACTTACTCAAGCTGAACACAAAGCAGCTAATACTAAGTTAAAAGACCGGTACTAACTTGTAGCCTTGTGTCTGCCAACCGATCAGAGAGATAAAGCCGTCAGCGACGACATCAAGCTCTTGAGGGAGTTTGTCATTATCAACGTCAAACACATCTGTGGCGATGGCGCAGATTTCGATGCGGACATTTCGTGCTGCCAGAGCCTTGATACTCTGCTGAATCGAATCGAATGACTCTTCATATTCAAATGCTAATTCCGGCTTGGCCTCTTTACTTAAAAACTGCACGGTTGGACCAATGACCACGACGACAATCTCAGGCTCAACGCCCTGGCGTTTAAAACCATCATAAGTGCCCACAATTAAATCCATGTAGAACGCGGTGGTTTTGGCCGTTTTAAAGTCAATTAAAAACACGCCTTTGGCTTGTTCGATACCATTAAGCGCCGCTGCATCATTATATTTTTGCTCCGCATTGATACTGGTGATCGTAAAGAGCAATAAAAAGCTAACGAACTTTATTCCTTGTAAGCACTTATGCATAAGACCCTCTTTATTCCATCAATTCATGCAAAACAGTCTGCAAACAGTAACAAAAAAACCGGTGGTATCTCACCTCCGGTTTTCAATCAAAAAGAACTCTGATTTACGCGCCAACAGCTATTAACGGATAATCAGATCGGGCAACCAACGCTTAGTGCGGTCAATCTCATCACGCTCACCTTCATTCATAGGCGGTACGTTAAGATCATCCGGCGGTGAAGCCAGCACATTCAAATCTACAGCTTGCGCCTCACCTCGAATTTCATCGCCTTCAACTTTCATGTGATAGTAGATGCCGTTCCAGAAGTTCGCGCCAAACTCCTCTTTTTTCTTAAACATAAACAGCAAATCATGTGACAACCAACTTAAATCGTCTTGAGTGACCCTATTTGGTTGTTTATACGGATATGCAAGATGACACCACAATTCTGGGCCTTCTAGACATTTCATCTCTTTCATAGAGAGAAAATAATCACGAAATTTATCGTGATCCATATGGAGCTTGTAGTGGCTGCCGGACTCATCTGGCTTAAAGTGCACAGTCCCTACAACAATGGGCTGACCTTTTTTATCCACTAATAAGATATCTTTTTTGCCATCTAGTGGCGCAGCCTGCAAGCCCCCCGACATAAGCAAGAAACCAGCTGATAGCGTTACTAATCCTTTCCGAACTCGACCCAACATACTTACCTCCCCACCGGTAATGTTGATAAGCCTACGAATAATATCTGTACGCATTTGATGTCAGTTTTACTCGGAGGTTCCTTTTAATCTCAGTTTATTCAGCATCTACTAATTAACCATGGTACTTGGGTACTGATTTAACCCGCGTGTATAAATATTTAATAAATTAATTATGGTGTATGCCAAAACGAGCTGATGATTTTTTGTTCACAATTCAGTATGGATAAGGGTAGTATGCAAGGAAAGGTAAATTCGTCCGACATAGCAACCGAGCCTATCCTATTGTTAGGTATGGGCTACACTTACTCAGGGTAAGTCACACCCTCTTAGTAGTAGCAGGAAGATGCGATGACCAACACTTTACTTTTCGCCGCTGAAGAATCATCAGTTCCAGATAAAGGAATATCGCCTTGGAAAGTACTGATCGTAGATGATGAGGAGGGCGTGCATCGCGTTACTCGCCTCGTTCTAAAAAATGTAACCTTTGATAACCGCCCAATCGAATTACTTGAAGCTCAATCAGCAACGGAAGCCCGTGACCTCTGCAAAAAACATGGCACCGATATCGCCCTTGCATTAGTCGATGTTGTGATGGAAACCGATGATGCAGGCTTAAAGCTGGTTCGGACCATACGAGATGAGTTTGCAAACCATATGACACGTATCGTTTTGCGTACAGGTCAGCCAGGGCAAGCACCAGAAGAGCAGGTTATCCAAGAATACGATATCAATGACTACAAAGATAAAACTGAGTTAACAGGTACTAAGCTTAAAACCCTACTCTACTCTTCTTTGCGTTCTTATCGTGATATCAAAACCATAGACCGCCAACGCAAATCACTTGAAACCGTGATTCATGCCATGGGCCAAATTAACCAAGTTAACTCTCTCAGTAGATTAGCTTCAGCAATTCTAAATCAACTGATTTCACTACTGAATTTTGAACCCGATTCAATTTATTGCTGTACTCGACGCATTTATCGAGATACCACCCAATTTACTGTGCTAGCCGCCACGGGGGCATTAGAACCCTTAATGCATGAAGCTTCTGTCGAGAAAAATATTGAGTCTGCAATGACCCAATATCATGAAGATGAACTGCCAGAAGACTTACAAAAAGTTTTTAGCCAAGCCCTAAGAGAGAAAAGTTCTATTCATACCCTCGACGGCTATATCGCTTATCATTCAGGTAGTTCTGGTACTGAAAGCCTCCTCTACATTAAACACCACAATGATATTGATGAACACGCCAAACACTTGCTAGAAATATTCAGTGCAGATGTGATCGCGACTTACCACACCCTACTCCTGAAAGAGGAAATTCAGGATACCCAAGCAGAACTGATCTACATCTTAGGGGAGGCGGTTGAGAAACGCTCTAAGGAAACGGGCGGGCATGTTAAGCGTGTCGCAGAAATATCAGCTCTACTTGCGGAAGCTTACGGCACCAATCAGATGTTTGTGGAAAATATACGCTTGGCCTCACCTCTGCATGATCTTGGCAAGATAGCTATTCCAGATGCAATTCTAAACAAACCGGCCAAGCTCGATCCGGATGAGTGGAAAGTAATGCAGACTCATGCTGAGATTGGCGAAACTATGCTAAGTCATTCAGAAAGGCCTATATTTCAATTAGCTGCTCGCATTGCTGGCGCACACCATGAAAAATGGGATGGTACAGGCTATCCGAGAGGGCTGTCTGGAGATGAGATTCCACTCTCGGGCAGAATCACTGCTGTCGCGGATGTTTTCGACGCACTCAATAGCAAACGCTGTTACAAAGAGGATTGGCCTTTAGAAGAAACGCTCGCCCTGCTGGAGGAGCAAAGCGGCAAACAGTTCGATCCTCAGCTAATTACATTATTCCAAAAAAACTTGGATGCGATTTTGCAAATATGTGAACGCTTCCCTGATTAACGGATGATACCGAAGCTATGTTTGAAACCTCACCAAAGAAAGTTTCATCCAAGATAATCTCAGGCCGGCTGGGTAAGCGCTTTGCGGTTCTGATCATTGTATTTAGCTCATTTTTCACCCTTTTTAGCACCAGCTTGCAGCTTGCTCTGGACTACCATGCTGATATCAGTCGAATCGAGCAGCAATTCAACAATATACAAACATCCTACTTACAGGCGATCACTCTAAGTGTGTGGTCTTTAGATGATTCCCAGATAGAAACCCAATTGGTCGGACTGAGCCAACTGCCAGACATAGAGTACGTTTCTATATTGGTCGATGGCGAGACTAGTTGGGAACAAGGTAAACCCATTTCACGCGCCACCCGAACCATAGATCTTCCTCTTGAGTACAGTGCTCCAGGCATCAATACACAAAATATTGGACAGCTTCGAGTCACCGCCAGCATAGATAATGTTTACAACCGTTTGATCAGCAAAGCGGGGGTTATCCTGATTAGTAACGGTATTAAAACGTTCCTAGTAGCAGGTTTTATTCTGCTTGTTGTCTGGCTTCATATCACCCGTCACCTGCAAGCTATTTCTAGCTACTTACGCGATATGGACGTATTCACTCTTTCCAAGCCACTATCGCTAAATAAACGAAATCCACCAGAAAAATACGATGAAATCGATACTGTAGCAGTCAGCATTAACGAAATGAGAGATAGCATCTACAACTCATACCAAGAGCTCAACGAAAACAAGCTCCACTTACAGGAGTTAGTGGAACAGAGGGATGCGTTGCTAGAAACTGAACGTGAATATAAAGAGACACTGGAAGATAAAGTTAAAGAACGTACACAGCAGCTAGAAGATTCAATGACCGAACTTCGTTCCGCTCAAGATCTATTGGTAGAAACCGAGAAAATGGCCGCTTTGGGAAATATGGTGGCGGGCGTAGCCCATGAGATTAATACACCTATAGGGGTTTGCCGAACAGCAGCTAGTTTTCAGGGCGAACACAGTAAAGATATTCGAAAAAAACTCACTGAAGGTAAACTAACGCAGTCAGACTTAACTGACTTTTTAGATGGTATAGATGAATCCAGTACGCTCTTTGAAGCGAATATTATTAAAGCCAGCAAGCTTATCTCTAGCTTTAAATTAATCGCGACCGATCAAAGTTTCGATGCTAAACAGCAATTCAATCTTAAAACCTACCTTGAGTCATCGATTCAAACCATCTATCCGCAATACAAACATCAGAATGTGAACTTCCATATAGATATGCCTGAGGACATAAACTTAAACAGCTATCCTGGCGCGCTTCACCATATATTGAGCAATCTAATCAATAACTCGACCATACATGGGTTTGAAGGCAAAGAGGGCGGCAACATTAAAGTTCGCGCTTATGCAGATGAACATAATGCCATGCTGGAATACCACGATGATGGTCGTGGTTTATCGTTAGAAGAGAGCAAAAAGCTTTTCGAGCCATTTTTCACCACTAAAAGAGGTAAAGGTGGCAGCGGTTTAGGCATGTCGATTGTGTTTAATATCGTCTATCAACAATTAGGTGGGAAAATCGAGCTGATTAACGCTGACCAGCCCGGCTTTCACATTCGCGTGACCATGCCTCTAGAAGCTAAGGAGCACAGCTCCCCTGAACAGCTAGCCTAAGCAGAAGCAGGACTGAGCTAACTCAGTTCTTTTAGAAGATCAGAACTCCAGGTAACCGATTTGGTATAACAATCTGCCACGAAATGAAATTCTTCTCCTTTAGGTAACAGTTCCCAGTCTGCCCTAATATAAGCTTCAGTTTGAGCGAGCAGTTTACCCAATGGGTTATTTCCACCCTGCACCGCTCGCTTAACTTCAACTTGAACGGGTAACTGCTCCAACAACTCAGGTAAAGGGATACCTAGAACAGCATCTATCCCTGAGAGAAGTCCCGTCATAAAAGCGGTGCCGGAGTCCACATGGTTATGCTTTTCCGTCATCAACTGGCACATCTTCGCTTTGATCAATAACAGCCCGATCAACTCGCTTGGTACCTGTTTGTTATGGCAAAGCGCAAACAACAGCACCCACTTTTTCAGTTCAAGTAAACCGATATTAATTACCGCTTCAGATATGCTAGCAATGGTTCGACGACCACCAAGAGCAGCGGAGTTCACCAATTTTAATAAACTAGCAACGAGTTCTGGATCACGCTGTATGATCTGTTCGATTGAATCAACTGTGGCATCAGGACTATTCACTTCCCCAATTAACTGAAACATAACTAACTCATTACGTGCTAGCTTTCTTCCACTAACTAGCTGCGGTTCAGCAAAAAACCAACCCATAAACAGATCAATACCGGCTGATTTACAACGTTCATACTGCTCAAAGTCGGCAACATTATCTGCTAGTAATTTAAGACCTCGTTGCTGCTTGAGCTTGAGGGTGTGCTCCGCAAGAGAGTCACCACTATATTGCTGGCAATCTAACCGTATAATGTGAGCAAATTGATATAGGGTTGTATCAAACTCTATAGGCATAGAGATCCGGTAACCCTGATCAGCTAAATTCTTAAGAATCTCTTCTAGGTTAGGGACTGATAGCGCATCAGAGGTCAAATCAAATACTAAAGATTCGACAGGTAATTCAGGAAATTGTGCGTCATATAACCAAGAGGCATCCACCTTTACCCATGCAGGAAGGCACTTTACATGGCCATGATCCAATAGATTGCTAAATGCATTAACAACGATCTCTGCGGTATTAGAGCCACGGTTCCCGGCATCAGGTTGCTCGTAAGCAGATACCAATTGGTAAGCATAAGTATTTAATTGGGCATCAAAAATAGGTTGCCTAGAAAAAAGTACCGGCTGATTCATCTCTTACCTATATACAAAAAGTAGCTCTACCATTCTAATCCCATGCCAGAATAAGCTAAATACCTAAACCTATTGATCCTAAGCAACAGCTATAGGATTTTCCCTACAATTTATAATGAAAATACTCTTAGCGCCTTGCGCTCCACCATTTCTGAGCAAATACTAAACATTAGTTAATCAAAAACCTTCGATCATCACTGTATTAGTCTTTTGAGGCCAACATGAATGGATTCATCAAGGTGGGAATCGCCTTAGCCATCGCAGTTGTTGCTATCTTATTCGTCGGATATCAATCAACTGACTCACAAATTTTAACTAAAGAATCACTGCCTTCGGTAAAGATTGCAGTCTCAACTACCCCTTTATCTGCACCCTTTTATATTGCAGAAAAAAAAGGCTTCTTTACTGCTGAAGGAATCAATGCCGAACTGGTTCCACTCGCTGGTGGCACCAAGTGCTTTTCAGCACTGCTAAATAACGAGGTAGATCTAGCAACTTCTTCCAACTCAGTCATTATGTTCAATGGCTTTAAATATGATCACTTTACTGTGTTCAGTAGCTTTGTTGAGTCAGACAATGACATCAAATTAATGAGCCTATCAGGTAGTGGAATCTCCACGGCTCAGGATCTAATAGGCAAGACAGTAGGCATTGTTAAAGGCAGTGCCAGTGAGTATTTTCTACATACTTGGCTCACCCTATCTGGCGTAGACCCCAATCAAGTATCGACCAAGCACTACAGCGTAGTAGACCTCCCCAAGGCGCTCAGTTTAGGAGAAGTCTCAGCCATATCCGTTTGGGAGCCTTACGCATTTACCTCTGCGTCTAACAGAAACAACCCTGCTCGCCCTTTAGATACAAAAGGACTTTATAACCTCAGTTTTAATTTGGTGGGATTAAAAGGCGATACCGACAACATAGCCAATGAACAGAAGATATTAGCGGCCTTAAATAAAGCAGTGCACTACATTGCAGAGCATCCAGAGGAATCTCAGATGATTCTTAGAGAAAAGCTGAAATTGAGTCAGGCCTTTATTGACTGGATCTGGCAGGACTACCTATTCAAGCTGTCATTGAATCAATCGCAAGTAAGCTCAATCGAGCAGCAAGCACGTTGGGCTATTGAATCAAAATTAGTTATCAGTGAGGCAACTCCTGACTTTATCCAATTTTTTGATGCAACAGCATTACAAAAGATAGATCCACACGCATCTTCATTGTAAGTCAGAGGATAACTATTTAAACAATGACTATAAGAACTAGGCTTATTATATTAACGCTACTCACTATCCTACTCTGTTTAAGCATGCTTCTTGGTTTAGGTTGGATGGATGCTCACAGAGCATCACTGTTTCAGCGTATAGATGCCATCTCACGTATCCAAGTCGAAACTAACGCCCTACGCAGCCAATTTCGACTGCATGAACGCTATAAAGACCTTGAATCTATCGAGAGAGGCTTTCGTATTCAAAGGCAATTACAGACGTATTTAGATGAGTTAGAGCCTTTTGGACAGGATGAACAAACCTATATTCAAAGTTTACGCCACCAAAATGAGAGCATTAATTCACTCTACAAGCGCATGACCCATGTACATGGGTCTCCTACACTATCGCGCAACCAATTAAACAGTCATAACTATCTACTTGATCGGTTGGATACAACCCTATTGAGCATGAGTGAAGAAAGCTTTCGCCTTGAACACCGCGCTCTGGCCAATGCACAGCAGTACATCCAAGAAAAAGCTGCAATTATTCAGTCCGTACTACTGAGCCTATCCATATTAATTGCAATTGCTACTTTCCTCACTCTACGTCTATTCCGCCGCCGATTAGAACAGATCGAAGCTGGGATTCAGGAACTTGCTCAAGGCAATACTCGCTGTCGTATTGAAGCAGAACATAGCGATGAAATTGGAAGCCTTGCCGCCCACTTTAATGAGATGACTGAACAACTCCAACATAGCACGGTTTCTATCGACCAATTGCAGACTGAAGTTTATAAACGCACCTCTGAATTAGAAAAACAAAAGCATACGTTAAAACGCTTAGCAGAGCAGGATAGCCTTACTGGTCTTTCCAACCGATCCTTATTTATGCGCAACTTGAGCCAAACTATCCAGCGCTGTCGAGATAATCAAAACTTGGCGGCCATATTTTTTATCGACCTGGATAAATTCAAACACATCAATGACTCTCTAGGTCATAGCACCGGTGATGCTGTTCTAGTTGAGATGGCTAGCCGCTTTAATAAAACCCTGCGCCGTTCCGATCTTTTAGCAAGAATCGGAGGAGATGAATTTACCGTCATTATCGACCAACTCTATCAACTAGATGACGCAGCAGAACTTGCCCGTAAATTAATTGCCTGCTTAGAAACTCCTTATGAATACGATGGGCACACTCTATATCTGAATGCCAGTATAGGTATTAGTGTCTACCCGAATGATGGTACAGAAGCGATTGCACTGATGAAAAATGCTGACACCGCCATGTACCAAGCCAAACAAGCAGGAGGAAATTGCTTTAATTTTTACAATAAAGGCATGAATCAACATGCGCTGACTTGGCTGGAGTTAGAAGGCGACCTAAGAGAAGCACTTAAACTCAAACAGTTATCAGTCTACTACCAGCCTCAATTTGATATTTCATCCCATAAGCTGGTCGGTATCGAAGCTTTAGCTAGATGGCATCATCCAAAACAAGGTTTAATCACACCCGACAAGTTTATTCCGTTAGCTGAGGAGAAAGGGCTGATTCAACAGTTAGGCACGCAGGTACTAGAGCAAGCTTGCCAACAGGTAAAAACCTGGTTGGATCAAGGCGCAACGGAGCTATTACTGGCTGTTAATATTTCAGCGAAACAATTAGAACACCAACAACTTCCGCAACAGGTACAAAGTGTACTCAAAAAAACAGATTTCCCGCCTCAGCTACTCGAATTGGAGATCACCGAAAGCTGCATACTTAATGACCCTGAAGAGGCGATTCAGCAACTAAATCAACTAAAGCGCTACGGATTACGTTTAGCTTTGGATGATTTCGGTACCGGTTACTCATCACTCTCCTATTTGAAACGTTTGCCCCTAACCAAGTTAAAAATCGATAAATCGTTTATTGATGGTCTAGATGAAGAACCTGATGACTATGCTATTTGCCAAGCAATAATCGCTTTGGGAAACAGCCTGAAATTAACAGTCATTGCCGAAGGTGTCGAACAACAAGATCAAGTAGATATATTAAAAACAGAAGGCTGTAATCAGGTACAAGGTTATCTTTTTGGCAAGCCAATGGAAGCCAAAGAATTTGAACAGCGATATTTAGGCTTAAAACAGAAACACGAAGTAGAAGAACATTAGCCTAGACTGATGCAAACGGGGAGGCTCAAACTCCCACACTAGTGATAGCACTAACACCTGAAGGTAACGTAGCTAACGATTCCACTACATTCGCTCAAAGGGCGGTGAATTATATAAACCACATGCTAGAGAGTGAATACAAAACAACATCATATTTGATCTGAATAAAAAGAATACTAAACACTGAAAATTTTGCATTTTAGGCTATTGGGCCTTACCTAAAAGGAAAGTATTATCAGCGGACTAGATATACCAACACCTCTAGGCTTTATCGTAGACCTTTGAATTATGACTCGTAAAAAACGCCAAATAACTGTACCGCCAGAAAAAGCCGTAGTTTTGATCGTCGATGATATGCAATCAATGCGCATGATTACTCGAACCACACTTAAAGAGATGGGGTTTCGTAAGTTTGTTGAAAGCCCAAACGGACAAGAAGCGTTAAAACGCTTAAAACTGATGAATATTGATCTGGTGATTTGTGACTGGGATATGCCAGAGATGAACGGCATAGAGTTACTGCGCCAAATCAGAGCAGATCAGCGTCTTAGGAAAGTATCTTTTGTAATGCTGACCGCCCATGCCGAAGCCGATTTAATCCATGAAAGTATTACGGTCGGGGTTGATGGGTATTTGGTTAAACCCTATCAACCCTCGACGCTGTGTGCCCGTATTAACGATCTACTCGAGCACCCTGTAGACATCTCTTACGCTTAACGCAGACAGGTTTCCATATTGTTCGCAAGCTGCTTCAGGAAGCCTGTATATCCCTGTTCAGAAGTAATATCGATCGCAAGAGGATCTAGCTTACCCAGTTTCACTGGCTGCTTAGCCACAATTCGCTGAATTACCTTCGCTTCGAACTGCGGCTCAGTGAAGATACAGCCTACTTGATCTTCCTTAAGCATGGTTTGAATCGCTTGTAACTTTTTCGCACCCGGCGCACGAGCAGGATCAACCGTGAAGTAGCCACGCTGATTCATATCATAATGTTCAACAAAGGGAGCAAAGGCATCATGGAATACGATAAAACCTTTCTCTCTGACAGTCGCTAACTGAGCCTGAATCGCACGATCCGTAGCCAAAATATCTGCCGCAAATTGTTGGTAATTGCTGTTTAATTGCTCCGCCTGTTCTGGGTGAAGCTTCACGAGGGCTTTTTTAATCTCTGCCGCAGCCTTCAGCATTTTTACCGGGTCCATCCAAACGTGAGGATCGACAGCATGGTTGTGATGATCATGTTCATCATGACCGTGGTGCTCATGATGATCGTGATGCCCCTCTCCTGAACCCTCTAAAAGCTGCACGGTTGGAACTTTGGAACGTTCTAGTGCTTTGCTTAAAAACTGCTCCATATCGGGGCCAACCCAAACCGCTAGATCAGCAGTGTTTAGCTTGCGTAAATCAGAGGGTTTTAGAGAGTAATGATGTGGTGAGCTGCCCGCAGGGATCAGGGAATCAACCTCCCCTAATTCACCTACCACACCTTCAACAACTAGCTGCAATGGCTTAACGCTCGCTACCACCTGAATCGGTTGATCAGCAGTCGCTGTACTCGCAGCAAAAAGTGTTAAAAAAAGTAGAGTAATATTTTTCATCTTTCGCAATACATCTCTGAAGATTAAGGGTTACAATATAACACAAACTTATAGGGTAAGAATGCTATGGCACATACTGATCTAGCCTTTCATCCTGAACATGATCACCACGGATGTATAGAACAAGCATTGGAAGATGCACGCTCACTTTGTAACGAGCGTAACCTGCGTTTTACGCCTATTCGCGAGCTGGTTTTAAAAACTATCTGGCAGAGTCATAAACCGCTTGGTGCCTACGAACTTCTACCCGAACTAGCCGCTGCTGGCTTTAATTCAGCGCCTCCTACAGTTTATCGAGCGCTAGAGTTCTTACAGGAACAAGGCTTAGTCCACCGTATCGCTTTACTGAACGCTTATATCGGTTGTCCTCACCCAAGTGATCATCATGAAGGCTCCTTTCTGATCTGTCGTGTATGCAATAACGCAGTAGAGATTGATACGCGAAAGGTGAGCCAAGATATCCAGAAACAAGCAGATAGCTTAGGTTTTAAACCCGAGAAACAATCGATTGAAGTACTGGGTGTCTGCCCAAGTTGCCAACAGAGTGCAGCCTAGTGAGTCCCTCGCCACATACACATGAGCCGCTGATCAAACTCGAAAATATCAACCTTTCCTTTGGTCAAAAGCACGTATTGCAAGATATTAACGCCGAGCTTCACCGTGGCTGTATCACCACACTGATCGGCCCAAATGGAGCGGGTAAGACAACCCTAGTCCGTGTAGTGCTCGGCCTACTCAAAGCTGATAGTGGCAGTTTGTGGCAAGAAGATGGCCTGCGCATCGGCTACATGCCACAGAAGTTACAGATCGATAACACGTTCCCCCTGACTGTTGATCGTTTCCTGCGAACAACTCAGTGTAAAGATCCAATAAAAATCGTGGCCGCGCTGACTGATGTAGGTGCTGAGAAACTACTTAAGCAGGCTGTACACAATCTGTCAGGCGGTGAGATGCAGCGCGTTTTACTTGCCCGTGCCCTACTCCGCGATCCTCATCTGCTGGTGTTAGATGAACCTGTACAAGGGGTCGATATTAACGGTCAGTTAGAACTGTATAACTTGATTGCGCGCATCCGTGATGAACGTGGTTGTGGTGTTTTAATGGTTAGTCACGACCTTCATCTTGTGATGGCAGCAACAGATCATGTGGTTTGTATCAACCATCATGTTTGCTGCTCTGGTCACCCAGAACATGTCACCAATGACCCATCATTTACCGAGCTATTTGGCATACAAGGTAGCGAGCAGTTAGCCGTTTATAGCCACCACCATAACCATCGCCACGATGATCATGGCGATATTATCTCTGATCATGATTGTAAGGGCGGTTGTTAATGCCTGATTTCCTCTTATATGCCCTGCTAGGCGGTATTGGTGTTGCGGTTATTGCCGGTCCACTAGGTTCGTTTGTAGTGTGGCGTCGCATGGCATATTTTGGTGACACACTCGCTCACTCCGCTCTACTTGGAGTTTCTGTCGGCTTTATGCTGCAAGTAAACCTCAACCTAGCCGTGATCTTCTGCTGTGTCGCCCTCGCCCTTATTTTGGTCGCGATGCAAAGGCAACGGATGGTAGCTACAGATACTCTATTGGGCATCATGGCTCATAGTTCGCTCTCTTTAGGCTTAGTTGCCGTCTCTCTGCTAGAGATTCGGGTAGATCTGATGTCTTACCTATTTGGTGATCTGCTTGCTGTCGGTTTAGAAGATCTTTATTGGATCTACGGAGGTGGCCTCCTCGCGTTGGTACTGTTAAAACTCCTCTGGCAACCACTCTTGGCGATCACCATCAATGAAGAGCTGGCCCATGTTGAAGGGGTAAATGTTGCCTGGACACGCTTAGCCTTGATGCTATTAATTGCTGTCATAATCGCAGTAGCAATGAAGATTGTAGGCTTACTACTAATAACGTCTCTGCTAATTATTCCTGCAGCTGCCGCAAGGCGTTTAGCCCAAAGCCCTGAGCAGATGGCCATCGGTGCAGCTATCGTCGGTAGTTTGTCAGTAGGTGGTGGTTTAGGGCTATCATGGCATTTCGATACACCCGCCGGCCCATCGGTTGTGGTGGTATCCCTGCTGATTTTTGTTCTGCTTTACACGTTGCCTTTACGCCGAGCGATTTAGCACAACATTCCAGATATGTTAATCAGCGCTTCCATAAGGCGTTGATTAACGCACCTGCCAGAATCAAACAGCCGCCGATGATGGTCCACAAAGTAGGAATCTCTTCAAAAAAGATCACACCCAGAATTGCAGAGAAGATAACCTGAACATAAGCATAAGCACTCGCCTTGCCTGCCTCTTCTGCTGCCATCGCTTTAGTTAATCCAATCTGCCCAACTTGAGTAAATACACCCACTAACAGCAGAAGTAACAGCGCTTCCATTCCAGGCACAACAAAGTCACCGCCCAACAGCAATAACGAGGTTGGTAACGCCACCAGCGGGAAATAAAAGATAATGACAGAGCTATCTTCCGTTTGACTTAGTTTACGTACGATCACATAAGCGATGGCACTCCCTAAAGCCCCCGCTAACGCAGCGAACAGGCTTAACATCGGTAAACCAATTAATCCCGCTTCACCCGGTCGCATCATCACAATCACCCCGACAAAACTGAGCAACATACAAAGCATCGTCGCTAGCTTGATCCGCTCTCCCAGAAACAGCAACGCTAAGACCGCAGTAAATGCCGGATAGGTATACTGCAATACCGTTGCGTCAGCTAATGAGAGGGTCGTGACAGAGTAATAAACGCAAACTAACGCTAACGCACCAACGATACCTCGTGCCAGCAGGAGCGGCTTATGCTGCCCCCAAATAGAGATGCGTTTACGTTTTACATCCAAGTAACTCAGGCCTAGCGATACTAAAGCTCTTGCCGCCACAATCTCTAGAACCGGAATACCGTAACCCGACACCGCTTTAACGCAAGCAGCCATCAAGGCAAATCCAAGCGCAGATAGCAACATATAGCGAATAGCGATGGGAACGGCAGTTATAGACATGATTCAGGGACTTTAAACCGAAAGTGATAAGTGCGGGATCATACCAGATAAGCCCTCGCAAACGAGATCATTGTCAATCTGACCGGGTATGCAGGCATCTGATTACTAGACTAAAAGGTTCAAAAAAATAGGGGTTTAATAGCCCCTATCTTGTTGTTAGTGGTCTTTCCGTTTAGCACCGGGATTTGCCGTAAACATCAGGGGCTGCGCGCCCTCCTCAATTTCAGGCTTATTTTCACGATTGACGCGTGTTTCCAGTTCTTCTACAGCGATATCTGGTTCACCATCTAAACGCATGGAATCTTCGTAATCACAACGCACGCACTCTTTGTACTCACGCTCTTCATCACGGTAAGTGCGAATACAATCCATCTCACCGCATCGCGGGCAAACAGCACCCGCTATAAATCGTTTAATAACTGTCATTTTAATTACTCGGTAATTCCACTGTGACGGAGTAGTGCATCAACTTGCGGTTCACGACCGCGGAACGCTACAAACAGCTCCATAGGTTCGCGAGAACCGCCCATTTCTAGAATGTTCTTACGGAAATCTGCACCAGTATCTGTATTAAAGATGCCATCTTCTTCGAAACGGGAGAATGCATCTGCCGATAGAACCTCTGCCCATTTATAACTGTAGTAACCTGCAGAATAGCCACCCGCAAAAATATGGCTAAAGCTATGCTGGAAGCGGTTAAACGCAGGCGGGGTAATCACGGCTACCTGACTACGTACTTTATTCAAAACCTCTTGAACAACCGTTTCTCCCGGCTGGTAATCACGGTGTAAAAGGAAATCGAACAAAGAGAACTCCAACTGGCGCACCATCATCATGCCTGACTGGAAGTTACGTGCCGCCAGCATCTTATCCAACAACTCTTGTGGTAGCGTTTCACCTGTCTGATAGTGACCAGAGATCAACGCCAGCGCTTCTGGCTCATAGCACCAGTTCTCAAGGAACTGACTTGGTAGCTCAACTGCATCCCAAGCCACACCATTAATACCACTTACGTCAGCCGTTTCAATTTGGGTCAGCATGTGATGCAGACCATGGCCAAACTCATGGAATAGGGTGGTTACTTCATTGTGATTCAGAAGGGCTGGATCATCTCCTACTGGAGAGCTGAAGTTACATACCAAATAAGCCACTGGTAGCTGCAGAGAACCATCATCTAGGCGACGACGCACACGGCAATCATCCATCCAAGCGCCGCCACGTTTCTTTTCACGGGCATACAGATCCATAAAGAAGCGAGCGATCACTTCACCATTGCGGCTAATTTCAAATAGGCGCGCATCATCATGCCAACGGTCGAACTCTTCGACTTCACGCATTTCGATATCAAACAGTTTACCGGTAACCGCAAATAGACCTTCCAATACTTTTGGAAGAGGGAAGTAGGGGCGGATCTGCTCTTCAGAAATAGAGTATTTCGCCTGCTTCAGTTTCTCGCCGTAGTAAGCTAGATCCCAAGCTTGCAGGTCTTCTGCGCCAAATTCAGCTTTCGCAAACTCGAACAGTTGCTCAAAATCCTGTTTAGCTACGGGTAGGCTTTTCTCAGCAAGATCCTTTAAGAACTGCACAACCTGATCGGTATTTTCAGCCATCTTGGTCGCTAACGAATAATCAGCGTAGTTACCAAAGCCGAGCAACTGTGCCAGCTCTAAACGTAGCTCTAATAACTGAGAGATAACCTCTGTATTGTCCCATTTACCTTCGCCCGGTCCCTGATCAGATGCGCGGGTAGAGAAGGCTGTGTATATCTCTTTACGCAGTTCACGATCATCCGCATAGGTGATCGTTGCGAGGTAAGAAGGGAAGTCCAGTGTCACCAACCAACCCTCTTGCTCTTTCGCTGCAGCCATCTGCTTCGCTGCCGCTAACGCCATAGGCGGAAGGCCCGCAAGATCAGACTCTGAGGTCAGTAGTTTGCTCCAGTCATCGCTGGCATCCATAACGTTTTCAGAAAACTTAGTCGTCAGCTCAGACAGCTTCTGTTGCAGCTCAGCGTAACGCTGCTGTTCTTCTGGATTCAGAGCGATACCGGATAGACGGAAATCACGTAGAGTATTGTTGACTACTTTCTGCTGCGCTTCACTTAACTGAGTAAATTGCTCACTTTCAGCAAGCTGATTAAATGCTTGGTAGAGACCTTGATGCTGACCCATCTCCGTCCAGTATTGGGACAGTTTAGGCAAGCACGCATTGTAGGCATCACGTAGCTCATCACTGTTCACCACCGAATTCATGTGCGAAACAGGCGACCAGGCTTTAGCTAAACGGTCATTCATCTCTTCAAGAGGGGCAACTAGAGAATCCCAGCTAGGTACAGACAGTTCTTGTAGAATACGTTCAACCGTTGCTCTGCTGTCTGCCAGCAATTGATCGATTGCGGCTTCGATTTGATCAGGTTTGATCTGACTAAATGCTGGTAACAACTGTGGTTCAAGCATTGGGTTACTCATATAAAGCTAGCTCCATCGGCGAGATATCGTTCCTAATACATGGGACTAAATCTTAATTTTTCAATTCCCCTAAGCTATTTCATAATAGATACTTCCCAATTTCTAGCGAGCAATAATTATGAATGTACGTACTTATCAAGGCTTCACTCCCAAACTAGGAGAGCGAGTTTTTATTGATCCTAGCGCGGTTGTACTTGGAGATGTCGAGATTGGTGACGATTGCTCGATCTGGCCACTCACCGTAATCCGTGGTGATATGCACCGTATTCGTATTGGCGCACGCACCAGCGTACAAGACGGTTCAGTCCTACATATCACCCATGCAGGCCCCTATAACCCAGATGGTTTCCCATTGATCATTGGCGATGACGTCACCATTGGCCATCAAGCGATGCTACATGGCTGCACCATTGGTAGCCGAGTTTTAGTGGGCATGGGTGCAATGGTTATGGATGGCGCGGTAATTGAAGATGAAGTGATTATCGGCGCGGGCTCCCTAGTGCCACCAGGTAAAAAACTAGAAAGCGGCTACCTTTACGTTGGCCGTCCTGCAAAACAACAGCGAGAACTCACAGAAAAAGAGCGCTCTTTCTTCAGTTATACTGCTGGAAACTATGTGAAACTTAAGGATAAGCACCTTGAAGAAGATTACGCAGGCTAACAGTCTGATCCTGGCCACGCTGCTTGTAAGCGGTTGTGGCTATAATATCCAGAGTTCCCCTACTACTTGGGTTAACTCCTATGAGGTAGAGGTCTCTGATACGGAGGAGGGGAAACGCTATTCCCTTTGTAAAAGTTTTGGTTGCGATCGAAGATCTTCAATACAGTTTTATACTGATGAGCTAGACCAAGTTCGTCAGCACTTCTCACCACCAGCAGTTACAGCAGAGGAAGAGCGCTTAAGGATCGCTACAGGTATCGGTCTGTTTGAAAGAATCACCGGCCCAAAACTACGCACTTTTGGTGATCAAGCAGCTAATAACACCTCCTTTATCAGTCGTTCAAATCAATTGGATTGTGTTGCTGAGAGCCTCAATACAACGCGTTACCTTTTAATCTTACAGCAGATGAACCTCTTACATTTCCACCGACCAGGCGGAAATGTTCACCGTGGCCCCTTCACGTTAAATGCGCCCCATAACAGCGCTACTATCGTTCAACTAGATACTCAGCAAGCCTTTGCTGTGGACTCTTGGTTTGGTGCTAACGCTGAACCCGCTTGGATTACGCCTGTGGATAACTGGCTAACCGGCGCTGACCCTGATGAATAATTACTGGTTATAATTCAACCACCAGTTGATAATAATTATCAATACCATTAGTATCGCCCACCAATACCTTACATTCTTTACATTTTGAGCTTTATTTTCAGCAGGTTAAGCGCCTGTGGATATCTATTTGGCCCAGAAAGTAAACTGCCAATTTCTGAACCGATTAAGAACATTTTAAAAACTACGACGTCTTATTTGCTGAGATAAGTGAATCGCTTGTAGCAAACAAGGCTGTTAACAACTTAATAGAAGGGAACAACATGAAAAAGACCACGATCGCCACGCTGGTTGCTGCAGCTATGACATCAGCAACACCTGCGTTTGCTACCGATGTTGCTAAAGAGTTAGCAGCAATGAAAGCACGCATTGCTCAACTGGAAGCACAGCTTGCTACTCAGCAAGCAACAACACAAAAGCTAGAACAAAAAACTGAAGCTCAAGCTGCTACTCCATCAAACGGTGGCTTTGCTGAGAACGTTAGCGTAGGCGGCGAAGTAACCTTGCTAGCACAGCAAGTTGAGACTGATGGCGAAAACAGCGTTGGTGATGTTTTAGTTGATACTTTCGAACTTGAAATCGCTGCTGATATTAACGAAAACGTTAAAGTTTCTACGCTAATCGAATACCTATCTGCAGACGAAAAACTGGACCTTGCTGAAGCATACGTAGTGATTGGCTCTGAAGATAACCCTCTAAGCTTCACGCTGGGTAAAGCGGCTCACCCTCTACTGGTAGGTGATTCTGCAGCATTTACAGACCCAATTGCATTCGACATTTTCGATGCAAAAGAGGGTCTAGCGATGCTCAGCTACCAACATGAGATGATTCAGCTAGATACCTACGTGCTTAACAACTCTGCAGAAGGTAACGAAGGTTTAGATACGTTTGGTATTAATTTAGGCACTACATTCAGTAATGGTGTTTCTCTTGGAGCAGGCTATGTGACGGATGTTGCCAATGCCGCAGGTCCTTTTTCTGAGCTAGGCGGTCTAACTGAGAAAATCGATGCATGGCGCGTAAATGCATTGGTAGAAGCGAATGACTTGGCGTTGTTTGCTGAGTATATCCAGCTAGGTAAATCTAACTTGGCTGGCGAGCCAAGCTTCCTACATTTAGGTGCAGGCTACGGAACACAGATCCTAGGCGCGGACGGTACGCTTTTCCTAGGTTACAGCGAATCTGATGAAGCTGAAGATATCGATGATGCTGCAGGTATCGACTACGAACTACCTGAAAAGCGCGTAGCGCTGGGTGTAACGCGTTCTCTAGGTGAAAATGCTGAAGTGACTGCGGAATATGTTCGCGAAGAAGCTTACAGCGACACAGATAGCGATATCCTAAATATTGCAGTAACAACGACTTTCTAAGCTAGGCTTAGCTAGTTGTTAAAATGTGACTGACCAACGCTGAATCCCCCTTCAATCATCAGCGCTGGTCGTCACAATACTCTGTACAGACAGATATTCTGTAAACATTACTGTTAATGATATCTGTTATCACTTTGGCAGGGAACGCTCCTAAGGAATTAAATCCTTTAGAAGGAGCTTTTCCAAACCTTATTTGTTCGACTTAGCGTCTAGCTTAGCCGAAGAAATTTCCCGTAAACGCTTAACCACTTGAGCATTAATACTACGTTGCGTAAACGTACCATCGGCCTTGCGTTTACCCGGCTTCTTACCCATTAAAATCTCTAAGCAATCATCCACATGACCAACCGCATGGACAGAGAATAACCCCTCCTTAACAGCCTCGACAACCTCTTCTTTGAGCATAAGATTGCGCACATTGGCTTTAGGAATAATGACCCCTTGTTCGCTCGTAAGTCCGCGGGTTTTACAGAGATTAAAGAACCCCTCTATTTTCTCGTTTACACCACCAATCGCCTGTACTTCGCCATACTGGTTGATAGATCCTGTAGTTGCGAAGCTCTGACTAATCGGTATATGTGTCAACGCTGATAAAAGGGTGCAGACCTCTGCTAAAGATGCACTATCACCGTCAACATAGCCGTATGATTGCTCCAAGGCGATACTAGCCGAGATCGCCAAAGGGAAGTCTTGTGCATATTGATGGCCTAAGAATCCCGATAGAATCAAAACGCCTTTTGAGTGGATCGGCTGACCTAAGGCAACCTCGCGCTCTATATCCACAATACCACGATTACCCGGGTGAACCGTTGCTGTAATACGCGCAGGTGTACCAAAAGCGACATCACCCACTTGCAATACCGTTAAACCGTTGGTTTTACCGACGGCTTCACCTTGGGTATCAATCAAAACCGTTTGGTTCAGAATGCCTTCTTCGATTTTTTCCGACATCCGAGAAGTACGACGCTCTTTCGCATTCAGCGCCATCTCGACATGATCAGCGTTGATCAGTTCATCTTCCTCTTTAACCCGCTTGAAGTCAGCTTCACAAAGCAGATCAACCAGCTCGCCAATATGAGCGGATAATAATTCCTGATCTTCGGCCTGACGCGAACTATGCTCGACCAAACGCGCCACTGCTCGACGGGTCAGCGGTGCTAACCCCTCTTCATCGGCTAGGGTTTTCATCAAGCGTGCATAATGCCTAATAGACTGAGGTGTTCGTTTTACATCCTCATCAAAATCCACCACAACTCTGAACATCTTCTCAAAGTCATGATCAAGTTCTTGTAGGAGGTAATAAATATTGCGCGCACCGATCAGCACAATTTTCACTGAAAGCGGTACCGCCTGTGGTGTAAGGGTGATGGTACTGATCCCAGCGTATTCACTCGCAGGGCTTTCAATCCTAATCTCGTGAGACTTTAACGCTCGCTTTAACGCCCCATAAACAAAAGGTTGCTCCAGCAACTTCTCTGCTTCCAGTACAAGGTAACCTCCATTCGCTCTGTGCAGAGCACCAGGGCGAATAAGTTTGTAGGTCGTTGATAGAGCACCCATTTCGGATGTGTACTCTACACGCCCAAACAAGTTCTCATAGCTAGGGTGCGCTTCGTAAACGACAGGAGCACCCTTAACCTTATCGTTATCTACAAGCAGGTTAACGCCGTAATTGCTCTCTAAATAAGCACGGCGACTAGCATCAGTAAGTGGTTCGATTAGCTTTTCATCGCCGACAATTTCAGCACAGTTTTTAACTAGCGACGTTTCCATCTCTGACAGATAGTCAGTCGCCGCCGCAATATTGGCGTACTTATCTTTCAAAGGTTGGAAAAGCGGGGAGATCGACTGCCGTGTGGTATCACGATCAAGATTCTTCAGTTTTTCAGCTGCCTCACGTCGCCACTGAGGTAGGCCTGTTAGCGCTTCGTTTAACTTATCTTCGAGATCAGAGATAGCTTTAGTAAAGCCATCACGAATCTCTTCAGGTAACTGCGAAAAGACCGCCTCATCCATCGCTTGCCCTTCGGCAACCGGAGTAAAGCCGATACTGCCCGCATCACGGTAAACCGCAATGCTGTGCTCACGCGCTTCGCGCTCAACACCTTCTATTGCCTGATCATAATAACGATTAAGTTCACGTTCGATCTTACTCTTCTTACGCTGGTAAGAAGGGCTTTCAAAGGCTGCTGGCATCTCTGACAACACCGCTTCGATGATATTTTTAATATCACGCTTAAACTGCTGAGCCTTGCCAGCAGGGAAGGGAATCGCTAAAGGATTACGATTATCTTTTAGATTGTTTAGATAAACCCAATCACCCGGCTTTTTCTCTTTTTTCGCCGTGGTTTTGAGGTTCTCCATCGCAAAGGAGAAACGTCCGGTATGAGGATTACCCATCACAAACAAGTTATAGCCTGGACGGCGCATGCCGATACCAAAATCCATCGCCTCAATGGCACGGGTTTGGCCAAAGAAACCAGAAAAAGGCTCAAGCGTAGACGTGTTTTTGAAAGGTAGTAATTCAGGATCGCAGCGAAAATATAGCTGCTCAGTAGATAGTCGGGTTTCCGTTACCATAAGGTACTCCCGCAGCAGACTGAAAAGTTAACACTATGTAGTGTTCGTATTTCAGTTATACGCCGCGAAAGAGCCCCATGCAAGTCTGCTTTGATAAAATTTATAAAGCGACTGTTGTATTAAAATCAAACAGTTATTGCTGCACGGATATCAGAGATAACGGTTTTAGAGTCAGGGTCCAAGCCACGCCAGATTCTGAAAGATTCCGCAGCCTGCTCCACTAACATACCGAGGCCATCAATGGACTTTTCTGCCCCTTGTTCAGTCGCCCAAACACAAAAAGCGGTTGGTTCTGCGGCATACATCATGTCGTAGCACCAAGCACCTTGTGCCAGTACATTTTCCGGAAGAGGGGGGATCTCACCTTGCAAACTGGCAGCAGTACCATTGATGATAAGATCAAAGCTTTGACCTGCAAGCTCATCATAACCACCACCTGATACGTTACCAAGATCCGTAACCAACCCAGCAAGCTCTTTGGCTTTAGAAGCGGTACGGTTTGCGATAACTAACAGCTCAGGCTTTTGCTCTAATACTGGCTGTAAAACGCCACGTACAGCACCACCAGCACCGAGAATAAGCACTTTTTTACCTTCAATCGTGCCGCCATTGTTGCGCATGATATCCCTCACCATGCCAACACCATCGGTGTTATCACCGCACAAGCGGCCTTGATCATCGCGGTACAAGGTATTGACCGCACCCGCCAGTTCAGCACGCGGACTTCTAACTTCAGCTAATGCCCAAGCTTCCTGTTTAAACGGAATAGTGATATTCAGACCACGGCCATCACCCGACAAGAAGTCAGAAACGTAACCTTCGAAGTTATCTTCAGGTACGCAGATCGCTTCATAGGTCAGATCCTGATCTGTACTCGATGCAAATGCAGCGTGGATTTGTGGCGATTTAGAGTGCTTAATCGGATTACCGAATACCGCGTAACGATCAGTCATAATTCGCCCTTACACTTCCAGCCAGTTGCGAGGCTTCAAATAACGCTCGTACAACACGGCTTCTTCAGTCCCTTCATCAGGTTTCCAGTCATAGCCCCAACGCACTTCAGGCGGTAAAGACATCAAGATAGACTCAGTACGTCCACCGGATTGCAGACCAAATAGAGTGCCACGGTCAAACACTAGATTGAACTCGACATAACGGCCACGGCGATGCAATTGGAAGTCACGCTGACGCTCACCGTATTCACGGTCTTTGTTTTTCTCGATAATTGGCACATAAGCTTTAGTGTAAGCATTACCAATCGACTGCATCAGCCCGAAGCTATTATCGAAACCAAGCTCATTAAGATCATCGAAGAAAAGACCGCCTACACCACGAGGCTCATCACGATGCTTCAAGTAGAAGTATTCGTCACACCATTCTTTGAAGCGTGGATAAATGTCGTCACCAAATGGATCACAGGCTTCTTTAGCTGTCTGGTGCCAGAATTTACAATCTTCGTCGTTACCGTAATAAGGCGTCAGGTCAAAACCACCGCCAAACCACCATACAGGTTCTTCACCTTCTTTTTCCGCAATGAAGAAACGAACATTGGCATGGGAAGTTGGGATATAAGGATTATGTGGGTGAATAACCAATGACACACCCATCGCCTGAAAACTACGACCCGCTAATTCAGGTCGGTGCGCTGTTGCAGAACCTGGCAACTTATCACCGAAAACGTGAGAGAAGTTCACACCACCTTTTTCGATAATTTCGCCCTTATCTAGGACACGAGTACGACCTCCGCCGCCTTCTTCTCGCTGCCACTCATCCTGATAAAATTTTCCTTTGCCATCAGCCTTCTCTAAGGCATCACAAATAGCATCTTGTAGCCCCAAAAGGTACTCTTTTACAGCGTCAATATTAGGTGCGGACATAGTACTCACTCACATATTTATTTAAGCGCGAATTAATTGATCAGATTTTAGATCTCGAATTTGAGTAGGCTGATCTAAACCACCTAACTCACCCGGTAAAACATAAGCAAGCTTTTCACCGAAGTAAGTCTTCACTCTCAATATATCTCTTGCAGGATCATGCGCTGCCGGATTCGCCGAAGTCGAAACCAGGAAAGACCCGTAAGCTTCTGTCAATCTTTTCACCTGTAAGTGATTACTCACTCTTACAGCAACAGCGCTATGATTTCCTTTAATCCAAGCTGGAATTCGGTTCTTTTTATCTGGCAAAATCCAAGTGTATGGGCCCGGCCAGTTAGCAGTTACTTTGACATATTCATCATCGGTCAGATCTTCGAGTAAAAAATCGATCTGTGAGAGATTTCCAGCGATCAAAACCAGACCTTTATGCATAGGTCGACGCTTAATTTCTAAAAGATCTAAGACCGCCTGCTCATCAAACGGGTCACAACCTAAACCCCAAACTGCTTCAGTAGGATAAGCAATCACACCACCTTGACGAATTGCTCGAACAGACTGCTGAATATGCCACCAATCAGGCTTTAAATTACTACTCACCATTTACTCCTCAATGCCATATAACGAATCAACAACGCATCACTACTTTTACTAAAGGTATCAATCAATAGTGATGAGAGGTTGATAGAAAGAGCCCCTTACAGGTTACAAAGCGGGGGAATTCCCTTTCATCTTGAAGGCATTTATCTTTGAGGGCTGAACACTAAATGTTCGACGCGGTCTTTGCAACTCTACCAAATTGCCTTTTAACATCGGATATAACCGTGTCCATCTTGGCTAATGATGCCCAAAAGCTCCAACTCCACTAGTACCGGGCCCAATTCAGCTATATCCATACCGGTCAGATAGCTCAGCTGGTCAATAGAGTTATATTCGTAGCCTAAATGCTCCAACAGTCGCTGCGTTTCAGGTGCAAAGTGGGATACATCCTTTTCAGAGTCATCTTCAATATGTTCAGCATTCTGTTCAGCCAGATAACCCAGCATAGGAGCTAGCTGTGAGGTTATATCTTCTGCTGATTCAACCAAGCAAGCACCTTCACGGATTAGCTGATGACACCCTTTACTCAAGGGGTTATTGATCAATCCGGGAATAGCAAAAACCTCACGTCCATGCTCCATCGCCATCCTCGCAGTGATTAATGAACCACTTTTAGGCGCGGCTTCCACCACTAAAATACCAACGCTCATACCACTGATAATACGATTTCGACGTGGAAAGTGCGGTGCCAACGGTGGTGCTCCAGGAAACAACTCACTCAACCACACCCCTTGCTGCTCGAGGATCTGTTGGGCCAATATACGATTTCGTGCAGGGTACGGCCGATCTAAACCCGTACCAAATACCGCAACCGTCGGGCACTGTGCATTAACACTCGCCTGATGAGCCGCTGCATCAATACCCAAGGCTAAGCCTGAGTTCACGATCAAGCCATTTTGAGCCAAATAGCCGGCAAATTGATAAGCATGCTTCACACCACCGCTAGAAGCGCTACGACTGCCTACGATCCCTACTTGCGGAAGATTTAGTGCTGTTAGATTGCCTCGAGCAAATAGAATGGGAGGAGGGTCATAAATTTCACGTAGTAAAGCAGGATAATCAGCATCTGTGATAGCTAAGATATGGCAATCTTCAGCCGAAGCTTGCCAAGCCAGTGCCGAATCCAATTTCTGTAGTGCTGGAGAGGCACGTCCTTGTTGGATATCACTTAAAGCGGTAATTGTTTTTTGCTTGAGGTTAAGCCGATGCCAATCAGCTTCAGAAGAGCAGAGGAGCTTTTCAGGGGTCCATCCCTGATCCCAAAGCTTCTTAACTGAAGCTGCCCCTAAATCTGGTAGGGCAGCAACGGCGATCCAGTCCTTTAGATCAGCCGTCATATTTAATCCTTTATGGTTCTCGGATTACATCACCGATAGAAATTATATCTGTACTGCGCATGATCAAGCCATAACTCACTTTCTCAAACACTTTAAAGACCATCAATTCACCTGAGCGCTCCTGAGGAAGCGTTACCATTTCTTTAGTAACAGGATCTTTAATCAGTTCGCCACGACGATAAGTTGCAAAAACATGACCAGCTTCAATACCTTCTCGCAAACCACGATTGATAGCCACTACATTAAACTGACCGGCATCACGTACGCCACCTAATACCGATAAGATTTTTCCCTCAACCTCAGCAGGCGCTGGCGCTGGATGGTATACAGACTGAATTCTCACTTCTTCTGTGGGTACCACACGATCCAGAATGCGCACTTCTTTATGGGATTTAATGATATCCAGTGTGATCACATCGTCTTTACGTGCAGACACATTTGCATCAGCTATTTTCAAAGTTTCGTAACCAAGAAATTCTTCAGTGTCAGGATCAATATATTCATTAGCAGGGCGGTAAATACCTTGTCGACGCTGTTCAGTCACTAGCTGACCTCGTGCATACATACGATCACCAGCACCGGCTAATATCCTCTCTTTGGGGCCACCTAATACATAAGGCGCCTCTTTCAGAATATCTTCTGAGAGCACACGGTTATCATTTAAGAAGCTAATGATATCTCGTAATGGGATAGCAGGAATCGGTTTAACCAGGGGTGATACACGTG
This sequence comes from Neptuniibacter sp. QD57_21, assembly GCF_047778075.1. Taxonomy (GTDB): domain Bacteria; phylum Pseudomonadota; class Gammaproteobacteria; order Pseudomonadales; family Balneatricaceae; genus Neptuniibacter. Next base: position 30,155 of record NZ_CP180549.1, on the reverse strand, counting down.
CTCGTGGATAGATGCCGCTATCACGTCTAACCCCTAAACGCGGCTTACCATTAACCCACGTAAGATAGATTACGTCACCAGGGTAAATAAGATGAGGATTATCAACCTGCGGGTTTACCCCCCATACTTCAGGCCATTTCCAAGGGCTTTGCAAAAAGCGACCCGAGATGTGCCACAACGTATCCCCTTTCACTACCACATATTCTTGCGGATGATCATTACGAAGTAGCAGAGAGTCCTTCCGGGTTTCAGCGTGAACAGAAGTCAGTGAAACCAACACCAGAGCGAACAAACCGCATAACAATTTTTTCATGTCCAGTTCCCTTATTACCTTCCAGCTTGTTAAGAAAAACAAGATGGTAAAGTAACGACAATGCATTGAGCGTTCTAATCAGTATAATAGGCAGATTAATATTTTTCGCTATTGATCTCGATATTATCTTTCGGCTAACAACCTGAATAATCGAGTTAAAATTTAAGATGCCTGTATATCATGTTGTTAACTTAGCATGACTTATAGAAGTATTCACAGCAATAGCACCCGATAACTTGTTGATACAGACGTAAATCATGGCAAAACTAACCATTCTTGAATACCCAGATCCACGCTTACGTACCATTGCTGAGCCCGTTGAAACAGTCGATGACGAAGTACGTGCTCAAATCGATGACATGTTCGAAACAATGTACGCAGCTCCAGGTATTGGTTTGGCAGCAACGCAGGTGAATATCCATAAACGCATCGTAACCATGGATATCTCTGAAGACCAAAACGAGCCATTGGTTATGATCAACCCAGAATTCGAAATTCTGGATGAAGAGTTACACAAATATCAGGAAGGTTGCTTATCGGTTCCTGGCTTCTATGAAAATGTGAAACGCCCGCAAAAGGTTAAGCTTAAAGCTCTCGACTACAACGGCGAACCTTATGAGATGGAAGCTGAAGGCCTCCTAGCTGTATGTATTCAACACGAACTAGATCACCTGAATGGCAAATTGTTTGTTGATTACATCTCTATGCTCAAGCGTAACCGCATCAAATCCAAACTAGAAAAGCTGCATAAATTGCAGGAAAAACACGCCTGATTATCACTAAAAAGCAATTCACAGGCTTGCTGGTTTAACTAGCAGGCCTGTTTTTATTTTGGAGCCTAGACCATGCCAGAGTCGCCACTGAAAATAGTTTTTGCCGGCACACCTGATTTTGCCGCATCCAGCTTACAAGCATTGCTTAGTTCTGAGCATGAAGTGATTGCTGTTTATACCCAGCCTGACAAGAAGGGTAAGCGTAAAAACCAGATGGCTCCGCGCCCAGTAAAAGATCTTGCGCTTGAACATAACATCCCAGTATTTCAACCAACCACGCTCAAAACCGAAGAAGAACAGTTAGCACTTACAAACCTTAAAGCCGACATCATGGTTGTAGTTGCTTACGGCATGCTTCTCCCTAAAGCAATTCTTGAGACACCTCGCCTAGGTTGCATCAATGTTCACGGATCACTACTTCCTCGATGGCGCGGTGCAGCTCCTGTCGAACGCTCAATGCTCGCAGGGGATGCTGAAACTGGCGTCACTATCATGCAGATGGATGAAGGCTTAGACACCGGCGATATGCTTTACAAAGTAACAACGCCGATCGAGAACAACGACACTGCAGCAAGCGTCTTTGAACGCTTAACTACCATTGGCTCAGAAGCCCTTGTTGCAACGCTTAAACTGTTCCAACAGGAAACAGTGTCTCCAGAACCACAGGATGACAGCTTAGCCACCTACGCGAAGAAACTGCAAAAGACCGAAGGAGTTATAGACTGGAGTGCTTCCGCTGCAGATATCGATCTTAAGATTCGCACTCTAAGCCCACGTGTTGCAGTAACATTCAAGCTTGGGGAAGAGGTGGTGAAGCTTTTAGGATGCGAATTAGTTGAGCAAAGTGGTAACCCGGGTGAGATTTTGCCCTCTGACAAAAAGAGCATTGTTGTCGCATGCGGCGAAGGCGCTATTAAAATCAAACAGCTTCAGCTTCCGGGCAAAAAGCCAATGGACACTGCCGCTGTTCTAAACTCTAAACGAGAGCAGTTTAGTGCAGGCGTAGTTTTAGGTTAGACGTTTTAGGACTATTACCATGACCACCAATGTTCGGGCACTTGCAGCACAAATTCTAACCCCCTTACTTAAAAACAAGGGTTCTTTGAATACGCAATTTGCGACGATTGAACGTCGTTGTCCTGAGAAGGATCGCGGCCTTCTGCGTGAACTGTGCTACGGCACTATGCGTTACCACCCACAGCTGAATGCCATTATTAAACTGCTGCAAAACCGACCATTTAAGTTTCGAGATATCGATATTAAAGCCATTGTTCTGATCGGTTTATATCAGTTAAAACACACTCGCATCCCAGCTCATGCCGCGATTAGTGAAAGCGTTGAAGCGTGCAAAGAACTGGATAAGGCTTGGGCAGGGAAAGTTGTGAACGCCCTTTTGCGCCGGTTTCAACGCGAACAAGATGAACTCGAAGACTACCTAAAAGATGACGATTCATACCAGTTCAACCACCCTGAATGGATGATCGCCAAGCTGAAAAACAACTGGCCAGAGCACTGGCAAGAGATACTCACCGTCAACAACGAGCAAGCGCCGCTGACACTCCGCGTGAATCAACGCTCAACAGCCCGCGAAGATTACCTACAGCAACTGACCCCGATTATTGCCGCAGAAGCGACTCAATTCAGTGATCAGGGCATTAAGCTAGCGGAATCAATCAATATCGAAACCCTTCCGGGTTATAGCATCGGCGCATTTAGCGTGCAGGATGAAGCCGCACAGTTATCTGCGGACCTTCTCGATCTACGACCAGAACAACGCGTTCTGGATGCCTGTGCAGCACCCGGCGGTAAACTATGCCATATCCTTGAGCATGAGCCTAAGCTTGCTCAAGTCGACGCTGTAGAGCTCGAACAAAAGCGAATCAGCCGCGTTGAAGAAAACCTTAAACGTCTACGTTTAAAAGCCAACTTAAAGGTGGCAGACGCCGCAATCCAAACTTGGTGGGACGGTACAGAATACGACCGCATCTTATTAGATGCTCCTTGTTCTGCTACGGGTGTTATTCGCCGCAATCCGGATATAAAATACCTGCGCCAAGGCGAAGATATTCACGAAACAGCCAAACTTCAGCGCGCTATTTTGGATAATTGCTGGTCCATGCTGAAACCCGGCGGTAAGTTGCTTTATGCAACTTGTTCCATCTTCCCACAGGAAAATGGGCGATTGATTAAGCAGTTTGTAACCCAAACTGCGAATGCCAAGCATCTGCCAATTGAGGCAGAGTGGGGTATCGAACAAGAGTATGGTCGACAGCTGTTTCCGCAGTCTAACGGCCATGATGGTTTCTATTATGCACTGCTGGAAAAAACGGAGTAAGCTCAAGTAGCTATGTGTATTTCTGTCATTTCTGCAGCAGTTAAAGGCTGATCATGAAGATCATTATTCTAGGTGCCGGACAAGTGGGCGGCACTTTGGCTGAAAACCTAGCCAGTGAAGACAACGACATCACTATCGTTGATACAGACACTGGCCGTCTCAGAGAACTACAAGATCGTCTCGATATCCGTACGATCGAAGGTAAAGCATCCTATCCATCTGTACTCGACAGTGCCGGTGCCCAAGATGCCGATATGCTTATCGCCGTAACGAACTCTGATGAAGTCAACATGATCGCCTGTCAGGTAGGGCAAACGCTGTTCAACACACCGACGAAAATCGCCCGTGTCCGTGAACATGACTACCTGAACAAAAATCAGAAGATCTTTGGCGAAAAAGGCATCCCTATTGATGTCCGTATTAGCCCTGAATTACTGGTAACAAAGCACATAAAACGTCTAATCCAGCACCCAGGCGCTCTGCAGGTACTGGATTTCGCCGACGCTAAGGCTCAGCTTGTAGCCGTAAAAGCCTATTATGGCGGCCCACTTGTGGGTCGCGAGATCTCTTATCTTCGCGCTCACATGCCATCGGTGGATACCCGTGTAGCGGCGATTTTCCGCAGCGGTAGCCCTATTATCCCAGAAGGTAATACGGTTATCGAAGCAGACGATGAGGTATTCTTTATCGCCGCACGTAAAGATATTCGTGCTGTAATGAGCGAGCTGCGTCGTCTAGATCGCCCTTATAAGCGCATCATTATCGCAGGTGGCGGTAATATCGGCGCGCGATTAGCCGAATCGATCGAAGACGAGTTCCAAGTCAAAATCATCGAGCGAAACATTCGTCGCTGTAACCAGCTGGCGCGTTCGCTAGATAACACCATCGTCCTTCAAGGCAGTGCTTCCGACCGTGACCTTCTGATCGAAGAGAATATCGAAGATACCGACGTATTCTGCGCCCTGACCAACGATGACGAAGCGAACATCATGGCATCTATGCTGGCGAAGCGCCTGGGCGCACGTACGGTAATGACCCTGATTAACAACCCTGCCTATGTCGATCTAGTGCAAGGTGGTGCGATCGATATTGCGATATCCCCTCAGCAAACCACTATCGGTGCGCTACTGACCCATGTCCGTCGAGGTGATGTAGTAGCAGTACACTCGCTGCGTCGAGGCGCGGCAGAAGCACTGGAAGCGGTAGCTCATGGTGATAAGTCATCATCTAAAGTGGTCGGCAAAACCATTGAAGAGATCAATCTTCCTCCGGGTACAACCATCGGTGCCATCGTGCGTAACGACGAGGTATTGATCGCGCACGATGATGTTGTCGTTGAAAGTGGCGACCACGTGATCTTGTTCTTGGTTGATAAACGCCGAATCAACGAAGTGGAACGCCTGTTCCAAGTTGGCCTTACATTCTTCTAAGCGGAAGCAGCGCAGATGCATTACAAAGTTATCTTACGCATATTAGGCATACTGCTGATGATATTCAGCATCTCTATGCTGCCGCCGTTAGGTATCTCCTATCTCTATGATGATGGGGCAGAGTTAGCCTTTATCGCCGGATTTTTGATTACCCTGCTGACCGGTTTTTTCATCTGGATTCCGGTATATCGAGTGCGACAGGACTTACGAACCCGTGATGGTTTCTTAATTACCGTCCTTTTCTGGTCTGTACTGGGGCTTTTCGGAGCCTTCCCGTTTATGCTCACGGACAATCCGCACCTAACTTTTATCGATGCGCTATTTGAGTCCCTATCTGGCCTCACAACCACCGGTGCAACGGTAATTACCGGCATCGATGACCTGCCCAAATCAATCTTGTTTTATCGTCAGCAACTGCAATGGCTGGGCGGCATGGGTATCATCGTATTGGCCGTAGCGATCCTACCGATGCTAGGTATCGGTGGTATGCAGCTTTATCGTGCAGAAACACCAGGCCCCGTTAAAGATTCCAAACTTACACCACGAATCACTGAAACAGCCAAAGCTCTTTGGTATATCTACCTGTCACTGACCATCGCCTGCGCGGCTGGTTATTGGTTAGCTGGAATGGATCTATTCAATGCCATCGGTCATAGTTTCTCGACCGTTGCGATCGGTGGTTTCTCCACCCACGACGCCAGTATCGGCTACTACGATTCTGTAGCCATTGAGATGATCTGTATATTCTTTATGACCATCTCTGCAGTAAATTTCGGCCTACACTTTTTTGCTTGGCGACAACGCACCATTTCGCATTACATTCTAGATCCAGAATTTAAATTCTATTTAGTTACACTCCTAGCAATAACCGTTATCGCCATTGTTGCCTTGGTCGTAACCGAGACCTACGCGCCGGGCGAATCGATGCGTAAAGCACTGTTTATGGTGGTATCCATTGCAACCACGACCGGCTTTGCCACAGCAGACTTTGCGCACTGGCCAGTAATGCTACCGTTCTTGCTATTCGTGGCAGCCTTTGCCGGTGGTTGTGCGGGTTCTACCGGTGGTGGCATGAAAGTCATCCGTGTACTTCTGATCCTTAAGCAGGGCTACCGTGAAATCCAACGCTTGGTACATCCCAATGCGATTATTCCGGTAAAACTAGGTAAAAAACCGATCTCCGATAAAGTTCTAGAAGCTGTATGGGGCTTCTTCTCCGTCTACATGATCGTCTTTGTAGCCATGCTCATCGTATTGTTAGCGACTGGGCTTGATCAGGTAACTGCATGGTCAGCGGTAGGTGCGACATTAAACAACCTAGGCCCAGGCCTTGGCGATGTATCTGCACACTACGGCGACCTGAACGATCCAGCTAAATGGGTACTTTGCTTTGCCATGCTGCTCGGTCGTCTAGAGGTATTTACCTTGCTAGTACTATTCACACCTATTTTCTGGAAACGATAAAGCAGGCATCAGATCTGCGACGAACCTAATTTCGAGAGCCTAATCATGCGATATACAGTTTACCTATCCGGTGAGATTCACACCGACTGGCGAAACAAAATCAAAAAAGCCATCAACCAAAATGGCCTACCAATCGATGTACTTACTCCAAACACAGATCACGATTCCAGTGACGGTTGCGCTACTGAGATCCTAGGCCCAGAAGAGAAGAACTTCTGGACCGATCACAAATCAGCAAAAATGAACACTATGCGTCACATGACTGCGATCAAACGTGCTGACATCGTGATCGTTCGTTTCGGTGATAAATACCGTCAGTGGAACGCTGCATTTGATGCTGGTTTTGCCATCGCCAATGGTAAGTCTCTGATCGTTGAACACGCACCAGAATTGACACACCCACTAAAAGAAATCGACGCTTGCGCACATGCCGTGGCCGAGAATACAGAGCAAGTAATCGAAACGCTTAAATACCTTTGCTTGGATTACTAAGCGATACCACACCGGGGTAGAACCTATTTCTACCCCTTTTTCTTCAAAAATCCCCTTTATCCCACTTTTACAGCCACCGACTGTCTATTTTTTGTTGTATAATTGCCGGCTAATTTTTCGGGCTAATCTGGTGCTGTGCAGCTGCCATGACGGCAGAAACTCAACGGCACTTATGTAAAAGGTGAAACGCTGTGACTGACAAGGCGACCCCAGACGTAAGCACATTTCAGGGGCTGATCCTTGCTCTACAGGAATACTGGGCAGAGCAGGGCTGTGTAATCGTACAACCACTGGACATGGAGGTAGGTGCCGGCACCTTCCATCCTGCGACTTTCCTACGCGCAATTGGACCTGAGACTTGGCGCTCTGCATACGTGCAGCCTAGCCGTCGTCCAACGGATGGCCGTTACGGTGAAAACCCTAACCGTCTGCAGCACTACTACCAGTTCCAGGTTGTTCTTAAGCCATCTCCTGACAACATTCAGGAGCTATACCTAGGCTCTCTAGAGCGCATGGGTATCGATCTTGGCATTCACGACGTTCGCTTCGTAGAAGACAACTGGGAGTCTCCAACACTAGGCGCTTGGGGTCTTGGTTGGGAAGTATGGTTAAACGGCATGGAAGTAACTCAGTTTACTTACTTCCAGCAAGCAGGTGGTCTTGAATGTTACCCAGTGACTGGTGAGATTACTTACGGTCTTGAGCGTATTGCAATGTACCTACAGGGTGTAGACAGCGTTTACGACCTAACATGGGCAGTAAACCCTGACGGCTCTAAAGTGACTTACGGCGACGTATTCCACCAGAACGAAGTTGAGCAATCTACTTTCAACTTCGAGCATGCAAACGTTGAAGAACTATTCAAAACGTTCGACAACTGCGAAGCTGAGTGCAACAAGCTACTAAGCTTAGAAACGCCACTACCGCTTCCTGCATACGAGCAGGTACTTAAAGCGTCTCATACGTTCAACCTTTTGGATGCCCGTCATGCGATCTCTGTAACAGAGCGTCAGCGCTTTATCCTTCGTGTGCGCACACTAGCCCGTGAAGTCGCACACGCATACTTTAATGCCCGTAAAGAACTAGGTTTCCCACTGGCACCCGAAGCCCTACGCCAAGAAGTACTGGCTAACTGCGAGGAGAGCAAATAATGGCACAACATGATTTTCTCGTTGAGCTAGGTACCGAAGAGTTACCTCCAAAAGCACTTAAAACCCTTTCTGACGCTTTCACATCTGGCATTACTGCTGGCCTGAAAGAAGCAGGCGTTAACTTTGGCGATGTAAAAAGCTACGCATCTCCACGCCGCCTAGCTGTGTTGATCAGCACTCTAGACGACAAACAGGCTGACCGCGAAATCGAAAAACGCGGTCCTTCTGTAAAAGCGCCTGAAAAAGCGGTTGAAGGTTTTGCTCGTTCTTGCGGCGTGACAATCGATCAGCTTGAAAAGATCGATACCAACAAAGGTGAATACTACAACTTTAAGAACACAGAAGAGGGCAAAGCGACGTCTTCTCTGTTACCTGAACTTGTAGAAACATCACTAAACAAACTGCCGATCCCTAAGCGTATGCGCTGGGGTGCATCTCGTGTTGAATTCGTTCGCCCGGTTCACTGGCTAGTCATGCTATTCGGTGATGAAGTTGTAGATTGTGAAATTCTTGGTCTGACATCGGGTCGTAAGACTCGCGGCCACCGCTTCCACTACAACCAAGAGATCGAACTGATCGCACCATCTGAGTACGCTGATCGCCTAGAAAACCCAGGTATGGTAATCGCTGATTACGATATCCGTAAGACAATGATCAACGAGCAAGTTAAAGCAGAAGGCGAGAAGCTGAATGCAGTTGCTCAGATCGACGAAGATCTTCTTGATGAAGTTACAGCACTTAACGAATGGCCAGTCGCACTAACAGGCCGCTTTGAAGAGCGCTTCCTAGAAGTACCAGCGCAAGCGCTAATCTCTTCAATGAAAGAGCATCAGAAGTACTTCCACCACTTAGATGCAGATGGCAACCTTTTGCCTAACTTCACAACGATCTGCAACATCGTTTCTAAAGATCCTCTGCAGGTAATTGAAGGTAACGAAAAAGTAATTCGTCCACGTCTATCTGACGCTGCGTTCTTCTTCGAAACTGACAAAAAGACTACGCTGGAATCTCGTGTTGAGAAGCTAAAAACCATCGTATTCCAGAAAGACCTTGGCACGGTTTACGATAAAGCTGCTCGCATTAGCGCGCTGTCTGGCAAAATCGCTGCAACTCTAAATCAGGATCAAGCGAAAGCTGAACGTGCTGGCCTACTGTGTAAAACCGACCTGCTTACAGACATGGTATACGAATTCACAGACCTACAAGGTTTGATGGGTTATCACTATGCGCTGAATGACGGTGAAGATCAGGATGTAGCACTAGCTCAAAACGAGCAGTACATGCCTCGCTTCGCAGGCGATGAGCTACCTCAGACTGCCCCTGGTATCGCTGTAGCCATTGCTGACCGTCTAGACACTCTGACAGGTCTGTTCGGTATCAATCAGCCTCCTACAGGCTCTAAGGACCCGTTCGCACTGCGTCGTGCAGCGCTAGGCGTACTGCGCATTATCGTAGAGCGTGAACTAGATCTGGATCTACGCGAGCTCCTAACGATTGCGGCGAACAACCATAACGATCTACCAGCGCGCGAAGGCCTAGAAGACAAAGTTCTAGACTTCATGTTGGAGCGTTTCCGCGCATGGTACGAAGACGCAGATATCAACGCTGAAGTATTCCTATCAGTATTGGCGCTTAAACCAAGCCGCCCATTAGACTTCGATCGTCGCGTTAAAGCGGTTAACCACTTCCGCTCTTTAGCTGAAGCCGAAGCATTGGCTGCTGCTAACAAGCGTGTATCGAACATCCTGAGTAAGCAGGGCGTAACAGGCACGACTGAGGTTAACAACGCACTATTAACTGAAGCTGCCGAAAAAGCTCTTGCGGCAGATATCGAAGCTCAGAAAGCTGCTCTAGCGCCACTATTTGCAGAAGGTAAATATCAAGAAGCGCTTGAGTCACTCGCTGGCCTTCGCGCATCGACTGATGCCTTCTTCGAAGACGTTATGGTTATGGCTGATGACGAGGCTGTTAAGAACAACCGCCTGGCTCTTCTAAGCCAGTTACGCGCATTGTTCTTGGGTGTTGCTGATATATCTGTGCTTGGCTAATCGTCACATCTAAATATCTAATCTAAAGCCGGCCTTTGTGCCGGCTTTTTTGTTTCACGTGAAACATTCAACATCGGATACAACAAAAAAAACCATGCGCAGGGACTACGCATGGCAAAGAGTGTTTGTAAGTATAAGGAAGGGGGACTTACATAATGCTTAGAAGTAATAGCTTAGTGAAACATTAAAGTTATCGTACTCAGCTTCATTAGGATTAAACTGATTCAGCACGACCTCTTTAGGCGCGTCAAAGTCAGTATCATTTACACGTATGTACTCAGCCTTAACTGACCAGTTATTGTTAACTGCGTACTCAGCACCTACACCTAGTGATAGAGCCACTTCATCGTCCGACTTAGACTTAACAGGTGGTGCAAATGTGTAGCTATTGCGCGTATCAAGATCTACCCAAGTAGCACCCGCAATACCATAAACAGAGAACTTCTCGGTTAACTCAACTCCAGCTTTAAAGTTGATACCATAAGACGCTTCAAGCTCAAGCTCTGAACGCAACACACCGTTTAGGCTTGTTGTTTCAGCGGACTCGTCATTGTAAAAAACTTCCGCAGCAACGAACGCATCTTCTGATACTTTATGCTTGTAACCTAAGTGCAGACCCACAGAAACATCAGTTTCCTCAGCCAAGGTTACGATGCTAGCAGCATCTGGATCGCCAGTATTACGCTCAATACTATGACCAAGGGTCGTACTACCGATCTGACCACCCACATAAAAACCTTCACCAGCCGAAACCTGCGAACTTAAACCAATGACCACAAAACTAGCAGCAACCCCAAAACCTTTGACAAATTTACTCATTTCCAACTCCCTAAAATCGTTAAACCAATGCATAGATAAAAGACAGGCAAAGCATAAGGAACAACAGACAAAGAGATATCCCGAGCAAATAACAAAAACTTAAAACTTAAATCACAGAAATTAAGCAAATATCACAGACTGTGATAACTAACCCAAACGCCGTGATATTTGAGTGATAAATAAAAAATAGAATTAATTGAGAAGGCCGGGGTCATAACTACTCAATCTAAGCTCACGGCAAGAAAAATGGAAAATAAACGAATTCTGATCATTGAGGATCAAGAGGAAATAGCACTACTCCTCAAGCTTCATCTAACGGATCTCGGGTCACAGGTAACGCACTCAGCTAGCGGAACGGAAGGAATAAAGCTCGCCTTGAATGAAGAATGGGATCTTATGATATTGGATATACAGCTCCCAGGACCTTCGGGCTTAGAGATATGTCGTGAGGTCAGAAAGAACTGCGCTTATGTCCCGATACTATTACTGACTTCAAGATCAACTGAGCTTGATAGAGTACTCGGTCTAGACCTAGGCGCAGATGATTACATAACAAAGCCATTTAGCATCATGGAGCTAATAGCCCGCATAAAAGCGACATTTAGACGGGAAAATGCGCTGCGCACAAAAGTAGAAACAGACCCAGAGAGGTTGACCATAGGCCAGCTCGAAATAGACAACAAACAACACAAAGCTGCATTAGCCGGAAAGCCTCTAGAGCTAACTGCACGCGAATATCAACTACTCACCTTTTTTGCTCAACATCCTGGTCGAGTTTTCAAACGATCAGAACTGTTAGATAACGTTTGGGGCTATGGCCACGACGGATATGAGCACACAGTCAATTCTCATATCAACCGCCTAAGAGCCAAAATAGAATCCGACCCAAACAACCCAGAAATCATCGCCACTGTTTGGGGCGTAGGTTACAAATTAGAGAAGGAGGCTCTAAGCGCATGAGAGCCGCTCTAAGCACACCTAACCTCTCTAACCAATCATCATTCACATTAAGCAAGAAGATCGCCTCAGGGCTGATCACGGTGGTTATATGCTCTACTATAGCCACCCTACTAGCAACAGAATACTGGATGCAGCGTTACAGCGAAGAGGTGATGCAAAAACTTAACGCAAGCATCGCAATGTACATTCAGGACGCATATCAGCTAATCACAGAAGAAGAAGGACAGGTAAACGTAAAGGCATTTGAAGCACTCGCTCATCAAGCAATGATTGTTAACCCTATCGCCCAAGTCTACCTCCTAGATCCAAAAGGCAACGTGATTGCCCACTCAATACCAGAAGCCAGACAAGAACTAACGATCAAAGTTAACCTACAGCCAATAAAAGCGTTCCTAGCGCCTGATTCGAATTTACCTATATACGGCCAGGACCCCCTCAATCAAAACAGCCAGAAAGTATTCTCTGCAGCTAAGCTAACCGACAAGAATAACCAGCATATTGGTTATCTCTATGTCGTATTAGGAAGCAACCTATACAGCGACCTAGGAACAATGATCAAGCAAAGCTACAGCGCCGGCATGATCATCATAAGCATTCTATTCATCAGTTTTATCGCCATCGCTATAGGGATTTTAATTTTCAGCTTAACCTTAAAGCGCTTAAACAAACTAAGCCAAGAGTTGTGTCAGTTCACGCATAAACATGGCCCTAGTGATATAGAGTGCGACAATCTTACAACAACTCAAATTCATGGCGATGAGATAGAGATACTGAGCAATACATTTACCCAGATGTCAGAAAAGATCGACCGACAGATAAACTTACTGACCGAATCAGACAATCAACGCAGAGAACTTATTAGCAACGTCTCCCATGATTTGAGAACACCGCTAGCCTCTATACAAGGCTATCTTGAAACACTGATCATCAAGAATGATCTAACAGAAGAGGAGAAGAGCAATTACATAAAACAAGCTTCCTTAAGCGCTAACAGACTCGCACAGTTGATCTCTGAATTGTTCGAACTAGCCAAGCTCGAATCACCAACCACGCGCCTTAATACTGAGTCATTTTCGCTAACGGAATTGGTCTATGACACTGTCCAGGAATTTGCATTAGAACTGGATCAAAAAGAGATCAAATGGCAGATCAACACCCACACTAATATTTTGGTACAGGCGGATATCAGCTTGATGCAAAGAGTGTTCGAAAACCTTATTCGCAACGCCATAGCTTACACACCCCAGAAAGGGAAAATTGCATTCGAGTTTGAATCTTCAGAAGAAAACACAAACAGCGTAAAAGTAAAAATCATCGACAGTGGGGTAGGTATATCTGATGCCGATATGCCATATATCTTTGAACGCTTCTACGCAAACCCAGATCGAAGCAGAAAAGGAACAGAATCAGCGGGTATTGGACTAGCAATAGTGAAGCGAATATTAGACCTTCACCAGACAGAAATCTGTGTAAAGAGCAAAAGGAATCAGGGCACCCAATTCGAATTTAAACTTCCTATTGCCTACTAATCACACTCGGTTATTTTGCTCTATTTCGTTAGAATACAACAAACCAATCTAGCTAATGGGCAGCAGTGTGAACCAAATCGATCCACGTAAATTAATCATCTTAGACCGTGACGGTGTTATCAATCAGGACTCAGATGCCTATGTAAAAACGCTAGACGAATGGATCCCAATTCCAGGAAGCATCGAAGCAATAGCTAAGCTGCATAAAGCAGGATTCACAATCTGTATTGCAACCAACCAATCCGGCTTGGCCAGAGAATATTTTACCCTAGAAACACTTCATGCCATGCACCAAAAACTAACTGATTTGGTAGAAGCAAAAGGCGGCCAAATTCACAGCATTGAATACTGCCCACACGGGCCTGATGATAATTGTGATTGTCGCAAACCATTGCCTGGCATGTTCAAAACAATCGCAGAAAAATTCGGCCTGGAAGATCTAACAGGCAGCCACACTGTTGGTGATAGCTTAAGAGATTTAGAAGCAGGATCTAAACTAAATAGCCAACCCGTTTTAGTTAAGACTGGAAAAGGGCAAAGAACTCTTGATTCAGATAAACAGCTTCCAAAAAGCTCTAAGGTATTTGATGATTTAAGCTCTTTCGCAGATTATCTAATTAGTAAATAAGAGAGTGTTTCACGTGAAACATGGCAGATATTTAAAATGAAGATTTAGTATCTGCCAGCTAGACAGGGAAAGAAACCGTAAAGCAGGCACCACCAAGTTCACCATTATGAACTTCGACAGAACCTCTCAAAACCTCATGCACCATATTGAAAACAATATGCAAACCTAATCCAATCGAACCTAGGCCACGAGCAGTAGTAAAGAAAGGATTAAATATCTGGTCGATATGTTCTTGCTGAATACCAACACCATTATCCGAACAAGCGATTCTTAAAGTACCATCGGTTTTAAGAATATTAATCTCAATACACTTGTGATCACTATTAGCCAAACCGTGAAGCAAAGCATTGTTAATCAGATGCGAAAATACTTGAACCAACGCACTAACGTCTACACGGCAACTCAGATTTTCAGGCTTACAATTAATAACAAACTCAACATCAGACACGCCCAATTCAGCAGCAAGACTTTTACATAGCTCTTTAAATAAATCAGGCAACACAACTGATTCTCGAATTGAAGCAGAGCTTGCAACAGAGATAGTTTGAAAGTGAGACACCAGCTCCTTTAACTTCTCAGAGCTTTTTAAAGCAAGGGAAGTGGATTCATCCATATCCGTAAGAAAGCTATCTAGGTAAGATGCTGTGAGCTGGTTATTTTTAACTTTAACATCGAGATCCTTACAGTGGTCACGGATAAAAGAAGCTGTTGTTACCACAACACCAAGTGGCGTATTTAGCTCATGGCCGATCCCCATAACAAGATTAGCCAAGGCAGCCATCTTCTCCGACTGAATAAGTTTTTCCTGAGTTTCACGTAACTGACTAAGTGATGAATCCAACTCTTCGTTGGTATTGGCAAGGTGATCCAAGGCTCGTTTCAACTCAACCGTTCTGCTGCGAACCTTTTCCTCTAGGGTGATTGTGGTTTGGAATAAAGAAAAGTCACTCGACTCGCTATTAATACCTTGCTCAGCACGATCCACCAGCACACGAATGATTTTATTTAAGCGTTCAATTTCGGATTGGTAGAAGGCTTCCTTGTCACTATTCATTCGCACCACCAAAGGCTATGCCAGTACAAGTTTGGTTGATATGCAAACCATTATGCTGCTCACCGTAGGTACTAAAACCAACTACATCTTTGGCACACAAAAGTTTTTCCATAGGGGAAATTTCACCTTCTTGAGAAAGTTGTAGTTTCCTTAAAATACAATCGAAAGCTAACAAACTATGGATACCTCCCAATTGAGCATCCAATGAGTCCAAAGCTTTTTTCATATTCCCAACAAGGCCAAGGCCGTTGCATTCTGCTGTTCGCATAACAATGCCGACATCGATAGCACAATAGAACGTCAGACTCTTATCAGAATTAACCTTCATCACTGAACGTACATACTGTTCTTTACCTATAACAACAATAGAGGGGTGTTCAGCAAAAACTGTTTCATTAAGCTCTTTAGATGGGTCTACACCCGACAAGCGTGCGTACTCTTCAGCCGCAGGGAAACCATTTATCTCGGTGATGATTCTTTTTTCCGGTATTGCGCCGGTAACCACCATAAAGTTTTTCCCTGCCACCACGTGCTGGCACTTATAAGGTTTAAACGCCAACCGGCTAGTGATCATTAGAAGAACAGCACCGTCGGAAAATATTTCCCCACCAGCGTAGATAATCGATTTTTCGTAATTGAGATCATCACCTGCAGACCCACCAACAAGAGGGATGCCTGATATAGCATTCGATACTACACGGGTGAAGGGCTCTTCTTTTGAAGACAAGCCATCAATCAGAAGGACAGCGAAGGTATTTGCATCAGAACTAATATCGTAATTTAGTTGATGTTCACTATGAAGTTTAACCGTATCGTCATGCCATTCTTTAACCGATAACTTATTCAAATCGTAAAAAGGGCAAAGGCTGACATCAAACATCTCAGAGGAAAATGCCATAGCAACAATACTGTTTGAGGTGTAGCCCCTAGGGCCAATTTCACCAGCCGTAGAACAGCCAACAATAGGCGTATGGGGAAAAGCTCTACCAAAATGCGTGCAAAGGGACTGCGGCTCATAACTCACCGAGAAGAAGATCATGATCAGGGCACAATCATCCATCGCAATCTGTTCATGCAGTTCGGCAATTGCCGCAGTGAGATCTGGATTTAGTGATGTACCCAATCGAATATGCTGATGCATAACTACCTCGAATAGTTGCACACATCAAAGCATAGTCGAGTAAATACTTAAGCGCCTGTCAGTTAACAAAATAATCAATCTCTTGGTAAACAAACCAACACATCTATAACTGATACCAATAGCTCCAGAACCAACCACGAAGAACTAGTAATTCTATTCATCTACTGGCCAATATTTTTCATTAGGCTAAATCTCTGTATTGATGAAAAATGAGGGTTCATTATTTCAAGCAATTCGCACCGTATACGGATTTAAAATGATTGAAAGGGCACACTTAAAAATACTCAGAGAGATCAACCGCCAGGGTTCAGTAACGGCAGCTGCTGATAAGCTGTGTCTAACTCAATCAGCACTCAGTCACACCATCCGCAAGTTGGAAGGATTAGTTGGTTGCGAGCTATGGGAGAAAAAGGGTAGGAATATCCATCTTACCCAGACAGGAGAATTTCTGCTAAAAGAAGCAGAGCGAATACTTCCCCAGTTAGAGCGAATCGACACTAAGCTAAAAGAGTTTGCCAATAATGAGATCGGTACGCTGAATATAGGTATGGAATGCCACCCATGCTATCAGTGGCTAACGCAGGTTTCAGCTGCTTATCTAAAAGAGCGTGACGGCATCGACCTCGATGTTAAACAACGTTTCCAATTTGGCGGCATGGCTGCTCTGTTTAACCACGATATAGATATTTTGGTCACACCCGATCCAATCGAGATGAAAGCGATCCACTTTGAACCGGTGTTCCCTTATGAATTAGTGCTCATCGTTAACGACGAAAATCCGTTAGCAAAACGATCGAATATCCAACCGCAGGATCTAGCTGAGCAAACCCTCATTACTTATCCGGTTGAGCCGGAACGATTGGATATCTTCCAACAGTTTCTCCTACCAGCTAACTGCCGCCCAAAAAAACATAAAACGATGGAGGCAACCGAGATCATTATCCAGATGGTCTCAGCTAACCGTGGCGTAACAGTCCTGCCAAACTGGTTGGCTAATGAGTACACCAAGAAGCTGCCAGTACAAGGAATTAGGCTAGGGAAAGAAGGGGTCCATAAACAGATTCATCTCGGCATCCGTATCGAAGACAGCCAAAGCGAACATATCCAATCATTTATTACATTGGCAAAAGAACATAAGAGCTAGGCTATAGCAGAGAAACCACTATACTGAATTGGATGAAGCACACTTAACTAGATGCTAAGACTCCAGGATGCGAAAAATAATCACAAAAAACGGTCAAATAGGTGTGACCTTTGCTGTCACCGCTGTATCTATTCTATTGTCCGTCATCATTACGTTCTCAATCTTGACCTTGGCCGGAGTCAGCGAAGAGATCTACACCATATCCCTAATCATCTCCGTAGTCGCGCCAACATTAATCGCTCCTCTAGTCACATGGAACTTAGTCAAACTACTTATCAAGGTTCACGACCTCGAACAGCAACAAAGACGGTTAGCTACATACGATGGCCTTACAGGAGCATTAAATCGTCGTGCCTTCTTTGAAAGCGTTGAAACCATCAAACAGCAAATAGAAAAAGAACAAACCGATTTAACTTTGGCTTATATGGACCTTGATGACTTTAAGCCCATTAATGACCTCTATGGTCATGTGGTCGGTGACAAAGTACTTAAATCGTTCGTTGCCACCTTAAGAGACGAACTTAGATCAACTGATATTATTGCTAGAGTAGGAGGCGAAGAGTTTGTCATTGTCCTTCCCAATACCGATATAGATAATGCTCAAACCATCCTTGATCGAATCAGAAACAAAGTTGCAGAACACCCACTCGCTATTGAAGGCCACTGTATTAAACTAAGCGTTAGTATCGGTCTATCTCAAAATCAAAAAAACCATAAACTGATTGTCGATCAGCTCATCAAAGAAGCAGACAAAGCACTCTATAAAGCTAAAGAGGCAGGGAAAAACTGCATCGTTCAGTATGCTTAATGCTCATTATCAAAAACAAAGCTAAAGAACCTAATCCACGATTTACAGTTCAAAATAGCAATTAATAAGAAAACTACGATATAGTGCTAATCAGTGGGTAATTGGAGTACCCATATTGTAATCCGTTTTCAGAATAACCTTTGCGCAGTTTAGGTAGCCCACACGGATCGACAGGATGTCATGTAACCCCTTACATCTCACCGCTTCCCTGACAGCTTTTTCCTTAGCGTATTACGCATTGATAATTACGGATTCTACGATACAAAAGTTCCTCCTACCCATGGAAAAAGGAACTTACTAGCTAACCAACCTTGTAAAGATTTTATACAGGATTATTCTAGTGAAATTACTTCCCATGCTTCTAGCATTCTGCTGCGTAGTTGCCAAAGCAGATATTCGCGATCTAGAGCCAACGGCTATCGTTCCATTAGTACCAGAGATTATTAAGCGTGCGGAGTCCGGAAACGCGGAAGCCCAGTTCGATCTCACAACGATTTATGGACGTGGAATTGGTATAGAGCAAAACCCAACTCAAGCAGCTATATGGTTAAAGCAAGCTGCAGAAAATGGACATCCTGAAGCACAGCATTGGGTAGCTTACCAATTTTTCTATGGTCAACGAGAAAAGCGAGATTTAGATAAGGCCATTATTTGGTATGAAAAATCTGCGAAAGCCGGCTATGTCGATTCAATGGCTATGTTAGGACACATATACAAAGGGGATTACAGGGAATATGAAAATTTAAATAAGTCGATTTATTGGTATAAAGCAGCATCTGATGAAGGCCATGAACATTCGACATTTCAATTGGGGTGCTTTAATTATTTTGGCATTAATATCCCCCAAAATATGGAAAAAGCTAATCGATACTTTCAGTTAGCATCTAAGCGTGGAGACCCTGCGGCAAAAGAATATATACAAAGTGGTAAGAAGACAGCTCTAAAATACAAATGTAATTGATGGTCAACAAAACCATCAAAAATCACACTTCAAGCTGGACGTCGTTTGCACTCCGTCTTTATGGTGACATTAAATATCAAGGTAATAATAAAGAATTGTACCTATCTTGCTTATCTAGTTTCACCAATAAGCTGATCATCATAAAAACTGCCCAAGCAACCAATCCTTAAACAGGTTTGCAGCCGGACTTAGTGATCGATTGCTGGGGTAAACCAAGTAATAGCTTTTCTCTACAGATAGCCTGTAGCTGAAAGGCTCTATCAGCTCACCGCGTTTAAGTTCCTCTTGAACCAATAAAGCGTTACTTAGCACAACACCTTGGTCTCTTTTCGCTGCATCGATGGCAAGCAAGGTTTGATCAAAGTGTAGCGCAGGGATCTTTGCTCTTTCGTCAGATCTTAAGTCTGTAAATTCAGATAACCAGCGATCCCACATTGGCAGAAGCGTAGTGATAATCAGGGTAGTTTTAGCTAAGTCATTCACCGAAGCTAAGCCCTTAGCTAGTCTGTACGATGGTGTGCAATAAAGGCGAACCTCATCGTCGAAAACAAGATGGGAGGTAAGATCCTGAGATTGACCATCAAAGTGACGTATAGCCAGATCAATATCATTACTTTGGAAGTCCACTAGGCGGTTGGAAGCATTAATATGCAACTCTACCTCTGGATGCTGACCAACAAAGTTTTCTAGGCGAGGTCCTAACCACTTAGACGCCAAAGCCTGCGTCAGAGATAGACGTACTTTGTTGTGATCTTTGTTCCGGACTAAATCACTGGCTTTGCTAATCTGCTCAAGCGCAGGCGCAATCAGGCTAAAGTAACTCATACCTTTTTCTGTCACAGTGAGCTTGCGAATCTCACGCACAAACAGGGGATAGCCAAGCCACTCTTCCAATTTACGAACCTGCTGCGAAACCGCTCCTGGCGTTATGTGAAGCTCTTCTGCAGCTTCTTTGAAGCTGCCGTATCGCATAGCAGCTTCAAACGCAATAACAGCACGAAGAGGTGGAAGAGCATTACGCATAATTATTTCCGCAGGATTTATGAAATAGAAAAACTAATTCATAACAGAAAAATTAATCGTTTGTCACTATCCCGTTAATGGCAAAGAATAGGCTCCTCTAAGCTATAGTTGAGAACACTATGGCCAAATGAAACCTCTTTTGCCCCAAATAGCGAACACCCCATGAGCACTTTAGCTAACCAAAATACACAGAGCCCTTCATTACTTACACCGGTCTTACTGGCGGGTTGTATTATTATTTTGGTCAGCTTCGCCATTCGATCCTCATTTGGTATTTTTCAAATCCCTATTGCAGAAGAGTTTAATTGGCTTAGAGCAGAGTTCTCTTTTGCCATCGCTATACAGAACCTCTTTTGGGGAATAGGTCAGCCAATCTTTGGTGCCTTGGCAGAAAAATACGGCGATAAAAAAGCGATTATTGCAGGCGCAATCACTTATGCAGCTGGCCTGATGTTGTCCTCATACGCAATTACACCGGGTCAGCATCAGATGCTGGAAATCCTCGTAGGCTTCGGTATTGCAGGTACCGGCTTTGGTGTGATCTTAGCGGTGGTGGGTAGAGCTGCATCGGATAAGCATCGCTCTTTAGCTTTAGGGATCGCTACAGCGGCAGGGTCTGCAGGTCAAATCGTAGGGCCACCATTAGCGCAGTTCCTACTTCAAGGTATGGCTTGGCAATCAGTCTTTGTGACCTTTGCTGTGTTGATACTGCTGACATTGATTACGCTGTTCTTTATCCGCATCCCGGCACCACCTAAAGCGCAACCTCATGATGAAAAGCTAGGTGAGGTCGTTTTAAAAGCAGTTAAAGACCCATCGTTTGTATTTATCTTCCTAGGCTTCTTCTCTTGCGGCTATCAACTGGCATTTATCACGGCGCATTTCCCAGCCTTTATTACCGAGATGTGCAGCACCGTTGCACCAGGCAGCATCATCCAATCATTGGGTATCAACTCAACCTCAACCTTAGGTGCTGTAGCCATTGCATTGATTGGTGTCGCTAATATCGGTGGGACTTTACTCGCCGGATGGCTAGGGAATAGGTACTCACGCAAATACCTACTAGCCAGTATCTATTTGCTACGCACCTTGGTTGCTGGCGCGTTTATACTGCATCCGATTACCCCAGAGTCAGTAGTGCTGTTCTCAATATTAATGGGTGCACTTTGGTTAGCCACCGTACCTTTGACAGCAGGGTTGATTGCGCAGATCTACGGCCTGCGATACATGGGTACACTTTATGGTATTGTGTTCTTCTCCCACCAGCTAGGCGGATTCCTAGGCGTGTGGCTGGGCGGTTCGATGTATGACCTATACGGCAGCTACACCCTTGTTTGGTGGGTTGGTATAGGCGTCGGCGCATTCTCAGCACTGATTCACTTGCCCGTTAAAGAACGCCCTTGGCAAGAAAGGGCAATGACACCAGCATCTTAAAATAAATACACATGAGTGAATCCATTTTAAAAATGCCCTGTAGGAAGCATTTTCAGAATATAATCTGGTTCAAATAAGGTACAAGGAAAGGAATACCAGCATTTGAAGTAAGCGAGGTATCAAGAAATGACGCTAGAAATCTGGTTCTATTACGTAATTGCAGTGCTGGTTTTAACTGCCTCTCCTGGCCCCAGCTCGCTACTTTGCATGACCAAAGGTGTGCAATTCGGCCTTAAAAAAGGCGTTTATACCGCTTTAGGAAGTCTCACAGCTATTACGATTATCCTCTCACTTTCCTTTACTGGTTTAGGCGTGATCATCGCGTCCTCAGAACTGGTGTTCTCTATTATCAAGTGGGCAGGGGCCTGTTACTTAATTTACTTAGGCATAAAAGCGTTTACCTCAAAGCAAACCAGTTACGAAACCAGCCAGTCTAATGGCGAAGGCAACGCTAACTGGAGATCACATTATCTAAGTGGCTTTATCGTTGGTGCGAGCAATCCCAAAGCAATCGTCTTTTTCACCGCGTTATTCCCGCAGTTTATAAACCCGGCGGATAATCTGTTTAGCCAATATCTAATCTTTGCCTCGACCTTTGTGGTTTTGGAGTTATCTTGGTTGCTGTTTTACACCTACCTGGGCTCAAAGTCCTCAGGCTGGTTACTCGCAGAAGGGCGTGCAAAGCTATTTAACCGTCTAACCGGTGGCGTTTTTGTAGGTGCTGGGGCATTACTCTCGACTGCAACTAAAAGCTAAACAAGCGGTCATAACCTTCTCAGTGTCACACTCAAAACGAGGTAAAAAAGCGTGGATATAGAAAAGAAGAAACAAGATCCCACATTAGTTTGTACCTGTAATGAGCTGTATATCGATGATATTCAAAATGCCATTGATGATGGTGAAAGTGAATACCAAGAGATCATGCAATATAACGACACACTGCCACGCTGTGGCGAATGTGAGTGTCACGTTGAATACTTAGTGACGGGTGATAACAGCCAATGCCAGATTGAGGAATGGATCTGTGGTGAAAACTGCGCCTAAAAGCGCAGGGCAGTAGAGTTTAAGAGTTAATAAATCAAAAGAAGGAACTACCCTATGAAAATGAATTACTTTGTTTTTGGTACCAACAATATGCAACGGGGTGTGAACTTTTACGATCAGCTCTTTACTGGCCAAAGTATCAACAAAGTACATGATGAAGGGCGAATGACCTTATGGGTGGGTGACGGCTTTATGTTCGCACTGGCAGAACCTTTTGATGGCAATGAAGCTACAGTAGGTAACGGTACGATGTTGGGGGTTAACCTCAAGTCTGCAGCCGAAGTGGATGAGATCCACGCTAAAGCTATAAGCTTGGGTGGTGTTAGTGAAGGTGACCCTGAGGTCAGATCTGGCCGTTACTCTGCCTATTTTCGAGATCTAGACGGCAATAAAATTTGCATCTATGAATAATGAGTATTGCTTGCTTAATAACTGTGACACCCATGTAACGACATACGATTCAAAGTAAGTAAGCATTTACACCAAAGATACAATGCCTCAACTTTAATTCTCCTTAGATACCGCCTAAGGCTGCCTAAACAGTCTAAAAGTCGCGATGTTTCATACTAGCCTTTGCAATAAGTTATCCATCGGGTAATGTCTTTGTATGAGGCTAGTCGCAAAGCAATATCTAAAGCCTCCTAGAAATACAGAATTCATAAGTGAGTGGCATGCTTTAATGACAGAGCCAACGCTTGCTCCATCACGTAAGAAAAGAATTAAAAGAACTATATGACTGATTCAATCAAACAAGTCGCAATCACAGGCGGAACACACGGCAATGAATTAACCGGTGTTCACCTAGTTAAACACTGGTCCAAATGCCCTGAAGAAGTTAAGCGTGGCAGCTTTGAAACCGAGCTACACATAACAAACCCAGAAGCTAATGCTGAAGTTCGTCGTTATATCGACCAAGACCTAAATCGTCAGTTTAGTGAAAAAGATCTAAACAACCCAGATCTAAATGGCTGTGAGCAGAAACGCGCAAAAGTACTGAATGAACTCTTAGGCCCTAAAGAAGACCCAAGAGTCGATTTTGTTATCGATCTACACACAACAACGGCCAATATGGGCATGTCGCTAATCTTCAACACCGATGACCCTCTAGTGGTGGGTATGGCCTTCTACATAAAGCAGAAAATGCCAGAAGCGACACTGTTCTTTAACCCTAGCGATCGTATGAAGGATAACTTCCTCACTTCTATCGGCCGATTGAATGGCTTTTTGATTGAAGTAGGGCCAATCGCTCAAGGGCTGCTGAATTACCAAGTATATAAAGACACGCACACTGCCGTTATGCATGCTTTAGATTATCTAGAGCTTCGTAATACAGGGCAGGCGATTGATCTACCAAAGCAACAGGAAGGCTACCGTTTTGTAGAGAAAATCTCGCTACCAGAAGATAGTGATGGCGAGATCACCGCTATGATCCATCCGAACCTGCAAAACAAAGATTATCAGGAGATAAACCCTGGCGATCCTTTGTTTATGACCCTAGGCGGTGAAACGATCCCTTATGAAGGCGATAAGACCGTATACGGCGCATTTATCAACGAAGCCGCTTACTACGATCAACATGTAGGCCTTAGCTATATGGAAAAAGTTAGCATCGACTTGAAAGACGGCTAGCTCCAAACTCAGTAATTACAAACAAAAAAGCCCCTGCATCTCTGCAAGGGCTTTTTTAATGAATCGAGCTAAATCGATAAATTAAACGTCTAGGTTAGCAACCTGTAGAGCGTTTGATTCGATAAAGTTACGACGCGGTTCTACTTCATCACCCATTAGGGTTGTGAATAGCTGATCCGCTGCGATCGCATCTTCGATTGTTACTTGCAGCATACGTCGAGAGTCTGGGTCCATTGTGGTTTCCCACAGCTGCTCTGGGTTCATCTCACCCAATCCTTTGTATCGCTGGATGTAGTGACCGCGACGGGATAGATCAAGCAACCAGTTTAGGCCTTCTTCGAAGTCTGTCACTTCCTTCTGACGTTCGCCACGCTGTAAGTAAGCACCCACTTCTAGTAGACCTGACAGCGTATCAGCCATCTTCGCCATCTCTGCGTATTCACGTGAAGCGAAGAACTCTTCGTTGAGTACGTAATCATGAGCAACACCGTGTTGCTGCATAACGACTTTAGCAACGAAGTTGCTGTGTTCTTTATCTTCTTCAACTAGACACTGGTAGCTAACCGCTTTATCAGAGTAGCCCGCAAGCGCATCATCAAAGCTATCGCACCAATCTGCTACTGCAGCTTGATCCGTCATGTTATCACGTGGGAACGCAGCAACATCTAGTAGAGACTTAAGCATCGCGTATGGGTAAACACGCGACATACGGTTGATCGTGCGGATCACTGCACGGTACTGGTAAACAAGCTCTTCTAGCTTCTCACCGCCGATACCTGGCGCATCAGCATTTACATGCAATGTAGTGCCATCTAGAGCACCTTGAAGCAGGTAAGAATCCAGTGCTTCATCGTCTTTCAGATACTGCTCCTGCTTACCTTTTTTGATCTTATATAGCGGTGGCTGAGCGATATACACGTAACCACGTTCGATCAATTCAGGCATTTGACGGAAGAAGAAGGTCAAAAGCAGGGTACGGATGTGCGATCCATCCACGTCGGCATCGGTCATGATGATGATGTGGTGGTAACGCAGTTTATCTGGGTTGTATTCTTCGCGGCCGATACCACAACCTAGTGCAGTGATCAGTGTGCCAACCTCTGCAGAGCTAAGCATCTTATCGAAGCGAGCTTTCTCTACGTTTAGGATCTTACCTTTCAGCGGTAGGATTGCCTGAGTCTTACGAGCACGGCCCTGTTTAGCCGATCCGCCCGCAGAGTCACCCTCCACTAGGTAGATTTCAGAAAGCGCTGGGTCTTTCTCTTGGCAGTCCGCCAGCTTACCCGGCAGGCCTGCGATATCTAGTGCACCTTTACGGCGTGTCATTTCACGTGCTTTACGTGCAGCTTCACGAGCACGTGCAGCATCGATCATTTTTGAAACAACCGCTTTAGCTTCCTGCGGGTTTTCCTGCAGGTATTCAGCCAGACGCTCACCCATGGTTTGCTCAACGGCAGACTTCACCTCAGAGGACACCAACTTATCTTTGGTCTGAGAGGAGAACTTAGGATCAGGTACTTTAACCGAGATGATTGCTGTCAGACCTTCACGGCTATCATCACCTGTAGTGCTAATCTTGCCGCCTTTGTTCAGGCTTTCGCTCTCGATATAGTTGTTTAGAGAACGCGTAAGCGCTGCACGGAAACCAGAAAGGTGAGTACCACCATCACGCTGTGGAATATTGTTGGTGAAGGAGTGGATGCTTTCCTGGAAACTGTCGTTCCACTGCATCGCAACTTCTACCGCAACGCCAGAAGCTTCATGCTCAGCAGTGAAGTGGAAAAGTTTGTTAACGGTTGTCTTGTTGGTGTTCAGGTACTCAACAAATGCGCCTAGGCCACCTTCATATTCGAAAACTTCTTCGACTGCTGTACGCTCATCTTTAAGAACAATACGTACACCGGAGTTAAGGAAAGAAAGCTCACGTAGACGTTTAGCCAGAATATCGAACTTGAAGGAAACGTTTGAGAACGTATCTTCAGATGGCCAGAAACGAACCATAGTACCGCTGGTTTCTGTTTCACCGACAACAGATAGCGGTGCTTCAGGTTCACCGTGCTTGTATACCTGCTCGTGCACCTGACCATTACGACGAATGGTCATCTTTAACTTAACGGAAAGGGCGTTTACTACCGATACACCTACTCCGTGCAGACCACCAGATACCTTATAGCTGTTATCGTCGAACTTACCACCGGCGTGCAGTACAGTCATGATAACTTCGGCAGCTGATACACCTTCTTCTGGGTGAATATCAGTTGGGATCCCACGGCCATTATCCATAACCGTAATACTTTCATCCGGATGGATAATCACTTTGATTTCACTACAGTGACCCGCCAAGGCTTCGTCGATAGAGTTATCCACGACCTCGAACACCATGTGGTGCAGACCGGTACCGTCGTCTGTATCACCAATGTACATGCCCGGGCGTTTCCTTACCGCATCAAGGCCTTTTAGTACCTTAATACTTGAGGAATCATAATCTTGATTATCTTCGCCGCTCATCCAAGTCTCCTAACTTTTTCGCTACGTGGCATCATCTATGTGGCCATCTGCTATGCGAAAAGTGGCTAATTCCGTTTGTGGATGCCAGAACGCTTTAAGCGAATTGTCATCAACACAGGTTATAAAACACTGGTTAGAGCTTTGCTCTAACACTTTACAAAACTGTTCTCCGTGCACACTATCTAGCTCTGAAGGTAAATCGTCGATCAGATAGATGCAGGGACGGCCATTCATTCGTTGAAACAACGCCCCTTGAGCAAGCTTCAACGCACTGACCACTAATTTCTTTTGGCCGCGAGACAAACGCTCTGCAGCGTTGTGTCCATCGACCTTGAGCTTGATGTCCGCACGTTGCGGACCACTGCCAGTAAAACCTTGACGAAGATCGCGTTCAAAATTACTTGCGAGCACTTCGTCTAAAGCACGCTTTTTATCCCAGCCGTAGCTAAAGCCGAGTTGAATATCCATACCTTCAAGAAGCTGCGAAACCACGGTTTCAAATTCCGGTTTCAGCAGTTTTAGATACTCAATTCGTAAACGATTTAGCTGCTCGGAAAAGGAGATAAATTCACGATCCCAAACCTGGCGTAACTGATTGTCAATCTTACCACATTTCAGCAGGGTATTACGCTGTTTTAATACTCTTCTGAAGCCTCTCCATAATTGAATAAAGGCTTTGTCGGCATGGAAGACACCCCAGTCCAGAAATTGCCGTCTTACCGCAGGTGATCCCTCCAATAACATGAAGGTATCTGAGTTAATGACTTGCAGTGGAATCAGCTCTGCCAAGGTCGACAGATCTATATCTGAGCCTTCGTAACGGATCCGTGCATCGCCCTCTGCAGGACGCTCAACACCAATAGATTGCTTATATCCCTGAGCCATAGGATCAACCGAGGCAAAGACCACAGTAGAACTTTGATCGGTTTGGACAAGATGACGAGCTTTGTTGGTTCTAAATGAGCGGGTGAGGCCTAAAACATTAATCCCCTCGAGGATACTGGTTTTACCACTGCCGTTTTCACCACAAATAATATTTATAGAGGGAGAGGGCTCAATCGTGATTGAGCTGATATTGCGGAGGTTTTTAATCTGGAGATTGGAGATCGACATTCAGGGCCCTTGGCCTATATACAAAACAGGGGGCTCAGTAAGCCCCCTGTTTCCGAAATACCTTTCAATTACATACGCATCGGCATAACAACGTATAGGCTGCCTTCTTCGTCGAAACCTTCAACCAGCGCACTGGAGTTAGAATCAGATAAAGTCAGACGCACAACGTCAGAGTTTAGAATAGATAGGCAATCCAACAGGTAGTTAACGTTGAAGCCAACTTCGAGGCTATCGCCTTCGTAATCTACTGCTAGCGTCTCTTCCGCTTCTTCCTGCTCTGGGTTATTTGCCATAACTTGCAGATAACCGTTAGATAGCGCCAAGCGCACACCGCGGTATTTTTCGTTAGAAAGGATCGCGATACGGCTAAGTACCTGACGAAGCTCCATACGATCACTTAGTAGGATCTTGTCGCCATTTTTCGGAATAACGCGCTCATAATCCGGGAATTTGCCATCAACTAGCTTAGAGGTGAAGGTGAAATCACCCACGTGAGCACGGATGTGGCTCGCACCAATCACTAGGCGTAGTTCGTCATCACCATTCTGAAGAAGACGAGCAAGTTCAAGAATACCTTTACGCGGCACGATGATCTGATGCTGCATGCCTTCTTGCGCTTCTACTTCTGTCACGCTTGTCGCTAAGCGGTGGCCGTCTGTAGATACAGAGCGAAGTTTGCCTTCAGCGATCTCCAGAAGCATACCGTTTAGGTAGTAACGAACATCTTGCTGCGCCATAGAGAAACCAGTCTTATCGATCAGGTTACGCAACTGGTGC
This sequence comes from Neptuniibacter sp. QD57_21, assembly GCF_047778075.1. GTDB lineage: Bacteria > Pseudomonadota > Gammaproteobacteria > Pseudomonadales > Balneatricaceae > Neptuniibacter. The sequence continues at coordinate 1,577 of NZ_CP180549.1, read as the reverse complement.
TGTAGCATAGACAGTTCTAGTGTTTCTGGGCTGTCTTCTACATTTGGAAATTCTGCAGCGGGTAGGGTAGATAGGCTAAAACGGCTTCGACCCGCTTTAATCACCATCTTCTGACCTGTAAGCGTCAGTTCAATACGCGCTGAATCTGGCAGAGATTTACAGATGTCCATCAACTTACGAGCAGGCACAGTGACAGAACCGGCTTCTGCAGGCTCATCCAGTGTCACACGACCAACCAGCTCAACCTCAAGGTCAGTACCGGTCATCGATAGTTGATCCCCTTCAGCTACCAATAGGATATTGGATAGCACTGGCAATGTCTGGCGACGCTCAACCACACCTGCAACTAGCTGCAGAGGCTTGATCAGCGCTTCACGTGAGATGACAAATTTCATCGTTTCCCCACCTACCTTATATTTAATCCGACTTTTTAGCCGCTAAATTTACGCCGTTAAGTGGCGTAATAAATTCTGATAGTCTTCTCTGATATCCGTATCACTTTCACGTAACTCCTTTATCTTACGACAAGCATGGAGCACTGTAGTGTGATCTCGACCACCAAATGCATCGCCGATTTCTGGCAAGCTGTGGTTGGTCAGTTCCTTAGATAGACTCATCGCTACTTGGCGAGGTCTAGCTACGGAGCGGCTGCGTCTTTTCGACAGCAGATCAGAGACCTTAATTTTATAATAATCAGCTACAACTCTTTGAATATTATCAATACTAACCTGTTTATCCTGCAAAGCCAGCAGGTCTTTAAGAGATTCTTTAATAAAAGGTGTAGTAATAGCACTGCCAGTGAAATGAGCATTGGCAATGACTCGTTTTAATGCCCCTTCAAGCTCACGAACATTAGAACGGATTTTCTGAGCCAAGAAGAAAGCAGCATCATCAGGTAAACGTACCCGTGCTTCATCTGCCTTCTTCATAAGTATAGCTACTCGCGTTTCAAGTTCAGGCGGCTCAATCGCAACTGTTAAGCCCCAACCGAAACGGGATTTAAGACGCTCTTCCACACCGTTAATTTCTTTAGGATAACGGTCACTGGTCAGAATCATCTGCTGACCACCTTCAAGCAAGGCATTAAAAGTATGGAAAAACTCTTCTTGTGAACGCTCTTTACCTGCGAAGAATTGAATATCATCGATCAGCAGGGCATCAACTGAGCGGTAGTAACGCTTAAAATCGTTAATGGCGTTTAGCTGCAGGGCCTTCACCATGTCAGCTACAAAGCGTTCCGAATGCAGATAAACAATTTTCGCGTTCGGATTACGCTTCAGCATCTCGTTACCCACAGCGTGCATCAAGTGGGTTTTACCCAAACCAACACCACCGTAAATAAAGAGTGGGTTGTAAGATACACCTGGGTTATCGCCAACCTGTCGTGCTGCTGCCAGTGCCAATTGGTTAGATTTACCTTGGACAAAACTTTCAAAGGTAAAGGACTGGTTTAGGCTAGATTGATGGTGACGCAAACCACCTTCAACATTTACCTGACGCTCAACCGGCTCAGGGATCGGTGCCGGAGGAGGGGTAGCAATAATGTCAGATGCTGGAATGTGCATCGGCATCTGCAT